>NZ_BAWM01000020.1:0-109044 GCF_000759675.1 Neobacillus niacini | reverse complement strand
AAAAGAAGAGAGTTCACGGTCACTCCAAGGGTGCTGGAGTGACCGAAATACAAAAAGAAGAGAGTTCACGGTCACTCCAAGGGTACTGGAGTGACCGAAACATAAAAAGAAGAGAGTTCACGGTCACTCCAAGGGTGCTGGAGTGACCGAATCATAAAAAGAAGAGAGTTCACGGTCACTCCAAGGGTGCTGGAGTGACCGAAACATAAAAAGAAGAGAGTTCACGGTCACTCCAAGGGTGCTGGAGTGACCGAAATACAAAAAGAAGAGAGTTCACGGTCACTCCAAGGGTGCTGGAGTGACCGAAATACAAAAAGAAAAGGGTCCATGGTCACCCCAGAGGGGGATCTAGTTTGGAATGGTCTCATCCATCTTTAGGTAAATTCCTATAGGCTGACACAAACACTAGTATTGTTAAAAGGGCAATAATATGGTACATTTAAAATACTGTGAAATGTACGAACAAACAGGAGGTGGCTTACATGCATGCATTGGTTGTTACATTATTAGTAATCGTTAGTATTGGACTTATTCTTGTTGTTTTATTGCAATCAGGTAAAAGTGCTGGATTATCTGGTGCCATTTCAGGTGGTGCAGAAACATTATTCGGTAAGCAAAAAGCACGTGGACTTGATTTGATTCTACATCGTATTACTGTAGTATTAGCAGTTCTTTTCATTATTCTTGCAATCTTAGTTGCATACTTCGAAGTTTAATAAAGAATGCTCAAAAACCTGGTTTATGTCAGGTTTTTTTTAATGCACAAAAATCGAAGGCTTTTTTCTGGAATGTTACCCATTAGTTTGCTTAAACTAAGATAATGGATTTTGATTAGAGTTGAAGGAGTTTTTACTATGAAAATTGCTACACCGAAGCCTTTTACCTTTAAAGGAGGAAAACGAGCGATTCTATTGCTTCATGGATTTACAGGTAATTCGGCTGATGTTCGGATGTTGGGACGCTTTTTAGAAAAAAAGGGCTATACCTGTCATGCCCCTCACTACAAAGGGCATGGAGTCCCCCCAGAGGAACTTGTGCATACTGGTCCAGCAGATTGGTGGCAGGACGTCATAAATGGCTATAATTTTTTGAAAAATCAAGGACATGCAGAAATTGCAGTTGGAGGACTTTCGCTTGGCGGCGTATTTTCCTTAAAATTGGGTTACACTGTACCTATAAAAGGTATTGTTCCGATGTGTGCACCTATGTATATAAAAAGTGAAGAAGTGATGTATCAAGGAATTCTCGAGTACGCCCGTGAATATAAGGTACGGGAAGGGAAAACCGAAGAACAAATCGAATTGGAAATGAATGAGTTTGCGAAAACGCCGATGAAGACCTTAAAAGAGCTTCAATCATTAATTTCTGACGTCCGTAATCATGTTGATATGATCTATGCTCCAACATTTGTCGTTCAAGCTAGTCATGACAAAATGATAAACACAGAAAGTGCAAACATAATTTACAATGAAGTAGAGTCTGTAATGAAGGAAATAAAATGGTATGAGGAATCAGGACATGTTATCACGTTAGATAAAGAACGTGATCAGCTTCATGAAGATATTTACGCCTTTTTAGAAAAATTAGATTGGCAGAACTAATCCTTTGAGGAGGGATTTTATTGGAAGATAATATTCAACTGCACGTTGATAAACTATTACAATATATGAAAGATGAGGCTTACAAACCTTTAACAGTCCAAGAGCTGGAAGAGGCATTTGGTATTTCAGATTCGAGTGATTTTAAGGAGTTTGTAAAAGCGCTTGTTCAAATGGAAGAAAAAGGGCTTGTAGTTCGTACTCGCAGCAACCGCTATGGTTTGCCGCAAAAAATGAACCTTATTCGTGGGAAATTAACGGGTCATGCTAAAGGATTCGCTTTTGTGATACCAGATGAGCCAGGAATGGACGATATTTTTATTCCACCAAATGAAACTAATACGGCAATGCATGGAGATACCGTACTTGCCCGTATATCATCAGAAAGCTCTGGTCAGCGCAGGGAAGGCAGCATTATTCGCATTCTTGAGCGTGGAGTACAACAAATTGTTGGTACCTATGTAGAAAGCAAAAGCTTTGGTTTTGTGATTCCAGATGATAAGAAGTTTGCTAGTGATATTTTTATTCCCAAATCAGCATCAAAAGGTGCGGTAGAAGGACATAAAGTTGTCGTCAAATTAACGACCTATCCAGAAGGCAGGAAGAGTGCTGAAGGAGAAGTTATTACGGTTCTTGGACATAAAAATGATCCTGGTGTGGATATTCTCTCTGTTATTCATAAGCATGGTCTGCCGATGGCATTTCCAGATGAAGTATTAAAGCAGGCAAATGAGACCCCTGATACTATCGATGAAAGCGAATTGGCGAACCGCCGTGATCTACGAAATGAAACGATTGTCACTATAGATGGAGCTGACGCGAAAGACCTTGATGATGCGGTTACTGTGACCAAGCTTGAAAATGGCAATTATAAGCTTGGCGTACATATTGCAGATGTCAGCTATTATGTGAAAGAAGGAACGCCAATTGACCTTGAGGCGGAAGAACGGGCAACCAGTGTTTATTTAGTCGACAGGGTTATTCCGATGATCCCCCACCGTTTATCCAATGGTATTTGTTCTTTAAACCCACAAGTTGATCGGTTAGTATTGTCTTGTGATATGGAAATCAACAGTGAAGGTCAAGTGGTTAATCATGAGATTTTTCAAAGTGTCATTAAAACGACTGAGCGGATGACCTATCATGATGTAAATAAGATTTTAGTTGATAAAGATGAAGAAACAAGGAGTCGCTACGATTCACTTGTGCCGATGTTTGAATTAATGGAAGAACTAGCTCAAGTTCTTCGTGAAAAAAGAATGAAGCGCGGTGCTATTGATTTTGATTTTAAAGAATCAAAGGTCTTGGTGGATGATGATAGTAAACCTGTTGATGTTGTTCTGCGCGAGCGTTCTATAGCTGAAAGGTTAATTGAAGAATTCATGCTTGCTGCTAATGAAACAGTTGCAGAGCATTTTCACTGGATGGAAGTTCCGTTTATTTACCGAATCCACGAAGATCCGAAAGAAGATAAGCTAAGAAGATTTTTTGAGTTTATCACCAATTTTGGATACATTGTCAAAGGAACGGCGAATGACGTTCATCCAAGAGCCCTGCAGGAAATTATTGAAGAAGTTCAGGGTAAGCCGGAAGAGATGGTTATTTCGACCGTTATGCTCAGGTCCATGCAGCAGGCGAAATACGATCCAGAAAGCCTAGGACACTTTGGTCTATCGACAGAGTTTTATACTCATTTCACATCGCCAATTCGCCGATATCCAGATACTATTGTTCATCGTTTGATCCGGACGTATCTAATTGAAGGAAAGCTCGATGAGACAACAAGGGAAAAATGGAATGCAAGATTACCGGAAATTGCTCAGCATTCATCAAAGATGGAGCGTAGAGCTGTTGACGCAGAACGTGAAACGGATGAACTAAAGAAAGCTGAATATATGGAAGACAAAATTGGTGAAGAATACGACGGTATCATCAGCTCAGTCACCAATTTTGGGATGTTTGTCGAACTGCCAAATACGATCGAAGGTCTCGTTCATGTCAGTTATTTGACGGATGATTACTATCGTTTTGACGAGCGCCATTTTGCGATGATTGGCGAACGGACAGGGAATGTGTTCCGAATCGGTGATGAAATTACTGTTAGAGTAGTAAAAGTCAATAAGGATGAACGTTCCATCGACTTTGAAATCGTCGGCATGAAAGGGACCCGCCGCGAGCGTACAGAGACTACTAGGGTGTTCAAAACAGGCAGCGATACGAAAAAGCCGCGCCGCAATAAAGCTCAAGAAGGACGCGGAGGTCAAAAGTCAGAAGGTACTGGTCAAGGCAGTACGAGAAAGAAAAAGAAGTTTTACGATAATGTCCCTAAGAACAAAAGCACCAAACGGAAAAATAAGAAAAGATAATTTAGGAGAGGGCCTTTTTAGAGGCTCTCTTTCAATTGTTATGAATAACGTTTTCTGCTAAAATTAACCCATAACGAGGTGAGAGACATGCCAAAAGGTATAGGGAAAGTGGTTGCACAAAATAAAAAAGCATACCATGATTACTTTATAGAAGAAACATACGAGGCTGGAATTGTTCTTCAAGGAACAGAAATCAAGTCCATTCGTGCTGGAAAAGTGAATTTAAAGGATTCCTATGCAAGGATCCATAATGGTGAAATGCATTTGTTAAATGCGCATGTAAGTCCGTATGAGCAAGGGAATCGCTATAATCACGATCCATTGCGTCAAAGAAAGCTTTTGCTCCATAAGCGCGAAATAAATAAGCTTTTTGGAGAAACAAGGGAAGCAGGCTATGCACTAATACCATTAAAAATTTATCTGAAAAATGGATTTGCAAAGGTATTATTAGGACTAGCAAAGGGTAAAAAGAATTATGATAAACGTGAAGTTCTGAAGCAAAAAGAGGCAAAACGTGATATTGAGCGAGCATTCCGTGATCGACAAAAGATGTAATTACAAATAATTACAATTGAAAAATTTGCTCAGTGTGTTATAATAAGTTTGTCGCTGAGAAACGCGACGGAAACTTTTGCTCAAACTATTGTTGAGCATCCTAACGCTTGCTAAAATCTTTAACTAGATTTCAGCACATTTTATAATGGGGGCGCTACGGATTCGACAGGGGTAGTTCGAGCTTGGGTTGCGAGTCGAGGGGATCGGCCTCGTTAAAACGTCAACGCCTATAACTGGCAAAACTAACAACAACCTAGCTTTCGCAGCTTAATACTGCATAGCTGTTCGCCCCTCCATCGCCTATGTGGTAGGGTAGCGGACTCACTCTAAGTAGGCTACGCCGGAGTCCACCGTCTGAGGGCGAAGGAAGAGAACAACCAGACTAGCTGACCGGCCGCCTGTCGATAGGCAAAAGGATCAGCGAAGCGCCAATATGTCGACTACACTCGTAGAAGCTTAAGTGCCGATATCTTTGGACGCGGGTTCGATTCCCGCCGTCTCCACCATACATAAGGTGGATAACAAGATCAGTAGAAATACTGGTCTTTTTTATTTTTAAAAAAGTATTCAGTAAAATGAAAATCAGCCTAACAAAGAGAAATTTCCTTTGTTAGGCTGCAGTTTAAAACTATTAAGGTGTTACTTTTTGAATTCGACCTTCTGCTTTGTATTCAAATTGGGATGGTAGTGTTTTTACATAGTCAACTGTTGCTTGTAGATCTTCAGGACCTACTTCTAAGCCCGTTGCTAAGGCACCAATACCATAGCTGGCATTACCATACATGTAATTGTTTACTACAACTGAATACTCTTGGGCTGGGTCAATTTTGCTTCCATCCGGTAAAAAGATGTCAACAACCTGACCTGTTTTTGCTGTATCATCCCAAGTGTATGTGTACTTGAACCCAGCAATATGATAGTCAAGACCTTTTGGTGTAATTTGCTTGTTTAATACTTCTTTTAAATCCGCACCACTTAGGTTAATTTTATTTAATACATTCCCAAATGGTTGAATGGTGAATAAATCCCCGAATGTTACTTCACCAGCGTCAAGCTGTGCACGAACACCCCCGCCATTCATTAGGGCAAAATCTGTGTTCATAGCTGCTTTCATTCCATCAGCAATTAAGTTGCCAAGACCATTATCAGCAAACTCTCCAGCTGTTGACGGATATGCTTTAGCTAATGTAGTTGCAGAGCTACCCACTACTTCCTCTTTCATTGGAGCCACTAAATCTTGGTACTTTTTCATAATCGCTGAAACAGTAGGATCTGGCGTGTAATCAGCTTGATATACTGTTACCACTTCTGCTTCTTTCTTTACAATCTCTCCCGTTTCAGGATTAATTACTAGATCCACATCAGAGAATGCCGAACCATAGGAATATGCTTGAACAATTAACTTGTTATCTACTACTTTATCATTGAAAACATGGTTATGAGCAGCAAAGATAACATCTACTTCATCATCTACTTTTTCAGCAATTCTGGAAGCGTCAAATCCATCTGTATAGCCTTCTTGACTAGTAGGGTTATGCGCTAAAACTACAATTGCTTCAATACCTTGATCTTTTAACTCTGCAGTATACTTGTTAATTGCTTCTGCTTCGTCAGTAATTTGAAGATTTTCATTTCCTTTAGTCACTATCATATCAGGAGTTTCTTGTGTAACGACACCGATAAATCCGATCTTTTGACCAGCAACTTCCTTAATTACGTATGGTGCACCTGTAATTAATTCACCTGTTGATTTGTCAAAAGCATTGGCTGCAATAACTGGGAAATTCATTCCGTCATAGTCTTCAGTACCTTTTCCAGCTGGATGGTCACCACCATTGATCATTCGGCGTAATTCTGCAATTCCCTCGTCAAACTCATGGTTGCCAAGAGTTCCGACATCAAAGCCCATTGCTTCCATGACCTCTACAGTTGGCTCATCTTGGAACAATGCTGAAACAAGCGGACTTCCGCCAATCATATCACCTGAGTGGACAAGAAGTGTATTTTCGTTTGTAGCTTCACGTTGCTTGATTGCAGCAGCTGTGTATTCCATACTTCCAGCCAATACATCTTGGCCATCTCTTTTTAATTTTGTATCCGTATCAAGCTGACCGTGTAAATCGTTTAAGCCAAGAAGCTGAATATTAACAGGAGTGAAACCAATGTCTAATTTAAAAATACCAAAGCCAGCGGAATCTGTTTTTCCAGTATAGGAAATATTGCCGCCTTCAGTGGTATATTTCTTGGCAACTGGTGAGGTAGTAAACGTTACGTTCACATCACCAGGGATTGGTGCAATTGACCAGTTATTATCAGCAGTTGGAGTGATTTCCTTCATCTCAGTGATATAATCCATCAAAATTTGACGGTTTTCATCAGCAGAGTCAACGACCAATTCGCTTCCTTTTACTCCTGGGAAGTTACCGCCGCCGCCAGCACGATAGTTATTTGTAACAACAATAAAGTCTTGATTTGGATCCACAGGCTGGCCGTTATAAGTCAAGTTAACCACACGGCTGGATTCTGGGTTAATCACATTTCCGGATGGATCATATTTTGCTGGAGCTGTGACATCAATTTGATATTGAACTCCATCAATGACATCGAAGTTAAAAACTTGGAACGCTGGATTTAATAATGGTTGTTCTTCTGTTTTATTAGGGTCAATGGTATTGAACTTCCCAGCAGTCATTTCAATCCACTCTTTAACCACTGAGCCTTTAACTTTGACCGCTTTCAATGTATTGTCATACAAGTACAAGTCTCCTGCACTGCGTATGGTTAAATCACCTGCTTGGATTTCGGTATACTCGGCCACACCATTACGGCCGGCCTTGAATGGAGCACCAACTGAAAGGATAGGCAGGTCCTGATATTCCGGCTTGCTTTGGGTAATGTACTTTTCGACATACCATTTTTGTGCATTAGTCACTACTTGGATGGAAGGATCATCTTGTACCAGTGAGAAATAACTGTGAATGTCATCTGTTGTTTTTCCAATTGGAGTATTTACGTAATTTATCGTTGCTTCATGGTCAGCCATAACTGCATCAACGATGGATTGAACAGGCTTAACTTGTGTTGGCGAAGAAATCTCACGTGTTGAAGATTGAGAATCTACTACAGACCATTTACCTTTTACTTTTACAAGGTCAAGGTCGATAATTCCTAATGAACCGCCACCGTATCCAGCTTGTACCGCTGGAACGCCGTTTATGGTTCCTTTCGCATTGTCTACACCAGGAAGCGGTTTACCGTCAGCACCTTTAAATAAACCATCAAGCGCTGCATCTGTTTTTGCCGGGAATAATTTATGTGTATGCGAGAATGTAATCGCATCGATTCCAGGGACTTCACTTAATGCATAAATGACATCTTCTGTGTTTTCCTTATTGCCGCTAAAGCCAGAGTGTGTCATCGCAACGATTAGATCGGCACCCTCTTCTCTCATTTGCGGCAGGAATTTTTTTGCTGTCTCTACGATGCCTTTTGTGATTACTTTCCCATCTAGATTAGCTTTATCCCACTCGTTAATCTGTGGAGGGGCAAAACCGATAAACCCAACCTTTATAACATGTTTTTTCCCCTTTTCATCAACGACTTTTTTGTTGACGATTTTAAAAGGGGTAAATTTATTTTGGTCATTATCAGGATTATTGTCATTATCATCTACATAGACGTTGGCATTGACAACAGGAAAATTCGCATCATCATATGCTTCTTCTAGAAAGTCGAGACCATAGTTAAACTCGTGGTTACCTAATGTAGCAATATCATAGTCCATTCGGTTCATCGCTTTAAATACTGGGTGAACTTCTCCATCTTCAAGTGGATCAATTTTTGCCTTATACGTTCCTAATGGAGTTCCTTGAATTAAGTCACCATTATCAACCAATACACTGTTTTCTACTTCAGCACGAGCAGATTTTACAAGAGCTGCTGTACTTGCTAAGCCAACTTTTAGATACTCTGCATTTTTGTAATAGTCGTAGCTTAGTAGATTTGTATGTAGATCTGTTGTTTCCATGAGCCGAAGTTCTAAAACAGGATTTTTATCTGTTTTCGGTGCTGCATTTACTTGAGTTGATGAAAGGAATGGAAATACAAGAAGTGTTACAGCAAGAGATGATGTTAAAATTTTCTTTGCACTCCGTAATGGTTTCTTTTTCAACATGGTCACCTTCCTAGTAATATAGTATTTTTTACTACGAAAAACAGCAGAATCTCCCCAAGAAAAATTTCAAAGAAGAAAACGAGTGTCATTGTGCCTAATTAAGAACAAGTACGATCCTTCTATTTGTAAAAATTTTGCACTTTTGGGACATGCCTTCCTAATAATAAAAAAGTTCTATTCGTTACGTAAGGGGAAAAAGTCATAGGTCTAAAAGAGGAGAAGCATTTTTACTAAATGCGGGGATTAAGTTAATAGTAAAAAAAAACGTTATCCTTATTGAAAGGATAACGTTTTTTTGTTAATGAGGTAGGTTATTATTTGGCATGTGCATTTGACCCATTTGTTGTCCCGTTGCTTGGCCTTGTGCAGGTGCGAATGCATTTCTGTACTGATTCATGTCAGTCTCTGCAAGCTGCGGCACTTGATAGTAATGATGTTTATTTTGATAAATAGAAAGTTCATAACCCATTTCAATGCAATTAGGTACCGAATCAGCAAGCACGCGGCGAACAACTGGATTGGTTGTTTCTAGTGCTGCCATGGTTTTCATCGAAGCGCCAGATTTGCAGGAGCCCAGCATACAGCTTGAAATGTATTCATCATTTACCTCAGACACCGATTGCCAAGGTTTTTTTGGCTGAGTTGGCTTCATACCGTAGATGAAGTCATTGCCTTGCTTCATTTCATACCTAGAAGTAGGATGGGAAGGATTTTGTCCTGACCTGAAACACTCCACTGTGATATTGTATTCATCCTGCATAAATTTATATTGGCGGTCAAGAATGTCGAGTAATTCAGGATCTTTTACATGTTGACGTAATAACAAATACGAATTTAATGTACCAATTGATGCTCCTAATACTTCATGTAAATCAAATACCTCATGTCCACCATGATTAAGCTGCGATGGCACATTACCGACATGCATATTTTGATGCATTTGTCCTTGTTGACCTTGCTGATTTTGCATCATATACTTCTCCTCCTAATCGATTAATATTAGCCATTGTTATTATGTATCAATCAACCAGAGTTATTCACTAAACCAATTTGTTCAGAAGATTGTAACATTAAGGTTTTAGAAAAGAAATTCTACGTCAATAATGACAGGTAGTGAGTATTAGGAGGTGCAGGCAGTGCAGGAAGAGTTAAAGATTTTTTTTCAAATATTTACGACTACCAAAGATGCGATCGAGAAATTTATGAATATGCTTGACCCGGTCATTCAAAATGCCACCGACGAACATGAGAGACTGTATTATCACCATATTTATGAAGAAGAAGAACAGCGTTTATCCCGTCTAGTTGTACTTATACCGCTTATTAGTAAATTTCAACAAGTAAAAGACGAGAAAGATTTTTCCCCAACCAACAATGAATTTAATCGACTTTTACAAGAACTTAATCTTGAAAAATTCGGTTTACATAATTTCGTCGAACACTTAGATTTAGCCCTTTTTCGATTTACGGATGAAGAGCGAAGTACGATGTTAAAAAGCTTAAGGGAAGTTTCGTATAAGGATTATCAGCAGGTAAAACAAATGCTAATTGAAATTAATAGTCGATTTGATACCAATTATGTAGACCCACATGCCCATCACGATGAGGATCATGATCATTTAGACCGATCAACAGCTACAACGGTAGAAACCCATACGCCTCAGACTAAACAGAGAAGGGGCTTTACGGTGGGAAGCTTAATCTAAGGAAATGAGAGGATAGACTAATGAACAAAATACATTTATACCCGGATTCACCATTATCGAATCAAGAGTTTACTCAGTTGGATCAAACCGTCATCGATGCTGCCAGGAGGCAATTGGTCGGGCGCCGCTTTATTGAACTATATGGTCCGCTTGGAAGAGGCGTACAAAGTATTTTTAATGACATATTTGCAGAAAATCTAGAAGCAAAAATGGATTTTCAGGGATCCTTCGATACAGATATTGAGACAAGTAAAAGGGTGAACTATACCATTCCTTTACTATATAAAGACTTCGTTTTATACTGGCGTGACCTAGAGCAGGCAAAGGTATTAGATATCCCTATTGACTTTTCAGCCGCAGCCAATGCTGCCCGAGATGTAGCGATTCTAGAAGATCAAATGATATTCCATGGAGCCAAGGAATTTGACATTCCAGGTTTAATGAATGTACCTGGCCGTTTAACACATTTAATTGGTGAATGGTTTGAATCTGGAAATGCTTTTCAGGATATTGTCGATGCAAGGAATAAGCTGCTTGAAATGAATCACAATGGACCCTTTGCACTTGTACTATCCCCTCAGCTATATTCACTTATCCATCGTGTCCACCGCGATACCAATGTATTAGAAATTGAGCATATTCGTGAATTGGTTACCGATGGGGTATTTCAATCACCTGTTTTAAAAGGGAAATCGGGTGTGCTGGTTAATACAGGGAGAAATAATCTAGACCTTGCTATATCAGAGGATTTTGATACTGCTTACTTAGGTGTCGAAGGGATGAATCATCCTTTCCGTGTTTATGAAACAATCGTTTTACGAATTAAACGCCCTTCAGCTATTTGTACATTGGAATCAATGGGGGACTAATGAATAATCGCGTATTCACAGTTGGTTCCCTAATTCCAGGAAGGCTGATTGTAAAACCGCAGGTGGCAGTACCGACCAAGAGCAAAAAAATCAAGACAGAAGAAATCACCGTGGAGCAAAACGGCAGTAAGATTGAAATTCACCCTGTAAAAGGAAAGCTGTTGGACGCAGCCCTGAATCAAGGGAAGCAAATAAATTATAAATGCCGCAAAGGAACATGCGGACAGTGTACAGTCAAAGTCATAAAAGGTACGGGATTATCTGCGCCAAACGAGCAGGAACAGAAAAAACTAAAGAATGAACTAACAAACGGACATCGTTTGGCGTGTCAGGCAGAAATACTTTAAAAAATCCTTTCAAAAGTCCAGCTCGCGGGATTATTGGTGAAACGCGCGAGATTCACTCGAATTCTGGCGGGAATATTCCTCACTACCCAAAAAAACGAGGTCCATTTTATTGGACCTCGTTTTTATTATGCTAATTTAACAAGTTTGTCTTCAACTGGGAATGGCAGTGAAATATTGTGGTTGTTTAATTCATTTACACTAATATCCTGAACAAGTCTAAGTGCTTCTTTTTTAAAGGTTTTTGTTACAAATCCAGCATTTACTTCACATAGCTTTTGTAAGTATTGTAAAGTTTCCCGGACGAGCATTTGTTTAATATATGCGTTATTTAGCTGGCAGATTAATTTATGCTCTAATCCTTTTATGACTGCAATTTGGTCGACATGGGCAATAATGTTTTGTCCTTCTCCATCAATAAATCCAACAGAAACATATTGTCCTTTGGAGAAATCAACATTTGTAAACACTGGGTTTAGATAGGTATCGCCCGAAGAAAGGCGTATGGAATCGGCTTCTGCAGCACCGCCAATTTTACGTTGATTTGCAATAACCGTGTGAATATCCTTAAGCCCAAATAGCATGTTAAACATGTTGTTGATCCCCCTTTTTTCCGAATCAGCTTATATAGATTATTTTATAGAGAATGAGAATCATTGTCAATGGAAGGAAGTGTCTAATTTTGACGTTTGTATGAAAATACCTAGTAGTAAATCTTACCAATTCTTAGACAAAAAGCCAATTAAGTTACCGAAATATGTGCACCCGCATATAGTCTTTATGATGTTATTTGCAGGAGGCACGAAAATGAATAATGATTATCATAAGTACTTGAAACAGCTTTTATACACTTGGGAAAGTAAGCAACATATTATCCCCTCACCATATTTAGAAAGACTGCTATTCCAGTTACACGATAATACAGCAGATCCTGATATCAAATTTTTTAATAAAGATTTACTAAAAGTAGAAAATCTACACTTCGAATCTTACCGAGTTATGGTACTTTATATATACCTAAAAAAGGCGATGAATCTCTATTTACTAGAAATCCATCGCCTTTTTCTTATGCTTGTTTTAGCTTCTGTACTTGATGCTTAATTTTTTCTAAACCGATGATCTGAATATAAATCGATTTATTCGCTTCTTTTAAAAAGATGCACAGCTTATCGTTGGGTCTAAATCGGTGGTATTCCTCCCCCATCATCACACCGTTCATTTCAATCACACAGTTTGATTTATTAAAGAGCAGTAACGCAAAATCTGTAAGTGGTACGAAATTGATTTGATCCGTTTCGATGAATTCTTGAGTTAGCTTAAACAGCTCCCGTAAACAGAATTCTCCTTTAAAAGCTCTTAATTTTTCAAATTGTGGTTGGGAAAGTTCTCCTGTTTCTTCGTCTTTAATTTCAATAACAATTTGTCCGTAAAAGCCTCGATTTCTTTTCCTCTTACCAGAGGTTAAGGTGAAGGCAGGGGCCGCTGTTGTTTGCTCGATGAAACCACTTTTTACTTTCCTTCTATTTTTAGAATAGTAATGGATAGGAATAATCAATAGAATAGCTACGAACAAAATGAGTGCAGCATACATCCAAGGGGGAAGCTGAGATTCTTCCTGCGGACTCGCATTTACTGCTGCAGGTGAAGCTGCCACCACCTTTGCTACCTTAATTTGTTGCACAGACGTTTCTCGGTAAAAGCTGCTGCCTTCGGCTTTTACCATTATTTCATAGTTTTCCGAATTACCAATCGTAAATTCGCCAGTAAACCCCCGCTCATCTGCTACTAATGGGATTTCCTTTGTTTGCCCTGTCCCAAGATCCTTTACGAAGAGAGAGGAATTCATTGTTTTATAAAGATCTTTGTTTACAATTTGGTTGCCATTATCCTCAAAGAATGCCTCAACCTTGATGGTATCCCCTGTTTTATAATACTTATTTACAATAGATGAAAGTGTGAGCTGTAAATCATAGTTGAATACGAAATTGATATCAATTTTATCTTCTGGAACACCTTTTATCTTCAATGTCCAATCACCTGGAATTGGATTAATCATCTTTATCATTGAGTAAGACTTAGATTTTGTAAGAAGATTTTTATCTGACGGTAAGGTTTGTTCGCTGCCGGAAGGGTCGATTAATTTTACTTCTACTGGCTGGTTAGAGACGAGCGATAGGTTTGCTTCTACTATATTTGAATTTGGAATAGTGAGAGTGATATCTTGGAAATCACCTTTCCCGATATGCTCATCAACCGGAACGACTTTTAATTTTAAATGATCGGCAAAAATCTCACTTAGGATTCCAGGCAAATCATCGGCACTGCTCGTTTCGAAAAATTTACCGTTCGTGGTGCTGGCAATGTTTTGAAGGATATCTTTATTGAGGGTTCCATCCTCGTTTAAGCCAATCACATAGATTGGGTAACCCTTAGCCTTGGCGTCAGCGACTGCCACGTTAAGACCGTCTGCTGCTTGTTGCATTGTTTTACCCTTTTTTTCATCTACATCATTGTTTCCATCCGCTAGTAATACAATGAGTGGAAGATAATCTTTTTCATGACTGCCGTCTAAAGCTTTTACGGCATCCTGTAGCCCAACCGAGATATCTGTATTTGCAAAAGGTGCAAGTGAGTCAATGAATCCTTTAAGGTCATTTTTATCTTTTTCTGACTGCAGCTTAACAAGGCCCTTTTTGGCAACCACCTCACCTGCATAAGCAACTACACCGATTTTATCCCCTTTAAGTGAAGACATATCAATAAACATCTTCATGGCTTCATTGCTGATTTTGTTCGGATCACTTGTCAACATGGACTTACTTACATCTACGACTAGAACCCCTTCCATCCTTGTAGAGGTGATAAACGATTCTTCAGCTTGTACATGGAAAGAATTCGTCAGTGAGAATAAATAAATGAGCATGATTAAAATACTAATCTTCGTTTTCAACACCTTGGTACCACCTCCATATTATGGAATCATTAGGTAGAATGAATTGTTCGTTATATAAAACAGTCTTTTCATCAAATTCTTCATTTTATACCTCATTAACCAGAGTCATTTTTTTACGCGCAATCACCATTCGGTTTACAGGTTGAATGGAGTCATCATAACTGAAATAATGATTCTACTGAATTAGTTTAGAAATAAAAGTTCCATAATCTGAGGTTTCATCACCAATTTCACCTGGAAGAATCTTTCTTTGAAATTCAGCTTTTATTGTATGTGTATCTTTGTCATAGCCAGTTAATTTAAATACAGCAAACCCTTCAACCGTTACTACCTTTGCTCCTGTCTCTTCTGATACATGGACATCACCAACTATTGGCACATAAACAATCTGTCCAATCAAGTCTGTAATAGCCTTACTAACAGGAGTTTTGGGTGTTCCTTCACGAATTTCAATTTCATCGTCGATAGAGATGTCTACAGGAGAACCATCTGCTATATATCCGGTAAGATCTTTTGTTCCTTGGTTTGCCTTATCAGGATCTATAGAAGAAAAATCGAGATAGCCATACCAGCCCGGATCGATTGCCTCGCCAGGTTGTGCGATTATATCAACTGGTCCTAATGTGAAATCCAAAGGTTGTCCAAATAGTAGGTCTTTCTCCAGATGGATACCTACCGGAATAACTTTTCCTTTGCCATAGGATTTTACCTCTGCGATTTTAACTTTTGCAACAGCATTTACTAATGTGTCATTAAAACCTAGAACTTGCATTAACATCATAGAAACTTGTTCTTCACCGGAAACTTCAACGTAATCTGCTTCTTCACGAAAAGCATCATAGTTAAAAGTACCATCCGGATAATTATTTTCTGTAACTCCCTTTGCGACACCTTCAGCATCAGTATAATCACTATCGGTTACCGGTCGCACCACCAAGGTGTCTATTAGAGAATCAGCACCTGCAAGTGCTCCAGCATCAACCGCTTTTTGAAGCTCGGATTTGGCTAAATAAAGTTTTCCCCCATCAATTGCTAAACCTGCAAACCCAATCAGTGCCACCAAAAAAACAGCAACTAGAACCATGGATTGCCCTTTCTCTTCTACTATCAGCTTTTTTATCATCACTTCACCCCCATACTGCAATATCTAAAAAAGCACGATTATGTTCGCTATATAGAATTATTTTAACTGTCATTTAAACAATATTCAATTAGGGAAAAATAAAAAGATTCTGTGTAATTCGTGCAAAAAATATAAAAAAGTTTTATAAAATTAATTTAGAAACGATCGGTATATATTCAATCGGAACATCGCCAATTTCGCCAGGAACAATTTTTTCTATGAATCTTGCATTAATTGTTTTTTCGTCATCGGAAAGAGATAGTATTTCAAAAGCAGCAAATCCTAGAATCATAACAGTGCTTTTACCTGATCCAAACTCACTAATTATAGGTATATATACAATCGTTCCAATTTTAGCTTTTATTTTGGGTAAAATAGTGTTACTTTTTATTGGAACACCCGTTTTTGTTTCTATTAACTGCCCTACCTCCATTGGTGCAGGGGAACCATTTTCTATATAATCTCCTACTGCAGCAGCGCCACCATTGCCTCCGCCGTTGCCGCCACCCTTGCCACTGCCTTTCCCACCACCGTTATGCTTATCCCCATCACTTGTATCTTCTTCTTCTTCTTCACCACAATCCCCGCTATCGGCTACTGGTACTGGTTCCTTTTGAGGTGGTTTACTACCTGGCTCTAATGAAGAGAAATCCAAAAAGTTGAAATTCCCTTTATCAGCATCACCAGATTCTTCTATTAGTTGAAAAGTTAGGTCACCAGCCTTAAGTTTCTTGCATAGTTCATTCCCATTAACCCCTATTGGAATAATTGCGCCTTTATTGGCCTTTACTATTTCACCAATATCTACTCTTGCTACTGCTGAAACCACGGTTGTATTTTTTATTCCTAAGACAGGCATTAACAACAGCGTTACATCTTCTTCCCCGTTAACCTGTACATAATTCACCTTTTTACCAGAATCAAGTTCTGATTTAGCAATATAAGAGACATTATCATTATTGTAGTTATTTATTGCTATAGTTTCAGCTTTTCCTACCGCAATAGAATGATCGAAAACAGTACTCGTTTTTTTGTTATCTAACAATGCATCTGCTCCAGCAAGCACGCCAGCATCAACAGCCTTTTGCAGTTGTGATTTTGCAAGATATAACCTTCCACCATCAATAGCTAACCCAGCAAACCCTATTAATACAGCTAAAAATATAGCAGTAAGGACCAAAGATTGTCCTTTTTGTTCTACGAGTAATTTTTTAAACAATAATAGACCTCCTTCGTTCGTTCTCTATAAAGAATATTAATACTATTATTGTTCTTTGTACAGAGTAATTTTCTTTTAACTATATTAGGTAGAAACTTATTTAAAAACTGAACAATGTATATTATCGCCTGTACCAATTCCTAACTTCTTAATAGATCCAACTGGAAGTTCCAGAGTTGAGTGGGCAGTTTTAACTGGTTTCGTTATTCTCCATGGCTTTAAATCTTGATGTACGGCTACGACCTCATTTTGTTTGTTAAGAAGGACGATATCAATAGGAAACTTCATAAAGAACATATGCACAGCATTACAAGGCACAATCCAAAGTCCTTCATCCTTAATAGGATCCTTCCGAAACATTAATCCTTTTAACCTGGTAAAAAAAGAATCCGCCATCATTATCTGAAAAGGGATTATGATAGTCTTTCCTTTCATATAATAGCTCCTTTCGTTTTGTTTTCAGTAAGTTCATTATAGTAAACTTTTTTGTTCTTAAAAAAGTACAAAAAACAAAGAAATAATTAGAATAATAGAGAAAAAGGGAGATTAATCCATAAAAATTCGTCAAAACGAACAAAAATGGACATTTTCAAATCTTTTAGTGCGGTATATATTTAATTTAAGTTCTTAATATAGAACGAAACAAAATACTAAAAATAGTAGGAGGTAACAAAATGTTACAAAAATTAAAGAATTTAGTTGTTGAAGAAGAAGGGCAAGCATTAACTGAGTACGGGTTGATTATTGGGTTGATTGCTGTTGGGTGTATTTTGGCACTTGCTGCTTTTAAGGATAAAATTGTAGCACTATTCGAGGGAATTTCGTTTACTGAAACTCCTGGTGGAGAATAATAATTAATTTTTAATAAATATTAAAAACCCCTGCTTTTTCTAAAAGAGAAGCAGGGCTTATTTTTAAGAGAGGGGGAAACTTATATTGGAAAATATCATCTTAATAATTGTCCTTTTTATTTGCCTAATTACTGATATCAAATCAAGGAAGATATTAAATATCATTACTTTGCCTACTATCGTTTTTGGATTAGTTTTTTATATATTTACATCAGGGTTCGAAGGGTTTTTATATAGTGGTCAAGGATTTCTAGTCGGGCTAGTTCTTTTATTGATTCCATATTTATTAGGTGGGATGGGAGCGGGAGATGTAAAACTTATGGCGGCAATTGGCGCTCTAATGGGAACCAGTTTTGTTTTTTATTCTTTTATTTATACAGCTTTGTTTGGAGGAGTTATTTCAATTCTATTAATTTTTAAAACATATGGTTTTATTAATACCATGAAATCATTATTTATTAATATTAAGTCATTCTTTTTTATTATATTTTTTAGGAGCAATCTGGGTTCAATAATTTTTTCGAAAGAGAAAAAAAGTAGAGTAGAATTCCCTTATGGAGTTGCCATTGTTTTAGGAACTTTTTGTACACTTGTGTGGGGTGGATTTTGATGAAATCTGAAAAAGGCCAATCCCTTGTTGAATTTGCACTGATTCTTCCTCTATTAATGCTTCTGTTGTTTGGAATTGTTGATTTTGGGCGAATTTTTCATGCGTACTTAACCATTGATCATGCTGGAAGAGAGGCTGCACGCGAAGCAAGCATAGGAAAAGGGAATGAAGATGTTATTGATGCTGCAACGGAAAAGGCAGTTGGTATTGATTTAACTGATGTCACCGTCACCCCAGAAGCTAGGCCATCAGGAACTGATGTAACTGTAACCATTACCTATGACGTTACATTTCTGACCCCATTAATTGGAGGTATTGTTGGACCCATAACACTAACAGATAATACCGTAATGAGGGTGGAATAACATTTCAGATTATTAAAATTGCTAAATAGAGCTGTGGAGCATCCTTTTAGTAACCTTTAATAGGTTACTCTTTCAAGGTTTCGCAGCTTTGGGGATAGATTTTTATTAAGTGAATTTAATCTCAAGTGTGGGATAGATAGGAGTATAGTATGAATACAAAAAAAATATGGATGATTTCCTTAATCTTAGGATTGACGGTGGCAGGTATTGTGTATATTTCGATATTTGCAAAGGATAATACATCGACTCCTGCTAGTGTATCAGTTAGTCAGGATCAGGATGATACGAAAGATAACGCTAAGACTGAGGAAGAAATAGTAAAAGAGAAACAGGCTGAAAAAGAAAAAGCCCTTTTAAGAGAATTCGTTAATCCAATTGTGGATGTAAGTACAGGGAAGAGGGCGATTTCGATAAGAGTAGATTTAGCGCAGGGTGTATCTGGGTACATCGCGCCGAATTCGATAGTTGATGTAATCGCTTATGAAACAACGAAGGATGATGCAACCAAAAAAGAGTTTAAATCAGCAGTTTTAGTTCTTGAAAACGTAAAGGTCCTAACTTCAGGAAAATCGTCAGACCCTAAGGAAAGTGCCCTTAACTATGAAACCGTTATATTGGAGGTTACTGTCGAGGAGGGAGTCATGCTTGGTTTAGCTTCCAAAGATAAGGATGGTTTCTATTTAATGTTAAGAAATACAGAAGATACGGAAACCGGAAAAGCTGGGCTTAAGCATACAAGAGAAGTAATCAAAGAGGAGGCTGAAGAGAAGAAATGAGCATAAATTGGGTTTATTTTTCAGATACGAAAACCTCTCCTAGTGAAATTAAGACACTTTTAGAAAAGGACGACTTTCAATTAACAACAACTTATCAACTGGAAAGGCTCCATAGTCTATTAATGGAGAATAGCCAGTCTGTTATCTTTTTAAAATCCGGCTCCCTTTATAACGTTTATGATCTTTCCCAAGAAATTTCTGCACTTTACCCCCATGCCTATATCATTATTATTGTTCCTGATAACATGGAGAATCTAAAAAGAGCCATGCAGATGGGGGCATCAGATACATTAAAATCTTCATTCGAAGAAGAAGAACTATTGGAAACAATTCTTCATGCAAAGAAATTCATGCTGCATCGGGCCAAAATGGATCACAATAATATAAATCTACCAAAAGTAGAAAGCAGAGTACTTGCTATTTCCAGCCCAAAGGGTGGTGTTGGAAAAACTGTATTAACTATAAATCTCGCAGTCGCATTTGCCAAGATGGGGAAAAAGGTTGCGATAATAGATGGTAACCTTCAATTTGGTGATGTCGCGATGTATTGTAATTTGAAACCGAAACGAACAATCTATGAGTGGGTCAAAGAAGGCTACGGCCGAGATACCTATCCGCTTAGCCAATATATGACAAGCAGCGAGTTTGATGTCTCCATCCTTGCTGCACCACAAAGACCTGAATTTTTTGAAGGAATATCGGAACAGCATATAAAGGCTGCAATCGAAGAAATGAAGAAGCAATTTGATATCGTTTTAATTGATATGGCAACGTATTTATCAGATATTCACTTACGCTGCATTGATTTAGCAGACGAAATTCTATTACTTACTACGAATGAACTATCGGTTATGAGATTAACACAGCTTTATCTTGAAACTTTAGAGACTATTAATTTAAGAGATAAAGTTAAGCTTATTTTGAATCGGTTTCAAAAGGGTCAGAGCCTAGAGGTAAAAAAAATTGAAGAAATCTTTGATATGGATGTTTACCACACCTTTCCAGAACAATCAAATGTTGTATTGGAATCCATAAATGCTGGATATCCGTTTATCCTTTCCAATTCACGCAGCCATATTGGTAAGTCGGTCCTAAAGTTATCAGAGAGACTGTTTACAGAGAATAAAGATGAAATATTAGAAGTAAAAAAGGATAAACGTTGGTATCTACTGGGGAAGTGAGGCGAAGGACATGTCACTGTTTAAACGATTTATCGAAGAAACCAATACTATAACTGCGAATGAAACAATTCAAGAATCTCCTGGTGTAATAAAGTCCCAGGAATTCTGGGATATAGAGGCGAATCTCCACAATTACCTATTAGAAGAACTGAAAAAATACCCTGGTCAAAATAAACAAGAGGAAAATGAAAAATTAGAGGAATTAGCTGAGGATTTTTTTGAACAAGAAGGAACCCGACTGACCTTTGAAGAGAAGAAAGATCTTCTTCATTATGTAAAAGATGAACTGCTTGCTTATGGGCCTATTACTCCTTTGTTGGAGAACCCCTTAGTCAGTGAGGTTATGGTCAATAGTTACAATGAAGTTTACTATGAGAAAAACGGTAAGGTTTTCCGAAGTAACGTACATTTCATCGATAACCAGCATGTTATGCGGGTAATTGAACGGATTGTTTCTCCAATTGGGCGTCGTGTGGATGAAAGTTCACCAATGGTTGATGCCCGCCTCCCTGATGGCTCGCGTGTAAACGCGATTATTCCTCCGCTTGCACTTAAGGGACCAAGTTTAACAATCAGAAAATTCTCTGAAACCCCTTTCACGATTCAAGATTTAATCAATTTTAATACGCTCAATGAAAAGATGGCGGAATTTCTCGAGATTTGTGTTAAATCCAGGCTTAATATTTTTATTAGCGGTGGAACAGGTTCTGGGAAGACCTCGACATTAAACGTGTTATCTTCCTTCATCCCAAATGATGACCGGATTGTTACGATTGAAGATGCTGCTGAACTTAAGCTAAACCAGGAACATATTGTTGCGCTTGAATCCCGGCCGCCGAATATCGAGGGAAAAGGTCAAATTACCATCCGTGATTTAGTGCGAAACGCACTTCGGATGCGTCCTGACCGAATTGTTGTCGGAGAGGTCCGTGGAGAGGAAGCTTTAGATATGCTTCAAGCGTTGAATACCGGTCATGATGGAGGTTTAAGTACTGGCCACGCCAATTCTCCACGAGACATCCTTTCCCGATTAGAAACAATGGTGTTAATGGCAGGCTATGAACTACCTGTAAAAGCAATTCGTGAACAGATTGCCAATGCACTTGATTTAATTGTCCACCAATCAAGGATGAAGGATGGGACAAGGAAAATTACCCATATAACAGAAGTGTTAGGGTTGGAAGGGGATACCATTGTCCTTCAAGATCTTTTTGTCTTTAAGGAAACTGGTATAAATGATGGTCGAATTAAAGGGGAATATATCAGCACGGGCATTCGTCCAAGGTTCACCGAGCAGCTTGAAATAAATGGTTATCAGCTGCCTTCATCATGGTTTGTTGGAGAGTGGTAGGAATGAAAATAGCCATAACAATTTTTCTACTATTTATAATCGTCAGTGGATCCGTTTTTCTTTTGTTAGTGAGCTATACACAAAAGCGAAGAATCAATCAACGTATTAAAGAGTTTTTACCTACTCCTGGGCAAGTGGAAGTAACGTCTGAGCGAGAGAAGAAACCTTCTGTCAGTAACCAGTTATTTAATAAAATTGCGACTATATTTAAAAACGTTCAATTTAATGAAAGTACACAAAAGGTATTACTCGAAGCAGGAAGCAATTTGAAACCAGAAGAATTCTTTTCGCTTAGACTTCTCGCTGCTGCCTGCATTGGATTGATAGGACTAGTTCTTGGATTACCATGGTATTTCAATACGATAGTGATTATCATTGGCTTTGCTATTCCCAAAATATTTATGAAACAAAAAAGGAAGAAACGCTTAGCATTTGTTAACTATCAACTGATAGAAGTATTAGGAATGATAGCAAATTCTATGCGGGCAGGATTTAGCTTTATGCAGGCGATGCAGCTTGTTGGAAAAGAAGTTTCTGATCCGCTAGGACCTGAATTTGACCGCGTCGTTCGCCAGGCAGGTCTAGGCGTTCCGTTAGAGGATGTATTTGAAGAATTAGCCGAACGGTTACCAAATAAAGAGTTAGAAGTTGTTATACAGGCCATTCTTGCTCAAAGAAAGAGTGGTGGGAACTTGGCAGAACTGCTTGAAACAATGGAAGACACCATTAGAGGCAGGGTTAGAATCTTAGAAGAATTACACACAATAACAGCTCAAGGCAGGATGTCATCTTGGATCATTACCTTATTGCCAGTCGGCCTTGGTTTGTATTTAGCGCTAGTAAACCGTGAATATTTTGCACCCATGCTTGAGCATCCGTTAGGATGGACGATGCTGTTCGTAGCCTCAGTTTCGATTATCATTGGCTGGGTCGTCATTCAGAAAATCATTCGAATTGAGGTGTAAGGTAATGCTAGATTTACTTCTTCTATTATTGTTAGCAGGGTTCGCAACAACCTTATTAGCAGGAATTATGTTAACGATTTTCAAAAAGCAAATTGCTTTTAATGACCGAGTGAATATGTATTTTGGTGAACATTTTAAAAAGCAAAAAGAGGATCTCCTAAAAGACGTTAATAAAAAAAGTATTAAAATGTCTATTAACACCTACTGGAATAAAGGAACCGAAATTTTAAATAAAAGAGTTTCAAAAGCAGAAAGAAAAAAATTAGACGTGCTCCTTAGGGATGCAGGTTATCCTTTTAAGTCGGCGGTTGATTTTCGATTATTCCAAATCGTTTTAAGTGCAGGGCTAAGTTTACCAATCTTGTTCTTTCTTCTCCCTGGTTCAGATAACAAAATGTTAACATGGGTCATGGTTTTTACCATGGCACTCCTTGGGTTTCGATTCCCGGTATTTTATCTTGGCAAGAAAAAGACAGCACGGATTAAAGCGATTAATGTAGCGATGCCAGATTTTTTCGATACTGTAAATCTCTTACTAGAGGCAGGAATGGGGTTAGATTTAGCTCTTGTTGAAGTATCAAAAAAGATTAAAGGGCCATTGGCTGATGAGTTCTTTCAAACGTTAGAGGATATGAAGTTGGGTAAATCGAGAAGAGAGGCTTTTTATGAGTTACGGAAACGAGTTCCTTCAGATTCATTCCAGAGTGTCATTACTTCATTGATTCAAGCAGACCAACTAGGGATTGGAATGGCAAAGGTGTTAAGTAATCTAACAGTTCGGATTCGTGAACAGCGCAGAGAGGCAGCCCGTGAGCAGGCCATGAAGGCTCCAGTAAAAATGCTATTTCCGATGGTTTTTTTTATCTTCCCGTCATTATTTATTGTAATCTTAGGTCCATTGGCTATTACATTGATTACAAAGGGTCTTGGCGGTTAGCCAGCCCAAAACGTCTGGGAGGGATTCTATGGACGGAAATAAACTAAAAGTAATGAGGATTGAAAGAGGAATTTCTCTAAATAAGCTAAGTGAACTTACAGGAATTTCCAAGTCATACTTAAGTTTAATAGAGCGAAATATTCAAAAGAACCCAAGCATTGATATACTCGGAAAATTAGCGAAAACGTTTGAAGTCGAAGTAGAAGATTTAGTTCGTAGAAAACAAGAGGGCAATGAAATATTTTGCAAAAAAAATCTACCCATTAAAAGTAAACTTAAATTAGAAATTGAATTAACTGAAGACCAGCTAACTCCTGAAAAATTAAAACAAATAAAAGAATTAATTGAAGCGTTTAATACTGATTAAAAATTCCGCTCTCCAATATGAGAGCGGAATTTTTGATTTATATAGCAAACGATAATACCCAGACATGCGCCAAAGATAGCAGTGAAAGAATAGATAAACTGACCAAAATAGAAAGAGCCCATTTTATACGTACTCGACGTATGAATGGAAATAAAAAGGAAGCCAATAGACTAAACCATCCTATGACAGTAACAATAATCAAGCTATCCAATACTAAATGTGATGGTTGTCCGAAATAGAATAGAACTCCAAAACAAATACTTACCAACAGGGGGATGAATAAATCCTTACTACTCTTTACAACTGGTTCATTTTTTTGTTCTAGTGATTCTTTTGAGAGCAAAGGATAGATAAAATAAGGCAACACAAAACCAAAGGCAATACCAGTCAGTAATCTCCGAGGATTATTCGATTCAAAAAGATGTGTATAGGAACCAAGTCCGTCTACCATTAATGGGACAAGAAATAACAGGAGTAAAAAGCTATATTTTATAGAAGGAATTGTAATACTTTCCCCTCGTTTAGAAAAATGTAAATAAATGAGTGTAGAAAAAATGCCTATATAAATCCCAGTATCCCTTGCGCAAACTGCCAGGGCCTCACCGGACACGTGAAGCGATCGTTCGCGTAGCTGATGACAAATGGCTCTCCCAAAAAAATGCAAAATTTCATGAAGCAACCAAATCACTCCTACAACTAAGAACCCAATTCAATCGTATGAACTGGGTTCTCATCAAATTAGTACGTCATAAAGGCAGGGATAATGGAAAGGGCTGAAGCGGCAAACCAGCAAATACAACTAAGGACAATGGAAACAATACCAATGATTAAACACGTTTTTCCGATAGCTTTCTTGTCTATATCTAGATCATTCATCCAAACAATCCCTAATATGATTCCGACAACAGGTATGATAAATGACAAAATGTATAAAAGTGCTCTTTGACCTCCCGACAACTATATCCCCTCCGTCTGAAAAATACTACCTAATCATTTAAATTCACGCTCTTTGGATATGTATGAGATGGGGAAGGATAATTTGCCTGTCTACTTATAGAAATTTCCTATAGTTTCATGAGTCTAAAGAAGGAATCTTTTTTATAAAAAGATTCAGACTTAAAAGTAACAATCCTATACTTATTTGTTATAATAAAGTTATTACATAGTTTTTCAGGACATAAAAATGGGGTTTGGTAAATTAATATGATAAATAAACTATTTCAAAGCAGCGGTTTTAAAAGAATTTCTATTTTTGTCTTACTCGCTTTAGTTCTTTATGGACTAAAAGATATGATCAATTTGATTTTATTTACGTTTATATTTACCTTTTTAATGGACCGGTTAGTAATCTTCTTGTCCAGAAAAATACCGCTTAATCGAAAAATACTGGTTGTTGCGTCCTATTCCACGATTGTAGGTCTTCTCTCTTACGGTCTTGTGAAATACTTACCAATGATTGTTGGTGAAATAACAGCATTAATTAAACAAATCACAGCATTCTATACCCAAAAGCATGACAATATCATTTTAAATTATTTGGTTAGCCGTCTTGAGGAAATTCAGATTTCTAGTTATTTGGAGAGAGGCTTTACCTTTTTAATTACCTATTTCACGGATATTAGCACCTTTAGCTTGCAAATACTTATTGCTCTTTTAATGAGCTTATTTTTCTTATTAGAAAAACCTCGATTGATTGAATTTACGAAAAAATTTAAAACGAGTAAAATAGCCTCTATTTATGCAGAAATAGAGTTCTTCTCTTTAAAATTTGTTGGTACATTCGGGAAGGTAATTGAAGCACAATTAATTATTGCCGTTGTTAACTGCATACTGACAACCATAGCATTATGGATTTTT
Organism: Neobacillus niacini; assembly: GCF_000759675.1. Taxonomy (GTDB): domain Bacteria; phylum Bacillota; class Bacilli; order Bacillales; family Cytobacillaceae; genus Neobacillus; species Neobacillus niacini_A. Next base: position 82,877 of record NZ_BAWM01000020.1, on the reverse strand, counting down.
GGCTTCCCGCAATTAGGCGGCCTGTCCATTATGATTCTATTCTTAGGTTTGATACCAGTTGCAGGAGTCATCATTTCTCTTATTCCACTCGTAATCATAGGATATAGCATTGGTGGAATCATGACAGTACTATATGTATTTATTGCGATCATGATTATTCATGCAATCGAAGCATATATTTTAAATCCAAATTTAATGTCTTCCAAAACAAATTTACCTGTCTTCTATACATTCCTAGTATTAATTTTTTCTGAACACTTTTTTGGAGTTTGGGGTTTAATCATTGGTATTCCAGTTTTTGTTTTCATATTGGATGTATTAGAAGTAACAGACCATAAGAAAGTTTAGAAGGTGATTATAATGAGCGAATGCAAACTAAATCATTCACATGAAGATGTAAGAAATAAATATGAATCACAAGCAGCGTTTCTTCCGGCAGACATGAAGCCATTGTTTGAACAGTTCCTAACCAAAGAACATACACAAGACCTTTTAAATGAAGTGTTCCATCTATTAAAAAAATATGACTTAGTTTCGGAAGATGAGAAATATGAGAGAAATAACCGATTATTTTTGGTATTGAAAAACGTTTAGAAATTTAAACCTCCAGCAATGGGGGTTTTTATTTTGGGAAAATCTCACTCAATAGGAAAGTGGCTATGTTTATGAAATGTGCTTTTTTAGAAAATAGTAAAGATAACTAAAAAAGCAGGAAGAAGGTATATAATGGGGGAGTTATTTAAATCGTTAAAAAAAGGCAATAAATCCGCAATGATCGCCGCCATTGTCAACACCATCATTGCGATAGCCAAAGGGGTAGCTTATACCTTTACAGGAAACGTCGCTATGTTTGCAGAAACGATGCACAGTCTTGGAGATGCAGCAAACCAGTTTTTCGTATTTGTTGGTTCTGCCTTAAGCAAGAAAGCGCCAACCAATCGCTTTCCAAATGGTTTTGGTCGATTGGTTAACTTAGTCTTATTAGGAGCAGTATTAATCGTTGGGATTATGGCGTTTGAAACCATCCAAGAAGGTTATCATCATATTCTTCACCCAGCTGAATCAGAAGGGTTCTTAATTAATGTAGGCGTACTTGCATTTGCCCTCATCCTTGAGATATACGTTCTTTATAAGGCAATGAAGGAAGTTATGCATGAAGTTGGTGAAGAAGCAAGCGGTCCGAGTGTTATTTTTAAAAGTTTTGCCCATTTGGGTAGAGCCAAGCCTGCCACCAAGCTAGTTTTCATGGAGGATTTAGTAGCAACGAGCGGTGGCTTACTGGCAATACTTGCTGTTATCCTATCCCATTTTACCGGTGTCCTTTGGATTGAGGGTGCAGCTTCCATTCTCATCGGTTTAATGATGTTCTTTGTTGTAGGTAGAGTCTTCTTGGATAATGCAGCCGGTGTTCTTGGCCAGGCAGATGAGGAGATGGAAGAGAAAATAGGTCAATTAGTGATGGCTGACCTGGATGTAAAGGACATTCAAGACCTTGCCGTAATTAAAGAAGGGGAAGATTTGCATGTCGAGTTGGAAATTGAGATTGATTCAAATCTAACAATCGCAGCAGCAGATGATATTAAAGACCGTTTGCAGGAGAAAATCATGGCTGAAAAAGGTGTCGTTGATGTAACGATTGAGTTTGATGAAGAAGATGGGGTCACGACGTGGAAAAGTGATTCTACAGAAAAATGAAGATAGGCTAGCTAAGTAGCCGCCTATCTTCATTCCCAAGGTTTTTCAGTTGTAAAATAACTCGCAAGTTCCTTACTGCTTTTTCGATGTTCTTTACGTTTTTCAGCTCTTTCTTTTCCTGTTTCAAACAGCTTTTTTTCCTCTTCGGTTTCAGGAACAATCTCAGGAACCTTTGTTGGTTTACCATTTTCATCTAAAGCAACAAAGGTTAAAAAAGCGGTAGCAGCTATTTTTCGATTACCCGTTATTAGATTCTCAGCAATTACTTTGACGAAAACCTCCATTGAACTGGTCCCAGTCCAGGTAACGAAAGATTCAATACATACAGAGTCCTGTTGAGTAATCGGACTTAAAAAATCAACAGAGTCTGTTGAGGCGGTAACAACTTCTTTTCTTGAATGTCGCACAGCCGATATGGAGGCAATCATGTCCATGTCACTCATTAACTTGCCCCCAAATAAGGTATTATGATTGTTTACATCATTCGGAAATATTCTGCCCGTCCTAACCACTCTTGTTTCATTACACGTTTTTGAATCCATATGTCTCCCCCGAATCTTATGATGAATTTATTTTTAGCTGTAATCGTATTCTATAATCATTCAGATTGCAATAAATTTAGGTTAGAATTTAAGCGAGCGATAAGCAATTATGATAAATTACATATATGAATACATATAATGGAGGTAACCATGCAAAAAGAAATCAGCCAGGCATTAAATGTGAAATCTGAGATTAATCCTAAGGAAGAAATAAGAAACCGAATTAATTTCTTAAAAAGCTATTTGTTAAAAACAAAGGCAAAGGGTTATGTATTAGGAATTAGTGGCGGGCAAGACTCAACATTGGCGGGAAGGCTTGTTCAGCTCGCTGTTGAGGAACTTCGAGCTGAAGGTAAGGATGCATTATTTATTGCAGTCCGCCTGCCTTATGGTGTACAGCAGGATGAAGCGGACGCTGTCCGTGCTTTGAACTTTATTCGTCCAGACCGTGAGTACACCTTTAATATTCAAAGTGCTGTCGACGCCGTTCAATCCGAGTATAATGCTGTTTCTAAAACTGAACCATTAAGTGATTATCATAAAGGTAATGTGAAGGCGAGAATGAGAATGATTGCTCAATATTCCTTTGGTGGTATGGAGGGGCTGCTCGTCATAGGGACAGACCATGCAGCAGAAGCGGTTACAGGCTTTTATACAAAATATGGTGACGGCGGAGCTGACGTCCTGCCGTTAAGTGGATTGTCGAAACGTCAGGGCAAAGCATTGTTAAAGGAACTAGGTGCAGAGGAAAGTCTATATATGAAAGTCCCAACTGCGGATTTGCTCGATAAGAAGCCAGGGCAAGCTGATGAGACAGAATTAGGGATTACATATGATGACATCGACGATTACCTCGAAGGGAAGCCTGTATCAAAAGAAATTGCAGAAAAAATTGAACAACGTTATCTACTTACAGAACATAAACGACAGCTGCCAGTATCAATGTTTGACCATTGGTGGAAATAACGAGAAGGGGGATCCATGTATCCCACTTCCTTTTATTTGAAAAATCCATAAAAATGATATAATTTAAACGATTATTTTTGCACGCTGGTTTTATAATTATAGATAAACCAATTGTAAATAAGGATGTGGAAAATATGAAATCAATTATGACGGAAACGAAGTTTCTGCTCTATACGGTTAGAGCCATTTTTCTATTGATGATGGTTCGTATTTTCCTATCACAGATAAATAACATCTATGATTAACAAAGAAACTTCAAGAAGGTCTCACCTTTGAAATGGTTTTTCAGGATAAAGTTTTGTTAATTTCCATAAAACCTTCTGTTGACGAATTTGGTCAAGATGCTATACTAGGAACGGCGATGGACATGACGGGGGTGTTTCCTCGAAGGGTCAATCCAAAGCAGAATAGGCAAGAAGAAAATATAAATGTCAAAATAGTAATGTAATCAAATCAAAGGATTACCTTACTATTTTTTTTGATTTTATATATTTTTGTGTGATATGTATATTTCCATTGACTATGATGGTGGTGCTTCGTATTATTACATTACTATAATAAATATTCGCCTTAGGAGGTTACATCTTGGGGAATTCAAATAAATTAGGTTTTTGGATATTAACGGCACTTGTCGTTGGAAATATGGTCGGTTCTGGTATTTTTATGCTTCCTCGTTCGTTATCTGAGGCGGCAAGCCCTGCGGGGGTTATGTTAGCTTGGCTTTTTACCGGAGTAGGTGTATTAATGATTGCACTTGTTTTTGGTAACTTAGCGATTCTTAAACCAAATTTAACAGGTGGACCACAGATTTATGCAAAAGAGCTTTTTAAGCCTGGATCACAAACTTCTGTACTTTCAGGCTTTATGGCGTCATGGGGTTATTGGATTGGAAATCTAGCAGGAAATGTAGCGATAATCACAACATTTGCAGGTTATTTATCAACCTTCTTCCCCATCTTAACGAGTCAAGCTGAGTGGTTTACGATTGGCGGTTATTCTCTAAAGGTTGGTAATGGGTTGACGTTTATCGTTTGTACCATTCTTTTATGGGGGACTCATTTCATAATTTTACGCGGCTTAGAAAGTGCGGGAAAATTAAATTTTGCAGCAACAGCCGCAAAGGTAACAGGTTTTATGCTATTTATTATCGTTGGTCTTTTTGCTTTTGAAAAAACAAATATGCTTCCATTCATGGAAACTCGATTAGGCGATTCAGGACAAACATTTGGGTTGATGTCTCAAGTTAACAATGCAGCCTTAGTTACGTTATGGGCATTCTGTGGATTAGAGTCAGCGGTAGTCTTTGCCTCACGTGCTAAGAGGAAATTAGATGTAAAACGGGCAACAATAGTTGGTCTTTTCATTGCTCTAGGTATTTATATCGGTATCAGCACCCTTGTTATGGGGATGTTGGATCAAAATACGCTTATTTCGTCAGAAAAGCCATTAATTGATGCGATTCAAACCGTTTTAGGTCCTGTAGGGGGAAAAGTATTAGCAGCCATTGGTTTAGTAAGCTTATTTGGCTCAACGATTGGGTGGGTTATGCTAAGTGCTGAAGTACCTTATCAAGCGGCAAAGCAAGGATTATTCCTGCCTGCTTTCTTAAAAGAAAACAAAAAAGGCCTGCCAATATTCTCACTTGTTTTAACAAATGGTATTGCACAGATTTTTATTTTTTCTACAGTCTCAAAGTCAATCTCAGGAGCATTCGACTTCATTATTGTGATTGCTACTCTTGCATATTTAGTACCATATTTTATCGCTTCCATATATCAGCTTAAATTAGTTATTAAGGGTGAATCCTACCAAAATACCAAGTCTAGAATGATCGATGGATTCATTGCATTGGTTGCAACTATCTATTCAGTCTGGGTTATCATCGCAGGGACATCAGACTTAAAGACCTTCATTTTGGGGGTTGTCCTTTTATCAAGTGGAATCTTCTTTTATGGCCCGTTTAAGAAAAAATATGCTAAAGATAATGAGGATAACGAACTATTATCAGCGTAATAAAAAATGTAACACCTGCTGGGTTTCTAGCAGGTGTTTTACATTTTAGTTGAGAAAATAGGGGATGATAAAATTGTGTACATTTTATATTTTTCCTTTACAGCCACAAAAGATTGTATTAAGATAATTTAATCCGAGAAAAACAATCAGAATTAGGAGGATAAGCAGAAATGAAGAAATTACCTATTATTTTTGCACTTTTAGTCAGCTTTATGTTGATATTGTCAGCATGTGGTAAAGCTGAAAATGCGAACGAGGAAAATAAGGAAGATAACAAGACTGCTGAAAATGCAGAGGATCAGGATTTATTAGCAAAAATTAAGGATGAAGGAAAGCTGCTAATTGGCACAGAGGGTACATATGCACCGTTTACTTTTCATGATGAAAGTGGAAAGCTTACCGGATTTGATGTTGAGATTGCGACAGAAGTTGCAAAACGTTTAGGGGTAGAACCTGAGTTTAAAGAAACACAGTGGGATGCCATTTTTGCTGGGCTCGATGCAAAGAGATTTGATATGATTGCGAACCAGGTTGGAATCCGCCCTGACCGCCAGGAAAAATACGATTTCTCTGAGCCATATATTAAATCAGCAGCTGTCTTAATTACACACAAAGATAATAATGCTGTAAAAACTTTTGAAGATATTAAAGGATTAAATTCAGCACAATCGTTGACAAGTAACTACGGCGATATGGCTAAAAAGTTTGGGGCCAATCTAGTTGGTGTGGAAGGCTTTACCCAAGCGGTTGAACTTCTTGCTTCTAAACGTGTTGACGTAACGATAAACGATCGGATTTCGTTTTTAGATTATACAAAGCAAAGACCTGATGCCCCAATAAAAATTGTCGATACAAGTGAAGATGCATCTGTTAGCGGGCTTATGTTTAGAAAAGATAATGATACACTAGTAGCTGAAGTTAACAAGGCTTTGACAGATATGATTGATGACGGCACATACACAAAAATCTCAGAGAAATGGTTTGGTGAAGATGTACTTAAATAGTATTTTTGCTGACCCAGAAAGAACCGCCCGATTGATTGACATTGCTCAAAGTTCCTTTCTGCCCCTTATGAAAGGGGCTATTTTTTATACGATTCCGTTAACAATTATTACTTTTATTGTCGGCTTACTATTGGCCATACTCACTGCACTGGCACGGATTTCTCATGTGAAGATTTTTCAAATCATTGCAAGGATATATGTTTCAGCGATTCGTGGGACCCCGCTATTAGTACAGCTTTTTATAATTTTTTATGGACTTCCAAGCATAGGGATTATTATTGATTCCTATATAGCCGCAGTGATTGGCTTTTCTCTAAGTGTCGGTGCCTACACTTCTGAAATCATTCGCGCAGCGATTCTTTCAACCCCAAAAGGGCAATGGGAAGCTGGCTATTCGATTGGAATGAGTTATTCACAAGTGTTAAGAAGAATTATCCTGCCTCAGGCAGCAAGAGTTTCGATTCCTCCACTCTCAAATTCATTTATTAGTCTTGTGAAGGACACTTCCCTTGCATCCCTTGTGCTTGTATCCGAGATGTTTCGCAAAGCCCAAGAAATTGCTGCAAGTAATTATGAATTTTTATTAGTCTATTCTGAAGCTGCCCTAATCTATTGGGTCATTTGCTTTATCCTTTCAAGCATCCAGCAGATGATGGAAAAGAAACTGGACAGATACGTGTAATAGGAGGGAGGGGATTTTTCGATGATTTTAATTCAAGGACTTTATAAGCAATTTGGAAAATTAGAGGTTTTAAAAGGTATTGATCTGGAAGTAGGAAAAGGCAAAGTGGTTGTGGTTATCGGTCCATCTGGCTCAGGGAAAACGACCATGCTCCGGTGTTTAAACGTATTGGAAACACCAACTAATGGTGTTATTAGTATTGAGGATAATACCTTAGATTTTTCCAAGAATGTACCGAAAAAAAATATCGCAGAATTTCGCCGATTAACAGGTATGGTGTTTCAAAGTTACAACCTCTTCCCGCATAAAACAGCTCTCGAGAATGTGATGGAGGGTCCGATAATTGTAAAAAAAGAGAACAGAGACGCTGCACGAAAAAAGGCGCAGGCATTACTTGAAAAGGTCGGTCTAGGGGATAAAATTGATTTTTATCCTGCACAGCTCTCAGGTGGACAACAGCAAAGGGTTGGGATTGCCAGAGCATTGGCAATGGAGCCAAAGGTTATGCTGTTTGATGAACCGACTTCAGCGCTTGATCCTGAGCTGGTGGGTGAAGTGTTAAAAGTTATGAAGGACCTTGCGAACGAAGGGATGACCATGATTGTCGTAACACACGAAATGCGCTTCGCAAGAGAGGCAGCAGATGAGGTTATTTTTATGGACCAGGGTGTAGTTGTCGAAAGAAATAAACCAGAAGAAATCTTCACCAATCCAAAAGAAGAACGGACAAGAAAATTCTTAAATATGATTCAGTAAGTGTTATGGCAAAAGTCATAGCACTTTTTTTATTATTGGGGTAAAATTTTAATAGAAATGTGAAACTTTTCCATTTTTAAAACGTATTGAAGTTGTGTACATAGGGAAGGGAGTGGTGCCGATGGAAGTATTCAATCTGCCATTAGAAACGATCTATTTGTATGGATTAATTGGATCAGGTATTTTAACCATTTTGTATGTCTTCTTTGCGGATGTTGTTCATTTTGACGGACCAGATTTTCTTAATCCGGTGATTATCTTTGCATTTGTAACGATTTTTTCAGCCAGCGGGTATTTATTCGAGAAACTTACCGCAATTCATTACTTGGCAATCTTAGGAATATCAGCAATAATAGCCCTTATCCTTGTTACTTTTTTAAATGTATTTGTTCTTATCCCATTGTCGAATGCCGAAGAGTCACTTGTTTACAAAGAAAGTGATTTAAGGGGTAGAATTGGAACCGTAATCACTGCCATTCCAGCAGACGGTTATGGTGAAGTACTGATAGAAAGTATAAGCGGAAGAATTGCAAAACCAGCGACAAGCTTTGATCGTGTTCAGATTGCGGATGGCACGAATGTGCTTGTGGTTGATATAAAAGATGGGGTACTACAAGTATCATCCCATCAAGAAATAGAGAAATATTTACTTTAGGGAGGTTGTTTCGATGGAATTAGGTTTTTGGATTGTTATTGGGATTGTTGCATTTATTTTAATTGCTTTAATTGGTGTTTTTATCACGAAGTATCGAACTGCAGGACCAGATGAAGCACTAATTGTTACAGGTAGTTTCTTAGGAAACGGGAATGTTCATGTTGACGAATCAGGTAATAAAATAAAAATCATCCGCGGTGGTGGTAGCTTTATTTTACCAGTATTTCAACAGGCAAAGCCGCTTAGCTTGCTTTCTAGCAAGCTTGAGGTAACAACACCTGAAGTGTATACAGAGCAAGGTGTACCAGTTATGGCAGATGGTGTCGCGATTATTAAAATTGGCGGTTCCATAAGTGAAATTGCCACTGCAGCTGAACAGTTCCTTGGTAAAGCGAAGGAAGACCGTGAAAATGAAGCAAAGGAAGTCCTTGAAGGTCACCTGCGCTCGATTCTTGGTTCGATGACGGTGGAAGAAATTTATAAAAACCGTGATAAATTCTCGCAAGAGGTTCAACGAGTCGCTTCACAGGATTTGGCGAAAATGGGTTTATTGATCGTTTCGTTTACCATCAAAGATGTTCGAGATAAAAACGGTTACCTTGATTCCCTTGGTAAGCCGCGTATTGCTCAAGTGAAACGAGATGCTGACATCGCTACAGCTGAAGCTGATAAAGAAACAAGGATTAAAAAAGCGGAAGCAGCTAAAGAAGCAAAGCGGTCTGAACTAGAGCGTGCAACCGAAATCGCTGAAGCAGAAAAAATTAATCAATTAAAAGTTGCAGAGTTCCGACGTGAACAGGACAGTGCTAAAGCCCGAGCTGACATGGCATACGAGTTGGAAAGTGCAAGATCGAAACAGGAAGTAACGGAACAGGAAATGCAAATTAAAATTATCGAAAGACAAAAGCAGATTGAACTTGAAGAAAAAGAAATTCTACGCCGAGAGCGTCAATATGACTCAGAAGTAAAGAAAAAAGCTGATGCGGATAGGTATTCTGTTGAACAGGCAGCAGCAGCGAATAAAGCAAAACAAATCGCAGAAGCCGAAGCCAATAAGTATCGTATTGAAGCAATGGCAAAAGCGGAAGCAGAACGAGTTCGCTTAGATGGTTTGTCCAAAGCAGAAGCACAAAAGGCACAAGGTACTGCAGAGGCTGAAATTATTCGTCTGAAGGGTTTAGCAGAAGCCGAGGCAAAGGAAAAGATTGCAGAAGCGTTCGAGCAATTTGGTCAAGCAGCGATCCTGGATATGATTATCAAAATGCTTCCTGAATATGCGAAGCAGGTAGCTAGCCCACTTTCTAATATTGATAAAATTACTGTAGTAGACACTGGTGGTTCTGGAGAGAATGGCGGTGCCAATAAGATTACTGGATATGCTACAAATCTAATGGCCACTCTTCAAGAATCGTTAAAGGCTTCTAGTGGAATCGATGTCAAAGAATTAATCGAGAACTACTCAGGAAAAGGAAATGTAAAGCGAAGCATTGAAGAACTGACTGACACGATGAAAAAAGCAGAATAATAGCGATACAAATCCTTATCAAAATTTGATAGGGATTTTTTTATCAAAAAAATAGGACACCCCTAGGGCATCCGTATGTAAAAAAGAGAGATTAAAATTTGGGAGAGCAAGATGGTTAATACCAAGTATAAACCTTAGAGAGTTAAGTATCTCTTTCATTGCTACAGGTACATCCTATCGAGAAATATTGTAGATGTTATGAAGAAGTTGTGATGAATTTGTGAAGATGAAAAAAGGAAATCCCCAACATGATATATTATTGTTAAGGGGAGTGAGAACAATGAAAATACTACTTGTTGATGATGAAAAAAGAATCATAGAAGTTCTCGAAGCCTACCTCGAAAGAGAAGGTTATGAAATTCATTGTGCTGATAACGGAATTGACGCCTTAAAAAAAGCGAAAACAATAAACCCAGATTTAATTATATTAGATTTAATGCTTCCCGATATTTCTGGTGAGGAAGTATGCCGTTTAGTAAGAAAAGAATCGGATGTTCCGATTCTGATGCTGACCGCTAAGTCTGCAGAAGATGATCGGATAAATGGGATTGTCATGGGGGCAGATGATTATTTAACAAAGCCATTTAGCCCTCGGGAAGTGGTGGTAAGGGTTCAAGCAATACTAAGACGAGTAAAGAAAACTGAAAAAGTGGAACGAATTGAATTTAATAACAAACAATTGGCGATTGACCTTAGCAAAAAAGAAGTGATCGTTAAAGGGCAGGATGTTATTTTGACACCGATTGAATATAAGCTGCTCACCAATATGGCTTTAAATCCGGGAAGAGTCTACAGCCGAATGGATTTACTCGAAAAAATCCAAGATGAAGGAATGTATTATGAAGGATACGAGCGCAGTGTTGATACGCATATAAAAAATCTTCGGAAGAAAATCGAATTGGACGCTAGACAGCCAACGTTAATCCTGACAGTATTTGGGATGGGGTATAAATTTGGAGGGGTGCTAGATGTTTCAAACACTCCGGTCTAAAATTCTCTTTTATTTATTACTCAGCTCGATGATTGGGATCCTCTTTGTTAGCTTTTTTATGCAGTGGGGATTTGAAGAAAGCTTTAAGAGTTATTTAGACCGGAACCGAGAGAAGAAGATTGATAGAATCATCACAGAGATTGAAAAGGATTATAAGAAGAATGGACATTTTACAAGTGATCCTGTATTTGGTCTCCTGCATGAGCATGCAATGACAGATCAGCTCTATTTTCAATTGTTTGATCGAGTGGGACAGCTGCAGATGGATTCATCCAATATAAGAGGAATGTTGAATAGTTTAGGACTAGCCGAGCCAGAACCAAATGGGGAGGAATGGCATTCCGCTTCCTATACGCTAAGAGTAGACAATAATATCATTGGAAAGCTCGTTGCTATTTACCCGGTGGGCTTAATTGATGATGAGTACAATTTTTTACAAACGATTCAGTTATACATTTATGGTGCTGTGTGTTTAACAATCCTGTTATCGATTCTATTTAGTATGTTATTTTCGAAAAAATTAACCTCTGGATTAAATAAAGTTTCCTTTGCAGCAAATGAACTTCAGCAGCATAATTTATCAATCCGAATTCCTTTAACTGGATTACCAACTGAGGTTAAGCAGCTCGCGATATCATTTAATAATTTAGCAGAATCATTGGCAAAGGGAGAAATGTTAAGAAAACAATTCACTGGAGATTTAGCCCATGAACTCCGGACACCACTTGCCACATTAAGAAGTCAAATTGAGGCATACCAGGACGGGATTTGGGAGCCAACCCCAGCTCGATTACAATCAAGCCACGAGGAGCTCATGCGATTAGTAAGACTGGTTAATGAGCTTGAAAAGCTGCTTGCAGCGGAAAATCCACAAATTCGATTGGAAAAAGTAGAAGCAGAGGCTGGCATTGTTTTAGCAGCATTATGGGAAATGTTTTTACCATTATTTAAGCAAAAGGGTGTTCACCTTCATATCGTCGAGCCTGATCAGGAACTCTTTTTCCCAGCCGACAAAGACCGCTTGATGCAAATTCTCTCCAACGTTTTGAACAATGCTTTAAAGTATACGCCTGAAGGGAAGAATGTAACAATCTCCATATTAACTGAAAAAGAAGGCTATGTTGGCTTCAAAATTGAGGATGAAGGGTCAGGTATGGCGGAGGATGATATTCCGCATATCTTTGAGCGCTTTTACCGGGGCGATAAATCACGCGACAGAAAAACAGGCGGGGCTGGTATCGGGCTCTCGATCGTCAAGGCCCTAATGGAAGCTCATAAAGGAATGATTAAAGTAAAAAGTCGAATTAACAAGGGAACAAGCATCATTTTATGGTTCCCCGAAGAAGACGATTAAAAAAAGGCCGCTATCTCATGATGGATAGCGGCTTTACTGTATTGTTGCTTAAGGGATAAAATTTCTTCCATTCATTAAGAAATGGAGAGGTAGCTGAATTGGGATGTTCAAGGACCCTCTGGGTAGGTCCATACTGCTTTACCTCTCCATTTACAATAATGGCAAGAGTATTGGTTAGATAATTGATTTCCATCAAGTCATGACTGACGAAGACGGTTGTGGTTCCCGAACCTTTAATAATTCCTTTAAAGTCATCCATTAATTTAATTTTCGTTGGAAAATCTAATGCCGAAAAGGGTTCATCAAGAAAGAGAATTTCGGGTTTGACAATCATTGCTCTTGCAAGGTTTACACGCTGTGCCTCACCACCTGAAAGGAAATGGACATTTTTTTTCGCAAGATGACTGATTTGAAACTGATCCATCCATAACAAAACCTTTTCTTTAATTTCTGCTTTGGGAACATTTCTAAGCTTCAAGCCAATCGCAATATTTTGAAAAACAGAGCCTTCTAATAACAATGCTTGCTGTAATGCTACTGAGAATTTTCTCCGCAGTTCAAGTGAGGGAGTTCCCTTTGGAACAGCTTGCCCACGGTAGAAAATTTCACCACTACTAATGCCGTCTAGCATGGCCATTACTTTAAGCAATGTACTTTTTCCAGCGCCATTAGGTCCCATTATTCCAAGAAATTCACCTGCTTGGAGTTGGATATTAGGAATGGAAAGAATATTTTTATGATTCGCTTGGTAAGTAATGTTTTTAAGCTCAATCAATAGGTTCATGATAATCGCTTCCTTTGCTGTAGCATCGTTAAGGCTGCTGTGATCAATAGTGCAACGGTTAATAAAATGAAGGAAATCGCAAGAGCGACATCAAAGTTCCCTTTTGATACTTCCATGACAATAGAAGTGGTGAGAATACGCGTATCTCCTTGAATATTCCCACCGACCATCATGGCAGCACCGACCTCAGCAATCACACGACCAAAGCCTGCCATGATGGCAGCAACAATGGCGATTTTCGTTTGTTTTAAAAGAATCATAATGGTTTGAATTTTTGTTGCACCTAATGCTTTTATTTGTAAAAGCATTTTATCATTGATTTGTTGAAAAGCAGAGCTTGTTAAGCCAGTTACGATTGGTAAGGAAACAAGCACTTGTGCCATTACAATCGCTGTTGGGGAATACAATAATTGTAAATGACCAAGGGGGCCAGAGCGCCACAAGAGCATGGTAATCCATAAGCCAGCCACAACGGGGGGTAAGCCCATACCAATATTAATGAGGGTTAGGATTACTTTTCTGCCTTTAAATCTTTTCAGCCCAAGGAACATTCCAAACGGCAAGCCAATCAAGGAACTAATTAGGATAGCCATAAGGCAGACTCTAAGCGTCAGCCAGGTTATTTCAAGAATCTCACGATCGCCCGTGAGAATCATCTCTATCGCTTTCCTTAAGCCATCAATTATTAGTTCCATCCTGCCTTGCACCCTTCCACTATAAGCTGCGTTTACTCGGTATATTTAAAGAATAATGATTGTCCGTAATCTTCCTTACCAAAACCTTCGATTACATCTTGTGTTTCGCTACTAATCATAAACTCTACAAACTTTTCTGCATCTTTACTGTTTACCATGTCGTGTTTCTCTGGATTTACCTGCATGACATGATAGATATTCATTAAATCTTTTCCGCCCTCAACAACAATTTTAAGATTTGTTAAGTTCTTTTCTTGTGCAAGCCAAGTAGCACGGTCCGTTAAAATATAGCCATTTTTCTCATTTGCAATTTGTAAAGAAGCACCCATTCCTTGACCTGTTGAGATATACGTGTCACCACTCGGTTGGATGTTGACAGCAGTCCAGATGCCTAATTCCTTTTTATGTGTACCAGAATCATCACCGCGAGTAACAAAATTAGCTTTTGTTTCGTTGATTTTTTGGAATGCTGCGTTAATATCCTCTCCACTTACGCCTGCTGGATTATCTTTTGGTCCTACTAAAATGAAATCATTGTACATCACGCGCTTACGATTGACAGCGTCTCCGCTTGTTACAAGTTCTTCTTCTGATTTAGGAGCATGAACTAAAAGGACATCTGCTTCACCTTTTGTCCCCATTTCTAATGCTTGTCCTGTACCAACTGCAATCGTTTTTACTTTAACATTGTTTTCTTCTTCAAAGATGGGCAGTAATACATCTAACAAACCGCTGTCTTGTGTGCTAGTTGTAGTAGCAAGAATTAGTTCAGTAGGTTCTGCCTTGGGTTCAGTCTTTTTCTCTTTTGCGTCAGCTTGATCAGGTTCGGTGTTTCCACAAGCTGATAAAATAAGAAGCATGAATACAAATAGTGTAGCAAAAAAGCGATTCTTTAACATGATGTTTCCTCCGTTTTACTAGTTTGGTATATTATTTTTCCTAGATCTTGTATATCATAGCCTTCTAAATCAGTTAAACTGCTTTTAAACTCTGGAGATTGTAGATATTCAATTAAGTCTGTTAAGCTTTGTTTGTTTTCATTCGTAAAGCGAAACACAAGATCAAATTGTTCCTTAGCAACCGGTATGAAATCAAGACCTAAATGACTTGCGGCAGATTGAATTCCAAAGGCCACATCAGCCATACCTCTACTTATATAAGAAGCTGTTGATAGATGGTTCCATTCTTCGTTCGTGTAACCACTTATTTTTACTGGATCGATTCCATTTCTTGAAAGCATAGAGTCTAAAAGAAATCTGGTCCCCGCACCTTTCTGACGATTAACAAACTGAACCTCATTTCTAGAAAGATCATAAAAGTCAGAGATACCTTTTGGATTTCCCTTTGCTACAATAAAGCCTTGCTCTCTAGAGACCAATCGAACAACAGATATGGATTCATAAACAAAGAGTTGATGGATAAAAGGGAGATTGTATTCTTGTGATGCTGGATCCAAAAGGTGAATGGCTGCAATATCGGATTGCCCTCGATAAAGCATCATTAAGCCTTCAAGGCTGCCTATGTAAGTTGGCTGGACCTGCAGCTGCAAATCTTTAGCTGTTTGTTTAACAAAATGCTCAACTAGAAAGTCATGGCTTCCGGATAGTCGTATAGGTAGAGAAGTCTGTATATTAGGCTGATCCACCTGCTTTTTTTTTGCAGGAGCTTTTGTGCTCTCCTTATATCTTTCGATCTCTTCGTGTTCAATCCGCATTTTATTTCCAACTTTAAATGCCTGTAATTCACCTCGCTTGATAAGTTCATAAACAGTATGTTTCGAGATTTGGAACAGTTGAGCTACTTCATCTGGTGTATAAGCCTTTCCATTCATCCATAATGCCTCCTCTCTTTTCGCACTGTAAAATATAATACAAATATAATATGATTCAAGTGACTTTTGTTAAGTTTCGTTAAGTTTTGTTTGGTTTTATTCGAAATTGTCACCTTTTGTTCACGGATAATCGGAAAAGTTCACACTTTCTTCATAAACGTCACTTATTGTTCATCAGTGAACAATGAAGTTTGTTGTACTATATGGATAGAGAAAAAATATATAAATTAAAAGGGTGGAGATCAGATGTCAAAACTTCTTTATATAACTGTAAACCCCAAAAATGATATAAAACTTTCGAAGGGTATGCAGCTTGGAGAGGCTTTTTTAGAAGAGTTTAAAAATCAAAAGCCTGAAGTAGAAATTGAACATATGCATTTATATGATATGGATATCCCTCAAATTGATATGGATTTGTTATACGCTCGTGCCAAATTATCCTTCATGGGCAAAACCTTTGATGAACTTACAGAAGGGGAACAAAAACAAATAACTGCCATGCATGCGTTAGCAGACCGCTTTATTGATGCTGATTATTATGTGTTTGTAACTCCAATATGGAACTTTGGCTCCCCAGCTATTTTAAAAGCCTTCCTTGATAATTTATTTATTGTGAATAAGACGTTTGTCTATTCGAAGGAAGGTGCTAAAGGAATTCTTACGAACCGCAAAGCCCTTCATATTCAAACTCGTGGTGGAATCTACTCAACTGGCCCAATGGTTGACTTTGAATTTGGTGACCGTTTTCTAACAAAAGTTTTAGGATTTTTAGGAATGGAAGTAATACCTACCGTGTTTGCCGAAGGTATGGATCACTTCCCAAAACAGGTACCTGAAATTATGGCAAAAGCAAAAGAACAAGTTATTGAAGCAGCAAGAGAAATGGCAAAAGAAAAAGTTACAGTATAATAACAAACAAAAATGCGACTCGATAAACGAGCCGCATTTTTTTCATTAAAATAGAGTGGGAAAAGGCTGTCTGGTCACAATTAGAGTCTGGAGTGACCGAAAAGTGAAAAGAAGAGATAGTTGGGTCACTCCAAGGGGTCTGGAGTGACCCAAAAGTGAAAAGGAGAGAAAGTTGGGTCACTCCAAGGAGTCTGGAGTGACCGAAAAGTGAAAAGAAGAGATAGGTGGGTCACTCCAAGGAGTCTAGAGTGACCGAAAAGTGAAAAGAAGATAAAGTTGGGTCACTCCAAAGGGGTTGGAGTGACCGAAAAGTGAAAAGGAGAGAAAGTTGGGTCACTCCAAGGGGTCTGGAGTGACCGAAAATCAAAAAGAGCAGCAGTCACGGTCAATATAAGCGGTCTATAGTAGCCGAAAATGAAAAAGAGCGGCAGTCACGGTCACTAAAGCAGGTCTATAGTGACCGAAAAACAATAAGAGTAGTAGTCATGGTCACTATAAAAATTATACATTAGAATTTCCCTATATACTGGAAGAACAAAACAGCAAAGCCAAGCACCCAGACATAAAAGGCAAAAGGTTTTAAGGAATGTTTCTTTAAAAATCCAATCATCCACTTTACAGCAAAATATCCAAAAACAGCAGAGGATACAATACCAACAATCAAGGCAGATAGAGAGATTTCTTCTCCCGTACCGCTAAATAAATCTAATGACTGAAGCACGACTGCTCCGGCAATGGCTGGTGTAGATAAGAGAAAAGAGAAATATGCAGCCGTTTCGTGGTCTAATTTCCTCCATAGTGCAGCCACAATCGTGAAACCTGAGCGTGAAATCGCTGGGAAAATGGCAGCTGCCTGAAAGGAACCAATGATCAGAGCATCGGTATAACTTATATCATCCATTTTTTTATAGCCGTTCTTTGCTGAATCAGCAATCCATAGAAATAAACCGGTAACTAAAAACTCCCACCCAATAGTAACTCCTGTCTTAGATATTTCCTCAAAGTAGTCTTTAAAAAGCAGACCTATCACTACAGCTGGAATCGTTCCGACAATTAACAGGAAGGTGAGTTTACTAAAGGGGTTTCTAATAATCTTAATAAACTCGTCCTTATAAAAGACAAAAACGGCAAGTAAGGTACCTACATGCAGCATGGTATCAAGTAATAGACCCGCTTCCTGTAATCCAAATAAATTCCGTCCTAAATATAAGTGTCCCGTACTGCTAATTGGTAAAAATTCAGTTAATCCTTGAATAATTCCTAATATGAGTGCTTCTAATTTACTTAACATATTCAACCTCTCTTTCTGCACCATAAGAGCCTGTACATAGTATAGATATGCGCGATCATCAGCAAATAATTAATAATTTTTTGGCTTTGTTAAAGAATAATGTTGTTTTTAACCACTTGTTTATTTTCGTTACAGGCACGAAGACTCCTGCGGGATAAGCGAGACAGGCGAGACCCCGCAGACACGCAATGTCGAGGAGGCTCGGCGGTCGCCCGCGGAAAGCGAAGTGCCTGGAACGGAAATCAACAACCAAGTTTAACAGAGCAAATTTTTTAAATATTACTAAGGCAAAAATAGTGCAAAAGAGGCGGAATCTCCCATAAAATATAATTAAGTACTTTTGGAGAGGAGCTGCACATTTGAAAAATAACCATCTACATTTCAATACATCCATCGGAGTTAAGAAACCAGAAAATATTAGAAATAAACAGCAAGCATGCCCTTTTTGTGCAAGAGAAGAGTTGACAGATCTCATTGAAGTGGATGGACCAATCATACTTTTAAAAAATAAATATCCTGTTTTAGAAAATGCCTACCAAACGGTATTGATTGAAACGGATGATTGCCATGGTGAATTATCTACCTATGAGCTTCCCTATCTACATATGCTCTTACAGTTTGCCATCAGGCATTGGCTTGAACTTGATAAAACAGGAAAATATGAATCGGTTATTTTTTTTAAGAATCATGGTCCATTGTCAGGGGGGACCATTGCGCATCCTCATATGCAGATAATTGGTTTAAATGATATTAACTATAAGGAAAACATATCGGAAGAAGTGTTCAAGGGTATTACTATAGAAGAAAAAGATGGGGTCACGTTTACTTTATCGACAAAACCGAAGGTCGGATTTTATGAGTTTAATATTGATATGGACGATTCTAGGTATAACGAAACCTTCGGGGTTAATCTTCAAAAAGCCGTGCATTATATTCTAAATAACTTCCCATTTAAAGCAAGCAGCTACAATCTTTTCTTTCATCATTATAATAAAAGAATATATGTGAAAATTGTTCCCCGATTTGTCACGACTCCACTTTATATCGGCTACGGGATCCCACAGGTGCCAAACAATTTACATTGGATGGCAGATGATATAAAAAGTATATATTTCGCTGACAAAGGAAGCGCCTAAACAAGGAGCTTCCATTTTCTTTGTATATGTAATTTAACCCATTCTCTGTTTATAAGTTGTGCTTTGCTCTATAAGAAAATATAATGAAATAATGTACAAGTTCCTTTTGAGGTTTTGACATAAAGGAGTGTGAATGATGACATCATCTAATAATAAAACTTCAAAACTTGATTATAATCTTGTTTTCATATTAATTTTATTATTTCTGGCTAGCTGTTTATCGATTTATAGTGCTCAGGCAAGCGGTCAATATGACAGTAACTTCCTTATAAAGCAAATTATCTTTTATGGAATTGGGTGTGGAATTATTGCCGCTGTTATTAGGCTCGACTCCGACCAGTTAAAAAAATTAACTTGGTATGCTTACGGAGTAGGAATATTTCTACTTGTTCTTTTAATCATAGCGCCAGAAAGCATTGCCCCGGTGATTAATGGAGCAAAAAACTGGTTTAAGGTACCTGGGATTGGTTCACTCCAGCCCTCTGAGTTTGTCAAAATCTTTATTATATTAGCGTTAGCAAAAGTAATTGATGATCATCACCAAAAGAACCCAGTTAAAACCATTTCCTCTGATTTTTGGCTGCTAATAAAGCTTTGCGTCGTCACGATGGTACCCTTAATGCTTATTATTAAGCAAGACTTAGGGACTTCGCTCGTATTTTTAGCGATCCTTTTAGGGATGATTTTTATTTCCGGCATAACATGGAAATTACTAGTACCAATATTTTCAATTGGAACTGCACTTATTTCGGTCATTTTTTATTTTGTATTGTTGAAGCCAGAGATTCTTGAAAAATATTTAGGTGTGCAGCAGTATCAATTTAGCCGTATCTACTCTTGGCTGGATCCCTATAACTTTCAAAGTTCAGCAGGTTACCAGCTGACAAGATCACTCTTAGCAATTGGCTCAGGACAAACTGGTGGTAAAGGATACGGGAATAGAGAAGTATATTTGCCTGAAAGCCATACCGATTTTATCTTTAGTGTCGTCGGAGAAGAGTATGGTTTTATTGGTGCAAGTGTGCTAGTTAGTTTATTTTTCTTGTTGATTTACCATATTACAAAGGTTGGTATGGAAACAAAGAATAATTTCTATACGTATATTTGCGTCGGTGTAATCAGTATGATTACTTTTCACGTTTTCCAAAATATCGGGATGACGATAGGTGTGCTGCCGATTACAGGTATTCCATTACCGTTCATCAGCTATGGAGGTAGTTCGTTGATGGGGAATATGTTAGCAATGGGTTTAATTTTCTCCATTCGCTATCACTATAAAAAATACATGTTTTCTACAACAGCATAAAATAAAAAAGAACGAGGTCATGGCAGCCTCGTTCTTTTTTATAGCATTTTTTTGAATTTATTTTTCTAGCATGATTTTTTCAAGATCATCCAGCATGATGTTTGCAGCAAGAACACCGCCAGCTGTATTCCAAGTAGCATCACTAACCTCATAGGCTTTTCCATTTTTAACGGCATTTAAATTTTTCCAAAGTGGATCATTTGTCCATTCTTTCGCTGTATCAAGGGCTGCTTGATCACCGTTTGGTGCATATGTGAAGTAGAAAAGGATGTCTCCGTCCATTTTTGGAATGACTTCTTTTCCAACCTCGATTGCAAGATTGCCTAGCTTATTATCAGGAGTGAAAAGCTCTGCTTGTTGTTCTGCGCGTTTTAATCCTAATTGATCAAAGATAATCCCAGAGAAGGAATCGGTGTAATAAATTCGAGACTTTCCAGCCATAAAACGGACAACAGAAACTTCTTGATTTAGCTTATCACCGAGGTTTCCTTTTACATCTTCTACGTGTGCATCAAAATCGCTTAAAACTTGGTTCCCTTTTTCTTCTAAGTTTAAAGCCTTTGCATAAAGTTTAAAGTTTTCTTTCCAATCTCCTCTTAGTGTTTCCGAAAAAACAGTAGGAGCAATCGCGCTTAATTGGCTGTAAACCGCTTCTTGACGCAGCTTGTTACCGATAATTAAATCCGGTTTAAGCACTGCGATTTTTTCCAGATTTACTTCTCCCTCAACACCTACAACTTCGACGCCATCCATATCTTTTTTGATATGATCATACCACGGATCGCCAAGCCAAGATTGAACTGCACCAACTGGTTTTACTCCTAGTGCAAGTAAGGCTTCAGTACCTTCATTTGTTAATATAACGACCTTTTTAGGCGTTTTTTCTAATGTCGTTGATCCCATAGCATGTTCTACAGTATAGCTTGTATCTTCTGTTTTCTTAGCATTTTCATCTTTTGCTGCCGGTTTCTCTTCAGTGTTTCCGCAAGCAGCGAGAAGGAAAATAGCAATTAATGAAATGACTGCAAATAAATTTTTAAAACCCTTCATCTTATGTAACCCTCCAAATAAATGTTGTTAATGATAATCATTTTCATTTACAAACTAATAATAAAACGATTTCAGTAGTGTGTCAATCATCAAAATGAAAATGATTATCATACTCATTGAAAATTTTGTGAAGCCGTTTTTTAACAAATGAAAATGATTATCAACTCATTGACAGTTTTCCGCTATTCTAATAGACTGATACATGAAAATACAGATACATAAAGACGCATTTTATATATTAAGTAGTTTAGAAGGGAATTCGGTTATGCTGCTAAAACACACAGGTCAAAGGTGGGCGGGACTTTTTATTGCTATTATTGTATTGCTTTTCTTAATCTCAGCAAGTATTGTCTACGGGTATACAGATACTACTTGGAAAATGGCTATAGATGCTTTAACTAATTTTGATGGTTCAAATGAACATATTGTTATCCAATCTGTCAGAATCCCCCGTGCGTTTATCGCTGCTGCGGTGGGTGCAAGTTTAGCTATTTCGGGTGTCTTAATGCAGACAGTAACGAAAAATCCTCTCGCATCCCCTGATATTTTTGGGGTCAATGCGGGAGCCGGAGTTGCTGTCGTCATTGCCGTTACGGTCTTTAGTGTAGGAAGCCTTCAACTATTTACCTGGTTATCCTTTGCTGGTGCAGCTGTAGCCGCAATAAGTGTCTATGCAATTGGGTCGGTCGGCAGGGAAGGGTTAACACCCATGAAGCTAACACTTGCCGGAGCCGCAATGACAGCGTTATTTGCCTCCTTTACACAAGGAATACTCGTCTTAAATGAAGCAGCCTTGGAGCAAGTATTATTTTGGCTTGCGGGTTCAGTGGCAGGAAGGAACCTTGAAAATCTAATTGCTGTCCTTCCCTATTTAGTAGTAGGTTGGATTGCTTCTTTAGTCATAGCAGCAAAAATGAATGTCTTATCTATGGGTGAGGATGTTGCCAAAGGTCTTGGATTAAACACTGCACTGTTAAAAATAATTATCGGGATCGTTGTCATCCTGCTATCAGGAGGAGCAGTTGCTGTTGCAGGACCAATTGGATTTATTGGAATAGTCGTACCACATCTTACCCGTTCGATCGTAGGAATTGACCATCGCTGGGTCATTCCTTTTTCCGGTCTTCTTGGAGGGGTGCTTTTACTGGCTGCAGATATCGCCTCCAGATATATTTTAATGCCTCAGGAAGTCCCGGTTGGCGTCATGACGGCGATTATTGGAACCCCATTTTTTATTTATATTGCTAGAAAGGGGTTCAATGGGCGATGAGTAAATACAAAATCTTTCGAATCAAACAAGGGAAAGTTTCTTATTTAATTGATATAAAGGCGTTATTTGTGTTTATTGGATTGTTACTTGGAACCGCAGCTGTTTTTGTTATTAGTACGGGATTAGGAGAAATGAAAATCAGCCCTTTAAATGTACTGAAGGTGTTTTTCGGCGGCGGGTCTGAGATGGATGCCCTTGTTATTCAATCCTTCCGATTACCAAGAATCATTGTTGCTTTAATGGCAGGGATGGGACTGGCAGTAGCAGGGGGGATTTTACAGGGGATGATCCGAAACCCGCTTGCTTCTCCTGATATGTTAGGGATAACAGGTGGAGCATCTGTTGCGGTTGTTGGTTTCTTGGCGATTTTTAGTGATAAGAATCATGTATTAACCGTTAGTATACAATGGTTGCCAGTTGCTGCCTTTATCGGCGCGGCAGTAGTGGCCTTTCTAGTATATACTTTGGCATGGAAAAATGGGGTTTCTCCTATTAGACTTATTTTGATTGGTATTGGTTTGATGAGCTTAACGAAGGCTTTGACCACGTTTATGATGGTTTTAGGTCCTATTTACCAAGCAAGCCAGGCAAACATTTGGATTACGGGCACAGTCTACGGGTCAACTTGGAAAAATGTTGGTGCCCTTGTACCGTGGATAACCATACTGGTTTTCATTGCATTCATCTATGCAAGGAATATCAATATTCAGGAACTTGGTGATGAAGTAGCAACAGGCCTTGGCGGACGAGTGCAAAAACAGCGCTTTGTATTAATGCTGCTAAGTACCGGTTTGGTCGGGGGTTCGGTTGCTTTCGCTGGAGGAATCGGTTTTGTTGGCTTGATGGCACCGCATATGGCTAGAAGATTAGTTGGCTCTTCCTTTGGAGCGTTGTTGCCTGTATCAGCACTCCTGGGAGGAATTTTAGTAATGCTTGCAGATTTAGTTGGGAGAACATTATTTTCACCATTAGAAATTCCTGCGGGTGTCTTTACGGCAAGTATTGGGGCACCATACTTTATCTACCTATTATTTAAGACTAAAAACACTTAGTTTTCAAAAAAGAGAAGTCCATTTCCCTTGAAATGGCTTCTCTTTTGTTAATGAAAGTACATTTTGTGAACAAAATAGTATATACAAATGAAAATGATTTTCATACTCATTGACAATCATTATCAATTAATTATAAACTTAGAACTGTAGACAATATTAATACTATATAAGACGTTAATACAGCCACTAAATGGGTTTAAATCATAAACTATAAACAAGCCTTATTAACATATACTTGATTGATTACAAAAGGAGTGGGCAGATGATGAATGCGGTTGAAACGAAAAATTTATCACTTTCATATGGGGATACACTCATCATTGATGAATTAAATTTAAAAATTCCTAAAGGTGAAATTTCCGTTTTTATCGGAGCTAATGGCTGCGGAAAATCAACTCTCCTTCGTTCAATCGCCCGTCTTCTTAAGCCAAAATCCGGTGCCATTATTTTGGAGGGTGAAGCCATTGCTAAGCTTTCGACGAAAGAAGTAGCGAAAAAAATGGCGATACTTCCTCAATCACCGGCTGCTCCTGAAGGACTGACGGTCCTTCAACTCGTTAAACAGGGACGTTATCCTCATCAGTCTTGGTTAAAACAATGGTCAGAGGAAGATGAGAAAAAGGTTAATGACGCGCTAAAAGCTACTCGGTTAGAGGATTTGAAAGAACGAACGGTTGATTCTCTTTCAGGTGGACAGAGGCAGCGCGCATGGATTGCTATGACTTTGGCACAAGATACCGATGTCATTCTTTTAGATGAGCCGACAACGTATTTAGATATGACCCATCAAATTGAAATTCTTGATCTCTTATTTGAATTGAATGAAAAGAAAAGAAGAACTGTTGTAATGGTACTTCATGATCTTAATCTGGCCTGCCGCTATGCACACAATATTGTTGCCCTAAAGGATCAGAAGATTTATGCACAAGGAAAGCCTGAGTACGTAGTTAATTGCAGCCTTGTCAAAAATGTATTTGGTATGGATTGTGAGGTTACCATGGATCCTTTATTCGGTACACCGCTTTGTATTCCATATGGAAAAGGAAGATGTATCCTCCAAAAGGCAGCCGTATCCAATGGTTAATATACTAAAAGAAAATGATTTGAGCGCCTTACAGAAATATAGGCTCAAATCGGAAACAGGTAAATCATTTAACGTTGCAAATTTAATGGAAAAGGCATATGCAATTGATTTCATGAAGAATTTAGCTCTTACGATTGGTGCACCTTCAGAAAGAACAGCAGCATCCATTTTTATAAAAAGATATGCATTTATTGCTGTCATTTCCCTTTTTGCGATGACAACAGGAAATAAGAAAATGAATCTATCTTTGGACAATATTGAAATGGAAGAAGTGGAACGCGGGAAAGACTGGCTGCCGATGATTTCATTAAAGGATTCATCTATCGAGGAATGGTATGGTGAAGACCGGGATGAATGGCGGAAAAGTGTATATCGTGATCTTTTTGCTAACAATATCTACCCGATCATTGAGCATTTTGAAAAAACGTTTAAGATATCCAAACTAATCCTGTGGGAAAATATCGCGGTTTACCTATTCTGGCTTTATGAAACGGAGTTAAAGGATAGCGAAAATCCAAACATTCTAAATGATTTCCGTTTCTTAATCATGGAAGCAGAAGGTAATCTGTTTGGAAAATATAACCTTAATCCTATCCAAAAGTATTATTCCGAGAAGAGTTTTCCAGATGAGGTAAGAATAAGAAAAACATGTTGTTTAACCTATCAGCTTGGGTCGAAACGATGTAAAACATGTCCATGTACGCATATTGCTAAGGATGGAGTGTGTTACGATGGAGAAAATATTTGCGGAGCAGTTCGAAGCATTACTTGAAAAATATAGTGACCTGCTTGTTGGTGAGTCCAGTGAGGAAACCAAGGATAAGGTAAAGACCTGGGCTTTATATACCCATATTGCCAAATCAATGCCAGCCTTAGCGAAGCACTGGAATGAACTCTATCCGGAAGCGAAGGAAGAAATGAAAACAATCATTAATGAAATTAAACAACTAAACGAACAACATCGTGCTACTAAAAGATAAACAGGAGGCTTTTGAAGCCTCCTGTTTATCTTTTATATTGATTATTTTGGCTGTTAACCTTGTTTTTCTCTGCTGGTTCTCCGCCAGGACCTGCGTTTCCTTGAACGCTAGCAGCGCTTACGCCTCTTTTAGATGGATCTTTCTTCATTTTACCCATACTTCATCACCTCATTACTAGGATGCCCAAATCGTAGTCTTTATGTATATGGTAAGGAAAAAACTATTTTTAAAATTGGCAGTGTTAATGCTTATTATTGATTTTGGCACTCTGTTGATTTGCGTGGAAGGCACGTAGACTCCTGCGGGAGGACGGGGCAGGGGAGACCCCACAGGCGCTTAAGCACCGAGGAGGCTCCCCGAACCGCCCGCGGAAAGCGAAGTGCCTGGAGCGCAAATCAACAGACCAATTTAGCACTGCAAAAAAAAAAATAAATTTTCCGCGTTTATTTATTGCGCAAATTTTTGAAATATTCTATAGTAATAATTAGCAGAACTCATTCAATTGTGAATTTTTTTTGACGAAAAAATGAATGAGTATTCATTCAAAATGTGTGAAGGGGGAGACAATGTTGAACCAACTTATTAAAAAAGCAGCTGTTCTAGGATCAGGAGTCATGGGATCGGGGATTGCTGCCCATCTAGCAAACATCGGTATACCAACATTATTATTGGATATTGTACCTCGGGAGTTAACCGACGATGAAAAAGCAAAAGGACTTACGTTAGAAGATAAGCAGGTCCGTAATCGCATTAGCAGCCAATCAATCCAAAAATTATTAAAGCAAAAACCAGCACCTTTAGCGGTAAAAAAGAACTTAACACTTATTGATGCAGGGAACTTAGAAGATGACCTAGTTAAATTAAAAGATGTGGACTGGGTAATCGAGGTTGTCGTTGAAAATCTCAATGTAAAGAAAGAGGTTTTTGAGAAAGTAGACCAATACAGAAAACCAGGAAGCATTATCAGCTCTAATACATCTGGTATATCTGTTGAGGCGATGGCAGAAGGAAGGTCAGAGGATTTTAAAAAGCATTTCCTCGGCACCCACTTCTTTAACCCGCCAAGATACTTAAAATTACTTGAAGTAATTCCAACGCAATACACTAGCCCAGAAGTCGTCTCTTTCTTGAAGACCTTTGGTGAGGATGTATTAGGAAAAGGTGTCGTTCTTGCAAAGGATACACCAAACTTTATTGCAAACCGGATTGGAACATATGGTCTCCTTATCACCGTACAAGAAATGATAAAGGGCGGCTATAGTGTTGGGGAAGTAGATTCTGTGACTGGACCATTAGTCGGTCGTCCTTCCAGTGCAACCTTCCGCACGCTGGATGTAGTAGGACTGGATACCTTTGCACATGTAGCAGGTAATGTGTATGAGAAAGTAACGGGTAAAGAAAAGGAAGTTTTCGAAGTCCCTGCATTTATGAAAACGATGCTTGAAAAAGGCTGGCTGGGGAGCAAATCCGGGCAAGGTTTCTTCTTGAAAAAAGGAAAAGAAATTCTTGAACTGGACCCTGCTACACTAGAATATATACCACGTAAAAAGCTGAAAACAGCAGCAACTGAATTGAGTAAGCAGGAAAAAGGAACAGTGAATAAATTGAAAGCGCTTGTATATGCGGAAGATTGTGCTGGTGAGCTGTTATGGAACATCTTTAGTCCGGTACTAGTATACTCTGCACAGCTTTTGGGAGAAATTGCTGAAACAATCGTTGACATTGACCGTGCCATGAAATGGGGCTTCGGCTGGGAACTGGGTCCGTTTGAAACATGGGATGCCATTGGATTAGAGAAGTCTATTGAGAAGATGAAGAATGAAGGTCAAGAAATCCCTGCTTGGGTGACTGATATGCTTGCTAAAGGGCATACATCGTTCTATTTAGAGGAAAATGGCGAAAGATTCTTCTACAACAAAGGTGAATACCGCCTGGTTGAAAGTAATCCAAAAGCGATTGATCTGAAAAAGTTGAAAAAGCAAAAAGGTGTTATTAAGAAGAATGGCGGTGCCAGCTTAATTGATTTAGGTGATGGAGTGGCACTCTTAGAATTCCATTCTCCGAATAATGCGATTGGTCTTGATATTATCCAGATGATTAACTTTGCCATAGACGAAGTGGAGAAAAATTACAAAGGACTTGTAATTGGTAACCAAGGTAAGAACTTCTGTGTCGGTGCAAACCTCGCGATGATGTTAATGGAAGCACAGGATGACAATATCTATGAGCTTGAAATGGTAATCCGTCAATTCCAAAATGCGATGATGAAGGTTAAATACAGTGCAAAACCAGTTGTAGCAGCACCATTTGCCATGACACTTGGGGGCGGAGCTGAGGTTTGTTTACCTGCAGCGCACATTCAAGCATCTGCAGAAACTTACATGGGGCTCGTTGAAGTCGGTGTTGGATTACTCCCTGGCGGCGGTGGTAATAAAGAGCTATATATTAAGCATTTAGAAGGACTGCCTAATGGCGTTCAAGTTGACCTGCAAGCTATTGCGAATAAAGCGTTTGAAACCATTGCTACTGCGAAAGTATCCACTTCTGGTGCAGAAGCACGTGAGAACAATTTCTTAGGCTTAGCAGATGGAATAAGCATGAACGGAGATCACTTATTGTACGATGCAAAGCAGGCTGTTCTTGCATTGTATGAGCAAGGATATGTACAAAAAGCCCGCAGAAAAGTGCCAGTTGTGGGTGATACAGGCTACGCGACACTATTATTAGGTGCACAAAATATGTTCCTTTCTGGATATATTTCAGAGCATGATTTAAAAATCGCCAAAAAGGTTGCCTATGTTATTGCAGGCGGCAAAGTGCCATATGGTACCGAAGTTGATGAGCAATATTTATTGGATCTAGAAAGAGAAGCTTTCTTAAGCTTAATTAGAGAAGGAAAAACACAACAGCGTATGCAGCACATGCTTGTAAAAGGAAAACCTTTAAGAAATTAATAGATTGCTACTATATGAGGAAAGTGAGGGAACGAAATGAGAGAAGCGGTAATCGTCGCCGGAGCTCGGACCCCGGTAGGTAAAGCGAAGAAAGGAACGCTTGCCCATGTTCGCCCTGATGATTTGGGAGCATTGGTTGTCAAAGAAACATTAAAGCGCGCCGGAAATTATGAAGGAAATATTGATGATTTAATCATGGGCTGTGCGATGCCAGAAGCAGAGCAGGGGAATAACATGGCTCGTAATATTGGTGCATTAGCAGGCCTGCCACACACAGTACCAGCCATCACTATTAATCGTTTTTGTTCATCTGGACTACAGGCAATTGCCTATGCAGCACAGGGAATAATGCTCGGACACACAGATACAGCAATTGCAGGCGGAGCCGAATCTATGAGTCTGATTCCAATGGCGGGGCATGTGGTTCGTCCCAATGTAAAATTAGCTGAAACAGCTCCAGAGTATTATATGGGAATGGGTCATACCGCAGAAGAAGTAGCAAAGAAATATGGTATTTCTCGTGAAGATCAAGACGCATTTGCCGTTCGAAGTCATCAGAAAGCGGCAAAAGCCATCCAAGAAGGAAAATTCGTAGACGAAATTGTTCCTGTTGATGTTACCTTCCGCACAGTTGGAAAGGACAATAAACTTTTAGAAAGGACCATTCAATTCTCGCAAGATGAGGGCGTCCGTCCTGATACGAACTT
The DNA here is from genome assembly GCF_000759675.1 of Neobacillus niacini. Taxonomy (GTDB): domain Bacteria; phylum Bacillota; class Bacilli; order Bacillales; family Cytobacillaceae; genus Neobacillus; species Neobacillus niacini_A. The sequence goes on along the minus strand of NZ_BAWM01000020.1, from coordinate 53,645 downwards.
ACAATCATTAGCAAAACTTCGCCCTGCCTTCTCAGTGACAGGTTCCGTTACTGCAGGGAATGCATCGCAAACAAGTGATGGAGCAGCAGCATTAATGATTATGGACCGTGAAAAGGCTGAGTCACTTGGACTAAAGCCATTAGCAAAATTCAGATCATTTGCAGTTGGAGGAGTACCACCGGAAATAATGGGAGTTGGTCCGGTAGTAGCAGTACCAAAAGCTGTTAAGCTGGCTGGGTTAGAGTTGTCGGATATTAACCTTTTTGAATTGAATGAAGCCTTTGCTTCCCAGTCCCTTCAAGTAATTCGAGAGCTTGGTCTGGATGAAGAAAAAGTAAATGTGAATGGTGGTGCCATCGCACTAGGTCATCCACTTGGATGTACAGGTGCAAAACTTACCTTAACACTTATCCATGAGCTAAAGCGCCGAAATCAACAATTTGGTGTAGTAACCATGTGTATAGGCGGCGGAATGGGTGCTGCAGGAGTATTTGAGCTTTTATAAAAGAATAGGAGGAAATTTTAATGGCACAACAAACTGAAAAAATCATAAAAGGCGGAAGCTTTTTAATCGATGATATTTCATTTGACCGTATTTTAACACCTGAGGATTTTAACGAAGAGCAATTAATGATTGCCAAAACAGCAGAAGACTTTATTGAAAAAGAAGTACTTCCACAGCTAGAACATCTTGAAAACCATGAATTTGACCGTACCGTAAAGCTTTTAAAGCAAGCGGGTGACCTTGGTCTGTTGGCTGCGGATGTACCTGAAGAGTATGAAGGTTTAGGGTTAGATAAAGTAACTTCATCACTTGTTACTGAAAAAATGTCAAAAGCTGGCGGCTTCTCTCTATCTTATGGAGCCCATGTTGGTATTGGCTCTCTGCCAATCGTTTTATTCGGTAACGAAGAGCAGAAGAAAAAATATTTACCTGCTCTTGCTTCAGGTGAAAAATTAGCTGCCTATGCTTTAACAGAGCCTGGTTCAGGTTCTGATGCTCTTGGCGCAAGAACAACTGCGAAATTAAATGCAGAAGGTACTCATTATATCCTAAACGGTGAAAAGCAATGGATTACCAATGCAGGTTTTGCAGATGTATTTGTTGTCTATACCAAAATTGATGGCGAGCACTTTACCGCATTCATTGTGGAAAGAGATTTCCCAGGAGTTTCTACTGGAGCAGAAGAAAAGAAAATGGGAATTAAGAGCTCATCCACTCGTACTCTTATCCTAGAAGATGTACCTGTTCCTGTTGAAAATCTATTAGGTGAATATGGCAAAGGTCATGTCATTGCGTTTAATATTTTAAACATCGGACGCTATAAATTAGCGGTTGGCGGTGTTGGCGGATCTAAGAATGCATTTGAGTTAGCGGTTAAATATGCAAACGGCCGTAAGCAATTTAACACACCAATTTCTCAGTTCAATTTAACAAAAGAGAAGTTCGGGACCATGGCTTCTAAAATCTATGCAGCAGAAAGCTCTGTCTACCGTACTATTGGATTATTCGAAGAAAATCAAGGCAAACTTACTACAGACGAGCAGAAGGATATTAAATTAGTGGCAAATTCTATTGCTGAATATGCGATTGAGTGCTCCGTAAATAAATTCTTTGCCAGTGAAGTATTAGATTATGTTGTTGACGAAGGTGTCCAAATTCACGGCGGATACGGCTTCATGCAAGAGTATACGATCGAAAGAGCCTACCGTGATTCCCGTATTAATCGAATTTTCGAAGGTACAAATGAAATTAACCGTCTTCTAGTACCAGGAACCTATATTAAAAAAGCTTTCAAAGGAGAGCTTCCGTTATTCCAAAAAGCAATGGCGCTTCAAGAAGAAATCATGATGTTAATGCCTGAAGAGCCAGGTGATGAGCCGCTTGCACAAGAAAAACATTTAGTAAGCAATGCTAAAAAGATCGGTTTGCTGGCAGCTGGTTTAGCTGCACAAAAATTTGGTAAAGCTCTTGATAAAGAACAGGAAATTTTATCAAATATTGCAGACATAGTTTCTAATGCATATGCAATGGAATCTGTCGTTTTACGTTCAGAAAAAGCAATTGCAAAGTCTGGTCTCGAAAAAAACAAACAAAAGCTTCTTTATACACAAATCTTTTGTCAGGAAGCTTTCAACGAAATCGAGCAGCATGCTAAAGAAACCTTGGTTGCTACTGAACAAGGGGATACTCTCCGTATGCTTGTATCTGCACTACGCAAACTTACTCGTCACACACCAATCAATGTGATTGCGAAGAAACGTGAAGCTGCTGATGTTGTTATTGAAGCTGAACGCTATATTGTTTAATTGATAAATTTTAGGCTCCCAGCGATATAGCGGGAGTCTAAAGTTTTTTTCTATGGTTTAGCAGGATTTTAGCGGAATTAGTCGAATTTTTAAGTGAACCATTTTTACTTTTTTTCCCGTTATGTTACTATTCAAGTGACGAATACCGTCATAATGTTTGGATTAGGAGGGTGGAAAGGATGTCTCTTACTTTTTACTGGTATCCGAAATGTGGTACCTGTCGAAATGCAAAGAAATGGCTAGATGAACATCATCTTTCCTACAAAGAAATACATATTGTTGAAACTCCACCATCTCGTGCTCAACTTCAGGATATCTACGAAAAGAGCAACCTTGAATTAAAGAAGTTCTTTAATACAAGTGGGCAGAAGTACCGTGAACTGGGTATAAAGGATAAAATTTCTTCTGCTTCTGAAGAGGAGCTGCTAGATCTGTTAGCTTCAGATGGGATGTTAATCAAAAGACCATTAGTAACGAATGGAGAAAAAGTGACAGTTGGCTTTAAAGAAGAAGAGTATGAGAAAATGTGGTTGTAAGCATTTTATTACTTTTCAAATTGTTAGTAGGGTAAAATCGATTTATGTCGATAATAATTTTAGAAAATAATGGAGGGATTTTGTAATGACGACACCAAAGGAATTGCGTTATTCTGAAGAACATGAATGGGTAAAGGTTGAAGGAGAAACTGTCCGTGTAGGGATTACTCACTTTGCACAATCTGAACTAGGCGATATCGTTTTCGTTGAACTCCCTGAAGTTGGCGATGAAGTGACTGCAGATGAGCCATTTGGAAGTGTTGAATCTGTAAAAACAGTTTCTGAATTATATGCACCTTTAAGTGGTAAGGTTGTACAAGTTAACGAAGATTTAAGTGATAGCCCTGAATTCGTAAACGAATCTCCATATGAAAAAGCATGGATGATCGTCATTGAGCCTTCTGATAACAGTGAATTGGACAACCTAATGACTGCAGAACAATATGAAGAAATGATTAAAGAAGACTAATATTACGTAAACACCTTGTTTATCAAGGTGTTTTTTTATGGGAAAAATTCGCACCTTCTATATTCTAAAACTAGGGGACACTATAATAAACTTTAACTAAAAGGGGCTCTTGGTATGACATTGAATCCGCAGAAAATTGATGTGACAGATCGAGTTATTGGAAAAATGGAAAATGGAGAAATGGAATTATTTCTTGATAACACTTCTATTGGAAAGATACAGATACCAGGGGACATGACATTTCAGTTAGATCAACGATTTGAAGTAGAGCAGCGGAAGATTTTTCAGAATGTGACAGTTACGGAACAGCCCGACGCAAAATATACAGATTGTGATGATGATGGTGGATGGTGCTAGGAGTATACTCATGAGCAAACACCTACTATCAAAAAGACAATCGTGGTATAGTTAACATATTCACACGTTATTAATGTTTTCGAATATGTTAACATCAAACAAATAACTTTCTTTCATATAGGTGATGAATGATGAATGATACGTATGGTGATAAAGTTCTGATTGTAGAAGGAAAATCAGATAAGAAAAAGGTGAAAAGTATCCTGAAGGAACCGATAGAGATTATTTGCACAAATGGAACCATCAGCATGACGAAATTGGAGGAATTAATAGATTCTCTAGAAGATAAAGAGGTCTATATCCTCGTTGATGCTGATGATGCAGGTGAGAAGCTTCGCAAACAATTAAAAAGGGAATTCCCTCAAGCGGAACATATTTATATAGACAGGATGTACCGTGAAGTAGCAACTGCTCCAGTGTACCATCTTGCAACAGTCCTTTTAGGTGCAAATATCGATGTTCATTCTGAATTTTTAGAGATGGGTTAAAAAATGAACGATTGGAACCTAGATGAAGTATCATCATTTTTAAATAATCATTCATCCGGACTTATTTACTTCTATACTCCTTTATGCGGTACTTGTCAGGTAGCATCGAGAATGCTCCATGTCATTGAAAATATGGTTGATGTGAAAATAGGAAAAATTAATCTGAATTATTATCCTGAGTTGGCGGAAAGGTTTGAAATTGAAAGTGTTCCATGCCTGTTATTCATCAAGGATGGAGAATTACTTGAAATGATTTATGCTTTCCACTCTGTTCCTTTCTTATATGAAAAAATTAAACAATTATCTAACTAAAACAGATGCAGGTGCGTCTGTTTTTTTTTGAAATAAAAAATAGATATTCATGGAAGAAATTAGGCAGGACTTTTAGTCGATTTACCCGAATATATAACAGGTGAGGGGAAGTATTCAATTATTTCATAAAATGATTTTTATTATAAAATTTGAGGAGTGCTAGTATGGGGGAAAATCAAAAAAATTATCGTTTTGAAACCTTAAGTGTTCATGGTGGTTTGGCTCCAGATCCAGTAACAGGGGCACGAGCAGTCCCAATCTACCAAAATAATGCCTATCAATTTAAAAATACGGATCATGCGGCAAATCTTTTTGCATTGAAGGAGCCTGGATACATATATACTCGAATCCATAACCCAACAACAACTGTTTTCGAAGAAAGAGTTGCATTGTTAGAAGGTGGAGTAGGAGCTCTTGCAGTAGCGAGTGGGATGGCTGCAATTACCCTAGCCATCTTAAATATTGCTGAAGCAGGTGATGAAATCGTTTCAGCATCAACTTTATATGGTGGGACATACAATTTATTTGCTGTTACGCTTCCGAAATATGGAATCAAGGTTAAGTTTGTAGACCCTGAAGATCCAGAAAATTTCCGTGCTGCGATTAGCGATAAAACAAAAGCTGTATTTGCGGAAACGATTGGTAATCCGTCTTTAAGAATTCTTGATATTGAAAAAGTAGCAGACATTGCTCATGAAGCAGGAGTTCCATTAATTATTGATAATACATTTGCCACACCATACCTATGCAGACCGATAGAATATGGGGCTGATATTGTTATTCATTCAGCAACAAAATGGCTTTTAGGAAATGGAACAACAACCGGTGGAGTTATCGTTGATGGAGGAAAGTTTGACTGGAATTCACCTAAATTCCCTGGTTTTACAACCCCTGATCCAAGTTATCATGATCTTGTTTATGCAGAAACACTGGGTGCTGTTGCTTATATTATAAAAGCACGTGTACAATTATTGCGTGACCTGGGACCTTCTTTAAGTCCGCAAAACGCATTTCAATTCACACTTGGACTTGAAACGCTTCATGTCCGGATGAAGGAACATATTGCGAATACTAAGGAAGTAGTAGCTTATTTATTAAATCATCCTGCTGTAGAATGGGTATCATATCCTGGACACAATTCGCACCCTGATTATGAATTAGCAAGCAAGTATTTACCAAAAGGAGCTGGATCCATCATTGTTTTTGGTATCAAAGGTGGAAGAGAAGCAGGAGCAAAGTTAATTGATGCTATTACCCTATTTGCCCATGTAGCGAATGTTGGTGACGCGAAAAGCTTAATTATTCACCCTGCCAGCACCACCCATCAGCAGCTAGATGCAGAAGGACTTAAAGCATCTGGGGTTTCTGAGGACTTAATTCGACTTTCTATTGGTATTGAGAATGTTGAGGACTTAATAGAAGACCTAGAAGCAGCCATAGAGGCAGCTACAGGTGTAGCATCTCTAAAAGCAAAAGCTTAATAAGGAAAAATATTTATTCGGAATTGGTACACAATTTCGTTGACACCCTTTTTTATTCATGGTACGATAATTTTTGTACTAAAATTAATTGCTCTAATTTAACGAACGTGTTAATTGAATATAGAATGCTGTAACTCTTATCAAGAGAGGTGGAGGGATGTGCCCGATGAAGCCCGGCAACCGTCAATATTTATTATTGAAATGGTGCCAATTCACACAAAGCGGAAGCTTTGGAAGATGGGAGAAAGGTCTTATTAATGATGCCTTTCTGCCTATGCAGAAAGGCTTTTTAATTTTTCTAATATAAGAATGTTTTTCTGGAAACAATCAAACCCTATATTTAAGCACTGCGGTCTAATCGGAATTTTTGCAATTCATATTTTATTGGATAAAAAGAAGGTGATGAAATGATTTCTATAAAAGATGTCCGAAAGGTTTTTCCTTCTAAACAGGGGCAGCTTAAAGCAGTTGATGATGTTAATTTAGAAATTAAAGAAGGAGAAATCTTTGGTGTAATCGGATATAGTGGTGCTGGAAAAAGCACTTTAATCCGAATGCTTAATGGACTGGAGCTGCCGACAGAAGGTTCTGTTACCGTAGCTGGTCGTGTTATTTCAAAAATTAGGGGCAGCGAGCTTCGAAAAGCACGTCAGGAAATTAGTATGATTTTTCAGCATTTTAATTTGCTCTGGTCAAGAACAGTTAGTGAGAATATTGCCTTCCCATTGGAGATTGCTGGAGTAGGTGGATTGGAAAGACAAAAACGAGTAAATGAACTGATTAAATTGGTAGGTCTTGAAGGTAGAGAAAATGCTTACCCATCACAGCTTAGCGGCGGTCAAAAACAGCGTGTAGGAATTGCACGAGCACTGGCCAACAATCCGAAAGTACTGCTTTGTGATGAAGCAACTTCAGCGCTAGACCCACAAACAACCGATTCCATTTTGGACTTGTTAGTTGATATTAATAAAAGACTAGGTTTAACCATCGTGTTAATTACACATGAAATGCATGTTATTCGGAAAATCTGTCATCGGGTAGCCGTTATGGAAAGTGGTAGAATTGTGGAGCTTGGTCAGGTGTTAGAAGTCTTTAAAAACCCCGAGCAGCCAATTACAAAACGGTTTGTTCAACAGGTAACAGTGCCTGAAGAAACAAAAGAAACGGCGGAGCATTTGTTAGAACGCTATCAATCAGGTCAGGTCGTTCAATTATCCTTTATCGGCGAGTCAGTCGAGCAACCGTTAATCACCAATTTAATCCGTCAAAATAATGTAACTGTCAACATTTTGCAGGGGAAAATTTCGCAAACGCAAAGTGGTTCCTATGGGACCCTCTTTATTCATCTTGATGGTGACGAATTAGAAGTTAACAAGGCAGTGGACTACATTCGCTCCCAGCAAGTCGGCGTGGAGGTGATTAGTAATGGCTAACTTTACGGAAATGGTAAAGTGGAATCAATTATTAGAAGCCACACGTGAAACCCTTTATATGACTTCCATTTCAGTCCTTACTACATTTATTTTGGGATTAGTGCTTGGTCTGCTGTTATTTTTAACGGGTAAAGGTAATATGTGGGAAAACAGGGGTATGAATGTTATTATTGCTGGATTTGTAAATATTTTCAGATCAATACCCTTTATTATCTTAATTGTATTATTAATTCCTTTTACTAAATTATTGATTGGAACCATGCTCGGTGCAAATGCGGCGTTGCCTGCCTTAATTATTGGAGCAGCTCCTTTTTACGCAAGAATGGTGGAGATTGCTCTTCGGGAAATCGATAAAGGTGTAATTGAGGCATCTCAATCAATGGGAGCAACACATGGTCATATTATTTTTAAAGTATTAATACCAGAATCTTTGCCGGCATTAATTTCAGGGATTACCGTCACGGCTATTTCGTTAGTCGGCTTTACAGCAATGGCCGGAGTAATTGGAGCAGGTGGACTTGGACATTTTGCCTATCTTGAAGGTTTTCAGCGCAATAGACCGATTGTTACGTTAGTTGCAACGATTGCCATTTTAATTTTAGTTTTTATCATCCAATTTATTGGAGATTATTTTACAAAGAAAACAGATAAACGATAACAGGAGGAGTTAGATTATGAAAAAAGCAGTTAGCATAATTATCATTGCGTTAGTAGCACTTGCCCTAACAGCTTGCGGTGGGGCTAAAAACGATACTGCAGATAAGGCAGGAGAAGAAGGAAACAAAAAATTAGTTGTTGGAGCTTCTGCTGTACCGCATGCGGAAGTGTTAGAGGCGGCAAAACCTTTATTAAAGGAAAAAGGCATTGATCTAGAAGTGCAAGTTTTTCAAGATTATATCCTACCAAACGTAGCATTAAGGGATAAAGAACTCGACGCAAACTATTTTCAAACACCAGGGTATTTAGAACTGCAAATGAAAGAAAATAAGGATTTTGATTTTGTAAGTGTTGGTGGAATTCATAAGGAACCAATCGGAATTTATTCTAAAAAATACAAAAGCTTAAAAGACCTTCCAAAAGGTGCAAAAATTATTATGAGTGATTCACTAAGTGACCATGGACGTATTTTACCTATTTTTGAAAAAGAAGGATTAATTAAGCTTAAAGAAGGCGTTGGAGCGAGTGCAAGAGTAGAGGATATTGTCGAAAATCCAAAGGACCTTGATTTCTCAACTCTAATTGAAGCAAAACTATTAGCTTCTTCTTTCGATAGCGGTGAAGGTGATGCGGTTGTGATTAATACGAACTACGCATTAGAGGGCGGTATTGACATTGGAAAGTATGGAATTGCATTTGAAGGCAATGAAGTTGTACCGGCAAACCTTGTTGTCGTTCGCTCTGAGGACAAAGACCGCGAAGAAATTAAAACACTTGTAGAGGTTCTACAATCAGAGGAAATTAATAAATTCCTGCAAGAAAAGTACCAAGGTGCTGTTATACCGGGAGAATAACCACAAATTTGTAAATTAGTCTAAAAAAATACTAATAAATAGGAAGAAAGCAGGAAGCCGGTGATGATGATTCACTGGCTTTCTTTTTTATCTATCACAGTAATATACATTAATCCGGTGGATAGGTAAAAATAGGTAGGAAATAATAATAGCGAAGCCTTGGCAAACTAGAGAAAAATAAGTTATGATTTAGTTCGTATGTGAATACATAAAGCGGTCACAAGTTTTCAAATTCTGAATTTATTATAGTAGAAACACATCTTGTCTACTAATTCATTCTCATTTGGATTGTGTTGAGTGAAAATAAAAATCTTTTATCTATTCATAAAAGTTAATACTGTTTATAAGTTGCTAACAGATTCGATTTGTTATAAGATTGTAATGAGAATAAAGTGAGAATAGAGTTTTGGGGCCAAGTGTTTTAGGCTACAAGATACAAAATTATCTTTGCGGAGGTATATATATGGCTGGATCAAAATTAACAATCAAAGATTTACATGTAGGAATTGATGGAAAAGAAATTTTAAAAGGGGTAAACCTTGAAATAAAAGGTGGAGAAATCCACGCAATCATGGGACCAAATGGTACTGGTAAATCTACTTTATCTTCTGCTATCATGGGTCATCCGAAATATGAAGTAACTAGCGGAAATATTACTTTAGATGATCAAAATGTTCTTGAAATGGAAGTAGATGAGCGTGCGCGTGCTGGACTATTTTTAGCAATGCAATACCCAAGTGAAATTAACGGGGTAACAAATGCCGATTTCCTACGTTCTGCGCTAAATAGCCGTCTAGGAGAAGGAAATGAGATTTCTCTTATGAAATTTATCCGTAAAATGGATAAGCAAATGGAATTCCTTGAAATGGATCTTGATATGGCACAGCGTTACCTAAATGAAGGATTCTCAGGTGGAGAGAAAAAACGTAATGAGATTTTACAATTAATGATGCTTGAGCCAAAAATCGCAATTTTAGACGAAATTGACTCTGGATTAGATATTGATGCTTTAAAGGTAGTTTCAAAAGGAATCAATCAAATGCGCGGAGAAGAATTTGGCTGTTTAGTCATTACTCACTATCAACGACTTTTAAATTATATCACTCCTGACTATGTGCATGTTATGATGCAGGGACGTATTGTGAAATCAGGCGGACCAGAACTTGCACAACGCTTAGAAGCAGAAGGATATGACTGGATCAAGCAAGAGCTCGGAATCGAAGATGAAACAGTTGGGCAAGAAGCGTAAGAGTTAGCGTTAGGAGGATAATCATGACAACAGAAACGAATTTATCATTTGATAAAGATTTTGTTCGTTCGTTTTCAAAAGAAATGAACGAGCCTGCGTGGATGGAAGAATTTCGTCTAAAAGCATTAGAACTGAGCGAAACCCTTCCAATGCCACGACCAGATAAAACAAAAATTGAGAAGTGGAACTTCACTCAATTTGATGCGCATACCGTAAAAAGTGATGCCTTTACTTCACTTGCTGAGCTTCCAGAGGAAGTAAAAGCATTAATAGGTGATGAGTCGACAGCTAAAAATTTGTATATTCAACGAAATCATACACCTGCTTACATTTCTTTAACAGAGGAATTAAAAGGGCAGGGCGTCATTTTTACGGATATCTTTACAGCAGTTCGTGAACATAGTGAACTTGTAAAAAAATATATATTAACAGAAGCGGTCAAAACGGACGAACACCGTCTAATTGCCCTACATGCAGCACTTATTAATGGTGGAGCATTCTTATACATTCCTAAAAATGTTGAGATTAAAGAGCCAATCCATTCTATTTACTTACATGATCATGCTGATGCAAACCTAGTCAATCATGTCATAGTGGTTGCAGATGATAATAGCTCAGTTACGTATGTAGAGAACTATCTTTCAACACTTGAATCTTCCAATAGTGTTTTTAATATCGTGACAGAGGTAATTGCTAAGGCTGGTGCCAAAGTTCAGTATGGTGCTGTTGATACTCTTGCTAAGGGCATAACAACTTATGTGAACCGTCGTGGATCCGCTGGAAGAGATGCTCGGATTGAATGGGCACTTGGCTTGATGAATGAAGGAAATACCATTTCTGAGAATACGACCAACCTAGTTGGTGATGGTGCTTACGGTGATACCAAGACAGTTGTTGTCGGACGTGGTGAACAGACACAAAACTTTACGACAAAGGTTGTTCATTTTGGTAAAAACACAGAAGGTTATATTTTAAAGCACGGTGTAATGAAGGACAGCGCTTCTTCCATCTTTAATGGAATTGGTCATATCCTGCATGGTGCATCGAAATCAAATGCAGAACAGGAATCACGTGTGCTAATGCTTAGCGAAAAAGCTCGTGGCGATGCCAATCCAATTCTTCTTATTGATGAAGATGATGTAACAGCTGGTCACGCTGCTTCAGTTGGACGTGTTGATCCGGTTCAACTTTACTACTTAATGAGCCGCGGAATTCCGAAAAAAGAAGCAGAACGTTTGGTTATCCATGGTTTCCTTGCTCCGGTAGTGAATCAGCTTCCAATTGAAGGAGTTAAAAAGCAGTTAACTGCAGTGATTGAAAGGAAAGTACGATAATGAATGTCCAAGATATTCGTCGTCAATTTCCTATTTTAGATCAGGAAGTAAATGGAAAACCTCTAGTCTATCTGGATAGTTCAGCAACATCTCAGAAACCAATCCAAGTCATTGAGACAATGGAAAAATATTATAAAGAAATCAATTCCAATGTCCATCGTGGTGTTCACACACTCGGAACAAGAGCAACGGATGCATACGAAGGGGCAAGGGAAAAGGTTCGAAAGTTTATAAATGCAAAATCCACCCAGGAAGTTATTTTTACCCGGGGTACGACAACAGCTTTAAATACGGTTGCCGCAAGCTATGCGCAAGCGTTTCTAAATGCTGGTGATGAGATTGTCATTACGTATATGGAGCACCACAGTAATATTATTCCTTGGCAGCAGGTTGCGAAACGTACGGGAGCACTGTTAAAGTACATCCCACTACAAGAAGACGGAACGATTTCTCTTGATGATGTTCGAGCAACCGTCACAGCTAACACCCGTGTTGTTTCTGTCATGCAGGTTTCAAATGTACTAGGTGTCATTAATCCTGTTAAAGAAATTGCTAAAATTGCTCACGAGAATGGTGCTATTATGGTAGTCGATGGTGCACAAAGTGCGCCTCATATGAAAATTGATGTTCAAGATTTAGACTGTGACTTCTTAGCTTTTTCTGGACATAAGATGTGTGCTCCTACTGGTATCGGGGTACTATATGGGAAAAAGCATTTGTTAGAAAAAATGGAACCAATTGAATTCGGCGGAGAAATGATCGATTTTGTTCATTTACAAGAATCTACTTGGAAAGAGCTCCCGTGGAAGTTCGAAGCCGGAACACCAATCATTGCGGGTGCAATTGGTCTTGGCGCTGCCATAGACTTTTTAAATGAGATTGGCTTAGAAAATATTGCAGAACACGAGCATAAGCTTGCGGCATACGCATTAGATAAAATGTCTTCTGTTCCTGGAATGACCATTTACGGACCATTAGATGCTGCAAAACGTGCAGGTCTTGTTACTTTTAATATTAGCGATGTACATCCGCATGATGTCGCTACTGTTCTTGACGCAGAAGGAATTGCTGTCCGGGCAGGACATCATTGTGCACAGCCATTAATGAAATGGTTGAAGGCTTCAGCAACTGCTCGTGCAAGCTTTTATTTATACAACACAGAAGACGATATTGATAAACTGGTTGAAGGACTTGTTAAAACAAAGGAGTATTTCAGCGATGTCTTCTAATAATTTAGATAATCTATACCGTCGTGTCATTATGGATCATTATAAAAATCCACGTAATCGTGGGATTTTAGAAGATGGAAGTCATACAATTAATATGAACAACCCTACTTGCGGAGATCGAATTCAATTAACTTTTAAGGTTGAAGATGGAGTCGTAATCGACGCAAGATTTGAGGGAGAAGGCTGTTCCATTTCAATGTCATCTGCTTCGATGATGACCCAAGCAATTAAAGGGAAAAAAGTCGAGGAAGCGATCAAGCTTTCAAAGATATTTTCCGATATTATGCAAGGAAAAGATTATGATGACGATATCGATTTAGGTGATATTGAAGCACTTCAGGGTGTTGCCAAATTTCCAGCACGGATTAAATGTGCCACGTTAGCGTGGAAGGCAATGGAAAAAGGATTAACTGAAGAGGAACAACAATAAAACGAAATTGCGGTAGGAGATGTCTAGCTCCAGCGCCTGGCCCCTCGTGGTCGCTTCGGTCCTCCCGATGAAGTCAAAGAACGACTTCACCGTCAGGACCGCAAGTAGCTGTCGGGGCTGAGCAAGGCGCTTCCGCTTTTCAATGAAGGAGGAACAGGTCGATGGCGAAAAAAATGCCGGAAATCGGTGATTATAAATACGGTTTTGCCGATAAAGATGTTTCTATATTCCGTTCAAAGCGTGGATTAACTAGCGACATTGTTAAAGAGATTTCGAAGTTAAAAAACGAACCTCAATGGATGCTCGACTTCCGTTTGAAATCACTTGAGCATTTTTACAAAATGCCAATGCCACAATGGGGCGGAGATTTAGCTCCGTTAAACTTTGACGAAATCACTTATTATGTAAAACCATCTGAGAAATCGGAAAAATCTTGGGATGAAGTTCCTGAAGAGATTAAAGCAACGTTTGATAAGCTTGGAATTCCAGAAGCAGAGCAAAAATATCTTGCTGGTGTATCTGCTCAATATGAATCTGAGGTAGTTTACCATAACATGAAGGAAGAACTTGAAGATTTGGGTATCGTTTTTAAAGATACTGATTCTGCTCTAAGAGAAAATGAAGATATTTTCCGTGAGCACTGGGCGAAGGTTATTCCTCCAACGGATAACAAATTTGCTGCATTGAATTCTGCAGTTTGGTCTGGCGGCTCGTTCATCTATGTTCCACCAGGTGTTAAAGTAGATACTCCTTTACAGGCGTACTTCCGAATTAACTCAGAAAATATGGGACAATTTGAGCGTACATTAATCATTGTTGATGAAGGCGCACATGTTCATTATGTAGAAGGCTGTACGGCCCCTGTTTATACAACCAACTCACTTCATAGTGCGGTTGTTGAGATTATCATTAAAAAAGATGCTTATTGCCGTTACACAACGATTCAAAACTGGGCAAACAATGTATTCAATCTTGTTACAAAGCGTGCTGTTTGTGAAGCGAATGCAACTATGGAATGGATTGATGGTAACATCGGTTCAAAATTAACGATGAAGTATCCTGCTGTTATATTAAAAGGTGAAGGCGCACGTGGAATGACGTTATCGATTGCCATTGCCGGTAAAGGTCAGCACCAGGATGCTGGAGCAAAGATGATTCACTTAGCTCCAAATACTTCTTCAACCATTGTTTCTAAATCAATTTCTAAGCATGGTGGTAAAGTAACCTACCGTGGTGTTGTTCACTTCGGACGTAAAGCAGATGGCGCACGTGCAAATATCGAATGTGATACGTTGATTATGGATAATCAATCAACATCTGATACCATTCCATACAACGAAATTCTAAACGATAACATTTCACTTGAGCATGAAGCTAAGGTTTCTAAAGTATCTGAAGAGCAGCTCTTCTACTTAATGAGCCGTGGTATTTCAGAACAAGAAGCAACTGAAATGATTGTTATGGGCTTCATCGAGCCTTTCACAAAAGAACTACCAATGGAATACGCAGTCGAAATGAACCGTCTAATCAAATTCGAGATGGAAGGTTCTATCGGATAAAAGTATTGGTCCGCTTGCCGTTTAGGCAGGCGGATTTTTCATTATTAGGTCGATGAGAACTGGAAACCCCTTGAAAAAGGACAAGCGATCACTCAAGGCTCATGAGAGCCCGAGAACCTCCCGAAAAAGGACAAACGGTCACTCATAAGGTTCATGAGAGTCCAAGACCCTCCTGGAAAAGGAAAAGCGGTCACTCATAAGGTCGATGAGAGCCCAAGAACCTCCTGAAAAAGGACAAGCGGTCACTCATAAGATTCATGAGAGCCCGAGAACCTCCCGAAAAAGGACAAACGGTCACTCATAAGGTTCATGAGAGCCCAAGATCCTCCTGGAAAAGGACAAAGGGTCACTCATAAGATTCATGAGAGCCCGAGAACCTCCCGAAAAAGGACAAACGGTCACTCATAAGGTTCATGAGAGCTCAAGATCCTCCTGGAAAAGGATAAGCGGTCACTGATAAGGTCGATGAGAGCCCAAGAACCTCCTGAAACTCATAAGGTTCATGAGAGCCTGAGAACCTCTTGAAAGAGGAAAAGAGGTCACTCATAAGGTCGATGAGAGCCTGAGAACCTCTTGAAAGAGGACAAGCGGTCACACCCATAAGCAACATGAGAGCCCGAGAACTTCTTAGAATAGGAAAAGCAGTCACTCATATAGCTGATGATTTAGTACAAAAAGTGTGAATCACCGGAATACGTTAAAAAATAAGGTTATGCTATTATTAAAGGTGGAGGTGAGCAGGGTTGATTTATATTGGTGTAACAGGTTGGGGAGACCATGATAGCTTGTATCCTGGTCAAGTTTCTTCACGCGATAAGTTAAAAGAATATGCGGGTCATTTTCCAACAGTAGAAGTGGATACCGCTTTTTATGCCATTCAACCGAAGAGGAATGCAGCTAAATGGGTAAACGATACACCAGACTCCTTCCAGTTCATTGTGAAAGCCTACCAGGGTATGACCGGTCATGAGCGCGGTGAAATTCCATTCGCAACGAAGCAAGAAATGTTCCAGGCTTTTAAAGAATCTTTAGATCCATACATAGAAGCAAACAAATTAGCAATGGTCCTTTTTCAATTTCCGCCATGGTTTGATTGTAAGCGGGAAAATGTTGAATATTTACGATGGTGCAAAAATGTTATGGGTGACTTACCCTGTGCCCTTGAGTTTAGGCACCAATCTTGGTTTACACCTCGTTATCGCCAGCATACGCTTGATTTTATGAAAGAGGAAAAATGGATACATAGTATTTGTGATGAGCCCCAATCAGGTGAGGGGTCTATTCCAGCAATAATAGAGGCGATTGATTCCGAGAATCTTCTGATTCGATTCCATGGACGTAACGTTCATGGCTGGCAAAAACGTAATGCTGAGAATTGGCGTGAGGTTCGGTACCTCTATCGGTACAATCAACAAGAACTCCAGGAATGGGCTGATACGATCACAAAATTAGCCAAGGAATCTACAAATGTCTACGTTCTATTTAACAATAATTCCGGCGGGGATGCTGCAGATAACGCAAAAGAAATGATTACCCTTTTAGATATAAAATATGAGGACCTTGCACCTAGACAACTAGATCTATTTTAAAAAAGGAGAAAGATTATGGAGTGGATTGTTTTAGTATTGATAGGGATAGCAGGTAGTTCCTTAGGCAGTTTAATTGGATTAGGCGGGGGGATTGTTATCGTTCCCTCCTTGCTCTTTTTAGGCTCTCTGTCTGCATTTGGTTATATCTCACCTCAGACAGCAGTGGGTACCTCCCTTTTTACGATGATTTTTACCGGTTTATCCTCGACGTTAGCTTATATGAAGCATAAAACGGTGGATTATAAAAGTGGCTTAATTTTTTTGATTGGAAGTGGTCCTGGGAGTATTCTGGGAGCATGGGTAACAGAAATTTTAAATTTAAAATCATTCAATTTATTTTTTGGGATTTTTATTATATTTGTTTCATTTGTTCTGTTATTAAAAGATAAACTAAAGCCGATTCCATTTCGTAAAGATAAGGGGATTGTCAGAAGCTTTACGGATAACTCAGGGAAAATCTTTGAATATGGATTTAACCCTTGGCTGGGAGTTATTATCTCGTTTTTTGTCGGTTTTCTATCAGGTATTCTGGGTGTTGGCGGCGGATCGTTAATGGTGCCGACCATGATCCTGTTCTTTTTCTTTCCACCTCATGTAGCGACAGCAACATCGATGTTTATGATCTTACCAACATCAATCCTCAGCTCCATTACCCATATCACTCTAGGGAATGTTGATTGGCTGCTTGCATTGGCATTAGTTCCTGGGGCATGGATAGGTGCGAAAGTCGGTGTCTATTTAAACACAAAGCTAAAAAGTAAAACAATTGTATTTTTACTACGAACCATACTAATAATCGTTGGCATACGATTAATTTATCAAGGTATTTTTGGTTAAAAAGGAAGCGAATCATGCATGGAATTCATTCACATCTATCATACAAATGATCTTCACAGCCATTTAAAACGATGGCCGAGAATTCAGCATTTCTTAAAAAGCCGAAGAACACATCATGAAGAAGCTGGGGAAGAATTTTTTCTTTTTGACATAGGTGACTTTATTGACCGTTGGCACCCACTTTCTGAGGGAACACATGGGCAGGGGAATATTGAGCTGTTAAATGAAAGTCGTTATACGGCTGTTACTATTGGTAACAATGAAGGAGTCAATTTTCCTTATGAAGGGTTGAACCATTTGTATGACAACAGGGATTTTGATGTAGTATTAGCTAATCTCTATAACAGTAACTGTCAACATCCAACATGGCTAAAACCATACAAAATTTATCAGACAAAAAAGGGTACACGGATTGGTGTGATTGGACTAACAGCCCATTTTACGCTTCTTTATGGGCTATTAGGCTGGCGTCTGACAGAGCCGATTGAAGAGTTGAAAAATTGGATAAAACCATTAAAGGAACAATCTGATGTAATCATCCTACTTTCTCATCTCGGACTTAACCATGATGAGCGAATTGCTATGGAATATCCAGAGATTGATGTCATTCTTGGGGGTCACACCCACCATACACTTCCTGAAGGAAAGCAGGTGGAGAAGACTCTGCTTGCCGGGGCTGGGAAGCATGGAAGGTTTGTCGGGCATGTTACCCTTCAAGTCGATAAACGAAACCCTATTAGCTCACAGGCTAAATTGTATAATGTAATGGAGCTTTCGGCATTACCAGATGAGAAAGCAATCTCCAAGGAACTTTACCGTAAAGGGAAAAAGTTATTAAATCAAAAAATTACTACACTTCCTAAAGAACTTCCACATGATCCATTTCAAGCAACTGAGCTAGCCAAGATTCTATGCCAGGCTCTAAGAGAATGGTGCAAAGCGGATTGTGCCTTTATTAACGCTGGTCTTATTTTGGGCCCATTATCAGGAAATGTGACCTCATATGATTTACTGTCTATTTGTCCTCATCCTATTAATCCTTGTAAAATCGAACTCACTGGCATGGAATTAAGGGAGGTTTTACTTGAAACGAAAGATGAAAACTGGGCGTATAAGCAAGTTGTCGGGCTTGGGTTTAGGGGTTCGGTAATGGGTGTCAGTGTTTACGACCGGATTACTTTTAATGAAAACAAAGATATCTATATAAATGGTATGGAACTGGATTTAGCTCAAACCTACTCTCTTGCCGTTCCAGATATGTTTACCTTTGGACATTTTTTTAAAGAGATTTTTCCAAATAATAAAAAAGAATATTTCCTTCCTGAGTTTTTGCGGGATTTATTAAAATGGAAATTGCAGTCCTAGTTTGTTACACGCTTTTTCTTTTGCTTTCATAAGTTGATAGTGAGGAAAGGAGTGTGTAAATTGATTGAGCTATCACCGGTAGAGATTAATGGTCACACGTTCTTGGCTGTTACTGTATTACTACCAAAAACAACACTGCTCTCCATAAGCAGTGACAAGGGATATATTATGTGCGGTGCCTTAGATGTGGGTTTATTAAATGAAAAGTTAAAGGATCGCAAAATCATTGCCGCTAGAGCGGTAGGTGTAAGAACCATTGACCAGCTCCTTAATGCTCCAATGGAGTCAGTTACAGCCGAGGCGGAAAGCTTAGGTATAACGAAGGGAATGCTAGGAAAAGATGCCTTGCTGAAAATGATTTGAAAAGCTTGCACTCATGCAGGCTTTTTCTTATGCCTAGCTCTCATAAATTTATAGGCTAGTTCACCTCTTTCCCGCATACATATAACATGTAAGGGGGGATCATATTTGGTTAAGTTTCGTGTGCGTCACCGAAAACGGGGACCGTTACCTTTCCGATACGTAATGTTATTATCGTTTGTATTCTTTCTTTTGTCTACTGCGATGGGAATATGGTTAGTTAACAAGGGGATTGAACCTTCCCTAATGAGATATGCGGAATCCAAAACAAAACAAATTGCCTCACAGGTTATCAATAAGGCGATTAACAAAAAAACGGTAGAAGTGGGAGATGTCATTGCGGTTGAAGCTGGTCAAAATGGTGCGCAGCCAAGTGCAAGTTTAAAAACGGAAGTGATTAACCAGAAATTATCAGAAATCACCAATGAAATACAGAAAAACTTAAATGCAGCAGAAAAAGGAGATCTTGATTCATTAGAGAAATTAACAGACGTTGATATTGAGGTAAATACAGAGAAACAGGATGGGATTGTTTGGAATGTGCCGCTTGGTCAAGCAACCAACATGGCATTGTTAGGAAATTTAGGTCCAAAAATACCAGTAAGGTTTCATGCAATCGGTGAAGTAAGACCAGATGTTAAAATTAACCCCAAACCAATGGGAATCAATAATACATGGATTGATGTTGCCATCCATTTAGAGGTTTCAGTACAAATCATTACGCCGTTTGCAACGGAAATTACTAAATTAGAGCAGAATATTCCAGTGGGCGGAAGATTAATTCAGGGCGAGGTACCACAATTTTATAATAATGGCGGCGGCGGGGTTACTCCATCCATTGAAATACCATCTCCTGAAAGTTAAGAGGACTGTCAATCGACAGTCCTTACTTTTTTATCTAGCTACAGCGCCTAGGGGCTCGGGGTCATAAGTCACCCCCTGAAGAAGGCAAAAAACGCCTTCTTGCAGGGTGCGTCATATGCCTGTCACCCCTGGACAAGGCGCTTCCGCTTTTATCTCTTCTTTACTAATGCATGTCTTTCTTGCTGTTTCCACAATCTTAAATGTGGCGTTGGGTCAAAGGACCATTCGGTGTAACCATTATCTTTATACATACCATAGTGCAAATGAGGAGGAAATTTTCCGGATGTCCCCGGTGGTCCATAACCTGAACTGCCGACACCGCCAATCATGGTTCCTGGTTCAACGATTTGACCAACTTTTAAATCTTTAGCAAAACCGCTAAGATGAGCAAAATAATGATACGTATTATTAATATCACGAATTCCTACTCTCCAGCCACCAAACTTATTCCAGCCCTTCATTTCAACTATGCCATAATTTGTAGCACGTACAGGAACACCATAGTCTGCAAATATGTCTGTACCCTCATGAATTCTTCTGCCTCCCCAGCCCCTAGCATCACCCCAAGTACTGCGATAGCTGTGATTGCTGCGCAGCGGTAGAGGAAATACATGTGTATCTAATTCTAACCGACCAAAATGGCGGTAAATTTGCGCCTTGCCAACAATAATGCCAACTGTCTTATCACGCTGATAATAATTCCATAACCCGATTTTAATATTATCGTGATCTGTTCCATATGAAAGAAGATAATTGGCAAAAGCATATAAGACATCTTCGTCATTTTTTAAACTAGCTTTACCATCTCCATCCCCATCAACGCCCATACCGTTGAAAAACTGGATAATTGCAGGGTTTTCTTCCTCAGTTTTTGGATTTGTTGGACCAGCCCATTTCTCGGGGGTGAAATAAATCCCAATCACACTTTCCGCTTTAGGTAAGTCTTTACGTACCTGTCGGATATTCCTTTCGTATTGATCCACTGCTGCTAAGTAATACCAAGGAATTTGCGTGAGTGTTTCCACCTTTTTGTAAAGCTTCATTCTTTCCTGATGCTCATCAGGACCTTTAGCATGAGCATCCCTGAGAGAAAGGCTCATAAATAAGAGGATAGTTCCAATTATCAGAAATGCCCGCACAGGAATCCTCCTTCCGATTATTGTACGCTTTTAGTTTATGATTTCTAGGCAATTTCATTATGGACAATAATTGGAAATAGGAGCTTACGAAGTTAGTCTGCTTGTCGTTGTTACAAAAAGTATGGTAAAGTGACAAGGAGCAAACTCATTTATAGGGGTGGAAAAGTGAGCAGAAATGAAGAATACCTAAGAAAACCGGAATGGTTGAAAATAAAATTAAATACGAATGAACATTATACAGGCTTAAAAAAAATGATGCGCGAAAAAAACCTACATACGGTATGTGAGGAGGCGCGCTGCCCCAATATTCACGAATGTTGGGCTGAAAGAAGAACGGCTACCTTCATGATCCTCGGTGATACATGTACACGTGCCTGCCGTTTCTGTGCAGTTAAAACAGGATTGCCAACAGAATTAGATTTGGCAGAACCAGAACGAGTGGCAGATTCTGTTCAATTAATGAACTTAAAACATGTTGTGGTTACTGCGGTAGCCCGGGATGATTTAAAAGATGGCGGTGCAGGAGTTTTTGCAGAAACCGTTAAAGCGATTAGAAGAAAGAATCCTTTTACTAGTATTGAGGTTCTCCCATCAGATATGGGTGGAAAGGAAGAAAATCTAGCATTGTTAATGGATGCAAAGCCTGACATCTTAAATCATAATATTGAAACGGTAAGAAGACTTACACCAAGAGTTAGAGCACGTGCAAAGTATGAGCGTTCATTAGAATTTTTGCGCAGAGCGAAAGAAATGCAGCCTACAATACCAACGAAATCAAGCTTAATGGTTGGTCTTGGAGAAACAAAAGAAGAAATTATCGAGGTCATGGATGACCTAAGAGCAAATAATGTAGATATAATGACAATTGGACAATATTTACAACCCTCTAAGAGCCATCTAAAGGTTGAAAAATATTATCGTCCAGAGGAATTTGCCGAATTACGTGAAATTGCCATCACTAAAGGTTTTAGTCATTGCGAGGCAGGTCCGTTAGTACGTTCATCCTACCATGCAGATGAACAGGTTAATGCAGCAGCTAAGCATAAACAATTGCTTGGAGAAACTGAAGCAAAAGAAGCATAAGATAAAATGAAAAGCAGAAGCGCCTAGGCGCTGTAGTAGTCAAAAAAAGAGTTCAGTCCACTAGGGCTGAACTCTTTTTTTTAACGCTTCGTTCTATTTATAGTATCATTAGCTGTAGCACCGTTTTCGTCTTCACTATCGCTCATTCGATTGCCTTGTGGTGACTTTTTCATTAGTGTAATTAGTTGGTTTACCGAATTTCGTGCATTTCTGCTTGTTGAATCAAGATTTGCAAGATTTTCCACATCTCGCATTAGGTTTTTATCGTCAGATACATACACATGATAAAATCTTGGAACAACTGACATAGCTGTTCTTTTTACCTGGTCTGCCGTTTGATTACGGTTCTTAGTATCTGAACTATAGGCAATTAGAACTTCTTGGTCTGTCACTAAAGTAGCTACATCATTTACATTAGGTACGTCCGTGCTCAGCTGACTAATAATATTAGCAACTTGTTCACGGTCAATAGCCGAATAGTGTTCAGTTCCTCCCCGGTCATTCTGGATAGGGCTTTTTTGATGACGAACAAAGCCATAATCATCGCTCACATTTCGAACACCACGACTGCCGCCTTCATTATAAAGCTCTTCTCTTTTGTTATTGACATTTATGGTATCTCCGCTTTCTTCATAAACATCACGATTTGCCATATCCTTTGAGCAGCCTGCTGCTGTTAGGAGTAAACAAAAACCAATGATCATCGACCATTTTTTCACTTAAAGCACCTCCTTTTTTTAGAATAGCCAAATAACTGATTTTTTTTCTTAGTAATTGATGGTGAATCGGTTATAATGAAAGAAAGATTTACTGGTAAATTTGAGGTGATAACATGATCAATATCAACGGCTCCACGTATGAAATAGTGCAGGAACACAGAGAGGCCTTTAATGATGAAGCCTTAAAGGCGAGATATAGTGATATATTATCTAGATATGATTATATTGTCGGGGATTGGGGTTATGGACAACTCCGGCTTAAAGGCTTTTTTGAAGATCAAAATCAAAAAGCTACCTTTGATACCAAAATCAGTACTTTAAGTGAATATTTGTATGAATACTGTAATTTTGGCTGTGCCTATTTCGTTCTAAAAAAAGTAAAAAAATAAAGGCTCGCCATTTGGCGAGCTTCTTTATTATTGATTATACGGAGGTTGTTCATCACTCTCTGGGTCGTCATGTGTTGGGTGAGCCCCTTCCATTTGCCGTGGAATATTCTGATGAAACGTTTTATCCTCATAATTAAAGGCGCTATAAAAGCGCTGCCCTTCCTGCCAGGGAGTGCTTTTATTTTCAACTGGCTCATTTTTACCTATAGGAGATCCATAGGGACCTTCTGGGTATTCCTCTGCAGTTAGAAAGTTCTTCTGCTTTTCAACATTGGATAAATCAAAATAGTTTCTTTCTTTCTTATCCGCCATACTCTCACTCCTTTTTAATAATCTAGCTGCAGCGCCTAGGGGCTCGGGGTCATAAGCCAATCCGTCAAGAAGGTTGAAAAACAACCTTCTCGCCGGCTCGTCTTATGCCTGCCGCCTCTGTGCAAGGCGCTTCCACCTTTTGTTCTTAGTATGTAAAAAGGAATGATAAAAAATTATAGTAATTCTAATAAAAAGGAACGTAATTCTTCTGCGTCCTCTTCATTTAATTGAAAAGCGTATTCTAAATACCCTTCCTCTTTCAAGTCATCCTCACCAATGATCGCAAAGCGATTCCCTTGTATATCGAGGACAAGATGTTTTCCATAATGACGGTCAGTTTTAACAATTGCCAAATCAAATCGCTGGTTGTCACCAACAAAGCTTACAAATCGTGTTTTTGTATCCTCTGTATCATCGTATAAGAAAAAACGTTCTTTCATGTATTGTGTTCTCCTTTAGTTAATTTCTCCATCCTTTTTATATTACCAAATAATATGTCAGTGGGGGAATATTGAAGTAAATAGAATATTGTTAAAAATTTACTGAAGGGGAAAACCGAATACTGTCAAATTGTGTTACAATATACTTATTATTGTCGTATGTTGCTTCTGAGAGGGATGGAGTCCATGGACTGTCGTTACATGAATAAAGTTAAAAGTGTGATGCAATGGGGAAAGATTATTTTACCTCTTTCGTCCATACGCTATTACCCTCCTCAATTTACCTTGCGCAATCCTTTAATAGAAGGGGTAACGAATGCTTTTGATGCTGGGCACGAGGTAGCAGTAATAGTTTTTAAATTAAGTAACCAAAAGGATGTAATTGAACAGGCAGAAACCCAGCAGCAGCATTCTAAGATGTTGAAAAATATGAAGAAACTTTTTCAAATAGTTGTGGAACAAGAAGTTAACCCAAAGGAATTTATTACCCTTCATGATTATTATGGGGAAGGAATTACCCTATTAATTACCGTTGACCATGATCGACATTCTATTTCAAATATTGATATTATAATGAAAAAGATATCAAACGAAGTAGCGCAAAGATTCATGAAATTGTATTCTTCTGTGTATCCGACTTTTGAAGCAGGGTATATGTTTGTCGATAAATATGAATATTCAATCCAAGATTCTATATTAAAAGCGCACAGACAAGCAATTGGCATTGCTGAGAAGCGAGAGCAGCTAGAGATTAATGAAATGCTGTTTGCGATCAACAAAATTATTACCAAGAAGGCTATTACCTTGTTAGCACAGCCAATTATTGATGTGGCCACAAATGAGATACGTGCATGGGAACTGCTTACTCGTGGTCCAAAAGGGACTGCTTTAGAAGCTCCTTTACAGCTTTTTTCTGTGGCAAGACAAACAAGCCGTCTGTATGAATTAGAAATGATTGTGTTGGAAAAAATGTTCCAGCAAGTAAAAGCATCTCGCTGCCGTCAAGATATATTTGTTAATTGTACCCCTTTAACTCTAGGGAATATTAGATTTACCAGTGATTTGAAAATGTTACTACAGAAATATAGGGGTATATCCCCGAGGAAAATTACCTTTGAAGTCACAGAACGGGATTCAATCGAAGGTTTGAAGAATTTTGCTTTTAATATTAATGTATTACGTTTAATGGGATTTAAGATTGCTGTTGATGATACAGGAGCAGGTTATGCAAGCTTAAATACGATCAGTGAACTCATGCCTGATATAATAAAGATTGATCGTTCTGTGATTGAAAATATAGATAAAAACTCTGTAAAGGAGTCAATGTTAAAGGGATTGCTCCTTATAGCTAAGGAGGCGGGGTCTTTAGTGGTGGCGGAAGGAATCGAAAACCAAGAGGAGGCTTCCGTATTAACTAGAAATAATGTTGACTTAGCACAGGGGAATTTTTACGCGCGCCCAGCTATGTTTTTTAATGAAATTGCAACGAGATGATTATTAATGAGGAAGTGGATGAAATGTATTTTGTAGACCGCGAAAAGTTGGAGACAACATTGGTTTTCTTAGAAAAGCAAATCAGCCTATTTTCTAGTCAGAATCAATGGTCAACACCGATAGAAAAAGCAGCATTAGAACGGATTACACATCTTATGATTGAGTCGGTGTTAGATGTGGGTAACGCGATGATAGATGGGTTTATTATGAGAGACCCTGGCAGTTATGAGGATATTATCGAGATATTAATGGACGAAAAGGTTGTATCGGATGAAACAGGTAAAAGCTTAAAAATACTAGTCCAGTATCGGAAGGTACTCGTCCAGTTGTATACGGAGATTGACCACAGTGAACTTCAAAAACAATTTTACAGCCATATTAATGCCTTAGCTTTATTTCCTAAGAATGTACGAGACTATCTTGCGAATGAACTAGGTCCAGTATCGGCATTTAGGGAGTGATCAACATGAAAAAGTATAAAGGTTATTTAATTGATCTTGATGGAACGATGTATAAAGGATCAGAAAAAATTGAAGCGGCAGGAGATTTTGTGAAAAAATTAAGGGATAAAGATATTCCTTATTTATTCGTAACCAATAATTCATCCCGGACTCCTGCTCAAGTTGCTCAAAAGTTAAGGGAATTTGATATTCCTGCAGAAGAAGACCTTGTTTTTACAACGAGTCAGGCAACGGCGAATTATATATATGATCAAAAGAAGAATGCGTCCGTTTATGTAATTGGGGAAGAAGGTATTCGTACGGCATTGGAGGAAAAGAAATTTACCTTTGCTGGAGAAAATGCAGATTATGTGGTAATCGGAATTGACCGTGAAATTAGCTATGAAAAATTAGCCGTAGCATGCCTGGCTGTCCGTAATGGTGCTTCCTTTATCTCAACAAACGGAGATATAGCGATCCCAACAGAAAGAGGCTTATTCCCTGGAAACGGTTCGCTCACGTCTGTAATTGCCGTTTCAACAAAGACCAAGCCGACTTTTATTGGGAAGCCTGAATCAATCATAATGGAACAGGCGTTAAAGGTTTTAGGAACCTCTAAAGAAGAAACACTCATGGTTGGTGATTATTATGAGACCGATATTTTAGCAGGGATGAATGCAGGGCTTGATACACTCCTAGTTCATACGGGTGTAACAACGAAGGAATTACTTGCTGACTATGACCGAAAACCAACATATGCGATTGATTCATTGGATCAATGGGAGCCGTAAGAAAAGGATGGATAGAACTCCATCCTTTTCTTAGATTTGAACTTAGATTACTGTCTAGCTCCAGCGCCTAAGGGATCGGGGTCATAAGCGTGTCTAGTTTCGGCACCTTGGGACTCGAGTCATAAGCCGCCCCCTGAAGAAGGCAAAAAGCGCCTTCTTGCAGAGTTCGTCTTATTCCTTCGTCCCAGAGCAGTCGCCTCCACATTTCTGTCAATCCGTCAAGAAGGTTAAAGAGCAACCTTCTCGCCGGCTCGTCTTATGCCTGTCGCCCCTAGGAAAAATTGAAATGCATTTTTCCCTGTTCAAGGCGCTTCCGCTTTTCTATTCAACATGTGCTGCTCGGTGAGCTAGTCTGCTTGAGGCGGCAGCTGCGATTGCACCGATGATGTCATCTAAAAATGTGTGACATTCTCCAGTTGATTTATCGTTCAAATGAGCTAATATACCTGGCTTTTGCTTATCGATATACCCATAGTTCGTAAAACCAATGGATCCATACACATTTACGATGGACAGTGCTAAAATTTCATCGACGCCATAAAGACTTTCATCTGTTTTGATAATGGATTGAATGGGTTCTTCCAGCATGTTTTTCTCGGCTAACATATCTAGCTGAATTCCCGTTATGATGGCATTTTGGACCTCACGTTTTGATAGGACGCGTTCCACGTTTGCAATACAGTCTTCCATTTTTAAGTTTTCATGGTATTTTTCCTGCAAGAAATAGACTAAATCAGCAATATCCTGAATATCTACGCCTCTTTCTTTGATCCATCTTCGTGCAGTTTCTTCTGTTAAATCCATTTTTTTATCTTCTGCCATCCATTTATCACCTTTTCCTTGGAATTTTTCACCTATTCTTAATTCTTAACATATGCTCGGTAATTTGAAAAGGAACGAATGAACCATCACCCTCCTTACAGATTTCTCCTATACCGTTTTTCTTATACTTTTATTCCGTAAGAAGACAACAAGTTTTTTGGGCTACTACATATATATGACATAGGAGTAGAAAAGAGAAGGGGTGGAAGGGTGCTGCAAAAATTACTTGAAAATAAGTATGGAATACAAGTCGATGAATACGTAAAATTAGACTCTTACGATGCGCTTAGAGGAAATGGCTGGCTTTATTTAGTTGCGAAATCTAACGGAAGAGAAGCTGAAGATATTAATGAACTAGAGAAAATTGCGGAACACTTAAGGAAAAATGGAGATCCCCATGTACCAGCCTTTTTACAATCTAATGAGGGAGACTTCATTACTACCTGGGAAAATCAGCAATATTGTGTGCTTGCAAATCGGCAGTTAGAAAAACCTGCAAAAGTGAAAATAGGAAGAAAGTTAGCGAAATTTCATGAGCGAGGGAAAACAGTCCCATTTAAAATTGAAAGGTCAAGCAGAATTGGACAATGGAAGCAATTATGGGAAAAGCGGTTGGACCAAATTGAAAAGGTATGGAGTGAACTTCTATATCAAACACCTGACGATGATTTTGAACGGATGTTTATTGATTCATTTCCATACTATATTGGTTTAACAGAAAATGCGATCCAGTATTTGGTTGATACCGAGCTGGACGATGAACCGAAAGAATCGGATAGTGGAACAGTGTGTCATGAACGTTTTTCATATGACTCTTGGGGAGCTAATTATTACATTAAGGACCCATTCGATTGGGTTTTTGATCATCGCAGTCGTGATCTTGCAGAATGGTCTAGGGAGCGATACTTTAGGAATACACAAACCTACGAGATTGATGTGAGACAGTTTTTCGTCGATTATCAAAGTATTGCCCCTTTATCCTCTTTTTCGTGGCGCTTATTATTTTCCCGGTTATTGTTTCCGCTTCATTACTTTGAGTGTATTGAAAATTATTATATAACTCGGTCCGAACAGAATAAGAAACTGTTAGAAGAACAGTTAAGTAAGATGTTAAAGCAATCAACAGAGTATGAACGCTTTTTAGGCCATTTTTATCATACAGTTGGAGCACCATTAAAACCATTAAAAATTCCTCAATTAGACTGGTTATCGATCAGATAATGAAAAAGCGATTGCTCTTTGTTAGCAATCGCTTTTTTCGTTATTAAAATACTTGTTCTACTTCAACTACACCAGGAACTTCTTCTAAAAGTGCTCTTTCAATTCCTGCTTTAAGGGTAATCGTTGAGCTTGGGCAGCTTCCGCATGCACCTAGTAAACGCAGTTTAACAATACCATCCTCAACATCAACTAACTCACAATCTCCTCCATCGCGAAGAAGAAATGGACGTAATTTATCTAAAACTTCCTGAACCTGCTCAAACATTTCTTGTACTTCTTGTTCTGCCATACTTATCGTCTCCTTCCTACCTTATATTATAATGTCATTGAAGGGAAAAATCCATTCTCATGAAATGGGAATGCGCACATTTACAACCATATTTTTATGTATTCATAGTTTAAATGATGTAAAATAGAAGAAAAAGGCAGGATTGATGGAATGACAAATACTACAGTTGAAATTATCCTCTATGGTGCTGAACAATTATGTCCGAGCTGTGTTAACTTACCCTCATCAAAGGAAACATTTGAATGGCTAGAAGCGGCTATTTCAAGGAAGTTCCCAGAACAACCTTTCAAAATGACGTATGTTGATATTTATCAACCACCTAATGAAAGTGAAAAAGAGGACTTTGCTAAAAGAGTTATTGAAGACGATCTTTTTTATCCTGTCATTGTTATTAAGGATAAAATCGTCGGAGAAGGAAACCCGAGATTAAAAACAATATTTAGTGAGTTGGAAAAATATGGCTACAAAGCGATTCAGGCAGAATAAACATAATCGAAACTGATTTGGCTTAATATGGACCTTTTATGGTGCCAACTTTTCAAGCAAAAAGGTAATGAAAGCCCGAAGACTGCAAAAAGAAGAGCTGACGGTCACTCATAAAGGTGATGAGAGCCCAAAAACTGCAAAAAGAAGGACTGACAGTCACTCATAAAGGTGATGAAAGCCCGAAGACTGCAAAAAGAAGAGCTGACGGTCACTCATAAAGGTGATGAGAGCCCGAAGACTACAAAAAGAAGAGTTGACGGTCACTCATAAAGGTGATGAGAGCCCGAAGACTGCAAAAAGATGAGCTGACGGTCACTCATAAAGGTGATGAGAGCCCAAAAACTACAAAAAGATGAGATGGCGGACACTCATAAAGGTGATGAAAGCCCGAAGACTACAAAAAGAAGAGCTGACGGTCACTCATAAAGGTGATGAGAGCCCGAAGACTGCAAAAAGAAGAGCTGACGGTCACTCATAAAGGTGATGAGAGCCCAAAAACTGCAAAAAGAAGGACTGACGTTCACTCATAAAGGTGATGAGAGCCCAAAAACTACAAAAAGATGAGATATAAGTCGAAAAACAGTCACCATGGACCCATCATGGTGACTATTTTTTATGAAAAAATCGAAATACGGTCACCATGGACCTTTCATGGGACCACTTTTCTTTATTTGAATTTCTATCAAGTTAGCCCTAGTTTTTTTAAGTTGATATAAAAAAACAGTGCAGATGCACTGTTTGAATTACTCCCTCTTGAAAGGGAAATTTAGTTATCATCCGTTATGGTACTTGTAGAGCCAAAGAACTCCAGATTTTATTAAACGAGCAACTCGACCTGTAATCGCACGGTCTGCCATCATACCAAAACCATGTTTCTTACCAAGGGAACCTAGAACACCTTTTAATTTAATGGTTGGGAATTCTGCCGGTGGCTCCTCGCCATTCCAGCGCTTCTTCAACACTTCGACGATTTGCTCCGCCTGTCCCTCTGCTAATTGAGCACTTGGGGCATGTGGTAGGCTAGCGCAATCTCCTAGAATAAAAACATGCTCATCATTCGGTAAATGATGACGAGGTGTGATAATGAGTCTGCCTGAGCGGTCCATTTCTTCCCCTAATTCACGAACAACCTTATTCGCCTGGATACCAGCGGTCCAAACAATCACATCACACGGGATAGGCTCATCATGGTTGTAAAGCAAATTTTCCTCAACTTTTGTGATATTAGAGTTATTAATAATTTCAACATTATTTTTATGAAACCAATTTTCAACATATTTACTTAAGCGGTCAGGAAATGCAGGAAGAATGTGTTTACCACGATCAAATAGTTTAATTATTAAGTCGCCACGACTTTCACTTAATTCACTAGCAAGCTCCACACCACTAAGACCTGCACCCACGATACCAACAACAGATCCTGGTCCTAAATTATTTAGTACCGAATAGGTCTTGCGGGATTTTTCAATGCTTTGAATGCTGTATGTGTATTGATCTGCACCTGGTACATCATGATACTTGTCCTCGCAGCCTAGACCGATGATTAAGGTGTCATAGGAAATAGGCTCTGAATCTTTAAGGAGGACCTTTTTATTATCTTTTTCAATTCCTGTAACTTCCCCATATTTAATCTCTAATTGAGGATGTTCTGGAAAGGAAACGCGCAACTCCTTATCAGAAACAGTTCCTGCCGCCAAGGCATAATATTCAGTTTTCAAACAATGGTATGGAACGCGATCAACAAGTGTAATTCTTACATCCTCAGGTAAATTGTTTGGAAGAAGTTCAGTCAAAATCTTCATTCCGCCGTATCCGCCACCGAGAATTACAAGGTTTTTCATTTTATTATCCCCTTTGTAAACCAGTAATCATGTCTATATTTTAAGTTGTAAATAATAGTAATATAGTCTTTAAATCCATTAAAAGTATAGCTGAATTATGACAAAATAACAACACATATGACAATTTTATTGACATTTCGACATGAAACATGGTATTTGACGTAGCTAAAGAAAGATAGTAGGATAATATGTTGTGGAGAGGTGATAGCCATGTTAATGCCAATTATTGAATTTTGTATGAGTAATCTAGCTAGTGGTGCCCAAAAAGCTCTGGAGAGGTTAGAAAAAGACCCGAATCTTGATATAATTGAATATGGATGCCTCGGATATTGCGGGAAATGTGCTTCCACTCTTTTTGCACTTGTAAACGGTGAAGTTGTAACAGGTAATACACCTGATGAACTTGTGGAAAATATCTATCAATACTTAGATGAGAATCCAATGTTTTAATAAAATGGGGCGGAATTCCGTCCCTTTATTTTATTCTCAAAGTTTAATTAGTTGAGTCATAAAGTTACAGTGTATATACTATAAGAAAGACCTCAACAAGGAGGAAAAATGAATGAGTAATGATGTTGTTATTTTAACGGAAGCTGCGGCTCTTCAAATAAAAGAAATGATGAAACACAATGAAGAAGAAGGTGCCCTTTTGCGTGTTAGTGTAAAAGGTGGAGGCTGCAGTGGTTTATCATACGGTATGGGATTCGATCATGAAGTGAAGGAAGAGGATCTCCATTTTGCTCAGCATGGAATTCAAATTCTTGTGGCTAAAGAGGATGCCCCGATATTAAATGGTACAAAAATTGATTATAAGCAATCGATGATGGGCGGCGGATTTACCATCGATAATCCTAACGCGATTGCATCTTGCGGCTGTGGTTCATCGTTCAGAACCGCAACAGCAACAGGTACACCAGAAGAATGCTAATAAAAGTAAAAGGCACCTCTAGGGGCGCCTTTTGTTCGTTAATTTCCAAACATTGATGAACTGTGAAGAGGCTGGATTTTTGCTTTTGGATCGATAAATGCTTTTGCATTGTTGACAGCGGTAGGCGCTTCACCAAATCCGCAGGCAATCAATTTTACTTTACCTTCATAGGTACAAATATCTCCTGCAGCATAAATTCCTGGTACAGTTGTTTCCATTTTAGAGTTAACGACAATAGAATTCTTCTCGATTTCTAAGCCCCATTCTTTAATTGGACCTAGAGAGGAAACGAAACCATAGTTACAAATAACCGCATCCACATCAATAGCTTCCTTGCCATCCCCATTTACTCCAGTAAGGACAACTTGCTTAATACCGCTGTCATCACCAATTAATTCAGCAGGTACAAAAGGAGTTTTAACAATTACTTTTGAGTTATTCAGGTTCTCAACACTATGCTCATGTGCTCTGAATTTATCTCTTCGGTGAACAATCGTTACTTCCTTGGCAATAGGCTCTAACATTAATGCCCAGTCCACAGCTGAATCACCGCCGCCAAACACAACAACTTTTTGACCAGCAAACTTGTTAAGGTCGTCAATAAAGTAGTGTAGGTTTTTACGCTCATATTGTGCAGCACTTTCAAGTTCTAATCGGCGTGGTTGGAATGCACCGTTTCCTGCAGTAATAATAACTGTTTTTGAATAATGTACTTCGGAATTGGTTGTTAATTTGAAGGTGCCATCTTCTTGTTTTTCCAATTTCTCAACGGATTGCTCTAAAGCAACAGCTGGCTCAAACTTTGCCATTTGCTCCTTTAGGTTATTGATTAGTTCTTGTGCACGGACCTTTGGAAATCCAGCAACGTCGTAAATATATTTTTCTGGGTATAGTGCCGATAATTGACCACCTAATTGTGGTAAGCTTTCAATAATCTTTACAGAAGCTTGTCTCATTCCGCCGTAAAAGGCAGTAAATAGACCGGTAGGACCGCCCCCAATAATGGTAATATCATAAACTTTTTGATCTTCTTGCACCCTATATCCCCCCAACTATGTAGTAACAGACTCCATTCCTTATAATATCACAAAAACATAAAATCCTCACAACTTTTGGGAAATATTCAGATAGTTAAGATAGGAAAATTTCTATTATTTTTTTAAAAAATAATCCTATAAATCACTTGAAAATGTGAAGAGTTTAGCATAATATGTATGGAGGATAGATGTTAAATTTGTGTGACAAAAAAAGAAACAATTTGTGACACTATACGTGAAGTATATCACAAACTTTTTTCCTCTAAACAAAATAAAAATGTAAAAAGCTGAGGAAGATAAGAACAAGTATTTTACTTAAAATAAAAAAGGTGGAAGTGATCACTTTGAGAAAGCCAAAAATAGTTATTGTTGGTGCGGGGTATGGCGGGCTTATGACAACTGTAAGGTTGCAAAAGCTTGTTGGAGTGAATGAAGCAGATATCGTTTTAATTAACAAAAATGACTACCATTATGAAACTACATGGCTGCATGAGGCTTCTGCAGGCACACTTCATCATGACCGTGTACGTTATGACATTCGTGATGTTATTGATAGAAGTAAAGTTGATTTTGTTCAAGATACAGTTGTTGAAATCAAGAAAGAAGAGAAAAAGGTAATCTTAGAAAAGGGCGAAGTTGAGTATGATTACCTCGTTATTGCTCTTGGAGGAGAACCAGAAACTTTCGGAATTAAAGGCTTAAAGGAGTATGCTTTTGGAATTACAAATGTAAATTCTTCACGCCAATTACGTGAGCATATTGAGTATCAATTTGCCACTTATAACATGGAAGAAGAAAAGAATGACAATCGTTTGGTGATCGTGGTTGGCGGTGCAGGCTTTACAGGTATTGAGTTCTTAGGTGAATTAACGAATCGAGTACCTGAACTATGTCACGAATACGATGTAGACTCTCACAAAGTAAAAATTCTTTGTGTAGAAGCGGCACCAACTGTTCTTCCAGGCTTTGACCCTGAGCTAGTAAACTATGCTGTATCCCAATTGGAACGTAAAGGGGTAGAATTCTTAATTGGAACAGCGATTAAAGAATGTATGCCTGATGGAATCATTGTAGCAAAAGGTGAAGAAGAACCACGTGAAATAAAAGCTGAAACTGTAGTTTGGGCTGCTGGTGTACGTGGAAATTCAATTATTGAAAAATCAGGTTTTGAAGCAATGAGAGGTCGTGTGAAAGTACAGCCTGACCTCCGTGTACCAGGCTTTGATAATGTGTTTATTATCGGTGATAGCTCACTTGTTATCAATGAAGAAATCAATCGTCCATATCCACCTACAGCACAAATTGCTATGCAGCAAGGTGAAGTCGTTGCACGTAACATAGCAGCATTGGTCCGAAATAAGCAGGAGCTTGAAACCTTTACGTTTGATAATAAAGGAACAGTATGTTCACTTGGTCATGATGATGCCATTGGTGTTGTGTTTGGTAAAAAGGTAACTGGCAGCAAGGCGTCCTTGATGAAAAAAGTAGTCGACAACCGTTCTCTAT
Source organism: Neobacillus niacini (assembly GCF_000759675.1). Taxonomy (GTDB): domain Bacteria; phylum Bacillota; class Bacilli; order Bacillales; family Cytobacillaceae; genus Neobacillus; species Neobacillus niacini_A. The sequence goes on along the minus strand of NZ_BAWM01000020.1, from coordinate 18,995 downwards.
ACATGATCGGCGGCGCTGGACTTGTATTAAAAAAGGGTAAATTTAACGTATTCTAATTACTAATTTGGCAAAAGGGCAGAGAAATCTGTCCTTTTTTTGTTACTATATATATAAATAGGTTTTGCGAGGGGGGCTCTTATGAGTAATAAAGAGAAACGAGGCAAGGTTTGGTTAGCGGTTGGAGGGTTAGTCAAATCTTCTGAGGGGCATTGGCTGGTCGTAAAAAAGCGTTATGGCGGTCTAAAGGGAAAGTGGTCACTTCCTGCGGGTTTTGTAGACGAAGGTGAAACTGCTGATGAAGCAGTGGTTAGGGAAGTAAAGGAAGAAACGGGAATAGATTGCGTTGTCAAGGGATTAATTGGGCTACGAACAGGTGTGATCTCAGAAGAAATTAGTGATAATTTGCTCGTCTTTTTACTTGAGCCGCTTGATGAAGGGGGATTGCAGCATCAGGAAAATGAGCTATATGAGGCAAAGTTTATATCACCTGAAGAACTCCTCCAAGAAAAGGATGCTTCCATTATGCTACACTACCTAATCAATCAAAATGAATCTTCCGTTACCAAGCCAGGTTATGATGGCCTAAACCCTGGAGATCAGTTTAAGTACAGTGTCTATAAATTATTTTTTTAATATTTAGAAAATTTAAGTAACGTTTAGAAAATGAAAGGAAACTTATGATGTATCCGTTTTCTTACCTAAATATGATTAAATATCGTCCTTTTCTTTCTGTCTAATTTTTGATATATTATCAGAAAATTTAAATAATATTTTAAGGAGCTGATTTGAATGAAAACGACTAGTGTAGATACTAAAAAATGTGATTATTGTTCAGGTACGGGATATTTTCAATTACTGCTCGGGGGTTCTGAAACATGTACCTGCTGCGCGGGGTCTGGAAAGAAACAGGAAAAATATTAATTCTAGCTTCTAAAGTCAACTAGAGCTGCTTCCACGAGAAACTTCGGGAAGCTATTTTTTTTGAATTTTTTTCCACGTATATGTACCTATAAACTGATGTGTAAGGATTGACTCCCTTTTGGACATTAAGTAAACTTATAAATGATGTGTAAAGGAGGTATTTCCATGCAGATGAGTATTGTAGTATTAATCATTTCGATCTTGTTATTCTTTGTGTTGTTTTTTGGAATTGGTTTTATTCTAAATATGCTTTTAAGAATGTCTTGGATCATGGCAATTATATATCCGATTATTGCTATATTTATTATTGATAAGGTAAAGTTTATCGAATACATTACAAATAGTAAAATTGCGTTTCAAGAGCTTGGGCAAAAGTTAGGGTCATTAGCAACGGCTGATATCCTCATTTTACTAAGTGGGTTAGCTGGAGCAATTGCGGCTGGTGTTACAATCAAAATGTTACGGAAAAATGGATATCAAATGTTTTAAGACTCTTAACCGGGTTAAGCCGGTTAAGAGTTTTTTGTTTTAATTCGCTTTTTTTAAATGGGTTTTTACTTCTTTTTGAATATTTCTGGGCAGGTTGGGAAATGAATATTTTGGGAGGAGTGAAAATTTTAATGAATACAATCAAAACTGGGACAAAGCGTTTTGCAATGACCGTTCTTTTCCTGCTTGCCATACTAGTGACTTTACAAACTATTACAGGTATAAATCTTAAATTGTTCATTAAACAATTGGTACAACTTGAAGCACATGCCGCTTCAAACGAACCAACTTCAGAGACACCACCGGCTTTAGAGGATGCCTTTGACTGGACTAAATACCCGAAAAAAACGGTAATCGCAACAGGATATACTGCAGGAGTTGAATCCACAGGAAAAAATGAAAGCCATCCTGAGTATGGAATTACCTATTCAGGCGTAAAAGTAAAACGAGATTTATATTCTACTGTAGCAGCAGACTTATCTGTTTTTCCAATTGGAACCATTCTCTTCATTCCGGGTTATGGCTTAGGGGTTGTAGCTGATAAAGGCGGGGCTATTAAGGGGAATAAAGTCGATCTATATTATGAAACGGTTGAGGATGTATATAACAAATGGGGTAAAAAGGAAATCGATGTATATATTATTGAGCAAGGAAATGGAAAACTAACAGAAGCTCATTTACAGGCATTAAATGAAGACAAATCAATGCAGGTATTCCGTCAGCAGTATATTCGTTCAGAGAGAAAATAGTGCAGGCTTAAAGCCTGCTATTTTTATTGGTGGAATGTAATGAAAATACTTAGAAAGTCGAAAGATATTCATTTATCCGATATAATGAATAGGTAATTCACACGGAGGTGGGAAAACCATGTTTGATGTTAAAAATGAGATTGATCTCTCTGCAGGTCACGAAGGATTGATTATTGGGCTTTTTGATAAACCTGAAAAGTTTACAGGTACCTTGGAGAAGCTGGATGAACAATTTGAAGGTCAATTAAGGGAGCTTGTCAAAGCTGGTGATATTTCAGCCAAGTTTAAAAATATTAGTAAAGTACATAGTTTCGGGAAAACTGGAGCAAAAAGAATTTGGTTTGTGGGTCTTGGAAAGGAAAAGGAATTTAGTTTTGAGAGGCTGAGTGAGGCTTTAGGGAAGGCGTATAAAGCGCTAAAAGCAAGTAAGCTCCAAGAATGTGCTGTTCTTTTAGATTCCTTTACTGCAGAGCCTGTAAACGGACAAGAAGCTGCACATGCTGTAAGCGAAGCATTTGCGCTATCTACCTATCAATTTCATGGTTACAAGCAAAAATCAAATGAGCCAGAGAAGAAGTTAGGAAAAGTTACAGTCTATAGTGAAAGTCCTGATAAGGAAGAAATTCATGCTTCTCTAACAGTGGGTCTTGCTTTTGGAAAAGGTACAAACTCTGCTCGTTCACTTGTAAATATTCCAGGCAATCTGCTGACAGCGAAAGACATGGCCGATTATGCCCAAGAGCTAGCTTCCAAATATAATTTTGAAGTTGAAATTCTCGATAAAGAAGAGATTGAAAAGCTAGGTATGGGGGCTTTCTTGGCCGTTAACCAAGGATCCACAGAGCCACCTAAGATGATTGTTCTCAAGTACCAAGGGAAAGAACAATGGCAGGACGTTATTGGACTTGTTGGAAAAGGAATCACCTTTGACACAGGCGGCTATTCTATTAAAACGAAGGCTGGAATTGTAGGTATGAAGACGGACATGGGCGGAGCTGCGGCTGTTCTTGGTGCAATGGAAATCATCGGGGAATTAAAACCGGAACAAAACGTTGTCGCGGTTATCCCTTCAACGGATAATATGATTTCGGGTAATGCCTTTAAACCAGATGATGTAATCACCTCCATGAGCGGAAAGACAATAGAAGTCTTAAATACTGACGCAGAAGGCAGACTTGTCTTGGCAGATGCTGTAACCTATGCGAAGCACCATGGTGCGGAATATTTAGTTGATGTGGCAACCTTAACAGGTGGTGTCATCACTGCACTTGGATTACATACAACGGGTGCAATGACCAATCACGAAACATTATATGAACAAGTATTGGAAGCCTCAATGGAAGCAGGAGAGCCAATCTGGCAATTACCATTGTTTGAGAAGGATAAAGAACGAGTAAGAAACAGCAAAGTGGCAGATTTAAACAATTCCCCTGGAAGTGAAGGTCATGCTATTGTAGCGGGTGCCTTTATAGGTGAATTCACAGAGGGGACTCCTTGGGTCCACTTGGATATTGCTGGAACCTCTACGACTTCTAAGGAACATGATCTTGGCCCAGCTGGAGCTACTGGTGTAATGACCAGGACACTTGCTTTATTTGTTGAGCGTTTTGAGCCAATTGAAAAATAATGTTTAAAGCCATGATGTTAGATTAATTTTTCCTTTTAAGAAAGGCTGTGTTAAAGCTAAATGTTGATATTGGCACTCTGTTGATTTGCGCGGAAGGCACGAAGACTCCTGCGGGAGGACGGGGCAGGGGAGACCCCACAGGCGCTTAAGCGCCGAGGAGGCTCCCCGGACCGCCCGCGGAAAGCGAAGTGCCTGGAGCGCAAATCAATAGACAAATTTAACACAGCCTTAAGAAAAATAAAGCCCACGAAATTTCACATTTCGTGGGTATTTTGTTTATATTTCAAGGAGTAACTCTCATGTTAGAGGAATCGATAATTTCTTTAACTGGTCATGAAGACAAAACTAGTAAGCGTCGAAGAAGATTTGTCCTTAAGAGGGGGTCTTGAAGAAATAGATCTCTGGCCAAACCTTAAATCTATATATCACGAAACGGGCGCTACCACATTTCTATTTGCCCAACCCATCTGCCATCTTTTTGCATATGAAGTAGTGTAGGCAAGTATAGAGATTAAAAGGAGGTTTGTTGGATGTATCAATATCGAAGTCCATATCCAGTAAGTGATCAGAGATTTATTGGTTTTGGTCTGCCATTTTTAGGCGGTTTAGTGGGTGGACTATTAGGAAGTGCATTATTTTATCCTCGACCATTTTACGGTTATCCGCCCCCATTCTATGGGAACCAATTCTATGGGAACCAATTTTATGGAAATCAATTTTCAGGTTACCCTGGATTCGGGGCACCTGGTTTTTATTAAGATGTTTAAAAAAACAGCTTTCGAGGCTGTTTTTTCTTTTTATAGAATAAAAGGAAATTACGCTATAGAAAGAGAATATACAGATACAAACAATGAATCGAAAGGAAGAAAAGGATGATTAAAAACACATTAATTGAAACGTTAGGTATAGAAATAACTCATTTAGAACCGGGGAAAGTCATCGCAACAATGCCAGTAGATGAAAGAACACGCCAGCCATTTGGTTTATTACATGGCGGTGCTTCCGTGGCACTAGCAGAAACGGTCGCAAGTATTGGGGCATATGAATTGGTGGATAAAGAAACAGAAGGCGCTGCTGGTTTAGAAATTAACGCTAACCATGTTCGTTCTATTACAGAAGGAACCGTAACAGCTGTAGGAACAATCCTGCATCAAGGAAAAACAACTATGGTTTGGGATATCAAAATTACGGATGAAAAGGACCGGCTCATCTGTATTTCAAGATGTACAATCGCAGTTATTAAATTAAAAAAGTGACCTTAAAAAGGATGGGGTATTTTCCATCTTTTTTTTTGGTTAATTGAAAAAATATTTAAAAAATTCATGTTAATTTCGTGATATAATGTAAGAAATATAGAGAATTAGTACAATACTTTGTACAGGTTTCTTTATATAATAGTAGTAAGAAAATGGTCAAAAAAGGTGGTGAAAGTATGAAGGAAAAGAGACAAACTATCTTTATTGATTTTGAATTTACCATGCCTGAACGAAATGTTCGCATGAAAGACTTTTTCGCAGAGATTATTGAAGTAGGACTCGTGGCAGTCGTTGATGATCAAATTACTGAGCAATTCTCATCCTATGTAACACCGCTTAAGTTCCCTATTCTTTCTGAACGCTGTAAATCATTCTTACATATTTCACAGCAACAGGTTGACCAGGGAATTTCATTTTATGAACTCATCCGAAAGTTAGGAGAATTCAACAATCAATATGAAACTACCATCGTCACTTGGGGAAATATGGATATGAAGGTTTTGCGGCACAATTGTTTAGAGGCAGGTGTGGCATTTCCTTTTAAAGCAGTGGAGTTGGATTTATCAATGGAATATAAGCGGTTTTTCGGGGATCAAAATCAAACGGGATTATGGAAAGCTGTACAGGAATATGGGAAAGAAGGAACTGGAAGGCATCACAGGGCACTGGATGATGCATTGACTACCTATAATATATTCCGACTTGTTGAAAAGGATAAACGCTATTTAGAAAAGCCCAAACCAACCACAATTGGTGACCGCATCGATTTTTCAAAACTATTAAATGAATTCGCATAAAAGGCCAAATCATTCAATCTGATTTGGCCTTAAATTATTTATTTATAATAATCTTTTTCTAGAGAAGCAATACTATTTAGACTCATTTCTGCCCACTTGGATGCATTTTCTGTTAATTCATTTTTCATTTTTTCAACTGCTAGTCTTAATGATTCGAGATAGTCAGGTACTTCTTCCTTGAAAGGCTTTACCATTTGCTTTGGAATATTGGCCTGCTCTCTATAGGAAAGAGCTTTTCTTTCATGGAAAATAAGTACATCTGCTTCTTTTGGATTATGTAAATCACCTTGCATTGGATGTTTGACAACAGCTAAAACTCTGACTAAATAATGCTGTGGACGAACTTCTGTTATTTCCCCAATATATTTCCCTGTTTTATAAATTCCGGTAACAATTTCGCCAATCTGCAATTCTGACATCAAGTTCCCTCCTTCACTCTTCTATCCATATATATTATATAAAAAACAAAGTGCAAAAAACAAAAATATCGGTTAAATTAATTATATGGAGGGATGATAAATGAGAAAGATTTTGCAATTTTTGTTCGTGCTAATCGTTGGAATTCTTGTCTTGGCTGGTTGTGGGACAAGCCAGGAGAAAGAGGAAGCGGCACCTAAGAGTACTGCTCCAAAAACAGAGGAAAAGGAAGGGAGCGATCAAGTGGCAGACGCAGTTTATCCTCAACTTTCAAATGAGGTTTCAGAAAATGAAAAACTCGTTGAAATAGAAACGACAATGGGAAACATTAAAATTAAATTGTTCCCTGAATATGCGCCAAAAGCAGTAGAAAATTTTGTGAAGCATAGTGAGGAAGGGTATTATGATGGACTGATCTTTCACCGGGTAATCAATGACTTCATGATTCAGGGTGGTGACCCGAATGGAGACGGAACTGGTGGAGAAAGTATTTACGGTGAGCCATTTGAGGACGAATTCTCAACCAACCTTTTCAATTTACGCGGAGCATTATCTATGGCTAACTCAGGGTCAAATACGAACGGCAGCCAATTTTTTATTGTACAAAAGAAATCAGTAGATCCATCAATGAAAACTGAAATGGAAAAGGCAGGATTTCCAAACGAAATTATTGAGGCCTATGAGGGTAGGGGAGGCACTCCTTGGCTAGACAAGCGCCATACAGTTTTCGGACATGTAATTGAGGGAATGGATATTGTTGATAAAATTGCTGAAACTCCTGTAGACCCTAAGGATAAACCAGAAGAAGATGTGATTATTAAAGATATTAAGGTATTGAAGTAACCTTTTTGGATTCATTTAATGGCAGGATACACATTTTGTTGCTATAATAAATCATTAGTAACATGCCTTTAAAGAAAGGGAGAAACAGATGATCCAGCCATTTGTATTATCGTTATTTCTATACTTTCCAGAAGATAAATCGGAATATGGTCCAGCAGCCATTACTTTTTTGATCTTTGTAATAGGAGCCCTTCTAACCATGCGGTTCTTTATCAAGGTCTCAAAGCGGGAAGCTATGAAAGCGAAAGAACTCGAAGAAAAATTAATGTCTAAACAGCTTAGTCAAGGAAACAGTGAACATTAAACTGTTTCTTTTTTTTACATAAAGTGTTCGCCCCAAGTTGATACTATGACAAAATGTCTATCTTAGGGGGATACTTATGAAAAGAGCTTGGATCATCATCCCACTTATTCTACTCACGGGTTGTTTGGAAAAGGATATTACAAAACTAGATGTTAAAATGGTAAATGATAAGGGTGATTCTCTAGGAACCATCACATTGCAAGAAGTTTCCAGTGGAGTAAAAGTATATTTGAAATTAAATGGACTTCCTCCAGGTGAACATGCCATTCACATTCATGATAAGGGTAAATGTAAAGCTCCAGATTTTAAATCAGCGGGTAAAGATTTAAACCCCGATGATAAAGAGCATGGTCTTTTGCACCCGAAGGGCTCGCATGCCGGTGACCTTCCTAATTTAATTGTAGAGGATGACGGGTCTGTAAAGGCTGAATTAATGGCCGCGAATGTAACATTAAAAGAAGGGAAAAAATCACTTTTTCCAAAAGAAGGAACGTCCATTGTAATCCATGAAGAAAAAGATGATGGTATGACCCAGCCTGAAGGGGATTCTGGAAATAGGATTGCATGCGGTGAAGTCTCCAAGGATAACAAGAAATAACTGAAAAAAGCAGCAAGGGCAAAAAATAAGCAAGAGCAAAAAATAAGAATGAAATATTAGACGTAACAAGCCTGTTTCTTCATAATTGAGGGGACAGGCTTTCTTATAATTAAAAACTAGGAGTATAAAATATGGAAAATAAACTATTTTATCAAGACCCTTACATAAAAGAATTCACAGCAAAAGTAGTTACACAAGGAAAAGATGAAAATGGAAATGACTATATTGTGTTGGATCAAACTGTATTTTACCCAACAGGCGGAGGGCAACCTCATGATGTTGGAACAATTGAAGACATTAACGTTCTGAATGTGGAGGAAGTCGAAGGAGAAGTTCGTCACTACCTCGAAACCGAATTAGATGATGTAAATTCTACCGTGCATGGTGTTATCGATTGGGATAGAAGGTTTGATCATATGCAGCAGCATGCAGGACAGCATATCCTCTCGGCTGCCTTTGAACAACTTTTCGGATACAAAACAGTAGGCTTTCATTTAGGAAACGATATACTAACAATTGATTTAGAGACAGAGACTCTTTTGGAATCTGAAACATTACGTGCACAGGACCTGTCCAACCAAATCATTTTAGAGAATTGGCCGATAGAAACTAAGTGGGTAACAGAAGCAGAGTTAGTCAATTATAATTTACGAAAAGAGACAAAAGTAAAAGAGGATATTAGACTTGTCATAATTCCGAACTTTGACTACAACGGCTGTGGCGGAACTCACCCAAAAGCCACCGGGGAAGTACAGGCTATCAAAATATTGGACTGGGAAAGGCAAAAGAAAAAAACCCGAGTACAATTTGTTTGTGGAAATCGTGTTATCAAACAGTTAGGCCAAAAACATAAGGTGCTAATAGAGCTAACTAAGCTGCTGAATGCTCCTGAAAAAGATATGCAGCATGCAGTCATTCGGCTTTTAGAGAATGGGAGAACTACAGAGAAAGAATTAGAACAAGCACTAGAAACTTTACTGCACTATGAAGCAAAGAGTTTATTAGGTAATAGTATAAGTAAAATGGAGAAAAAAATTGTCAGTGATGTGTTTCAAAACAGAAAGATTCAGGAGCTGCAAAAATTAGCGCAAATCATCATTGCAGAGGATGAGGAAGCGATCGCGTTATTTGTTTCTCAAAATGAGAATAGGTTACAGCTAGTTTGTGCGAGAGGTTCGGCAGCAAACGTAAGGATGAAAGAGTTAATTGGTAATGCACTTACTTCCATAAATGGTAAGGGTGGCGGAAGTGATGCGTTTGCACAGGGAGGAGGAGAAGCACTAATTTCAGCCGAACAAATGCAGCAGCATTTGTTGGAGTTAATCCAATATTGATGGTTGCACATAAAACTTTCATATATAATAATTTAGAAAGAAGCTAGGAAAGGTGTGAGTTTGATGGGATTTTTTGATGGTATGATGGGAAATGCCGCAGAGGTAAACCCTGCAGAAGCACAAAGGGAATTTGCTAGAATTCTTGCTAATGATGAAAGAATTGAAAAAGCATATAAATTAATTAGAGATTTATTTATTTTTACAAATAAACGGTTAATTCTTGTGGACAAGCAGGGGCTAACAGGAAAAAAAGTTGAGTATCACTCCATTCCCTATAAAAGTATTACCCATTTTAGTATCGAGACGGCAGGAAGCTTTGATTTGGATGCAGAATTAAAAATCTGGATTTCAGGTAATGCACTCCCTCTTCAAAAACAATTTAACAAAAACTTAAATATATATGAACTTCAAACTGTTCTTGCAGAATATGTTCTTAAATAGAAGGCTGTGTGAAAGAAATTGTTGAATTTGGCACTCTGTTGATTGGAGCGGAAATCAACAGACAAGTTTAACACAGCCAAATAGAAAAGAAGTAGGAGAGAATGATATGGAAAGTGAAATGAAAACAAATCTACAATTTGTGGACGTATTAAATGAATGGGATCCTTTCAAGTTAAAGAATGGCAATTATGACACCGAAATAGCTGATACCATACAAGCCATACATGAGACAGACCAACCAGATCTACTAGCAACAAGAATACAAAGTATATATGAATTCTCCTTTGAGAAAATCATACCGATCGACCAATGCTTAAAAATAGCAAAAGAGCTACTCGCGATAAAGGATAACGACTCCTGTACCATATAAAACGACAGCATAGTGCTGTCGTTTTTTACGCTAGGAATTGTTTAATATGGTGGAATACAACTTCAGGACGTTCTTCAGGTACTAAATGACCTGTTTCCTTTAATATTACAAGTTCAGATTCTCTTAGATCATTTTTCAAGCGCTCCCCGACGGATAGTGGTACAACTCTGTCATATTCGCCCCAAATTAATAAACATGGATGAGTAATTGTGCTGAGTGCACCAGCTGATAGATCACCTTCATGGTCACGTATCATTCTTGTTAAAGCTAAGAAAATTTCATCCTCTAAAAAGGGCTTTAAATAGCCAAACAGCATCTCGTCATTTAGTAAATTATGGTCATGGACAACATTCTGAAGATTTTTCATTACACCTGAACGAGCGAGCCAAAACTTAACATATAAGTGGAAATAGGGAATGTAACTACCAATGACCAAAGGTAATCTTGAACGTTTTGCATAAGATGAACTACAAAGCAGGACTGCTTTATCGGCTATATCAGGCTGTTGATGTAGGATATTAAGGACAATTTGTCCGCCCATAGAATGACCGATAAGTGTAATCTCATTTAAATCAAGTGTAGAAATAAGCTGAATAACTGTTTGCGCCAGATTACGATAGGAATATACAAATTTGTTGCTTTTTCCACTTTTTCCAAAAGGAGGGAGATCAATGGAAACCACTTGAAATTCGTTGTTTAAATAAGGAATTAACCGCCGAAAGCTAAAAGTGGAAGAAAGAAACCCATGAAGTAGTACAATCGTCTTTTTGGAATTAGGATTTGGATAGAATTCATAATAAATATTTATATTATTGACTAGCTGATTACGGTAAATAACCTTCTCTTCCACTTATTCAATCCACCTTCTGCTGATATGTTAGTGTTAATAATTTCTCCAGTAGACTCTTATTTCAATCTTCCTATAATATTTTTTCAAAAAAAAGAGGACACACCACATTTGGTTGTCCACTTCAAAAAAGGGGGAATACTAGAAAGCTTATATGTTAATGATTTCCTGATTATTAACATTCTATACAGTTATTTTGAAAATTAAATATGTTGATCTAGTTGGTCTAATAATAGTTCAGAAGCAGGGATATCTAGAACAGTAGATAATTTGAGAAGGGTTTGAGTACTAGGGATTTGTTCACCAGATTCATAATTTTCGATGGTCTGAACCCCTACTCTGATTTTTTGTGCTAGCTCCTCTTTCGTCATCTTTAAATGTTCTCGATAATTTTTGATCGTACTGCCAATTGTGTTCACGCTGATCACCTCTCCTATTTAGACATTATCTCACTTTTATTTTAGCATAAAATTCTATTTTCTTGGAAAAATCGTTTTCGAACATTATGTTAACGTTTCCACAATATCCTTAAGGAAAACCTTTTTTGATTAAATGTTCACAATGTGCTATAATTTCTTATTGCGTATATAGAAGATAAAATAATTATTTCTTAGGAGTGTTTACATGACAGAAAAGATCGAAACTGGAAGTATTGTAACAGGTAAAGTAACTGGAATTCAACCATATGGTGCGTTCATAGCATTAGATGAAAATACACAAGGACTTGTGCATATTTCAGAAATCACGCATGGCTATGTAAAAGATATTAACGACCATCTTAAAGTTGGAGATGAAGTTAAAGTAAAAGTATTATCAATTGATGAAAATGCAGGAAAAATTGGTTTATCTATCCGTGCAACAGAAGAAGCCCCTGTGCAACAGGCTGTTGCTAAACCAAAGAAGCCTCGTAAGCGTCAAGCGGCTGCAATCGTACCAGAAGTTGAAGGGCAACAAGGTTTTAACACATTAAAAGACAAGCTTCAAGAATGGATCGACCAATCACAGCGTGAAGATCTAATCAAGAAATAATAAAACATTAAAAACCTAGTTCTATGCTATTAATTAGCCGGAACTAGGTTTTTTTATTACCTAGAAAAGATTTTTTCCTTAATGGTTCATTCTTTTTGCAGGCTCGGCTACAATAGGTATATACATAATTCACCTTTGAATGGAGGAAAAAGATTTATGGCAACGGGCATTAATACAGAGGCATTAATCGAACAAACCGAGAAATATGGGGCAAATAATTATCATCCACTTCCAATTGTTATTTCACGTGCTGAAGGAGTTTGGGTAGTAGACCCTGAAGGTAATAAATATATGGATATGTTAAGTGCTTACTCTGCAGTAAACCAGGGCCATCGCCATCCAAAAATTATTCAAGCATTAAAGGATCAAGCAGATAAGGTAACATTAACTTCGCGTGCATTTCATAATGACCAATTAGGTCCGTGGTATGAGAAGATATGCAAATTAACAAATAAAGAAATGGCGCTTCCAATGAATACAGGTGCTGAGGCAGTCGAAACAGCAATTAAAGCAGCACGCCGCTGGTCTTATGATGTAAAGGGTGTTGCAGAAAATCAAGCAGAAATTATCGCTTGTGTGGGTAACTTCCATGGCAGAACGATGACTGCGGTTTCCTTGTCATCTGAAGCAGAATATAAACGAGGTTTCGGACCAATGCTTCCGGGAATAAAGCTTATTCCTTATGGAGATTTAGAAGCTTTAAAATCAGCCATTTCTTCCAATACTGCAGCCTTTTTAATTGAACCCATTCAAGGAGAGGCTGGGATTGTTATCCCTCCTGAAGGCTTCATGAAAGAAGCTTTTACCCTTTGTAAGGAAAACAATGTTCTCTTTATCGCCGATGAAATCCAAGCTGGTTTGGCTCGTACCGGAAAAATGTTTGCATGTGAGTGGGAAGGAATTGAGCCAGATATGTATATCCTTGGTAAAGCGCTTGGCGGCGGTGTTTTTCCAATCTCCTGTGTAGTTGCAAACAATGATATTCTAGGTGTTTTTAATCCTGGCTCTCACGGCTCAACTTTCGGAGGAAATCCATTGGCATGTGCGGTATCAATCGCTGCTTTGGATGTCCTGATTGACGAGAAGCTCTCTGAAAAATCCTTGGAATTAGGCGAATATTTCGTAAGCAAATTAAAGGAGATACAAAATCCAAGAATTAAGGAAGTACGAGGTCGTGGGTTGTTTATCGGAGTAGAATTAACGGAGCCAGCACGTAAATATTGTGAAGAATTAAAGGAGCAAGGGCTTTTATGTAAGGAAACGCATGATACAGTGATTCGTTTTGCCCCTCCGTTGATCATTAGTAAAGATGAATTAGATTGGGCTATTGAACGCATTCATAAAGTGCTTAGTTAAATGAAAAAACAAGAGGTGCCAAAATGGGGAAGAATGATGTAACAACTCGTGTAGGTGAAAACGATAAAGAGAAAGAGACCTTAAATCTACTTACATCAACACAGATTGTTATTCATGATGCATTAAAAAGATTAGGGCTTCCAGAAGAGGCATATGAACTATTGAAGGAACCATTACGGATGATGCAAGTCAGGATTCCTGTTCGGATGGATGATGGTTCTGTTAAAATTTTTAGCGGATTTAGGGCACAACATAATGATTCAGTTGGACCGACGATTGGTGGTGTTCGCTTTCATCCTAAGATAAATGACGATGAGATAAAAGCATTGTCGATGTGGATGAGCATGAAATGTGGAATTGCCGATTTACCCTTTGGCGGTGGAAAGGGAGGTATTATTTGTAACCCCCGTACCCTTTCATTTGGTGAACTTGAGCGCTTAAGCCGCGGGTATGTTCGCTCTATTAGTCAAATTGTTGGTCCAACTAAAGATATCCCGGCACCGGATATGTATACAAATTCTCAGATTATGGCCTGGATGATGGATGAATACAGCCGTCTTCGCAAGTTCGACTCTCCTGGGTTCATAACCGGGAAGCCACTTGTCCTCGGAGGTTCAGAAGTTAGGGAAGAAGCTGGTGCATTGGGAGCAGCCATTTGTATTGAAGAAGCAGCAAAAATACGAGGCATTCCAATTAAAGGGGTGCGTATCATTATTCAAGGTTTTGGAAATGCAGGCAGTTACATTGCAAAATTCATGTATAAATCGGGAGCCATTATTGTTGGGATTTCAGATGTATATGGCGCCCTTTATGACCCGGATGGGCTAAATATAGAGTATTTACTTAGTCGTCGCGACAGTTTTGGTACAGTAACTTCCCTGTTTGAAGGAACGATTACCAACGAAGAATTACTTGAACAAGAATGTGATATCCTTATACCTGCGGCTATTTCAAATCAAATCACAGCTAAGAATGCTCAAAATATTAGGGCACAGATTATAGTGGAGGCAGCAAATGGTCCCACAACAATTGAGGCAACCAGGATTCTTTCTGAACGTGGCATACTACTTGTTCCTGATGTTCTGGCGGGATCTGGGGGAGTCACTGTCTCTTATTTCGAATGGGTACAAAATAAGCAGGGATATTATTGGGACGAAAAAGAAGTAGCAAATAAATTACGGCGAAAGATTGTCCGTGCCTTTCATCAAATTTATGAGATTTCAAAAATCAGTAATGTGAATTTGCGTGTAGCCGCCTATATGGTCGGTGTGAAAAAAATGGTAGAAGCCTCAGCGTTTAGAGGGTGGATATAAAAAATCCTTGCAAAATTATTTGCAAGGATTTTTTATTTCTTAACGACGATTAGTTTCTGGTTCTCTTACATACTCTTCATTTGGTTTGAAGAGAAGACCAAGATTTATAAGTCCAGCTATTCCAACTAAGCCGTAAATAATTCTTGAAAGTGCAGAATTATCACCAAAAATGGACTCAACTAAATTAAATCCAAAAAAACCAATTAATCCCCAATTAATAGCGCCAATGATGGTAAGAATTAGAGCAATTCTTTGAATTGTACTCAAGCTAGATTCCTCCTATCAAATATACTTTCATTAGTAGGTTGCTGAAATCAAGTATAAATATTCATCTGTGTATCCTTTGCAAAATATATTTTTTTCAATAATAATGAGATGTGGAAAGGATGGTGCATACCATGCGAAATTTTACATTTTGGAATCCAACCAAATTAATTTTTGGTAAAGGACAGCTTGAGCAATTAAAAAATGAAATTCCTCGATATGGAAAGAAAGTACTTGTGGTTTATGGTGGGGGCAGCATTAAGCGCAGCGGTCTTTATGATAAGGTAATTAACTTTTTAAAAGAAATTCATGCACAAGTGTTTGAATTACCTGGGGTTGAACCAAATCCTCGAATTACAACGGCTCGTAAAGGGGTAGAAATATGTAAAAATGAAGGGATTGACTTCCTTTTAGCCGTTGGCGGCGGCAGTGTCATCGACTGTACGAAGTTAATTGCAGCAGGTGCTAAATATGACAGCGATGCATGGGATCTGGTCGTTAAAAAGGCTCCGGTAAGCGATGCATTGCCATTTGGAACGGTACTGACACTAGCGGCTACGGGTTCAGAAATGAATTCAGGATCCGTTATTACAAATTGGGAGACAAATGAAAAATATGGGTGGGGAAGTCCGTTCACATTTCCGAAATTTTCAATACTAGATCCTGTGCATACTTTTTCTGTTCCAAGAGATCAAACCATATATGGAATTGTAGACATGATGTCCCATGTATTAGAGCATTATTTTCATTTGGATGAGAATACATTATTCCAGGATCGTATGTGTGAATCGTTACTCATTACTATTATGGAAACTGCACCTAAATTGCTTGAGAATCTAGAAAGCTATGAACATCGTGCAACGATCCTTTATAGTGGAACAATGGCTTTAAACGGTATTTTAAATATGGGCTATCGAGGCGATTGGGCTACCCATAATCTTGAACATGCTGTATCAGCGGTTTTTGATATTCCACATGGCGGCGGTCTTGCAATTTTATTTCCTCACTGGATGAAACATAACCTTAAAGTAAAACCAGAGCGCTTTAAACAGCTTGCTGTAAGAGTTTTTGGGGTTGACCCTGCAGGGAAAAGTGCAGAGGAAACTGGTCTAGAAGGTATTCAAAAATTGCGTGAATACTGGAATAGTATCGGAGCACCCTCTCATTTAGCAGACTATAATATAGATGACAGCAAAATTGAGTTGATGGCTGACAGAGCAATGGTGTACGGTGAATTCGGAAACTTTACAAAACTAAATAGAGAAGACGTGTTAACCATTTATCGTGAGTCACTTTAATCAGAATGCTGTGTTAAAGCTAATTGTTGATTTTGCACCCTGTTGATTGGAGCGGAAGGCACGAAGATCCTCGAAAATGCTATCGCATTTTCTTCGTGCGGTGCTCATTCACTGAAGCTTATTCAATGTCCTGCGGGAGGACGGGGCAGGGAGAGACCCCACAGGCGCTTAAGCGCCGAGGAAGCTCCCCGGACCGCCCGCGGAAAGCGAAGTGCCTCGTGACAGGCAAAAATCGCCTGTCACTGCGGTGATTATTCGAAGAAGCTTTCCTTAGTGGAGCGGAAATCAACAGGCGAATTTAACACAGCGAATTAATAAGAAATGGGCATTTATTCATGCTCGTTCTTTTTTTCGACAAAAAAGGGAGAATGTAAAAAAAATGGCGAAAATGGGTACGCTTACATAGGGGGACCATTCTTGATAATCTGTCCAGCATTCGTTAAAGTGAGAATTGTAAATAAAATATTGGAGGATTACATACATGACACACATACGTTTTGATTACTCAAAAGCGTTAGCCTTCTTTGCAGAACATGAAATTACATATTTACGTGACGCCGTAAAGGTCGCACACCATTCCCTACATGAGCAGACAGGAGCAGGAAGTGACTTTTTAGGCTGGATAGACCTTCCAACCAACTACGATAAGGAAGAGTTCTCACGCATTAAGAAAGCAGCGGAAAAAATTAAATCCGATTCAGATGTGCTCCTCGTGATTGGGATTGGTGGATCTTATTTAGGAGCAAGAGCTGCAATTGAAATGCTGCAGCATAGCTTCTACAATGCACTTCCAAAAGAGAAGCGAAAAACACCGCAAATTATTTTTGTGGGCAACAACATCAGTTCTACGTATATGAGAGATGTTATGGATCTTCTTGATGGTAAAGACTTCTCAATCAATGTCATTTCAAAGTCGGGAACAACGACGGAACCAGCCATTGCCTTTAGGATCTTCCGAAAGCTTCTTGAGGAAAAATACGGCGTGGAAGAAGCGCGCAAGAGAGTTTATGCAACCACAGACAAAGCAAGAGGTGCTTTGAAAACTTTGGCCAACGAAGAAGGCTTTGAATCTTTTGTGATTGCAGATGATATTGGTGGACGCTATTCCGTACTAACTGCCGTTGGTTTGCTTCCAATAGCTGTAAGTGGGGCAGATATTGATAAAATGATGCAGGGGGCTGCAAAAGCACAAGAAGACTTCAGCCATTCGGAGCTAGAAGAAAATCCTGCTTATCAATACGCGGCTGTAAGAAATGCTCTTTATAATAAAGGAAAAACAATTGAAATGTTGATAAATTATGAGCCTGGTCTTCAATATTTTTCTGAATGGTGGAAGCAGTTGTTTGGAGAAAGTGAAGGCAAAGACCAAAAAGGGATTTTCCCTTCTTCCGCAAACTTCTCAACGGACCTCCATTCACTTGGACAATATGTACAAGAAGGTCGTCGTGATTTATTTGAAACGGTTATTAAAGTAGAAAAACCTCGCCATGAATTGGTTATTGAAGAAGCCGAAAGTGACTTGGACGGTTTAAATTATCTTGCCGGACAAACCGTTGACTTTGTAAACAATAAAGCATTCCAAGGAACCATGCTTGCACATACAGATGGAGGAGTACCAAATTTAATCGTATCCATTCCTGAACTCGACGAATACACATTTGGCTACCTTGTCTATTTCTTTGAAAAGGCGTGTGCAATGAGCGGATACTTACTAGGTGTTAATCCATTTGATCAGCCAGGGGTTGAAGCTTACAAGGTCAACATGTTTGCTTTATTAGGGAAGCCAGGATTCGAAGAAAAGAAAGCTGAGCTTGAAAAAAGACTTTAATAAAAATGTAGAGTACTGAGAAATTCAGTACTCTATTTTTTATTTTTGGGGAAAACTAATAAATAATGATGAAAAGGGGGCTCGATCATGATTGAAATACCATCAAGTATAGAAGGTAAGCAGTTTGATTTGTATAAGCTCGAACAGAAATTAAAGCCAATCGGATATTCAATCGGCGGTAACTGGGATTATGACCACGGTGCCTTTGACTACAAAATAAATGATGCAGTGGGTTATCAGTTTTTAAGGCTGCCGTTTTCAGCCATAGATGGTCAGTTAGACGCACACAGCTGTACAGTTGAGCTTGGAAGACCATTCCTATTGTCTCATAAGTATCAAATAGGTCTTGATGACCAAATTGGTGAGGGAGGCACTTTAAATCAATTTTCAGAACCAGTTGATAAGGATGCCAGTTTTCCTGAACAGTATATTGAAACAGGAAAAGATCTTGTAAAAGAGCTTGAATCCATTTTGAGTTCTGATTAATCCTTTATAATCGCTGGAATATTGTACAAGTATAATGTTCACGAAAGATACAATTAATTTTAATCTAGTCTACTTGTTTTAAAGTGAAAAATTTTTAAAATTAAGGTTAATAATATAAATGAGTTATAAACATGAAAAGAGGTTGGGCCATGGAAACGAGCATGAACTTTTTGTTATCTGATATTGAAAAAACGAGGATAGAAATGATTGATTTAGCACGACAATATGGATATTCAAACCCAAATGTTATTCAATGCAGCCAAAAGCTCGATCTTCTCTTAAATGTTTACGAAAATAAACAGGTAAAACACTAAATGCATAATAAAAAACCTTCCGTTAAATTGGAGGGCACTGAAAAAGTCCGCTTTTAACAATCAGGGGGTCAATTGCTCGATATTAGTCGAGCGATTGACCCCCTTTTGCTTTAT
>NZ_BAWM01000021.1 GCF_000759675.1 Neobacillus niacini | reverse complement strand
GGGGCGGCGTGGAGATGTACATTAAATGGTAAAATATGGAGTAGTAGCTAACTCCTTTATTTAACTATGCCTTCACGAAGCCAAGATGATCTGAACTCATTTCAATTACCCGTAAATCCAATTACAAGGGTTACGAAATCCTGCGAATAAGTGAGCATTCAAGAGATATTCGTATCAAACTGAGGGAGTTCAATAAGCCCTATCCTATCAAATCGCTAGATATTCATTTTTGTAAACAAAGACGAATATCTTATTGTTGAAAATAGTTTAACTAATGAGGAATCATCATGGGATACTAATTAGGCTTAATTTCTTATAGAACTAACGCATGCAAGAGTTGAATATCTGGCTGCCATTTTCGGCGGCCTTTTTCTTATAGTGCTTACGGGGCAGGTTGAACAAGTGAGAGGTGGAATACAGCTCTTTTTTATGTTTATTGGAAGGAAATAATACAAAAAAAAGAAATGGGGTTTCTATGCAATAGTTGTATTTGTTTATCCGCACTTTATTGTCACTCATTAAATTCAAAATTTCATTTTCCTAAGGAATTTTTAATCAATGTAGTTCATATAATCGATAAGTGAAAACATAAAAAAGGTGGGAACAATTCTATGTTTAAACCAAACCCAGCGAATACTGCAATAGTTATTACTGACCCTCAAAATGACTTTTTGTCTCCAGGCGGAAGAGGATATCATTTGACAAAGGCTAACATTAAACAGAATAATACTTTAGCCAACTTGGAACTTCTATTAAGCACTGCCCGTAGTAAAGGTTATCAGCTCTTTGTTTCCCCACACTTTTTATATCCACATGACTATGATTGGCAGTTTACAGGGAACGAACAAGAGATGTTGATTAATTTGCGTGTTTATCAGAAATTAAATCAATATAGTCCTCCAACTCCGGAAGCCGATTATGTTCCAACTTTAGCTCCGTATATCTGGGACAAAACATCCGTCATTGCAACACCGCACAAGGTGGCCAGTCCTCAGACAAATGATCTGGTCTATCAACTAAGGCAACGCAGAAAAGAACAAGTAATTTTGGCTGGGGTATTATCAAACGTATGTGTTGAATCGCATATGAGAGATTTAATCGAAAATGGCTTCAAGACAGCTGTTGTTTACGATGCAACTGCCACGATTAGTGAAAACGATTTTCATGCTGCTGTTACGAACTACCGAGCTTTCAGTAGTGCTACATGGACAACACGTGAAGCCATTTCAAATATGTAATGATACTCTTAAAAAGGCATACTAAAGAAGAGATTATTCTTTGATTAATTGTAATGTTGCAGCCGTTAGGTGCTTTCATTAACGATATCCAATAAGTACATTCTTATAAAATTTAGATTCAATTACAGTGTGTTTCATTAGATAGATTTCCACCATATCCATTGCTAGTTCCTGAATCTCTCCCATCATCTTGTAGCACCTTTTCAAATATCTAACCGATCTTGATACAGACCTACTTTTCGATAATTGCTTCCAACTAAAACATCACAGCAGTTATGGGTGATTTAAGCTCATGCGATAAGATAGCAACAAATTCACTTATTCATACTTCTTTATTAGCTAGTTCAATATCACCAATAACTTTGATTTTGTAGGGGTACGGAAAAAGATAAGTTGGTGTAAACGAGCTTTCTGCAGTTTTTTATTATGAATATTAACGATTTGTGAGTTTGTGAAGAATTGTACTTAAATTAACGGAGTGCTTTAGTGTAAAAAAGGGTTGCTGCGGCAGCTCTTTTTCTTGTTCCACTAACTGGCAGTTTAGTGGAAGAGTTCTGTTTGATCTTTGTTCAGCAATCGGGCCAGATTATAGAATATGATGCAATAAAGCTCCAAATATTTTTTCTATGCTTAATTAACTTCCAACAAGCCATTCATAGAAACCTCGAATTTTACGCATAATGTTATAAAGGGAAATTATATTAAAACGAAGTTCAATCTTTGGAAGGAGAAGGGGCAATGAATAACAAGCATGAGGTCGGTTTTACATCAACAGAGATTGGGGCGCTATGGACAACTTATATTAGTGATAGTATGAACGTATGTTTATCGAAATATTTCTTAAAACACCTTAAAGATGAAGAATTAAGACCATTACTTTCTGAATCTTTGAATACCACTCAAAACTATCTCGAAGAGATTAAGAACATGTTTATTCAAGAAAAGTTCCCTGTTCCAAGGGGATATACGGAGGAGGATGTAAACTTATCTGCACCCCCTTTATTTTCCGATCCTATTTCACTTAGTTATTTATACAGTATGTGCAAGATTGCGATTATGAATGATGGCATGTTGTTGACAAGTGTAGCCCGTGAAGACGTACGCTTGTTTTTTTCAAAACGTATAACTTCTTTTTTAGAGTTTTATAATCAGTCAGTCCAGATGATGCTTACAAAAGGAATTTATGATAGGCCTCAATTTATTCCCTATCCAGATCGCATCGAATTCTTAAAAGAAAAGGGAACTATTTTATCTAAATGGTTTGTACCCAGTCGGCCATTAAATGTTTTAGAATTAACTGATATATTTTTCAATAGTGAACGTAACCTGCTTGGCAAAACTTTTTTAACGGCATTTATTCAGATTGTCAAAGATGAAAACATCAAAAATTATCTAATTCGAGGAAAGAAACTGGCCCAAAAGCAAATAGAGTTTTTAAACGATACTCTAACTAAAGATGATCTTCCAGAAAACTCAATGATTAATGCTACAGTATCTTTATCGACCTTACCCCCCTTTTCAGATCGACTCATTATGGGGATGATTACATTGGCTAATTCAACCGCCATTACCTATATCGGCCACGCAATTTCCACAGCAACGAGAATCGACTTGGCCACGCAATACTCCAAATTTCTTATTGAGATCATGATTTACGGTAAAGATGGAATAGAAATGTTGATTGAACGAGAATGGATGGAAGAACCTCCTCATACACTCGATCGAAAATAGATTGCTAAGAAATAAAAAAATTAGGTGTCTGTACTCATTCACTTGAACGGAAAGAATAAGGTATATCTCTTGAAGTAATAATCCCTATACATATGATCATTCCTGATATATCTTTATTGAATTATTGTACGCTTTTCCGGAATAGGTAAAGCGTCTTTTTGTAATGAGTTAGATTCTAGAACTTATGTTAACATGTATAAGAGATTGTGAAGGTTTCTACTTAAACTATTGGGTTCTTTATCACAATAAGGAATACAATTAAAGAGCCTAAAATATGCAAGTTTTTATGCACTATTTGCGTATTTTGGCTCTTTTTACATTCAAAAGAGATACTGCCGTTTATAGCATTTTTTAATTGCCAAATACAATATATAACAGAATCAACTTAGGATTTGAAAATGCCTTTGGTAAGTCAGAAAACTCTCCATTCAACCTTCTATTCCAACTAATTTTGGGGTAATTTAATCGGGGAGTGACAGGCACGGGAATTCAACCAAAAAGCCGATTTTCCTCTTAGGAATATCGGCTTTTATCATTTGAGCAATTTAGAACTAATTTTATTATTATCTCTTCGGTGCCAACTCAATGGCTGAACGGATTGCAGCTAACATGCTTTTTTCGTCGGCAATATTCTTTCCAGCAATATCAAAGGCTGTGCCGTGATCGACAGATGTTCGAATAATACCACCTTTTAATCCTACTGTAATATTTACGCCCTCTTCGATTCCCATTACTTTGATTGGGGCATGTCCTTGGTCATGATAACAGGCAACTACGATATCAAAATCTCCTCTTCCTGCTCTAAAAAACAATGTATCAGCAGGGAGTGGGCCCGTTACATTTATTCCTTCAGATTGTGCCTTTTCAATCCCAGGCATTAATTTTTCTTCTTCTTCTCCATTGCCAAACAACCCATTTTCTCCAGCGTGTGGATTGATTCCACAGACAGCTATACTTGGATTATGGAAGCCTGCTTTTGAAAGAGTATCGTGTGCTAATTTTATAACTTTATATGTTCTTTCTGGATTAATGCTTTCTATTGCTTTAATTAATCCCATATGAGTGGTTAAATGGATAACTCTTAAGTTCGGTGTAGTGAGCATCATAGAAAAGTCTTCGGTATCCGTCAATTCAGCAAGAATTTCAGTATGTCCAGGATATAAATGACCACCCTTATGCAGAGCCTCTTTATTCAAAGGAGCTGTACATATAGAATCGATCTTTTTCTCTTTCGCTAGATCTACTGCTTTTGCTAAATATTGAAACGCAGCGTCACCTGCAGTAGCTGAAACTTCTCCAAAAGGTAGGTCGATAGGTAAAAGATCTAAATCAATCACATCGATTGTACCGTATTCAAATTTCGCTTCAGATGGATCTTTAATAGGATTTATCTGTAATGTTAATTGCACAATAGGTTTAACTTTTTCTAAAATTTTCGCATCCCCGATTACTAAAGGATGACAATTTTGATACACTTCTTTGTGATCAAGGGCTTTAACAATAACTTCTGGACCAATACCTGCTGCGTCCCCCATTGTAATTCCGATTATTGGTTTCATTCTTAATTGACTCCCTTCAATTTGTTTAGAGCATTTATGAAAACATCGTCTGAACCAAATCCGCCAGCTTTTGTTACCACATACAGGTCATCTTTTCCTAAAAACTTAGAGATTGGAACACCGATTTCTAGTTCGTCTAGTAATTCAAACCCCTTGATATCCCATAAAGAACAAATTTGTTTAGCTGTATCTCCGCCCGTCATTGAAACACCTTTGAAATAGCCTTCTTCTAAAAGAACAGCACAAACCGTACCCATGGCTTTTACAATTTCATTGCTAATTTCAGTATGGCTAAGGCCCCTTGATGCCCCTGTCACCCATGCTTTTTCAATATCTTCTTTTTCCGCTGTGGAATAGATGACAACATCTTGACCTTCCTGTGCCTTTTGTACAGCTTCATGATACACCTTTCTGATCTCACTTGTTCTCTCTGTATCATCGGTAACTGCTTTGTAGGATTCAAAAGGGATTGCATGGACATTTGTATTCTCTAGTAACACTTTCAACTGTGCTCTAGAGTTTTTATTCACACTACCAATCACCGTAAGAATGGGAGTAGAGGTAGTAGGAATAACCAAATCATCCTGCTTTTTTGGGATTGCATAGTGGTTAGGAAGATAATTTGCCATTCCCGCAGAACCAACCCAAGTAAATTGATAGGTTAATGTTTTGGTGTAATCTAAAATTTGCTCAAGATGACTTTCTTCCGTGGAATCAATGATAATGTATATGGTGTCTTTTTCAAAATAATCGTTAAGCTTTTCTTGAACAAACTTTTCCCCTTGATTTAAGTCATCAACGGTGATGGTTCCAATAGCATGCTTTGTTTGCTCTTGTAAAAGTTCTGGCAAGTATGATGTTGTTACTGGTGTTTTTGGATCTTTTGAAATCTCTGTTTCTCCTAAAGGAACACCTTTTAAATAGTGGGTGGATTGGAATATGATTCGATTGTTTTTCGGATATCCTGGTGCAATCATGACGAAATCCGGTTTTAAAACATCGTATACTGCGTCGATTTCTGCTCCAATATTTCCTCTCATGGTTGAATCAAGCTTTTTGAAAATATTTGTAAAACCTGCCATTTTTAGAAACTCTGCTGCTCTTTTTACCTTTACGTACGCTTCTTGTTGATCGATTGAACGACTGTCCGTATCAAAAACAACTGCTTCATAATTAGATACGCTTGTTTCGTCCATATCAAATAAAACAGTCGTTTTAAGTCCGTGACGAGCTAATTGAACACCACTATCATTAGCACCCGTTAAATCATCTGCGATGATAGCTAATTTCATAAATAATCTCCTTTCGGTAACCCCATCTTTTAAAAAAAGAAAAGAGAGATGCCTCTCCCTTCTTTTGTTCAGAAATAAGAAAGTATAAAATTTTTACTTTGAGAATTGCCCAGCGCAAGCGGTCCAGCGACTAGTGTACATCGCTAACGGGCGCTTGCGCTTTTCTTCTAGCAATCTATTAACCTGATTTAACTAATTTTAGTTACAGCTGATTCAGTTTCAGGTAATTTTCCTTTTTTCTCTAATCGTTTTGCTAAAAATCCAATCACAATAGGAAGTAAAATAGCTGTTGTTACAACGCTAGCTGCAATTTGAACCGTTGCGATTTCAGCGAATGGAGCAAATGATGCATTCGCTGCAACAATTGCCGCTGGAGTTGCAACAGCGTTACCTGCCGTTGTACCTTCTGCAGCACCTACAATCGGATTCCAGCCAATCCATTTGTAAACTAAGTAACCAGAACCACCAGTTAATACCACCGTAATAACACCAAGTAAAATCCCACTTAAACCACCTTCAACAATCGCGCTAAAATTGATACCCATACCTAATGCAAAAGCGAAAAATGGAATAAGCATGTCACTACCTTTGGTTAGGAAATCCTTCATTTCAGGATCTAAGTTACCTAATACCATACCGATGATGATCGGAAGAAGGACTGCCAGGAAGGATTGAATAGAAAACATTCCGTCTACAAATCCCATCGTTCCAAATATAGATAAGGCAACCATTGTTAAGAATGGTCCATCGTTTAAAGCTAAAAGAGAATAAGCGGCTTTGTCATCTTCTTTACCATATTGACCAACAAGAGCCATATACATGCCACCATTACTATTTGTCATTGCGGCAATAATAGCTAATGGCGCCATTCCTAAAAACAATCCATTACTATCAGCGAGCCAAAAAGCAATAAGACCAACTAGAGCACCCACTACCCATTTTAATCCTAATAAAGTTGCACCTTTTCCTAATGATACACCGACACTTTTCACGCTAATTTGCGCCCCTGCAATGAATAAGAATAGAGCAATCAAGGTATTGGCACCGGTCACAAATAGTGATTCTGTAAATCCACCAATTCTTAATAGATTTGGAAAGAAAGTATTAATTGTTGCTGCTAGTAATAACGGAACAACCATCATCCCACCTGGGATACGATTTAGAGTTGCTTTTATTTTCATAACTATTACCCCTTTATAATTTATTATGAGTTCAAGCGCCCTCTAGAAAAACGCTTACATAAAATGTTTACAAACTCATAGTAAAATAGATTGTTTATAAAAGCAACAGTTTTTATAAAAAATTGTCACATTATCGTCAAATTTTATGTAAATGTTTAAAAATGCAACAGTTTTCAATAAAAAATAGCGTAAACTTAAATGTTAATCTTTAAGTTTACGCCATAAGGTTGCTCGATTGATTCCCAATCTTTCAGCTGTCTTTGATTGATTATTATTTTCTTCTTTTAATATAGCTAGTATGATTTCTTTTTCAATTTCCTTCAACGTTCCTTTTGGAGGAACGATCAGGTTAGTAGCTGTTTTTTCGTTTGAAAGAACCCTTTGGATCGTCTCTTTGTGAATCACATAATCTTTTTCATTTAATGCTATTTGTTTAATAACGTTTTTTAAATCATCGATATTATTCGGATAATGGTATTCTTCTAATAATTTTAATGCATCACTTTTTATTTTAATGGCTGTTGTACCATAATTCTGATGATAATAAGATAAGAAATATTGGCTCAATTTATCAATATCCTCTTTTCTCTCTGATAAATTAGGCAATAGAATCTTGTTCATTTTTATATCTAAAATCATGTCATTCGCAAATGGAATTTCTGAAATAATAAAGATATGAGTCTTACAATGGTTACAATCTTTAATAAATCTTTCTAATTTCTCATGATGGATTACATAGGAAACATTTTTTATTTTTATCGTACCTATTTTCGAAAGAGGTAGTTTTTCTAAATAATTGATATTAAATTCTTCAAAATCGATGGTAATGAGTATTCTTTCGTTCGATAACTCGTTATGGATATAATTCGTAATAAAGTCTTTACCAGTCCCTTTTTCGCCTTGCAAAAGAATGGGAGCATTTTTTTCATATAAAGCTTTTATATGATTTAAAATGGTTCCCATCGGTTTAGATGAAATCGTAATTGGTTCACTTATTAAATCAGTATGTTTAATAAGACCCTTTTGTTCTAATGAATCCATCGGACTCTTTTCTAAAACATATATTTTATATTGGAGGTCATTAATATGATAGTAGGATCCCGTAACATGAATGCTGTAGTCATCAATCATAAAATTGTTACTAATCGTATTCCTATTCATCATTAGGTCCGTATTCAAAATATGTAACTGCCCGTTAGATAAAGGATTAGAAGGGAAGTCTGTCAAATGCTCATACAGAATATGATTGCTGTCGTCTAGAATGATCATATTTTTCGTATCTTTTAAAATAAATTGTTCAAAAATGTTCGCCAGATTATTTTTATGATTAAGATAGCCATAGATCAACTTAGCATCTTCTATTGATTTTATAATCGATTCTTTACCGGACTGTATTAAAAAACCTTTAATTCCATAAGTAGTTGAAGTTTTTATCGTAATCACATCACCGACTATTTGTTGATAACCCAAACTTTTAAGTTTTAGTATTAAAGGAGCAACCTCCTTTGAATCACTAATGGTAAAAACATTTATTGGGTAATCTAATAATTCAATAATGGACTTAGCACCGGTGGTTATATTCGAAAATCCAACAATGGCCGTTTTATCCGTTAGATTGCTTACTAAAGTTAGCGATCGAATCATATCATATCCTGAAAGTTGCATATCGATAACAGGAATTTGCACTGCTTTTTTGATTAATTGTGCTGTTCCTCCTCTACTAATAATGACATCTGTGCCTTTTTTTTCTTCCGAACGGGCAATCTCGACGCCCGTGTTTAAGTCCCCTACAGAATAATTTATATTCAAATCTGGGAAAAGAGAGATACACTCTTTAATTATAGGTACCATAGATTCATATGGAGCGATAATATGGACTTTAATATTCATAAATGCCTACTTCCTACTCAAAAAATATGCTTCAGGTGCAAAAAGCTACTCAACGTACAGGGAGAATTTATTCTAGTATATGCAAAAAATAACGAAGGTAAAATGGAATCGACAACCTTTTCATTCTATTCTTATTTGGTAGCCTTCATTAATCATAACAAATTTTAAGAATACATACCTAGCGGGATTTATCTAAGATCACTTTTCTTGTCATAGACATGGTGTCATGAGAATAATCGCCGCGTAAGTTCTGTCCCTGGTGTAAAAGGAGGGTATAGGTTATCTAAGTCCCCAGAAGATATTTCCTTTTGGGATGTAGTTGAAGCAGTTGAAGGCCCTAAGCCAATTTTTCAATGTAAAAATATTAAAGATAATGGTTATTTGTATAGAGAAAACTGTTGTTCAGCTCCCTCCTCTTGTACCATCAATTTAGTTATGCTCTCTGCGGAAGAAAAAATGCGTGATTACTTGCGTAATAAAACACTGTCATGGTTAAATGATGAGCTTGATCGTGTCTTACCCAAACAAATACGTAAAGATACTCGGAAATATTTTTCGAAGAGCAACATATAAAATAACCTCTCGTGAAATTCCTAAATTAACAGGAATTTAGCGAGGTTTTTTGCTTAGTTCAAGGAAAACGCATCGTTCAATTTTCTATTGATATTAAAAGACAGGCTATTTGCTTAGGACGACCTCCTCCCGTTATACATACGATGTTGTGTAGTTAATAACTTAAAGGGGAGAAATTTATATGGGTAAAAATCTCACGAAATATTTTCAAGATAAAGTAATTAAGGTTGATCGAGACGGACCAGAATCCAGAATTGGGCTGTTCTTGGATGCAGGTGACGATTATATCGCCGTTTTCACCGAAGATGATGGGGTCGTTTATTACAAGACTCATCATATTAACAGTATTACAGAAAATATGAAAGGGGAGTTGGAATTCGGCGTTGAAATTCCTGAGGATTTCGAATATAATGTTGCTGAAAATTTCGAAGGACTGCTTGAATCATTGAAATATTGTTGGGTAAAAATCAATCGTAGCGCTCCTGAGACGGTAGAGGGGATGCTCTGTGAGATCGAAAATGATTTTGTTTTTTTGGTCAATAAGGAGGAAATCGTTCGCATTTCCATGCTCCACATTAAAAATGTTAGTTATGAGGTAAAAGGCTGAATCCGAAGAACATGAGTCACTTCAGAAATCAAACGATGGAAGTGAAAATAACAAAAATAACACTAAGAGACCTTTGCAAAAAAAATCTTTTGAAGATGATGTGTCAGATATGCTATCCTCATTATCCTCATTGGAATAGTTTTTACGAAATCTTTCTAAAA
Source organism: Neobacillus niacini (assembly GCF_000759675.1). GTDB lineage: Bacteria > Bacillota > Bacilli > Bacillales > Cytobacillaceae > Neobacillus > Neobacillus niacini_A. Next base: position 279,717 of record NZ_BAWM01000021.1, on the reverse strand, counting down.
CCAACTAAAATTAAGTTTTTTATGTTTCCACACACTGCCCGTTAGCCACCCATGCAGCGCAAACGCTGCACCACAGAGAATGAAAATTGTTTCAAACCGTCAGATTCTACGGCTGGGAGAGGAATTATTGAAGAACGTGCCAGACAACACAATCGTATTCAAAAAGTATTAGAAGGAGATATTGAACGACTAGATTCAATACCTGGCATTGCCACTCGGATGGCTGAGCAAATCCTAGCTGAAATCGGAACAAATATTAAAAAACAGTTTCTTAGTCCTCCACATTTATGTTCTTGGGCAGCACTAGTACCAGGACACAATGAAAGCGCAGGTAAAAGGAAATCATCCAAAACAAAAAAAGGAAACAAATATTTAAAATCCGCATTAACAGAAGCAGCTCATTATGATACTTTTGTTGTGGGCAGGGACTCGGACTGGACTGGGATCAACAATAACTGGCGCCCGATCGGTGGGGACTTCCCGGTGGGTTGATCTCCCTGTAAACTTCGTAACGGGATAGTGTCAGAAAATGAAGATTTACAACGTTAAGGAATTTCCAATATTAAAAGCCTAATTTCTCAATTTTAATGCTGAGAAAATAGGCTTTTTTCGTTACTCCATAAACTGGCCCGATTGTTGAAAAAAAGCTAATGACGATTGTTCAACTATACTGCCCCGTTAGCCATCCATTAAGCGCAAAAATCAGCGCTTCACCACAGAGAATGAAAATGGTTTTAAACCGTCAATACTGATTTTACGGCTGACGGAGGAAGGTCGATGAACTATGGTGCGTTAGAGCCCATCCGTTAGTTTAGGTAGGAACCTTCACAATCTCATATTTATTTCAACATAAATTTCTAAGTATCCTTAATAACACTTTTTAATTCACGTTAGATATAGGAAAACCTGTCATAGGATTGTTTGACGATTTAATTCAACCATTTTCTTTAACATAGCCTATTTATTTCATTTATGGTCTTATTTAAGAGGAAAATGGTTAAACTGTGATACTAAGGCTATCTTATTTTATTATCCGAAAACAAACCAAATAGGATTATTACAGAAAAAATTACATTGTTTGAATCTATTAAATTAATACACGCAATTATTTTAATGCTATAAATTTCTATTTATTGTAAAACAAATAGAAATTTATATCTGAAAGGAGATAAAAGTGGACATAAACGCTGCCACAAGTCCTATCAGTCAGTTAATAAGTTTTACTTCACAACAAGTAGAAGATCTAATAAAAACTGATGACTTACAAATATCTTTCTTTGTTATAAAAAAACAGAAAAATGCCAATAATTATTATCATTCACAACAGCTAGCTCTAGCTGAAGAAGTACGTTTATGGTTAGCTTCCCACATAATTTCTCAATTGAACGTTTTTAAAGAGGATGGAGATGGTGAATTCATTGTAAGCAGCTATAATTTTGAGTTTCAAAAGAATGCAAGTCTAGCAAAGTTAAATTCACTAGATGTAAGCGCTTTAGATACCAAATATAATGATTTAAAAAATTCTTTAGATACTAATGAATTATTAGCTTGGCAACGGTCAAACTTTCAAATTGTAAGGATTATTTTTAATCAAAAAACCATTTATTTTGCATTTTATAGAGCACCTAGAAAAACTACTAACAAAAAAAAGTATGTAATTTTTAACACTAATGAATGGGAATTAAGGAAAGAGCCTGAAATAGAACTAGGAGGGGCATTAGACTTCTTTGTTTTAGATAATTTCATATTTATCAATAACTTACGAAATTTCGAATATACATTTGACTATTCAGACCATATAAAGCAACAAATGGAAGCAAATCTTAATGTTATTACTTCTTTAAACTTATTTCAGGGTGATTATTCAAATAAAGAACAATTTATACAACAAAGCTCAAAATATATTTATTCACGTGCTTTAGCTCAAATTTCAAGACAAACCTTATCAGCTTTAGATAACAATTTCGAAGAAAGATGTAATGACTTACAGCAAATAAAACAAACTTACGATTCAAGTAATGATGCAGACAAAATAATACTGAAAGAGCAATTTAAAGAGATATGGCCCTTGTTCGATTTCATCGACTTAGACAATAAGCAGATTATTTATAATGAACAACAAAAACCAATTACATTAATACACTTTTTTGCAGATAAAATAGTACGGTCGTTCTTGACTAACGAGTTTAAAGTTGCAGCAACATATGAATCTGTTCTTTAATTGGTAATAGATGAAGGGGGTCAATTATGTGGTCAAAAAAAGAACAGCTTATACTCTGGCTACTTGCCTATCTTCCGCTTATCGGAATATTTATAATGAAATTTTTATTAGAGAATAAACTGATGCCTAGATCTCTAGACTCAATTTGGGATAGATTACCCCATACATCCAACTCAATAACAGAGTTGATATATGCGGTATTAATTATTAGTATATGTACTTTTTTAGGGATGAAAATTATCAAAGTCGGCTTAAATAAAGTGAAAAATTCACTAAGTATCACAAGTGAGGTATTCATCAAAAGGTATAATAAACCAAAAGCTGAGCATTATTCTTTTTTTATAGTTACAATGTTACTTCCTCTATTCTCATTAGATGTTAAATCCATTACTAACTTAACAGGAGGATTATTAATACTTATAATTATTATTCTGATTTATGTTAAAACAGACTCTATTAGCACAAACCCACTATTTTTTATATCAGGAAGAAATGTTTTTGAAGGTGAAATCCAAAACATTTCAGGAACTGGCTTAAATAAAAAGGTTTTTTTAATCTCAGAAGAAGCCGATTTAGATTTAAATAATAAATTTAAATTGCAACATTTAGCGGGTGATGTATACTACATAATTTCTAGTAATCCATAATATAAGTGAATTTAAACCGTACCAAGACATAAGGGTGAATTATATACTACCTAATAAATGTGTAGGAATATGCTATTGAATATATTAATTTTAAAGTTGGAGTTAAGATTCAATGGAGTCACTAGATGTCCAGAGGGGATGGAAGTCATTAATGAAAAGACAACCAGGACCAAAAAAAGCTCAATTACTGATTAACGAACCCCTCTTCACTATTTTCAAATGTAATAGGGTCTCCGACTGCAATTCCACGAAAGTTAACTGAAATTGTTAGGGTACAACAGCTAGTGTACCCTACAAATTAATATACATTTTACTATGCAAATTTTATGAAAAATGTTATAGAAATCGCTACACAACAACAAAAAATGAGTATCAAATTTATATACAATTTGACACTCATTTTGACTAACATATTTATGTTTGCGATATGCACCGAACCCGTTAGAAAAATTGGCAGCTCTTTTCTGTACAATTTAAAGTAATTTTGCGATTTAAGGAGTGTTCGTATGGGGGAAGATTGATAGGTTGTTAACAAACCACGAGATACACTTTTTCAGACTTTAATTCTTTACCTCTTGCGCACGGGAATTAATGAACCTAGTAAAAGGCTGCCTAAGAATTTCTCAGGCAGCCTTCAATTTAATACTTACTCATTAGATACATAGCCTTTAAGGTTCATTGTATTGAAAACATTAGATTTTAATGTCTACTTCAGCTTTTTTCTTAAGCTCTTCTACTTTTTTAATGAGTTGTTCTTGTTGTTTTTGTTGTTCAAGTTGTTGCTTGATTTGCGGTTTTACTTCTTCAAGTTTCGGAAGTTTTTGACCACCGGAACTTCCTTGCTGGACTGCTTGATCATAATAAGCTTGAATTTCTTCATCCGTTACTTCTACTACTGGAATTTCTTTTTCCATGTACTTCATATATTGAATATTCTCTGCAGTTTTATTCTTTAGTGTCGTCATATCCAAACCAGCTTGTTTCATAGCATCTTCAAATTTGTTATCATCTTTATACGATTCTTTCATTTCGGCTATTTGTTTTTCAACTTCGTCATCTGATGCTTGATACCCTTTTTTATCTGCCTCTTGAAGAATCAACGTTTGTCCCACTAAGTTATCGATGGTTTGTTCTTTCATTTGTTTTGCTGCTTCTTCAGAAGTAGGATCTTGTCCCATTTGTTGCATCTGCATTTGTAGTGAAGATAATACCATATTATAGTCACTACCTGAAACCTCTTCATCATTGATGATAGCAACGGTTTTCTTCTCCTCTATTTTTTGCTTATCTAGCTTCTTCTGCACTTCTTTCATCTGTTTCTCTTGATTTTGTGGCTGGGTTTGAGCAGTTTCAGTTTGCTCTTCACTATTATTGGATTGTTTACCTTCATCATTTGAACCACAAGCTGTTAAAGTGACAGCCATGATTCCTGTAATAAGAGTATATATAATTTTCTTCATGATCCCTCTCCTATCGTGAACTAGCATGACGATTCTCCATTCAAAAAATCATCTAGTGATCATTATATTAGACATAAACATAGAAAGAAACCTTAAGGGTCCACATCTTTTATTTTCGATCCTATTACCTATGGATTTAATAACCTACCTTTCTTATAGTCTTATTCTCCTTTTTTTATCATACACATGTAATTTCCAATCAAAAGGAGTTAGAGAAAATACATCTTAATTTGTAGGAAGCTAAGTATTATTTAAAATTTTCGTAAAATTAAGTTGACTCTGACTGTTTACCCTGATAATATTTGTATTAATTTAATATGTCTTATCAAGAGTGGCAGAGGGAAAGGCCCTGTGAAGCCCGGCAACCTTCAAACAAATGTTTGAAAAGGTGCTAAGTCCTTCAAAGTATTTTACTTTGAGAGATAAGAGACGGATTTTTTTATGGAGCCGCTCTATCTCAGTGATAGAGCGGCTTTTATTTTTCCACTTTTCGTAAAGACTTACATTTCTTTATTTTTGAAAGGAGCCAACAATGACAAGAATTAGAGTGGCATTATTAGGATTAGGTACAGTAGGGTATGGGACTTTTACCGCACTAATGAATCGAGAGGAACGATTATCTTCACTTGCGGGGAAATCATTTGAAATCATAGGTATCTTAATTAAAAACAAAGAAAAGCCTCGCTCAATTGATGAAAATGTTATGATTACGACAAGCTTCGATGAAATTATAGAAAAGGGTAATCCAGATGTAGTTATAGAGGCTATGGGCGGAATTGAACCTGCTTTATCCTATATAAAACAAGCGCTTCAGAATGGCTGTCATGTAGTCTCAGCAAATAAAGAATTAATTGCAAGTCATGGAAAAGAAATAATGGAAATAGCTCACACGAACGGGGTGAGATTTATTTATGAAGCAAGTGTTGGCGGTGGAATTCCTGTTTTAAGAACAATTAAAGAGTTGCTCGGCGGAAATCAAATTGAGAGTGTAGAAGCTATTTTAAATGGAACAACAAATTTCATTTTAAGTCATATGAGAACAACAGGTGATTCCTTTCCAAAATCCCTTGAACTTGCGCAGCAGAAAGGATATGCAGAACCTGATCCAACAAATGATATTGAAGGCTTAGATGCATTTTATAAAGCTATGGTATTAAGCGAGTGGGTCTTTGGAGAACAACCTGATTGGGCACAAGTGACCGTACAAGGAATAAAAGGTATTTCGCATGAGGAAATCTTATTGGCAGAACAACTTGGACTTCGTCTTAAGCATTTAGTACTTATTGACAGTCATTTGAATGTAGAAGTAAAGCCTGTATTTGTTGACAAGGATCATCCTCTACACGGAGTCGAAAATGTTGATAATGCCCTTCGAATAAAGACAGATTTGCTTGGATACTTGACTTTGCAAGGAGCAGGCGCTGGAGCAGAAGCTACTGCAAGTGCGATTATTGAAGACTTATTATCAATCTATCTGACAAAGGAAAACAAAAATTATCAATATTCGAGAATTACAAAGGACTCATACGAAAATGAAGCAGTAACTCAAAAAGTTTATTTATTATTCTATCAATCCACCGACTTACAAAAAGAAATAATTTCACAACTACATGCCCAAGGCGAAATTATTAAAACAGATCAAAGCTCCATCTTAAAGAAAGCTTACATTCTTTTTAAAGGTGATCTGACACACTATGAACACCCTTTACTCATAAACAAATATGAGGTTAAAATCTATAATCAAAGCACAAGTACTCTTTTAATCCAGCCGGAAAAAGTGAAATAATTATTAGGTGTCACCGTACCTGCCCATCAAGCTAACAGTAACAAATACTTGGAAAATAGCCCTTTCTCAAGCCAACTGTTGTCTATTGCAAAAAAGGAAGGCATAACAATTTATACGAACATTTTATCGAACAGTTATCCACAAGTCTAGGGATTTTATAGTTTCCTGGTGTATGAAAAACTCCCGAAGTACCTGTATGAAGGTTCTCCGGGAGCTATTTTAGATTGCTATAATATTGTTCACTTCACCAAAATCAAAATCGCCACCGTAATGATTAATGCTGCATTGATAAAAAGAATATCTTATTCGTTTTAGATAGACTGATAAGTTTGGCATTCTGTTCTTCTTGTATACGGGCAAGTTCTCCAACAAGAGTCTTTTGGCTCTGACTCACATGCAAATTAACATCATTCACCGATACTTTAATTCCCCTACCAAACAGTTAATCAAGCGGATGCTGAGCGATATTTCCTATTTAGACAGCTTCAAATGGAAAAATTCTTTCCGATATTTCAGCAAAAATGACCATGAACGAGCTGTACATGCGTTAGGAACGTTAGATCAATGAAATTTTCATATACACGATGAACCACGGCAAACGGTTGCCGACATTCGTGCAACCATCCAGAAGAAAAAACGGGAGCACCCCGATGGCGGAAATAGGTAGAATTGAATATTACTACAATAAATTAAGCATTTTTCACAATTAAATCTTCTGTTTTAATTGAATTTCCAGCTTCTCTCTTTACTGACTTTCTAAAGATTAAAGTCATTAAGATAACAATTCATCCAGGTATTGGAAAAGCAACGGCTAACTATTTCGCTCAAAGAAATTGGAATGTTATCGCCACTACGCGTTCCCCTGGAAAAGAAATGGAATTAACTGAATTGGATAATGTTTTAGTAACAAGACTTGATGTTAAGGATAAAGATTCAATCCAAGAGTCATTAGTTAAAGGAATGAAGAGGTTTGAAAAAATCGATGTTCTGCTTAATAATGCCGGTCATGGAGCTAGGGGGATTTTTGAAGCAGCAACGGATGAGCGGATTCGAAAACTATTTGAGGTAAATGTATTTGGAGTAATGCATGTGACAAAAGCCATCTTGCCTCATTTCAGAAGGAATAATGGGGGCACGATTATGAATATGTCCTAGATGGGAGGAAGGATCACTTTTCCAACTCTGTCACTTTACCATGCCTCAAAATTTGTGGTTGAAGGGTTTACTGAAGGACTTTATTATGAGTTATCATCTCAGAACATTAAAGTAAAGTTGATTCCACAGGCACCGGAATTAAAAATCAATAAATCCCCTTCGATTCAATGCCCAAAGGGGATTTATTGATTTAGATGATCTGCCTGAATCGTTCCTGTAAAGCTTTTGTAACCGATCCCGGTTTGCCGTTATTGATTTGTTTATCGTCCACGCGTGTAATCGGCGTGATTTCTAATGTTGTGCTTGTAATGAATATTTCATCCGCTTGAAACATCTCATCCGGTGTAAACTGATCTTCTATAAATGGAATTTCGAGATATTCTGCCATGTTTTTCACTGCCATTCTCGTAATTCCCGATAAAATATGGTTGGAAATCGGGGTCGTGATAATAGAGGAATTTTTTACAATGTATACATTGGAACTCGCCCCTTCGGTCACAATACCATCTCGTACTAGTATTGCTTCTAAATATCCTTTCTCATAAGCTGCTTGCTTGGCCAAAATATTGGGCAGCAGGTTCAGCGATTTGATGTAGCATTTTGCCCATCGCTCATCAGGATGAAGGATGACACTCGCTCCACTATCCTTTTTCCCAACCGGAATGCTTCGAAAAGATTTGGCAGTCATCGAAACAGATACTGGACAATCCGGGAATAGATGATTCCTCGGCGCAATCCCCCTTGTCACTTGTACATAAAGGTCTAAATTCGTTAAACCACTTTTTTGAATTAATTCCAACATGGTGTTTTTGAAGGCTCCCCGATCAGGATCAATACGTAATTTAATGGCATCCGCACTTTGATACAATCGATCCAGGTGCTCATCTATCATAAATGGTTTGCCATCATAAATTCTAATAACCTCATAAACACCGTCGCCAAACTGATGTCCTCTCTCATCTATAGGAACGACTAACTCATTAGGTTCAACAAATTTCCCATTAAAACAAGCCGTAATCAATTCAAACCCTCCTTTATGAAGATGATCCTAACAAGATATTATAAGGAATCGCCTCTCGAACTCTCCCCTTATTTCCTTCAGTAGTGGTCGCCATGCAAATAGAATTCCAAATTGCTTCTTCCACGGCATCAACAGTCATCTCAAACAGTTGGGAAATCCATATACCGTCCTCTCTCATAATCGAATAGGTTATATTTCCTTGATTCGGCGGCAGTTCGTGAGGGATTCGATGTGCTGTTGAGAATGCGATAACGATATCACCACTTCCGTGAGCCGCGTATGAACCAGTTCGGCAAAGTCCGAATGCAGCCCGTTTCGCTAATCGGCCTAGCTGTCTCTCGTTGAGTGGCGCATCTGTTGCAAGAATGATCATGATGGATCCATCAGGCATTTTTCCCTCTTCTTCTGAAAGGTGTAACAAGCCGCCACCAGGAATGCGCAAATCCTTCTTTTCACCAAAATTACTAACCACCAGTGCCCCAACGGTATATGTCTGCTCCCCAAAGGAAGCGATTCTAGAGCTTGTCCCTACGCCACCCTTGAAGCCCAAACAAGACATACCGGTGCCCGCCCCGACACAACCTTCTTCTACAATTCCTGATTTGGCAAACTGAATCGCTTGAATGGCATGCTCCGATCTGACATGTAATCCACGGATATCATTGAGGTATCCATCATTACATTCTCCTACGATGACATTAACCGTACCAGTTGTATCGCCAATTTGGGGATTTTGATCAAGGAGGTAACGTATGGTGCCTTCCGATACCGCAGGGACCGAAAGCGTATTAGTTAATAGAATCGGGCTTTCTATTACACCAAGTTCCTGTAGTTGGATCGTCCCAATAGTTTTTCCAAATCCATTTATCACATAGGAGCTCCCTAACACCTTTTCCTGAAACAGATTGTCTGAATGTGGAAGGATTGCAGATACTCCCGTTTGAACTACACGATCTCCTGCATATTTTTTAGAAAGAGTCGTATGCCCAACCTTGACTCCATGAATATCCGTAATCGCATTATATGCTCCAGTTTCATATCTTCCAATGGTTATACCAAGGTCACGAAGCCGTACTCTTTTCACCATCTTCACCACCAAAACTTCTTAATGCTCACTAAGCTTTGACCTGACTTTTTTTCGTATACATTGTTTGAAGGAACAACTCTCCTTTTCTTGAAATGGTCGTTCCTGAACGCCCTTGACGTACATTCAGTAATTCTAATTGGTTGAGGACTTCCAATCGTAATCGTAACTGTTGTTCGGATAGGATAATGCCTTTTTCCTGAAGCCTTTTCTTGACCACGTTACGGCCATAGGATACATGCTGTTTCTTGCCTTGATAAAACACTTCAAGAATCTCCAAGCTTTCTTCCAAGAAACCGTGTTCTTCAATATTCACAATCAGACCATTTAATTCACTCTCGGCCATTTCTTGCGGTTTAATAGCATCCGCTGTATTTTTTTGAAGTCTTCCCTTCATATAGAAGGGCAATAATTCTAACGTTATCTCTTTCTCTTCCAAACAGGCCATATACGAGACTGCATTAAACAATTCTTTTACATTCCCTGGCCAAGGATACTGCCTCAGAAGCCGGATCATACCAGGTGAAATAACCAAATCATCCCGATGCAAATGTGACTCCAGATATGTTTGAATGAGTATCTCAAAATCCTCCTCCCGCTCTGACAATGACGGAACTTTACAGGTTAAGGCTGTCAGATAATAGAATAGATCCTTTCGGAATTTATTTTCATCCAATGACAACGAGAGATCAGTATTGCTGGTCGTAATAATTCTTACTTGAACAGGGACTGGATAATGTCCACTTAGCCTGATAATTTGACCTTCCTCAAGCGCCTGCAGGAGTCTGCCTTGCAAAGAAAAAGGTAATTCACCAATTTCTTCAATGCACAATGTTCCTCCATTAGCCAATTCAAACAGTCCAGGAGAAATCTTACCTTCTGATTCTTTTCCGAACAACTCTCTTTCCAGCACGTCCAATGGTCTTGCCGCACAATTGATATGAAGGTAGGGTCCTGTATTAACCGAAGAATCGTTGTGCATCGCCTGTGCAAGCATTCTTTTACCCGTACCAGTTTCTCCGAAAATATGTACAGGGTCTTTCGTTTTAGCAAGCTTCCTCGCAATGTATAAAACATTCTTCATCGCCTTACTATGTGCGATCACGTCATCAAAGAAATACTTCGCAGTTTTTCCATCTATTTCCTCTGTCCATTTACTTATGGTAGAGTCAATTGTAAAAGTGGTGCCTTCATTGGATAAAGCGACAAGAGATTTCATATACCGATTGGCCAGAAAAAATTGCTGACATTCTAATCCCAACACCTCAAATATTTCAAAAACGGTTTCCAACGCAAGGACCCGGTAGCCGATATCAATTACTTTCATAGGTCCTTCTGGAACAAGCTGCATCTCTCCAGGTGTAATAACGTAATCGATTTGCTCCGGAATCGGAGTATCGGGATCATACGCGTAATAGTTATGCTCAAATACAGTCTCCTGAAGCGCTTGGATCGTTTCATCCGTGGTATGCTTTGTATCGTTTATAACCAAAATACTTTTCCCTTTAGGAGCAGAAAGCAGTTTTCTCATATTCACAAAGTTAAGTCCCCGTTTAGCTACAATGCACCTTACACCTTGCGGCAAGAATGGCCGTACAAGCGGGAGAATGAAGTTGGCTCCTATTAAAACGATTTCCCCTTCCGAAATCGTTTCCCTGGATAAATTTTTAATGGAGATTGGACGGATCCTAATTAAATCCCCAGCAATCTCTGTCATCTGTTTTGAGACCGTCGACAAATATTCATCCTGAATTGAAATAATCGTTAATACCTTATTACCCACCGTATCATTCACTCCTAACTCGTAAGAAACCAATCATTCCTATTATTATCAATATAAATGACATGCGGAAAAATGACCAGGCTCGATCTCCTTCAGTTCAGGAATTGCTGTTTTACAAATCTCCATACAAGACCGGCAGCGGGGATGAAACGTACAACCTGTTGGAGGATTCGACGGACTAGGAATATCTCCTTCAAGAATGATCCGCTCTCTCTTCATGCGTGGATTAGCTACTGGAACTGCGGACAATAAGGCCTTAGTGTATGGATGTAATGGATTTTCATACAGGGATTCCTTCGGAGCGATTTCTACGATTCTTCCCAGGTACATAACGCCTACGCGATCACTAATATGCTCTACAACACTCAAGTCATGGGAGATGAAGAGATAAGTTAGCCCGAATTCCTTTTGCAAATCCTGCATGAGGTTCAACACTTGGGACTGAATGGAGACATCCAACGCCGAAACAGGTTCATCCGCAATAATAAGCTTCGGATTTACAGCAAGAGCCCTTGCAATCCCGATTCGTTGCCGTTGACCTCCGCTAAATTCATGGGCATATCGATTGGAATGATAAGAACTAAGGCCGACATACTCTAATAATTCGTGTACTCTTTTGTCTCTCTCTTTTCTTGCCATCATGTTATGAATAATCAGTGGCTCAGCAATGATTTCTCCGATCGTCATCCGAGGATTGAGGGAAGCGTAAGGATCTTGAAAAATCATCTGTAATTCTTTTCTAGTTTCCCGCAACTGATTGTCGTTTAACTTGCTAATATCTTTCCCGTTAAACCATATTTCGCCTTCAGTTGGTGCCAGTAATCGCATCATCATTCGCCCTGTTGTGGACTTGCCGCATCCACTTTCTCCAACTAATCCCAGTGTTTCTCCCTTTTGAATGGAAAGGGAAACTCCATCGACAGCTCGAACATATGACTTTTTCTGGCCAAACAATCCTTTGCTAATGGGAAAGTATTTCTTTAAGTTCTTTGCTTCTACCAACAGCTCTGCCATTTATTACGCCTCCTTTACCATTTCACTCTGATACAGGAAACACCTACATCGGTGCCCTTCTGCGATTTTCACCAGATCTGGATCTAATTCCCTGCAAATGTCCATTGCTTGTGAACAGCGCGGAGCAAATTTACACCCTTTTGGCATTTTCGTGGGAGTTGGAACGGTGCCAGGAATGGAATCTAGCCGATTCGATTTCTGACCTAACTTTGGAATAGAGTTAAGCAGCCCTTTGGTATAAGGATGTTTTGGATTTTCAAAGATTTCAAACACATCAGCTTCCTCTACGACTTTTCCAGCATACATCACAACGACGCGGTCACACATTTCAGCTACAACACCTAGATCATGCGTAATCAGCATAATGGCTGTCCCTTTTTCTTCTTTCAGTTTCTTCATTAGTTCCAGGATCTGAGCTTGAATCGTCACGTCAAGAGCAGTTGTCGGTTCATCCGCTATCAACAGCGTTGGGTTACAAGACATTGCCATTGCAATCATAATCCTCTGCCTCATACCGCCGGATAGCTGATACGGAAACTCGTCAATAATTTCTTCCGCGCGCGGGATTCCCACTAACTTCAACATCTTTATCACATGTTCCCTAGCCTTTTTCTTGTCATACTTTAAATGGAGTTTTACAGCCTCGCTAATCTGGTCTCCAATTCTATAGACCGGGTTCAATGAAGTCATCGGTTCCTGGAAGATCATCGCAATTTCGTTACCACGTACCTCTCTCATTTCACTCTCTGACAGAGACAAAAGATCTTTTCCCTTGAATCGAATCGAACCATCTACCACCTTTCCCGGAGTATGCGCGAGCAGGCGCATAATAGAGAGAGATGTGACACTTTTTCCGCAGCCGGATTCACCTACGACCCCGAGTGTCTCTCCTTCGTTTATATACAGATCCACACCATTTACTGCAGGCACCTGAAGATCGTCTGAGAAAAAGTAAGTTTTTAAATTGGATATTTCCAAAAGCTTGTTGTTCATATGATCGCTCCCTGTCTATTAATCTTTCATCTTCGGATCGAGTGCATCCCGCAAACCATCACCCAGCAGATTAAATGCAAGTACGGTAATGAAAATGGCGAATCCTGGGAAAAATGTGACATGCGGGGCTGTATTCAAAAAGTCCCTGCCGGAGCTAAGCATCGCACCCCACTCCGGTGATGGAGGCTGGGCACCCAAGCCTAGAAAGCTAAGGCTGGCTGCCGTTAAAATCGAAGTTCCAATCCGCATCGTAAAATACACAATAATACTGGACACTGTACCCGGGAAAATATGCTTCCAAATGATACGTCGCGCCGGAGCTCCTATGGACCGTGCTGCCTCGACAAAAACGGTAGATTTAATTGCGAGAGTGCTGCTTCGTACAATTCGTGCAAAAATCGGAATACTAAAAATTGCTACTGCAATAATGACATTACCTAGACCAGGTCCTAAAATGGCAATAATACCAATCGCAAGCAGAATTCCCGGGAATGCGAATAACACATCACAAAACCGCATAATGATGCTATCAAGCCATCTTCCATAGAAGCCGCTAATTAGACCAAGGATAGTTCCACCAACAGCCCCCACGAACACGGAACTCAATCCGACAAATAGAGAAATTCTCGTTCCTTCGAGAATCCGGCTGAAGATATCTCTCCCAAAAGCATCTGTTCCCGCAAAGTGTTCCATGGATGGAGGACTCAAAATATTATCGTAGTCCGGCTCTACCGATGAATAGGGAGCGATAAAGGGACTGATAAAAGCGATAAGAAACAGTAAAATAATAAAGGATCCGGCTATCATGGCCATTCGCTGTTTTTTAAATTTCCGCCAAAACTCCAAAAACGGGGTACGTACCTTTTCCACTTCTATTTGAGTAACCTGTTCATTCGTTTGAACAATTACACCGCTATTTTCCAATTCTCTTCCCCCTCCCACTACTCATAACGAATTTGTGGATTCATTACCCCATACAGGATATCGACGAGTAAATTTATCAAGATGAACTCTAAAGCAAAGAGCAACATTTCCGCCTGAATCACTGGGTAGTCACGAAATGATACCGAATCTATCAGTAATCGTCCCAATCCCGGCCAACTGAATACGGTCTCTACAACGATAGACCCCCCCAATAAAAATCCGAACTGCAATCCTGTCATAGTAATGACGGGAATCATCGCATTTTTTAAGGCGTGCTTCCACACCACTACGTTTTCTTTCAGCCCTTTTGCCCTACCGGTACGAATATAGTCTTCCCTTAAAATATCCATCAGGGAAGAACGTGCAAAACGGGCAATGACGGCAGCAACTCCAGCCCCTAAGGTGATGGAAGGTAATACATACGCTTTCCAAGATTCACTGCCACCTGTTGGAAACCAGCCTAACTTGACGGAAAATAATTGAATCAGCATTAAACCAAGCCAAAAAGATGGTAACGAAATCCCCGATACCGCACTAAACATACCTGTGTAATCCTGCCATTTATTCCGCTTGGTTGCCGAGATTACACCAATCAGCAGCCCGAATACGATAGCCCAGACCATACTCCAAACTGTCAGCCAAAATGTAGGCATAAATCTATCAGCAATCTCATCATACACATTCCGCTTTGTTTTCATGGAAATGCCCAAATCGCCTTGGACCAAGTTACTAATATAGGTGATGTATTGTGTCACGATCGGTTTATCCAGACCAAGCTGCTGGCGTACTAGCTCCACATCTTGATGACTTGCATCCGGGCCAGCTACAAGCCGCGCGGGGTCTCCAGGTATCAAATGGACAAACATAAAAATAAAAATAGAAACAATCAAAAGAATAGGAACTACTCCAAATAAACGTTTTACAATATAACGAAACATAACCCGCCTCCTTCTGATTCTTATTTGTAAGATGTAGCGAGCGCCAATCGTCCATTAGCGCTCGCCCATTATTTTCCTATTTTTTTATTACTGCTTCTTTTGCATTCAAGGAACCGTCAGGTAGCAGGTAAACGCCTTCTAGGTAGTTCTTTTTCCCAGCCATTGTATCTTCAACGATTAGATACGCCCACGGTGCATCTTTCCAAATCAATTCCTGTACTTCAGCGTAAGCTTCTTTACGCTTTTCTGGATCTGCCGTTTGCAGTGCTCCGTTAATCAGCTGATCCGCCTTTTCATTTTGGTAATAGGCTACATTATAAGACTTCGGCGGAATAGAAGTTCCAGCCAGCAATGGACGAATTCCCCAATCTGCATCTCCAGTGGAAGAGGACCAGCCGCCATAGTAGAGGTCGACTTCTGCATCCTTCGCATCCTGAACGGACCAAATCTTATCTGTAAGTGTACCCGCTTCCATAGGTTCAACATTTACTTTGATGCCTACTTGTCCCAATTGTTGTTGCAAAAACTCCATAGCCTTCATTGCATCGGAGTTGTTTGCCCCCCATACAGTTGTTTCAAACCCGTTTTCATAACCAGCTTCTTTTAACAGTTGTTTTGCTTTTTCTGGATTATATGGGTATGGTGTTTGTTTGGAATAGAATTGGAGACCTTCTGGAATAATGGAATCCATTTCGCTTCCATACCCACGGTTTACAACCTTTATGAACGCTTCTTTATTAATCGCGTAGTTAATTGCTTGACGTACCTTAACATCATTAAAAGGCTTCTTTGTCGTGTTCATACTCATATAGCGAGCCACAATGGATGGTTTATTTTCCACAACAATACCGTCTTTTCCATTGAGGGTTTCCGCCTGTTCGGTAGGAACCGGATAAATGAAATCAGCTTCCCCTGTTTGCAGCATCGCTACACGCGCCCCGTTTTCTGGTACGGGCTTAAATTTGATGCCATCAACCTTTGGCAAACCTTTTACCCAGTAGTCTGGATTCTTTTCAACAGTCAAATGGTCACTTTGATCCCACTCCGAAAATTTGAATGGCCCTGTTCCGACAGGGTGCATGGAGACATCTTTCCCGTATTTCTTCAACGCCTCCGGACTGATAATCCTCGCCGCAGGATGGGCAAAGTTATTCAGCATGGCGCCAAACGGTTCTTTTAATGTTACTCTGAAGGTGTACTCATCTACGGCTTCTGCTTTGTCAACGAGTGCAAACATGCTGTATCGTTTTAATTTATTATCCGGATTGGCTACCCGGTCAATGTTTGCCTTTACAGCTTCCGCATTAAACGGGGTGCCATCGTGGAACTTGATTCCCTGCTTCAATTTGAAAGTGAATACTTTTGCATCATCGCTAGCTTCATAGCTCTCTGCCAATACAGGAATCATTTTCATATCTTTGTCGAAGCCAACCAGTCCTTCTAACATCGTTGATTGGATTGAACCGGACAACGTATCATTCGTGTCATGAGGGTCCATGCTTACGAGGTTACTACTGATTGCAATTGTAAGTGAGTTTCCTTCTTTTTTCGCAAGCGGTTGTGCTTCCTGTTTCTTCTCTGTTTTCGGTTTCTGGTTCGCATCAGTCGCACTAGACTTGCCGGAACATCCCGTAAGCACAAGGATTACGACCATTAAACTGGTTAGTAATGCAGTCAGATACTTTCTGTTTAACATTTTGCTTCCTCCTTGGTCATTTTTATTTACAATAGTGCTTTAGCACTTATGCAACGTAAAGGATGGAACTAGTTCACCCACAATTTCATGGCGGGCATTTTTCAGAGCAGGCCGGTAATGATGCATTAAGTTGTTGAGCTGCTCTTCATCTATAAAGCCGAGTTGTCTCAGCGTCTCTAGTGCTGCCGGATAGGCAGCTCGTCCATTTCCATCCTCAATTTTTATCGCGATCCCAATTCCAGTTTCCCTATCCCCAATCAGGTAGACAGCTTCCGCTCCTGCTTTGCCAAATAATCGACCTCTAGATGCTTTCATAAAATCGGTACAGAAGCGACCTGTTCCGCCAACCATCTCCGGATATTTCATCATGGCAGTGGTAATTCGATTCACAACTTTAGCCCGCTCCTCTCCCAAAGAATCTGGGCGAGCCATTCTAGCAAAGGCATAGGCCAATCGTTCAAGTGGCAGTGCATGGACTGGTACGCCACATCCATCTATCCCCATTTCGATCTTTTCAATTGGATAATCAGCCACATTGGAGATCACTTTTAAAATTCTTTGTTGTACCGGATGACTCGGCAAATAGTAATCTTCTAGCGTTTCTCCCATGTGCTTAGCGGTCACTAGCATACCTGTATGCTTGCCGGAGCAATTGTTATATAAAGGTGTAAGTTCCTTGCCCGCCGCTATTAATTTCTTATATGTATCCTGCGCATGGGGAATATGTGTTCCACAATGTAAAGCAGTATCTTCAATGCCTGCTCTCCCAAGTATCGCCAGTACCCGATCGGTATGTTGAGTCTCCCCGCTGTGTGAAGCGCAACATAATGATATATCCGATTCACTCAGCTCATAGAGGTCTGCAGCCCCCGTTTCCACTACCGGAATTGTTTGTAGGGGCTTCATTGAAGACCGGGCATAGGTCACCCGATTGGGATCGCCAAGTGAAAATAACAAATTGCCTTCTGCACTAACGACCGCAATATGCCCAAAATGTGAACTCTCCACCTTTCCCCCACGGTACACATCTACTAGTTTTGAATGCACGCAATATTACACCTCTTTCAAATATTCATATTTTTCAGAATCTATCATCATATTATATTATATCGCAACCTATTTCAACCTATTTTTAGAAGAAGGAAAAGCAATAAATACATAGAATTATAGATAAATAGGTTTGATTAGGAGGGAATAAGTATGAAAGTTTTCATTTCTGCAGACATTGAAGGAGTAGCCGGAGTCGTTCATCGTGAGCACACTGCTCGGGACGGGCGGGAACATGATCGGGCTAGAATGCTGATGACCGAAGAGGTAAACGCATGTATCGAAGGTGCCTTGTCGTGGGGGGCTACAGAAGTTGTCGTGAATGATTCGCATGGAACGATGCGCAATCTGATCCCAGAAGCCATACACCCTGAGGCAGAATATATTACTGGTTCACCGAAAATCCTTGCGATGATGGAGGGGATCAATCCGGAGTTTGATGCAGCTATTTTTTTAGGCTACCACTCCAGAATGGGAAATGACGGTATTTTGAATCATACCTTTCATGGAGGAGTAATCCAGAATATCAGAATCAATCACCGGGACATGGGAGAAATAGCATTGAACGCAGGAATCGCTGGGGTTTTCGGTGTGCCTGTAGTCCTTGTTACAGGATGTCAACACGCAGCCGGCGAAGCTCTGGAATTCATTCCGAATGTCGAAACCGCTATCGTCAAACACACCATCAATCGGCAATCCGCAAAAAACCTAAGCCCACAGAAGGCACGATGCCTGATCAAAGAAAAGACTATTGCATCTCTTTCACGCCTTCCGACGTTTCAGCCTGTCTCATTGCAAGGTCCATTCGAAGTCGAAATCACCTATCTACATCCAGGTCTGGCTGATGCAGCCGGAATTCTGCCGATCGTCGAAAGAGTGAACCAGACAACCCACCGCTTTGAGACTGATGAATTCATTACTGCATTTCGGTATATTCGCAGCCTGATTGCAATAGCGGGAGCACTAAACTAAAGAAATAGTGAAAACTTGAAAGTGCGAGAATTCCTCCTCTTATAGGGTAATTCAAAAATCACTGGATGGGACCTGGCACCCGATTTTGGCATAAAAAAATCTCCTCTTGTTGCTAGAGGAGATTTTCGTATATATCACTTTATGTTATTTTTCGAATCTGCCTTTAAAATCCAATGTGCTGCATTAAACACTGCCTTCTTCAGCTGATTTGTAAATATTAAGTACAAGATCAAGTGCTCTTCTTCTCATATTCTGCGGTAACATAAGGTTCTCTTTCATTCTTGATGGCATCTATGACATCAGCATATAGTGGATTATGACCAAACCCATATACATTCAGAGTATTCCTCCATTATGAAAGCATTTTCGCAATAGCTAAATGACCTTTTCGTTTAGCCCAAGCTAATGGCGTCTGATCATGCAGATGGTACACAAGGGTTGTATTCATGGGTGGAAGATAATATTACAAGACCGTATACCCTGCCTGTATTGATTGCAAAAATTCAAACGGTGATGCGAAGATTACAAAAAACTTCTAAACCTGGTAACGGCTTATTATCCTACCAAGGACATATCAATAACCTTAAACAGCCTCGCTAAAACCTCCAATACTATCTGATACAGAAAAAGAGAATATTCATTATAAAAGGAGGGCAGTTCAATATATGAACTTCCCCCTAATTAATTCCAGAACCTGATTCTCTATCCTTAAGAGTAATTTAAATGCTATTCGTTAGATTTGAACCTTTTACTAAATCGATGCAAAAAAGGAGGTATTTCTTTAAGTAATGGTTTAAATTGTTTAGAGGTTGTAACAAACATATCGATCGTTTCCATAAGCATTTCTAAATCTACGTTTTTAAGAAGATGATCAATCTGATTTAGAATGGTGTGAGTGCTTGTCGCAGGTTCTTTTCTCCTGAAGCCAAAAAACAAATCATCCTTCCGATTTGTTCTACGATCGAAAGATGATTGCTCTTTTTGTTTGGGCAATTCTTGTGAATTATTTTCGCCTTCTTTGTAAATTCCTCGGCCAAATATTAATCTTGAGAATCGGTCAATTTCTCCATACGGTACCTGTTTCTGTTGATTATCATTCTCCACCAATGACTTCTTCTTCCTTTCTTATTCTTTTAGATAAACTATGATTGTTTTTGTATCAGGGTGCGGACAAATCTACAAAGAATAAAAAAAGTCGATTACCCTGTTATTTTAACATCTCTAAATACTGAAATCGGTAGTAATGATTTATGTGCTTTAGTTTTGATTGTATATATTTTTTTACACAGAAACGCTTAGATAAGATATTTCCACGTAGCGTTTGCATTATTGCAATTGCTTTTTTTACTTTTAGAATAGTTAAGTAAACAATAATTAATAGGATGAAAAGGACCACGATTAAAGCAAAAGCAGAACCATGCCCATGACCGTCTGACATAATGTTACACCTCCTCTTGACAGGATATCTTTAAACCAATTAACCCTTTTTCGAATAGATTAGTACATGAATGAAGCCCCTACAATAATAATAAGAAGAATGAATACGATTAATACAAAGCTATTACCGCCATAATAGATTACAAAATATCTTATTCGGAAATCATGAACTAGTTGCTGTTTTATGTACATCATTAAAGGTGTTCCTCTCTCTGGTTTTTATTAGAGCTCACCTTTTGATTTTAAGGTTGGAACTGAAAATAAGTAATTTTCCAATTAAGAGCAACAAATAAACCCCTTTAGATTATCAAAGGGGTTTATTTTTATTCTAGAAAAAAATAATAATTTATTGTTGACCCTCTGTGTAAATTTGAAAGGTTACACCGAACTTGTCCGTTACAATTCCATAAGCAGGGCTAAAAAAAGCTTCCTGCAGCGGCATTTTTACTTGGCCGTCTTGCTGCAAGGATTCAAAAATTTGTTTTGATTTTTCAATATCGTTAACTGAAATACAGATCGTAACTTGATCTCCAGAACGACTGGTTTGACCTGGAAAAGTGTCTGAAAACATGAAGTCGGTTTCACCAACCTTCATCATAGCATGTGCAATCTGTTCCTTTGCTTCTTCTGGTAAAGGGAATTCGGGATTTTCTGGCATTTCTCCAAAAGTTTGGCTAAAAAGGACTTTCGCATCCAATGCTTTTTCGTAAAATTGGATCGCTTCCCTTGCATTTCCGTTCATCATTAAATAGGGGGACATTCGCATTACCATAATTTAACAGATCCTTGGTTCTAACATTACAGAGCACATGTTCTTAAAAAAACATTCATAAATTTTCGCCTCCCCACAACCTGCTATACTAAATATTAGACTACCTGAGAAGGAAAAAGGTTTTGATTCTTTATAAAAGTCTACATCATAATAAAAAAACTCCATCATTATGATGAAGGTAAATAATCTCAGACCAATAAGAAATGGAGGCATGTTAATGTCTATACTACTTCCTCAACACAGACCTTAGAATTTTATTTAGGATTTTGATTATTTTTCCATGGAGGATCACCAAATTTATGGAGCACTTTATTTAACTTATAAATTCCTAGTGGGATTAACAAAGAGAAAACTGCATTTATGAGGATGAGCTTCGAAGGAAGTCTTCCTATTATAAAGTCCCACATGGTATACCTCCTTTATTTTTGGGTTTTTATGATCGTCCCGATACTACGTGCATTGATCTTGGCATTAACGCGTATGTTACTTTTTGAAAAATAATGTGAACCACTCTCCCAATCATTTTTAATGGTTTTCCAACTATCATAGTGTTCTTGATGTAAATAGGAGCCTAATCCTAAAACATCGGCATTATATTCCTTTTGCGTTTTTTCAATCGCTCCAGCTGTTATTTTCTCAATTTCTTTTGCCACTTTTTCTTCCAATTTAGCAACCGTTTTAGGTTCAGATATATGATAATCTCCAAAATCCTCACCCAAATTACCTTCAACCACAACATCAATCGTAAAGTCTATTTGATCTTTATTGGTGACATTCGCATGTATTTTTCTTTTTGTATCACTAATTTCAAATACGACCAATTGACCATCCATAATGACTTCAATAACCCCTCCTTTTAGTTCACCTGTAATAAAATTGACTCCCATTGTTTCCATTCCATTTAAGGCTCCAATCATTTTTTTACTATCTCCTTTAAAAATGGCAGAGCCAGACAAATCTACTTTTTGACCATTCGACTTAATGAAAGGAATGAGGAAGCTGTTGATTCCCAGTAAATATTTATGGACCTTTCCAATATTCACTGGAGGTAATAACTCCCCATTTTTGAAAGCATTATCTGTTATCGAATCAATATACATAACAGGTAATCTCTCTACTTTTGTTCTTGATTCAAAAATATCCTTGCTTGTATCCTTAGTGATCATGATCTTTGTTTCTCGTCGCATTTCATGATCTCGCAAGTAAAAATCTAATACCTCAGGAAGATATCCCTTTTTCGCTACTTCGTCTGAGATTATGATCATCTTAATATGCTGGAAATATGGGGATCGTGCGATTTTTTTCGATATATTACGAACAATTTGAAACATTGTATTACCGCTGGCTGCAACATTTAGAAACGGATCTTGAATTTGACTGGACTCTCCCCCTTTACCTTGTAAAGCACTTGGAACCACAAATTGAAATGTCACCTTAAACCTCTCTTTAGCAATGGAATCCTCGGTCGCCTCTTCCTCATCTCGATCCTCCAAAGTGTCATGATCTGAAGGATCGATACCCACTCCTATCACATATCCACGTTCTTCACTCTCAACCTGATCCCAACAACCAGTTAGAAGTAAACATAAACTGACATATAATAAACCTTTATACATTCCCCTTAACCCCGCTTGTTTTAGCGATAATGAGCAATAGAGAAGGAATAATCATACTAAACACGATACCTAAATAACTGATAAATGATCCAAATTTAGATAATTCATTAAAATCCTGAGGTGCCATCGCAATTATATACATGATTGGTGTTAAGATAAAGATGAACGTTATTCTCTTTATCTTTTTGAAGATTGCACCAAGTGCCAAAAGAGTGACATCAAATGCCATTGCAGCTGTACTGAATAATGTCATAACCCATATCGTGAAGAATATGGATTCAAATCTCTCAAAAAATCCACCTGGTACTTCCACTTGTTTTGCTAATTCTGCTGTTGGGAAATTGAGATTAGCCGTAACTTCTACGCCAAACACACCAATTAATGTAAAAAACACAATCAGATATAAAAGAAAGGCGATGGTAATTCCAATTAGTGAAGCTTTCATAGTCTTTTTCGGTTGATTAATATGCACATTATAAAATAATAAAATCTCAAAGCCTAAGAAAGAGAATACTGTTTCCTTTGAAGCCTTAATGACATCGAACCACCCCGTAATAAAAAAAGGCTTGATATTTCCCATTTCAAATAATCTGATATTAAAAATGATTAAGATTAATATAATAAAAAGGATGATGGGTATAAACATAATATTTAATCGTAATAACGCAGCGCTTGGACCTGCTACTCCATATACAACCACTAACAGAAAAACGAGACAAATGACTTCGACAGGAGTGACATCAAACAGATATAGCTTGGCA
Source organism: Neobacillus niacini (assembly GCF_000759675.1). Taxonomy (GTDB): domain Bacteria; phylum Bacillota; class Bacilli; order Bacillales; family Cytobacillaceae; genus Neobacillus; species Neobacillus niacini_A. The sequence continues at coordinate 256,390 of NZ_BAWM01000021.1, read as the reverse complement.
ATGCTCGCGACCCCCCTCATTTCATAACTAACAAAGAGCATCATATATAAGGCAAATAAAAAGGTGATACCCATTGCAACTGGCTTATTAAAAATGGACTTCGAAATGTCAAAAAGGTTTTTCTTAGGGAATCTTGTAATTAATCGTGCAACCACTCCGGTAAAAATAAGTGCAACTAATGCACCAAGACAAATGGATATCCAGCCATCTATTGATTTTGTGACATCTACAATGGCACGTGGAAGAGTAAGGATCCCAAAACCAATGATCATATTAGCGACCAGGAATATGACTTCCTTTTTTCCAATTTCCTCGTCACCATATTCAAAGGATTTCATGAGCTACTCCCCCTTTGTATCCATACGTTTTTCATCTTCCGTTTGCATAAATTTAGGTCTTCTCGATAACATGATAAGAGGAGCTCGGATAACCAAATCCACTAAATCATGTTTAAAGTTTGGTGAAAATGGCGCTGTGTAAGGCAACCCGAAGCTTTTAAGTCTCGCAAGATGAACATTGATCATTATATACGTTAAAATAATGCCATAAAGACCGAAAATACTTGAAGTAAGCATAGTTACAAAGCGAAGCATCCGAAATGCGATTCCCGCACTATAGGAAGGGACTGCAAAAGAAGCAATCGCAGTAACAGAAACGATTATTACCATAACTGGACTGACAATTCCAGCTTGTACGGCAGATTCACCAATAACCAAGCCGCCAACAATACCAATCGTCTGACCAACCGGCTTTGGTAAGCGAATCCCTGCTTCTCTTAACAGCTCCAACGTAATTTCCATCATGAATGCCTCCATTACTGCTGGAAAAGGTACACCTTCACGTGAAGCAGCGATGGAAAATGCCAGTTTTGACGGAATCATTCCCTGATGAAAGGAAACAAGAGCTATGTATAGTGCTGGAAGAAACAAGGAAATAAAAGCTGCAACATATCTTAATATTCTAATGAGAGAACCGATCATCCAACGTTCATAATAATCCTCTGGCGATTGAATTAAAGCTACAAACGTTACTGGTGCAATTAAGACAAAAGGTGTTCCATCTAAGATAATTACGACTTTTCCTTCTAAAATCGAGGCACAAGCTTTATCAGGTCTTTCCGTATGAAGAATCTGAGGAAAAGGAGACATAAAACTGTCTTCAATCCATTGTTCAATGAACCCAGACTCTGGTGCATCATCCATATCGATTGAATCCAATCTCTTTTTTACTTCCTTGACAATTTCAGGGTGAACAATACCATCGATATAGACTAGGAAAAGATCCTTTTTCGAACGCCTCCCAACCTGAAAGTTTTCAAAACGAAGATTTGGATCGCGAATTTGTCTTCGGATCAGTACTGTATTTGTCCGCACATTTTCAGTAAACCCTTCTCTTGGTCCACGGACTAATGCTTCTGAAACTGGCTCTTCAATTCCTCTGCTTGCCCAACCCTTCGTGCCAATCAGTAATACATCAGTTGTTCCCTCTACAAAAATGGCGGTTTCTCCTGAAAGAACAGCAAACATGACAGCATCGAGCGTTTGAACTTTTTTCAGCTCACCTATTGAGAGGATTTCATTCTCCAGTTCGATTACCAATTCCTTATCATTGTCTGGAATTTCTTTATTTGCTTGCACCATACCAAGTTGAATATTATTAAGAATTTGCGTATTTACAATATCCTTGTCAACTAAGCCATCAATATAAACAATCGCACAACGATGATTAGAATTTCCGATTGTAACGATTCGAATGATAAGATCATTGGGAGAATGCAGCAGCCTTTTAATTTGTTCAATATTTTCCATAAGAGTAGGAAAGATTTGATTTGGATTTTCGTGATTTTGCTTCTTTTGATTTACTTCGTGCGTCATCTGTTGCAGGATTCTTTTTTTTAAAAAGCGAAACATCACATGCATCCCCTCTAAAACGTAAAGTAACCAATTTTTAACACGAATTTTTTTTAGTTTGTGATAAATACTGTAAACTATGCAAAAAAACGCATTTGTAAAGTAAAAATGCGATGTCAAAGAAGATATAAGAAAATTAGGTTTCGAGTGATTTAAACAGTCAGAAAGCAAGTATGCCCAAGACTATGACATGTGTTTCCTTTCTTACAATAAGGATATCCAACATTTCCTCATATTCATTATTTAGCCTCCTCTCTCTAAGTTTCTAATAGATAAAAATTACACCCTTGTCTGTAGACAAGGGTGTTTGATTAATATAGTTGATTTTGGAAATGAGTGGAAACCTCAGAATTTAGTGAAGAGACATTTTAAATATTTTAGAGTATTAAGCATTTAATTTTTCCATCATTTGTTGATCCACTACTTTTTCAAAATCAACTGGTTTATTTAAAGTAATACCCCTGCGATTCATAACTGTAATGATTAATCCTAATTCATAATACATAATCTTAGAAAATATCCCTTTAATTATGTTTTGATTAATTTCATTAAAAAAATCTATTAATACATCAGTAGGTAATTTTTCATAATGAATCATCAGGTACACCTTCCCATACAAATTTCTTATTATGAATTATTTTAAAGGATATTGGAAACACTTTCAATTATATTTCAAAACCTTTTGAATTTTCCCAACAAAAAGACACAAGGCTAAAAATGTACGTGCCATAGCCTATTTTCTAATAGTTTATCGCTTTTCGCTTTTATGAATTTATAGATAGAGTTCCTGTAGTATATTTATAGAAGAAACTCGGTTTTTTTATATTGCTGACTAGCTTACTATCTACCTATTAGTTGGTGGAACACTCTTCGAATACCAGCCTTAAAGCCCTACAACTCTTTAGGGACTATCATATGCGTGAGGTAAACTGGCCCTTTTGTCGAAAACCTACAAGCCTCGTCTATTTTTGTCTCCTTTTATCTTGTTTTATCGAATCTATTCCAAATAAGTTAAAAGATGCTATAATTCAATTCAACTCTACTAGAATCAGTTTACTGAAATTTTACTGAAATTTTACGAGGTGTAATCTGCAATGAGACTAGAACAATGTGAAGCTGCTATAAAAGAGAAAAAAAACGAAATGATTAATTTAGGAATGACAAAAGGACTTCAAAATGAAGAAACCATCCATTGCAGCCAAGAACTAGACAAACTGCTTAATGATTATAATAGGTTATTATTGGACGATAAATATTCTAAACCCCTAAATAATGATATTGACTTTTTCTTTATACTTAATAAACGGGTACATATGATTTTATCGATTCCGTTCAGGTATTTTTTTATTTAGTGGCATTAGTGATATACCTTAACTTAAGTCTTTTGAAAACCATTTCTAAAGGTAATTGGATTAAACAAGGGAATGGATCCATGGCATTCTCTTGTTTTTGTCTACTTTCTTTAGAAAGCCATCAGAACGGTCACCACGGCTTCGTCGTTCCCATGGTTGTTGTTCTTCCCATGGTCTGATCTTCATCAGGATCTTCCCCGGCAGTCAAATCGATTCCGTGAAAACAGGTATATCGCGTGAACCTCCCGATGTATTCTGGACCAACTCACAAATCATTGGTGGATGCGGCGAATGTACAACAAATTCCAATAGATTCTCGTGCACTCTTTCATACGTATATTTTTGAAGGACCATATGCCGGGAATCCAGCTTATTTTGATCAAAATGAAAGTTTTCATAATAGACTTGAATGAGTACGATCAACTTATAAATCTCTTTCTTATTCATCTAAGTTAAAATCCTCCTCAGACATTCTCTTATCACTATCCTGCTTATCCCAATCCAATAATGAATCTACTGCAACACCACATCCTCATGTAATCCAATCTTGACTGTCAAACTTGGGATTATCATTACGGGACTTTCATTAATCAACAACCTGCTCATCCGGATCTCTCCTTTTTTCATTTTATAAAAGGAACCTAGGTACAGCCTTGAAATGCTACAGTCCCCCGAGTGTCTCATGTTCCCTTAACTGGTATAAAGATTTACAAAACCTTAACTTCGGGAAAGCAAGCTTTTAACAATGATTGATTATTCTATTAGTAGTGGGGATAGCATGCGTGGCTATCATGGTATTTGGCGAAGGTGGAGCCGATACTGGTAGATTAATTTTACATAGTTAAAGATTATTAAAAGGAGTGTTCTTCTTGAAAAATCAATTAGTTCAGTACAACGGGAAAAATTATTTTCTTCTTCACCGTTACTCCTCAGATTATTGCGAAATCCAAGATTCAAATTTCCGCTATAATATTCTCCTAGTTCACTACTCCGAACTTTCTTTAAAATCAAATTGATTAATCTGGACACTATTATTTGGGTCAGAATTATTATTTTATATAACGACCTCTATTATAGGACCGTTATCTTTTATGGACCAAGTCCTACAGAAATCGATTAAATCTCCAGCAAACCCTTTATACGCATACTTAATAAAACTAAAAAAACTCCCCCGCGGAATGTTCCGGGGAGGAGATTGCTGTTACATCGTTACTGATATTGAAGTAGACGGAAAGAGGCCGGGTTACTACGAATGAACCGGCCTCTTGTTATACAGCTATCTTCAAATTAATTGGTGGGGAAAAAAGCCGTCAGAACCGTCCCCCTGGCATACTATAAATTAAGGTCTAAAGTATATACTTCCTGACCGTCAACCAATAACTTTCCATCCAAAATGGTAAATTTCTTACTAAGGGAAAAGGATCCATGTTGGTAATCTTGAACATAAGCAATTTCATAATCACCATCTGGAAGCCGGGACTGATAAAAGCCATTTTGAATCCAAATATTTTCCCCCATTCCCCCAGTTTGACCTATCGAGTTGACGCCCATGTAACCTTGTATGAGCGGTTCTCCACCATAATAAACGTTTCCTGTAAAATTAATAGGAGGAACCTCGATCGCTAGTTCTTCTTTCTGTTCTCCGTTAACATATATCACACCAGAAACAATGCTAAATTCTATAAAAGGATTGAACGAGGTCCCATCAATTAGCGTTACATAGTAAACCCGATAATTTCCATCCTTCAAACGGGATTGAAATTTGCCTTCTTCATTTGCTTGGACCCAGATAGAATGTGGATAATCCAAATTCCCCCGTTCCATAATGGATATACCTCCACTAACCGGGTTCCCGGAATCAGAAAGGGCCCCTTTTAACGTAACAGGGGGAACCGAAATTTCTAGAGTTTCCTGTAGCTGCCCATTAACATATAGTTGGCCGGATACGACCTGAAACTCGATTTCAGGACTATATGCTCCACCGTCCTGAAGATAGACATTACTTACCCTATAAGTTCCATCCGGCAGGCGGGAATGAAATTGACCTTCTTCATTTGCCCAAGCCATTAACTGTATTGGGTTGTCAGCATCGTACATTTCCGTAATGTTAATCTGCCCAGCAAGTGGGTCCCCCGATTCTATCAAAATTCCTTTTAACGTAACAGGCGGAATGGATATCTCAAGAGAGTCTTGTAATTGACCGTCTACATTTAATTGACCCGAAACGATACTGAATTCTTTTTCTGTACGGAATTCTGTTCTGTCGTCCAGATGAACACTAGACACTTTATAATCGCCATCCGGCAGGCGGAAGTTGAATCTGCCTTCTTCATCTGATCTTCCCCAAAATGTTAGAGGATATCCATCATTGTTAGTTTGCGAGATAGATAGGCTACCAGTAATAGGGTTCCCTGATTCTGTCAAAATTCCGGTTAAGGTAACAGCGGGAACAGAAATCTCTAAAAGATCCTGAAGCTGCCCATTGACGTAGGTTTTTCCATCAAGGATTGAAAAATCCTGATTAATCGTTACCGATGTTTCATCCTCAAGCTGAACATTGCTAAATATATAGTCACCATCTGATAGCCGCAATTTGAACGTTCCATCCGGATTTAAGCTTCGTCCGCTGCAAAAGCTTTGGTCATTAGAACAAACCATGTAGGAACCAAACGTTACTGCCTGGTCACCTTCCTTAACAATGCCATGTAAACTAATTGGAGGTACCTGTAATTCTAGTAACTCTCGTTTTTCGCCATCAACAAATAACTGGCCATTGATGATTTCAAACTTAGTTGAGGCCCGGAACTCCTCTTGTCCATCTAATAGAGAACCGTTCCTCACTTCATAGGATCCATCCTTCAGCCGTAACGAAAAGATTCCTTTGTCATCTGTTACAGCATGGTACCATTCATAATTTTCAACATTTTGGATATCAACTCGACCTTGTACAGCCGTTCCTGAATCGATCAATTTTCCGGAAAGAGAAATCGGCTGTAGTTCAATGGTTAACGTCGATAAGACCTGACCATTTTGAACAAGTTGCCCTTCACGGATTTCGAAAGGAACGTCCACACGTGTATTACGTAACTCCTCATTAATCTCAATTATTTTATACTGTCCATCCTTCAGCCTGTATTGCAGCTCCCCTTTGGAGTCCACGACGGCATAATACATGTTATATTCTCCGCCGTCAGCTGTTTCTCCCTCGAACGTGATATTTCCATTAGAAATAGGCTTATTGCCATCCATGATGGTACCTTGTACGTTCACATCAGGAACCATCAATTTAACTAATTCAGTCTTTTGCCCGTTAATATAAATATCCCCATCCACCACTTCAAACGTAATGTGTTTCCGCGATGAGTATGTATCGTGATAGACACTTAGGGAATACAATCCGTCCGACAGTGCCCTTAAAGAAAATGTCCCTTGTTTATTCGTAATAACTTCCTGGATAAATTCATCGTATTCATTTCCTTGTTTCTCTAATACGATGTTTGCTCCAGACAATGGTTTGGAGGAATCCGCTAGTTTTCCTGCATATTTGTCGATTGGGACATTAATAGCCAGATGGTCTTCAGGTTCGCCATCTACTAATACTATTCCGCCTTCAATTTTGAAACTTAACGCATATATATAAATGCCCCCATCAACTTCTATTCCATTAAGGGAATAGTCTCCGTCAGGAAGTGAAGCCGAAAAGCTTCCATCACCCTTTGATGATACGGTATAAACATCGGCCACATATCCATTGTTATCCTTTAAGAAGACCAAGTCAGCTTTTAGTCCTTTGCTTCCTTCCTTGATCACACCATTCAAATTACCAGATTGGGCTAAAGGCTTCTTGCCATGTTTTTTTTCAGAAAGATTAATTTCTCCCTGAATTTTCCCTTCTTCCACTACAAAACTTTCATTTGTACCATAGATATTAAAACTGCTGCTTGCAATTCCTTTAATAGCGTAAGTACCATCTGTTAATTTGGTCTTAAATGTTCCGGAAGCATCTGTTCTTGTTTGGATCCAATTTGACTTTCCTTTTTCCTGAATCATAACAAGAACATTTTCTACGGGTGCTCCATTATCTTTAATGGTTGCATGTACCGCTGGTTTTGTTGAATCCGTACCATGGACTTCGGCTCCCCCTTTACCAATAATATGGGAAGCATGTACATTTCCAATTGTAAAGCTCATAAAAACTACCAATAACAAAAACAAATACAGCCCCTTTTTAACCATTCATATTCCTCCATTTTTTATCTAGGTAGAAATAGCAGTCCTCCAAAACTATTACAATCCCAGATAATTGTATTCGACTTTAATCGAGTTTTTCCTTGTAATTTTTTACATTTTTTCGAACTATTTAAAGAAACCTCTACTATTTTTGAAAAGGGAACCTTGTCTAGTGCTGAACCTTTGTCTGTCTTGAAATGTTGTTTTTCATTCTTTACCAGGTTCCGTGATTTTCCACATAGAGTACACAATTCTGTAACAACTTTCTTCAATTGACCATGTCCTTTTGCCCTCTAGATTCCTATATAGAGGGTAGAAAGGGTGGTGCATTTTTATGAATTTAAAATCAGGCAGCATTGAAGGATTTGAACGGTATTCTCAGTTTAAAAGTGTGAAGGAGTTCAATACGCATGTGGAGATGTGGTTGGCGGTGAAGAAGCAGGAGTTCTCAAAGGGGGAGCTTATCGGTTTGAAACGGCTGGTTCGTTTTTCTGTAAAAGTACCAGGAGTTTCAAATGCAAAGGTTGGAACTTTGCTAAAAGCGATTAATGATGAGTATCAAGGTAACGGAATCTCCCGCTCTACCTTTAAACGGATGATCATCAAAGCCAGAGAATTCGGAATCCTCACCATTTATGAAACAGAACGGATAAATGGATCACAGTCTAGCAACCTATATTGCTTTAATCGTTTTCCTGCAAGTGAACCACCCAAAGTGAAAAAAATGGACCAGCCTAAAGAAACTAATAATCCTTTAAAAACTAATATTAAAAAGAATAGTAAACGTAACGAAGCGCCGATTGAGTTAGATAACACTTTTGTTAGTGATAAAGTTCCACAAGCATTTGTCCAGCTCGTAAAATACTTCTTTTCCGATGCGAAGACGATTGAAGAATACTGGCATATGGTCCAAATCGCTGCTTTTCGATTTGAATGTGATAAAGAAAAAGAGGATGTTCTTGCTATCGCCATTCAGTCCTTTAAGCAGCTGATTCGTAAACTGAAATCTACCAAGTTAGTAGTAAAACCTATTGCCTTCTTTTATGGGATCTTAACCAACAAATTAAAAGAGTTCTATCTCGAACAATTGCTTGAAAATCAATATGAGAGCAAGCCGTTACGTTATGCGCACAAGACAGGCGAAGTCATGTACTATGATTGGCTGCACATGGAAGCATAATTTTTAGAATTGAACGGTACATAGACGAAATTGCAGTCATATTCACCCTAGTTTCGACAAAGTCTGCTAACAATATTTCCAATCAATCATTTGATTAAAACTGCCCTAAACCCTTTTAAAAAACAAACTTTGGGTTGTTTTCAAGAAATTTTTATGTCGAGGATTAGATCCATTTGTAAGGCAAGGTTTCAGAACTTTTATCTTACTAAAAATAAAGCGCAATGTTCTGAAAAAATAAACATTTACAAAGTTTCCTGCATACCATGTAATCCATATAAGATTACTTGGTTTTAGGGAGGATTGAATTTGAAAAAATTAATTATTTTTTCAGCAATTGGTTTTTTAGCACAGCTAGTCGATGGTTCCTTGGGAATGGGATTTGGAGCAACATCCTCCTCATTACTATTAATGTTTGGGATAGCACCTGCAGCGGCCTCTGCTTCGATTCATATGGCTGAAATTGCTACAACTGCCGCATCTGGAGCATCACACCTATGGTTTAAAAATGTAGATAAAAGAATTTTATGGAAACTAACCATCCCTGGTGCGGTTAGTGCGTTTATAGGGGCGGCTTTTCTTAGCAGTCTGCCTGGTGATAAAATCAAACCGTTTATCTCTGTTTTTTTAATATTTTTAGGGTTGTATATTCTAATCCGTTTTCTATTTTTCAACCATTTACCATCTAAGAATCAAGGGTCAACCTTTTCAAGTAAATTCTTAACTCCACTTGGTATAGCGGGCGGCTTCTTTGATGCGGTTGGAGGCGGAGGATGGGGTCCCATCACCGCTCCCGTATTGATTGCAAGAAATGGGATTTCCCCTAAAAAAGTGATTGGAACAGTAGATACAAGTGAATTTGCCATTGCTGTATCAGCGACTTTAGGATTCATCTTGTTTCTAGGAGTGGAACAGTATCAATGGCAATGGGTCATAGCGTTTATGATTGGCGGAGTGATTGCGGCACCTATAGCAGCTTGGCTTGTAAGAATCGTTCCTTCCTATATGTTAGGGGTGCTAGTGGGGGGATTTATTATCCTTACCAATTCAATGACAATTATTAAAACCGTCGCATTACCAGTTTCTTTGGCGACGCTAGCTTATGTTCTAATTATCGGATTATGGACCGTTGCTATTATATATCAATTAAAGAATCGGAAACGTTTTATAGCTGTTGATCAATAAGCAGCAACGGAACCTATAAAATTATCTGCAAGTTGGATGAACACTGTCATATTAATGGCAGCTTTTCTTTTTGTAGCCGTAGGATCGAATGTACCACCCATCTCTTTATGGGTTTATTAAGAAAAACCTAACTTACGTGCCGATTTGAAATTTACGTGCCTAAGCGATTCCACCATCACCAAAATTCACATGGATGATACCTCTCACTACAAAAACTCCGTTAAAAAAGCACCATATTGCCTGTTTCCTTTGCATGGGTTTCTGCTTTTTTTAATAGGAAAGCAGAAACTATCGCCAAAAAGGCTAGGACTCCAAAAAGGACAATAAATTGTTCTGCCAACTCAACCAATCCTTTGCCGTTAAGCACTAAATCACGAAAAATTTCAAGGACATAGGTTAATGGGAAGATCAGAGCAATCATTTTCCCCCATAATGGAAAGGCAAGAACGGGTATCCTTACACCTGAGAAAAATTGCATCGGTTCTTCAAAGATGGTAAACAGAATCCCCGCATCACGTGAGAATAGAAATACAATGTTAAGAAACCCACCCCAGACAATAGCCGATACGCTCAGTAATCCTAATCCTAAAGGTACATTCCACCAATGAATATCTCCAGCATTACCTGTAACCACCAGAACGAATAGAGTGAACCCAGTAAAAAGCCATACAGCTTCCAGAAGATTACCTGCAGCTCGTGAAAACATAACTACTATACGTGAAACAGGAGTCAAAAAAATCAGTTCAAGTGTTCCGGCTTGTCGTTCATATGACATTCCCCAAGCCGATTGAACAAGGCTCCAAAAAAAGATATATCCTAAATAGCCCGTTAATAGAAACATCGTAATTTGGTCAACGTCCATGTAAGCAGAAAGTGGACTTGAATCTGATAAGTTAAATGGTTTAAAAGAATAATAGGATGTTACAAATAAAAGCGCTGGCCAGATTAGCAGTGAAAAGTAAATGAGTTTATTATGAAAGTTATGTTGGTGACTTTTTATAGTCTCTGCTACTAGAATTGAAAGGAGCTTCATGCCAATTTCTCCTTTGCTAATGTTAGAATAGCATCCTCTAGACGAGGACGTTTCAGTTCAAGCTTTTGAATGGCCACTGATTCTTTAATGCAAACACTAATGATTAATGCTGTCGGATCAAAAGGAGCAATAATTTGCATTTCCGAAGAATCCCCTTGTTCAGAGAATTCAATGGAACAGCCTGTAAGACTTTGTTTGATTCTATTTTGCTGGGAAGTAGATAAAGCGCTGCTTTCTATTTTCACATGATAATTCTTTACGACTGATGCAGTAATATTTTCAGGAGTATCATGCAAAATTAAAGAACCTTTTTCGATGATATATACTCGGTCACAAAGTTCTTCTACCTCTTTAAGATAATGACTGGTAAGTAGGATTCCCTTCCCCTGATTTTTTGCTAAACTTTTAACCATTTCTCTAAGTTGTTTCGCAACTGGAGCATCGAGTCCAAGTGTTGGCTCATCTAAAAATAAATACTTTGGGTTATTAATGAGTCCACGGGCTATATGCAGCCTTTGCTTCATTCCTTTTGAATACAATTCTACTGGCGTATTAGAAGCTTCTGTCAACCCTACTTCCTCTAATAAATTTTGAATTTGATCCTCCAACACACCTCCTGATAATCCGTATAGCTTACCAAAGTAGCGGAGGTTTTGTGCTCCGGTCAAACGCCAGTACAACATTCTTTCGCCACCAGCAATCATGTTAACCATACTTTTGACCTTTATTGCATCCTTAACAGCATCGAGGCCATCAATAGTGATTTTTCCTGCTGATGGATTTAACAGAGTGCTCAGCATTTTAATCGTAGTTGTTTTACCAGCACCGTTTAAGCCTAGTAATCCAACGATCTCTCCTTCACCAATCGTTAAATTAAGTCCCTTTACAGCATTGACTTTCTCCTTTTCAGAGCGAAAAAAGTTTATCTTTTTCTTCACAGTATAGACTTTTCCGAGATTCTTAGCTTCTATCATAAAAATCAACACTCCTTATCCAAAATGCTTTTCTAATACGTACTTTTCCATTCTCTTTATAAAAAAAGTACCAATTGGAAAATAGATGATTCCTAGAATGATCATTTTCCATAGGTAAGGGAGGATATCGGAAAGTGATTTTCCTTCGATCCAAACCAACCTTAATGCATCCACCCCATAGGTAAGAGGCATAATCGTTCCAATCCACCTTACCGCCTCTGGAAGAAAATGGGCTGGGAACGTAATACTACAAACTAACCCCATCAAGACAAACAGGGTGTTTTGTGTAATATAGGTATCTCTGAAATAGAGCATAAATGAACCGAGCACGAGCGCCTGACTAAAGGTAGAAACAATCAAAACAAACAGAACGATAATGACACTAAGCCAATTAATATTTTGTAAATGAAGTCCAAAAAAATAACCAGTAACCGTAATGACTGCGAATTCAATACCTACACGAGTTAATCCTTGCGCCACATAACCAAGAAAATATCCTTTTCTGGAGGAAGGGGTTAGAAGCAGGGCTTCGAGAGTACCTTCTCTTAGTTCCGTGATAATCGCTCTACTTGCAATCATTAAGAGGGATACTGAAAAGGAATAGAGTAGTCCTCCTAATATCACATAGGAAAGATAATCATCCGTGCCCGCATAGGTAGAAAAGCTTACTGACAAATCTTTTTTGAAAACGTAAAAGTAAGTTAAATAGGCAAAGATGATGATGTAAAAACCGCTTAATATATGACCTAAAAAGAATGACCAAGGAAATGCCCGTTTCATCACGAGATAATTACGCTGAAACGTAGCAGAAAAGGCTAACCACATTATTTTTCCTCCTTATGGCCAATAAAAGGCTGATCAAAAAATTGGTTAAGGTCGACCTTTAATTGGTCCAACGTTTTTTCGTTTGCTTTATAAAATACAAAATATCCATGCCGTTCTCCCTTAATAAGATTTGCTTTCTCTAAAATCTTTAAGTGTTTAGAAATCGTAGCTTTTGCCAAACCTGTTGACTCTGTTAATTGCTGTGTGCAATAGGAATAATGATAGAGCAATTTAAGGATCTGCAGGCGTGACCGATCACTTAAAGCAGAAAGGATCGTTAATAAATCCTCTGGAACGGCATCTTCTATATTCTCGTCTGGAAGAGGTACCTGTAAATAAACAATGATTTCTGGGACTTCCATTCCAACAAGCAGATGAGGTGCTATAAAACTAGATGGATAAATCGTTAACCTAGTAATCTCTTCATATTGAAAGACCCATGTTTCTGCTTTGTAGAACTTTAACGTCCTGGCATCTAGCTTGAACCGGGGATGGACCGAATTCATGGCGTTCATAGGATTCTCTTCAAATTCATTCTTTATTTCATGAACCGCTTTGATTAACCATGGTTCAACCCGGAACAATTCTCTAGAGAAATACTCTTGGTGATAACAATAAAGAAAGTCACAAAGCATTTCTCGATAGTATCCTGGCTTTGAACGAACTTCCATTTCATTTGCAGTCCATTCGCTTAAAGACAAATTAGCCCGATTTCCTAGTAATAAAGAGAGAAACTCCTTTTCACTTAGTAGTTTCATTCGTTCAATGACCTCTTCAACATGTTTTTCCTCATACTGAAGAACATCAACTAAATCAAGAAAGTTTAACCATTCATTACTTAACTCACCAAAGAAACAGCACGTCTCCCATAAAGAAGGTGACATGTTACATTTTATTTTTTCCACCCATTCTAGCCTCGTCAGGTGATGGGAGGGATTATTCAAAACATGTAAACTGGTCATGAGCTCACGAAACGGCGAGTAAATAAAGCGTACATGTTTTGATAACCATTGATTTACATTTTCCATACCAATCTTCCTTTTATTTGATTCGTTAAATAGCGAATCAAATTTATAATTTTGCAAAATTATTCAATATTCTATATAGCCGCCTTGGAATTGTCAACACAAAAAAGGTTATTTTCACCAAAAGGAGAATTTATTAAAGGAGTATTAAAATTTTGATTAGAGGGAATTGAAATGATTACATTAAAAGAAGTAAATAAACAAAACTGGTTAGACATTATAAGACTTAGCAGTGCACAAGACCAACAAAACAGAGTATTCGAAAAAACAATTGCATCAAACTGTTTATCCTTAGCGCAAGCCAGTATAGAAGAGAATTGGAGAGTTAAAGCGATTTATCATGTAGATACGCCAATAGGCTTTACCATGTATGGGTATTCGGACGAACTGGCTGGCCATGAAATATGTAGAATTATGATTGATTACAAATTTCAAGGAAATGGTTACGGTAAGCAAGCATTACTCTTAGTCATAAAAGAAATGGTTAATCAATATAATTGTGACGAAATATTTATTACCTTTGTTCCCGAAAATGAAAAAGCAAAACAACTATATTTATCAGTAGGTTTTAAAGATACCGGAAGGGTAATAAAGGCTGTTGAAGATGAATTAATCTTTTCCTTTAATAGTAAAAATCATAATTCATAATACTTTTTACTCTTTTTTATGGAATATTAACGGCAAATGAAAGAATTCAATCTATACAGTAAGCCCTTTCGATTGCACTTCCATACCGTGAATCCTTGAACTAATGACATATCGAATTGTAAATATAATAAAATCCCACAAGGAGATAGAAAATATGACCAAACCACTTTTAAAGGGTATGGAAGGAGTTTTTATACCTGTTAAAGACCCTGAACTGTCAGCTAAATGGTATGAAGAAATACTGGGATTTAAAGTAATCTACATTGAAGAAGAGGCAGCTGTATTGAAGATTGGAGAACAATCTCCGACAGTAGTATGTCTGGTTAGAACTTTAAATCATCAACCAATGAAGTTTCCAGAAAATAATTTTGGGGTGGGGAAATATTATAATTTCATTCCTACGGATATAGAAGAAACCCACAAACTGTTACTCCAAAAGAATGTAAAAGTGAATCCAATTGGTGGAGAAGGAACTACAAAATTTTTTACTTTCTATGATCCAGATGATAATCCTTTAGGAGCTTGCCAATAGAATTTTTATAATGGAAGAGAACTAGAATACAAGTGATTATTAATCATTGGGAGGATTGTTGATGGATTGTAAAACAGTTAAGAAAACATTCAGAATTGTGGGCCTAAATGGCAGTGGAGCATTTGCTAATTTTGGTACTGAGATTCCAAAACTTGCCCAACAATTTCTAGATCGTTTAGATGAAATTGAAAATCATTCGGGTACTGAAATAGCACTTTTCGAACCTAAAAGGGATGACGACCATCTGGAAGGTTACTATTATGTAGGAGTAAGTGTTAATGAACCTCTAAAAAGAGTTCCAGTTGGGATGGAATATATTGAAACGACACAGGACTATGTCACTACAAGGGGAAAAATAAATAATATTGGTAAATTACATAACATTTTATTGAAGTGGGCAGATGACCAGGGGTATAAAAGGGATCTTGAATCTCATATTATCGAAACCTATCATCCAATGGAAAATGGTGAGGAAGAAGTAGAGATTTATTTACCAATCTATATTTAAAATCCCAATGCTTTAAAAACACCTTTAACGATATCTCAGCTGTTATCGAAAAACCTGCCATACAAGAATACGCTTGATGGCTTGGAGGATTTTGCAATAAAAATAAGGTGCCTGACGCCGGGTGTGTTCATTCGTAAACACATCGGCGACAGACACCTTTATTAATTTATTTTAGTGCTTTTTTAAAATGTTGTTTGCTCTGCATACTTTTTGAAATTATCTAGAATCGCCTGCCATCCTTGTTGCTGTAACTCAATTGAATTCTCAGTTTCAGCATCAAACGTTTCGATTACTTTGGTTACGTTATCTTGACCTTTAAAAGTGATATTAACTTTTCTTCCATCACCCAGTGTATACGCAATCACCTCATGTAATTTCACTTCATCATAAATTCCACCAAAATCGAAACCAAAACTGCCATCTTTCGCTTCCATTCTTGAATGGAATTTCCCTCCAGCTCTTAAATCATTCTCAGCAATGGGAGTGTGCCAGTCATCTGAAGCTGAGTTCCATTTTGTAATATGAGTTGGCTCTGTCCAATATTCCCATACCTTTTCTACTGGTGCTTGAATAGTTGTTTCTACTGTGATTTTTTTAGATGTTTCCATATCATTTACCGCCTCTCTTAATACGAATATTTTTAAGCGATTATCCACAATAGGTGTCTGTTTAAATTATAGATGATTTCGAATAGTTACGCTACTTCTTCATTGTATCCTTTTTTACACCCCTGTAATCCATTTCTCCCCATCCTTGTATCTCCGTATACTGTTAAAGCGCCAGATTGTGGAAGATCACTTTACATTTATCTACATTAAAACGTAGGTGGGGTAACTGAAAATAACACAACAGCATTTTGACTAAAATTGTTTTCCCATTTATGTTTCATATATGCTGGTATTTTCACACTATCACCAGCTTCTAATATGTGTTCTTCTTCATTCAAATGCAGCTTAATTTTTCCCTCTAAAATAAAAGCAACTTCTTCTCCTTTATGTTCCAAAAGTTTTTCAGAAGAAGCAGACTTCGGTGGAATATCCATAATGGCTGTCGCCAGATTTCCAGTAAAATCAGGTGAAACTAGCTCATAAGATAAATTTTCAATGATCATTTTCTTCCGCTGATTAGACCTAACAACTAAATCAGCTGTGTTTGTTTCTTCAATGAAAAAACTAAAGGTAGGAACGTCAAGAGTTTTAGCTAAAACCTTTAGAGTCTGAATGGAGGGATTTGCTAATCCACGTTCAATTTGGCTCAACATTGAAGGTGTTATTTCAGCTAACTTTGCTAATTCTCTGCTGCTTAAACCTTTAGCTTTTCTGTATTTTTCAACCTTCTTACCAATATCTATATTTTCCATCTTTACGTACTCCTCCAACTATATCATTAAATATTATTTAATCAAATTAAATAACATTTAACAATCTGTTCGTTTTATGTTAAATTCTATTTAACACTTATTATATTTTATTTTATTTCATTTAATTACTTGTTACAAGTCGATTAGGAGGAGTATAGAAATGATGGAATTTGAAAACAAAGATATACAAACATGGAAAGACCAATATCCCTTACTAAATAAGCTTATTTCGTTGGATGAAGTATTTTGGCTCAATCCTAATATCGAAAAATTTCAAACGGGAATTAAAAAACTCCCTCTTACTCAAGAGGATGTAAGTGATGCAGAGGAAAGATTGAATCGTTTTGCTCCATATATAGCCAAGGTTTTCCCAGAAACACAAAAGATGAATGGTATCATAGAATCTCCTTTAGTGGATATACCTTCCATGAAGCAATCCTTAGAACAGAAGGAGCAACAATATATATTAGGTAAATTATTGTTAAAGTGCGATAGTCACCTTCCCATATCAGGGTCTATAAAAGCAAGAGGAGGAATTTATGAAGTCCTCAAACACGCAGAAGAATTGGCTCTTCAACATCAATTGTTAACGATTCAAGATGACTATTCGATCCTAGATAGTGATAGGTTTCGAAACTTCTTCTCACAGTATTCAATCGCAGTAGGCTCCACCGGAAATTTAGGGCTTAGTATAGGTATCATGAGTGCAAAGTTAGGATTTAATGTGACTGTTCATATGTCGGCAGATGCAAAACAATGGAAAAAAGATTTACTTCGAAGCAAAAATGTTAAGGTTGTTGAATATGAAGCGGATTATAGTAAAGCAGTAGAGGAAGGTAGAATACAAGCAGATGGAGACCCTACCTGTTATTTTGTGGATGATGAAAATTCTCATGACCTATTTTTAGGATATGCAGTTGCAGCGTCTCGATTGGAAAAACAGTTAGAAGAGTTAGAGATAACAATAGATGAAAATCATCCTTTGTTTGTTTATCTCCCATGTGGGGTAGGTGGTGGTCCCGGAGGCATAGCTTTTGGTTTGAAGTTATTGTATCAAGATCATGTTCACTGTTTCTTTGCCGAACCTACTCACTCTCCATGTATGTTACTTGGTTTAATGACTGGACTTCATGATAAAGTTTCTGTACAAGATGTTGGTATTGATAATGTAACAGACGCTGATGGACTCGCTGTGGGAAAACCATCTGGGTTTGTAGGTAAAGTTATAGAACCTTTATTAAGTGGGAATTATACGGTTAGCGATGAACAGTTGTATAAGATGTTAAAGGAATTAGTCGACACAGAAGGAATTCATTTGGAACCTTCTGCTCTAGCAGGTATGATAGGACCTACTAAATTATATAACGAGGGAATCGATTATTTATTGAAGCATAATTTAGTGGAAAAAATGAGTAAGAGTACTCATATTGTTTGGGGGACTGGTGGAAGCATGGTTCCGGAAGAAGTGATGATACAATATTATCAAAAAGGATTGAAAGTTACGTTGGAGAAGGAGAAATAGAAGTAATTTAACACGGGGGAGTTGAACCCCGTGTTTTTTATTTGAAATTTCTTTTCTTATTAAAATATCCTTCCCTTAGTATATGTACAAACCTTTACAATGTCTTCTAAACTTTAGAATAGATATCCACTTTTCTTGGAAGGTGTTGTTCAACAATATGGCCCTTTTCTGGAATAAGCAAATAAAGGAAATCTCCTATTTTACACATTTGATGCATTTTTAGCTTCTCCTTTCACGGATAAAAAACGGAAAGGATTCATCGTTTTTTATCTTGACCTATAATAAATTTCGGCTTTAATTCTGATCCTTTAAGGTAGAGACCTAACGGAACGCACATTCTCTATTTATTCAATTCTAAGCAGAGGAGTATTCAACATGCTTTTCTTCTGCAAGATATAGCCCTTCTTCTTCTAACGGAGTGAAAACCCGAAATTTTCTCAATTGCTTTCCATAAACATGGATCGTGATTGCAGGTGTATCGCCTACCCCCTCCAGGATATGACAGTCTGCCGGAGGCAATAGCTTTCCAGTATTCTGCTCGTTTACAACGATGGAATCAGCAGGCTGTAACTTAACAATTTTTCCCTCTGATAATTCCTCTAATCGTATATAATTCGTCACTTTGACCTGACCCGCGACAACTCCTTCTGCTCCCCATGTATCATCGTGATCATGAAGAGTGGTCTTCTGGCCGGGCTTCCAAACGAGCGCGATCACTTCGAAACGGTCCTCTGGATCACAATACAACGGATGCCGCGAGTATCCCTCATCACTTGGCCTTCTCTTCTCAGCGGGAAGCCATGATTGGGATTGAATTAATTTACCAAGTAACCTTTCCGCTTCCACAACACATTCTTTATCATTCTGACTCTGTTCCACTATTACAGTCATATCATCAACAAAATTTTTGAAATCATATTCAATTACGTAATCCATCCTAATTCCTCCTCAATATTCTATATGGTTTACTTTCCTGTAAAGTCCATATCAGCCACCCACATGGGCAGGACATCCTTCACACCAAAGCGTGTCTCAAGGTCATCCCACTTTTCGCAAGCTGTTTTCATCCGGTTAATTTCCTGATCGAAGTTGTAATTCATTTCGCATCCCGCTAACTAGTTAACTACTACACCAAACTATATTGCAAAAATCATGCCAAAATAAAAATTGACCTTAAACACCCTGGAATGGTGTTGTTTTTGTTGATACAACACTGTTTGATCATTTTTATTCATTGGAATAGCCCATTGCTTTTGCTGGAGTCTTAGCAAATGCGAAAAAATTCATCTCATATCCGAAAAAAAAATCCTTCCCTGTACATAAAAGTAAAGGAAGGAAGGATGAATACATAATTGAAATACTGCAGGAATCTGCTTACTCGCGATTCTCAAAGTCACATTCCGTACCTACGATTTTATAAAATTATTTTCAAAATTGATAAAATATTACAAAAACTAAAAAGCCATTTTACCGTATACAAAATCATTAGGCTAAGAATAGTTGTAACGGTCATCCGAAGAAAGAGAAGTGCGTGTAATCTAGGGATCGACATCACAAACAAGGCGGCAATGGAGCATAAGATCCAAAGAAAATGATACGATAACGCTTTCATTTAGCCCTGCCAAGGAGTCTTGAAGAAGGAATTATATGCGATCGTAAAGTTTCATAGATTACTTAGGCAGTACTCGATACTAAAAAATTGGCCAAAGATCACCTATGTTCAGGAATCGCTGATCACTACAAAAATTATTTCTTCGCGATCGCCTCTATTTCGATCATCACATCTTTAGGAAGACGGCTTACCTCCACAGTGGATCGTGCAGGGTTATGCCCCTGCATAAATTGACTGTACTCTTCGTTAATAACAGGGAAATCATTCATATCTTTTATAAAAATAGTCGTTTTTACGATATTAGTAAGTGAATAATCTTCCTCTTCTAAAATGCCCTGAATATTCTTTAAAACCTGTTGAGTTTGAAGTCTAATATCCTTTTCAACTACCCCTCCCGTATCGGGATCCAACGGGATCTGCCCCGAAAGAAATAGAAATCCATCCACACGAATAGCCTGCGAGTATGGTCCAATCGCTTGAGGTGCTTTATTAGTTGAGATAACTTTCATCATAGTATGAACTCCGCCTTTTTCAAATAAATTTAATTATCATATTTCCACCATGAAAATGATAGAAATTAGCTATACTTTCACAATAAACTAGAAAAATATGATTGTGAAACCTATTCCTTTCGGTTGTCTCTACCAAATACAGATTCATAAATTCAGGGCGTCTGCATTTTTAATGATCATATAAATGGCTACGGTTATGACAACAGCAGAGAAAATATAATTAAGGGCTTGTCGTTGTTTGCTTAAACGCTTTGCAACGATCGTACCAAAGATCCCCCCTATAAATCCGCCGCAAACAAGTGCCAGCACTACGAACCAATTAACCAATCCAGAAAGGCTGTAATTTAGTGCCGTTGTGAGCCCAAAAGTTCCTACAGAAAACAAGGATGTACCGATTGCTTCAACGATAGCCATATTTGTGGCTGCCAGTAAGGAGGGAACAACCAAAAACCCACCGCCAATGCCAAAAAAGCCTGATGCCATTCCTGTCATAACACCGAATAGGGTTAATTTTTTTCCATTAAATTTATCCATTTAACTCATACCTTCTGTTTCTGTATTTACTGCCTGTTTTACAGTCTTTTTAGGCAGGATTATTTTAATGGCCATAAAAATCATAAGTAAGGCAAAAAGAAACAGCAATTGCTTGCTCGGTAAAAGCTTGCCAAGATAAGAACCAAATATGGCTCCAACTACACCTGGTATAGCAAATACGATTGCCGGTCTCCAATGAACATGGCCTGCACGTGAATGAGGTATAAGATTCAAAAAGGCATTAAGTGAAACAGCAAGGGCTGTACTGCCGATAACAATATGCGGGTCTTTCACCCCGACCACATAAAGCAAAAGAGGAACTGCTAAAATGGAACCACCACCGCCAATAAGTCCTAAAGTAAAGCCAATAATTCCGCCTGAGGCAACTGTGAGAAACCATTGTAGAATTGTCATTCCATAACTCCTTTTTACATTCCACGATGCGCTAGTTAATATCGCAATATTGGTGTTGGCTTATCATCTTTTTCCTTTAGCAGTAAGCTCCGTGGAATTTAATGCTTTATTATTCTCTTTTTTCCATTTATCAAACCCGCCTGTTAAATTAAGGACACGGTCAAACCCATTTGCTTTCAATAGACTAACGGCAATCGCCGATCTTGCGCCTGATTTACAATTTATAAGAATTGGTTTTTCGCTATGAATCTCGTTCATTCTTTCTTTTAGATGTCCAAGCATGATATGGTGAGCCTGCGAGATATGCCCGGCCATCCATTCACTGTTACGACGAACGTCAAGGACATAATACTCATCAAGCTTATCCATAATCTCTTTCGGTTCAACTGCTTGATAATCCGCAACATCCATTTCGTTCCATTCGAGCTGTTCAATGAACGTGCTATCCATTGTAGCTTTAACCTGATCAAGTCCAATCGATCGTAATGCTTTAAGCGTTTTCGCTTCATCTTCCCCACTTACCAATAAATAGATCGGCTGATCATATTCAAGCAGCCATCCGGCCCAAGTCACAAAGGATTGATTGTAGGGTAGGTTGATGGTTCCCGCAATATGTTTTTCCGCAAATTGCTTCGCCGGCCGGGTATCCACCACAATACCGTTTTGGGTCCATTCCTGAACGACGGTTAACGAAGTTTGTGCATGAAGGACAGGCTCAAGATTTTCGATTAGGGTCGTCCCTTGTTTATTTAGTCGTTTCATGATTCCGAAATATTTTGGCGCCTCAGGCTGCCCGGAAAGTAATGCTTCGATAAATAGATCTTCCTCATCATATTGCAACGCCCAGTTAGCTAGCTTTTCATATCCAACCGTTGTCGAAGGCACTGCCCCCAGTGATTTCCCGCATGCACTCCCTGCTCCGTGCGCCGCCCATACTTGTAAATAGTCTGGGAGCTGTTTAAATCGCTGCAAGGATTTAAACATTTTTTTTGCCAACGAATAGGCCGAACCATTTACACCTGCAGCTTTTTCCAGTAAGTCAGGACGGCCCACATCTCCGGCAAAAACAAAGTCACCTGTAAAGAGGCCAATAGGAGCTTGGACTGCTGCGCCGCCGTCTGTCAATAAAAATGAAATATGTTCCGGTGTATGCCCTGGAGTATGAAGAACTTCAAAGGTTAATTTCCCAATTGAAAAGCTATCCCCGTCTTTGAGCAATTGGGAATCATACTGATCGAAAAACTGATACTTCCAATCGGCATCCCCCTCATCTGACAGATAAAGTTTAGCCCCTGTTTTGGAAGCCAGCTCCTTTGAACCAGAAATATAATCGGCGTGAATATGTGTCTCCGTAACACCTGTAATCGATAATCCATTGGCCTGCGCTGCATTCAAGTAAGAATGGACGTCGCGGGAAGGGTCAATCACAATGGCAGCTCCCTTAGCTTGACACCCGACCAAATAAGAGGCATGAGCCAATTTCTCATCATAAAAATATTTAATTAACATGAGATTGAACACTCCTTTAGAAGTCGATTATTTTAATTTAGGTTCAGAAGCAATAGTTAAAAGTGCTTTAACAAAATGAATACTCCGTTGAACGGCAGGCTCTTTGATTAATTTGAATACGGTAAAGATGGTCACAGGTGAATGGTCTTTGTCCGCTTCTTTTTTTGCCCGCTGAATCAAATCCCAACCATTTTCAACCTTTTGCTGGATCGGACCTGCGATTTCTTGTGCCCCCTTATATAAATAATCAATGGACTCTTGATCACGCGAAGTCGATAATAGGAATTCCATAATTGGTTCTACCATTGACAAGTATTTAGTATATTTCGGAAGGTTATGGACCAGTGCCATCAATGCTTCCAATGAATCTTTAGTGGGAATGTATTTACCGATTTCATCTTCTAATCCCCCCAATAAATATTCCGTCGATTCTTTATCATTTAGAACGGATTTAATAAAAGCGATGTTTCGTTCTAGGGCAGAATACTGGTCAACAAGTTCGGGCAGTTTTTCCAGTGTTTGGATTAAACTGTTTTGTGTTTCCTTCTGACTCAATAATGAAAGTAATGGTTGGAGATCCGATAAGTGATCAATGGTTGTTTTCTGCATAATCTTCCTCTCACTAACACGTTTTTTTATAGCAGGCCCTTTAGCATTCCGTTCCAATATAAAATGGGGAGTACCTGCTTCTTTAATAAATACATACTGTATCTTTCCTTGGCCTGATCAAAAGGAAAGCTCTCATCCGGCTTAGAGTCATAATCAAACTCTGCTAAAACTAAACTTCCATATCCTGTTACGAGCGGGCACGAGGTATAGCCGTTGTACTTTTGCAACCCTGTTTTTTGGTTCATTAGACATAACAAGTTCTGGACAAGAACCGGAGCTTGTTTTCGAATAGCGGCGCCAGTTTTTGATGTTGGTAAATTGGTACAGTCTCCTATTCCAAAGACATTTCCATATTTTTTATGGCGTAATGTATACGGATCTACATCCACCCAGCCAGTATCTGCAGCTAATGGACTGTTCTTAATGAAATCAGGCGAACTCATCGGCGGAACGACATGAATCATATCATAGGATACCGTTACCAATTCATCCGTCGAAAGGCTTTTAAAAACTGCCTTTTTTTGCTGTGCATGTATTTCCACTAAATTGTGCTGATAATGCGTTTCAATTCCTTTTCTTTCAATTACTTTGTTTAATGTATCTGCATATTTTTCAACTCCAAAAATACTGCCCGCTCCAGAGAAAAAGTGGATAGTAGAATTCGAGCGAACCCCTGATTTTCGAAAATAATCATCCGCCATATACATGATTTTTTGCGGTGCACCACCACATTTAACAGGTGTATTCGGATTTGTAAAGATGGCATTCCCGCCGTCAAAATTGCGGATACTTTCCCAAGTACTTTCGACATAATCGAAAGAGTAATTACTGCAAACGCCATTCTTGCCAATGCTCTCTTTTAAACCTTTCACCTTGTGCCAGTCAATTTGTATACCTGCTGCCACCACTAAAAAGTCATAACTCAGTTTGTTGCCCGAAGCCGTTACAATTGATTGTTCATCTGGAAAAAACGCTTCTACCGCTTCTTTAATCCATGCAATGCCATCTGGAATTAAAGAGGACTGTTCTCTTTCTGTTACCTTTTTATCAACAACCCCGCCGCCAACCAGTGTCCACAGCGGCTGGTAATAATGTTTTTCAGCAGGGTCAATAATGGCAATTTTCCCATAAAGAGTCCGTGATTCCTTTAATAGACGAGCTGCCACTGTAATACCAGCACTTCCGCCGCCTACAATAATAACTTTGTAGTCTGTCAAATCATTCATATAAACCCTCCCTTTAGTCACCTAAACCTACGTAGATTCAAAATCCATATTTTTTAAATTGGCTCCACCTCTCTCTTACGGTTTCTTATTATGCAAGTACTGTGCCAAAATAAAATCATTGTTAATTCATCATTCCTGCTTCCAAAAAAAACGGGAAATTTTCATTTCCGCTATGAATATAGTGAAAACCTACTGTTCAGTACTGTTTTTCGATTCTCAAATTTGAGAATATTTTTTTAATTATTCAAAAATATCCTTCCTTAGAGCTAAAAAAGATTGCAAATGAAATTGCAATCTTAAAGCAGAGGGAGACTGGCCCTTCCCTATGAACACAGTTTATTTAGGAATTGTAATGTCCGTTCATGCCCTGTATGTTCAAAAATTTGTTGCGGTGTTCCTTCTTCAACGATTACACCTTTATCAATGAATACAACTTTGTCCGCCGCTTCACGCGCGAAATTCATTTCATGAGTCACTACAACCATAGTCATTCCTTCTTTAGCAAGTTCTTTCATGACCTTAAGTACTTCTCCTACTAGCTCTGGATCTAACGCGGAAGTAGGTTCATCAAAAAGCAGGACTTCAGGTTCCATTGCCATCGCCCTCGCAATTCCTACACGTTGTTGCTGTCCACCAGATAGCTGAGATGGATAATGGTTCGCCCGTTCCGATAATCCTACCTTTTTCAGCAATTGAAGAGCCTTCGTACGTGAAAGTTCCTTGTCTTGTTTACGAACGTAAACAAGACCTTCCATAATATTTTCAAGTGCGGTCATATGAGGGAACAAATTGTAACCCTGGAAAACCATACCCGTTTGTTGACGGAACTTAATCACCTTATCTTTTGAAACTGGTTTTTTATCCTGAAAATCCAAAGAAAATTTTCCAAGCTTAATGGTCCCTTTTGTAGGCGTTTCCAATAAATTCAGACAACGTAATAAAGTTGTTTTCCCTGAACCCGATGGCCCAATAATACAAACTGTATTGCCTTCCTCAATTTTTAGATCGATTCCCTTTAAAACCTCTGTTTGTCCAAACTGTTTATGCAGGTTCTTTATTTCAATCATGTATATTTCCCCCTATCAAATTAGCCCGCCACGTAACGATCCAGTCGTTTTTCCATCTGCCCTTGTGCATTCGAAAGAACGGTACTGAAAATTAAATAGATAAATCCTGCTAGACAATATAGTACTAATGGTTCATAGGTTGTAGCGGTAATTTGCTGAGCAACTCTAAACATTTCGGTCACAGTAATGGTTGCGGCCAAAGATGTATCCTTTACCAAGCCAATAAAACTGTTTGCCAAAGGCGGGACAGATACCCTTGTTGCCTGAGGAAGAATAATCCTTTTTAATGCTTGACGATAGCTCATCCCGATTGAGTAACCTGCCTCCCATTGTCCTTTGGGAATTGAAAGTATAGCTGCGCGAATAATCTCTGAGTTATATGCGCCAACACTAATAGTAAAACCGATTATAGCTGATGGCAGCGGACCAATTGTAATCCCTACACTTGGAAGACCATAAAAAATAATAAACAACTGAACAAGCAGCGGTGTTCCCCTAATCACCCATACATAAAATCTTGCAACAGCGTCGAGAGGTTTAATTCCCGAGATCCGAGCCAGTGCTGTAAGCAAAGCAAGAATGAGTCCCAGAAAAAAAGATGTGAGTGTCAACGGTACGGTAAAAGCGATCCCTGCTTTTAACATCGGTAAAAATGAGTTTACAACGATGTCAATAATTCGGTCCATTCTTTCATTAGCAAACATTAGAACACTCCTTATTTGGAAACATCAGTTTCAAAGTATTTTTGTGAGATGCTTAAATACGTACCATCTTTCTTCATGTCGGAGAGTGCTTTATTTACGGCCTCTACCAATTCTTTATTCTCTTTCCTGAACATAATTCCCATTTGTGTAGGTTCATCAAGCTCTGCTGCAACTTTAAGCGGTGCATCAGGCTGTTGCTTTTTGAAATCAAGATAGGACAATCCATCATTAATAGTCGCATCCACACGTTTTGAAATTAATAAATCGATAGCTTGATTAAATCCTTCAACACTCACGATTTCAGCACCGTTGGAAGCTGCCATTTCTTTAAATATACTAGTTAGTGACTGAGCTGATTTTTTCCCCTTCAAATCTTCAAATGTTTTAATCGTGTCATTGTCTTTGTTAACAATTAAGTAAGGTTTTGACACATTAGTTGGCTCAGAAAAATCGTATTTTTCCTGTCGGTCAGGACGAATACCTACTTGACTCGCAATTATGTCGAATCGCTTCGAATCAAGTCCGGCAAAAATTCCGTCCCATGGAGTTTCAACAAATTCAGCTTTCACTCCAAGTCTTTTCACCACTTCCTCGGCGATTTCGATATCAAAACCAGTCAATTTTCCTGATGCATCATGGTAGGTAAACGGTGCATAGGTTCCTTCTGTTCCAATTTTAATGGTTCCATCTGCTTTAATTTGCTCTAGCAAATTCTTACTCTCATCTGACTTTTTGCCTGCTTGACTTGCTGCCTGATTTTCAGCTTTTCCACATGCCGTTACTACTAGTGCTAAAAGTAACGAAAAAGCGATGATGATAAAACTCTTTTTCATAAATGGTTTCCCCCCTATATTTTTTTAAAAAAATGGATGATTTGCAAATTACTAACTTACTTTTCTGTATCATTTTAATATTCCGAAAATTTTCCTCACTTTAAACTCTATCCTCTTCAAATTGACTCCACCTCCCCTTTCATTTTATTATGCAAGAGTTGTGCCAAAATAAAATCCTTGTTAATTCAACATCCCTACTTTCAAACTGGTTGGAAAATTCCCAATCCCGCGAGAAATATAGTGAGAACCTAATGTTCCTTACTGTTTCAGATTCCCAAATTTGAAAATATTTTTCTAATTACTCAAAAAATTATCCTCTAACCACCTATAAAGGCAAAAAAAGATTGCAAATGAAATTTGCAATCTTCGGGTAAAGTTATCAAACTTTTAGATTGTATCGTTCTAGCTTACGATAAAGTGTCGATAAACTAATTTTCAATTCTTCCGCCACTTTTTCCTTATCTTTTCGATCTCGACCACCCAGGAAGAAACTTTGGATAATGGATTTTTCATATTCGGCCACCATCTCATCTAAACTTAACCCGCCAGTATGAACAGGTGCCTGAATTTGGTACAAATAATCCGGAAGATCCTGAAAGCCAATCACATCCGATTCTGCCATATTCACCATAAATTCCACAACATTTTCTAAATGTCTAATATTCCCGGGCCAATCATATTGGATTAGCCATTGTTCTACCTGTGGATCCACCGTCATGTACGGACGATTTAAGATTGAACAATACTTACAAATGAAGTACTGGAGAAAGAAGGGAATTTCATCCCTCCTCTCCTTCAATAACTTTGTATGCAGCGGGATCACATTGATTCGATAATATAAATCCTCGCGGAATGTACCGTTTTGAACCATTTCTTCTAAATTGCGATGTGTTGCTGTTATCACCCGAACATTTACAGGCAGTGATTTGTTTCCTCCCACTCTTTCAATCTGTCTTTCCTGTAATACCCTAAGAAGTTTAGGCTGCAGGAAAAGAGGGAGATCTCCTATTTCATCAAGAAAGAGGGTTCCATTATTCGCCAGCTCAAACTTTCCTGCTTTTCCTTCCCGGTTTGCCCCAGTAAAAGCCCCTCCCGCATAGCCAAACAATTCACTTTCTAATAAACTCTCCGGTATAGCGGCACAATTAACCGCAACAAAGGGGTGGTTTTTCCGATTCCCTTCATAATGAATGGCCTTTGCCAAAACCTCTTTCCCCGTTCCCGTTGCGCCTCTAATTAAAACATTTGCCGTGCTATTTACGATACGCTTGGCTTTACGTACCACATCTTTCATATCCTCATTTTTGCTGATGAAGCCATCAAAGGTACTGACTTTATTCGAATTTAATGTATCTTCGTATAAATGGCATTGTCCTTGGTATCTTTCACTCTGCGAGATTAACTGGGATTCAACTACAAGACTTAGATGCTGGAGAAATTCCTTGAGTGAATCAGCATTTTCGATCATCTTTTCTTTTTGTTCAGTTGAAAAGCCCATGAGCCCGATGACACCTAATGTTTCACTTCCCTTGACGATTGGATAACCAATGGTTGCTGTCTCTTTGCATTCCTTAATGAATTTACAGCTCATACAATGGGATTCATTTTTAATGACATCATAGGTCATATCGGGTCTGCCAGTCTTCATTACAGCCCGCAACAAGGAGCCATCAGGTGCGGGTTTGCCAATTTGATGTTGATAACTTCCTGTTCCACTAACCCGATTACCGTTTCGATCAAGTATTGTGATATCAAAACCAAGTACCGCTGTAAGGTTCTCTGAAAATAGTTGAATAAATTCCTGATTCTGAGTGATACCCCTCACGTTTTCTCCCTCCCATGAGCTCAAGTGATTTTAAATTTTTCCGTGTCATATTTCTATGCAATTTTCAAGCCAACTTTAAATCCCCAAAAACCTTTGTAAGAAAAAAAGCAAAACACCCATTGTTTTGCCAATTTTTCTGATTTTCCGTTATATACGTTATACAAATGATTATACTAAATTTCCAAATAATGAAAATACTTTTTCGAAGGTTGATAAAATTTTCAGATGTTTGAGTAACAAAACTTCACTGAAAGATCGAAGTTTTGGCATACCATACAACAGCATTCAACGAGACTCCATGATCAAAGGACTGTGCTAAAATTCTGGAATAGTATTACAATATGATAATAAAATTACTTAATGAGCTTTACATAAAGAAGCGACGGCGTTTGCCATTCCCCTCAAGGCATTTTCCAGCATCGAACGAGGGCAGGCAATATTTAGCCTCATAAATCCTTCGCCTTCCTTACCGAAAATCTGTCCTTGATTCATCGCAACTCTCGCAATCTGTAACATAAATTCATTCAATCCTTTACCTGAAAATCGCAATTCCCGGCAATCCAGCCATACAAGATAGGTTCCTTCCGGCTGAATCACGTTGATTTCCGGAATGTGGCTGCGGAAGTAACTCAGCGTGTATTCCAAATTCCCCTGCAAATAGTCAAGAACCTGATCCAGCCATTCTTCTCCATAGCGGTAAGCAGCCTCTAACGCAACAGCGCCAAATATATTGGGTGAACCAATGGATATTGTATGAAGTTCCTGATTAAATCGATCGCGCAACTGTCCATTTGGAATAATAATACTGGATGTCTGCACCCCCATTAGGTTAAACGTTTTGCTTGGTGCTATACAGGTAATGGAATGATTCGCAAACTCTTCTGAAATCGAGGTAAAAGGAATGTGTGTATGTGTCTTATAAACAAAATCACAATGAATTTCATCTGCCACAACAAGAATGTTGTGCTTTCTGCAAATCTGTCCTAACCTCGTCAATTCCTCTTTGCTCCATACCCTTCCAACCGGGTTATGAGGACTACACAGAATGAACATTTTTACCGTTTCATCGATCTTCGCCTCTAAGTCTTCGAAATCGATCGAATAATGTCCATGTTTGAGTACAAGCGGATTGGTTACAACTTCACGGCCGGCCGCTTCAATCACACGGGCAAAATGATGGTAGACGGGCGGCTGAATCATAATTTTGTCTCCCGGCTTCGTAAAGGACTGAATCGAAAGCGATAGGGCTGGAATCACGCCTGGACTGTGGGTAATCCACTCTTTCTTAACAGACCATTGATGTCTTCGCTTTAGCCAGTTAACAATGGATTCAAAATACGAGTCCGATCTTACTCCGTAGCCATATACACCGTGCTCCACCCGCTGTTTTAACGCTTCGATGACCGGCTGAGGAGACTGAAAATCCATATCGGCCACCCACATTGGGATGACATCCTCTACGCCAAATTGATTTTTACGGTCGTCCCATTTTTCGCAATCCGTACCCAGACGGCAGATTTTTTGATCAAAATTATATTTCATAAAGTATCGCTCCTTCTCAAGTTTGCTAAATTCTACTTCCTTCATTCGATTTGCCGTGATTCATTTTCCCCGGTGTGATGGAAATTCTCTGAAATGTCACAGCTTTATAGAACATGGATTCAATTCTTTACAAGACTGATAGATTAGTTCAAAAAGGAGATCCAGATCGTTTAATTCTACACAGGAAAAAGCGATCCGAAGGTCCGTCTTGGCAAGTGAGATAGTCCCCACTCCGTACTGATTGAGCAAATGGACCCTTAGTATTTCAGCATCAGAATGCTTTATGCGGAGACTTACGAAATAACCTGAGTTGAATGGATAAGGTTCAAATTCATCCGCATATTTCCCGTCTACTAAGATCTCTTTGACTCGTTTGGCCCTGTCTTCCAATACTTTATTTCTCTCGTTACGCTGTATTTCGAATTCGGGATTTACCAGGGCATCCAAAATGATCGTTTGGGAAAGGTGCGGACTGCATGAGATGGTACTTCGAATGGAGCCCATCGCCTTCTTCTCCAAAGCTTCTAAAACCAGAGGGTCTCGAATTCCAAATGTGAGAAACCCAACACGAAAACCCCAAGCATACTCTTCTTTCGTTGCCCCATCGATTTTAATCGGGAGGACACGCGGATGTACTCCAACTAAACGGGCAAATATAGATTCCTTGATTGAATCTTCATAATATAATCCAAAATAAGCATCATCCATTACAGCAACAATGTTAATCCCATGATCCGCCGCCTGCTTGATGGCATCAAGAATTCCTTCTGCTTCTTTCTCCGTAGGAGTATACCCGGTAGGATTATGCGGAAAATTAAGCACAAGAATCGCCTTTCCATTCTTGCAGGATAAAAGAGACTCCAGCAACCCTTCTGCATTAAATTCATTTGTCTTCGTAAATAATGGATAGGTCACGGTCCTGCTGTCGTGGCGGATGTTGAAGAGTATATGATAGTTATCCCAATACTTATCTGGCAGTATAATCGAATCGCCTTTTTCTACAAACAGGTCGGATACGATACTCAAGCCATGGGTCAGCCCGTTCGTCACAATCGGGGTACCAAATTCCTTTCCTTCAAGGGAAGGATTATCCTTTAGAAGCTTTTTTCTCCAAACCTCACGTAGCTCCGGTTTTCCTGCGGGTGGTGCATACGGATACAGGTCTTTCGGATTATATGAGGAGAGGTTTTTATGAATCACATCTAAATAAATGGGTTGTCCACCCTCTGAAGCCATCCCGATTGTTGCATTGAATCGATCTGCTTTCCCCCTTGCCTCTCCAGCTTGGCTGACAATCCCTTTTGGAAAATACAAGGATTTTCCTAACAATGAAAACATCTCATATACTGGTTTATTCCGTTCTTCAATAACATGATTTAATTCTAAAGCCAATGGGTTTAGCATTTTATACACCCTCCAATTTCCTTTAACCGCAATGAACTTGACGAATCCTTCAGCCGCACCGTTATTCTAATGCCATTTCGAGATCCTTCCATATATCTTCTACATCTTCAATTCCAACCGAAAAACGAACGAGTCCATCATAGAGACCTGCTTTTTCTCTTTCTTCTTTAGGGATTATCGCATGTGTCATCGAAGCTGGATGTTGAATTAATGTACCTACATCCCCTAGGGAAACTGCTAAAGTACTCAGTTTTACTGAATTCATAAGTTTAACACCTGTTTCGTATCCCCCCTTCAAGACAAAAGAAATCATTGCTCCAGGACCTTTCATTTGTTTCTCCATGATATTTTTATCTTCAAAACTTGCTAGTCCTGGAAAATAAACCTTCTCTATAGCTTTATGTTTTTCCAAGCGTTCAGCCAAAATTTGTGCATTTTCTTGTGAGCGATCTATGCGAATGTGCAATGTACGTATCCCTTGACAGAGAAGCCAGGCATCCATAGGGGCCAAATTTGCTCCCATAGTCTTCTGCACTTCTTTTCTCATCGGATCAATAATTTCCTTGCTGGAAATCACTAGTCCGCCAATAAGATATCCATGACCCGACAAATATTTTGTTGCACTGTGAACGACAATATCAATGCCGCATAGAATAGGATTTTGTAAATATGGGGACAAAAACGTATTATCAACAACACTCAAGATACCCTTTTGCTTAGCGATCGCCGCTACACTCTTCATATCCACTAAGGAAAGCGTAGGATTGGAAGGGGTTTCAAAGTAGACCACTTTCGTTCTATCTGTAATGTGTGGTTCAAGCTCTTCCCCTGTCTTAAACGGTACAAATGTTACATCAATACCAAATTTCTTTACCATTTGGGTTAGAAATGCGTGCGTCGCCCCATACAACGCTGTGTGTGCAACAACGTGATCTCCTGCCTGCAAAACACCCAGAAGGCAACCAGTTATGGCAGCCATTCCAGATGAGAAAGCCAAACAACCTTCACCAAATTCCAATGCCGCTACCTTCTCTTCCAGTTCTCTTACATTTGGATTTCCCAGGCGTGAATACATAAATCCTGGATCTTCTCCTGCGAAGCGTTGTGCACCTACTTCTGCATTATCAAAAACAAATGTTGAAGTCATATAAACAGGTGAGATGTGTGAGCCGTGCCCTGGATCTTTATTTACTTTTACTAGTTTTGATGAATAGTTCATTATTATTACGCCTCCTAATTTTAGTAATCTGAAATGCTGCCGTTTTTATTCTTCCTATTAGTTGTATACAAATCTTTATATGCAAAAATTATGCCAATTCTATAAACCTTATAAAATCTACAGTTTTAATATTAAAACTCTTTATTTATTTTCATTTTTGCCAAGGTGCACTGCAAAATATAGTAATTATCTAACTTACCACTTTTGCAATATTGATAATATATTTCTAAAATTGGAAAGAAATTAGCTACCCTTCTAACTTTTTGGTATTTCATTTTGCAGACAAGTCACTGTTCCTTCTCCTGCACTACCTAAGAAAAAGAACCATGCTCAAATATCAGCATGGTCCATTGTTATTATTCTGTATTTTAAAAAACTACTTGGCTCGGGCGTCCCGGGAATAACGGTCGTTTTGTTGTTTTCACCCTCTGTCCCTCCTGACAAACCATTATTACGTTCAAAATGTTTTAATCCTGTATATCTAATTTTCATTACTTTATTAAGTAATAGATCTAATTCCTGACTATATTTAATCGTTCTCGAATCACACAGGCCATACATTAATACTGATGTCTCCATTTTGGCTTTCAGATAATTGTATTCCTTCACATATTTAATAAGTTCCATTTTTTATCCCCCTTGAAGCAAAAAAGGTCATACAATACTCATCTACTAAATGCACAAAGTCGGCCTGTTATTCGAACTCTAAAAGCTGTATAGTTTCCATGAAAAAATAGTTGATAAGATTGTTGAGACTAAAAAGATGGCCAATAAATATTGAGTGACTGCTCAATAGTTATTGGCACCAGGCAAGGATTTTCTATCCTAGTTTTCCACTTGCCTCTACAATTTGATTAAGAAACTGTTCAACCTCTTCCTGACTTTTTCCAAGTTTACTTACAAAGCGGTTCAGTTCCTTCCCTTCTTTAAAAGCAATAAAGCTTGGGATTCCGTACACATCCAGCTTCTCTAATACCTCTGGAAAATGTTCACGATTTACTGCAATCATATCTACATTTTCTTTATACGCTTCTTCCAAGATGGGCATAAATAAATCAGTATGCTGGCAGTCTGGGCAATATTCGGCATAGAATTTGGCCATAACTGGTTTTGTTGATAAAATCGCCTCTTCAAACTCTTGTTTTGTTTTAATCTCTTTCATTATTAAAATCCTCCCCATATTTGGTTCTCAATGATAGATTGATTGTTTCCACTACCTAATTCACTTGCATCAAGATATTTTTCGCAATCCAGAGCAGCCATACAACCACTTCCCGCAGCCGTAATGGCTTGGCGGTATTTATGATCTTGAACATCCCCGCAGGCAAATACACCTGGGATATTCGTTTCGGTTGCACCAGGATTCACCATGATATATCCCATATCGTCCGTTTTGATTTGATTGTCTAAAAATGCTGTGTTCGGTTTGTGCCCAATGGCAATGAAAATACCATCAGTTCCCAGAACTTCCTCTTTTCCTGTTTCGCTGTTTTTTACTTTCAAGCCAGTAACGTGTCGATCCCCTGCGATCACTTCTTCAGGAATGGAATTTAAGCTCCACGTGATTTTTGGATTCTTTTTGGCACGGTCTTGCATTATTTGGGAAGCGCGAAGCTCCTTTCTGCGGTGGACAACCCGAACCTCCGAAGCAAACTTCGTTAAAAAATTTGCCTCTTCCATAGCAGAATCTCCACCCCCGACAACGATAATTTTCTTTCCTCTAAAGAAAAATCCATCGCATGTTGCACAGGTGCTTACCCCACGCCCAATATTTTCTCTTTCCCCTGGTATCTCCAAAAGTTTCGCTGAAGCTCCCGTTGAAATGATTAAAGATTGCGTTTTAAGCTCCCCTATTCCTTCCACCGTTAAGGTAAATGGGTTATTGGAAAAGTCGACTTTTTTAACCCAGCCTCTTTTAAACTTTGCTCCAAAAAACTCAGCTTGCTTTCGCATGTTCTGCATCAACTCTCGCCCCATAATCCCTTCAGGAAAACCAGGAAAATTCTCGACATCTGTTGTCAATGTCAATTGCCCCCCTGGTTCAGGCCCTTCAATGACCAAAGGACTTATGTTAGCACGTGCTAAATAGATTGCTGCGGTTAACCCAGCAGGTCCAGTCCCTAGAATAACGGCTTTATACATCGCTTACCTCCTTATCTCTTAGTCATGAATAGTAATTTGCAATATTCGTGCCAATTTTTAATTCCTTGTATATTCACTATTTTTACAGCCTCTTATCGGTTAATCAGTCCTATTTCCTATCACGTTTGAGAAAAATTTTTTCAAGATTAAGAAAACATGTATCCACTCAAATTTCAAACGTTTGATTAAAAACCAGGAAAGTTTTTAAAGGAAAGATACAAGATAGTTGTTGTAACTACTTGAACAATATTTAGGAATATATTCAATCATCTTTCTAGGTAAAACAATATAAACTTCTTTACATGGAGCTACTTAAATGAGGATTTTGGATTGGTCTTAAAAGGGAGGTTTTTTTTGGAACTTAAGGATAAAATCATTGCTAGTATATAGACGACTTACCAATAATAAAAAGGCAATTCCTATAAATGTTATCAGGAATCACCTTTATATAAACCACATTTACTTAGATTGCTTTAGGTACCGCTTCAACATCCTCGAGCTTCTTAGTCTGCAACTTTTTTATTCCAATTCCGGTGGCACCATAAATTATATCAAATAATGGTACAAAGAAGGCCAGGAAGACATATGGGAAATATGCATATGGCGATACTGCCAACATCTGCGAGCAATAGATGGCGTTGGAGTTCCAAGGGATAACTGGTGCACCCATCGTCCCAACATCCTCGATATTACGCGAAAGATTTTCTGGCGCCAAATTATTATTTTTAAAAACATTTCTCATAAGTGAACCAGCTACAATCGCAGTTAATAACATCGATGAGCCAATCATATTTGTGATTAATGCAATCAACATTGTCGCTAGTGTTATTTTAAAAGTAGAGCCGTGGGTTCGTTTAACTAATGGCTCTACTAAAGCACTCAGAATGCCTGATTGTTCTAACATGCCCGTTACACACATAGCTAAAAGGACAACAAGGAATGAGCTCATTAAGCTGTAGAGTCCACCTCTGCTCAGGATAGGATCAACTAACTCACTGCCGCTTTTAAATACAAATCCATTGGTCATGATATCAAACATTTTAGTTAAATTAAATCCCTGAGTAAAAACAGCAACAGCCAGGCCGCTAAACACACCCATTAACAGCGAAACAATAGATGGGATGCCTTTCACAAGCATCACCAGTACAATAAGGAGAGGAAGTAATGAAATCCAGGATAAATCAAAATTCTTTGCAATTACACCTGTTATTTCATCAATCTGCTGCAAATCCGATCCTTCTTTTCCATACTTTAAACCTAAAAAGATAAATATTATAGCTGTTAGAATATACGCTGGGACAGTTGACCATAACATATGTTTAACGTGCGACATTACTTTAGAACCAGCAACTGTAGCTGCTAAAACTGTACTGTCGGACAGCGGTGACAACTTATCCCCGAAGAAGGAACCGCAAATAATGGCACCTGCTGTCATTGCTTGAGGAATGCCAAGTGCATTACCAACTGTCATTAATGCCAAACCAACCGTACCCAAGGTTCCCCACGAGGTTCCAGTTGCAAGAGATGTTGCTGATGTAACGAGCAAAGCCGTGATTAAAAAAAACTGAGGTGAAATTATTTCTAACCCCCAATACATAATATAAGGAATTGTACCAGAAGCCATCCAAGTAGAAATCATGACGCCAACTACTAAAATAATCGTATTCGGTTCAAAAGACTGCTTCCCCATTTCCCATGCCATATTTTGGACTTCATTATATTTGTATCCTAGTTTCATGACAAGCAAGGCCACGACAATCCATAACAACAAGAACATTAATTCCAGGGATGCACCAAAACCAAGTGTTCCCGTAAGCAGCAATACGAAAAATACTAAGACAGAAATCATTGCATATTTAAATGACACCGGAAATTTATACGAATTATCATCCCATGAAATAGTTGCATTTCCTTGACTTTCAGGTTTGTTCCCCATACACAAAACCTCACAATTTATTAGTTTTTAAAAACCACCTTTAACATAATTTACCCTAATCCGTTTCAATGCACGTTCTAGTAAATATCTCGTACAGGCAATATTTACTCTTACCAAACTACCGCAATCTTTTCCATATGCACTACCGTCATTGACTCTAACTCCTGCCTCTATAAAAAATTCAGCCAATTCCGTATTGTTAAGTCCCAGCTCTCCACAGTCAATCCATAACAAATAGGAACAATCAGGATACTGAACTTTTAACTTGGGTAAATGTTTATTAATATAGTCAATCGAAAAATCAAGATTGCTTCGTAAATAATCATTTAATTCACCCACATAATAATCGCATTCATTATAAGCAGTGATTAAAGCCTCTACCCCTAAATAGTTATAATCGAAATGATACTTGATATAAATATCGTCAAACGACTTCTTCAGTTTTTTGTTTTTTACAATCACATAAGCACTAAAGAACGACGCCAAATTAAAGGTTTTGCTTGGAGAGTTCATCACCACAATATGTTTATCCTCTTCCTCACAAATCTCTAAAAAAGAGTGAAAAGGCAGCCCTTTGTGAATCATGTCGCTATGAATTTCATCGCTTATAATAATTACGTTATTCTCGCGGCATAAATCGTACATTTTCTGCATTTCCTCTTTTGTCCATACCCGCCCAATTGGATTAGCAGGATTACATACAAGGAGTATTTTCACATCAGGCAGCTTTAGTTTGGCTTCTAAATCTTCAAAATCAATATGATAACTTCCGTTGTGGTAATTTAATAGGTTGTCGATTGTATCTCTATTAAAATTCTCAATTACCTTTTTAAAGGTGGCATAGACTGGAGGCTGAATCACCACTTTGTCACCCGGATTGGTATAGGCATCTAAGAACATCCATAAAGCCCCTGTCATTAATCCGGGCGCATAACTAATTTCGTCTGCCCTAACATCAACTTTATGATTGCGACCATACCAACCTTTAATCGCATCCGTAAATCGATCATGCGGAAAATAGCCATAACCGAATACTCCAAAATCTACTTTTTGCCTTAAAGCATCTAAAACTTCACACGGAGCCCTGAAATCTGTATCGGCAATGCCCAGCGGAATCAAAGAGCCGCTTTGTCCCTCGTTATCCCACTTATCTGAATCGGTACCGACTCTATTTATATTTTCATCAAAGTTGTGTGCCATCATTTTCCCTCATTCTTTAAAGTTATCAAGTATGCGTTTACATTTTCACATGAACTAACTTTACTTTTGCAACTCACCTATTTTGGTCTGTCGGACACGTCATATGACATGTCTTGGACATACACTCTTATATGGAACCATATAACATCTTAATCTTTTCATCCGTCCAGCCAAACATACCACCCGTATGAATAAACAATATGTTTTGGCTTTCCTGCAGGTTTCCATTTTTAAGTTCGCGATACAAACCATACATTGACTTCCCGGTATATACCGGGTCAAGAATGATTCCTTCTTCTCGTGCGAATCTCTCCATGAATTTCAGTTCATCCAATTGACTCTTACCGTAGCCCAAACCTATATAGCGATCAATTATGTTAATTTCCTTATCCGAAAATCGGAAAAGATTGTCTCCATATTGATTCATATCTTCTAAAACATGTAATATATCACGAACCGCTTGTTCCATCTGATTTAATACACTCATACCAATAATGGTTTTATTTTTATTAGCCTCTTTATTTCCATATAACAAACCGGCGTATGTTCCGCCTGAGCCGTCAGTAACCACAATCGTATCAAACTCGATTCCCAATTGCTCCTCTTGCCTCAATATTTCGTAATAGGCATCTACATACCCTAAAGCTCCCAGGCCATCTGACCCCCCCATCGGGATCACATATGGGTTATGACCTGATTCTGTCAATTCCTCCTTTAATTCTTTGATGATGCAAGGGAGATTTTGATACTGCTGTTCACTTAAAATCTTAATTTTTGCGCCTACTAATTTATCAAAAAACAGATTCCCTTCCGTCTTAACTTTTTCGCTTTCTTTTAAAAGTAATAAAGAATTCATTTTATATTTTGCAGCAATAACAGCCGTTGCTCTGGCATGGTTTGACTGAATCCCACCATTTGTGATTAAATAATCACATTTTTTGTTTTGAGCATCTTTTATCAAATATTCAAGCTTTCTAAGCTTGTTCCCTGATGTTGCCATTCCAGTTTGATCATCACGTTTTATGAAAACTGATTTATGTAAGTTTTGCCTAAAAAAATGCACCTTTTCAATTTTGGTTGGTAAGTTAGCTATCATTAGTTTATCCATATATTCTTTCCAATCCTTAAATAATCTCAACTAAAGCATTTTTTGGCAGTTTCTCAACAGCAATAGCCGTCCTTGAAGGGTATGGAGAAACAAAAAATTCCTTATATACTTCATTCATGGTACCGAAATCATTCATATCATTTAAATAGACAGTCGTTTTTATGACATCAGCCATCGAGCAGCCATCTTCTACGAGGATCGCTTGTACATTTAACAGAGATTGTCTTGTTTGATCTTCAATTTCGTCACTAGGAAATTCATTTGTTTCTGAGTCAATTGGAAGCTGCCCAGATGTATAGATCAAATAGCCTACTTTACGGTATGCTGAATAGGACAAATTACCTCTTGATATTTTTCAACCAAAACACCCTCTTAATAATTTTTTATTATCATGGTAATATTATATTATTGAGGTAACCTAAATTGCAACAAATTTTCGAAATATTACTAATTTCCTTAATTATAGGTATATTATAAAAAGGGTGTTTAAATTTTTGTGAAATATATGACCAAAATTCCATTGCTATACCATTATTCATATATGAATCCTTGGAATTATTTTGTTGAACAGCTTTATGCATCTGGAACATGAATTCAATTATTGGTAAACTTTAGATAAATTGATTTTATCTTTTTACCTGTTTCCTTATTGATTTTTTATTAAGATTTATAGAAGTCCATTATTATTTGTGAGGAGTAATAAGATGAATAGGAAAGTTAAGGAAAAAGAAGATATTCTTGATCACTATAAAAAATTGGTGGAATTTTTGGGTATAGTCCTTGGAGAAAACTATGAAGTGATTTTACACATTATTGAGAAGGGCAATTCTTATGTTGGAGCCATCGCAAATAATCATATTAGCGGCCGAACAATCAATGCACCGTTAACAGGACTTGCTCTTAAAATGATGAAAGACAAAACCTATCAAGATAATGATTATGTAACAAACTACAAAGGATTTACAAAATTAGGTGCAGAAGTTCGAGGTTCTACTTATTTTATCAAAGATGAAAATAATGAATTAATTGGAATGCTTTGTATCAATTTTGATTCTAGTAAACATAAGAAAATTGCGAATGACATCCTAGATTTAGTTCAGACTCAATTAAACATGATTAGCCCAATAGCAGATGAAACGGCAGGTTCCATAGAAGAAAAAATAGAAGAACGCCATGATCATGAAATTATCGAATATTTTTCAGATTCTATTGAAGAGGTTGTACACTTAATCGTAGACCCAGTTCTTTTAAATGAAAATGTCGTCATAAAGCAGGAGCAAAAAATAGACATCATAAAACAGTTATCCAAGAAAGGAATATTCCAATTAAAGGGTGCCGTATCCCAAGTCGCTGAGTTATTGAATATATCTGAACCCAGTGTATACAGATATTTAAAAATGATTGATAAGGATAAAAAGTAAATTATTTTGTACTTTATTAGAGCCTCTCGTTAAAGAATACGATGGGCTCTAGTTTTAGCAACTATTTATGGAAAGGTTCACCTTACTTAATGTTAAACCAATAATTATTTATTATAGTGATAGTTAAGCTTTTGAAGTTATCGCCAGCTTTCCCCCCACTTCACACCGTACAGGCGAGTTTCCCAGCATAGGAACAAACTTAGGTGCTTCCTATGAGCCTGTTAGCATTGCATGTGCCTGTAACACAAGAAGGATTTTTATATTGTTGATTCT
The DNA here is from genome assembly GCF_000759675.1 of Neobacillus niacini. GTDB lineage: Bacteria > Bacillota > Bacilli > Bacillales > Cytobacillaceae > Neobacillus > Neobacillus niacini_A. The sequence goes on along the minus strand of NZ_BAWM01000021.1, from coordinate 215,019 downwards.
TACTCATCCATAGCTAACCCTACATTTAGTAGTAAATACATTTCTATATAACGCCAGTATAGACCCGTACATTCAGAAGTTCGTCAGCAATATACTTTCTTATTATATTTCATCGCATTCTCACCATATCTGTTCAACACAAGCACCATGATTTACACCACCCCATCGGGTAGGCTTTCGTCAGCCGGACTGTTACGGTAAATTCTCACGCCTATTAGCCGAGCTTACAACACGCTTTTTCCCTACTAAACAACGTGCTATTCGACGCAGGGGCAGCCTTTCAGAGCGTTACCTCCTCATTCGACTCCTCGACATGACCCTTCAGTTTTAGAAACCTAAAACTGCCTGACCTTTACCGTATTGTGTGACCACATTTCATTTGAGTCAGGAACATTTCGCACTAACAATCTGAACGCTCCACTATATCCATATCAGAAACGTCATGAATGGTTTTTAGCAATAAATATTTAAACATGCGAATTGGGTCTATGGCATTCCGGCCATTATCCAGACATTATTTATTCTAAAGTCCTTCGTAGACAAAGGAAAAGTCGACAAGATCATTAATCCTGCGCAACATGTTATCCTCTTGGACGATTATATTATAGAGATCCATATAAGGACTAAACTTCAAGGATTGTTGTTTTGATATCACCGAAACCGCCCACTTAAATTAGATACACTAATTATAAAACAAAAAAGGCAAAAACCCCCGAAAAATTTGAGAGTTTCTGCCTTATTGTTTAAGGGGACTTTTTCAGTGCCCTCCTCCCTACGGCGCGGGGTGGTTCTCTCGTTTTCTAGAACATTCTTCCGAAAAAAATATGTGCATACTTCCCGCACAATTCCCTTCAGAACTCGTAGAATTTCAAGAAATGTTTCCATGATTATCACCTCCTTTCCTAAAGAAGGAAAAGAAGATTGACAACCCTGCCACTCCAACAATATTAAGCTGCAACTACTTTCTAACACGCTTAAGCTATCTAACAACCTATCAATCTTCGACAAAACTCGGGTAATGACCACTGGCACCGGTATTATTACACATTAACCGATATCTACAGCACATCTAAACCCAATATTTCCAGTTGAGCTATCGGGTGAGTTTTGTGTTCTGGCTGCAACTCGATAACGATTACAATAGGATTCGTGACACAAATAGGAGCCGCCTCTCATAACTTTTGTCTCCCCTGTTGACGGTCCTGTAGGGTTTACAACACTAGCATGATACGGTGAGAACCAATCTGAACACCATTCCCAAACATTGCCGACGACATTATATAACCCAAAACCATTTTCTTGAAATGATTGTACAGGTGCCGTTGACAAATAGCCATCGTCCAGACTATTTTCAATAGGAAAGTTTCCCTGCCAAATATTGCACTGTTGCTTTCCATCAATCAATAGCTCGTCACCCCAAGGGTATTTCTTTCCCTCTAACCCTCCACGTGCAGCATATTCCCATTCTGCTTCGGTTGGCAGCCTTTTTCCCGCCCAGTTGCAATAGGCAATGGCATCATTCCAGGAGACATGTACGACTGGGTGATCTAGTTTTGCTTCAATCGTGGAATCTGCCCCCTCCGGTTGCTTCCAATAGGCCCCATCCACGACAAACCACCACGGTGTTCCGCTTACACTATTTTTGACGGTCCTTTTTACATCGTCGGATACTAATAAATGAAAAACAAATGACCATCCAAACCGCTCCGCCTCAGTCACATAGTTCGTCTCTTCTACAAATTCTTGGAATTGTTTGTTCGTTACTGTATAGCGATCAATGGCGAAAGGCTTGATAAACACCTTTCGAACAGGCCCTTCTCCATCGGCCAGAAATCCTTCTTGATCCTCCGTACCCATTAAGAATTCTCCGCCAGGTAAGTTCACCATTTGATCCATATGCCTTCTGTTACGCTTTTCCTTTAAAGAAAAGACCTGCTCTGCCATTTCCCGATTTGGCTCGCTTGCAACACGGGTAACACTGCAGCATGACTTTTTTTCCATCTTGTACTCACCTCGCTCAAAAATCAAATCATATAGATAAAGGGCAACCCCTCTTCATTTACTGAAGTTAGATCAATTTTCTTATGTTCAAGTAACTGCTCTATCGTAAAAAATCCAATTTTCTTTTCATACCTTTTGTTCCACCCTGCTTTATTTGCAGTGTCTCTAACAGGTCCTTTCATCCCAACAATATAAATATCAAGATTATTTTCCTGCTTCAGCCGGTCATGTAACTCTTCTAAAACCGTAAATGCAGAGGCATCCATATCATTTACCCCAGAGAAATCAATGATCACTAACTTTGCATTCGGCTTCAACCTAATAATATCCATTAGTTTCTCTTCCAAGTAATAGATGTTAGCAAAGTGAATAGAAGAATCAACCCGAAGGATGATGACATCATCCTGAGTTCTTGCCTGTGGAAATCTTTTAACATCTCGGAAAACTTTTTCTTTTTCTAAATAACCAACTTCGATAATATTTGGCCTAAACATCCTGCTTAGTAATAGGAAGAAACTAAAGATCGCCCCTATCAGTATTCCCCACTGTATCCCGATAAACAAAGTAACAAGAAAAGTTACGAACCAGCTCCAGCCATCGACACGTTTGACCTTTATAAGATTCTTTAATTGTTTTAAGTCGATTAATTTATAAACAGCAACAATAATAATCGCAGCCAGAACAGAAGTTGGTAAATAATAGAAGTAAGAAGTAAACAGCAACAGGGTAAGTAGGATGAACCCCCCCGTAAAGATGGATACCATCTGGGTAGCCCCACCACTTTGATGATTCACAGCACTTCTAGAAAAACTTCCATTGATCGGTAATATTTGAAAGAACGAACCAAACATATTCGCTAATCCTAAAGCTTTTAACTCCCGATTTGGATTAATCTTATACTTTTCTTTATCAGCAATTGATTTTCCAATTGCAATAGATTCCATAAATCCTAACAAAGCAATGGTAAGAGCAGGCAGGATGATTTGCTGGACTGCCCCCAATGTTAACGTTGGAAATACGAGTGACGGGAACCCGCTTGGCACCATCCCAACAATGTTAACACCCAATTGATCCAATCGAAAACGATAAACAACCACTATCGAAAATAAGATTAAAAGAAGCGCAGCTGGAATACGCGGATTCAGTTTCTTCATTCCAACTAAAAAAATGATGCTGCCTATCCCAATGAAGAAAGTAATCCAATGCAGGTCCATCATTCCCTTTACTGCATCATTTAATAAGAGGTGCACCTGAAAGTAATTACCCACCTCAATCCCTAACAAGTTCTTTAATTGGCTTAAAGCAATGATAATGGCCGCTGCAGACGTATAGCCGCTTAAAACAGAAGGTGAAATAAACCGAACAATGAAGCCCAATTTAAACACACCAAATAGAAACTGAAATATCCCAACCAAAAGAGCTAATAGAATCACAAGTGTGACATATTCTGGCGTTCCTGGCTGCCCAACAGCGGAGATTCCAGAAAAGACCAAAAGTGAGGTAATCGCTGTTGGACCAACAGATAGATGCCTTGAAGAGGCAAAAAGAGCATAAATGACTGGGGGAAGTGTTGAAGCATAAAGCCCCATAACGGGCGGAAGACCAGCTAACATGGCATACGCCATCCCTTGAGGAACGAGCATGACAAAAAGCGTGATCGCCGCAATAAGATCCTTCAAGAAAAGGTTCCTATTATATGGTTCTTTCATATTAATTGGAATATACTTTCTATCTATCATGTCCATCTATCCTTTTCATACTCTTATTTCTAATGACTTAAATACCCCTGTAGAACTTTTTGGCCAATCTCATATATGGAATCAGTATGTTTTTCAAAAAAGTGATAATAGGAATCGCAATAATAGAGGTGGTTTTCATTCGTTTCTTTATCGTGAACCTTATACCTTTTACACCCGCCTCTACACAGGTGTATATGTTTACACGATTGACATTTCTCGCTTAAAGGAGCCGATTCCCTTCTAAAATGGCAGGCGGTACTGTTTGTAAACATCTCAACATAACCATGGTCTAGAATATTTCCGATTATAAATTCATCCAAAGCATAGAAATCACAAGGATAAACATCACCATTTGCTTCAATGACAAAGTAAGTCGTACAAGCGCCTGCTAGTGCACAGTTTTCAGGAGCGTATCCCTGTGACATCCGAACATAGTTATCAAACAATCGATCACTAATATAATTTCCTTGATCAAAATTCTCTTTATAATAAGTAAACAAAGTGTCTAGCGTATTTTCATATTCTTCAATTGTTAATGCAAACGGATCCTCCTGATGGGTCCCACCGAACTGCTGCAAGCAAGGAATATATTGAACAAACTTAAAGTCTTCTTTTTTAAAAAAATCATATACTTCATGGAGATGTGCCGCTACATAGGAAGATAATACACAAAGAATATTAAAAGGAACGTCACAGCGTCTAAGCAGGTTAATTGATTCCATAATCCGCTTATGAGTCCCTTGACGTTGATGGGTCATTCTTAAATAGTCATGAATATGACTTGGACCATCAACAGATACCCCTACTAAGAAATGATGCTCTTTAAAAAACTTTACCCAGTCCTCATCGATCACGTAGCCATTCGTTTGTATCGAATACTCAACCGTTGCACCTTTACTATTATACAGATGTACCTCTTCAATAAATTCCTTATAAAACGCTAATCCTGCTAGCGTTGGTTCTCCACCTTGAAAAGCAAAGGAAACCCGCTTTGCTCCACTCGCAAATGCCTTTTCAATAATGGACGCCCGGACATTTTCCTTCATGATGCCGTAACTTTTTACTAAGCGGTGATCAGCAACATCATGATAAAAACAATACTTGCAGGCCAAATTGCAACTAGACGATGCTGGTTTTATTAATATCGTTAACGTATTCATCTGGCTGTCAACTCCCATTTTAAGCTGCAAATCTTTAATACATCTGCGGCATTTTCTTTTGATATTTATCCATCTTCACGGTGAACCTTAAAGTGGTTAGATGCGGTCTTGTAATGGCACTGCCAACAACAACAGCATGGGCACCTAGATACAGACTTTGAATTGCTTCTTCGGGCGTATTAATCTTCCCTTCCATTAATACATGCCCTAAGCCTTCACAAACCCTGACGATTTCACAAAGCATCTCAAAGTCGGGACTATCAATCGATTTCGGATGATCATTAAAGCGATATAAAGTAGGAGCAACCAGATCTGCCCCTATCTGTAATGCTTGAGAAGCCTCTGCTGCGTTCCGGATATCAGCCAAGATCATGGTATCTGGGAATTCTTCCTTTATAAGCGGAATGATTTCATAGGCTTTTTTTCCCTCTTCATTGATGCGGTCGGTTGCGTCGATGGCAACAATATCAGCACCGGCCTCGACAACTGCTCGAACTGCCTCCATAGTCGGGGTAATAAAGACAGGACTATTTTCACTATGAATCTTCCATAGACCTATAATGGGAAGGTTTGTCCTTTGGCGAACTGCTTTGATCTGTTCGGGAGTATTTAACCTTAACCCTGCAGCACCGCCCCAAATTGCCGAATCAGCCATGGCTTCTATAATGCCCGGAACATATATAGGATCATCCAGCTTAGCCTGACATGAAACAATTAACCCATTTTTCAGTTGTTCAATTAACACCAACTTTGATTTCATCACAAAATCCACCTCACTCTAGATATGTCCTTTTTTCAAACAGAAAACATCCTTTCTAATCATTGATGAAAGGATGCGAAACTAGTTTATTTGCCGATTTCAATAATCTCTATTGCCCCTTTTTCTACCTGCTGACCGTGTTTTAATAGGGTACAAGATTTCCCATTGGTAAAAACAACAATCACATCAGTAGACGGAACTTTGGCTTTTATCGCTTGAAAATCTGCCGTAATCAATAAATCTCCTTGCTTAACCTTTTGTCCTTGTTCAACATGAAGCGTAAACCCTTCGCCATTAAGGGACACAGTGTCCACACCTACATGGATTAAAATTTCTGCCCCGTCACTTGATTTCAATCCAATTGCATGCTTCGTAGGAAAGGCAAACTCGACTACCCCTTCAATAGGTGAGTGAATCTCATTCTGGATAGGCTCAATGGCAAAGCCGTCTCCCATTGCCTTTGAAGCGAAGGCTTCATCCTCAACTGCCTCTAACTCCTTAAGCTTTCCTGCAACCGGACTAATAAACGTTGCTTTCTTTTTAAATAAACCTAACATTGTTTTACCTCACTTTTAACATAATCATTTGGATCTTTTGAACTCGGATTTACACATTCTCTTTTATTAACCTTCCAACTTTCCTTAATCTCAATATGTCCTTCAAGCAATGGATCACTTGTCTTTACTTGGTGTTCTTGTAATTTAGCACGCATCTCTTCTAAAACACTTGCATAACGTGGGTCATCCGCAACATTATTCCGTTCACCTGGGTCATAAATTAAGTCAAACAATGACTCCCTATACTTCACTACTTGCTGTAATCCATTTTCTAAATAAAATTCTTTAGAAGGGGAGTTGTCAATATTCGAGATATTAACCTTTAAGAATTCCTCATCATAGTGGCGGATATATTTATACATATTTGTTCGAACACATCTCGTAGGCTCATAGGAAGTATGGAAATTAACTTCCGCAAAAATCTCCTGCCTAACCTCTGCTTGGTGATTGTTAAACATTTCAACGAATGAAACACCCTGAAGATTCTCGGGTTTTTCAATGTTAAGTAAATCACAAATAGTTGGAAACAAATCCACATGAGACACCAAGCCCTCAACGACTTCACCTTTTGTAGTACTTTCAGGGACACGAATGATTAACGAAACACCAATTCCTGTGTCTGTTACATTACATTTGCTAAATGGGAATGCTAATCCATGATCCGTTGTATAGATAATGATGGAATTATCAAATAACCCCTCTTCTTTCAATGTGTCAATGACAATCTTGAATGAATCATCGAACCAAGAACTTGATTTTAAATAGCCAGAGTAGTCTTCTCTTGTTGTCTCATTATCCACAATTGGATAGGGAGGCATAATATACTTTGAGTTAATCCCATTCTTCTCTTCTTTCGGAAATTTACGATGGGTAGCAAACAGACCATAAGACAAGAAGAAAGGTTTGTCTTTGTCAGCATGTTTTAACCAATCACTTACCCGATGTGCATTCAAGTAATCCCATTTCACTAGCTCATCTTCAGCATACTCGGAATTATCTTCAGTAATATTTTCATCGTACCCAATAACCTGAGCACCGTTTTGCGAATTAAGATAGCTGCCCACTTCATGCTGAATTCCGCATAATACTGTGTGATAGCCAGTATTCTTCAAGAATGGAACAAGATGTTGCGAATAATCTTTCAAACCAAACCCACGCTGAGACAGCCCCAGCATTCCATTGCTATGTGGGTACATTCCTGTTAATAGCCCCGCTCTACTTGGGGAACACGTTGGTCCGACACAGTACGCCTGTCTAAATAGCGTTGCATCCTCCGCAAACATTTTTAAGTTTGGCGTCGGAACATCATAACCGTATGGACTTAATATTCTCCCACTATCATGTGTGTGTATATAGATAATATTTTTACGCATTGTAGTCTCCTTGTTTTGAAATATTCCCGGTGTCCACTACTTTTAACAACTTGAACTGATAATAGGAATACTAGTACAATGGCTGCACTAGTATTCCTATTAATCAACTAAGAAATTGACTCTATATACTCATCAATATCTGCTCGGACAAGATTTACCTTTGGTCCAAAGATTACTTGAACAGAAGTTCCTCGTACAATTGTGTTATATGCTCCTGTAGACTTTAATGCATTCACATCTATTACGTCTCCTTTTTTAACACTAACACGTAAGCGTGTAGCACAGTTGTCAATATCTGTGATATTACTCATCCCACCTAAAGCAGCAATAATTTGTTCTGATTTTCCTGAATCTGTTACATAATTGCTAGGTGATGTTTTTTCTTCTTCTGTAACACCATCATCCTCACGTCCAGGAGTTTTTGCATTTAACTTAATGATTGCTGTTTTGAAAATGAAGAAGTAAGCAATTGCAATTGGGATACCTAGAAGTAATGCCCAAATGTAATTTGTCTTATCATTTCCTTGGAATACACCAAACAGTAAGAATTCAATAGCACCTGCAGAAAAAGTAGAGCCGATGGTAATGTCTGCTAAAGCAGCTACAACGAATACACTGGCAAACAATACTGCTTCAATGACGAAAAGAATTGGCGATGCAAAAAGCAGTGCAAACGAAAGTGGTTCTGTTACCCCTGTAATAAATGCTGTTAAACCCATTGATAATAAGAAACCCGCAGTCGCTTTACGTTTTGGTCCTGCTGGAATGGCCTTATACATCGCAAAAGCTACGGCCGGCATACCAATCATAATGTGGAGATAGCGTCCACTATTAAATAAAGCAAGGTTTTCAAAAAACTTCGTTGTACTTGGATCAGATAACTGTGCTAAGAAAATCGTTTGGAATCCTTGGTATACTTGACCTCCAACTTCTAGCGTTCCACCAGCGGAAGTCGTCCAGAAAGGAAGGTAGAAAACGTGATGTAAACCTAACAAATAGAGCGTACGTAATGTTAAACCATATAAAAATGAACCGAATACACCTAAGCCAGTTGCAAACTCACCAAATGCTGCAATTCCATGTCCGATAAATGGCCAGATTAAAAACATTAATGAACCGATGATAAGAAATGCAAATGTATTAACAATTGGAACTAAACGAGATCCACCAAAGAAAGCTAAAAACTCTGGCAAGCTAGTTTTATAGAATCGGTTATGGACAAATGCTGTTCCAATCCCGGCTAAAATCCCTCCGAAAACACCCATTTGAAGAGTCATTACTCCAAATTGAAGTCCTTGTCCATATGCTCTTGGATCCGTACCCTCTGGAGGTAATCCCCCTGTTACCTTCAATAGAGCATTTATCGTAATAATTAATACGAAATATCCTACTACAGCAGCTAACCCTGCTGTCCCCTTGTCTCCTTTAACTAATCCAACCGCGATTCCGACAGCAAAGATAAGCGGCAACGCTGAGAATACCCCAGAACCTGCTGCATTCATAATCTGTAAAATCGCTTGCAAAATCGTGTTATTTAATACTGGATAGGCTTGAAGAACAGCTGCTCCAGATAAAGCCGAAGAAATACCTAGTAATAAACCAGCTACTGGCAAAATTGCGATTGGAAGTAAGATTGCTTTCCCCAGCCGTTGACCAAAGTCTAATGATTTCTGCTTAATCGACATGTAGAAACACCCCTTTTTTGTTGTTTGTTCTAATAATAAATTAAACTAATAAACTGCTAAAATGATTGCAATTACTTATTTCGCGTCAAGTATACTTACCTCTCTTTCTACATCTCCCTCATAAATTGTATTCGCTTTCTTACTTTTTTTTATTATAAATGTTAATACAAATTTAATCAATATATGTTAATACATTTTTATTAAAAAATACTATTAATTCTTCGTTAACCTTGTATTATAGTATATCAAAGTGTCTATTTTATGTTATGTTTCATAATTTATTAATACCTTTTTTCGAATATGGTAGAGGTGTATTATTGTCTCCTTTTATAAAAAAAAGTAGTAAATCTCATGATTTACTACTTTTATCGTCTATTTTAATTTTATGGACTGATATTGGTATTTTGAAGAATTTAAGATTAGCACAGAATAATCCGCTATTTCTCCATTTGCTAAATATGTGCTATTTAACACCTTTAAAATGGGTTGCTCTGGGTCACATTGAAAATGATGTATGATTTCCTCGGAAGGCATAATGGGTACAACAACTTGGTGAGAATAATCCAATGAGACCTTTCTCGTTTGTTCAATATAATTATAACGGGATTGTTGAAGTTTTTCATAGGATAAATCTGGGTAATCAGCTACACTCATATAAGTCATTTCAAGCATCATCGGTTCATCATCAGCTTTTCTTAACCGCTCTATATAATAAACTGAGCTTCCTCCATTTATGTTCAACTTATTACTGACGAACTCAGTAGCTGGAACAATTTTAAAAGTAAGAATATCAGAGCTGACTTTTTTGTTTAGCCCGGACATTTCATCAGTAAAACTTTTGATATTCGTCGTTCTATTAATATGGGACGGCTCCGCAACGAACGTCCCACTACCTTGATTCCGTATTAAATATCCTTTAGCAACTAAATTGTTGGTCGCCTGCCTTACCGTTACTCTGCTAACATCATACTCCTTAGCGAGTTCCTGCTCAGTTGGAATTAGCTGCTCTTTTGAGTAAAAACCACTGTTAATCTTACCTAAAATATCATTTTCGATCATCTTATATTTAGCTATTTTCTTCTGATTGTTCATCAGTAATTCTCCTTTATCAAACAATGATTATTAGTATGCTTTCGAACTTACCATACCTATCAATAAAAAAAGAAAAAATCTTTGAATCTTAAAAAGGTCAAAAAACATAGCTATTTTAGAATTACCTATCCATCGCCATACTACCATATGATTCAGGTCTTGTTAAGGGCAAGGGAACCGTAGGAACGGTTCTTAAAGGTGTCAATCGGAAGTTTTCGCAAAAAAAGGCACAGGTAAAATAAATCGGCACCACACTCCTGCAACTTTTTTCCGAAACGAAGAAAGAGAAGTGCAACGAACACTTCTCTATGCAGCCTCTACCGTCAGGGTGGTGGTTGTCAATGTTTACTATTTTTGAGAACCACACTTTTGCTTACGACGGCGTAAGGTGGTTTTCTTGTTTTCGATTGCCTTCTATTATGGAGTCTTAACGTAGAAAGGGCCTAAGTTATTCTTTCAGCAAGGGGTATTCCTCTTCAAATACTGAAACCCAATACCCCAATTCATCCCTTTTGCAAATAGCTCTTCTTTCCTCAATAATCCCAGAAGGAGTAAATTGATAAGCCCATACTCTGTCTAGATCATTATCTCGGTCGTAAAAACGGTAAATCATTAGGACGTTGGATTGTTGTTTTGTATTTTTCTTAAAAACCAATTTATTTAGGTAATCAATTCGTGATGAAGATTCAATATTCTGGATACCAATCACGTTTTGCGGGATGTATCCTTCTGTTGTCATGGAAAAAAGCTTCTCAATCGTGACAACATCCTTATCCCACTGATTTTCCCGTTCTAGATGTAGGGCAAGACTGACAAAATTATCTTTATCAATCCGCTCATCCCATTTCCACCAGGAAAGATCCATCGGACGGTTTCTTTTCAATCGCTTGTCATACTTTGCATCTTCTACAAAAACGGAAAAGCCAAGCATTTCTCCCAAATTCGAAAAATGCTCAATCTCCCTTCTCGTAAACATAGAGCGGTTATGTAATTCATTAAGATTTAATCTTCGATAGTTCCTAACATATCCTTCAAAAAAAAGCATTAAATCTAAGTTATTGCCCAACAAAATCATTCTCCCCTTCTCTCTATCTTCCTATTATGAATGAAAATCGGTATTAGTTTAATAGTCTTATCAGGGTAGCTATTAATTTTCCTGATATATTGAAATTTTTCCTGATAAACTATTATTTTTTCCTGATATATTGAAATTTTTCCTGAAATACGATTCTTCTTTTCTTATACTGCCTGAATCGCGTCCATTGTAGTTGGAACTTCACTTTGATGGTGCCAAGCACCTATCTCCGCTTGATTTGCCTTACTCTTAAAATCTCTCCCTCTGAAACTGTAACACCTTCCATCTATAAAATTCCATTTTATAGTCTTTAAGCTCACTAAGAAACCACCGGCTCCACTTCCTCTTTTTGGGCACTGAGCTTATTTATTTTATTTTCTTTATTTGATAAAGTCTGGAGTTATAAAAATTTATAGTTTTTTTTTTCAAACTTCGACTCGTTTCCCCCTTATTCGTCCTAACTAAACGTTTGATTAAAAGTTCCTCTAACCCTTTTGGAAAACCAACTTTGGTTAATAAACTTGAAAAAATCTTATCGAATTCAAGGCTGCCTAAATACGGAATGGTTATAAAAACGTCCATAAAGGGCTTGTTTTTTACATCAGTAGACATGAAGAAACAAATTCGGGACTAATCAAACGTTTGATTAAATTTGAGATGAATTCAGGAGCAATTTCGATTTTCTTTGGTAGTTACATGCCATAATTGTCGAGATTATTTATTACCAAATATACAATTTGTTAGTTGATCAGTAATCTCGGCTATCCATCCTAGAACATATTCCGGAGCATCACTGCTCCGATATAAACTCATATACTTTTTAATAAACAAATCATATCGAGAAGAAGTTTGTTCCAATTTGAATCGATTTTTGCACTTTTCATCTATTTTTTAATGTTTAATTCAATTTTCTGTGATTCGAAGGTTTTCCATGAATGGATTATGGTAGAGCTACCTAGGAATAAAACGGAAGCGCGCTGCCCTGAAGGGTTTTACCAGTGGAGAGCTTTGATGAATTAGTTGTACAGTACCAACCAATGATTCATAAGATTATTCATTCACTACACATTTATAGAAATGAAGATGAATTCTATCAGACGGGGTTAATTGGACTTTGGGAAGCGACGCAGTCCTTCGATGAAAGAAAAGGCAGCTTCTCGAATTACGCTTACACCTATATGAAAGGGAAAATGTTATCTCAAATGTCCCAAAACAACCAATTTAATGAAGGACTTATCCATCCAAAGGTGGAATTCTGGGAAACGATTGTAGACCATGAGTCTTCTAATTACCTCGAGAAAGAAACGATTAAAATCTATTGCGAAGGTCTAACGGAAAAAGAAGCAAAATGGGTAATCTCCATGTCTAAAGATCAACTAACCATTAAGGAAATCGCGGCAAGGGAGAAAGTTTCAGTATCTGCCGTTAAGCAATGGCGGTCAGGGGCAATAAGAAAATTAAAAGAAAAAGTTGCAAATCATAACTAACAATTTTCAACCCGGGCAGTGTGTGGTACTTAACCTGTCCAGGGTTACCAAGGTAACATTACCAATATTCGACAAAATCGGATAATATTCACAAAATATCCACTAATGGTACATGTAAGCGTACAAATATTATAGTAATAAATGATATTATTTCATTAATGGTTTAATAGTTAGAAGAAACACTTCTAGAATCATTTTACAAATATAGTTTTGATTCTCTTCGTTATATTAAATCACTATTCTAATCCCTGTTTACTCAACTTGACCTCACTTTACTAGGTTTCATGGCTTTCTCAACTTGCATTGTTAACATACAGTATCAGTATTCATTTCAACCATTATCTAACTGCTATCAGAAACAAAAAATCAAAATGATAACAATTTAGGAGTGATGAGTTTGTTTATTGAACCGCACTACATCATTAATCAGCATATGATGTACATGTTTGGGTTACTTGATCGGAATGCAAAAGTATGTACCCTAGTAAGAGAGTTCCACCGTGTTTTTATCGTTGATCGATCACCTTTGGAGATACTTGACGATAGTCTCAGATGTATCGGCTTTAATTTAAAGGGAGCCATGGATACTGCCAAAATTATCATTGGGAATAACATGATGTGCCCTGTCATGATCAACCATATACATAACATTTGTGTCTTTCCCGATAAATCGCATAAACACGAAGATACGATTTGGTTTAATCCCTGTCACATCTTAAGAACCCAAAGTTCTAAACGAAAAACACACATAGAGTTTCGAAATAGACAAACACTCAAGAATGATTCCAAACTTTTTTCTTTTAATAACAAATGGAAATCAGCAGAGCAGTTAAGCACAATTACCATTGAAAATGCGAATAACCCGGTATCTTATATCATTGCACCACCAAAGAAGCGTAGGAAAAGAAAATACAAAAAGAAATAATTGCGTCTTATCATAGAATAATTTTTAAGAATAAAAGCGGTTAAACTGCCCACTACTTTTCAATTTTAGATAGTTTATTTTCTTTAAAAACCAAAATTGGTAACGCTTACCCGTATAACATATTAAAAATACCAATGTTAATTTTTCCTACTAAACAATGGATTGTATAAAGGAGAACTATGAGTAGAACCGTTGTCGTAAAATTAAAAGAACTACTTATCAAAAAAGGGTTAACACTAAGAAAATTATCTCGTCTTAGTAATGTCCGTCATGCGGCTTTAAGTGAATTAGCTAACCAAAAGAGGCTCAATGTCCACTTTCATCATCTAGCAAGTATAGCGGATGCACTAGATATAGATGATATGGACCAAATCATTACATTCGAAAAAATCGAAGACTAATTAATAATCCATTTGGTACATTCCGATTTGCTAGATGGTGATTATACATGTTAACCCACTTTGTGGAATATTTTAGTCATTGGAATATTGAAATAGGATATGTAAACAAAAAAGGTAACTACCAATTTTATTGTGTAGTTACCTTTTTTAATAGAGTTATGAATCAAGTGGATTTGTTTTTAATTTGGTATAAACAATATACCGTTGTGGTAAGTCGCCAAGTTGAGAACCAGGTTCAGGTAACTTAATCCAAGCTTCTTCTTTGAATGTCCGATTATGCAGCTCAGGTTCATAAGGCTTAACCACTGACTTGGCTAAAAGAGCCGTTTCCTTTTTCATTTCCCATATGAAAATACTGATGACGGCTATTCCAGCGACAATGAGTAAAGTGGGAATACTAAACAATCTAGGAGCTACACTTCATACCAAGTATGTCACGAAAGGCAAACTGTTGGGATAACACTGTTATTGAAAGCTTTTTTTCGCAGTTAAAAACGGAATTCCCTTGTTTTTATCCCAACTGCCCAATCGATTCTTTTCAACAAAATCTAAAGAAATATATTCGCTATTACAACGAAAAACGAATCCAGCATAGAATGGGATTCGTTTCTTCTAAAATGTATTATTTAAATTACCAAAATGCATCATAAATGTCGAATTTATTGATGTCTATTTTTGGGGGCTTGACCAAATTTATTCATACCTTTGTGGAAGAAAATAGGGAAACGGCGGAACCGTCCCCGTGTTTTCATTTACTTGCCTTGCTTCTTACCTGTTGAAAGACCGATTTCATGAAGTGTTGGTGCAACACCATTCCATTCAATCTTGATTTCAAATACATTCTTAGATTTAGCTGTGCTAAATACATTCTGAGATTTAGCTAGTGTACCAACTTTAGACCAACCATTTTCAGTTCTTACTGAAACAACTGCATCTGAAATAGTTGATGGGCTTTGGATTACAGTAAACTTAGTGATATCAGTTCTATCAGAAAGTTTGTATACAAGGCTACCACTCTTAGGTGCATTTACACCTGGTTTAAATGCTGTATTTAATTTACCGTCGATTAAGTTAGCTGCTTCAAATCTAGGTTCAGCAGCTGGTGTAACCTCAAATGTAACATCTTTATTGGAATATTGTACTTCTAAATTTGTAATATCAAATGTAACTGCATCTTTTGTGTTATTAATCACTCGAGCATAACGTGCATTTGTAACGTTTGTTAAATCTGTTACTTCAGTCCATTCAACACCATTGATTGATGCTTCTAATGTTAATTTATCATTGTTTGTAACATCAGCAATGATAGTAGTTAATTCTTTAATTTTGTTTAGTTTGATACCAACATATTGACCTTTACCTAATTTAATACCTTTTACATCTGCAAGTGTCGCGTTAGATGGGAAGATATCTACTTTGTTTGCTGCTAATGCCTTAACATTTGTATATACATCTCTCTTAATGTGACCCGCATCATCCTTGTTGATTGATAATTCACGTACGGAAATCCAGTTGCTCTTAAGTTCACCTGTTGGAATTACTCTTATATGTTTAGCCTTTAAATTTAAGTCTTTGACAACGATTTTTTGCGTATGTGGACCATATTCTTTTCCATCTACATCTATCCATTTTTTTCCATCAATGGAATATTGGAATTTAACATAGTTAAATGAATCGCCAGCACCTGGCTCACCTTGTTCAAAAGTAATGCTATTAACGTCTGTTTCATCACTTAATTCTACCGCAACATAGTCGTCTGCCTTAGCACCGCGTCTTACCCACATAGTTGATAATCTATCAGTACCACCATCTACGATATTTTGAATATGTCCCCAATATAAGTTAGGACCCATGTTTGTGTAAGGGAGAAGTACTAATCTATTAGTATCTGGATTAATTGTTTGAGTAACCATTTCGCTTACTAATCTTGATAAATCATTAATAAATGGTACTAAATATTTTGTACCTGGTTCTGGTCTAGTTAGACCATTATTGATTGCTGGAACTCTATGAGATCTTGAAGCAGCGTATTCATCTCCACCTTGAACATAGAACTTCATTGCATCATCATATTTACCTTGTTCGTAAGCGACTGCTGCATTTATATATGCAATTGTTGATTCGGCTTCATCTCTTAAAGAATCAACCCAACCTTTAATTTCTGTATTTAATAGTTCATTTTTAGATTTTTGTACAAAACTATTTGTAGCATCTACAATCTTTCTATATTCGTTTAATAGGAACTTGCTATCTTTTACAATAGACTTTCCATCAAATAATTTTTTTGTAAAATCTACTATATATGGAGCTAACTCTTCTGACTCTTCTAAAGCTAAACCATGCCAGTTTGGAGTTGGATCACTCATATGTTTTGCAAATGTGTGTAACTCTTCTGCTGCATCTGGTGCAATGTACTTGAAAGAATCCGCCCAACTCTTGTCCATATCGAAACCAGCTCTATTCCAGCCATAGTCTGCTATTGCAAATAAAGCTACTTTTGAAGCTTGAGCTTCTTGCATTGGATTCGTTACAATACCACGGAAGTTCGTAACAGAAGGATCTAGCATTTCACCTTTACCCATTAGTAATCTCTTATTGTTGATATCATTAACTGGCCAGTTTAACCACATGAATGCTTCACGACCAACTGCTTCTTCAAAGAATTCGAAGGTTTCTTTATTTACATCACCAAGAATTACGTCACCTGTCCACATAATTTCAGTAGATTTAGGCATTTGTCCTATTGTATTTAAATATTCGTTATTAACATCGCCACCTGCAGACTCCTTTGTATATACCTTAGGAACGAAGATAAAGCTATATACATCGCCTTTTGATACGCGCCACTCTTCTAAATCGTTCATTAATCTTACTTGGTCTATTGCTTCTCCTACTGCTGCATCATCGCCAAGTACACCAAATTGACGTACACCAACATCATATAATTGCTCAAACTTTGTAATGATTGTTGCTAAATCTTCTTGATATTTTGCTTCATCATCAAATTGGATTGCATTGTGTAAGAATGGATGAATGGTCCAAATAAATTTATTCTTTGTAGCAGCTCCAACTTCAACCATTTCTTTAATTTCAGTTAACTTTTCAGTTGGGTATGGTTCTCTCCATTTAAGACTGTGATACACATCATCTTTTGGTGCGAAGATGTAAGCATTCATCTTAAAGTCTCCACCAAATTCCATTAAGCTCATACGGTTTTCATTGCTCCAAGGAATACCATAATATCCTTCAATAAATCCGCGCCAATGACCATCTGAATAATCTTTAATTAATAGTTTTCTAATTTCAGAACCTTCTACTTGCTTAAAGATTAATTTTAACGATGTAATCCCGTAGAAAGCAGAATCTGTATCTTTACCTAATACAGCGATTACATTATCATTAACAGATATGATATGAGAATCGTTTTTTGTAAAATGAGCCTCATCATCTAACCCTTTTGTATTGAAATACTTATCAACGATTTCGCCTGAGTTGTTAATCCCAACAATAACGTTTGTTTTTCCTGCTTGAATTTCTGTACCTACAGTATGACGAATATTTTTAATTGCTAACACTTCGATTAAACGATTTTTTGTTGCTTCATCTAATCCACTTTCAAAGACAACGTTTACATCTGAACCTAAGTCAAGGTTTCCTTTCTTGTATACAATGCTTTGAGGAATTGGATAAATTTCGTAACCTTGGTTACCTTTTTCCGAATTACTACCTTTTTTACTAGCTTCTATTTTTACTTCTTCTGCTTGAACAATAAAGCTAGGTAGTAGTAAAGAAACTAACATTACTACAGACATCATGATTGCTACTAAAGAATTTGGCTTTTTTCTAAATAAGTGCATGTAAATTCTCCTTTAACTTCGAAAGTAGTTTACGTTCCTTCTTACTAGTTTGGCATAAATAAATCACATGTTTTTCTATCATATTCACCCTTAACGTAACCGCTTACTACATAAACCAAGAAGAGGGCGAACCCTTATTTTCCGAAGGTCCGCCAATCCAGATGGTAACAGGAGTTGTCACCTTCTCCCCGGCATTGATCCGGACGATTCGTTTGACGTCTGCGTCCTTCAATGCCCGAAGAACCTCATGAATCGCCTGTTCATCCGTGTCCTTGCCTACCACAATTCCGACGTCTGGTGTCAAAGGAAACCCTTTATCCTCCGATATTTTTTGCTCCTGCGGTGTCGGATTTAAGTCTAGGTCTCCTGTTACAGCCGCAGATGCCCGTAGTGTTCCCTGTGACCCTACTCGCCAACTTTCACACTGGAGGCATTAGTAGGTTTATTCAGGGCAAGGTTCTTAGATCCTGGTTCTGGATCTGTACCATTGTCCTCAAAAGCCACCTAATTCTGCAATTTCTTCGTTTGTCAGTAGGCGATCGTATAACTGGAAGTTATCCAAGCTTCCTACTAGATTCTGACCAATCTTTTCTAGAGGCATGTTCATAGATGGAGAGTCCACCCACCATGTTCCGTTGAAGCCCTCAGGTTTCTTAGGACCTTGTAAAGTAGATACTAATTCGCCATTGACATGGAGAGTATTAGGTTGATTCCATTTAGCAAATTCGCCACCACTTGGCTTAGATTCATCAGAAGAGAATGCAATACGGTAAGGTTGTCCCTTCTTAAATGTAAAGTTGTGTTCGAAATTAAAGTTCTCACGTGAATAAGTCAGACGATACGTTCCATCCGCCTGTTCCTTCATAATAATAACACGTGTTTCCTGACCTGTAGGCATGCCGTCTTTCTCAACACATTCTTGTTTAGGCATCACTTCTTCGAAAAGAACGATGTCCCCAGTTTGATTTTCGTCAATAGTCAAGTCGAACATAGCTGTGTAAGGCCATTTTAGAGCCTTGTGTTGAGCTTTAATATAACCCTTACCATTAAATGTAAGTTGCTTTCCATTGGGACCATCCGTCAACTTTGCACCTTTAACAGTTGCGTTATAACCATTACCAGACTGATCCTTTAGATTTGTACCCTTCAATTCTTCCATGTCGAAGTTGTAAACAACTTCACCATCAGAATCGATGTCCTTGTATAAGTTATCTAATCCTGGTCCAACTTCGATAGTGTCAACTTTTTCTTTGAACTCTTCAAAAGTTTCATCCTCGCGACCATACCAGTAACTCTGAGCTAGGTATGGGTACTGAGAACGTTGTCTTGCAAAGATGTCGTTTACAGTGTAACCTGCAAACATACCACGGTCATTCCAAAGTAACATAGTACCACCAGCAATATTTGGGTGACCTTCTGGGAAGATAGTTCCATTTCCATACCATCCAACCATATTTCCAGCACTCAGTTCATTGTAGAGACGTTCTTCTTTCGCATAGTCGTAGAAACCAATCTGTGCACCTGGAACAATGTACCAGCGATGGTCTCCATTAACAACCTTGTATCCCTGATCCATCAGTTTTTTCAAACCACCAGAAACTTCTTCCCATTTCCAGTAGTCTATTACAATATCATCCATTGGATACATTTCCTTTGGATATTTTTCATTTGCTAGAGAAGCGTTAGAGTCCCAAGCAAACGCAGTTTTGTTGTACTTGTTAACTACCTTATCGTACATATTAACAGCATAAGCACGAAGGTCATCCTGATTACCAAAGTATTCATCCATACCGATATTGAATGCATCAGTGGTAATAACAGGGTTATCTCCGCCTAGATACTCTTCCAGAACCTCACCCATCAAATTTAAGACACGCTCACGTGCGCCTCCTTCTTCACTGAGATTGAAGTGAGTGCCATCTAGACCTAAATTCTTGTATTTTTCAGGAGCATCTTCATACTCGCCAAGCTCAATGAAACGGCGAGAATGAGCAGGTCCGTCGATTTCAGTAATTACGCGTATGCCATAGTCGCCCGCGTGTTTCTGAAAGTTACGGTACTCTTCTTTAGTGTAATATCCGTCAGTGCTTGTCAAATGAGGAATATTAGATTCCAAACGGAATGCTGAATAGTCGTTGAATGTATCCTCACTGAGGTGGGCCTGGAAGTCTGTAAGCTTCAGCCATGATGCGTATTTCATTAAATCTTCTAGGTACCACATCGGGAAGTATTTACGTCCAATATCCAACATGAACTTACGGATAGGATAGTTAGGGTAATCCACAGCAGTACCATAGGCAATAGTCTTGTCGCCTGATGTAAGCATGCCCTGAAGCACACTTCTAGTACCGAAGAATACACCTCTATACTCTGTTCCTCGGATTGTAATATAGTCGCCAATCTCCAGTATATATCCCTGTTCTCCTAGCTTCTTATCGCCTTTTTCAAAGGTTAAGACAATATCACCGGCCTTAGGAGTGCCGGAAACAATCTTCACATCTAGTCCAAACAGTTCTTTGATATCGCTCTTAGTGATTTCAGCAGCTCTTTTGAGTGCATCCATCTCTTTTGCTGCAACTACAATACGGCTATTCTTTTTGAAAGAGAACGCTCCTTCGTTAGCGCCGGACCATTCCTGCATAGTTGGAACAACCTTTGGCATCTTGTTTGTTCCAGTAGTATTTTTACCTTTGACAGTGATCCACTTGTTCTGAACCAAAGGACCTTCGTCATAGGCAACATCTTCTCTATTTTCCTGAACAATGTAGGTTATCTGAACCTTCTTGTCGACTAATGGTTGACGAAGAACATTCCCCTTATCATCAATAATCAGGTCGTTCTCGCTACTAAAGATTTTAGAAATTTTCTTACCGTCTTCAGATTCAAAAGTAGGTAACTTTTCCACTTCATTAGGATCAATAACTAAATCTTTCAGGTAGTCTTCAGTCTTCTTAACCATTTCATCAGTAGCAGCTGCAGACTTGTCATGGTTGAGCAGGTATTCAGCCTCAATCTCTTCCTGAGACAGAACAGAACGATACACCTTTACATCATCAATAAGAGAGTCAATGCGGTATCCCCCGTTCCCATCAGCACCAATGTTGAATGGGTAAGAAACAGTTGCATCCTTATCAGCAGTAGATGCAATTGAAGTAGATGCAATCATCTTGCCATCCACATACAGCGTGCTCTCTTCATCTCTGTCCAGAACAGCTGCAATGTAGTGCCATTTGCCGTCATAAACCTTGCCAGCAGTACCACCAACAATATTTTCCTGCTGTCCTTGGCCGTTTGCAGCGTATGTAGTGTAGAACTTCCCTTGTCCCTGAACAACTGCCATACCAGGATTTGCACTGCTGCTCCAGTTTTTGTCACCAAGAACTGCAGCCCATGAACCTGGGTTAGATGCCTTATACCAGAATCCCACTGAAAAATCTTCAGTGCCCAAGTTCAAATCGTCAGTTGCCTTAGCAACAGACACATAACCGTCCTTAGTGGATAGGGCATTGCCCAGATTCTCTAGACCTGGGACAAAGGATACAGTGCCTTTTTTCACACCATTGTTGCCGCGTCCAGTTTTATCCTTCATTGGTTCATCACCGTCGAAATCCCACCACGCGACTGCTTCACTAGGTTTAGCAGGAATTTTCTGCAAACCAGCAATAGCAGTATTTAGAGCATCAACTGCTTTGTTTACCGCATCCTGCGTATCTCTATTAGAATCCTCTGCTGCTTTCACAGCACCTGCTAGAGTTGCCAGCGTTTCTTCGGTATAACGATCTGTCATCTTCAGAAGATTATTTGCCTTTTTGATCTGTTTGTCCAACAGTTGAGTAGATGTTTGTTCCTCTTTTAATAACTTATAAGTTGCAACGAGAACTTTGTGGTCAGATCCAATCCCATCTGCCTTATACGCCTCGGCTTCTTTGATTTCAATATTACGTGTCGTAATAATATTATCAATAGCATTTGTTTTCATAGACGCATCGAATGGAATGTAGGTATCTAACCATTTACCATCCTTACCATTTGCAATGTTGTAATTGCGCAGATAAACATCGAACTCATCATTGCTTTCCTGTGTATTAAAGTCACCAGTCAGCACTTTGTATTCAGTCTTATCTGCTTCCATTACGTCTAACACATCTTTCATCTGCTCAGCACGAATGCTGTGGTCCTCCCAAGTTAGATGAGTATTATATACGGCAACCGTTTTATCGCCAACACTCACTTCAGCACGTTGCCAGCCACGGCCTTCATAGCCACCTGCATCCAGGTCAGCACCATTCTCGTTAGCAAATTCAGATTTAGCAACCATACCATTGCCGTACTCGCCACCAGAGTAGTCGATGCTCTTACGGAAGTAGTAGTCATAGCCTGCTTCATCAGCGATTTCCTTTAACATATCTTTCTGATTTCTTCCAGTGTTTTTATCCACCTCCTGGAATCCAGCTATGTCGATATCCTCAGCTTTGATCAGTTCACCAATTGCTTTTGTGCTGCCTCCCTTAGCTGCAATATTATACGAAGCAATTTTAAACTCCGTATCCTCCATAATTGCCCGAGGAGTCGCTTGTACAGTAAAGCTAGGTGGCAATAATGAAACTAACATCCCCATTGACATCATGATTGCCATTAATGACTTTGGCTTTTTCCCCAAAAATCTCATGTGAATCCTCCTTTACTATTGGAAAGCGATTATTTTACAACTTTCCTTTTGATTAGCGTAATCAAATGCCCATGCTTTTCGTCCGTTCTTTTTTCCTATGTACCTACACTACGCCTTGATTTAAAGGATGTGAGTCCCCTTTTTATGATGAGGTGGTAAAATTAGAACGTTAAGAAGAAATTCCTTACTAGATTAAAATAGCGTTTTTTGATCAATACATGTTTTCATCACCTCCTTTAAAAATTACAATTTTTCCCTATATATTAACATCGTAATATATCAATACATCGATATATCATTATGAGAATAAGGCTCAAAATTTATGTACATCCAATTAACAAATTGACATGCGGATAGTCTGTATTTTAGTAAGTATTTTTCTTAGAAATGCCTTCACATCTTGTAAAACACTTCGATGTCATCTACGTGTTTTTATCTATTTTCATACCTTTGATTACTTAAATAATATCTTTTAAAAATTAGATTCAGATTTAGTGAATATTCAGATAAAAAACGGTTTTAATCGAGACATATTTTCTCCCAGAAATAATTTAAGCGCCTTCATATAATGGTGCCGAGCATTATCTAAAATCACGACCTCATGTTTGCCCCTATTTTGAAGAACGTAAGATAGAAAATGTTGAAACTTTTGAGTATTATAGGTAGAAGCTCCCGTACAAAAAAACTCACTAATCTCTGGATTTATGATTCTAAATAAAAAAAGATTTCCCTTTTCAGAAATTTCCTTTTGTTTCCCTTTTAAAAACCATGTATTGGTAGAAAGCGAATTTTCACAAAAACGACATTGTCAGTAACAGTTAAATATGACTTTTCTCTTTGATTTCTTTCCAACTTAACAAATCAACTATGTTACCTTTTTCGCATAATTATCAACACGTTATTGATGAATAGTTAAAATAGAAGTAATCTGAACCATTAAGAAATCTATATATCCCATTAGATTTCATTTTAATAACTAGACTCTTGCAAAAAACTTGTCATATCGAAATTCGTCTAAAATTGTGTAATATATAGAACCTTTGTCGTATCTGAAAATAAAAGGAAATGCTGACAGAAAACACAGCACGAACGTAACGCAGGCCACTAACACCCGCTGTCCATGTTTGAAAAAAAACATTCCGTTTACTCCTCCTCAGGATAGCTTCCAGCAGGGACGGTTCTTAAACCGCCCCCCCTGATTGCCTTATATCTTAGTTTTGTGTTTCAAAGACGCTGATTTCGTACAATGAGTAGCCCCAGCTGCTGGATCGTTTGATGCCCTGCATTTTAACATATCGGGCATCGACGGCAGGGAACTGAATTTCATCGGTCCCTCCGTTGCTGTTTAGCTCTGTGTAAACATCTGTCCACTGGCTGCCGTCCTTTGATACCTGAATTTTATATTGTTTTCCATAGGCCGCTTCCCAGTATAATTTCACTTTATCAATGGAATACACCTGCCCCAGGTCGACACTGATCCATTGATTATCGCTGTACAAGGAGGCCCATCTGGTATTGTTGTTCCCGTCTACAGCCAGGTTCGGTGTCAGCCAGCTGACTTCACTCGAAGAAGCGGTGGCATTTTTTCCTTCCGCTAAATTTTTCCCGTTAAGCACCTGCTCCAGGAAGGTCGGAAGCACGCCGATACTCAGCTTCTGCGGGATTTCGGCCATCGCTGTCATCGATTGCTGCAGGACCAATCGCTCTGCAGCAGCCTCAGCCGCATCCCCGCTCTGTTGAGCCAGCATCATGTTAACTGCCGCTTCACCCGCTTGGCCAAATAGCTCCAGCTTGTTTAAATATCCAGCGGTCTCTTTCAAGAAGTTCGGATTATCCACCTGATCCCGCAACTGGGCAGGGGCCTGCTTCATCTTGCCGAATTCTTTTAGCAGGGCCTCGCCAGCCTCGGAAACAGCCTGACTGTCCTTGGCTTCCTCTGCCGTCCAAAATTGCTGGATCAGTGGCTTTAACCTTTCCGTAATCGGCTCCTGGTTGTTATTGAGACTCGTAGCATACGAGGCTTCCACTAGGAGATTTAAAGGTTCATAGGCTGCTGGGGCAAATTCCTTCAGGCTCCGCTTCATCGAGTCAGCCGGGTCATAGGCTTCAGGGTTCCACGTATAATCGGCAACAGTAAACAGTGGTATTTTCGAAGCCTCGGCCTCATTCATCGGGTTGGCCGTTAAGCCAATCACGCCATGTTCCACCGTTAAATCCGAATCCCGGCCGGTCAGCGGCGCAAGGAACAACCGGTTTCGCTCAAAATCATTCACCGGATAGTTATCCCAAATCAGTAAATCGTGTTTGAAAATTCCATGGATTTTATCGGCATCCTCCGAGGTAATCGTAGGAGCAACGACACCAATTCCTGTCCATTGAACAACGATGTCAGGCTGAACCAGCTCAGCAAAGCGTTTCCGGTAAGGAGTAGTGCCCGCCTGATAATAATCGGTCGGCACCGTGATCAAGCGCTCTGCCCCGTCGTGTTTTTTAATAAATTCGTCATTGAATCGATTTAATAGATACGCCTGTGCCGCTGCCGGCGGGTTAGGATCGCGGCCAAACATTGCCCTGTCTTCAGGAGAACGGAGGCTAGGGTCAATATCATCGAGGTATAAGGCAAACGATCTTACACCGATATCCCACATGGCTTGGGCCTTATCAATCAAAGCCTTCAAGTCCGCCTCACTGGAATAGGTGATGGTATTCCCCGGCGAAATCGCAAAGGTAAAATCGACATGGTTATCGTGAGCAGCCTGGACGAGTTCGGCAAGATCCGCTAATTTATCCGCCGGGTACGGCTCTTTCCATTTATCGCGGTGGTATGGGTCATCCTTTGGAGCATAAATATAGCTGTTCATCTTATGCTCGCCGTAAAATTCTAACTGACTTAAGCGGTCTTCATGGGACCATGGCGCACCATAAAAGCCTTCAATCGAGCCCCTGATCGGCATCGTAGGCCAGTCCTTAATTTCCACCTCAGGAATCCAGTCCGTTCCATTCCGCTCGACAATGATTTGTCCAAAGGTTTGTGTCCCGTAATAGGTACCTGCCTCATCATGTCCGGAGATGACAATATGTTTCTTATCCTCGGTCCCGTGTTTGGAAGCGACAATATACCCCTCTTTTTTCGTCATCTCCAAGTCCTCAAGGCCGGTGTGCTGCTGAATGGTTTTCAGCTCTTCAGGCTCCGAGAACTCCCCCAGCCAAATGATGACAGGTGCCTGGAGCTTAGGGTCTTTGATATCACTTTCCACAATTGTGGTTACACCTGCTTTCTCCAGGGCTTGCTTCAATTCATCAATCGCAGCAGGATCGGTTCCTTCTTCCGTAACCAATGCCACTTTTGGATTCAAGGGAAATCCATTGTTTGTTTGTTCTAACGATTTCGGGATGGGGGACACAGTCACTTCGTAGCTTTTACTTGCCTCTGCTTTCCCTATTTTTTGAATATCCAGTGGAACCAATAACCCGGATACCAAACAAACTGAAACAACGGCCTTTAACGCTTTACTTTTTGCCAACTTAACCACCTCTTCTGTTATCATTTTGAACAATCAGGGACGAACTTCAGGTTCCAAGGTGCTCCGGCTCTCAGGGTTTTTAGGAGTATGCTAGCAGAGCCGTTCCCATAGCCTCGACCAAAAAAAAGCAGGACAACACTTGAGCAACGGGGAGATCCCCATTACCAAGTGCCGCCCTGCCTGATCGAGTCAGTAACATGCGAATTAGATATTCGTTCCTACACTGGGAATCATACCCAATATAACAAGAGGTTCACAGAGTCTAAAAGCCTATTTTTGAAAGCCCTTTCAAAATTTATGCAAGACATTTTTCATAGTTGGGGCAGCCGGAGGGGGGCCGGTTTTATTTGCGATTTCTGGGGCTTTGCGGGGAGTGACTGGCACGGATATACCACTTTTCGACCTAATTCCCCCTTCGTCTATTCCAATCAATTGTTTGATTAAAAACCTGACAAACCCTTTTGGAAAAACGAACTCCATGTGCATTTCAAGAAAATAATTGTCGAAGAAAAGGGTTGGAAATCTTTCACGAAATGGCAGAATCTATGATAAAAATTCGTCATTTACAAAGAATGCTAGTTTTCAACAATTATGGATGTCAATCAAACGTTTGATTAGAAACGCTGAACACCCCTTCAAATAAGTGTTTCTATCCAAAAGGCATAGAAAAACATGTCGATTGCAGGGAATGATATTTGTCAAAAAAATTGTCAAATTTCGGTGAACTTTGTATACTTTAATTCGTAGGTATAAAGCCCCATTTATTATTAAATAGATTTAGGGATGTTAACTTTGTTATTTTTACCTCTATTATCTACCTGTCAATGAAAAATGGATTTGACAGGATTTCAAAGGTGGTGCAGTGGAGCTTACAACTACCGACCTTTTTTTAGTGAAAAATCGCACAAAATTGAAATGGTCTTAAAAGAATTTGACATTTACCTAAACAATTTTTTAAATATATCAAAATTTCCATCTATTCAAGTTTCCAGTTATCTAGTATTCTATAAGGTAAGTTTGAAATAATTGTAGTTTTTGGAGGAATTTGTTAATGCGAGCAGAAAAAAAGAAGCGCAAGTGGTTTAAAGTAACCGGAATAGTATTGTTACTATTGCTCGTATTTGGAGGAATCTATGGGTATACAGTGTATAGATCATTAACCGATGCTGTTGAAACGATGCATTTACCGCTTCAACGTGAAATATCCGAGAAACGTCCTGAACCAGTGGTATTGGAACAGAAAGACCCATTTTCAGTCTTAATTTTGGGTGTGGATGAACGAAAAGGAGATCGTGGCCGTTCTGATACAATAATCGTGTTGACTATCAATCCAAACAACAATTCTGTAAAAATGCTTAGCATACCACGGGACACACGAACTGAAATAATTGGAAAAGGATTTGAAGATAAAATTAACCATGCCTACGCCTTTGGTGAAGTTCCGATGGCGATGGATACCGTTGAAAATTTCCTTGATATTCCGATAGATTATTTCGTACAAATTAATATGGAGGGTTTCGAAGATATTGTCGATGCAGTTGGGGGAGTGACCGTCCAAAATGATTTAGATTTCTCTGTTGGTGAATTCAAATTCCCAATTGGTGAACTAAAGTTAAATGGCGAAAAAGCATTAATTTTCTCCAGAATGAGATATGAAGACCCGAGAGGTGACTTTGGCCGTCAAACTAGACAGCGTCAAATTATTCAAGCGGTGATTAAAGAAGGAGCGAGTTTAACAAGTCTTACTAACTTTTCAAATATTTTTTCAGCACTTGGCAGCAATGTAAAAACAAATCTTACTTTTGAACAGATGATTGATATCCAAAAAAATTATAAGAGTGTTGGAAATAATATTCAACAAATGGAAATAAAATCACAAGGAACAAAAATCGATGGAATATATTATGGGCTGGTATCGCTAGAAGAAAAGCAGCGCATCCAAACTGAGTTAAGAACACAGTTAGAATTGAATTGATAAGGAAAGCCGATTGATAAAACTCAATCGGCATTTTTTTTAGAAACTTTTCTTCTTTTAAGCCATTTCTTATATCTATCTTATTGAATTATTGTTGCTAGTTGAAGTATCCAAGAAGGGAAATATTGTAATTACCTAGGTTCAATTAATAATTTGAAACCTTCCCTACATTTTATTAATTCAACGTTAAATACACCAAGGTCTTTGCTAGTTGTATCCCCAAATAAGAAAATGTTTATTTCTTCTATGGGATAAATCGAAGAGAAAAAATAACTTATTAAGGTCATTAGTGAGTATTTTACAAATAACAACCAAGTACCTAAATGGGTTATGAGATAGGAGACCACGCTATACCCGAGACCAACTAAGCTTAATCGAAAAGTTTATCGAAATAGGTTGATTAGAATAAATGTCGAATTTATTGATGTCTATTTTTTGGGGGCTTAACCACTGGCACCGATATTACTTCACCATTTTAGCCACTTTTGAATCAACTACTTCTTTATAAATCATTTATCAGTTGTTGTTTGGATCTGTATCTTCATGATAAGTTGAACCTTCTGTCTGTGCATTAAATGTCCAATCCACTTGCAGGTTATCACCTTGGAATTGGTTTTGATCTTCTCCGTTATCTATAAATTCAAATAACACAA
This sequence comes from Neobacillus niacini, assembly GCF_000759675.1. Classification (GTDB taxonomy): domain Bacteria; phylum Bacillota; class Bacilli; order Bacillales; family Cytobacillaceae; genus Neobacillus; species Neobacillus niacini_A. The sequence goes on along the minus strand of NZ_BAWM01000021.1, from coordinate 186,086 downwards.
AGATTTTTTCCTTATCCCCAGGAATAATGCCATCTGGTTTTGGTCCGCCAGCAAGAACATCTATCTTAGTTACATCTGGTTGTTGATTTTGTAGGTCATACAGCGTTGTTTCAACAACTGTGTTAGTCGCACTGCTTGTGTTGTACATAATTGTAACTTTAATATGTTTTGCTAAATCATCCGTATTATCTGATTTGGCATCTTCAACAGTATATTTCGTATCTAATAATACTTTACCTATCTGTAATGTACCGTTGTTTTCAAGTGTAAATTCACGATAAATTTCATCGCCTGGTTTGATATTGCTGATGTTAACAACAGCATTAGGATTCATCCCTAAATCCAAATTACCTGCCGCAAATGTGTTTTGCGTTTCAACTGCATCACTAAAATATGCAAATGTTCCTCCGCCAATTAATGACATACCCAATGCTGCAGTCATAACACCTTTCGTTATCTTCTGTGTAAATCCCATTTTAAAACCCTCCTTTATTATGTAAGAAATATATTAAACTCGTATGTATTTATGTGGATACATACGAGATCTAACCAACATCATCATGCTTTTACTGCTTCCAGTTCTTTTTTTGCGCCAATGATGGAACGCAATGCTGAAATGACTAGCAATATGCCTGGGACAACCAATAAAAGAGCCCCACCCGCTTTGGATTTGGTATAATCCATTGCGTATCCCATAAATGGAATGGTAAAACCTGTATACTTCCCAATTACATTTTCTGTGGAAACCATCCATACATCTGGAGCGTTGTTATGATCCCCTTTTGTTTTATACAGAACTTTTCCATTCTCTTGTATGATCTCGATAATTCTATGTGTAATCAACTTCTCTTCCTTACGGAACATGATAACGTCCCCTTTTTGATAGGTAGAGTGTTTATTTGCTAACTTGATAGAAATGATAGAACCTGTTTGAAATGTCGGTTCCATGGATCCTGATAAGACTGCTTTTACTTGGTATCCTAAAATTGTAGGTTCTCCTCCAGCTATCCTGGAAGAGAGGACAACAAATGCTAACAAACATACAAAAACTAGGAAAATACTTCCTGCCATACTACTCACTATGCGTACTATTTTCTTCATCATGTTCTGTCACCTTCTTATTCGTATTTGAATGCGTTGCTACTCCTTGATTGGGTGCTGTTCCCCCTTGGGTTCGGAGTTCACTTGAGGTAGATTTGCATGTAGCTGTTCCTCAGAAACTTTCTCTTTCCCTTCTAGTTTCTTTATTTGCAATGCGACTGAAGAACGGATAGCTTCTATTTTTTGAAAATCAATCGTTTCCCGTACTTCTTTCAACATGCGATCTGCTTTCTGAAACCCTTCACGTACATAGCCAAATGTCTGAATTCCCGTTGTTTGTTGTTCCTGAAGCTGATAGTGATATTCGGACAGTTCGTCATACATATCCTGCAGAGTGCTGAACTGTTGATGTAAATTCTGTTCGATAGCTGTAATTTCAGCAAGCCTGTCACGCAATGTTTGTAATGATGTACCTGGTGAAGTTGCAACGATCATTTCATATTGTTCGTACATCTGATATGTAATCTCCTCTGCGCGATTATCCAGCTGTTTAATGGTCCCTGGAAAAACAAATGCTGTGGCTAGTCTTAAAGGTTCAGGTGAAATTTGACTTGAAAATGACGCTTCTGTTTCTCCTACTATTTGAGATCCTACATAAAAAGACATGCAGCATAAACAAGGAAGCAGAATGGCTTTATGAAATGTTCTCCTCATTTTTACTCCCCTCTTAAAACAATTCTATTTGCATTTATTATTACAGAATTATCAGAAGATTTAAATTGAGATATTTCCATTGCAAAACCGTGTAAAATTTTGTTGGATTTACTCGAAAATTCAAAAAATGCTTTAAAGACTTGCGAAATTTATCTCAAATTGAAAATGATTGATTTTATTTTAAATTTTCACAATAATTTTAATTGTACAATATTACATTTCGCAAAGGAGTGAGGGTGTTGAAAAAGAAAAAACAGAAAAGCATGATTAAAAAAGCGGCAATTCCTACTGTACTGGCACTATCCGTGGCGTTTGGTGGACAACTGCCAACAGTTGATACATTTGGTACAAATGTATCAACTGTACATGCCGAAGAAGTAAACAAGCAAGATGTTGTGAAGGCGTTTCTTCAATCAAAAGTAGAAGAGAACGTTTTGAAATCCGGAGCTGTAGGAGATCAATTCAAAATTGTAAGTGAGCAAACAGATAGTGCAACAGGTACATACCATGTACGTACAGTCGAGCAATACAAGGGGATTCCCATTTATGGTTCTGGACAAACTGTCGCATTGGATGCAAACAATAATGTATTTGCATCCTTCGGTAAAGTAACGCAAAAATTGGCCCGTTCGATCATTCCAACTGAAGCATCAATTTCAGAAGAGGATGCAGTCGCAATTGCTAAAGAGGGCGTCGAAACACAAATTGGCGCTGTAAAGAATTATGATGGGATTGAATCCGAATTGATCATCTATCCTCATGAAGGGGAGTACTATTTAACTTATTTGGTTAAAGCGTCTACTTCCATTCCGGCTCCAGGATACTTCCATTACTTTGTAGATGCAACAAGCGGAGAAGTGATTAATAGCTTCAATACTGTTCACGGGGTTGATCCAACAACACTTTCTCCAGTAACGGCAAGAGGATTAGACGTACATGGCAAGATGCAATCTTTCCCTGTTGGAAAAGATCTTGCAACTGGAACAAGCTATTTATATGGTGCTTCCATTGCTAGCAATAACGCTGTACCTATTGCCACTTTTGACGCAAAGCGTATGGACGAAACTGCTTTCATTCTCGGTTCAGCTCTTTTAGGATTTACTGGATGGGAAGTAACAACAAACAGTGCTAGTAACTTTTTTGCTAATCCTGCTGCTGTTTCAGCACATTTCAACTCTGATAAAGTGAACAGATACTACCAAACTACTCATAAGCGTAACAGCTTAGATAATAATGGGATGCCATTAATCAATACAGTTCACATTGGGGTGAAATGGAATAACGCCGCTTGGAATGGAAAACAAATGTTATACGGAGATGGTGATGGGATTCAATACAGTTCACTTTCTGGCGGCCTAGATGTAGCTGGCCACGAAATGACTCATGGTGTTATTGAACATACCGCTAACTTAATATACGAAAATGAATCTGGAGCCATCAATGAATCCTTGGCAGACATCTTAGGTAATTTCGCACAAATGCAAACTACCGGAGTAATTGAATGGGATCTGGGAGAAGACATCACTACTCCTAATATTCCTGGTGACGGAGGACTTCGTTCTATTATTGATCCAGCTTCCAAGAGAGTTAGTACAAAATATATGCCATCAGGGCACTATCCGGATACTTATCAAGATCGTTACCAAGGTACATTAGACAACGGCGGCGTTCACATTAACAGCGGTATTAATAACAAAACAGCTTACTTAATTACGCAAGGCGGCACAAATAACGGAATAACGATCAAAGGAATCGGCAGAACTAAGGCAGAAAAAATCTATTACCGTGCTTTAACGCTATACTTAACACCTACTTCCGGATTCAAGGATATGCGTGAAGCTGCTATTCAAGCTGCTCGTGATTTACATCCAGATAGAAACGGTGTTCCATCAGCAGAAACAAAGGCGGTCATGGATGCATACACTTCTGTAGGCGTTAACTAAACAACTTACATATGGAAAGCCATGAACGGATTCCTATTCACTCATGGCTTTGCATATTTGCAAAACTATTGACCCTTTACAAGTAACTAAATAGCTTTATATGCAACTCTTGACCTTCATACCTTTTCTCTTCTATCTTCCTCTGCAAACACAGTTTTTAGGTTATCCTAACAATCAAAGCAACACACGATCGTAGCAATGTATAGAATCCTGCATATTCCATATTAGCAGAGATAACGGTAGCTTCTTGTTTTAATAGGATTCTGAAATTGAAAGAACTGTTATTCATAAAATATTAAGCAAATTTTCCATGCATACAATATACGGGAGAATTCACATAGCTTCTACCTTGTAATTGTGATATTATTTAGAAAATAGAGACATCTTAATGTTGCATCAACGTAATTACATAAGGGCACAAGGAGCGAGTTATATGTTAGAGGGAGAAATCATCAAATTTTACCGACAAAAAGCTGGACTTACACAGGAACAATTAGGAAAAGGAATTTGCACCCTCTCCTACGTTAGCAAAATTGAACGTGGGCAAACAGCTTGTTCTTCGGAGATTATCGCATTATTATCAGAACGTTTGCACATAGATATAGAAAAGGAACTCAACCGCCTTGAGAATATTGAGAATCAACTCCATCGCTGGCATAAGGCAATCATTATGAGAAAGTTGAAGGATGTAGAGGAAACCTACAATGAACTGAAAAAAATCCCTTTCATTGATTTTTCCCAATATGCTGCCTTCTACCAGTTACTGCAGGCAAGATACTATATACTGAAAGCAGACTCTGAAAAGACATATGCCATTTTACAGTATGTGGAACAAAACTCCCCGAATCTCCCGCCTTATGAGAAAAACCTGCTGAGGCATGTATGGGGCATATATTATATATGCAATTGCATTACCTCAAAAAATGAAAACCATCAAAAGGCTATAAAAATCTTGCGGGAAATCAACAAGGATGAATATGGGAATCTTGAATATACTTATGACTTGGCGTTAGCTTATTACTGTATTGATTCCAAAATAATGGCCTATGCGTATGCAGAGAAAGCGCTTCGCTACTTCAGGGAAACGAATAACTCTATAATGGCAATCACTGCGGAGTCTATGATGCTTTTGCAGATTGGAAATGATAAGTATCTTGATTTAGAAGAGTTGGCGGAATCCTATCAGAATCTGATTTATCACAGCGAATTACTACATGCTCCTGAAAAAAAAGGGATGCTTTTAAACAATTTGGGAAATGAATATTTTAAAAGAAAAGATTATGCTGGTGCACATAGGTTTTATAAAGATGCGCTTCATTTGGCGGATAACTCTTCTGTTATATATATTAACCGCTTGTATAATTGTTTGGAAAGTAGCTTAGAAGGAAAGCTACTGCAAAAAACAGTGATGCTGAAAAAAGCTCAAGAAGGGATATTTTTGGCAAAAAAGTTAAAAAACCGCTTTTATCAACTGTTATTCAAGCTTCTTATCTATCGTATAGAGAATAAACTCGATCTGTATTATAACTTCATAGAGAAAGATGCTTTACCCTATTTCCAGTCCAATGAACATACGACTTTTATAAACAAGTTTGCTAAAGAATTATATAATTATTATATAGAAATGAAACAGCATGAGAAAGTCGTTCAAATTTCAAAAATCCTTATACATGGAAAATAGCAGAACAATGAAGGGATATTTTCAAACTGAATACATCCCTTTTCTAGATTAACAAGATTAGTTTGTCCAAGATTTAGAGATTAGTTCCACATTGCAGAAACTCCTATACCAAAACCGGAAAGATATGTAATTATAATAAATATTAGATTGATGTGAGATTTACATAACCTGTCATTGTCGGAATTAATCGCATTGTATCTTATACTGCAAGCCCAAACAATTGATGGATGAAAATTTATGAAGCAGTTTCAACACAGGAAGGAGAGTTTTAATACAGGCTCGATCTGGAGAATCGTGATTCGTATTTTCCACCTGATCAAGCAAACTCCTCCCGGCAATCATTAAATTCCCCATAGATAAACAATTTTCTACCAATTTCCCTATCCTTTTATCCTTAACAAACGTTTGATTAAAATAGCCTCAAACCCTTTTGAAAAACGAACTTTGAGTGTTTTAAAACTTTTTGCTAGATAAAAAATTCTTTTCAAAAAGGGCTAAACTATTTTTACTAGTTTGTCGATAATACTAATGTAACTTGCTAACTCCTAAGCAAGTACTAGTAATATTTCACTAGAGCTGTCCTATATAGAGCAGCTCTTTTTCATGAAATCCTTAACTTAATCTGAAATCCTTCATATCAGTGCCCTTTTCATATAGATAAGGGCACTATATCTTCAACATTTATTTTTAGAGGCTTTCTTCAAATCGATTTTTGAATCATTCAAGATTTTTTTAACTTTTAAAAAGCCTTCGTCAAAAGAGTGTTATTTTCCATAATATTTTAAGTCAGCTTCTAACCAAATTAGCACCCTTTATTGAATGGATACTAAAGACAATTTTGTACCCCTTTTCCCTTCCAGTGTTAGTGTTGCTTTCTTTCCTTGATGTTTAAATAATTCATCAATCATGTTGCCCGTTGCTTTTGCAGCATATGTGGTACCTTCAGCCGTGATAAACCGAAACGTTCCGTTATTATCTACCCCGCCTATTTGAGCTGTTATTATTATTTGATTGACAGTAGGTGCAGTAGTCGAAGGAATTTTGATGGTTTGTCCAATTTTCATCTTTGTTGGTTCAACTCCTGGATTTAGTTTTTGAATCTGTGAAACAGAGAACCCTAATGTTTTACTGATTTTTGTAAAAGTATCACCGCTCTTAATCACATAGGTGCCTGTGTTATTCAACGTATCATTAATGTTTTTGCTTGGTTCGTTATTCGTTAAATAGGTTTCACTAACAAATGCTATTTTGCCATTGAAATGAATCTTAGCCCAACCATTAGAAGTGGATATCATTGACACACGATCGTTTATTTTTAAAGAGCCAATGATAGCACTACTCGTAGAAGCTGCTTGTCTTACTCTCAACGATGTTGCCGTTACATACATGGTTTTAGTAGTTGGGCTTGTTAGTGATTCATCCTCTTGTTTTGGTGTAAGATAATCCACACTCACAAAACAAACTCTTCCTTTAATCAAAATACCAGCCCATCCGTCTTCTTCGAATACAACCTTAACTACATCACCTTTTTTATATTTTCCAATAATACTACTTTCAGCGGTCGGTTGGGATCGAATATTTAGTATGGTGGCGGTAACCATTCTATCTTCTACTTTTGGTAATAGTATTTTCTTTCCAGCAATGGAAGTCAGCCCATTGGCATCTAATATTTCTTCTGGTGTTACTCCATGTTTCGCAGCGATATTTTCAATTTTTTCACCACTTTTTACCTGATAGGTATATTCTTCAATCAAGGGTTGGGCATTCGCAGTGATGGAAGAAATACCTAGAACTACAGTAAAAATTCCCGTCACAACCAATCTTTTTACTGGATTTTTTTGAATCCATTGGCTCACCTGTGCTACATATGTATTCCAATTGGCACGAATATCGTTTAAGAATCCTTTAACATCTAGGACATTCCGGATATCAAAATGATTGACGCTCTTATAAAATTCCCGTTTTTCCATTCTAGAAGTGAACGCTGGTACATTCTTTGGCTGCTTGCTTTTTCCGTGAGTTTCTTTCCTGCTTAACATTAATTCTCCATCTAAAAATAACTCTGTAGTCAAAATAACCCCGTCTCCTATTCTTTCTAAGTTGAAAGTCATCCATAATATTTCCTATACATGATTCGATGGTTAATAAAATTTCTTGTCCCTTTTTGTCAAAAAAAGTAGAAATTAGTTTAATATGGTTCCATTTCCATATTCATGATGAATATTTCAACTTTTATGCAAATAGTTTACAAAAAAATTTTTTCTCCCCTGTCCTTTTTCCTATATAGAAAGTGAAAGCACAGTGAGCCATTCGAAGATACCAGCCCAAGTTTTCTTTCACTATTTTCCAGTTTAAAAAGAGATGAGATTCGAATGAGCCGTTTATTGATTAATGAAATCCGAGCGCTTACTTCACGCACAATTCCTTTCAAAACCTCTTTCAGAAATTCAAGAAATGTTTCATGATTATCACCTCTTTTCCTAAAAACGGAAAGAAGAACGCCAATGAAAAAAAGACGACATATGACTATGTCGCCTCTAACATTGACGTTCTATATCATTTAATGCTTGAAGAAAGTCTTCCCTTATCCAACTACCCTATAAAGCATATTTTTCTTTAGTTCTAATCTTTACTCAGTTGATCGACTATTTAGCTATCTAACAACCTATCAATCTTCGACAAATTTCGGGTAGTGAAAGTGGATTGCGCCATAATGAAATTTATGTAAAAAAACTGCATCTATTTATGGTACGGTTCGCCGTAACACATCAAAGTGAGGTTTAGTAGGATAATGACTATTTAACCCGTTGGAAATTTATACTGGAATACTTGAAATGCAAAGGAATTTTACAATCGAATCTGTTTTATTAATCCAATTGTGGGGGGTTGTTGAATCTAGGAATATACAGTCAAAGGGATTCAAATCTTGTTCCTCTTTTTCAATAAGGATTGTAAGTTTCCCTTCTAGAACGTATAGAAATTCTTGCCCCGAATGTGAATAAGAATCCTCTCTCTTAGCGCCTGGATTAAGTATGACTAATATAGGATTAAATAGTGGATTTTCAATGTTGCCCGCTAAATCCCTATAAAAAAATTGGCTTTGTAGGGTGTTAGTTTTAATTACGTTTCTCATAACATTTGTTGCTGATTTCTTATCGGATTCTGAAAAGAAGTAGCTTGGATTGACACCAAGTGCTTCAGAAATTTTTTTCAATGTTTCAAGTGTTATCGATGATTTTGAACGTTCCACTTGAGATAAAAAGCTGATTGAAAGACTAGTTTGGTCTGCTATTTGTTTTAATGTTAACTTTCGCTCTTTTCGTAAACTTTTTATTTTTACTCCAATTAAATCGTTCACTTTTCCCCACTCCCCTTACTGACATTAATCAAGCTTACTATTCTGGGAAAATTTATTTACTAAGACGCTATATTAACTTTCATTATGAAATAGCAAAATTAAAGATAATAATTTCATTAGTTTTACATTAAATTAATTCCCATTTTTCAAGATATTTTTCAAATAAAACAAATTATTTTAATGGTTAATTTATTAATTTTAGGCCTGAGAATATAGAATAAAACTCCTTAAAATTAGGTTTGGTGATCCTGTCCAACCCCCTAATAAAAAAGAGCGTACATGGATAATAATACCACAAAAACCACAATTAAATAACTATTAAAATTTAGTCCCATTATATTTTTGAACTGAAGTGACACTTAAATTATAGGCTTTGTTAAAGAATAATGTTGTTTTTTGACCACTTGTTGATTGGAGTGGAGGGCACGAAGACTCCTGCGGGAGAAGCGAGACAGGCGAGACCCCGCAGACACGCAGTGTCGAGGAGGCTCGGCGGTCGCCCGCGGAAAGCGAAGTGCCCGGAACGGAAATCAACAACTAAGTTTAACAGAGCCAAATTATAAGTAATTACAAATCGGGAAAGGGTGGATTTTTTTAAAGAATATTCTAAAAATTCTATTTACACAGAAGATACAGTGTGTTAGTATCGTAAATAATTGAAGTGCTACTTCAATATAGGCTTTTTTATCAAGTAATCTATTACAAAATAAAATTAATTATTTGAGGAGAATGAAGATGAATTTTCATGGCATTTTGGTTCCTTTGGTTACCCCTTTTAAAAGCGATAAAAGCTTGGATGTAGAAACCTTAAAACAATTGACTAAAGCCTTTATCAATAAAGGTGTAACTGGTTTGGTGGCGTGTGGCACCACCGGCGAATATTACGCCTTAAACGAAGAAGAACGTGAAACCGTTTTAAAAACCGTGGCAGAAGTCGCCAAAGACCGCGTAACTTTGATTGCCGGTATCAATGATTTATCAACCGAAGGGGCGGTTAACCGTGCCAAACAAGCCAAAGCTCTGGGCTATGAGGGCCTAATGTTAGCACCCACTCCTTATAGCCTGCCTGACCAAACTGGTGTGATTGCCCATTACGAAACTGTGGCGGCAGCAACCGATTTACCAATTATCATGTACAACTTTCCTGCACGCATTGGCATTGAAATTGAATACGACACCGTGGTGAACTTGGCGAAAAATCCGAATATTGTTGCCATTAAAGAAAGCAGTGGTGACTTTAGCCGCGCTTTACGCTTACTACAAACCCCATTTGAAAATTTTGAAGTGATTTGTGGTTGTGATGATCAACCCGTAGACTTTTTCTTCTGGGGTGCGAAAAGCTGGATTGCTGGTGCAGGTAATGTGTTTCCAGAAGAGCAAGTCGCCATGTTCAATGCTGCCGAAGCTCGTGACTGGGACAAAGCTCGACAAATCATGCGCGATATCTACCCTGCAATTTTTTCAATGGAGTCCGGTAACTACAACCAAAAAGCCAAACTAGGCTGCCTGAAAGGCGAAATCAACGTCGGTACGGTACGCCTACCTTTATCTGATTTATCAGAAGAAGAAAAAGCAGAATTCTTGGCTTTCTTTAAATAATGATCTGGAGGAGAGACAAATGACCATAACTAGAGAGCAAGTCTTTGCCCTCGCCAAAGAAGGCAAACTATGGGCAGGCAACTTAATTGACGGTTTTACGAGCGCAGCTGGCAAATTAGAAAACCTTACCCCCATTGACAACAGTTTAATTGGCTATATTGCCGATGGTGATGCACGGGATGTTGATGCTGCTGTTAAAGTAGCCAGAGACACATTTGAAGCAGGTATTTGGAGTCAATTATCACCCAGGGAGCGCAAAAAAGTGATGATCCGCTGGGCACAATTGCTGGAAGAACACAGCGAAGAATTAGCTGCTTTGGATTGCGTGGATGCAGGTAAACCCATTACCGAATGTTTGAATACCGACATGCCAGCAACCATCGATACATTTTATTGGTATGCCGAAGCCATTGATAAACTCTTTGGCAAAGTCGCTCCTACGGGTAACGATGCTTTGGGTTTGATTGTCACTGAACCCATTGGCGTGGTTGGCGCGGTGTTACCTTGGAACTTCCCTGCGCAAATGTTTGCTTGGAAAGTGGCACCTGCTTTAACAGCCGGTAATTCTGTCATTGTGAAGCCTGCTGAATTAACTTCACTTAGTGCTTTCCGTATGATTGAACTTGCTTATGAAGCTGGTGTCCCAAGAGGCGCTTTAAGCTTGGTGTGTGGTTTGGGCGAAAAAGTAGGTGAACCATTGGGGCGGCACATGGATGTTGACATTGTATCATTTACCGGTTCAACTGAAGTCGGTAGGTATTTCTTAAAATACTCAGCAGAAAGTAACCTCAAAGAAATTATCTTAGAGTGCGGTGGCAAAAGCCCGCAAATCGTGTTTGAAGATGCTGATTTGGATGCGGCTGTTCCTCATATTCTATCTGCTGCCTTCTGGAATATGAGTGAAAACTGCAGCTGTGGATCCCGTTTGATCGTGCATGAATCTATCAAAGAGGAATTATTAGAAAAATTAAAATCTGGCTTAACAAGCTGGAAGGTGGGTAACCCCAAGGATGAATCGGTTGCCATTGGTCCTATGGTTGAAGAAGCACACTTTAATAAAGTGAAATCGTTCTTGGACATTACTCTTCAAGAAGGTGGTCGCTTAGTTACTGGAGGCAACATTCACAGTGATGTGGGCAGTGGCTGGTACATAGAACCCACTATTTTTGACAATGTAACCGCTAACATGACCTTATTCCAAAATGAAGTATTTGGTCCTATTTTAGCGGTTAGTACGTTCGAAACGGAAGAAGAAGCTATTGCCCTTGCTAATAATACTTCTTATGGTTTGGCTGCTTCTTTTTATAGCCAAAATGTACAGCGAACGATGCGTGTGGCACGTGCCATTAAAGCTGGAACCATTTCTGTGAATGGCTTTAGCGAAGGTGATATCACCACCCCATTTGGTGGCTTTAAACAATCTGGCTTTGGTGGCAAAGACAATGGATTAGAAGCATTTGAACAATATGTGCAGACAAAAGTGATTTGGTACAATCATTCATAATAATTTGAATCGGCTTTTGGGGGGAGTAAATATGGCGAAAACAGTAAATAAGCAGTTAAAAAAAGTTGTGGCTGCATCGATGATTGGATCTGTAGCTGAATGGTATGAATTTTTCTTATATGGTACCGCTTCTGCTCTCGTTTTTGGACAATTATTTTTTCAACAAACGGGAAGCGCCATTGACGGCATCCTGGCTGCATTTGCTCTCTATGCGGTTGGCTTTTTAGCTAGACCTATCGGCGGTCTTGTTTTTGGTCATTATGGTGATAAAATTGGGCGTAAAAATTTATTACAGCTTAGTTTGATTATCGTTGGTATTACGACTTTCTTAATGGGATGTATTCCGACATTCAATAGTATTGGGTATTGGGCCCCGGTCTTACTCGTTACTTTACGTTTAATTCAAGGATTTGCTTTTGGCGGAGAATGGGGAGGAGCGGTTATTTTAGTATCTGAGCACAGCCCTAATGATCGACGTGGTTATTGGGCAAGTTGGCCACAGGCAGGCGTGCCATTGGGGAATTTACTAGCAACCATTATCCTTTTACTTTTATCAAAAAACTTAAGCCCTGAGCAATTTATGGATTGGGGTTGGCGTGTAGCGTTTTGGTTCTCTGCAGTAGTAGTACTAATTGGTCTTTGGATTCGTAAAAGTGTAGATGATGCCCCTGTTTTCAAAGAGGCACAAGAAAAACAAGCTAAATTAGAAAAACAACAATTAGGTGTTATAGAAGTGATTAAATACCATAAAAAAGCTCTTATTGCTGGTATTGGAGCTCGTTTTGCAGAAAACATCTTATACTATATCGTTGTCACTTTCTCCATTAGTTATTTAAAACTTGTGGTCAATAAAGATACTACAGAAATTTTATTATTAATGTTTGGTGCCCATGCTATTCACTTTTTCTTTATACCATTAATGGGACACTTAAGTGATGTTTGGGGACGCAAGCCAATCTATATTACAGGAGCCATATTAACTGCGTTTTGGGGATTCATTGGGTTTCCAATGATGGATACAGGAAATGATTGGTTAATCATGTCTGCTATTACTTTTGGTTTATTCATACAATCGATGACGTATTCACCATACTCCGCATTAATGACAGAGTTATTTCCAACTCACATCAGATATACAGCTTTGTCTTTATGTTATCAAGTAGCACCAATTTTAGCAGGCTCATTGGCTCCATTAATTTCATTAAGTCTCTTAAATAAATTCAATAGCTCCATCCCAATTTCAATTTATTTAGTCCTATCAAGTATCATTTCTATTTCATGTATCATGTTAGTAAAAGAAACAAAAGGCAAATCACTAACATTTAAGAAAGCACAGTAAATATTTTCGTCCGAAAGTATAAAGCTCTTAAACAAAAAATCGGCTCTCTCCTTTACCAAAGGGGGGCCGATTTGTACATTATTAAAACCATTATAGGACGAGCTTAAATCTAGCTAGTAAAGAAAGTTAAGTTGGACGGTAATCCCCTTTTCCACAATCTTCACCATCTATCTGTTGTTAACGTCTCCCGGTAGCTGAAAAGGCACCCGACTATTACTGTCAGCTGCCTAAAATGGATATTGGTTCAGTTCTCAGTTCCACAAAACGTACGATAAGCAATCGTTGATCAGCGAGCATCTTCCAGTTTTCGATCAACTGGTTCTTCTCGTTTTTCATTTTGGACCTCGAGCTTCTGGGCTGGTGGTGGTTCTAGTTCATTCACTGGCGGTTTCGTTGGATCTTCATTCGATTCTTCTTCCTTACCTGGTGGAAGAGAAGGATCGTCTGTTGATTCTTCCTCTTTAGGAGGTAAGTCCACATCCTCTTCCTCGGTTTGTGTGTCTATCTTGTCAGGAGCGGGTAAATCATTTTCCTTCTGTTTCGCAGTAGCTTTAAGCTTCTCTTGACTCACTGTAAGTATGATAGTCTCATCGATGTAAGAGTTTAGAGCGGTTAGATCATATTCTACTTGTTTTATAGTACAATCGTTCAGTAGGTTATGCGTTTCATTTGGGTTACTTGTAAAGATTTCATTTGGATGTAACGTTTTACTTATGACATGCGTACTGCCATTTTGGCCTATCAGTTCGAGACTAAAAGGAATATCTATAGTTGATATGTTCTTGATCATAACAGTGCTGCTCAACTGACAATTTTCCTCGTATTGGATCTCTCCTTTGATCCATAACAAATCAGAAGTCGTTGCATTTGTGATTTCAGCCGAAGCTGTGCTCTCTGAAGTAAACCAAGCAAACGTATCATACCTCGATAAAATAAATGTCAGTAAGTAAAGGAGAGTCAGCACACTTATAAATACAAATCGTGACTTTTTTAGTTCCATTATTCGACCTCCAAGTGTAAGGTAGAAGGCAGCCTTAGAAAAGACTAACTTTCCCCATACAAAACAGTTCCTAATCGTTTTCGTATTAGATACCTTCATCTCAATATAACCTACTTCATATTCCTCTAATGATGCTTTATCGACAGTGTGAGTATACGTTGCCTTTAAATGAGTATTTAACTCACCGCTGTTGCCTACGATTAAGCGCACCGTACCATCCGGTTAATATGCTTTAGCCAAACCTTCTTTATTAACGCCATTATATAGTGAATCTTTTTGACCTGTTTCGATCTAATCCTTATCAAAAAATAATTGTCCTTCTTGTTCCACCTTTTCTTCAGCCATTTGCTACTCAGCTGACGAAACATCCCCTTCTGCAAAAAAGGTAAGTGATGAAAATAATAAGGAAGTCATCGCTGCTGTGGTCATGACTTTCCATGCCTTCATTTTTCCTTTTTTCATGAACCTATCTCCTCTTCATTATACAATAATAAATGAATGAAACTAGTTTATCATCTCTCTTTTTTACTTTTCTGAAAATTAATCAAAAGGTATAATCGCTGCAGCTTTTGGTTCTATGCCAACATAAAACAAAAGAACTATCCGCACCTTATTTAGCGCAGGATAGTTCTTTAAGAAAATGGGACAGGTTGATTTCGAACGGCATAAATGACTGCCTGTAAACGCTTTTCACATTCAGCTTTTTAAAAATCTTATTGATGTGTTTTTAAGATGAAGCTTGTAATCTCTGGATCTTATGGTGTATTTGGATCTTTACGATCCAAAACTTTGACTTTTGTAGTATCACTTTGAATTCCAGTTTTATCTATAGCATATACAGATAACTCTGTACCTGCTTTTTGTTGTTTAATCTTGATTCTAAATTCTCCATTAGAATCAGCTTTTCCTGTTGCAATAACAACACTGCCGCTTTTTACAGTGATCGTTGCATTTGCTACCGTCGTTCCTGAAATCTTTGTATCATTGTCATCGATTGGATTAATAACTGGACTATTTAGTAACCATTTTGCGTAAAGCGTTACATTACCTGTCACTTTATCTGTTGCAAAATTCCATGCTGCTTGACCTGCAGCATCTTTATACCAACCAGCAAATGTGTAACCTTTTCTTGTTGGTGGTGTTGGTTCTCCAACAGTAGTATTAAAGATTACTGTTTTTGCATCTACCGTACTTCCGCCTTGGCTATCAAATGATACAGTATATGAGTTAATATTCCATTTCGCATAAAGAACTGTGTTTTCTGTTACTTTATCTGTCGCAAAATTCCACGCAGTTTGACCTGCAGCATCCTTGTACCAGCCAACAAATGTATAGCCTGTTCTTGTTGGTGGTGTTGGCGCTGTGATTGTTGTATTATATTCTGCTGTCATAGTCTGTACTAAGCCGCCATCTTGACTATCAAAAATAACAGTGAATTTAGTAGGTGACCATTTTCCATAAAGTGTTTTTGAAGAATGGATCGAGCTTGTGAAATCCCAAGGAATTGTACGTGCTTCATCTGCAAACCAAGTTAAATCATAACCATAAACAGTCGGTGCTGTTATTCTGCGTGCAACAATTTGATCTTTTGCTGCATCTTTGACCTCTGCAGGAGCATCACTTGGAAGGACGAAATGCACATTATATCCCTTCACCACTTTTTGGGTTACTGTTACATCTGCATAATCTCTTGCACTGAGATTGATTGTGAAATCTCCAACCTTAGTGAAGACACTCTTATCCAATGTAATTGTACGTGCAGCCGTATCTACCTTGTATTTCGTTTCATCTACAGGAAGCGCACCAACCTTAATTCCGGAAATTGCATTTGCCCACTCAGAATCAATGAATTCAAGTGTAATATCGTTTCCAAGAGCGTTATCTGTAGTATCTGTTAGTACAAGAGAACCTACTAAAGCATATTTAGCATAAAGTGTGATTGGTTTTGTCACAATGCTTGCAAAATCATAAGGTGTTGTTAAATTTTGATCCGTATACCAACCGTAAAACTTATAGCCGACCTTTGTTGGATCGATTGGCTTCGCTGCATTTCGATCTGCGACTTGAGATGGTACAGGATCACCGCCATTTGATTCAAACGTTACTTTATATCCTATAACTTGATCCGTAACGATTGCATCCGCATAACCTTCAGAAACAATCACCACATTGACCTTTTGTCCTGCTGTAAATAAGTCATGGTTAAGCTTAATGGAGCTATTTGTAATGGTATAATCCTTATCTAAAACTAATTCTTTTGAACCAATCTTCACTTGTTTGATATTATCTTTCCATATTCCATCATCTGCAAATGTTAGCGTAATATCACTGCCTACAACGTTTTCAACTGTATCCTTCAAAACGGTTGGAGGAGTTTTAATCCAACATAAATAGTAAGTTGCATTATCTGTTAGGAAAATGCCGTTATTTTGTGAAATATCCGAAACCTTATCACTTGAGTTCGCACTGTCCAGATATAATTTTTCACTTAGTGAAAGAGTTCCATTTGTTACATGTGCTAAAGCTGATTGCATATTAGGTGCGGTAGCTTTACCGTTTACAAGTGCATCGGCGAAGTATAAGTCATTTGTATTCTTTAACGTTCCTCCGTTTAAGTCAATGTGACGTCTGTAACCAAGTTTAATATCAGGAATCTCCATCGTTTCACCAGTCGTTGCTGTGACTGTTAGCTTATAACCTTTGATGTTTCCTGCATTTGTTAAACTTGGCGCTGCATTAAAGGCAAACGTTTCATTTGGATGTGCTTCTGAATAGCTTTCCGTCGCAGTCGTAAATGAAAGCGTTCCAATTTTATCGTTAGTTGACATGTCATATGTGCTTGGATCTAACGTATACGTTGTAGGTGAAGTCTCTGTTGTTCCATCACTCTTGATTTTATAGTAAGTTGCATTGATTTTGGCAATTTTATCCTTACTTGTTAACCAAGGGATATTCGTTGAATAATCTGAAATGTTGATTTTAAGATCTCCTTCACCAAGCACCCAGCCAGTTCCGCTTGCTCCACTTGTTCCGTCGAACTTAATACCATTAGGTTTCGTTACATCAACAGGTGAATAGCTTTGTGTATAGGTCATTTGCCATTTCGCATAAACGGTTTTGTCTCCCGTTATGGTAAGTGATGGATCCCAGGGAGTCGTTCCTAGTGGATCGATGTACCAACCAACTAAACTATATCCAGGTCTTGTTGTAGAAGGATTTTTAAATCCACCAATAGTATTCTGGTTTGTAATATTCTGACCATCTATTCTTGTTCTCATTGGTGAGAATCCAACCGCTACTGGGGCAATTGGAGCACCACCTTGACTATCAAAAGTAATGCCATATCCAACTGCTTGTCCAGCACTACCAATTGAATCAAGACCTATCGTTTTAAGCGGGTAAATCGTACCATCAGTACCCGTTGAACTAATATCAAACTTGTACAACTGAGGTAACCAGTTGGTTCCACCTGGATTGATTGGCGATGCCTTATCGACAGGTGATGCATTCGTTTTAAATAGATCTGCTCTAAAGGTAATTTGTCCTGGAACACTGATGTCGTAAAATTTATTCCCGCTGTCATCTGTCAAATCCGTAATATCAAGAACAGTTGAGTTTGTTGTTTTCACCTTGATATTATTAATTCCCTCACGCCAATTCGCAACATCTGTAAAGGTAAAGGTTAAATCCTTTCCTACATGTGCTTTTGATGGGTCGGTTACTAATGGAATCGTAGGCGTCGGAATTGGTACATCTGAAACCGTAAAGCTAGTAGTTACATC
Source organism: Neobacillus niacini (assembly GCF_000759675.1). Taxonomy (GTDB): domain Bacteria; phylum Bacillota; class Bacilli; order Bacillales; family Cytobacillaceae; genus Neobacillus; species Neobacillus niacini_A. The sequence continues at coordinate 168,125 of NZ_BAWM01000021.1, read as the reverse complement.
TTGATAGTCTGCAGCCTTAATGGTAACCGTGTGATTTGCTGCCGTCGTGAATAATGAACCAGGCAAGATAATTTGAGAAGGCATCGTCTGTGCTGCGCCATTTTGGTCACGATACATATAGCCTTCTTTAATATTTACTGCACTTGTTACATCGGTTGAACCGAGCATAACTTTTGTAATCGCTTTTCTCCATACCACATCATCTACGAACACATCGCTTAATGGGATGATGGAAATGGACGCACCATTTTGTAATTCTTCTAATTTTGGAATAGTCTTTCCTAACGTTTTTTGTTTTGGTCCTGCAAAATTTAGCTTTTGCATGACTTGTTGCAGTGTGTCTCCCGCGTTTAACGTGATGGATCCGCCATACTGAGTCGTAAAGGTAATATCTTTATCCACCGTCAGTTGGGCAGCCGGAACGGTAATTCCTGCATCGATCGCACGTTGATTTTGTTTACCAAAGTTTTTGAAGATGAAATAGAAGTCATTATAATCAATTCCATAACCTGTCGTTCCTGGCTTAATCCAATAAATGTCCGCATTTCTGTTGCTGTTAAGGAATGCCGTTTTGTTGGCTAACGTATTTGCTGGATTACTAGGTGTATTTAGGTTCTTATATTGATAATAGACATTAATTTCATCCGTCAAATCCTTCATGTCGATGACGTTATCCCCATTGACATCTCCACCTAAAAGAATCGGGAAAAGACCTCGAAGATCTTTTACTGTTCCTGATTGATATCCAAATTTATTTTCACCAATGACTGGTGTTTGTTCATATCCCTTGAAATGCCCTGGTACACTTGCTTCGACGGAATACGGCGAATCACTTACATCCATGGTAACGGCATAATACGGGTTGATAAACGCATAAGCCATTGTGTTATTTGGAGTTGTTGGATTATCCGTTTCAAAAGTTTTACCCTTATCATCTTTAACCGTTACCTTCGCTCCTGAATCTACTGTAAATTGAGGATAGTTATTGTTTACGTTGTTTCTTGCGAAAGCTTCTGCCGCCAATTGACCTCTAAGCATGGATGTTGACTGTCGCACATAAGGTACATTTGTTGGGAACCATGCCACTTTGGTATCTGCACCTGACAAGGTTAAAGTCGGCGCTTGTAATAACGGAAATTCAAATGGTCCAACAATCGGATCGATGTTTGTATAGGTCACATCTGCTTCTATAATATTCATATCATGGTCAAGCGCACCATTTGTATCAATTCCAGATATCGTAATATCCGTGTTTTTACCTTTTCCATAGACTGGATGTTTATATGGCTCACCTACAGTTAGTACCGTAGAAGGGTCGATCCCTTTGCTGATGAGATAGTTTTTATACTCATCTGTCAATCTGATATTGCTAAATGCGTAAACACCCGCATCATTGAGAATAATTTTACCGCCTGTCATTCCTTTTCCATATTTCGTAGCGATTGTCGTCTTGAACGGTTTATTCGCGTCGACTACAACCTTATCTTCATTGCCTTGACCTGCATCTACACCTCCAGAAGAGGTAAGTGTTACATATGGATTACCTTTTTTGATAAAATAATATTCCTGTCTAGTTGAAGATGGATCTCCTGTCCCAGAATAGTCATATGGATAGATCCAAAAATAGCTGCCAAATTTTGAAGTTAAGTCCTCAGGAGTAACTCCAAAGTGGAAACGGCCTTTCGCATCTGTATCGAAGAGTACAGTTGGGAAATAACTATCTTGGTAGCCCACAACCCCGTTCAATGCTTGATCGACAGGCACAGGTGTTCTACCATCTTTAGGGCTTGGCACCGAAGTCTCGCCATTATCTTTCATGACATCGACGTTAGAATCATAGACAGAACCATAAAATCCTTTAATCTCTTGACCAGGTTGGTAGCCTGTAGGGTCGATTTCATAAATTCCTGGCTTTGAATCATTGTCCATTGAAATCGTTGGCGGTGTACTGTCTACATAGACTGTATCTTCTGCTGTGTAGCGTTTTCCAGCTGCATCAGTCATAATCATTTCAACAGAATAAGCACCTTCTTTTATCATTTCGGGCTCTGTTGCTATTCCAGATTGATCTAATGAACCCTCATATGGCTTTGTAAATGGAAGATATAGTCCATTAAAAAGCGTTATAATAGGACCGTATTGGACACCTGGGGAAATCCCACTAGCACTACCTAAAGTGTTTGTTATTCCTAAATAATTTCCATTTTTATCTTTTAAGACAGTATAGAAGTTTTCCATTGCACTGTTAATCGAGAAGTTAAAGGTAGATATTCCACCTGGCATGGTCATTGCCTTGATAGACACTTTAAAAGAATTAATTCCTTTTTCCGCAACGGTAATAGTGAACGGAATACGATAAGACTCCGATGAATCCGCCGCATTTACAAGATAAATATACCCCTCGTAAGTGCCCTCTAATGCGTTTGACGGAACCGTAATTTTTGCTGTTGCTTGAACAGTGCTGCCACCGTCAACATTAATGGATGTCACGTTTTTACCAGCGGCAGAAAAATCGATTTTGACATCATTTCCTGTGCCAGGACCTACTTCATTGGATCCAGCAAATTTTGTTGAAATAAATTGAGTACTTACATTAAATGTTTTACTGCTAGTTCCTTGGTTGGCTACGTTAAAATCTTTTGATGTAATCACATCATCAGAGCCGTTCGTTGCGCCTTCTCCTCTACCTTTAAAACCAAAGAACATGCTTCCTGTAAGATTATCAACTTGACTCAACTCTGAATCTGAATCAAGGGTATATGCTTTATCTAAAACTTGGATTTTTACATCCTCTTTAATCGCACGTGCAGGATCAACACGTCCAGCACCGACTTGGTAAACGCTATAAGTCTTTGAATCTGTGTTTATATCTTTTGCTGTATTCATTAATGCCGACTTGACATCTGCCGGAGTATATTCTGGATTTGCTGCTAAAATCAATGCTGAAATACCTGCAACGTGAGGCGTTGCCATTGAAGTCCCTGACATTAATTGATAAGCATACTTATAATCTCTATTTTCTACGCTTACACCGTCTTGTGGCTCCCAAACGTCATATGGAACGGTGGACGAAATGTCAACACCAGGAGCTACAACATCTGGCTTGATTGACCAATCTTTTACCGGTCCCGTTGAGCTAAAGTTTGCCAACTCGTCGCCATTCTTTGCGATCGGCGCATCAAGTGTATCTGGGAACGTAATCGTTGCTGATATAGGATCCTTGTAAATGGCATCAGAAAGAGCTTCTCCCTGCGCTTGTGTCAATGAAACAGAATAAACATTATCCATGCTAACGCCTAAGAAGCTTGGTATATATCCTTGGTTATCTGCATCGGCTGTATTATTCCAAATAATCATTCCTGCAACGCCAGCATTTTTAGCATTTGCCATTTTCGTCTGTAAAAACTCACCGCCACGTTTCACGAGTGCTATTTTACCCGTCATATCTAATCCATTGTAATCTGCTGCACTACCTAAACCGACATCAACAATTGGAAAGGTTTGTCCTTTCAATGCATCGTCTGCTTGTGCGAAGTTTTTACCAAAGAAACGAGCTTGATAGGAATCTGAACCATTCTTAAGGGTCATCACTGGAGTGTCTCCCGGAATCGTACTTGCACCAACCGTTATGGCTAGTGCTGAAGTTCCTGGAGAACCTACAGTAGCTTTACCCGGACCACTATTACCTGCTGCAACATCACACACAACACCCGCTAAAGTAGCGTTGTTAATAGCGATACTGGTTGGGTAAAGCGGATCATTAATTGTTGCACCTAGCGAAAGATTGATGACATCCATCTCATCCTTAACTGCTTGATCAATACCGTTCAATACAGAGTCTGATGTGCCACGTCCACCTGGTCCTAGTACACGATAACCATAAAGGTCCACATCTGGCGCTACACCATTTGCTGAATATACGTCGTTATTATTTGTCGTATTTGCAGCAATTGTCCCTGAAACGTGAGTTCCATGAGATGTAATATACTGCTTATAATCTGCAGGAGGTGGTCCAACAATTTGATCTGGATTCGCCTTCGCAGCTACCCAATCATCATAAGTGGTTTCCATTGGATCATGGTCATCCACATAAATGACATTTCCATTTTCATCGAATCCTGCATTATTGACTAAGTCATGTCCACCTTTATATACAGCCTTCAAATCAGGGTGATTGTAGTCAATACCAGTATCCAGTACACCAACCTTCACTTTTTGGCCTGCACGAGGACCCGATTTAATAATACCTGTATGACCTTCTGCTTGAAGTTTATCTAATCCTAATAAAGAAAGCCCTGTTGTAGGCTTGCCTACAGATTTACTTGTCTTTGAAGCTCTGGGAGCAGATCCTTCAGCAGCCGTATATTCTACTTGAGACCAAACAGAAGCAACTGCTGGATTTTTGGCAATATTTTCAACGGATTTTGCAGGTAGTGATAAAGCTACTCCATTAAATGCTTCTGAATATTCTCGCGTAATACTCATAGCCGTGTTAACAGTTTTTCCGCCAATTATTTGCGTTTTAGGCTGTGTATTCACAAAGCTTTTAAATTTTGCATGAGAATCTTTCACCTTTTTTTGTGCCTCGGCATATTCGCTTGCAAAAGCTTTACTATTTACAGTTGCTCCACCTTTAGCTAACGATTGCTTAATGATTTGTATCTTAGCTGGGTCTTCTTTAAATTGAACAATCACGTTAATATTTTTTAAACTGCGTAAATCTTTTTGGTCCACATGGATTTTTTGAGCGATATCTGCTCCAGTGAGCTTATTAATGTTTGCTTTTTGCTCAGGAGTAAGCCCGTCAAGAATTCGGTTTACTTCTTTTGCACTAAAGGTTTCACTAGATGGACTTTGCTGATTTTGTTTCGATTCAGCCTGTACATGTGGTAGAGCCTGAGGTAATGCAATATTTAATAGAATTGTACTTAACGCAAATATCGAAAATATTTTCTTACTAAACTTTTTTCTGTACTTCATATTTTCCCCCCTAGAATAATAAAATCATACGATAATACCGTTTGAATCTTAGTAATTTTCACAACATTAAAACGACGAGTTAATAGGGGTTTGCACAAAATACACGTTTTGTGCAAACCCCTATGTGTTAATGCATGTAATACTATCCCCGTTAATTTTTAGGTTCAAGACCAATTGCACGTAAGAAATCCTTTAGACCTTTGTTTCCTAACTTTTCTTTCGGTTTTTTATTTTTAGGTGCATCAGGTCCTACTTGTAAAAAGTTCTTTTCAATAAAGCGAATATCTATTTCATCAACAATGCCATCCTGATTAATATCTGCCTGTTTATCATCCTTACCGTACTGGGCTACAACACGCATGACATCAAGGATGTCAATCATGCTGTCACCATTCACGTCTCCTGCAGCTGCGATTGGCTGAGAACCTGACTTGGTAATAAACTCCCCTATATCTTCGCCCCAGGTTGTTTTTGTACCTAGATTAATAGTTTGTATACTCTTTAAATGTCCCGGAGCCTCTACTACGATTTTGTATGGATCTTTTGATAAAGGAATATCTGGCACAAATGCTTTACCGGTTTTAGATATTGTTCCAGGATATTTCACTCCGTCAGAACCTTGTGCATATACACTTGCACCTACCGTTGATAAATCCTTACTCCAGTTGCCGTAGAATGCTTCCAGTTTTGCAAATGAAGTTACAAAGGAATGCTTAATGATAATTTTATAGCTGTTGATTTGATTAAATGATGATATATTTGTTGGCATAGTTTCACCATATTTAACATAACTAAATGTTTTCGTATTTTCTTCAGCGTCCATTGTACTCCAAATAATATCGTAAGCATCGCTGAATAGTTTGAACTGTACATCAAGGAATGGCATGTCGCCGCTAAATCCTTTGAAAGTTGATTCACCAGAAAGGTGAGCGCCTACGTTTACCATATCTTTAGATTCAGGAAATTTCGGATGGTCCTTTACTTCCGGATTGTCAACGGTTACCGTCACTCCGTGGTCATCTGCCCATTTCTGGAATTCTGGATTCACTTTTACCTTTAAAAATTGAAAGATAAAATCATAGAAACCAACATCGTATTTACCTGACATGAGGTTTTCAACATTGTTCAAGGTTAACGTCATTGTTAACGTATCATTCTTATACACTTTTTCTTTATCGTAACTCGGCACTACATAAGGAGTACCTTCCTTAACAAAGGCATAAGGTTGAAATCCATTTAATAGATGAGCATTTGTTGCATTATCCATTGGGAATAAAGTAACAGTTGCCGGCCCATTCTCAATATCACTTTTCTCAATACCGAATTTTACGTCTCCGTTAGCTTCAACAGGAAAATCCCCAGTTGGAAAGTCTTTCTGATTAAAATAATACCAAAGGACGTTCGAAGACTGTGTGATACCAAGTGGTGCTAATTGTTTTGTGCCTTCATCAAATAGGTTTGCATGAACCCAAAATGCGTTGTAGGTATTACCGTTCATTGTTTCATTTGTAAAGTCTGAATCTTTTAGCTCATATACCTTACCTGGAGCGTGATCTTTAAATGTAAGTTTAGGTAATGTATTGTCAATAATAAACAGATTATCTTGCTCGTAAGTTTTACCATCTGCATCCACAGCTTTAAACTTCAATGTATATTGGCCTTCTGGCAATGTTTTAAGCGGTGCATTAATATCTGTTTTCTCTTCACTTGGATCTCCAACAAACGGATAATAAGTTGCGGTAAAGTTTGCTGTATAATACGTATCCGGCTTCACCATGGAAGCATCTTGTGGTTTTGGCATCGTACTACCTACCGGCTTACCATCTTTATCATAAATCACAAAAAAGATGGTCTTTACTGGGCTATTTACTTTAAATTTCATATAACTTAAACCAGGTTGTGCCATAAAAGGATGCGGAGGATTCCAGAATTTCGTGCTGATGGCTGGCCGCACTATGCCAACAGTCTCTACTCCCTTATCAACAACGTGAACAGCAAAAGGTATACGATAGCTTTCTTGTGGATTCGCACGATTAACAATATTCACATATCCTTCGTATCTGCCTTTTTCTGCTGTTCCTGGTATTTTAATCGTTGATGTTAAATCAGTTGATTGACCCGCTTCCACCGTAATATCCTGTGAAGAAGTTGTTATTTCCACCTTGTTAGACACAGCATCAAGAACACCCGGTTTTGCTTTTGAATATTCATAACTGATATCAAATGTTTTTGACCCTGTTCCATTATTTTTAATAACCACTTTACGACTGTCTACGTTTGTATCGTTTTCTTTTCTATAAATGGTACCGAATGCAATGGCGCCTGTTGGATCATCAATTGTAACTTGGTTACCATTTTGATCTTTATTTTCTGTTTTATCCATTACTTTAACAGAAACATCTGAAAGAACTGCTTCTTTTACATCGACTAATCCTGCACCTACTTCGTAAACAGAATAGTCATCAGATAACTTATCAGCTCTATTCATTAACGCTGCTTTTACATCAAACGGAGTAAATTCAGGATGTTTTTGTAAAATAAGAGCTGCGATTCCTGCCACATGCGGAGATGCCATCGACGTTCCTGAAAGACGTGCGTATGCTGACGAATAATCAATTCCTTCTTCTGGGCTATTCATATATTCCGGATAAGTGGAATATACAGAAACACCAGGCGCTACTATATCAGGTTTAATGTCATAGTTTTTCGTTACTGGACCCCTTGAGCTGAAACCTGCTAAATGATTTCCTTGTGTCGTAACTGCCCCAACACTTGTAAATGTAATCGAAGAAGCTGCAGCAGCTTTTAAACGCTCTCCTTCTGCTTTCGTTAAACGAAAAGCTGGGATGAAGTTCGTTTCTTTCGCTAAATACTGGTCAATTTCCCCATCAATGTTGTTATACACAATGACTGCGGCTGCCCCAGCTTTTTTAGCATTAGCCACTTTATCAACAAACGTATACGTTCCACGTTGAATCAATGCCACTTTTCCAGATAAATCAATGGGTTGACCATTTGCATCCTTAAAATCGTTTTCCCCACCTAAACCAGCATATACAACAGGGTAGGATTGATTCACTAACGTTTCTAAATTGTCATTAAAACCTTTTCCTAATAGTTTCATATTTTCAAAAGTTTCGCTTCCAACCACTGCTGATGCTGTAGGGATTGACATTGGGAAGTCACTTGCTCCAACCGTAATGGCAAAAGCTGCTGTTCCCGGAGATCCTAATGTTTTCTCACCTGGTCCTGAGTTACCTGCAGATACAACACATGTCACACCTGCAAGAGTCGCATTATTGATCGCAACTGATTCCGCAAGTAATGGATCGTTTACTGCAGCACCTAAAGATAAGTTAATAACATCCATTCCATCGTTTACGGCTTTATCTATTCCTCCAATAATGCCACTTGAGTATCCAGAACCGTATGGACCTAACACACGGTAAGAATATAAATCAACATCAGGTGCTACACCTTGTGCCGGCGAATCAACTGTATTTTCTCCTTGCCCCGCAATCGTTCCCGAAACGTGAGTACCATGTGATGTAAAATACGTGCGACCAGGAGATACCGGTTTGCCAGCATTTAACCAATCTTGATATGTCGTTTCCATTGGGTCTGCATCATTATCTACAAAATCCCAGCCCTTAACTTTAATCGGATCAATCGTCTTTGGGTCTTGTCCAGCTGTTTTTCTATACCCTTTATAAACGTTCGTTAAATCTGGATGGTTGTAATCAATACCGGTATCTAGGACACCTACTTTAATTCCATTGCCCGTAACTCCATTTTCATGCAAATCCTCAATACCTGGAAGAGGGATGTAATTCTCTTTTAATTCTTCAGGAGAAGTACTTTGCACAGTTACACTTTTCTTTTCTGTGGACATTGTCGGAGATACAACTTGCTCGTTTCCAACAGCCGCATTCTCAGTAATTTCACTATCAGTCTCTTTTGGATCAACCTTCACCACTCGATCTTCAAAAATGCGATTTACTAAGTCAGATTCTAATAGTTTTTCAACATCCGTTCCTGGAAGAGTCATCGCTACTCCGTTAAAGGCATGTTTGTATTCATTGGTAATCTCAATGGTCGATGGAGTATTATAAGGTGTGATGGCACCTACTCCAGCTTTTTGTTCCTTCATTTTTTGAACAAAGCCTTTAAACTTTTTATGAGATTCATTTACGTCTTTTGTAGCCTCTGTCAACGAAATCTTCTTTCCTAATTTTCCCTGCTGAATAACTGATACTTTTGCTGGAGCTTGTTTAAACTCTACAATAATACGAACAGGATTTGGATTGTAAACATTGATAGATGGTGAAATTTTCACTTCACTCTCTTCGCTAATAGTATTCAATGCCTCAAGCTGTTCAGGGGTTAATTGATATATCCCCGTTTGAGATTGATTAATCGAATTAGGATCTTGAATTGTGTTTTGGAGTTGGTTTGTAGCCATAACATTAATTGGAATGACAGAAGCCAACAATAAACATCCGAGAGACGTCTGAGCAAGCATTTTTTTTAATCTCTTTTTCCTCAATTTACTTCTCCTCCTTAATTAACACAATTGAATGACTAACGGTAATATTCAGATAATTTTCTTTCTATCTATCATTCTACTTAGCGTTAGTAGAATCAGGGTAATTTACCACTTTAGGAGCTAAGTCCACATCGGCTGTAAGCTCATCCTCAAATGGCAAGCTACAATATTAGTATAATGCCTATTTCTTTATTTGCCTGCTCATCAAATGTTTTAATTTGTATGTGCCTTTTGTTTTAGATGAATAGTACCAAAGATATAGATGAATCCCATAAATCTAAGGGGTTTTTTTAGGAATACTGTAGTAACATTTGAGATGCGTTTTAAAGTTGCGTATTTTAGGTGGAATGATATGCAAAATGAAAAAAGTTTTGTTATTTATTTGTGAAGTTTAGTTAAAAAGCTATCCACTTCCCCCCAATTTTTGGGGATTTGGTTAGCTTATTTTTTTGCATATTTTGACAACCTCTTTTATTTAATTCCAGTATCAAATTACTATTTAACTGCAAGAATTTAATCTGATTAATATATATGGAATATTCCAAAAATAATATTTCATTCCTTGTTAATTTCCATATTATCTCAATTACACAGGAATTTATTCCTGTGTAATTGAGATAGCATTATTTTTTGTTTGATTTTTTACTATTTAATAATAAAATGTCTATTTTTGTAATTTTTTGTATTATTATCGAAAAAATTGACGGCAAAAAAAGCCTATTTTCCCCCAATACACAAGTTTTATTGTTTCAATTATTATTTATTTGTATTTAAGATTTGGGCAAAATCCCACTTCTTAGATATTTTTTTAAGGATTAATTAATCTAGTAAAATGTTCAACCAGGGGGGGAACTATCAAGTTAAGAAAAAAATTATAGGGGGTTTCATAGGAGGAAAAAAAGATCTAAGAAAACAATTGCTTTTGCGCGCTTGGCTGCTGCAGTAGTTTTGGCAACTAGTACTGGTAATTCATTTGCTCATGATGACATAAGGACAAACGATTTAGGAACAACACAAAAGGGAATAGAAGAAATACTTAAGACGCAGAGAAGCCTTTATGGAAATACATCCACTGAGCATATGGGAATTATTGAGGAGAATTTCTAAAAACACCATAGGTTTACATAAGCTCCAGATGAAAAGGAATACGTGGACGGTTGAAGCAGGCAAATGGATCTCCAAAACAAGGGCAGCCAAATGGAATTTATACCATAACACTGTATGGTGTTGATGAGTTCGGATTTAAAGTTACGACAGCACGAACAACAATTAATGTAGTTAATAATCAATAAAAATTCGAGTTTAGAGTTCCAAATATTAACGCCAGTCTTAATGCCATCAAATTTCAGGGGGAATCAAATTGATAAAAAGGAAAAGACATGGCTATGGCCACGTCGCATTTAGTTTTATTTTATGTGCATTATTGTTGCTCTCTACTTTTTTACCTCAATTCGCTTTGGCTAATTCCAACTCCAAAGCAAGTATTACTCTTTATGAAAGTTCTGAGGCAGCATCTAAAAATGTGAAAACACATGAAAGTTCTGAGGCAGCATCTAAAAATGTGAATACAAAGGTAGATAAAAAACTGAACGATCAGTTTAATAAGGATAAGACCGTTACATTTTTATTAAAATTAAAAGATCAAGTGGATACAAACAAAGTGGCCAGCGAAACAGCTAAAAAAGCTAAATCTCAAAAACAAACTGCTGCCAAAACCGAATTAATGAAACGTTCGGCTGTCGTCTCCACTCTTCGAGCTAAGGCCAATGAAACTCAATACTCAATCATAACCTATTTGAATCAAGAGAAAGAGAAAGGAAATGTCAAAGAGTTTCAATCCTTCTATATCGTCAACGGTATGGCGGTAACAGGAACTAAACAAGTAATGGATAAACTTGCAACCTTCCCTGAAGTCGAAAAAATTCTGCCTAACGAAACGGTACAGATGATCCCGAATGAAAGCAGTAATACATCCACTCAACCAACAGCTGATGCTAAAGCAGAAACTCAAACTGACACCCAAGCGGACACTCGGGAAGACACTCAGACAGACACCACTTCAGTCGGATGGAATCTTGCAAGAATTGACGCACCAAATGTCTGGAAGATGGGCTTTGATGGTACAGGAACTGTAGTCGCTAGTATCGATACAGGAGTCCAGTGGGATCACCCTGCTTTAAAAGAAAAGTATCGGGGTTACAACCCAGCTAATCCAGATCAGCCTGACCATACCTTCAACTGGTTTGATGCTATTGATGGGAGTTCGACTCCATTTGATAGAACTAAACAAGGTACCAGCGTCACAGGAATCATGGTAGGTTCTGAACCTAATGGTTCAAATCAAATTGGGGTTGCTCCAGGTGCAAAATGGATCTCTGTGAGAGCCTTTACAAGCTCTGGTGGTACCGGAACCCAAGTCGATCTACTGGAAGCCGGAGAATGGATTCTAGCTCCAAAAGATGCTGAGGGCAACCCACATCCAGAAAAAGCACCTGATGTAGTGAACAACTCATGGGGTAAAGTTCAAGAAGGAGTCGATGAATGGTTCCGTCCAATGGTGCAAAACTGGCGTGCAGCTGAGATTTTCCCTGTGTTCGCTGCTGGAAATTCAAGCTATAAAGAGGGGTTAATCTGGAACCCAGCCAACTATCCTGAATCGTTTGCTGTTGGGGTTACAGATAGTAATAATCTGCGTGAGTTTAACTCCTCACGCGGTCCTTCGTCATATGGAGTAATGAAGCCAGACATTTCCGCTCCAGGTGAGAAAATTCGCACTTCCATCCCAGGTGGAAGCTATTCGGAAGTAAAGATGACTATGTCTGGTGCACCACACATTTCTGGAGTCGTTGCCTTGATGAAGCAGGCGAATCCATCTCTTACTGTTGATGAAATTGAAAAAATTTTAAAAGATACAGCAACACCATTAACTGATCCCACCTATCCAACTTCACCAAACAATGGGTATGGTCATGGACTAGTAAACGCCTATATGGCTGTATCATCCATAATCAGCGGACTTGGCCGCGTTCAGGGACAAGTGGGTCATGAAGGTCAGGATACTGAGAATCCAACTTATCAGCATACCGCTCCAACTGAAAATTTTGCAAATATGACATTACCTCTTACTGTTCAAGTACAAGACAATGTCAGTGTTAGAAGAGTAGAGCTACAATACCGTGCAAGCGAAACTGCCGAATGGCAAACAGCAGCAGCAACTCGTACCGCAGGTAACTATAAGAGCGGAACGTACCAAGCCGTGATTCCGGCTGATGCCATACAGGTTCCAACCCTTACCTATCGTTGGCACATCACGGACTATGGACAAAATGCGGTTACTTCTGACGATTACAAAGTACCAGTCAAAGAGGGTATTAGCACTGGTTATTATCAAGATTTTGAATCTATACCGAACGGCTGGACTTCTTATGGTACGAAAAACAATTGGGAATGGGGAGTACCTGCCTACGACAAAGGACCAGCAACGGCCGCTTCCGGTGAAAAAGTGTACGGAACCAAGTTAAGTGGTCAATATGACAATAAAGCCAATATGAGCTTGATGATGCCTCGAATCATCGTGCCTGAAGGTAATACTTATCTGCAGTTTAAAGACTGGTATCAAATTGAAAGCGGTTACGATAATGGTTATGTGCTTGTGTCAACAGACAAACAAAACTGGCAACAGTTGTCCAGCATCACTGGTAACTCTCTTGAATGGACTCAACGCCAAATCGATCTAACCGCATATGCTGGTCAACAAATCTATATCGCCTTTAACTTCACCACAGACGAATTGGGCCAAAGAGCAGGCTGGTATATCGATGATGTCGCCTTAAGCAATACAGCACTTACTACAGCCAATGTAGAACTAGAAAATGCAAGACAACTGGAAAACTCGGATACCATCAAAACAATAAAAATAAAAAACGTGATGGCACCTACCGCCGCGATCACACCGGCAGCAGCCCAACCCATGACCCTGCCACTTGAGGCTACAGTGAGCGTGCTCGAATCAGGACATTCTGCTATCACCAACCCAGTTGATGGCAGCTTTACCATGAGACATCCTGCTGGTGAGTTCACCTTACGTGCAGAGTCATATGGATATGTCTCTTCCGATCAACGAGTGAATATTCCTAAAGATGGTGCGTTAGATGCCAACTTTACCTTAAAACCGGCCCAGAAAGGAACGGTTAACGGAACGGTCACAAATAAGCAAACAGGTCAGCCGCTAGCTAACGCAACACTCTCTCTGATCGAAGACGCGGTCATTCAACCTGTACAAACAGATGAAAACGGACATTTCTCTATCACTGCCTATGAAGGAACCTATACATTACATGTGTACGCGCCTTTCTTTTTCGCCCAAGATATCACCATCTCTATCCCAGCAAACGGGCAGAGTGAACAAAATGTTGCGTTACCACCATTTGTAGGCTATTCAAGTGAGATAGGCTATGATGATGGGACAGCGGAAGCTGCTGTAGCTTGGAATGTTAATTCAGTAGGTCGTGCTGCGGCTGTAAAAATTTCTCTGCCTGAGGGCAAAAAAAGCGCCTTAGTCACTGCAGGTCAATTCTTCTTCTATGATAAAGGATGGCCGACTCCAGGTGGAAGTGGAAAAGAATTTAAGTTTGCCATCTATGATACTAGTGGACCAAATGGTGCTCCTGGCAAACAAATAGCGGGTCCATTTAAATCGACTGCACTAACGAATGGGCAATGGACGGTTGTCGATTTGTCAAATGAAAGTCTCATAGTAAACGGCGACTTCTATTTTGTCTATCTTCAAGAAGGCGTCATGCCGAATATTCCAGGACTTGCTATTGATAAAAGCAGGACAAATACGGGTCATAGCTGGGAAAATCTAGTAGGGACTTGGGTCCCGCTCACTTATCCTAATGGAAACATTATGATTCGGGCACAGGTACAATATGAAGCGATGACTCCAGTGATTACAACACCAAAAGATGCAGCCATCACCAATCAATCTACTTTCACAGTAGAAGGGCAAGCTTCACCTGCTACCCAAGTTCATCTTTTCAATAAAGGGAAAGAAGAGGCTACCACAACAGCTAGAGAGGATGGCACCTTCTCTGTAGATGTGCCCCTTCAAAAAGGTGAAAACGTGCTGACAGCTATCTCTTCATCTAATCAAGGTAGTACGGATCCGTCCGAGCCAGTGAAGATCACCCTTGACCAGGCAAAACCAGAACTAACCATCACCAAACCTGCTGATGGTTTCAAAACAAATCAGAAGGCAGTTACGATTGAAGGAAAAGCGACCGACCTGCATCTATCCGAAGTCACTATAAATGGTCAAAAAGTGAATGTCACAGAAGATGGCTCTTACTCCCTACGCCTATTACTCAATAGTGGAGAAAATAAATTTACGGTCACTGCAAAGGACCGTGCTGGAAATGAAACTAGCAAAGGAGTCACTATTTACGCCAAGTTTAATCCACCTGCAATCACAAATTTAAAACCAGCTCAAGATGTGGTGATAAATAAGGGTAATAAGTTGACTGTCGAACTAGATAGTGAACATGGAATTAGCGGCTCCTTCATTGTTCGCTTACCTTCAACCTATGCAGCTGAAGCCACAACAGCAAAAACAACAACAGCAACCGCCACTTCTGTTGAAATACCATTAACAGAGCAAGGAAACGGTCACTATGTTGGTACCTGGACGGCTCCAAAAGACAAGATTAAAGGTGCTGTAATCGAAGTGGTTATGAGAGACGCTTATGGAAACGAATCTCGTCAAACAGCCGCTGGTAAAGTGTATGTCAACGTACAACCTAGGTAAATCCTAGATTGATAGATTCAATTTATAAAAGATTTATAAAATTAAAGAAAGTTGGTGGCCATCTACAACAGTTGGTGGCCATCACAACAATTAAAAAAACTGCCCTTATGCAAGTCTTAATGCAAGCAGATTTAAGGAGGATTCAAATTGATAAAAAGGAAAAAACAAGGCCACGTTATATTTAGTTTTATTTTATGTGCATTATTGTTGATCTCTACTTTTTCACCAAATTTCGCTTTGGCTGAACCCAACTCCAAAGAAAGTATTTCTCTTCAGGAAAGTTCTGATGGAGAATCTAAGAGTGTGGAAACAAAGATAGACAAAAAACTGGACGATCAGTTTAATAAGAATAAAACCGTTACATTTTTATTAGAATTTAAAGATCAAGTGGATACAAAGCAAGTTGCAATCGAAACAGCTAAAAAAGCTAAAGCTCAAAAACAAACAGCAGCCAAAACCGAATTGATGAAACGCTCAGCTATCGTCTCCACTCTCCGAGCTAAAGCCAATGAAACTCAATACTCGGTCAAAACTTATCTAGAACAAGAAAAAAAGAAAGGAAATGTTAAAGAGTTTGAATCTTTCTATATCGTAAACGGCATGGCGGTAACAGGAACCAAACAAGTGATGGAAAAACTTGCTACCTTCCCTGAAGTCGAAGAAATTCTACCTAGCGGAAAGGTACAGTTGATCCCAAGTGAAAACAGTAACAAATCCACTCAATCAATAGCTGATCCTCTCGATTCAATCGAATGGAATATGAAAAATATCGAGGCACCACCAGTTTGGAAGATGGGCATTGATGGTACAGGAATTGTAGTTGCTAGTATTGATTCAGGAGTCCAGTGGAATCACCCAGCCTTAAAAACAAAGTATCGGGGTTACGACCCAGCCAATCCAGATCAACCTGATAACACTTACAGCTGGTTTGACGCTATTGATGGGAAAGCTGCACCTTATGATGATCATGGTCACGGAACTCACACCGTAGGTACAATGGTGGGTTCTGAGCCAAATGGCACGAACCAAATCGGTGTCGCTCCAGGTGCAAAATGGATTGCTGTAAAAGCCTTTACCACGTCTGGTGCAACCGATATCGATCTACTGGCAGCTGGAGAATGGATTCTAGCTCCAAAGGATGCCCAGGGCAATCCGCATCCAGAAAAAGCACCAGACGTAGTGAACAACTCTTGGGGTGCCGGCCCTGGAATCAATGATTGGTACCGACAAATGGTGCAAACCTGGCGTGCAGCTGAAATTTTCCCTGCATTCTCTGCTGGAAATTCCGGTCCTGCTGATGGAACCGTCGGCATACCAGGCAATTATCCGGAATCGTTTGCTACTGGCGCAACAGATAGTAAAAATCAGATTGCTGATTTCTCCTCACGTGGTCCTTCGGCATATGGAGTAATGAAGCCAAATATCTCTGCTCCAGGTGTGGGCATTCGCTCTTCTACACCAGGTGGCAACTATGGATCCATGAGCGGAACTTCGATGGCTTCACCAGCCCTTGCTGGAGTCGTTGCTTTGATGAAGCAGGCGAATAAATCTCTTTCCGTTGAAGTTATTGAACAAATATTAATTGAAACGGCAATCCCATTAACTGACTCTAGATATCCAACTTCGCCAAACAATGGTTATGGTCATGGTCTAGTTAACGCCTTTGACGCTGTCTCCTCCATTTTAACCGGAATAGGCCGAGTTCAAGGAAAAGTGGATCATGAAGGTCAAGATACTGAAGATCCAACTTATGAGCATACCGCTCCAAAAGAAACCTATACGAATATGGTATTACCTCTAACTGTTCAAGCACAAGACAATGTCAGCGTAACAAGTGTAGAGCTACAATACCGTGCAAGCGAAACTGCCGATTGGCAAACAGTCATGGCAAGCCGTACCACAGGTAACTATAAAGGCGGAACGTACCAAGCTGTAATTCCGGCTGAAGCAGTACAGAACTCAACCCTTACCTATCGCTGGCGCATCACAGATTATGGTGCACACGTGGTTACATCTGATCATTACAGCGTACCTGTCAAAACTGGAATCAGCACCGGATATTTTCAAGATTTTGAATCTGCACCGAATGGCTGGATTTCTTATGGTACCCAAAACTCTTGGGAATGGGGAGTACCTACCGCTGGGCCATTAAAGGCCGCTTCTGGTGAAAAAGTGTACGGAACCAAGTTAAATGGTCATGTTGCTTACAATGCCAATATGAACTTGATGATGCCTCCAATCATCTTGCCTGAAGGCAACAGCTATCTTCAGTTTAAAGACTGGTATCAACTTGAAGACAAAGAAAGCAAAGACTTTGGTAATGTGTTTGTGTCGACAGACAAACAAAACTGGCAGCAGCTGTCCAGCTTTACTGGTAACTCTTCGACATGGACCCAACACCAAATCGATCTATCCGCATATGCTGGTCAACAAATCTATATCGCCTTTAACGTCACCACAGACGATAAATTCACGACAACAGGGTGGTATATCGATGATGTCGCTTTAAGTAATACAGCACTTACCACAGCAAATATAGATCTAGAAGATGTGCAATTGGAAAACTCGGAAGCAATCAAACCAACAGAAATCCAAGACGTGATGGCACCAACCGCCACGGTAACGGTAACGCCAACAGCAGACAAACCTATGTCCCTGCCACTTGGAGCTACAGTGAGCTTCCTTGAAACTGGACGTTCTGTGGCCACCAGCCCAGAGGATGGCAGCTATAGTATGACTTATCCTGCTGGTGAGTTCACCTTACGTGCTGAAGCATATGGATATTCCTCTGCAGATCAACGAGTGAAGATTCCTAAAGATGGTACCGTAGAAGCCAATTTTACCTTAAAACCACTTCCGCAAGGAACGATTAACGGAACGATCACGAACAAGCAAACAGGTCAGCCGATAGCTAACGCAACACTCTCTCTGATCGAAGACGCGATTGTTCAACCTGTACAAACAGATGAAAACGGACGCTTCTCTATCACTGCCTATGAAGGGGACTATACCTTGCATGTGTCCGCGCCTTTCTATCTGAACCAAGATATCAGGATTACTGTCCCTGCAAACGGAAATATCGAACAAAATGTCTCGTTACAACCATTTGTCGGCTATCCTAGTGAGATAAGCTATGATGATGGGACAGCAGAAAACTATCGCACATGGGATACTATTAATAGTGGTTATGCTGTAAAAATGTTTCTGCCTGAAGGCAAAACTAGCGCTTTAGTCACTGCTGGCCTCTTCCGTTTCGCGGATTCATCTGCCTCAGGTATAAAACCAGGCGGAACAGAATTTCAGGTTGCCATTTATGATAATAGTGGACCTGGAGTGAATGGTTCTCCTGGTAAAATAGTGGCGGGTCCATTTGATGCAACTGCTGTGCAAAATGGGGAATGGACGGTTGTCGATCTGTCAGACAAAGGAATCGTGGTAAAAGACAGATTCTATATGGTCTATATCCAAAAAAACGTAAGCCCGAATACACCAGCAATTTCATCTGATACAAGCAGTACACCTGCGAGACACAGTTGGATAATGTATAATGGAGAGTTTGGACCAGCCCCTTACGAGAACATTATGATTCGGGCACAGGTAAAATATGAATCGATGACTCCAGTGATTACAACACCTAAAGATGCAGCCATCACCAATCAATCTACTATCACAGTAGAAGGGCAAGCTTCACCTTCTACCAAAGTTCATCTTTTCAATAAAGGGAAAGAAGAGGCTGCCACAACAGCTAGAGAAGATGGCACTTTCTCTGTAGATGTTACCCTGCAAAATGGTGAAAACGTACTGACAGCTACCTCTTCATCTGATCGAGGTAGTACGGAACCGTCCGATCCAGTGAAGATCACTCTTGACCAAGCAAAACCAGAACTAACCATTACCAAACCTGCTGATGGTTTTAAGACGAATCAACAAGCAGTTACAATCGAAGGAAAAGCGACCGACCTACATCTATCCGAAGTCACAATTAATGGTCAAAAAGCAACTGTCACAGAAGATGGCTCCTACTCCCTAGATGTCCTGCTCAATAATGGAGAAAATAAATTCATTGTCACTGCAAAGGACCGTGCAGGTAACGAAACTAACAAGGAAGTCACTGTTTACGCCAAGTTTAATCCATCTGCGATCGAAAACTTAAAACCAAGTCAAAATGTGGTGATAAAAACGGGTGGTAAGTTGACCGTCGAACTAGACAGTGAGCCAGGAATGAGTGGTTTCTTCTCGTTCAGCTTGCCTTCAGCCAATGCAACCGCAACCGCAACTGCAGCCGCCTCTTCTTTTGAAATACCATTAAAAGAGCAAGGAAAAGGTCACTATGTTGGTACCTGGACGGCTCCAAAAGACAAGATTAACGGTGCTGTAATCGAAGTAGTTATGAGAGACGAATACGGAAATGAATCTCGTAAAACAGCTGCTGGTAGACTGTATGTCAACGTAAAACCTAGGTAAATCATGGATTGAATGAAGACAATAGAATCATCTTTCACATACCCTTTTGGTGAAATTAGTACTCTAAAATGAATACAGCCGGTAATTGGTTGATGGGTTTTGCCATTTACCAATTCCGGCTTTTTTTTATACCAATACGTATCCGTCGTTACTGTGGAAGCATCTAGCGGTCTGCTACTATATCAGGTTTAATGTCATAGTTTTTCGTTACTGGTCCTCTTGAGCTGAAACCTGCTAAATGAGTTCCTTGTGTCGTAGCTAATCTAGCATGGATCGAGTTATAAACAAAACAGACGATCATTGTATGGTCGTCTGTTTGTCTATTAGGGGTAGAAGTAGCTAAGCTACGATTAACTGCAAACTAGGTTCCGAATTTTGGGAGTAAGGATCTAAATTAGTGGTCGAAGGCATTTTCGGTGGCGAAATATGGCTCACTTGAAGATGCAACTAAAAATCTAGACTCATCTATACTTAAATCTTTGCCGTAAATGCTAGCCAGTCGGCGAGTTTTCTTTATTTTAATTTTTCATGAGTAATTTAGCGATTTCCATCGCCTGATCATTTAATCTCATTGTGGAATAATAATTAAATAATTCTTTATTCGAGCGTTCAATTAAATAATAAAATCCATTTTTACTAAACATTGGTAATGCTTTATCGACTAAATATTGATGATATTCTTTCTCTTTACATTTTAATAAATAAATAAGGAGCTTAAATAGATGAATATATAATAATGAATTATTATTTTTCGCAATCGTAAATCCATTTTCAGCAAGTATAATAAGTTCATTTTTTGGTAAAAGTCCTCCTTCTAATGAACTTCGAATATACCCATCTAAAGAAAGTAAGTAGGAATTCGATTCTTGATCTTTCATTGCCATAGATTCTTTATAATAAATACTTGCTAGCTCATAGTTAGACCTTCGTAAATATTCAAATGCAAGATTATGCAATACTCTTGCTTTCCGATCAAGGGCATTACATAATTCACAACTCTTAATCAAATTTTTAAATCGTTTAATAATTTCTTCATCCTTATTTAAGTCATCTTTTACTTGAATAAGCATTAGCATCTCAGCATCAATAACTCTAAGATAGTTATTGATGTTCTTAAAATATTGATGTGACTTTTCAGCATAATAATATGCTAACATAGGTGATTGTGTCGTGTGATATGCAATTGCAAGATGATAATAATATTCTGGGTTATTATAAATAGTAATTTGAATTGATTTGAATGATTGTATTGCACTTATATAATCTTGTTTTTCTAAATAATAAATACCAAATGTATGCTTTAATAAATTGGTTTCATAAGGTGAGAGTCTATTTAATTTTCTTTGAATATTTTTGAGGATTTTAAATGCCTCATTTGACTTATGATACATAAGCAAATATCTAGCTCGGAGTAATTGATGCATGTATACATATTTCGAAATCTTTAATAATCCCTCATGCTCTAGCTCACTATTAATTTGATCCATTTCATTATAAAGCTGCATAATAATCGTTTCTTGCCAATATAGTATTTTTTGTTTGATATTTGTAAGTTTAGATAACTCTTCTTCCATATTAATCTCAAGGCGTTCACATAATAAATTAGTAATATCCGTTGCGTAAGTTGTTTGGGCACACTCTATTTTACTAATATGAGTTGTTGAACATATATCTTTTCCTAATTGTTCTTGAGTGAGTTTTTTTTTTCTCGATAAAACTTAATGATTTTCCCCTCATACATAACCAATGTCCCCCTATTTCGTTTGTGTGTCTATAAAGGAGATTCAGCATACTTATAAATACAAATCGTGACTTTTTAGTTTCATAGTTCGGCCACCCGGTGCAAGGTAGAAGGCAGCCTTAGAAAAGACTGCCTTTCCTCATACAAAACAAATCCTACTCGTTTTCGTATTGGGCACCGTCATCCGTTTGTTTGGCGTTGACGTTGAATGTAGCGTTATATTTTGCACCTTGATATTCATTACCTGCGTGTTCACCTAGTTTGATTCCTATCATAATATCAATATATTGACCTTCATTTAATGACCAGAACGGGTCTCCTTCCCCGCCTTCACCCATAACAAATTCTCCTGATGTACCAGTAGTATTCATCATGGCTTTTGCCTGTTCGCCTTTCATCATTCCACTAACAACCTCAACGCCTGCTGGTACTGCTGCGGAAAGGGCTCTTTCATTTGTCGTACCTTCAAACAAATTAGCCAGTTGGATCTTAGCGTCTTCATAAATGTCCTCACCCGGTGTTGTAGTGTATTTCATCGCAATATAACCAACTTCATATTCCTCTAATGATGCTTTATCGACAGAGTGAGAATACGTTGCCTTTAAATGAGTATCTAAACTACCGCTGTTGCTAAGCGTAAGCCAATTTCCGTATTGTAACTGTGATGGTGTGAATTTCTTTCCGGTGAAGATTGGTGTTTCGATATCGCCGCCATTATTGATTTGTAATGTACCATTCTCCATATCTCCAAGTGCTTGTGTTTCGGAAGTGAACCAAGAATATGTACCTAATCCAGCTGATGCTGCCAATGCACCTGCTAATGCAGTTCCTAATAAAAACTTCTTTGCTTTTTTCATAGAATTCATTTCTCCCTTTTATATAATATTTATTTTGAAGTCGGACTTTCTTCCCTTTTGGTAGACACTTTCAAACGTTCATATAGTTCAAGGCAAATATAACCTAATATTGGTAAGAGAATGAGTAGGATAAATCCAATAGGACCACTAAGAAATTTAACTACATAACCAGCTTTAGGTATTAGAAAAACTTGTTTACCGACTAAGTTTTGATCAGTTACCATGTCTTCATCTTTTACGTTGTTGTTGTCTCCCTTGGTTACAAATTGTACACGGCCGTCATAGTTTTTAATTTCTATCACTCTATGGGTGATAAATTTGCCGTTTTCTTCTTTAAAAGTAATAACATCGTTTTCATTGACGTCGGACTGAGTTATTTCCTTTATAATGACCATATCTCCGGATTCAAAATATGGGACCATACTATTCGATAAGACAGTAAAGTATTGGTATCCTAACAATGATGGAGGTTGTTCCGGGTGCTTAATAGACTGATAGGTGATAAACAAGAAAGTTAAAATCATGGCTATAATCACAAATCGTACAAGGAAGGTCAATGCTTTCTTCATGATCTTGATCATATTAACTTGAATACCCCCTTGAAAAAACAGCTTTATTTAATAAGGGGTGTGCACAAAATACATGTTTTGTGCACAGTCCCTATGGTTTAATGCATGTAATACGATTTCCCCGTTAATTTTTTGGTTCAAGACCAATCGTACGTAAGAAATCCTCTAGACCTTTGTTTCCTAACTTTTCTTGCGGGTTTTTATTTTTAGGTGCATCAGGCCCTACTTGTAAAAAGTTCTTTTCAATAAAGCGAATATCTATTTCATTAACAATGCCATCCTGATTAATATCTGCCTGTTTATCATCCTTACCGTACTGGGCTACAACACGCATAACATCAAGGATATCAATCATGCTGGCACCATTCACGTCCCCTGCCAGACCTTTACCAGCTAATCCACTAAAATGTTGCCCGCGCATCTCACCATTTACAGAATATCCAGGAATGAACTTCTTCATCACTTTGAGATGCCCCGGAACATCGACAACAAGTGTGTATGCTTCATTAGAAGCTGGGATACCTATAATCGTGTATCGTCCTTGATTATCAATTTTCCCCGGATATTTTTTACCTTTTGGGGACATTACATATACTTGGGCACCAATTTTTGTATAATCACCTTTTACCAAACTACCGTCATTTCTCAAAAATGCTTCCGGTAAGATGGCACCCTGTACTCTCGAATGCGTTGAAATAATGTTAAAGCTTGCCGTACCGAAATAAGGAATAGCAGTAGCTGCTGTTTGTTCCGCTTTCATATAAGACGCCTGTAGTACATTAAAACTTGTAACATTATCGTAAAATGCATCACTTACTACTTTGAACGTGACATCAAGGAAAGGCATATCGCCGTCCATACCGCTGAATCCATTCCCTTTCATAGATGCGCCGACTTTCACCGTATTAGTGAGAGTTCCTTCTGTCACCACAGGTTCTTGCAGCGATACTTCCAAGCCTTTTTCCTCTGCATACTGATTTACCGCATTGTTCAGTTTTACATTCTCAAACTTATACAAATCGTTCTTGAATTCCACCTGAAATTCCCCGGATACAAGCTGCTTTACATTATTGAGGCTAAGTGTCATCGTAACTGTATCGTCAATTTTCACGTCTTTCTTATCGTAACTAGAAGTCGCATACTCTGTACCTTCTTTTACGAAGACATAGTTTTGCTTATTAAATGTCGTTGCAATATCAGACGTAGTCAAAGTCAGCTTTAGAGGCTTCGTTGCAATATCATTTGCCTCAACTCCGAATTTTACATCTCCATTCGCTTGGATTGGGAAGTACCCATTTATGAATGCAGAGTTTGCAGAGTAACCCATGCTGTTGGATGATTGGTCAACGTTCAAGCCCTTGGATTTCAATAGATCTACTGTCTCATCTTTAGCTGTTCCATGCAGCCATACTGCTTTTTGTCCATCTTCTTCCGTAAACATAGAGTCATTAACCTCGATTACACCCGGTTTTTTATCCATATTTACTTCCGGTGCTGTATTGTCCACAATAAGCGGATTATCTGCAATATATGATTTCCCTTCCTCATCGTGCGCAATTATTTCCAGTATATAATCGCCTGCTGGAAGCTTCACAGGAATATCGCCAATTGGCTTGGAAGGATCATTTGTAAATGGATAGACAGTACCTTTAAATGCTCCTATAAGAAAAGTTTCTTTGTCCGTTAGTAACTTACTAGTGTCAGCTGTTCCTACAAAACCTACAGCTTGCCCTGTTTTACTGTCCTTAACAAGCACATCCATTGTTTTCATTGGACTATTCAACTTCATTATTCCGTGAACCGTAGTGTCTAAACCTTGCCAGAAAGGTGTTGTATTTGTTACGGATGGTGTAGTCGTTTTTAGATATTCAAATCCCTTTTCCGTTACCATGACAGCGAATGGAATTTGATACGTTTCGGACGGATTGTTCGCATTCGTTACATGAATATATCCTTCATATCTGCCTTTCGCTGCACTAGAAGGAATCGAAATTTTCGGCTGCAGTTCCTGTGATTGTCCGCTTGCCACTGTAAGAGATGCCGGTACCTCAACTTGTATTCCATTCTTCACTGCATCTTGAATGCCTGTACGCTCGCCGTGATACTCCACTTCCACGTTAAATGATTTTTCTTCCTTACCGTTGTTTTGAATAGCTACTTTTTTGCTCGCTTCAATTGGTTTATCATCTTGCTTAAAATGTCTGCCGAACATAATAGAACCTGTTTGTTCGTCAATTTCGACAACATTTCCGTTCTCTACATTTTGTGTTTTGTCCAATACTTTAATGGAGGTATCTGTATGAACCGCTTGATAAGCATCGATTCGTCCTGCACCCACTTCGTATACAGAATAATCCTCTTTTAAATCGTCTGAAGTATTCATGAGTGCCGATTTTACATCGAAAGGAGTATATTCCGGATGCTCCTGCAAAATCAATGCTGCTGTACCTGCTGTATGAGGAGCAGCCATAGACGTACCCGATAAGCGCACATACGCATTGCCATAATTAATGCCTTCTTGTGGATCATTGAGAAACTCCGGTGCTGTTGAGAAAACCGACACACCTGGAGCGACAACATCTGGCTTAATATCATAATTTCCATTTACCGGCCCGCGCGAACTGAAATCTGCTAAGTGATCACCTTCCGTTTTTGTGTTACTTAACGTTTCAAATGTGAAAGATACCTCTCCAAGCGCCTTTAAACGTTCGCCATCTGCTTTTGAAAGGCGGAAAGACGGAATATATCCCACACCCTCGCCTAAGTAGGCAGATATTTGCCCGTCAACATTGTTGTACACAATAACAGCTTTTGCTCCAGCGTTTTTAGCATTTTTTATTTTTTCATCAAACGTAATTTCGCCTCGCTCAATTAAAGCAATTTTCCCGCTCAGATCTTTCCCCTCAAAATCAGTTGGTTTCCCTAATCCTGCAAATGTAACTGGGAATGATTTTTCTTGCAAATCTTCTAACTTATCAGAAAAATCTTTACCCAGTAGTTGCATATTTTCAATTTTTTCTTCGGAAGCGCTTCCATTAAATGTTGGAATCGACATCGAAGCATCACTTGCCCCTACTGAGATGCCAAGAGCTGCCGTTCCTGGGGAACCAAGCGTTTTCTCTCCCGGTCCTGCGTTTCCTGCGGCAACAACTGCCACAACTCCTGATAGCATGGCATTATTCACCGCGACAGAAGTAGCATATAACGGATCGTTCGTTCTTGCCCCAAGCGACATATTGATGACATCCATACCATCTGTAATCGCTTGATCGATTCCAGCAAGGATTCCCGCTGAATCTCCCCCTCCCCAAGGTCCTAATACTCTATAAGCATATAAATCTACTTCAGGTGCTACCCCTTTTACAGCGTAATCGACATTGTTTTTCTTTTGTGCTGCAATTGTCCCCGCGACATGTGTCCCGTGGTTTGTGTAATACACTAAACCAGGATATTCTGGCTTGCCAGCATTGATCCAATCCTCGTATGTTGTTTCCATTGGGTCGGCATCATTATCGATAAAATCATATCCGCCTTTATAAGCATCTTTTAAATCTGGATGATTGTAGTCAATACCTGTATCAAGAACACCGACTTTTATTCCCTTACCGGTAATGTTCTCGGCATGAAGCTTGTCCACGCCAATTTGCGGAATACTGTCTGCCATTTTTGGATCGATCGCTTCTTTTGTGTTTACCGGCGGTTCCACTTTTACTTCGTAATCTTTAAAAATACGATTAACTACTCCAGATTGCAGCAAATCCTGCACGGCCACTCCAGGCAGTGTCATCGCTACACCGTTAATGGCGTTTGTATACTCTCTTGTGATGTTTATATCTTCTGCTTTGTACTTGGTTACGTTTTTTTGTGATTTCAATGATTGCACATGTTCTTTAAAAGCCTTGTGGGATTCTTTTACTTTTTCATTCGCATCAGCAGAAGATAGTTTCGTTCCTTTCGCCGCTTGCTTCATCACTTCAATTTTCGCCGGTGCCTGTTCAAATTCCACGATGACCTTGACTAATTCTGGACTATTCACATTAATATCCGGAGAAATCGTAAAGTTTGGTTTGGCATCCAATTGCTCTAACGCTTTTCTTTGTTCTGAAGACAGGCTCTTTAGAATTTCTTCCGCATGATCCACTGGATTCAGTTCATAGGTGCTTTTCGCTAATACGTTATATGGAGTACCTTGAGATAGTAACATGCCTACAGCTAATGTTCCTGTAAGGATCTTCCTTATTTTTTTCCTCTTCATACCGCATCCCCTTGTCCTATATTTTTGTTTTTTATTTACAAATCATTTAAAAATGACTATATAAAACTAATAAACTATGTTTCGACCCTTATCATCCCACATTTCTACTTTTCTGAAAATTAAACATAGGCAGTAAATTTTGTAGTTATTGGTTCTATACCAGTTTAAAACAAAAGTACTACTCCGCGACTTTTTATTTAATCATTCATCTTTTGCGTATAGAAATGGCACCATGCACCGGGCTTGAAAAAACCCAAGTGAATGATCCTCACTTGGGTCATAATCGTCTTATTGTTGGAGAACCGTTACTTGTTTAGGTGTTGTTGTCACTTTAAAGCCGTCTTTTGTCACGACATCCGCTGAGATAGAGTACGTTCCATTTGGAAGGTCCGCGCTAGGAAGCCATTTTGTCTTCAGTGAATGTTCATTTTTCACTTCAAACGTATCAACTATCTTTCCGTTTGCATCTTTAACATTAATCGTCCAGTCTACTCTATTATAAGCCCACGCAGAAATACTTGCTGGCTTGTTTTGGTTAATACCTGCAGTCGGAGTAATACTGATTGTTTGAATCGCCATATTTTGTTTATTATAGCTTTGATCCCCCCACGTAGTCCAAGATACATTTCCTGCATAATCAATAGCTAAAATGACCATACCTTTGGGCTCTGTATTGACAGTTAGAGATTTTTTTTCAAGCGGCACTTCATGATATTGACCATTTACATAAACAATAGCAGAATTATAGTCACTAGCATTATCTTCCGCATTGAAGGAAATTTCATATTTTCCATTAATTGGTGTTACCTTAATATCAGAAACAGTAGGAGCGACGGAATCTACCGTAATTGGCATTTTAACAATCTGTGGTTTTGCGTTTTGATAATCTAATGTTGTTTTGATAACATATTGATAAACACCATCAGGTACATATTGTCCTGATAAGTCTTTCATATCCCATTTATATCCTCCATACTTTGTATCCCCATAAGACATGATATTTTTTCTAAATTTCCATGGAGAACCAGTATATTCACTAAAATCCCCTAGATTTTTTACGAGATTTCCAGATTGATCTTCAATATACATTTCGGTCTTGTCTAAATTACGTAAGGCTTGGAATGACGGATAAATACCATCGAGTATATAGTTTTTCGAAAATGCAATATGATTAAGACTGAACCTTCCTGTATATGGATTATATCCCAATGGATATCTTTCTGAATTCTCATCCCAAAGGGCTGTATATCCTACAAATGCATCCTTCTCCCATGCAGGTGCGTCGATATTTCGCGCTTCATCCCATTTTCCATAGAAGCCCATATAAGGAACAGTTAAAGGAACTGCTTTATCCTGGTCTTTATCAACCGGAACGAAGCGAACAAATCCTTCTACAAAACTATTTTTCTTTAAGGAATCTGGTAAAGAAACATTTACAGTCAGCTTTTTTGTTTGACCTGGCTTGATTTTTACTATTGCTCCGTCTGTTTCTGTAACTGTATTATCATTTACAGTGACTATCGCACCATTAATACGCTCACTAGTTAATGTTAAATACTCTTTTGAATCCAATTGTCCATCACTATCTAAGTCAAATTCCTTCATTTCTGTCTTATCTTTTAATACATCGACATAAACTTTGTATTCAATATCATCACTATTATTTTTGCCTTTAGGAGCGTCGAATGCTTCCATGTTCAATTTGAAACTTGTATTTTGACCTATTTCCTTTAAAGCAACCGCTCCAGCTTGTTCTAAAGGCGCATTACTATTTGTCACAATGACTGGTGAATTAATGGCATTTTGAATTTGCATTAGACCTGAACCTTGTACACGTGGTGAATACGGAACTTCTCCATTTGTCCTTGGATCCATGGCAATATTAGCTGTATTCATTAAAGCAAGCTTTGCTTTTAAAACTGTATCTTCTGAATGAGTTAATCCTTTTTGATAAAGGGCCTGCAATAACAATGCTGAACCGCCTGCAACATGAGGTGCTGCCATCGATGTACCGCTCATCACTTCATAATCATTTCCTGGTATAGTTGAATAAATATTTCCACCAGGAGCAGAAATCTCTGGTTTAAAATCTAATGTACTTGGAGAACCAAAAGATGAAAAATAGGACATCGTGTCTTTCGCTGGATTCTCTACCCAAGTATCGCCTGCAAATTTCATGCTTAAATATTGACCGCTTGGCAGACTATTCATTTTACTCAGTAATGCTTCCCCTGCAGCTTTACTTGTTGACGCCGTTGGTGCTGCAGTTGGCGTTACTGGCAGTGTAGTATAATCTGACCAATTTGCGGGTGGTATCATAATAATCGCCTTTGCTCCTGCACGCTTAGCTTCCCACTGAATGGATGAAACAGTACTATATGAATTTAATAGTTTAACCACTGCAATGTAGTCAGTTTTGCCTTTAGGATAATCTGAAGCATTCTTTCCTTCCCCGACATATACCAAATCATAAGGTACATCTGGCGAGAGAACCTTAGAGACTTTAAAGTTATACGATGCTGGAAATTGCGTTTGATCTTTGAACGGCACCGAAAAACCACTTGCATCTGCTAGTGCATTTAAATGAAGTTTTGTATTTTCATAGGAAGCAACTGATAGAGCATATGGACTTACACCCGGTGCTCCAACTGTTCCAATATCAGGATTTTCTGCATATGGCTTTAATGAAGAGAGACTAATGTTATTCTTCGTACTGTAAGCTGAATTACCGGCTGCCGCTACAACAAGGGTGCCTTGTTCTGTCGCAACTCGAATGGTTTTTTGGATCGGATCAAATTCTTCATCTACATAGCCTGCATCGACACCTAAACTCATGTTAATTACATCTGCACCCATTGTTACTGCATGCTCAATACCTGCGATAATATCATCCTCATAGGCACCACCGCCATTATCTGAAAACACCTTCTCAGCTAATAGTTGAACACCTGGTGCAATCCCCTCGACTCCACCTTTTGTTTCGTCTCCATTTGCTCCAATTGTACCAGCCACGTGTGTACCATGCGGACTGCCCTTTGTACCCGGAATGACATTGGTATCTTTGTCTGCCCAGTCATATCCTGTTGGAACTTTGTCGGAATACCAAATTTCGTTTACGTCTGTCTCAGCAAATTTTTGATTAATTTTATCTTGGGTCCATTTTTCTTTCGCTTTGGCTGCATCAGATAATGTCATATCTTTGTGCGTATAATCAATCCCGGAATCAACGACCGCTACTACTAATCCTTCACCTTTATAACCATATTGTTCCCATACTTTTTGAGCTTGTACTAATTCTTTACTTGCTGCCATGTTTTCCTGGAAAGTTCTGGCAATGTGGACATTCGTAACCCCTGGAATGGACTTGATATCTTTTATATTTTGGAACTCTGTTTCTATACTGAATCCGTTAAACCCTTCGAAAAAACGATGCTTCACTTTAATTGGAGCATCTGATTTAGAATTTTTATCTTTTGAGATTTGTTCGATTACTTTATCTTGCTTTTGTTTATATAAAGCTTTTTTGCTTTTGGCTGTTTTCTCAATTTCTGCTGGCTGTTCAACTTCTACGATTAAGCGCACCGTATCATTCGGTTTATATGCTTTAGCCAAACCTTCTTTATTAACTTCATTATATAGTGAATCTTTTTGACCTGTTTCGATCTTATCCTTATCAAAAAATAATTGTCCTCCTTGTTCCTCAACCATTTGCGACTCAGCTGGTGTAACATCACCTTCTGCAAAAACGGTAAGTGATGAAAATAATAGGGAAGTCATCGCTGCTGTGGTCATGACTTTCCATGCTTTCATTTTTCCTTTTTTCATAAAAATATCTCCTCTTCTATTAAAATAATAAAACTAGTAAAATATGATTTTATCTTTATTATTAAATATTTTTAACTTTCCGGAAATTAATCAAAGGTAGTAACTTTTACTGTTATTGGTTCTATACCTACATAAAACAAAAGAACTATCCGCCCCAGTCGCTGGGCGTTGGAGCTAGACGTGGACAAACTAATCTTCAAAGTTATCCACAATGCGAAAATCTATAATTTCCTAACAATGAAAAAGAGAGAAACGCTTATTGCGTTCCTCTCCTTTTCACTTCTATTGTTTCGGCTCAAAACCAACCAGGCTCAGGAAGTATTCCAATCCTTTATTGCCGATGGTTTCTTTAGGTTTCCTGTTTGCTGGCGCATCCGGCCCCTTCGTTAAAAAAAGAGGTAAACAGATTCCTAATAGAATCTGTTCTTATGCAGCCATTCCAAATAGATTATACATTTCTAAATGCTGTATATATTTTTTAAGAGACGGTAAACATATCCTTTGCTATAGGTGTTTTTACACCTTCCTCTTTACCAACTAAGTTTACCAACACGATATACTCACCAGGTTCTACACGTTTTCCATCACATTTATAGTCCCAAGTTCCTTCCCATTTCCGGGCTTCACCAGGAGCAAAATTCACATATTCAATAGCTTGTGTAAAAAATCTGCCTTTAGAGTATCGATACACTTCTTTTCCCTCTGGATTAAGCACGTGAATATCGTATTGTTGACCGGTTCTAAAGATAAAAATCTTTTCAGAATCAGTATTATTTAGTAAAGTAATGATAAACTTCACACTTTCTGAATTTTCCCAAGCTTGAACTGACAATTTAACTTCTTTATTTTCCAAGTTTCCTGACACCTCTTTCGTCTTAAATAATGAAACTTATTTTTGCACCCCAAGCTATAAATCCAATGATTTTTACCCATTCCTCCATTTTTTTCTCCAATGTCACGAACAAAAGTTTGATACCAAACGAAAGTTAGGCTATCCATATTGAGTTTGTTCTTTAAGAAAACGGCACAAGTTGATTTCGAACGGCATAAATGACTGCCTGTGAACGGCTTTTTACATTCAGCTTTTTGAAAATCTTGTTGATGTGAATTTTAACGGTCTTATCACTAATAAATAAGGCTTCAGCAATTTCTTTGTTACTAAGACCTTTGACCAACTCAAACAGTATCTCTTTTTCACGCTCAGTCAGCATATTTTCATTTGATTCAGATTTCGTTTGTTGGTGATGGTAGGTTATCAGCTTTTTGGTCATGCGAGGATGAATCACAGAATCTCCTTGTGATACCATTCGAATCGCTGCTACTACTTGTTCAGATGATGAATCTTTCAATAAATAGCCATCTGCACCAGCCCGCAATGCTTCCATTAAGTATTCATCATCTTCAAACATCGTCAACATAAGAACGCGGCAATTCGGATACTGACTTTTCACGAGTGACGTAACCTCAATTCCATTTTTCCCAGGGAGATTGATGTCCATCAAAATACAATCAGGTTTACACTCCTCTACTTTCTCCAATACCTCATCCCCGGAAACGGCTTCTCCTGCAACTTGGATGTCAGTTTCGAGATCCAGTATACTCCGAATTCCATCACGCAAAACCGTATGATCATCCACTAGTAATATGCGAATCATGATAATCCTCCCTTGTTTCTGAGTTTGGAATTAACAATATAATTTCTGTACCTTTTCCTGGTGAACTATCAATCTGAAGGGTAGCACCCAGCTGTTCAGCTTGTTCATTCATATGCAATATACCATAATGAGGCTCATGCTTTGTTTTAATCATGGATTCAAAAAGGGAAAAGCCAACCCCGTTGTCTTTCACTTTTAAAAGCACATGTTCACGTTGATAGCTTAAGAGAATGTCAACTTCGTCCGCTTTCGCATGCTTTACAATATTCTGCAAGCTTTCCTGTAAAGTATCGAAGATGACTCGTTCTTTTGTAAAACTGAGTGTTCGTGAACGGCCCCTTTCATGATATTTAATCTCTAGATCATATTCTTGTTTTATCGATTGAATTTTATTTGCTATTGCTTGTTTTAGCCCTAGCCTTTGAGTAGGATATGGCTTTAAAGCATAGATAGAATAGCGAACTTCCCCTAAGCCCTTCCGTAATTTTTTTATACTTTTGTCTACCTCTTCCTGCATGTTTCCTGATTGATCTGCAGACTGCCTCAAAGCAGATTCAAGCTGAAATATGACCCCGGCTAATACTTGTGCAATTCCATCGTGAATTTCCCTGGCAAGTCGATTTCTTTCTTCCAGAATCATCCGTTTTTCCTGTTCGGCGACGAGCGACCGTGTTTTAAGCAAACTGCCCAATTGATTGGCAAAAGTAGATAAGGACTGTATATCTTCGGTAATAAAACTCGCTCCCCTGCTTTTGCCTGCAACAAACACCCCTACCAATTCATGATTTACCTTAAGGGGCAGATAGACAAGGGAACGGATGGCATCTTCAAATACTTCATCTCCCGGAGCCATACCTGTTTTCCAATCAGAAACAACAAAGGTTTCGGATAGTTCTTCAAAATTCGGATGGAGATCAGAGGGACTTGAACGATTGGAATGAACTTTTCCATCCTTTAGCAGAATCATCCAGTTTCCTTCATCTTTTGTCCATAAAGCATACGCCTGTATTCCCAAGAATCCTTTAAGTGATTGTTTCATCTGATGTAAGTTTCCGGCAGACAGCCCGTGACTTAACTCCGTCGTAATGGTAAAAAGGTTATATAATCGTTCTTTTTCAATCCGTATTTGCCGAATGAAGGAGCTGAGGATGCAGATTGCTACAAGCGGGAAAAAGAAGAACAGAACGGCAACTCCACCCAATTCTCCGCGATATCGGATTTCTAAAATATATATAAGGGATGCGTAACATAAACAAAAACTTGCACTCAATAATAGTAATATATTTTTCTTGTACCACTGTCCTAGTGAATATGGCTGAGGAAGAAGCAACATTAAAAAATCATATAAAAGGGTGTTGATCAGGCAAAAAAATACAGTAAATAAAAGCAGGCTTATTAATTCTTCATATAAAACTGGAAGGTTCAACTCGTTAATAAAAAAAGAAATACATTCATTGGAAAACCATTCTGCCAAAATGATGCTAAAAGCAAATTGGGTGCAATTAAATAGTGTCCTTTGCATTGGCAAGCGGCGAAGGGTATGAGTTACTACCATTGCACATACACAAGCAACAACTGTTACATGTATACCAAACTCCCAATTCATTGGATAAATAAGCGTAAGGCTGAGCGTAATTCCTCCTCTTCCAATTCGGATCGGAAAATACTCAGTAATCCCCATAAACACAGCTAACAGCAAAAGGATTATCGGTTCAGAAGGCATCTCACTTTTAAATATGGAAAAGATAATAGCAATTACACCAAGAAAGGAAATAGAATAAATATAAAAACTCGCTATTCGTTCCCTCCTAGTAATAGAGTCTATCATTTTCAAAACGGCACCTTCCTTTATTTTAAAGAATTTATTATCTATTATTATCTAATAAAAAACCGGCACTGGCAAAATGGAAAAATATCCACTAGCCAATAACCGGCTGTCGCTAACCTTATATGGCAGGACACAATACTATTATAATATTTGATTCTTCATTTGCCTGCTCATCAAATGTTGTATTTGTTTATCGTCTTTTGTAGTAAACTATATAGTAAAAAAGATATAGATTGATTTCAGTCACACGTAGCTTAGAAACATAAAAAGACCGCAAGGCCTTCTTAAAGAAGTGCTTTGCAGCCTTATGATCTCTTGTTTTGCTCAGGTGAAAATCAATCGTACTTCCTTCGGAATCAACTGCGCGATATAAATTACATCCTTTGACCTTTTACCTTGATATACGTCTCATCTACTCGCCAGGCATCCAGCTTTGGATTTCTACAGCCACGGGGACGGTTCTCATGGTTCGATTATGTTAGGTATCTCCCAAATCTCAAAATGGTTCAATAATCAATACCAACCACATTTTGTGATGGCTGCTGCCATGGCTCTTTAATCTAGTTTCATTATACACATTGGCTTTACTTACTAGGTAGGTGTCCATCCCTATTTCCTAATACCACCAATAAAAAAGCCATCAGAACCGTCCCCTTGGCCCTCCTTCTGGTTCTGAAGATGGAAAGCGTATCGTAACGGTGGTTCCATGACCTATAGAGGATTGGAAGTCAATCGTGCCTTTAAATTTATCAACAATGTTAAAGCAAATCATCATCCCTAATCCTGTTCCTTTACTTTTTAAAGAATAAAAAGGAGTACCTAAAGATGCAATTTCTGCTTCTGACATTCCTCGTCCGTGATCAATTACGTTAATGACAACAAAATCTTTTTCCCTTCCAGCTGTCACTAGAACTAGATCACCCATATTAGAAGCCTCAATGGCATTTTTAATAATATTTATGAGTAATTGTTTAAACTCTATGTTATTAGCTGAAATCGTACAATCTCCTGTTACGTTTAATTCAATCCGATTATCATGTAACAGTCCATATGAATAAAGCAAATCTGTTACACTCTGAAGCACAACCTTTACATCAACATTTTCAGTTACATTCTCTTTATCTGGTTTAGCAATAGATAAAAATTGAGAAATAACCTGTTCAGCCGTGTTTAATTCATCAATCATCAAAGTAAAATGTCTCTTTCGATCATCACTAAAGGAAGAGTCTTGCTCAAATAGCTGTAAAAAACCATTCACAACGGTCAGAGGATTTCTAATTTCATGTGCAACAGCCGCTGCAAGCTGGCCGCTTGACTTCAAACGCTCAGAATTTTGTATTTGTTCGTAATATATTTGTTGTTTTTTAATTCGTCCATTCGTTAAATAAAAAATAAAATAGATAATGATTTGACTCGCAATAAAATTAATGAAATTTCCTATTGGATCCTCGTCTATATAGGGATATTGCACTCCTCGATCAATCAAAATGATATATCCAAAAATAATCATGATTAATATACCGTTTAATAACAAAGAAAAATAAAAAAGCTTTGAATCAAAATATAAGATTGAAAGAGCTGGAATAAAACATAGAAAAATAAAGGTGGACCACGTCTCCGGATAAAAAAGGAAAAGTGCATAAAAGTAAACGGATGCGACGATGATGATGGTCAATCTTAGAATATCTGTACCATTCTTAGGATAAAGCAGTAAACAAACAGACAGAATGAACACTAGTATACTGTGGGATAGGTAAACAACTCCGAATTCACCAAACCGTGGGTTATCAATTAACAAACCAGAAATCATAATGGCTATTACAATCCACACGATAATATAATATATTTTTTTATTTAAATTATTCATAATATCCCTCATACAAACCCCTTTTTTAATTATCTCAAATGCACCTCTAAAATATATCATTTATAGATATAAAAGGGTAATGCGGAATGCCACAGGGACGGTTCTCAAGGTAAAAAAAGCCAGCAGAACCGTCCCCATGGTCTGTCTCAGCTTATCGACAATTTCCATCCCTCTAAGGAAGAGCAAACATAGCATTAACAACATGTACAGCGATTCTAATCAATCGATTAGTTGATATTGAATCTATTAAACAAACGATTGATTAGATTGCATTGTGCCCCTTTATTAAATGATCTTTCTTTCATTTTCAGGAAAATAAATTGGTGAAAAAAATTTGCAATTAGGAAAAAATATCCTCAAAAATGACAATAGAAACTAATAAATTATGTTTCCTGACAAACCTATACAAATTGAAAACCAACTAAACGATTGATTAAAAGTGCCGTGAACCCTTTTGAAAAAAGAAAAGGGAGCTGTTATTTAATAAAACTTTTGTCGAAAAGAAGTTTTTTTTCTCAACTATTCTGCACTAGTTAATACACCATAAAGAATTGAAAGATAAAAAAACCTAGTCCCTCAGTATTTTTAGCGAGGAATTAGGCTTTTAATCTTCAGCAATTGCGCCCTTGTACGGAAGAACGCTCTATAATAGTTATGCTTAAAGGTATGGTAGAAAAACTCACTTAAATAAGGAAACTTTCTATTTATAGTTTTCTTACATTTATGTGTGTTTCCAATAAGTATTTGTTCCATTATTTTTTAGAATTGCATGATTCGGAACCTGTTTAATCAAAAGAAGAAGATTAAGGATATCAACGGATGATGCCATAGAGTTTAGAAGGATCAAAAATTTTAATGTCGGTGTTAACAGTCCAAATACACCTAATAGTAATGGCAAAATGATTGAAAGAATCATGAAAGGAGCAATTGTAATGAAGAGATATCTTGATTTAAAAATCTCCTCCTCCGTTATGACAAAACCCCCGAAAAGAGTAAGACCTACATATGTTTTTTCTGATTTAATAAAATTAGGAATGAAAATCAAATGGAGTAATTCGTGAAGGATTATTAGTAAGACTAGCCAAAAAATAATATCTAAGTTAATGGCTATTGATAATGAATTTGACGTCAGTCCAAAATCGCTCAAAGAAATAGAGGAAAAGATATTTATTATCCCAATAGAGATGATTGCAGCGACAATCATTAAAGGAATCGATAACAAAATAGCACTAATTAATTTCTTAGGTTCTTTCATTGGAACCCATCCACTTTTAATTAGGTCCAAATGTAAACGTGGGTTACTTTTTGGCAATTTGTTTAATATTTTCATTAAAATCCCCCGCTCATACCTCAATTCAAGAAAATTTGTAACAACCCTACCCTTAAAGTTTAATGAACACCCTTTACATTCACTTCTACATTTTAACATAAATATCCAATTTCCTAAAAGGTTTTATTCCAAAATCCAGCACTTTTGCATGGAGCCACGGGGACGGTTCTCATGGTTCTTTCTCCTGTTGAACGTTTCAATGATATCACTGCTCGCGACTACTACCATAACGAGGAAGCCTATTTACCAGATACCCGAAGAGATAAAAGCCATCAGAACCGTCCCCATGTTTTCTACACAAAAAGGGGTGCCCCTAAAAGTTATACTTTTGGGACACCCTCATATTTTTAGTTAGTTACTAGTTTGATATAATCTCCATGTACCCAACCAGTAGTTGATGAATTAGGCACAAACACTTGATACCACCCATTCTGTGTAACAGGCATTCCGTTTATCGTAACAAGATTTAAATAAGTACCGTTACTGACACTAGTAAGGATATTATTGCTAGAATCAGTTGAAGTACCCAGTAACCAATGAGAGTACCACCAGTACCTTCGCCATGATCTCAACATCTTTCGCCCTACACAAACGTTTGATTAAAAGTGCTGCGAACCCTTTTAAAAAACGAACTTTAGCCTCATTTCAAGAGTATTTCTTGTCGAGGAAAAGCTTTGCTTTCTTCTAGAATACCTCAAAGATAGCCAAAAAAAATGGCTTTCTACAATTAACGACGGGTCCTTTCATGATGACATGGTAATCAAACGTTTGTGTGAAAATGGAATAAATCCCGTTATTTAAAGCTTTCTCTCTTGATTTAGGTAAAATAATTGTCGGTAAATAGTGTAGATTTTATAGATTATCTTGCCAAATCCCCTGAAATGTACAGTTTCCCCTTAAAACTGCATAGTTTGGCAAATACCTTGTTTTTTTCCTTTTACACAATCGATTGATTAAATTGGGCTTAACTCCTTTAAAGACAAGCTTCTTAATCAATATTACAGAAAAAAGAGGTCGAAATCTGTTTCCACTATTTAAATAGATAACTCCAGTCCCTTTTCGGTATTATGACAGTCGAATCCTTTTACAATGTCAAAAGCCGCGGAGTAAATGTGAAGGAAAGAAGATATGAACAAACTAGAAATTATCTGGATGGTCCCTAGCACCTTTATTTTTAAATTTCCATTTCACTTAAAGTATACTTGATGGTCTGAGTCTTCCCCTCATTATGTAATGGTTGTAAAAGGAGTAAGTGCATTGAATGAGACAGGCAACGTTATTAAATCACATCTTGTTCTTAATAATTACTTCGGTTACGGTAATATTTTTTCGAGGTTTCGTGTTTTCAATAATGATGTCGGCTACATCATCGGGGTCCATAAAGTCCTTTATTCTTTCAGCTGATAAAATTCCATCCCAGAATGGAGATTTCATTCCGCCCATATAAGCACCTAACACCCTTATCCCTGTTTCTTTCAGTTCAAGAGCAAGACTCTCGGTGAATCCTCGTACACCAAATTTACTTGCACAATAAACTGTCTCGTTAACTTTCCCTTCAACTCCAGCAGTCGAAATAACGTTTACAACGATTCCTTGATTGTGCTTTTTCATGCTCGGCAGTACTTCTTGAGTACAGAATATCGTGCCCTTTAGATTAATATCAATCATATCATGCACAGCTTCTTCTACTAAATTTTCAGCCAAATCAAATACCCCAAGTCCGGCATTATTGATTAGAAGATCAATAGGTCCCGCTTCTTCTTTAATAGACTCCATCACATTTGCTACTGCATTTCTGGATGTCACGTCTACTTCGTAAATCGAATAGCTATTGGTT
This sequence comes from Neobacillus niacini, assembly GCF_000759675.1. GTDB lineage: Bacteria > Bacillota > Bacilli > Bacillales > Cytobacillaceae > Neobacillus > Neobacillus niacini_A. The sequence continues at coordinate 128,565 of NZ_BAWM01000021.1, read as the reverse complement.
AATTGTTCAGCTATCCGTTCAAGTTTTGATACCGTTCTCCCCAGCAAACATACGTGGCATCCCATAACAGAATATTTCTTAGCCAAAGAAGCACCTAGTCCGCTTCCCGCACCTGTGATAACAACGACTTTTATATCCAATACTTATTTATCCTTTCTATTCTGTAACTTAAAACCTCCAAGACTGGAAGGAATTATCTGTGATAACAAGCACCCAACTGATAGAAGAGGAAGCGATATAACCGTCCCTCCGCATATGCTTCACCCTTGCTTACCTAGATACTGGATTGCTAGGGCGATGTAAAATTTAATAGATTCAAGGTATTTATGAACATCTACCCATTCATCAGGCTGGTGAGCTTGTTTAGGCTCTCCAGGTCCATAGATTAATATTGGAACATCCGGCAAGTGGCCTTTATAGATGGATCCATCAGTGTAATAATTAACTCCTCCCGGAACTAGGCTTTTCTGGTTATTGATGCCTTGAGCCGTCATTACCGCTAAATCGACAAAGGGATGGTTTGGAGGAGTATAGACACAGCCCATGTCATTGAGAATGTCTAGTTCAAACGATACGTTCATTATTTTAGATACCTTTTGTAAAAGTTCTTTAATATCTCCGATAATTTCTGAATGTGTTTGTCCCGGCACTGTCCGAATATCAATCGTTATGGTACATTTATCCGGAACTACATTCGTTCCAACTCCCCCATTGATCATACCAATATTCAATGTAGAACCGCCTAATATCTCGTGGTCATCATAACGGATAACATAGCTATTTAATTCATTTATAAAATGGTTCATCGCTAATATTGCATTGATTCCTTGTGAGGGCATCGAACCGTGGGCTGTTTTTCCATACATAGAAATTTTAAGCCACAATACTCCCTTGTGGGCAATCACGGGCTGATTCGAAGTAGGTTCACTAATGACCATCGCTGAGGCTTGATCAATCTGTCCTTTTTTGACCACCGTTTTGGCGCCTATACAATCTACTTCTTCCCCAACAGTTCCGACAAATTGAAGGGTGCCGTTCAATTTAATTCCTGCTTTTTGGACACATTCCATTGCTACAATCATGGCGGCTACACCACTTTTCATATCTGTTGAGCCCCGTCCATAAATCCGATCTCCAACTCGTCTCCCTTCAAATATCGGGTAGGTCCATTCTACATTCCCGACTGGGACGGTATCGAAATGACCGCTAAATATTAGCGTTTTCGAACGATCAGGTAATAATCCTTCATTAATATAAGAAACGATTAAATTTTCCCTATCTTTATCAACAAAATCAGACTGCATTAACAAATCAGAATTTGCTAAGCGCTGACTGATCCTATCAGCCAACGCTTTTTCCATACCCGGTGGATTGATGGTATTTACCTGAATTAAAGACTGTAAAAACTGTATGGCATCTTCTTCGTCAATATATTGAAATACACTTTGGATATCCATGATTAGCTACACTCCTGCTTCAAAAGAATAAGGCAGCCCTTTTCTGGCACCGGTTTGTGATACAGCACCAGCCCCAAGTTTAATCCCAGCCTGCAATATGGTCTTCTGCGACCAGTCTCGATTAATTCCATATAGGGCACCTACGGCAAAAGCATCACCCGCACCGGTTGAATCAATCGGTTCAACCTTTAAAGATGGAAGGAGAAGCTGATTGCAGCGGCTTCCTTCTGTAATAAAACTTGACAGTGCGCCCTCTCTTCCTAATTTAACAAATATTTGATTAATACCTAAATCGTGAAGCGACCGGATCGAATAATCAACATCATGATTTGGGAACAAATCATTTAATTCAGAGCGGTTTACAAATAATATATCTGTCTTTGAGAAAAATGGTCTTAAATGCTGTAAGCCCTTCTTAGTCAATAATGCACTTGGATCAAAAGAAATCTTAAGTCTGGGGGACTTTTCCTTCCATTGAAAGAGTGATGGAGCCATGTCCAGATGAGGACTGCTTAGGTGAAGCAAATCAATGCTTTCATAAAAATCCCTCGGAACTAAATTTGGCTCGAAATTTGTATTTGCTCCCGGGAAGGTATACATTGTTCGTAATCCTAAACGATTTACCAAAACCATTACAGTACCCGAAGTCCCCCCTGATACTTTTTGGATGTAGTCCAATTTAGCTTTTTCCAAGCTCTCTAATAAAAATGAAGTATACGAATCTTCACCAACGGCACCTAAAAAATAAACTTCCTCCCCCAAACGTGAGAGACCGACAGCAACATTTGCTGCCGATCCACCCGGGGTTATTTGCAGGTCCCTGCATTCCACTTCCTGATCCATTTCAGAAAACTGATCTACCAGTCCAATTAAATCCACGTTAATAAACCCATGCACCGCAACTTTTACCATTTTTAAGACATCCTATTCTACCGGAGTGAGTTTACTTGATCCATAAACTGTTTTACTCTTTCAGTATCCACTCTCTCCCACCAATTTCCGTTCTCCTTTAAGAAACTTCCGACAATGGCACCATCAGCGATAGACATAATCTTTTTGGCATTTTCGACAGTCATACCGCTTCCAATTATGACAGGCAAACTTGCAGATTCCTTAATTCCAATAAGCTCATCTAATGAAGTTTCGTCACCCGTTCTGTTTCCTGTAGCAATTAATATATCCGCATCAAAGAACTCATTGTCCCTTGTTTGCTCAGCTAAGCTGCGATCTGCAACGATGGAATGGCTTCCATGTTTCACGTGAACATCAGCCATGACTTTAATATCGTCACCGAAAAGATTTGCTTTATATCTCATGGCTTTGGCCGATGCCCCTTCGACGATCCCTTCATTAGCGACATAAGCGTTAACCCATTGGTTAGATCTAACCCATTTGGCTTTACATGCTTTGGCAATTGCAATAGCTGGAATAACCGCATTAGCTAAACAGTTCACACCCAGTGGCAGCTTTGAAGCTTTAGCAATTTCTACTCCTATAGCTGTCATTGCAGCTACTGTTTCAAAGCTAAAATCCTCAGGTTTTGGGAAGGGAATGTCCCATGCATTTTCTATTTGTAATCCATCAACTCCACCTTCCTCCAGTCGCCGAACATCCTCTAGTGCAAACTCAACGATTTCATCCATGCTTTCACCTTTGTAATGTGGAGCACCTGGAAGTGGTTTTAAATGAACCATTCCTATAATTGGTTTACGAACATTAAATAAATTCTCTAAAATAAATTTCTTTTCTGGAAATATACCGCCGCTCATTTTACCTACACACTCGCTTTCTTTCTCGCTTTAATTGAATTCAGCCAAACTGCTAACAAGATTACAACGCCTTTAATCATCAATTGATTGTAGGAAGATACATTTAATAAATTTAATCCGTTGTTCAGAATGGAAATAATCGCCACACCCATTAAAGTTCCAGTAATTTTCCCTTCACCGCCAAAAAGATTTGTTCCACCTAATACAACAGCAGCAATAGCGTCTAATTCTGAACCTGTACCTGCATTCGGTGATCCTGAAGAAAGACGAGAGGCAAGGACAATTCCAGCGATTGCTGTTATTGCTCCACCAAAAGCATAAACGCCTGTTTTAACCCATTTCACATTAATACCGCATAATCTAGCTGCTTCTTCATTGTCACCAATCGTATAGACATACCTTCCGAAACGAGTGTGCGACAATAAGATATGTCCAATGACGGCAACAATGATCATGATGATTATCGCCGTTGGAATCGGACCAAGATATCCTCGTCCTATTTGACGGAAAACAGCATCAGTAATAACTACCGGCGTACCTTCTGTATAAACAAAAGCAATACCGCTGAGAATAGTCGTCATCGCTAAAGTAACAATAAACGGAGGAATATTCTGTGTCGAAATAACTGTCCCCATAAAGAGGCCAATCATCCCGCCTATCAAAACAGTAATAAGAATAGCAAGGGGAATCGGAACACCAGCCACGATAAGTCCACTCACTACCACGCCACTGACAGCCAGCTGTGACCCCGCACTTAAATCGATTCCTCCCGTAATAATAATGAAGGTCATGGCTACGGCCATAATACATAAGACTGCGGATTGACGCATGACATTGAGTAGGTTATCAACTGTTAAAAAATCGGTAGTAATAATAGACATAATGATAAAGAGCAGAGCAAGTCCTATTGTTGTACTTCCCTTATCAAAAATGACATAAAGCTTTTGTTTCCAGTTTGTTGTTTGCTTATTTTGATTTATATTCAAATTGGTTGAAGTATTGTTAAGCACTTATTCCACCTCCAAAAGCTAATTTAAGAATATTATCAGAGGTAATCATGTCTTTGCTAAGTTCACCTGCAATAACGCCCTCTCTCATGACGATCGCTCGATCACTCATGCCAACGATCTCTGATAGTTCAGAAGAAATCATAATTATTCCGACACCTTGCTTGGCAAGGTGGCTAATTTGCGCAAAGATTTCCGCTTTTGCACCAACATCGACCCCGCGGCATGGCTCATCCAAGATAAGAATACGTGGTTCTTGGATCATCCAGCGGGCAATTATGGCTTTTTGCTGATTTCCTCCGCTTAACGTAGAAACTGTCTGTTCAATCGTTCTAGCCTTAATATTTAATTTTTGCTTATAATCTTCCGATACTTTCTTTTCGGCCTTTTTATTAACCAGAAGACTCTTCGTAAATTTCTTAAGATTTGGGAGAGATATATTATCCCTGACAGTTTGCTTTAGAACCAGCCCTGTTTCTTTTCGATTTTCTGTAACAAAACCAATACCCAGCTTGATTGCATCACTAGGGTTATTGATTTTGGTTAATTGGTTGTCAATTAAGATTTCTCCAGTATCCTTTTTTAACAAACCGAAAAGCGCTTGGGCGATTTCAGTCCTCCCTGCCCCTACTAGACCTGCAATTCCAAGAATTTCACCACTCCGTAGTTCAAAATTAATGTCTTTCAGCACTCCTGTTTTTGAAAGGTTTTGCACCTTCAATACAGTTTCACCAATAGGAACTTCAATTTTATTAAAATAATCATCCATCTTGCGATTTACCATTAATTCAACTAGTTGGTCCACATTTTGGACTTCACTCATCGGCAAGGTTTTAATATGGGTGCCATCTCTTAGAACGGTGACCGTATCACACACCCTGAAAATCTCATCCATTCTGTGAGATATATAGAGGATGCTGACACCTTTATTTTTAAGTTCAGTCACTAAAGAAAGTAAAATTTCTGTTTCTCTTTCTGATAAAGAAGATGTTGGTTCATCCATGATCAATATTTTAGCTTCCTGAGTAATAGCACGAGCAATTTCTATCATCTGTTTTTGAGCAATACTAATGTTTTTGGCCACATGTTTGGGGTCAAGATTAATTTGCAGTGATGCAAAGACTTCCTTTGCTTTTTCATTCATTTGCTTCCAATTAATCAGTCCCATTGAATTGACAGGCTGACTGCCAAGAAAGACGTTCTCGGCGACAGTCAGATAATTTGCCACATTTAATTCCTGATATATGCAATGAATCCCGATTTTCTTTGAGTTTTTCGGGTCCATATTCTCTATGCTTTTACCATTATAAAGAATTTCTCCACTCGTTTTTGAGTAAGCGCCTGTTAAAATTTTCATTAGGGTAGATTTACCTGCGCCATTTTCCCCTACAAGCGCATGAACACTTCCGGGATAAACGGTAAGAGATACACCTTTAAGTGCTTTTACACCAGAAAACTCTTTTGTAATATTTTTTAACTCAATTATTGGTGAGTTCACTTCATAACGCCCCCTCTCGTTTGGAGATAAACTCAAGGAGTAAAGGTCTCCCTGAGTTTTTTTATAAATTAATTGATATTTCAGTTATTTCTCGAAATGTTCATCTACATTTGCTTTATCCACTAGAATAACAGGAACACTAATGTTTTTATCTAATTTTTTGCCTTTAATTGCTTCTAGTGCAGCCTTAATAGACTCTTCACCGATTTTAATTGGCTGTTGCTGAATCATTGCGAGGATATACTCGCTGCGTATTCCTTCTGCTGCTTCCTTGGTTACGTCAAAACCAACAATTTTTGTCTGCTTGTTGTTTGCAGATTCAAGAGCGGCCAATGCACCTAGTACACTATTCTCTGCGGTAGCATAAATATAATCAACATTTGGATTGGCCTGAAGGATATTTTCAACTGTTGCCATCGATTTTTGACGATCGTAGCCTGGCTGGCTATTCAAAATTTTTACATTATCTATACCTTTTAACGCTTCTTTTAATCCGTTTAATCTTTGTTTTTGTACGAAAGATTGTTCATGGGTAACAACCGCAATTTGGACGTCCTTACCTTTTGTTTCAATATCCTTCTTTAAATACTCGCCTAGCTGCTTCCCGGCATCGTAGTTTTCAGTTCCGATGAATGTATCTACACTTTCACTTTCTACCACTGCATCTGCCGTAATAATAGGGATTCCTTTTTCCTTCGCCTCTTCAACTACAGGAACAACACCGGCATTATCAACTGCTAAAACAACTAAAGCATCTACACCTTTTTGCATATAATCTTCAATTGAAGACACTTGCTTTGCTAAGTCCAGGTTAGGGTCATTGACTAACAATTCTACTCCAGCGTCTTCTGCTGCCTTCTTCATTCCGTCATCAATATCAATAAAGAATTGATGACGGAGCGTAGCTGTTGTAACGCCAATTGTTAATTTTCCATCATCCTTTTTTTCAGACCCAGCTTTTTCCTGTGATCCACAGGCCGATAAAATAAGTAGCATAGCTGCAGCAATCAGTAAAAATGCTTTTTTCATAACTTTTTCCCTCCAAATTTTTTATAGTTTTTTAATCTATTGATTCTACACCACACCAAGAAATGATAAATTGAACATAAATCTCGATTAGTGATAGAAACTGGGAAACTGGGACTGATTCATCAATACAGTGACACTGCCTTGGATCTCCGCACCCAACAATGATCGTAGGAATGTTGGCAAACCCAGCAAGTAGACGGGCATCGCACCCTGCTGGCATCCCTTCGATTACAGCTTCTTTGTTCAATACTTCTCCTATCACTCTCTTCATCTCATGAACCAAAGGATGATTAATCGGCGTCTCAAATGGATAGCCTTCCTGATAAACACTTATTAGAGGAGGATGCTTCTCTAACCATTCATCCCCTTTGGCAACCCTTTCAATCGTCTCCAGAACTTCTCTGTTTACACGCTCTCTTGTTTGTTCATAGGTTTCGGATTGATTTGGCTGGTAATGAAGACAGGTTTTTAATGTACAAGAGCCTGGAACAACTGAACCCGCTATTCCGCCTTTTATCTCGCCTAGATTAATAGTAGGACCAGGCAAAAGCGGGTGTCTTTCTGTCATTAGCCAGCGGTGCTCCAAATCCTTAAGAGCATGGTAAATTTTTATGGCTTTATCAATGGCATTAACACCATTCCAAAGCTGGCTGGAATGAAGACTTTGACCTTCGACAACAATTTCATGGAATAAAAAGCCCATATGTGCAGGCTGAATGTTTAATTGGGTCGGTTCTCCGACAATCGCTGCATCTGCTGTATATCCACGTTCTACACATGCAAGGGTCCCATTCCCACCACCTTCTTCATCCACAACGGATTGGATGATGAGATCACCTTTTAATTGATAGCCCAAGGCTTTGATTGTTTGTGCAGCCATAACCATTGCAGCTAAAGAAGCTTTCATATCCGTTGATCCAAGTCCATACAGAACATCATCCTGAACTTGTCCAAGGAAAGGGTCATTAGACCATTTCTCCCGATCACCAAAAGGCATTGTATCGATATGACCGTTTAGAATTAAAGACTTCCCGCCGCCTGTTCCTTTTAATGTTCCAACAATATTGGGACGATCGCGATTATCATGGCCTAAGTTCGCACCAGGATATTTCTTAATTTTTTCATCATCCACCAAAAATTCATCAATTTCAAAACCAAGGTCAGATAGTTTCTGCTTAATGATTTCCTGTCCTGCTTTCTCTTTTCCGCCTAACACTCCGTGTCCAATGACTTGAGTATCTGTTTGTACCAATTTGGCCAAGAAATCAATATACTCGTCCTTGTTTTCCCAAACGATTTCCTCTACTCTCATGCCTATCACCAACTTCTTGATATTATTTTTTTATATGCTCTAAAATCCGAACCCATAAAGGCTGATAATGCTCCCACTCCATAAACTCTTTTGGCCCCCAATGCGGTGCACAATCGCTGGCAAAGCATGCCGTTTTCCCATTTCCATATTGACCAACTACAAGAAGTGGATCCTCTTCAATGTTTACTAGAACCTCGGCTCCATCCTTTGGTGTAAATTTGTTATATCCTAAGAAATTCGGCCAATTTTCCATTCCTTGTGTAATAACATGATCTTTGATTGTTTCAGCTCTTATTCCTTGAGGCATTTCTACGCGGTCATCTGTATCGAGCATTTCGACAGGAAGTACATCTGCAAGCACCGTATTCTTATAATTTGCCTTAGCTTCAATTCCCATAAAGGATAGGTAGCCGCCAATCATTAATAAGCCGCCGCCTAGCGCCACATATTCTTTGAGTAATTCTAATGCGTTCGGAATAATTTCCATCTGATAGAAAGTAGCATTTTGCAATAAGAACGTATTAGCACCAATATCACTTAAAACAATGGCATCATATTGTTGAAGGTCTTCCAGTTTCTTTGGGAAACGCACTTGAACCTCGTGAGCAGGCATATAATCAACCTCGATCTTTGCCTCTTTTAAACTATTAAGTAAATATGTAGCTCCTTCTTCATATTTAGTAGACGTAAAACTGTCATACCCCTTTACATGAACCATATGAACCATCCAAGATTCTCCAATAAACAATAACTTCATTTTAAATCCTCCTCTATTTTTTTTTATATTTTAAAATTGTTGCTGCTTTTACCCGCTTCAATCATGTTTAAACTTTTCACAAATGTTATCGCTTAAAGGGAAGCAGGCTTTAATTTCAAACGTTAATCAAAAAATCTTGAGCTTCTTTAATAAAGGCATTCACTTGTTTTAAGAATGGAATGGATTTTTGTGACCCCTCTTTCGTTACTGCTAAAGCAGCTGCAGCCGCAGCATATTTTAAACTATCCGCAACATCATTATTAAAATAAGCGCTTACAAAAGCACCGATAAACGTATCACCAGCAGCAGTAGTATCAACAGTTGGTACATCGAAGGCGGATGATCGGAAGACGGTGCCATTTTGATTCATATAAATGGCACCTTGCTTTCCTAGAGTTACAATTACTTCAGAAACTCCTTTCTCAATAAGCCTTAATGCAGATTGATACGCACTTTCTTGATCTTTTACTGGAATATTAGTCATCTCAGACGCTTCAATTTCATTTAAAATAAGTAAATCTATCATCGGAAAATATCTATCTTTTATTGTTAGAGCTGGCGCAGGATTAAAGACAGTTTTAATATTTAATTCAGAAGCTTTCTCTAAAATAAATGCATTTGTTTCCCAAGGTATTTCATTTTGCATAAGAATGGCATCGTATTGAATAAGCTCAACATCTAGAAGATCTTTTGGAATAAATATACCGTTAGCACCTTTATTCAAAACAATATTATTTTCTCCGCTATCATCAATTGTAATGATGGCTACACCTGTCATGGAACTTTTCCTTTTAACATGGCTTAAATTAATATGGTCATTTAAAAGCAGCCTAGAAATTTCATTGCCAAAAAAATCTTCCCCTAAAGCGCCAACCATCGTTACAGTTGCACCTGACCTTACAGCTGCAACTGCTTGGTTGGCTCCCTTACCTCCTGAAAAAAAGGATGTGTTTAATCCATGAATCGTTTCACCTGGTAAGGGATGTCTATTTACCCGAGTCACGATATCCATATTCATACTGCCAACTACCAAAATATTAGGCATTTTTTTCACCTCCTAGATTTTTCACAGAACCGAATTTCAAAAGTTCAACTCCTAATGTAACCTTCCTAGGAACCGAGTCGTTTTTTTCTCCTTGCTTTAATTTTTGAAGCAGCATTTCAGCTGCATGAATACCCATTTCATATGTCGGGCGTTTTATAACTGATATTCTTGGCTTTACAAAATCAGCGAGTGTATTTTCATCAAAACCAACAAGGGATATATCTGAACCTATCTCTAAATTTAAATCTCTTATTGCTTTGATAACGCCCTGACAAATCATATTGTTAGCTGCAAACACTGCGGTTGGTGGATTGCTTAAATTCATTAATTCTTTCATTGATTGATAACCATGATGTTCAAACCAATCCCCTTGCTTAAAATATTCAGGGACCAAATCAATTTCGAAATCTTTTAGCGCTTGTTGATAACCTCTGTACCTTTCGATTCCATCATTAAACGTTTGCGGACCAGAAATAATAGCAATTTGTTGATGTCCATTTTCAATTAAATACTTGGTGGATTCATATGCTCCCCTAAAATTGTCAATTACCACTCCATCAAGGCCACAACCTTCAATGTAACGATCCACTAGAATGACTGGTTTATTAATACTTTGATAAAATTCCGGATCATTATGAGCACCAATTAAGACAATTCCATCAACATTTCTTTTTAGAGAACTCATAAAAAAAGCAGCCTCTTCCTTCTCACTATCATTGGTTGAAAATACAACGGTATGATATCCCTCTCGACTAGCAACATCTACTGTCCCTTTTATAACTGCTGTATAAAAGGGATTTTCAAATACAGGAACAACAACTGCCAACATTTGTGTTTGTTTGGTAACCATGGATACTGCCATAGTGTTTGGCACGTAATTTAATTCCTTTACAACTTTTTGTACCTTTTTACGCGTTTTATCACTTACTCTATCGAGCCCATTTAGAACTCTTGAAACTGTTGCTACTGACACATTTGCTTGCTTCGCAACATCTTTAATTGTTATTTCATGAGACATTAGTATCCTCCATCAAAGGTAAATGTAAACGTTATTACTAATAATAAGTTGATGTATTTGTTTATTTTATGATTTATACTATAAATTTATAATAACGTTTACATTTTAAATAATTATAATTTTTAATACTTAATAAAAGTGTTTGTGCTAATACCTTTTTCATATCAGTAACTTTGATATTTGATTAGTAATGTAAACGTTTTTATAAAAAAAATACGATATTAACAGTATTTACTAAGCTATTAATATAAAATATAAGATAACGTTTACATTTTTTATTTTATAAAATAATTTTATTAATTACAACAAAAAAATTAAAAAAATCTGAATATTTTTTGTATTATAAGATTGTTATATTTTCGTCTGAGTAATCACCGATCAGCGGCAAGACCTAGCAAATCCAAATTTATATGAGTTTTTATGGTCAAACCGAAAAGAAAATTGTTGAGAACTGTATGATACAATTACAGACCATACCCCACCTATGTGCAATATTTGACTAGTTTTCACTTAAGAATACATCAGTCTATCTAGGTAAAATTAGTACAATTGTAGACTGGATATGACATGAATGGATTCAATCAAACGTTTGATTAGTTTGGGGATGAATCCAGCAGCAGCATGGATTTCATATCGTGATTAAGTGTGAGGATTGTCGAGGATATAACAAAAGTTGCAGCGAGGAGAATGATCTATATTTGGACCCAATTGCTCCAATTTCCCTTATAGCCACGTTTTTGAGCGTTAGTTGCTGCTCACTTGTTAACGAGCTAGTTTTTTTCCTCCTCATCTTTTAGACCAATTCCCAGTACCAATTGATGACAAGAAAAAAGGAACCAAAGCTTATAAACTTAGATTCCTTTCACAAAACGGAATTTATTTTGTCTACTTTTTGGATCGCAATGCACTGGCACCCGATTTTGTCCTCCACCTAGTCCCAAGTAATCAATTAAAAATCCCTCGGAGACCGTCTCCGTGGTCTCTCGACAAATAACTACTTAATTCTTCTCAACTAAACGTTTAATTAAAAGTGTCACAAACCCTTTTGAAAAACGAACTTTAGCCTCTTTTCAAGAGCATTTCTTGTCGAGGAAAAGCTTTGCTTTCTTCTAGAATACCTCAAAGATAGCCAAAAAAAATGGCCTTCTACAATTATCGACGGGTCCTTTCATGATGACATGGTAATCAAACGTTTGTGTGAAAATGGAATTAATCCCGTTATTTAAAGCTTTCTCTCTTGATTTAGGTAAAATAATTGTCGGTAAATAGATTAGATTTTATAGATAATCTTGCCAAATCCCCTGAAATGTACAGTTTCCCCTTAATACTGCATAGTTTGGCAAATACCTTGTTTTTTTCCTTTTACACAATCGATTGATTAAATTGGGCTTAACTCCTTTAAAGACAAGCTTCTTGATTAATATTATTGAAAAAAGAGGTCGAAATCTGTTTCCACTATTTAAATAGATAACTCCAGTCCCTTTTTGGTATTATGACCGTCGAATCCTTATACAATGTTAAAAGCCGCGGAGTAAACGTGAAGAAAAGAAGAAGTGAACAAACTGGAAATTCTCTGGATGATACCTGGCACCTTTATTTATCAATTCCATGTAACTTAAAGTATACTTGATAGTCTGAGTCTTCCCCTCATTATGTAATGGTTATAAAAGGAGTAAGTGCCTTGAATGAGAAAAAGACCATTATGATGGGAAGATTTTAGCTTCAGTAAGAAAATCTAATGATAGAAGGAAGAAGAGCTGGCTTTTCGATGCGGTATTAGCACACAATCTTTAAGTTACATAGAAAATGATAAGAGACCTGTAGCTGAAGTGGCACGAGAACTTGGATTACATCGGGATACAGTGAATCGTTGGGTAAACTCTTTTAAGGATAATGGTGAGCAGGGTCTTGTGAATCCACGCTCTATTTCGCAGCCTTCTCAGTCAAAAGACATAAAGCAAAACCGGGAGTTGGAGAAGAAATTAAAAGAAAAAGAGATGGAGATAGAAATCCCTAAAAAGTTCCAGGCCTTTCTCAAAGGGAACGAATAAGCAAGAAATTCGAAGCTATTTCTTATTTGAGAAAGTATTATCCAGTCAATCTTTTATGCCGTATACTCGGGGTTTCCTCAAGTGGTTATTTTGCTTTTCTTAAACGTCCTAAGCGCCAAGCATCTGGAGAATAACGCCAAGATTTAAAACAGATAAAAAGGATATATTTCCTTAACAAGGGTACGTATGGAGCCAAAAGAATATCACGATCTTTAAAAGCCTAAGGCATAATAATAAACCATAAAAAAGTAGCGCGACTCATGAATGAGGTCAATTTGAAAGCAAAGGTGAGGCAACCAAAAACTACTCATTAAACTAAGGAACAATCTGCAGGCTATGTCTATAAAAATCTGTTAGATCGTGATTTTGACGCCGTTCATCCCAATCAAATATGGGTAACGGATATGACTGAAGTTTTGATGGGGCAGGAAAAGTTGTATATTTTTGCGGTAATGGATTTATTTAACCGTGAAGTGATTGCCTTTGAAATGAGTTCAAGCCCTAATAAGGAATTGATAAAAGCCACCATCAAGGCAGCACAGAAAAAGCGGAAATTGGATACATTGGAGGGCGTTCTGATCCATAGCGACCAAGGAAGTGTTTACAGATCCCACATGTATCGCAATCTAAGTAAGGAGCTACACTTCATACCAAGTATGTCACGAAAGGCAAACTGTTGGGATAACGCTGTTATTGAAAGCTTTTTTCGCAGTTAAAAACGGAATTCCCTTGTTTTTATCCCAACTGCCCAATCGAGTCTTTTCAACAAAATCTAAAGAAATATATTCGCTATTACAACGAAAAACGAATCCAGCATAGAATGGGATTCGTTTCTCCTAAAATGTATTATTTTAATTACCAAAATGCTTCATAAACGTCGAATTTTCCAATGTCTATTTTTCGGGGGCTTGACCACAGGCACGGATATTATTTTTTCTTTTATTCCATCTTCTACAACAGTTTTAAAATTAATTTTTTCCATAACTTTATATTAAGAGTCTTTTCAAAATCGCTTAATATATCATAGGCAACCGTTGGAGTAAAACTTATATTTCCTTGAGCATACTTAATTATCTGCACCCTACTAGGATATCCAACTGATTTATAGGAAAGCTGCTTACGGCTATTTTCATTTTCAAAATGTAGAGTTATTTGAGAGTCTTGAATTTCCTTTGGAGTTAAATTCGCTAAATGGACCCCTTCTATTGAAGCTCTAATTTCCTGTAGCAATACAACACCCTTTAAGTGTTTACTTATTAGCGAACCAAGTTTTATGAATGCATTCTTCCAGCTTAAATATTCACCATTCTTATAATGTATAAACTCGTGTGCAAGCATATAATGGACTACATGTGGTTTTTGTGAGTAAATATTAATAAGTGTATCTGTGAGAGTAATTTTTTTTGAGTTTACTGTTGTTCCATTCATTAATGCACCTTCAACAATCCATAGCTCTAGATCATTAGGGCTTGAAGTTTGAACTTTTAATTGACTAAAAAAATTATACAAATTTGGGTGACTCATATTAGTAACCTTTTGACTTTTCCCCATTAATTAAATATCCTCTTCTCCTTTTAGCTTTTGTACGCACTATTTATTCATTCTACTTTTTCTTCCGGCGCCTATTTCATAGCATTCTTTACAACCTCTTGGTCTGTTCGTTTTACTACCCTTTCTGCTATAAACAGAGGCCTGCCATTCGTGCCCTTTATCGCAAATCCACCAAACCTTTTTACTAGAACCGGCTGTTATATGATAAGGTGTAAGATCTTCATTTTTGGTTGGATTCCATTGAGCAGCAAGCTTTGGATTAACCGTAGCTAAACAATTATCACTTCCAACCTTTTTTCCTACACAGTATGGACACCCTTTCCCCCTACTCCGATGTTTCGGAGCAGCCCTGTAAGAATGTCCCTTAGAGCATTTCCACCAAAATTTCTTATTAGAGTTAGGGAGAATATCAAAGGGAGTAAGGGTTTTATTCTTATCATAATCCCATTCTTTTGCTAGCTCTTTTTTTACTGTACCTAGTGATGTTTCAGTTGTAGCTATTTGTCCATCACAGACCGGGCAACCATGTCCCTTTTTTCGGGTAGAAGGTGCTGATTCCCAACTGTGTCCCTCTTCACAAGTCCACCATAGTTTGAAATTAGAACCGTAAGAAAAGTGTTCTGGTCTAAACGGAAAGTTCTTTTCTAAATCAAATTGTTTTGTTAACAAACTACTATTTTGTTTTATATTATTTCTCTGTTCTATAGGAAGTACTTGACTAAGGATTTCAAATCTTTGTTCTTCTATATGGATATCTTTTAAAGCCTCTATTCTATGTATTTCTTCTGCTGAAAGGCTTACTTTTTTGGTTATATATTGTAAAGAAGCCATGACTGCTTCCTTAAGCGGATTTCTATTTTTATTTGAAAACGTAATATTAATAACCCCTTGTAATGGAACTCCAGATAACCCTTGTTCACGCATTCTAATAAGAAAATCGCAGAAATTAAGAAGCTGCCTACTTTTTTCACTATCAATTGAAAGTCTGTCCCGGTGATGAAATTCACTATCGTACTCCAATATTAATTTGTACTTTGGTACATAAATATCAACCTTGTAACTTTTGTCCCCAGCTTCTATCTCGTGATTTAATTTAACCTCTTTAAATACTCTTTTATAAAAATAACCAAATGCTAATTCTTCAAAAGATACGTTATACTTTTCATTACATTTTGGACAAGCTGTTTTTTGACTAGTCCGATGGTTAGGTGTAGTTTGCCATTTATGATTACACTCTTTACATATCCACCAAACTTTTTTATCTGAATAAGCATGTATCATATTCGGCTTCAATTTCCCATTTCTAGTTGGATGCCACTCTTCTAGTATCTTAGGATTAACAGTTGCTAAAGAATTTTCTTCTGTTACAACTTTACCTGCGCACTTCGGACAACCATTTCCTTGTTTTCTATTTGAGATTGTAGATAGCCATGGATAACTACATTTAGAGCACTTCCAATATACTTTTCTAGAAGATCCTGCTGTTACATCATCCGGTGTTAAATTCCCATTTTTGTTAGGGTGCCATTCTAAAGCCATTTTAGGGTGAGTTTTGGTTAATGGCTCTTGGAATCTACCAAAACAAATAGGACAGCCACTCCCTCGATTCCTTGAATTTATCCTAGCTTCCCATTCATGCCCTTTCTCACAAAGCCACCATGCAAAATTATTGGTACCAGCTGCAACATCATCAGGTGTTATAGGAGTATTTTTTGATGGATGCCATTCTGAAGCTAACTTTGGGTTTCTTTGTGATAGGGGGGTAAACTTTTTTGGCATTTTTGAACTCCTTACTACAAATTTATAAATTGATATAAGACATCTGCTGTATTTCGTAATTGTTTTTCAGAATAATCACATCCGTTATATTTTACCATTCCCACCCAGTACAACCATAAATAATCATTAAAACTATTAGAAAATTTTTCAAGTCTACTAATGAGGTTTTCTAACAATTGATGATTCCTTAAACAAAAAAATGGCCCACCTCCCTGTATGGATTTGAGCCTAATGAATCATATTTTTCTATAGTAATAGAATGCTTAAAGTTCCTCTTCTTTCTTTATTCTATAATGATTTTGTTCTAAGTGATAATCGTCCCGCTTTGCTTTGAACTTTTCCATTCTTCCCGACTCCAATAAAGGGTTTATAACACCAAATGAGGTCTTAAAATAAACATCCGCTCGTTTATAAAAGCCATTATTTCCTTTAACACCCTTGGTTCTTCACAATACTTCAGTAACTCCGCAATCTCGGGCCTGTTCCGTAGCGCTTCGTGTCGTTCCGGGACTTTTCCTTTTTCTCTTCTGCCATTAGCTCAAGGAAAGGTTCATACGTTTCAACGGTTGTCCATTCGAACCCGAAGCTTCTCCCCTATTAAAAGAAGAAGATCAACAACCGGTCACCCTCACAATATTAAACCACAACCCCATTCTAGCATTATCTATTAAAATAAAGAACTATCAATCTTCGACAAATCTCGGGGAGTGACAGGCACCGACATTTTGATTTCCACCTAGACCTTCTCAAGACAACCATTACTAAAAAAATGGTTCCATAAGTTTATCTCAGAATCAAATACATATACCCTTATCTACTGATAGATAAGAGTATAAAGCTAATGTAGCAAACTTCCATCATAATCCAGAACCTGGCAGCACTTATTAACCTATCAAACTTCGACAAAACCCGGGGAATGACAGGCAACGGAATTAATGTAAATTCTGTATTAAAATAAGGACTAACCTTTTTAGAATAGATTGAGTTAGTCCCTTTATTTTCCCGATTGGGGGTCTGACCTCGAGCCGTTATAACCGTTTATTAATTTTCCCCCAATGTCGTTTAATCTGCTTACGGATGAGGCTTTTTGTTTTTAACCTAGCCATCTTAGCGTGAGCTCGGTATGCATAAGTGATAAAGTTACCTCGATCTTTATAATCGAAACCGAGATGAGTATAAATTTTATATAAATCTGTTTTTGGTCCCTTCCGATTTGTTACAAAAGCAATGCGCCGACTTGTATCGGCTTTACGATATGCACGGCAGTAATATTTAAAAAGACTCTTTTCACGTATCCGTATTGATTGGCCATTAGTTACAAAACCCAGATAATCTAACTTACTGTTTTGTTGGGATTCGTCTAAAATTATGTGGTTAGTATATAAACGTATTTCTGTTTTTTCCTCTTGAATTTTTAAACCTTGGGAGTGGTATTTTTGAATTATTTGTAGTAATTCATTCTTTTTTCCTTCAACTACTTTTGTTGATCCATTAGTGACTGGAATGACTAAAATTAAATCATCGCAGTATCTACGATAAAGTGCTTTTTGGGCATCAGCCCATGCTTTAACCTCTTGATCAAAATGAATTAAATGTACATTAGAGCAAACAGCACTCATACCAGACCCTTGTGGAATCCCATAAGGTTTTTTATTTTTGTATAGATAGCGTTCTTTAAAAGCCCGAAACTCTTCTGGGGGCATTATTTTTTTCAATTTTTTATTTTTCAAGAGCTCTTTTAGCTTTTTGACACCGTATTTTTGTATTAAATTAACATCAATGTCATTTTTATTTACATATGTAAATTGTGTAAGGTTTTTGAAAACCTTATACCAATCCTGAGACAGCTCTTCAACACCCAGAACAGTTTTGATATTTTGTTTAAGCGTTCGATGGTCAATATGATCAAAGAACTTTGTAAAATCGATAGAAATGACAACAGCTTGATTTTGGGTTAATAGAAAATCAAATACTTCATAAGCAAAATCAATATTATTTTTACCGCACTTATTATTGCGATAAGCTAAAGCGATGATGTCAATTCCTTTTCTTTTGGCATAATCATTATAAGCGTTATTTAATAAGTCACCGTAGTATTTATAGACAAAACGATCTTTGTGCGCAGCATAATATATTTCGCGTACCTTTTTCTTCTTTATCTTCTGTTCACTGACTGGGAGTGTTTTATCCTTAGAGATTGTTACATACTTGTTAAAGTTTATTTTAAAATGGATAGACGGCAAAAAAGCATGTGAAGAAACCCAATCAGGATCTTGGATTTTATCTTTCACATGCTCAATATCGACACGTTCATCAAAGTGTAAATAATACTTAGTTTCATATTTTGACCAATCAATCTTCGAAGAGCTAGGGAGGTTATGTAATTGTCGTGGCCTATTACTCTGTTTCATAACAGAAAACCTCCTAGCATTCGTTGTTGGGATTCAGAAAAGATGAATAGCCCGGTGACCACTATCTCGTTAAACATTTCAATTATAATATCAGTAAGGAGATTATTATAACTGTGATAAGTTTGATTGACAATCCAGGTTTGCTGTTGGTTATTGCACTTGTGGACATGGTCAGGTTACTTGTTGAGGTCCTTAGTAATAAGGAGGTTGACAAGCTGAAACTTATCTCTCTTGCAACCAATTTTGCAAGACACCTTCAACTAGATTGAATTAAAAATATTATATACCAATTTTCTATTTTTTTCAAAAATAAACAAAAACAACAGTTATCTTCATTCTATCACTATTTAGCTATCTAACAATCTATCAATCTTCGACAAAAATCGGGGAGTGACAGGCACCTGAATTTTCCTTATCTAATAAGTGAGCTTCGTCTACTACAACCACTGGCTGAATACCACGGATTCCTCTCATCAACTCTATTTCCCGTTGGAGTTGCCGTTTCGCATCACCTCTATAAAACTTTGCTTCTGAGCCTAATTGTTCAAGCAATCCTTTATAAAAGTGTCGAGGTGTTAATTTTAAGTCAGACAAATAGAGTACTTGAAACTTCCCCTTATCAAGTCGATCTACAAACCTGCGAATTGTGGTTGTTTTACCAGTGCCACAATCCCCGGTTAAAACGGCAAACATTTGTCTTTCTGCCGCATATTTCAGCCTCCCAAGAATTTCTTGCATCATCGGAGAGTCATATAATTTGTCCGTTGGGACATCTCTAGAAAATGGCGTATTTTCCATCCCGTAAGCAGCCTCAAACATTTTCTCCGTCCTCCTTCCAAATTGCACGGAAGGTAACTGCTGGTGTTATTTCAACTTTCCGTTCCTGGTGTTTCTTTTCCGCTGCTTTTAGTAGTCTAGAAGAGTCAGCTTCTTGTGGTTGAAGATGCGATGGAAGTGCAGGCCGTTTTCCTGCCTTTTCACCAATAACCAACTTTCTTGCTTTCCAAGGTGTATGTCCGTCATACTCAATAGTCAATTCCTCTAGATCCGAAGGATCGTAAATGATGTCTACTTGACGGCCAATAAATGAGAGACCAACTTCATATTTCTGATCCATGAAACTGATACATCCTGATTTATCAACCTTCCGTGTTTCACAATGTAAGAAGGCATTTGCCAATGTATCAGGATCAATGAAATGAAGTGCTTTCTTATCACTGCGATATGCCGAATGCGGACTAATTTTTTCACCAAGCGCAGAATGGGGTTTTTCCTGATAACACTCAGTAAGCCAGGATTGAAACAGTTCATTTAATCTTTCTAACGTTTGTGGCTTTTCAAGAGCTGCCTCACCTAGAAAAGAATCAATAACTCTATTAAATCGTTCAATTTTACCCTTCGCTTCAGGGGAATAGGGTTTTGTAAATATAAGGCGAGTACCTAATTTAGAACATGTACGAGACATCCATTTTGTTCGATACTGCTTACCATTATCAAAGTAAACAGATTCCGGTACTCCAAATTTCTGTATTGCCTGACGAAAAGTATCCTCTACAATCCTCGAATCAAGAGTTGGATAAAAGGAGGCATGTAAAACAAATCGTGTTGCGTCATCTATTATGGCTACAAGATATACCTGCTTTTTTGTCCCATTAGGACCAATAGGTAAATATGGACCATATTTAATGTCCGATTGCCACAGTTGATTACGATGCCTTTTTTGAAAGCGTCTAGCTGCCACTCCTGATTGAGAATAAAGTTTCATATGCCGAGAACTATATCCTCTTTCTGTCAATTTCTCTTGAAGAGTAGAACGTTTTAGTTGTCCAGGTACAGCCAAGCCCTCCCACTCAAGTATCTGAATGATTTGTGCAACACTTCGACTCGGGACTTCCTTGCGAAGAAGAATAGCCTGCTCCATTAAGTGCGAAGGAATCGCCTCTGATTTGGTTTGAGCATTCTTACCTTTAGGTTTTAATCCTCCAAAGCCTTCAGAACGAAATTGTGAAACGTACCTTCTTATTGTTCTTTCAGAAAGACCGCTGGTCTTACAAATCTGATCCTTCAATTGCTTGGCCTTTCCAGCATCAAGGCCTTCTTCTAATAGAGGGGCAATAAGCTGGAATCTTTGTACTGCAGTATCTTCCACTTTTTTATAATTTCTCATGATAACACTCCTCTCAATGTGTTTATCATGAGTGTAAATCAACTCTCTTCGGACAAAAATGCAGAACGGGTATGTAACCATAAATTAATATTTACAATAGGCCGGACAATTCTCGCCAGCCATCTAGGGGCATTACCCACCAGACGTCCTAATCTATGAAGTGCGGTCTCTGAACTTTCGGACGGTAAATCCAAAGGGATATTTTCCTGTTTAGTTTGAAGCATGATAGAAATAAGACAACCGACCCAATAATCTAGAAAACTTTTAACGATACAGAGTTGATTCATCTGCAGGTATATCGTGATTAATAGGGTTCGAAAGAACCAGCTCAATGCACTCTGATTCATATCTTTTATAAGGAACTAAGAAATCCGGTAATTCATGATGAATGCATTCACAATTATCACATCTTAAACGTCGAATATTATAAACTCTCGTTTCTCCTGATCTTTCTTTTGATTTCCTATCTCTAGTCCCAATAACACTCATGCTTTTTCCACAACAAGGCGATGGAATCCTCCCCGCACCCCTAACTAAAAACTCCAGTTGATGTCTTTTCAATAAGTTTGTAATCTGATACAATAATCACAGTTGTTTTAGTGGGACGTCTCCCGTATAGCTGTTGGCGCAGTTATACATTATGGGAGGCGTCTTTTCCTTTCTCCGGATTTATACGTGGACATTATACTCGTCTACTTCCGGACAGGCAATACCGTCAACTATCGGTAATTTATGGGTGTCAAAAACAATCAGAAATTGCTAGCATCCTTTCGTAATCCTCCACTCTGTATTGATTCGACACCTATACAGTAGAGGGACTTGGGGTGGCTGGCAAGTCTTTTTTTGTGCACCTATTAAATAAAGTGCAGGACTCTGCAGTTTTTACTTGCAAAGGTCTGCACTTTTATTTTGCAATAAACAGGCTGTGTATTTGCTCATTAAAATAGAGCCACCTTGATTACGAAATCGTGAGCCAATGATCAGAGTGGCTCAAAATGTAGTTAGCAAAAACAGGCCGTAATCAGTGTAACTATTCAGCTAATTTTATTATTGATTGTAACATAGGTATTGGTTGTACCATTACAGTTATGAAATTTCCGACATGTTAGTCTGGTAATCAAGGATATGGCAGATATGGTGAAAAGTCGAGAATAGAAAAGGAACCAAAGCTTATTTTAATAAAGCCTTGGTTCCCTTTATGAAACTATATTATAGTGTCAACTTTTATGACCGTAATGTCAGGCACCCAAATTTTGCTTATAAACTTTTAATCATCTAGCATTATAAATTGATTTAATACTTCTTAATAGATAAACTATATCACCCTTCTTTATGAACAGATATACCGCATACGCTGCCAAATACATAATCAAAGCAAAAGGAAAAGTTAAGGTCCACGATACTAAAATAAAAATAACTGTCATACATATTTCTAGTATTATATCTTTCTTTACTTGAACTTTTAACACTTTTGATAGGTACAATTCCGTAATGATACAACGAAACGCCAATAAAATTACAATGTTTAAAATAGATAAAGTTATATTGTTCAATATAAAAACACTTAAAGATGTCATAATTATACTTAACCCTACAGTAATTAAATTAATTACCAGCATTAATTTTTCTTTCCGAAGAGTTTTTAAATAAGTGTTAATTAACAAAAGCATTTTACCTTCATAAAGACAAATTGGAAATAATAATGCCATATAAGTTAGGCTTTCTGCATAATTTGGTAACCATGCAGAAAAAATCACTTTTGCTGGGTAATACAAAATTAAAAAACCAAGTAATGGAACCGTAATCATTGATCTCATTGTTTGGTAAATAGCAGGTAAATTTTCTTTTGAAGTCCGACGTAAGGTAGGAAATAAAACTATTGCGATCGAATTAATAAACATCATCAACATATTGCATATGCTTAATGTGAGTGATACTTTTCCAAAGGTTTCTATATCCCATTTTTTTTCGATGCAAAATCGTATAATACCAATAATAAGCATACTTGCAAAATTTGCAAACAATAATTTACTTCCAACAGAAATATTTACCCATGTCTCTTTTATACTTATCTTTATTGATGCAAGTTTACCAAACACTAATTCTTTGCATGCAAAAAACGAGTATAGAACTGAAAAAATTTTACCAATAATGTCTGCAACAATTAGGTATTCAAATTGTTCAACTCCGATAAGCAAAAATGTAATGACCAAAATAAAGTAAATTAAACGTTCTAAAATTAATATAATAGAAAATTCTTTAATTCGATTGGTAGCCTGTAAGATAAAAGTTAACAAGGAACGGGGAACTACTAATACGCCAGTTAAACAAGTCAACACAATCACTATAGTTTTACTTGTATCTGTTGCAACTGAACTATACAATAATGCAATTGAAGTATTTATGACAATATCGAATATAACTAGAAACCAATATTGAGATACGAAAACGGGTTTATACAAATCACTATATTCATGTCCCCCATAGCGTAAATAAGCTCCATCTGTTAAACCTAATGACATATATGATATATATGATGTATAAAAAAGATATAACTGCCAATATCCGTAATCATCAACACCAACAAACCTGGGCACAAGCACGATTAAAACTGTGGAAATAATTATTGACAAGCTATTAGCAATAAAAGTATAAGAAAAGTTACGAAAGAATTTTTTGAATTTATTGTTCACGTTATTGCCTCTTCTTTTATCTAATATGTGGAGATTAAATCTTCTATCAGCTTAAGCATTTTATGCTATTTTTTTACAACCTTTATGATATTTATTATACTAATTTAGTACATATTAGACATTTTGTATTTTACTAGCCCAAATAGACAATTTATTAGCCGTTTATTAATTCACATTGAAATGCCAATAAGTCTGCATATGGGCTCAAGAAAAATAGTGAAGGGAAAAACGTATTCTGGTATGGCGTACCATGTTGTACTACAAAGATAATATATTCAAATCTATTAAATGGATACTCACTTCATTGCACTACAATAACCGTGGTAGAAGGAGAAGTTGTGGGATTCAATCAAAATTTGTCCCACTTTGTTTGAACCGTTACGGTAGTTATAATGGTGCGTTTCAATTTATGAATGTAAATCTTGTTTATATTATCTAAAAGTAGATGTGACTTTCCGTATGTGTTTTGTATAAATTCCCTTCCCGACATAGCGCATTATATACATTAGTTTACAAGTAGTATCAATTAATACAATGCTCTTACGGTTTATTACTTTTGTCAAAATTTTTGTATATAAACTTCTTACACCTTCTTTTGAATCGAATACTCTTTTTACCCTCCCAATACTTTTTATTCTATTTACTTCATTTATACGTTCCTTTCTTGAAAGGGGGCTATCTTCTCTATATAAGTTGCTTAAACAAAGTATAAGATAATCTCGTTGTTTTGAAATACAATGTGTTTCAACAACTTTGTTATAGCCGAAGGCAGAAAACATCTCTACTCTTAACTTTGAAATATTTTCATATGCATTTAACATATCAGGTTTGTATTTTGAACTAAGAGTAATATTATCAAAAAAAACGTAGTGATAACTTGCATAATGTGATATATAAATATTTCGACACTGTACTATAAATTTACAATTAAACTCAAAATCTTCTAAATTACTTACACCTATTGGAAATCTAATATTATGTTGATCTATAATTTTTTTTGAATATATTTTATTACAAGGAGATTCTAATAATCTTTTGGAATCATATTCTAATAAGGCACCAGAGATGCTGCTTTTGTCATTAAATAAACCACAAATAGTAGGCTGTGATAATAAAGTATAATCATTATTAGGAAATTCATATGTTAAACCATAACATATAAGGTCATTTTCTTTTATTCTTGCCAATCCTAATACATCCTTCATGTCATTATCCCAGTAATCATCCGAATCAACAAAACAAACATATCTACCCGTCGAAAGTTTAAAACCATCATTTCGAGCAGCAGATACACCTTCGTTTAACTTTTTTAGTAATGATACTATTCTTTTGTCAGAATTCTCTAATTTCATTATAACTTCTTTAGAGTTATCATTTGACATATCATCTATAATTATTATTTCGTCAGTATCTTGAATTACATTTAGAATACTTTCCACACATTTTTCTAATGTATTTTGTGCATTGTACACTGGTATAATTACACTTATTTTTGTATCATTCATTTTTCCTGCCTCACAAATTTATGTTTTCTTAAGACTAACGGCAAAACAATCCCATATGTTGTTAACATATTGCTAAATAATCCAAAACCAAAAAGTTTCTCGCCCTCAAACATCCCGTATGCAAAAATCGATACAATGCTAGCTATAGCCAATGCACCATATTTTGAGTTTCCTTTATATACTTGAATAGCAATTTTTAATGAATATAGGATAAATACACAGGTGAAAACAAACCAAAACAAACCTCCATCAATTGCGGCTTGAAGAAACATATTATGGTACCCCGAAACACCTGCATATTCCTCAATTAAACTACTTCCATACATTGTTCCATATCCAAACAGTGGTTTGTCTGATAGCAATTGCAATCCATAATACCATATGAGATCCCTACCGGAAATCCCTTGATCGGCCTTAATTATATATTCATCAATAAAACGTGAGATCCCATCGATTTGAATTATAAAATATGAAGCACCTAGTAATGCTAATATAATAAACATCCCATGAATTCGCCTATTTTTAAGTGTAGTAAAAATGACAAAAAATATAATTGATGAAAGAATTGCCGTTCTTGAGAAGGTTAAAACCAAATTCATTGCAATAAACAAAATAGCTATTAAAATTATTGCCGTTTTGAAATTAGGTTTTCTTTTAAACCTAATTTCATCAACTAGCGCATAGGTTCCAGCTATTAAAGACAAAAATAAGAATAGTCCAAAACCATTTACATTTGTAAAATAGGAGCTAAAGTTTATCAGGTATCTTGCCTCAAAAGAGGAAATAGATGATAGATAAGAATAATTTTCGACTATATTATAGATGGAAAAAAGAACCGCAAAAATAAGTACATATATATGAATTCTTTTTAACAAGCCGTACTGATCTCTTATGTTTCTAAATATAAAATAGATAAATATAAGATTTAAAATACTAATCGTATCGTGTACTAATTGAAGTAATAAAGCTTCACCCACTAAATGTTCAAAATTTAGGAAGAAGGTACTCAACTTTAAAAAAACAGATAAAATAACGACAAGACTTATCATATCAAAATTTCTATGATATGGAATTTTTGTATTAAACCATATAAATATAAAAGGAAACAAAGAAACAATTGCATTAAATAGTGCAAAACTTGTATTTGGATTAATATGTTTTAAGTAGGGGTAAACTAGTGCTAAAAGACAAAATGAAAAAGTTAATAACTTATCATATCTTTCAATCGCACTTTTTTGAGTTAGTTTCACTTTATTATTTTGTAACATTACGTTTGCCTCTCTTAATTTTATGAAATCCATCACTTAACCATTTATAAGTAACATTTGACTAATATTAAATAATACAGTAAAAAATTATTTATATTACCCTATAATATAATAGCATTTTTATATTCTAATGGGTTTCCAGTGTTTTTTACTATAGATACCATAATACCTGATTGTCATTTGTAATAAAGTCTTTTCAAAAACTACACTGAATTAATGCAATTTACCTTTTACAATACGATTTATAATCATCTAAACCTTTTAACATATGCTTTATAGCATTTAAAAAGCTTATTTCTTTACTGTATAATTGATATTTTCTTATTGCAAATTGTATTATAAGCATTGTTGAAAATATTCTAGACATAGCATAAAAACAGGCCCCTTTATCGAAAAAATATTTTTCGTTAAACCCATTGAACCAAGTTGATTCTTCATGAGATACTAAACCTATTTCATAGGGTACATATAGTATTTTTAGCCCTTTTCTTAAGCATTCCATTAAGAAAATATTTTCTTCTCCCATGCGATAATGTTGAGATCCCGCTCCAAACAATTCATCAAATTTAACACCGGCTTTAATTATACTATGTCGTTTAAATGTTATTTCAAAAGAAGCTATTTTCATGCTGTTTATAAAATTGATGTTTTTAATTTTATCACCATATTTTTTTGAACGTTTTTTATTAGTAGTAGGAACCTGAAATGCTATTATATCAACATCCTGATATTTCTTATATGTTTCATAAATAACTTTCTCATAATTGTTATGATATACTACGTCATCATCTGCAATAATACATATTTCACCTGATGCGTTTTCTATTGCACGATTTCGACTTTTACTTAATCCCCGTTCATTATATGATAAACATCTAATCTTATTTCCATTTATTAGTACTTCTTTATTCTCCACATTATTGCATTGATTTATAATTAAAGTATCTGTTTTTATGCTCATTTTTTTGACAAGTGACATATCTTTTTGATTCATTGTTGAAACAAGCACTTCTATTTTCATAAGCATTCTTCCATTCAATGTTTATTGGAAATAAGGTGTTGGTCAATATACTGAATAAATTTTACTAATAATTACTTTGTAAATAAAAGGAACCTGAATTTTTATTCAAACGTAAAAACACCTTTTTTTAAAAAATTCTTCCCATTTTTTTTAGTTATTTATAATTTCTAAGAAGTATGATTTTTTAGACTCATTTTTATTACTCATTTCTAAAAGAGCCTTAATCACAATCTTTCATAAATTTTTTTAAAAGATATTTTTTATAATTCAATCAATCATATTTGAAATCAAATCAACTATTTTTAAATATGTTACACTTCTATCAAAATATTTTTCCGCAATTACTCTATTATTTTTCCCCATTTGAACTCTCATATTAGGATTGTTATAAAGTATTAACATGTTATCAGCAAGAGTTAGAATGTCACCTGGTGGAGAATTAAGTCCGACATTGTACTGTTCCACTAAATTTCTGTATTCGTTACTTTCTTGTGTATTTAAAACCGCAAGACCAGCAGCAGCATAGTCGCCCACTTTATTGATTATACTTGAAGCTCCTCCCTTAACGATTGGATTGACAGCAATGTCACATAATACTAACATTTTAATCATATCCTCGTATGAAAGCATCCCAGTAAATTCATGTCTAATATTTAGATTTCTGGCACATTCTTCAAATTCTTCACGTTTTGGTCCGTCACCTATGACAATAAACTTTATATTATTTATACCTCTATCATTGAGTAGTTTGATTGCTTTAGAAACAACATTAATATCGTAGCTTGTTCCCAAAGTGCCTATATATCCTACCCAAATTTCACTTTTGGGTTTAATAATTAAATTAGATTCATTTTCTACAGAATCAAACTTTTTTAAGTCAGTACCCAAAAACACACTTAATCCTTCGTTTAGGGATTTATTTACACTTAATCCTCTATTTACATATGTTTCAGATACTGCTACAATAGCATCTGCATTTTTAAAGATTTTATTAGCAGTTAATTCCATAGGCTTAAAAACAAGATCACTTATTATTGGTATATTAAATACCATTCTAAATGCTTCAGGCCATAAATCCTGAATATCAATAACAAAAGGAATATTATATTTTTTTGCAAATTTTTCGACTCTTCGCCCAATCGATATTGGGGGAAATGGACAGTATATTAAATCCGGTTTTTTACGGGCTTTCAAATATTTTATAATATTATTCGCTATTACTTCATTACTATATAGCCTTTTCAAACTAATATTTTTAGAGTATCCAGGTTCATATATTAATGTTGTTTTATAAACTAAACCTTTCAAATCAGTTCCTGAGAAAGTTCGTTGTTTTTTCGTTTTATGATAGAAAGTAGAAGCAATAATTTCTACAGCAAAACCTCTCTGGACTAGTTTTTCAGCAAGATAAGTATATCTACTATTACCAGTCTCCCCAGGAAATTGTGCATAATTTGTAACTAATAAGATATCCTTCATTTTGTCATTCACCTTGATTTTAGAGGAATTTTATTGCATATATTGTTAACAATATTTACTAAGTTTTGTCTATTTATTTCTAATTTTTCATTATCATATTTTAGTATTTTTTCTTCGAAATCTCTTATTTCACTTACTCCATCATTTATTATCTTTTGAATTTCTGCAGGATCGTTAAATTCTTTAAGGTTGATAAAGCTTCGTGAAAGGATTAACATTTGTGAACCTAGCCTATAATGTTCAGTTAATATTTTCTCAGCAGGTAGAATACCCTGCCCTGGTTTTGCGATGCCACCAAAGCCATACTCTATTCCTCTTGCCCATATTTTATTGCAGATGTACTCAACTATTCCACCACTTAATAATTCGAACATAAAATCGAGACCCATAACTAAATGTAAATCATTAAGACCGATGTGTATTTCATCTATTCCATCTACATCGAGTATTTCATCAATACGAGCTAAAGCTTGTGTCGTTTCTAATAGTAAACATGTTCTTGCCTTACACATATTTAATAAATGACGTTACCTCTTGAGGAGTTTTAAACATTGGGAGCATCACGATATCTGCACCTCTAGTAATAACTTCCTTAATCTCATATTCTGAATCTTCATTTATAGGATTAACTCTGACTAACAAGTCAGATCTGTTTAGAACCGAACGTATCTTGGTTACATCATTAATGTCATGAAAAGATATCACCGTGTCTAAATGCCCTTACGCTCAATCTTTCCGATTCTTTCTTAATCTATAAAAATACGATCTACTTCAGCGTCTTGAGCAGCTTCGGCTATATTAATATCATTTGTAATAAACATGAGTTTCATAGGCATTATTTGTTCTTAACCTCTTTTCGTTATATATTAACATAGTTATTTAAGGGTTTATTCTCTCTAAATCTACTTAAATTATCATATATTAAGTTAAACATTCTACTAGATACATTATCTGAAATAAAAGAATTATGTGGTGTTAGTATTACGTTAGGGCATTCCCAAAGAGGGCTTTTATTGGGCAATGGTTCTTCTGAAAAGACATCAAGTGCAACTCCCCTGAGTTTTCCTGTTTCGATATACTTAATAAGGTCCTCCTCATTAACGATTTCTCCACGAGAAACATTTATTAATATAGCACCATCTTTCATAGAACGTAAAACTTCAGAATTAATTAAATTTTGCGTTTTGTCGGTAAGTGGCAAAGTTAAAACTATAATATCGCACTGTTTGACAAACTCATATAAGCTGCTGCTTTGCATACATTTATCAAAGAATTCCTTTTTTGTACCACTTGTATTGAGACCTAGCACATTACACCCAAACGCCTTAACTCTTTTTGCAATTTCAACCCCTATACTTCCAGTACCGATAATCCCTATAGTTTTACCATATAATTCTAACAGCTCCCTGCTTTTCTTCCAAACTGAGTTTCTCTGATTAATTTCAAAAAAACGTGTATTTTTATAAAGTTCTAGAATTTTAAGAATCACCCACTCGGCAATTGGAATGCTGTACACGCCCCTGGCATTTGCAAGTTGGATTTTATTTTCTTTAATATTTTCAAGTGGGGCCCTATCTAATCCAGTACTGGTTAGCTGAATAAATCTCAAGTTTGTGAATTCCTTTATATCATTATAAAGAAACAAACTATTACAAACTACTACGTCAAACTTCGAAACATCAATAGTAAGCGTCACTCTCTCATCCTGAACATATGTTATGTCATAATTTAAGGCAGCCAACTGATTTAATTGGGCATCTGAGTATTGATATGCCCCTGTAATAAGAAGGTTCATACGCTTAGCCTCTCTTTGTTAGTTGCTTTCTTTGTAAATTTCTCAATGCCCTTTATAACCCTACCTGAAACTATATGCAATAAATATGCTGATATTATTATAGCAGTAGTAATTGCAATCCAATTAAGTGGGAATAACAAGAAAGTTAATCTTGGAATAATCACATATTGGACTAAGTAGATTTCCAATGTGATTATAGAAATGAAACTTATAACATTCTTAATCTTAAGAGGTAGTGCCACAAGCTTATTATCAATTCCTGCAAAACATTTAAATACAAAGTAAAGAAGTGCAAACAAAACAACTTGGTTCAATATTTGATATTCGCTTAAGTCTTCAAGGTTTGCAAATGCAAGTTTTGAACCAAAATACAAAGAAAATAATATGGTCAAAGTAATCCAATTAATTACTCTGTTCTCGTTCAAAAATTTATCTTTGTTTATCCTAAAATATGCCCCTAAAAGCATAGACTGAAAGAATAGAAAACGTATCATTGGTTCTCTTACTGTATCAATATGATAAGTTGATTTATCATATAGAAATAAATAAATTAGCAATTCAATAATAAAAATCACTATCATAACCATTGGGATGTTATTTACTAGTTTTTTTGTTCTAATAACAACATAAAAGGCTATATATAGAACAACAATTGATGCAACAAAATGATAGTAGGAAGGATATAGATAGTATTCAATTACAGTCCATTCTTTAAAAGAATAAAAACCTAACAAGATATAGAGAGTAGTAATTATCCAAACAATAGGGTATATTCTAATAATCCTTTTTTTGTACCACGAAATAAAATTTCCTTTAATATTAACAAGACAAAATCCAGAAACAGCAAAGAAAATTACATCACCTAACAATCCGCCATTTGCTATTAAATCTGTGGGATAAACTCCAACATAGTGAGCATTAGTTATTATCATTGCTGCCAATGCTCTAAGTACTGTAATAAAAAATATCATTAAGAATACCCGCCTTAAATCCCAATAAGTTCTACTTGTTTTTTTACAATATCCTCTATCTTGCTCTGATTTTCCTTAAAAAAATCTCTTCCTTTATTCAAAAGCAAATTCTCATAGTCTCTAATTTCCCGAACTCCGTTTTCAAAAACCGAATTGATCTCGTCTTTAGGTTCCTCATTAGTACTTCTATAAAAACTTCTAGATAAAATAGCCATATTTGAGCCTAAGCGATAATGCTCTGCTATAACATATTCCGCTGGCAGTATCCCTTGACCAATTCTAGCAATACCACCAAAACCATAAGGGATACCCATAGCCTTAAACTTATTACTGAGCATTTCTACTGTACCGTCTGTTAAAAGTTCGAACATAAACCTTTTATTATAGTTTAGGTGTAAATCATTAAGACCTATATGAATATAATCAATACCGTTGAGTTCTAAGATATCATCAATATTATCAACAGCCTTCTGGGTTTCACATAACAGACATACCTTTGCTCTACCTCTAACAAGTTCAATGAATACTTCAACTTCATCCTTTGTTGAAAAATATGGGAGCATGATAATATCTGCTCCGTCATTAACAACTTTATCTATTTCGTATTCTGAACCGTCATATATCGGATTTATCCGAACCAACAATTTTGCATTAGTTAATACATTTTTTATCCTTTTTACATCACTTATATGATGTCGTGAAATTACTGTGTCGAGGTGGCCCTGTCTTTTTTCCTTACCATTAATCTCAAGGTCTATGAAAATCCAATCCACACCACTTGACTCGGCAATCTTTGCGATTCTTTCATTATTTGTTATATACATTAACTTTAAAGCCATAAAAATACATCCCAACTTTCTATTTATTGTTTGCGTCACTATTCTTTTTACCATTTGTTCTATCGTGGGATTTATCTAAGGTGTAGTGTTGGTTAGAACCAACCTGACCACTGTTTTCGTTAACAGTTGCAACAATATTAACATTATCCTGCATAGTCAAAACTTTAATAATAGTTTTAATGAATATTTTCAAGTCAAACATAAATGAGATGTTTTTTACGTATTCTACATCGTATTCAATTCTCTTATCCCACTGTACATCTTTACGGCCGTTAATCTGTGCCCATCCAGTAACACCAGGTCGGGTATCAAATCGCTTGCGCTGCTCTTCTGAATATTCTTCAAGTGGCCATGGATGATACGTAAGTGTAGGTCGTGGTCCTATAATGGACATGTCCCCTTTTATGATATTAAAAAATTGAGGAAATTCATCTATACTTGTTGCTCTGATAAATTTCCCAACCTTAGTTACTCTTGCATCACCTTTAGCAGAGTAAACTCCACTTTTCTCAGCCCCTACACACATAGAACGAAATTTATAAATCTTAAAAGTCTTTCCACCTAATCCTAATCTTTCTTGCTTAAATATCACTGGACCCTTTGATTCAAGTCTTATTGCGATGGCTGTAACCAGAAGAATTGGGGATAAAACAATTAGTCCAGTTAATGATAAAATAAAATCTAATATTCTTTTTACTCTAAGGTAAGATAAATTCTTTACCATCTATCTGACTCTCCCATTTCAGCTTTTTAGAATTCAAAATACTGTCCATCCTTGTTCCTTTTGAAGTAAGATTTTCATTATATTCGAAATTTTTATTATTGTACTTATTTTCCTTTATGCCTTATAAGATTGCTTCTTTATCGACCAAACTATTAACTATTTGCAATAGGAAATCAAATAATTCTTCCTTAATTTCCTCATTCTGCAACGCAAACTCAATAGTAGTCTTTACAAACCCAATTTTTTCCCCCACATCATATCTCTTTCCCTCAAAATCATAAGCAAACACTCGTTGAATCTGATTCAATCTCTGTATCGCATCTGTCAATTGAATCTCTCCACCAGCACCAGCTTGTTGTTTGTCTAAAAACATAAAAATCTCAGGTGTAAGAATATAACGTCCCATAATCGCTAGATTAGAAGGTGCAGTTCCCGGTGCAGGCTTCTCCACAAAATTATCAACCTGGTATCTTCGACCTTCTTGCACAGAAGGTTCAACAATACCATACCGATGTGTCTCGTTATCAGGCACAGTTTGCACCCCAATCACTGATGAGTGAGTTTCTTCATATATATCCATTAATTGTCGTAAGCAAGGCGAATCACTTTGAACAATATCATCTCCAAGTAGAACCGCAAAAGGCTCATCACCAATAAAATTACGCGCACACCAAACCGCATGTCCTAACCCTTTAGGTTCCTTTTGACGTATATAATGAATGTCTGCCAAATTAGTTGAGTATCGAACTTTATCTAGTAAATCTAACTTCCCTTTTTCAAGAAGGTTTTGCTCTAACTCTGGTGCAAAATCAAAATGATCTTCAATTGCCCGTTTACCTTTTCCAGTAACGATAATGATATCTTCAATTCCTGATGCAATAGCTTCTTCGACAATATATTGAATTGTTGGTTTATCAACAATTGGCAGCATTTCTTTTGGCATTGCCTTTGTAACCGGTAAAAATCTAGTTCCAAGCCCT
The DNA here is from genome assembly GCF_000759675.1 of Neobacillus niacini. GTDB lineage: Bacteria > Bacillota > Bacilli > Bacillales > Cytobacillaceae > Neobacillus > Neobacillus niacini_A. The sequence continues at coordinate 94,439 of NZ_BAWM01000021.1, read as the reverse complement.
GCAGCTGGAATTATCGCTTTTCGTACCTTTTTCATATTCATTCCACCTTTAAAAACTTTTTTATAATCAAACCGAAAGGTTTACATCTATTAATCTTTTAATCCAATATCCTATTTCGCCGTAGCCAACACAGGTGAATGATCAAACTTATTATTAGCAACCGCAATCAATGTATCATGCATTTCCACTTCAGACATCTCTAATAGTCCGCTAATTAACTTACTTAGCACCTCAGCCTGAAGTACATTCGCTTTCCCTATATGAATTTTAGGGAAAATACTTTCAGGATGAACCTCATTCTCATTCAGCAGCTCTTCATACATCTTCTCTCCGGGACGGAGTCCAGTAAAATGTATTCCGATTTCTTCTATTGTATAGCCAGAAAGCTTGATCACGTTTTTCGCCAGGTCAACAATCTTAACCGGCTCACCCATATCAAGGACAAAAACCTCTCCACCGCGTGCTAAAGACCCTGCCTGAATTACAAGACGAGAGGCTTCTGGTATGGTCATGAAATATCGTGTCATATCCTGATGTGTAACCGTAACCGGTCCACCGGCTTGAATTTGCTTTTTAAATAAAGGAATTACACTCCCACGGCTGCCGAGTACATTTCCAAACCGAACAGCAACAAATTTCGTGTTGCTGTGTTTTGCTAGATTCTGAATAATCATCTCCGCAAAGCGCTTCGTTGCTCCCATTACGTTCGGAGGATTCACGGCTTTATCCGAAGAAATTAATACGAATGTACTAACACCGAAGGTATCAGCTGCCTCAGCAACATTCTTCGTACCGAACACATTATTCTTAACTGCTTCTCGAGGATTATATTCCATCAAAGGCACATGCTTATGTGCAGCAGCATGATAAACAACAAATGGTCGATGTTCTTCCATCACCTCAAACACCCTTGACCGATCTTGTATATCACCAATCACTGGAACAATCTCAATTTGCTCTTGATAGTGCTTTTTGAGTTCCATATCGATTTGATAAATGCTGTTTTCACCATGACCAACCAAAACTATTTTTATAGGATTGAACTTGCATATTTGCCTGCAGATTTCTGAACCAATTGATCCCCCTGCACCGGTTACTAACACGGTCTTGCCTGATACATATTCAGAGATACTGCCAATATCTAACTCTACTGGATCTCTTCCTAATAAATCCTCAACTTGAACTTCACGGAATTGATTGACTGAGATTTTCCCCGTCATTAGATCCTCTAGTTTGGGAATAATTTGTGTTTTTGCTTTCGTTTTCGCACATTCCTCGAAAATGCGATTTAACTCTTTTTGTTTTAAAGAAGGAATCGCAATGACAATGTTATCAATTTCGTATTTTTCAACTGTTTCTGCAATTCGGTACGAACCACCAACCACAGGAATTCCGAGAATATCCAATTTGTATTTCTTTGGATCATCATCTATAAATGCAACAGGCTTCAAATCGATTTCATGGTTGTTCAGTAACTGACGTGCCACCATCGTTCCGCCTGAACCAGCACCTATGATCAGTGTTTTCTTGATATTCTTTTGTTTATTCATAATATTGTCTCGGAACATTCTCCAAGAAAACCTCGAACCACCAATTAATAGCACATGCAGCATCCAGGTAATAAGTAATGCTCTTACATACGTATTATGAAAAACAATCATCTGCATTGCAGATGTCACTGCAATCGAAAACGTAACTGCTTTAACAATCGCAATAAGTTCGCCGACACTCGCATATTGCCAGGCCTTATTATAAAGATGGTAAACGGAAGCAAATAAATGATGGCACAAAAATAAGGTAATCGCCGTAACAGGCAGCATTGGAACTTCAAAAATATGAATCGTAGGATTTAGAGTCCAATAGCTTATGTAGATAGCTGTTAACATAATAATAGAATCCATTATAGAGAGTGTAGTTAATCTTTTCTTATATGTCACCTGAACATTCCCCCTTTATCTCTTTATTTGGTTAAACTAAATTGACAAAAAAATAAATATCTAATGGAAACTCAGTTGTCACTTCTCCTGATCTTTCATTAGATATTATTATTTTTACTGTTTTTTTTATAACCAGGCATTTAACCCTTCCTCACATCATGCTATTGACGACAGGCGTCTAAGGATAGGAAGTATGTCTTCCCTCCCACAGCATAATCGAGTGCCTCCATAGATAACGGACAGGGAGCCTCGCCGTTCAGGGGGTTAAGCCTGAAAAATGCATTTTTATTGTAATTCATTCTCATCGGCTTAGTTGTTTTTAAAATAAATGAAATAGCTTTTTCCTCTTAATTCGCTCTGGGTCCTCTTTGTAGACATGCATACCCTCTGTAACGAGAGCTGCATTTTCTTCAAAGTAGCAGACCATTTCATTCCCATACTTTTGACCAATAACGCCAAAGGCCTCTCTCATTTTAAAGCTACGATTTGTAATATTATGAGCATCTGATGCAATAAAGTGAGTTTGATTTGCTTCAATTAATTGCAGGGAGAAGTTCCTAATTTTCTTACCAAAGTCTCCGCAAACACTTGCCGCTGTGATTTGCGTCAATGCTCCTTTTTTAACTAACTGATAGAGTAAATCCGAACGTTCAATGATTTCCTGATTCCGTTCGGGATGGACAATTACAGGTATGAGGCCTTTCATCTGCAGGTCATAAAACAGCTTTTCTGTATACCTAGGCACATGGTTTGATGGAAATTCTACTAGTATATACGGTGTGTGATTAACTGGCAGGATTTCTCCTGCCTCAAATCCTCCGAGCATTTCACCATGTATCCGCACTTCCTGTCCAGGTAATACCGCTAACTCAATATTTTCTATAGCTAAAGCCTCATTTAACTCTTTTACTCTATCAATAATAGATTGCTTCGGATTTTCATAAGAGTTATTCAAATGGTGTGGTGTTGCTACAATTCTATGTATACCCTGTTGAACAGCCATCCTCGCCATGTTAAGGCTATCGGAAAGCGACTGTGCACCATCATCAACACCAGGCAATATATGACAATGCAAATCGATCATGGGGCAACACTCTCTTTCCAACTAATTATTATTTTCCTATGACAATATTCATCGTAACATCGTCGAAATTCTAGGTAAAGGGGTGGATTTTGTCGAAAATTAGTTATTTTGTACCATAATAATAATAATAATCATTATTCTTCAATTCTTTATGGTTTAAAACAACACCAACCAATTTACTTTGTGCACTTTCGAGCAATTCCTTTGCTTTTTTAGCTTGGTCAATTTCTGTTCTGCCACTAAAGACAACAAAAATGGAACCATCGACCTTATTCGCTAGAATTTGCGGGTCAGCCACCGCTAATAACGGTGGTGTATCAAAAATGACATAATCAAATTGTTCATTGGCTTCTTCAATAAACTGTTCCATTGATTTCGAGCTTAATAACTCTGCAGGGTTCGGAGGAACCGGTCCGCTTGTTAAGATATATAAATCCTTCTCTTCTGTTTCCAGAACTGCACTAGCAAGAGTTGCTTGCTTAGTTAATACCGTTGTAAAACCGAATAAATTACTGACACCAAAGGTTCGATGAACGGTTGGTTTACGAAGGTCTGCATCTACAAGCAATACTTTTTTCCCAAGCTGAGCAAAAACGACTGCAAGGTTTGCAGCTGTTGTTGATTTACCCTCGGCTGGACCTGAAGAGGTAACCATTAGTGTTTTAAGTTCCTTATCAATAGAGGAGTATTGAATATTTGTCCGAATCGTTCTGTATTGCTCCGAAATCGGTGACTTTGGGTCTAGATTTGCAATAAGCTTTCTGCTTGGATCTGTTGTTTTAACCTTCTTATTTCTCTTAAACACCATAAGTCTCACCTCTTCCTGCCGTTCTTGTTGCTGCTGCCTTACGTTTTTTTAACTCTTCCATCTTTTGGTCGTCAATTTGCGCTATGACACCTAGTATTGGAAGTTCTAATATTTTTTCAATATCTTGTTCATTTTTAATTGTATTGTCAAAGTACTCCAATAAAAATGCTAGTCCCACAGCTGCCATCAGTCCAACAACAATGGCAATCGCTACATTCATTACTGGCTGCGGTTTAATCGGAGATTGATTTTCCGCTACCGTTGCTTTTGCAAGGATACTTACATTATCTACACTCATAATTTTAACAATTTCTGTTTGAAACACTTCTGCTGTTTTATTCGCTATGTTTGCCGCCATGTTTGCATCTGGGTCTTGAACGGATATATTCACAACCTGTGAATCCTTTTCACTGCCGACAGTAATTTTTTCATTTAATTGTCCTGCAGTCATATCTAGTCCTAATTGAACGATTACCTTGTCGAGAATCGCAGGACTTTTAATGATAACATTGTAGGTATTGATTAATTGAAGGTTGGTTTGAACTTCACTTGGGCTGTATATTGACTGTTCACTTTTTGCCTGGTTGACGAGAATTTGTGTCGAAGCTTGATAGATTGGGGTTAGAAAAAAGTAACTAATGACACCACTCACTAAACCAGCTGTCATTGTAATGAGAATTATCATAACCAGCCGCTTTTTCAACGTCGCTAGTAACTCTTTTAAACTAATAGTTTCTTCCATAATATCCTCCTGTATATGCTCATTCAAAATAAGAGTATTATATCATGAATGTATGTCGGTTTTTGTCGCATTGTGTCGAATGATGAATATTTATTTTTACTGTTATAGGTATTTATACATTATTTGTAACAAATTGGTTTTAATAGATACATTTTACTAGAATGATGACTCAGTCATTGAAGTTTGAAGTAAATTTAACATAACTTTTACATACATATTTAGGTATTTAGCAACTGGAAAAATATTCAACTAATCGATTTTGATTACTTTTTTGTTTATGAATATGTAGGAATTTGTATTTACCAAAACAATAATACCATGTTTTTTGTAAAAATATGTAGATTCTGTTAAATCTGTCTAAATTTCTTTATGTGTGTTTGCTATAATAATAGAAGAAATGCATTTGGAGGTATAAGAATGAAATATTTTTTAACAGCTGCTTGGTCCATTGTATGTATAGGTATACTTGCTTATAGCCATCTTCATTGGAATCAGCAAACTGCTGTAAAGGCAGTTGTTGAATCTGAAATACCACAAGAATCTAGTGAGACTAATCATACGAACTATCTGGCACTGGCTGAAAATTGGCCGGAAGCAGCAAAGGAACAACTAAAGTTGGCCTTAGAAGTTGAGAAGCCTTATAAAATCCTCTTTGTAGGCTCTAGCGCAATGGATTGGGAGAAGAACGTTACTCAAAGTCTAACAGAAAGCTTTGGCAGTGAAAGGATTATTACTGCACAGCATACATATGATCTGACAACAGAGGAAATAATTGCTGAAAATAAGCAGCTAGAACTTGCCGCTGAACAAGCAAATCTCGTAGTCATTGAACCATTTCTATTTAACGACAATGGCAAGTTTAAGATAGATGTAACTTTAGCCAACTTAACGAAGATGATCGAGGACATTAAGGCTGAAAACCCTGACACCACCTTTATCCTGCAGCCATCGTTCCCATTCTATCTTCCGAAGTATTATTCCGTCCAAGTGGAAGCATTAAAGGAATATGCAACTGCAAACAACTTAACATATCTCGACCACTGGACTGCTTGGCCATCCATCGACAATCCGGAAATTAAAGATTATTTAAATAAGGATCAAAGTAGTCCCATCGAAAAGGGCTACCAGGTTTGGGCACAGTTCCTTATTGATTATTTTATTAACAAAAAGGCAAACTAGTTTTAATCCTAGTTTGCCCCTTTTTTCTCTATATTATTGAACCTTTAACTTCAAAAGGTCATGTTTCAAATCAACAAGTAGCTTTTGGACTGTCATCCCATCATCACTTTTACCACGATCATATGCTTTTTTAACAATGGCAGAGAACTCATTTACAGAAAACTCTTCTTTGTTATCCTTTTCCCCCATTTGGTAAATTTCTCCTCCCTTCGCATTCCTTTCGCCCATTCTACTAAACTTCTTCATAATTGTAAATATATTGTCAAAATTTGAGATTTGTATATTTTGTGTAATTTTTTTACGGTTTTTAAGGGGAATTATGGTAGAATATGTTTAAAATACCAGAATAGTAGAGGTGATCTGAGGATGAAAAAGACGATTGTTCGCAGTGTTTCGACTGCTGCCCTTCTTTCGACTGTTTTTGCAGGTTCTGCGTATGCGAGTTCATATACAGTTCAAAAGGGAGACACACTATCAAAAATTGCCTCAAAATATCAAACAACCGTACCGCAAATTAAGAATTTAAACGGGTTAACGACGGATATGATTTACGTCAATCAAACACTTAAGGTTACTGACGAACCAATCCAACCTGAAGTAACTGCTCCTGCTCCTGCACCTACTTCTACTAGTGATTACGTAGTCAAAAACGGTGATTACCTTGGCAAAATCGCCAAGGAATTTAGTACGACAGTTGCGGAGTTGAAATCTCTTAATGGGTTAAACTCAGACAGGATCTATATTGGACAAACACTAAAGGTTTCAGTTGTCGTTACAACGCCAGTCACTCCACCGCCTGTTGAGACTCCAACTACACCACCTGCTGATACTTCAGCCACTGCAGTCTATACAGTGGTAAATGGTGATACGCTAAGTAAAATCGGTTTACAGTATAAAATGAGTGTTCAAGAATTAAAGAATCTAAACAACTTGTCGTCGGATAGGATCTATATTGGGCAAAAATTAAGTGTAACGGCACAGGCAGTAGTGACACCTCCGCCTCCCACAACACCTGTAGCACCTCCTGTTAATCCAGTGCAAACTAGTGATTATATCGTAAAAAGCGGTGATACATTAGGTAGCATATCACAACAGTATAAAATGACTCTTCAGGAACTAATGGGTATAAACGGTCTAAATTCTCATATGATTTATGTTGGTCAAGTACTGAAGGTTGTTGGTGAGGCTGAGGTAGTAACACCACCAACTGGAGAATTTGCAACTGCATTTGTCAATGCAGCACAAAGCGTCATGGGCATTCCTTATGCATGGGGTGGATCCTCGTTAAATGGCTTTGATTGCAGCGGCTTTATCTACTATGCGGCAAATCTAGCAGGCAAGAAAATGGGCCGCTATTCAGCAGAAGGCTACTACAGTCGTACCTTCTACGTCGACCAGCCACAGCCAGGCGATCTTGTCTTTTTCGAAAATACATATAAAAAGGGAATCTCCCATGTTGGTATTTATATAGGTGCTAACCAATTCATCCATGCCGATGAGAAAAAGGGTGTATCAATTGCAAATCTTTCAAACCCTTACTACACAGCACACTTTGATGGTTTTAAACGATTCTATTAATCTTTTTATAAACTTGAAGCCAGGCAGGTTGCCTGGCTTTTTCAGTTGACTGCATTTTATTTTGTCTCTTGAATTTGTTTTATCACAAAGGATTGATTCATTCCATTTTGAAAGGAAGCTAAGCTCGCTAGCGAAGTATTAATGCGTAAATCATACGGTGGATGTATATGATCAAACCATACGACCATTTTGATATTTGAATACTTTGTTGGAAGATCATTGAACATTTTTGTTATCCATTCCGCTTTATTGCCATCTTCTTCAACCGCTCCAACCTCCCCATTCAACAGGACTTTTGTCTACAATGATACTTTCTTCGGGGGTATCCTTCGTTTTGCTTATTTCTGGATTGTCCTTTATTGAAGGATTTTTGTCGATTGTATAATATGTAATACCAGCCCCGGCAAGCGTTAGAGCAATTAGAACTATCGGCAATACTCTTCTTTTCATTCACTATATCCCCACAAATATCTATCTTAAAATATCAAATTTTGATTCCTTTTTTTCCAAAATGATTCAATAACTGGACCTTTTCGTCTAAAATCTACAATTTAATACTATTACCGCAATATTGTTTCGACAATTCCGAATTTTCTAATTTATAGGTACTAATACATGTTATAATAGCCTAAATTGTATATATTTTACAATACATTATTACAAGTAACACCTAAAGGAGGATGTAATGAATACAGCAATAGAGTACATATTCCTGATTGTTCAGTTTGTTCTTTTATTCTTTTGGGCCTATTGGATGATCATTAGTTTCTTTGGATTTGGTAGGGCGAAAAAGATAAGAGACAAAATGCCTCAGAAGAGATTTATCTTACTTATACCCGCACATAACGAGGAAAAGGTAGTCGGTAATTTAGTAGAAAATCTCTTGAATTTAGATTATCCAAAGGAACTTTATGATGTATTTGTCATTGCTGATAATTGTACGGATGATACGGCAAAAATTAGTAGAGAGCTTGGTGCGGGAGTCATCGAGCATTTTAGTAAGCCAGGTGAACTTAGAGGAAAACCTTATGGGATTAAATATGCGATTGATGTCTTGGGTGATGATCTAACCAAGAAATACGATGGAATTGCCTTTTTTGATGCTGATAATTTGGTTACTACTAACTATTTAAAAGAAATGAATAATCATTTGCTAAAAGGTGATCGCTTAATCCAATGTTATTTAGATTCAAAGAATCCTAATGATAATTGGGTAACCCTCTCCTACGCAACTAGTTATTATTATATGAACCGTTCTTGGCAATTGGCCAAGTCTAGACTTGGTCTCGGTAATGCCATTGGCGGAACGGGTTTCTGTGTTGACACCCATCTCTTGGAAGAGGTAGGCTGGACGGCTCGCTCCTTAACAGAGGATTTAGAGTTTACTATGCAGTGTCTTTTAAGAGGAATTCCTGCGAAATGGTGTCATCATGCTCGAGTATATGATGAAAAACCAGAAGGCTTTGTTTCTTCTTGTGTCCAAAGGTTAAGATGGGCACGCGGCCACTGGGATGTTTGTTTTAAATATTCCCTACCATTATTATGGCGCTCTATTAGAAAACTGGATATTCGAGCCTTAGACGGTGTTATGTATCTATTAAATCCAGGGAAAATCATCTTAGCAACCTTAACAAGTCTTATGCTGATTTTTTCTTTCTATTCCAATGGTCTTGGAATTCAACATGTTAGTATGCCCGTCTGGTTATGGTTAACGTTCTTAGTTTATAACTTCGTTTATGTTGCCTTAGCAACTGCCTTTGATTCCGCAAAAAGAATCAATAAAGTCAAAGCGATTATTAGCCTTCTGATTTTCAATTATAGTTACGTACCGCTTTTTATTTGGGCATTTATAACCTCTCAAAATAAAACATGGGTGCGTACGGACCATTCTAAAAATGTTTCTTTAGAAGAAATGCATTTAAAAAAGAGTAGTTAATATATAGGAAGTCTGGGGGGATTCTCATTTTAAGTAGCCTAAATCTTTATAACCTCTCTTTCCACCATTTACTTAGTGAACTAAAAGAGAGAATCTCTCAGCAACAAAAGACCTTCCTTGTAACGGTTAATCCTGTTATCTATATGCAGGGACTCAAAAGTCCTCTGTATAAAGAAATCATTCATCAAGCAGATTATATCACCCCTGATGGAATTGGAATTGTGAAGGCTTGCAAGTGGCTGCGAAGACCAGTAAAGGAGAGAATTACTGGGTTTGACCTCATGACTGAACTGCTTCAATTGGCTAATCAACATCAATGGAAGGTATATTTACTAGGTTCTAAGTCTGCGATTGTTTCTAAAACTAGTAGCAATATGGTAGAGAAATATCCTAACCTCGTTATGGCAGGCTATCATCATGGTTATTTCACAAATGATGGTCATATTATTGAAGAAATCAAGGAAACCCAGCCTGATTTGATTTTTGTAGCAATGGGCTGTCCTAGACAGGAAAAATGGATTTATGAAAGCATCGATAAGTTTAGTAGAGGTCTTTTTATTGGAGTTGGTGGATCAATTGATGTTATGTCTGGTTTGGATCAGCGTGCCCCTCAGAGATGGATTGACATGCAGCTAGAATGGCTATACCGAATCGTAAAAAAACCTCGTAGAATCCTTTTAATCCCCAAGCTACTCTCGTTTATTTTTGAGATATTGAAAGAGTACATTGCTCTGAATACCATCGTAGCCAAACGGAAAGTCATTGAAAAAAAGAGCTAGCGGCACCCAAAATAGGTTTTTGCTGATAAGTATCCTGGTTTCGCTGATATGTTTAGGAACCGCTGATAAGCTATACCTGATCCAGGCTGCCGCCTGGATTTTTCAGCTACTTTATTCTGCCCTTATGACAAGTAGGCAGGTAAGATGGGTTTTATGAAAAAAGGTATTTTAAAAAACGTCTCCGTACTCGATTTTAAGCACCATTTCAATCAATTTTCATGTAAAAAAGCTGAATCCATTTTGTTGGATTCAGCTTTTTCTACTTATTATTGTGGCAATTTAGCTTGTGCTGCTGCTTTAATATCCCCTGGTACTCCATTCGTATTTACAAGTAACCAATAGTCATTTAAGGCCTCTGCTCCGGTCTTGGTGGCAGCGGCATTAAATAATGCTTGGGCCGCACTATTCATGAGGTCTTGGACTTCTTGACGAGCGTTGCCTTCGGTGATGGCGGCGCCTGCGAAGTATACCGCATTGTAATTGTTGCTATTTTCATAGTACCAAGCCGCTTCTGCATATTTCACTTCAGAAGATAATTTCGCAGAGGCTGCTTCTATGATCACGGTTGGGACTCCTGTTGTTGAGATGAGTAGATTATAATCATTTTGCGCCTCTCCAGAGTTCTTGCTCGGAGCTGCATTCAATAACGCTTGGGCAGCGTTGTTTAACAACTCTTGGACTTCTGGACGAGCATTGCCTTCTTCAATGGCCGCACCTGCGAAGTATACCGCATTGTAATTGTTGCTATTTTCATAGTACCAATTCGCTTCTGCATATTTCACTTCAGATGATAATTTCGTAGTAGCTTCTTCTTTGATCGCGGTTGGGACTCCTGTTGTTGAGATGAGTAGATTATAATCATTTTGTGCCTCTCCTGAGCTCTTGCCTGGAGCAGCAGCTACTAATGCCTGTGCTGCGCTGTTTAACAACTCTTGGACTTTCGCACTTGTATCGCCTTCAGCAATGGCTGCACCTGCGAAGTGCACCGCGTTGTAATAGTTTTTATTGTCATAATACCAAGCGGCTTCTAAATAGTTTGGTGAGTTCACTTCAGGTGTTAATTTCGCTTGGGCTGCTTCTTTGATCGCAGCTGGGACACCTGTTGTTGAGATGAGTAAATTATATGCATTTTCAGCATTAACACCGCTTACCGCTTCATCCAATAATGCTTGTGCTGCATCGTTCATCAATTCTTGAACTTCTGGACGTCGGTCTCCTTCATTTATTGCAGCACCTGCAAAGTATACCGCATTATAGAGGTTGTTATTTTGATAGTACCATAGAGCTTCATCATATTTTGCAGATTCCACCGATGGTTCTACAACGGTCAGCTTTTCAGAGATGGTTGCATTGACCCTGTTCCCTGCATTGTCCTCAAAATCTAAACTTACTGAATAGGCGCCTAATCCAGAGTTGGCTGGAATTACATAATCTGCGGTCCATACATCGTTTGCTCCAGACGTTAAGACAATACTAGTTACATTCGGATCGGTACCATTATACAAATAGGCAGTTGCAGATTTCATTCCAGATTTGTCATCTACGAGCTTTGCTTCAAAGTGCACGGTTTCTCCTGGCTTTACAGTCGTTGGAGACATCGCAAAGCTTTCTACTACCGGCGCTGTAAAATCACCATCTGGGTTATGGACTAGGAATGAAACAGCATCAATGAATTGTACTGTTTGATTTTCTTTAATGTCTACCGCATCAATAAAATTAATCTTAATGACTTCTCCGTCAGGAACATTCGTTGGAACCGTAATCGTACCTACCCATTTATTAAGGGTACTGTCGTACGTTAAAGTGACACTTTCATTTTCATAGTAGTTTGCTGTCACAGAAGCTACACCTGACTCTGAATCTTCAACCGTTGCCGATATCGTGACCTGCTCACCTGCATTCACCTCTGTTTTATCAAGCTCAACAGCTGAAATGACCGGTCCTGTATAATCACCTTCAGGATTCACAACCGTAAAGCCACCTTCTGCATCTACAAAAGCTAAATTAAATGATGTATCAAAGGCCGAAATGCTAGCCGAATAGAAACCTGGTGCCGTCGTTTCTTGTACCAAAAGGTTTCCAGTCCACTGATCCTTTGCTGCATCGTAACTCATTTCAACAAATTGCGATCCCTCTTGACTGTAAAAAGTGGCTCTTACAGAATCTACTCCTACATTGTCACTTACATTGGCCGTAACCGTAACAGTATCACCAATCTGGACATCACCCTGTGGAGTCACTTGTACATTAGAAATAATTGGTGCGTCAAAATCACCTTCATTATTGATGACATCAAAGGCTGCAGGGTATTCTTTAAAACCGCTGTTTCCTGCCATATCGGTAGAATGAATAACCACATTCCATACTCCAGATTGGAAACCAGAACCTATGTTGAAATCAACGACCCATTCTCCTGATGCTTGGTCAAGAGTTAAGTGTCGAAGATAGACTTCACTCGGGGAGTCTATCTGTGAAAACTCAGCATAGACGGAGCTTACACCCGATTGTGAATCACTCACTGGAACGGATAGCTTAACACTCTCACCTGGAGAGGCGGATTTCGGTGTAATGTTAGGTGCACCAATCGTTGGGTCTGTAAAGTCACTAAAAGGATTGGTTAATACTAATTCTTCTTCGAGTACTACCCAATCAAAGTTCCCAGCTGTATCAAACATCTGAATATCGATATACCATGGACCCGACTTATCGTTTTCGCTAAAATAATGACTGACTACCCACTCACCGTTGGTTTCATCTAAGGTTAGAGGTAAATAATAATAACCAGTACTATCTGCCGTGTATACAGCTGCATATACGGAATCCACTGCATTATTGTCATTTACTTTTGCCCGAATGCTGACCTCTTCATCTACCCCTACAGCTAGAGGAGAGACGACCACTTCCTCTAAAGTTGGCGCAACAGAGTCACCACCATTTGGATTATTTACTTGAAGGGTATCATTGTCGTCACCAAAGGTATAATTTCCTACGGCGTCCAACAAATCAAAATCTATTATCCAGGTACCTTGTTGATCTAAATTCGTGATAGTATATGTACCTTTCCATGCCCCTGACTCGGCATCAAGCTCTAATGGAAGTTTTTTGTACCCATTTCCATTTGGTAGATTCAAATAAGCAACTACCGCTGCCACACCACTTTCGTCAGAAACTTGAGCAGTAATCGTAATGGTGTCACCTACTCCTACTGAGGCTGGGCTGACAGTTGCACTTTCCAGAACCGGTCCGAAGAAATCATCTGCCACCGTTACAATAGAGGTAGAATCTACTGCCGCTGTTACTTTACTCTCCACTTTTATAGATTGTGGAATTTGTGCTCCATTGGTCTCTGCCAAAACACCGACAGGGAGAGACAATGATAAGCACAAAACACTAATAATAATGGTTCTTTTCCTCAAACATAACCCTCCTTATTCTTTATTCTCTACTTAACTAGTACCCTCCTTTACTACTATGTATAGGAATTATATACCATTTTAGAACTCTATACTATATAGTTAGCTTAATCTTCTATATCTTATGAAAATATTGAATATTACGACAATATATTTAACTTATCGACAGCAATATTTTAACAATAAAAAAGGATTGCCCCTCATAGTATGCGCGAGAGAGCAAACCTACTAAGTTTTAGGAAAGCTTCTTCAATTTACTAACCACTTTTTCAATGCGTTTTTCCTTTTGAATTCGATACAATTCAAAGTATTCATCCCCAATATTATTATTCAGATCTTTTAAGATTACCTCTTTTTGCATACTGGAAATAATACTATCGATCTGGGTCTTTGTACTTTGTTCATAATCGTTATAAATGGCGAGATACTTTCCTTCTAATCTCGAAACATCCTGATTTCTCTCTTTCTTTACGTTAAACTCTTTTTCCGCCTGGTTTATTAATTCAGAAAGCCTTTTATCCGCTAGTTGATTCACCTTTTCCCATTCGGGTTTATACATTCTCTTAATTTCTTCGATTATTTCTTCTTGTTTTTTAGCCTGTGGATCAATTTTTGGATTTGGTTTACTCGTTACCTGTTCTACCACTAGGCTCTTTCCAGAAGATTCTACGGCTTTTTGTTCTTTATGATTCTTACTAAAAACTAGTAAAAGAGTGGTTCCAAACGCAACCACGGCAATGACAGATATAGCCCAATACTTTTTCATTCTTTTCACTCCAGTTATGTAAGTTTTGATTGAAAAAAAATAGGAGGGCGCAGTGGGGAATCTGAGGTGTTTTTCACGGCGGGCACTTCAAATAAGGTCTCCTGGTATAATAATACATTTATTATATAGCGATTTTATCCAAAAAAAGAACCCCCTTTCATTTTCTAAAAAGTGAGTTTTTTCCATTAAAACTTGGTATATATTACTTTTTTCGCATTACTTAAGAAGTGGTTATACCTTTGTATACGATGATATTGGTAGTATTAGTGTAAACAGAGGCGACTTGTAGAACTTCGAGCGGTTTCGACTTCTACCCTCCATTCGACTGATTCTGCCGCTAGCTTAGGGTGGGCCATTTTTACTAGATTTCCCTTTTAGGAGTGGTGGTTGGCAGGTGATTAATTGGTTTTTGCAGTCAATGTAGTTAGTATTCTTTGTCCTTAAATTTATACACCATTTAATACCTGAGCCCGGCTTCCGCCTGGCTTTTCAGCTATAAAAATCGGTCTTCGAGATTGGATGGCAGGGTGAGGAAGGTAAACAAAATTACCTTTTCCTAGGATTTCGCTTTGTCGTTTTCGCTTCGATCGCCTTATCCTGTGCTATTTTTTGAAAATGCAAAAAGAAATCTGTAATCACTTTTGATAAGACGATGATCACGATATAGGTTAGAAACAGGTGGAAGTAATTAACCCATGAGTTGAACTTGAACAAATGATGCATGACAAAAATAGGTTTTAGAATAAATGAAAGAAAAAGACTTAATAGCAGTGTATATAGGTAATAATTTTTATTATGTTTAATCGTCCATTGGTACACCAAGATAAACATTACCGGAACCAATGATGCGTCCATCCCGACACTGTGTGGGATAAAGGGTATCATCTTGTAAGGATACGTCCAGAGTGCTTGAGTCGTACCAAAATCATCAAAATATGTAAACCAAACATGTACGTTGAATCCATAAAAGCCAAGCCGGAGTGCCCTTTTCCAGTCCAATGCAAAATAAAGAATGATTAGCGGGGCCACAAACATAATCACATGAAACCAAAATTGCCACGTATCAAAGGCAGAAAACTCTTGCCAATAGTTGAGCCATTGGCTTGCCCCCTTTTGTTGCTCTTTGATTAACTTATTTAAAGCCTCTTTTTGAGCATCACTCATGGAATTCCCTGCCTTGATAGTATTTTCTATCTTAAGTTGCCCAAAATATTAGCAAAAAAATGGTGGCATAAAAAATTTTATAGGAATCCGTATCTAGAAAAGGAATATAAGTTACTCCTGTCCCTTTTCCGCCAGATTTAGTTGCTTCACCATAGACGAGACTAATGCAATCAATGGATTGATAATGGGCTGGGAAGTTTCCCGCTCTACCTGCTGTGCTGCCCCAACCATGGACAGTTGCGCAACAGAGACCGCTCTTTGCTGATTCAGTTTCTTCAAGAAATTGGACACTACTTGATTGTACTTCTCATTTTGCCCACGCATGATTAATTCAAAGGTATCCTCAATGACCTTAACCTCGATATCAAGTGTTTTCTGCTGAAGCTTTGCATATTGCTGAAGCCGAGTCATCGTTCCTGATACGGTATCCGGGTTCGTAAACAGGATGGTCTGAGGCTGTTCGATTTTACAAATAGCCTCGAAGTACGGTTCATCAATCTTTATGATTGGCACGCTTATGTTACATTGCTCCAGTAAAGCAATATAGTTTGTACATGTAATAAGGATCGCATCCACGCCAGATTGCGCAATCCATTCGACTTGATTCCACACCTTCTCCTTTGCGTCTGACTTCGTGAATTCCTGGTCGGTCATCACCCGGTGCATTAATCCTGGGTCAACGAAATGAGTTAATTCGACATTATAGGTTGAAAGTGTACTTTCGATATAGTCGATATTTGAATAATGTGCATGCAGGCAGCCAATTTTACTCTTCAACCCCAAACACCTCCATTTTTTCCACTCTGTTTTTATAGAACTAACTAATTCATGTAGCCAAGTACATAATTTATTACGTTGAACACCAAGATAATAGATAAAACAAAGGGGGATTTTACCTTGAAAAAACTTCTAATCTGTTTATTAATATCGTTATTTTGCTCCAACGTTTCCTACCCATTTCACTTAAACCAAATAGCCCATGCCCAACAGAAACCTATTCCACCCTATGCCAAGTGGAGTAAAGTAGCATTGGAGAAGACAAAGGCAAAGTATCCGAATGCCAAAATCGTGGATTATCTCCATATTGGAAGAAGGAGTGGACAAAGCACCTCTACCGAGAGATTTAAGTTTTGGTTAAAAGAAAATCAAAAAGAATTCGGTGTTTTTGTAAATATTGAGTTTAACAATCAAACCGAACAAGTCGTTAACGTCACTTTTCAGGAAACGACTAGATAGTGTACTGCCAGGGGTCCATGAGAGCTTTCATCGTTTGACTTCATAATGCAGTTCGGCAAATTGTTTATAGCGTCGAACATCGACCAGTGTGAGTTCATTCTCCCGGTCCCCTGGCACAAACATTGGTATTCCTCGCCCGATAACTACAGGAGCAATTTGGATAATAAACTCATCGATAAGCTTTGCTTGCAGTAGCGGCTGCAGAATTTCACCTCCACCTACCATCCAAATCCGTTTGCCCTCCTGCTCCTTCAAGGACTGGGTGAAACCTACAATATCCTCATTAATGAACGTTACATGTTCATTCGAGCCCGTCAATGTGCGAGAAAAAACATAACATGGCTTTCCTTCATAGGGAAATTTCTCTGGTGAAAGTATTGCGATTTGTTCGTATGTACTTCTACCCATCAGAATCGTATCCACACTATCATAGAATTCCTGATAGCCCGTTTCCTCCTCCCCTTCCGTTCCAAATAACCAATCCAATGAATGATTTTCACGCGCGAGGTAGCCATCCAAACTGATTGCACCGTAAAATACTAACTTACTTTGATTGCTCATATTTTCACCTTTTCCTTCCAATATATAAGATGTGCGAGGAGATTCCCAGGATGTAAGGGTCATTTGCTTTTTCAATAAGCAAGTCTATGACTTTTCCCCACTCTTGTTCTCCTTTATCCCTCCAATAATTCCATTGCTCCTTTGTTAAAACTGAACCTATATTAGAACCGATTAACTCTACACTTTCAAAACCTTGTGCCTCCATGAAAGGTTTGATTTCTTCAATATTAAAGTAATATGCATTGGTGAATCGTCCCTCATCTTGGTGGTTAAAACAACCTGTTTGCGAAAAATCTTGTATGGTGTCGATATTGTTGTTGGGCTTCCAATTTTCAGGATACATCAGTGAGGTCAACATATGCCTGATTCTGGGCATAAACGCAACAAAAACCAGTCCATTATTTTTCGTCACTCTATGTAACTCATTAACTGCTCTGATTCGGTCCTCTTCCTCCTGCAAGTGATACAGTGGACCGAGCATTAATGAAGCGTCAAACTGCTCATCATCAATCATCGTTAAATCTCTAGCATCAGCCTTAAAAAAACCGTTAAATTGACCACTTAAATTAAGCACTCGTGCTTTGTGTTCTGCAATCTCAACAAGTCTTGGAGTTAAATCCGTTAGCGTTACCGTATATCCTTCATTAGCCAGCTGCATTGAATATTTACCTGGCCCTGCGCCATTATCTAGTATATGTCCTGTTTTCGGTAAGTATTTTTTTATAAAGTGCCAATTTACTTGGAATTCAATTGGTTCTCGATCAAGCCGTCCCCATTCATCAAACTGATTATAATAATTAATAATGCTGCTCATCCGCCCACCAACTTCTTTATACTCTTCGTTTTTCATGCATATACCTCATCCATTTTTTCTGTTTCAGACTTGAAATATAGTATCCTGCCAATGCGGCTCCGGTGCCGCCCACTGATAGGTTCAAAATGAGTGCGTGTGAGGTATAGATCCCCGCTACGATTCCTGTGATTCCAAGCAGGGTTAACTGAAATAAATGTTTTTTATTGTTTTCAAAAATCATAAATTGAAATTGTCTTCGTTGTTCCAGTTCCTTTAAATCTTCTAGCCTTTGGGGTGCATTTAAAAACTCTGTAACCGAATGGATGATTTTAAAGACTGGCTGTGATTGAATCCATTGCCATAGTAAGGACCATTTATTGTTGCCTTGTTTGTTTAGCCACTCTATAAAAATAGGTTTACCTAGCTCCATGAGTTCCGCTTCAGGAGCCAGATTGCGAATGATTCCTTCGATGGTAACGAATGAGCGACCTAAAAAGACAAATCTTGTCGGAACCTGAATCGGAAGGGCTTGAATCGTATCGTTCATTTCCTTTTTAAAGACAAGCAGATCCATTTGTTTTAATTGTTCTGGTTCGAAGGAGATCAACTCGGCCAAAAGCTTTTCGATCGTTCTCGAATCCGCTTCCGGGAGCAAGAATCCTAATTGCGCTAAGCAATCCACTGCTTTGGAATAATTTTTCGAAAGAAAGCTTTCAATTAAGTTTTGGAAATGAGCGGCATCCTTTTTGCTGATCTCCCCAATCATTCCAAAATCGAGTAAGATGATTTTTCCATCCAGTGAAACCAGAACGTTTCCTGGATGGGGGTCTGCATGGAACCTACCAGGCTCTAACCATTGGGGAAGAAAAACTTTAATCAGCCTTTGAGCCAGCTCTTCACGACTCACTGCTACCTGCTCCATTGCCTTGATATCAGTGAGCCGTATTCCTTCTACCCATTCCATCACGAGGACATTTGACGTACTCAGTTCCGAATAAACAGAAGGTATCTTTACAACATCCATATCCTTAAATCTTTCTCGAAAAAAAAGGATCGTATCGAGTTCTTTTGTATAGTCAAGTTCTCGTTCGATTACTTGTTTTAGTTCATTAAATAAAACTTTAAAGTTAATAAACCCTTTTGGTATCGGAACGAAGTGATCAGCAAACCAAATGATAATCGCTAACACACGGAAATCCGTTTGGACAATACTATCAATATATGGGCGTTTTACTTTAATCGCGACCTCTGTTTCATCTTTCAAGACACCCTTATACACTTCTCCAATGGAGGCGGAAGCAATCGCTGTTTTTTCGATGGAAAGAAAGTTTTCATGGAGAGCCTTTCCCCATTGGTTTTCAAGTATTTTCTCAATCTCACTCCAGTCAGAAGGGGGAACTTTATCGGTAAGGTCTTCGATTTGACTGATAAATGCTTTCGGCAGCAAATCTGCACGAGTGCTGAGGAACTGCCCTACTTTAATCAATAAGCCTTCTAATTCAAACAGTGTATTTCGATACCGTTCTCCTATTTTCCCCCAAAGTTTTTCCCATTCCGATGCAGGTTTTCTGCGAATTTTATACCAATATATTTGTAGAAAGATGACAAACGCCATCGAAAGCATCTTCGACATTCTGATCAGCTTATTTCTCTGTTTCAACCTCACCCCTCCTCCCATTATTTGTATATTATCTATGAGATTTCGACTTTCCTGTTAAATTCCCCTTCTTTCTTCAACGAAAAAACGTATCAGCCACTATATTGCTAAATTCTCTTAAGTAATGAAGGTAATTACTGCCTCCGTAGTTATATCGCTTATTGAACATTTTGGCGACAACTAGATTGTATTCTGGAATCACTAATAGAGTTGGCCCGGTAATACCTAGTATTTGGTATGAACCTTTAGGGACTCTTTCACCCAATTCACTTTTTAGAGCTGGTGTATCCTGGACATACCAGAACAAGCCGTTTTGTGGCAATTCTTTATTTTTATAATGACGATTTTGAACTTGAGTCGCCAATTGAATCACTTCTTTTGGAACGATCTGCTGCCCATTGTTTAAATGTAGATTGCCCCAAAGCGCAAACTCACGTGCAGAGGTATGCAGATTTGATTCCATTCCATCATTTGTAAGCCCCACTGTATAGGAAGCAGGTTCGTTAGGATTATCAATGACCTGTACCAATTTTTCATTCGGTTCTGTTTGCCAAAAGGTTTCCTTGAATCCTAGTGGTCGAAACACTCTTTCTTCCAGGAGTTCCGGAAATCTTTTACCATAAAGCTTGTTAATCAGCTCAGTCATCATTAAAATGTTAATTCCCTTGTACGCCCACCCTTCGCCAGGCTCAAACTCTCGAATAATCGTTCCGTCCTCAGCTTCATGTAAACCGTGAGAATGGGTAACTAAATGCCTGATCGTCGTTTTCCCCAGCAGCTCCTGATCGAAACTTTCAAAATATTGAGCTGCAAGGTCATCCAAACTATTAATTTTGCCTTCATAGAGTGCATAAGCTATAACTAAACCTAAGTAACTTTTTCTTGCTGAAGCAACATTAAATTGAGAGCTTTCATCTACTGGCCGAGAATTAGCTGTGTTGGAATGATAGCCGCTATAGTGCTCTAAGACTATCTTGTTGTCTTTTATGATAACGAGTGCGGCCCCGCTGCTATGATTTCGTTCCTTTATTTCTTCCAAGTACGATATTAGTTTTTGAAAAATAGTAGTCACACACCTTTCTACTATTCTTTAATTCTATATTTAATTACTTTTATCCTTTAGGATTTAAATTGGGAGGTTAAACATGGAGAAATTGCTTGAAGAGTATAGTCATGGATACCAGTTGCTGAGGAAAGCCATTGAAGGATTGACTGAGGAAGAGCTTCGTTTTAAGCCTGAGGCTGACAAATGGAGCATCCATCAGATCCTCATCCATGTGGCAGATTCCGAATTGGTATCAACCCAGAGGATAAAAAAGGTTTTGTCGGAGGAGGCTCCGCTTTTGAATTCGTTTGACCAGGACGCCTGGGCGAATACGTTGGGGTATGAACAGCTAGACCGCGAACAACATCTTCTCCTGTTCAAATTGCTGCGCTCCAGCATGCTGCCTATTCTGGCGCAACTGCCGGCACAACAATGGGAGCGCGTGGGGGTATATGCCGACGCTGGTCCATTCACAGTTAAGGAATTGCTAGAATACCGCGTCGAGCACGTCCTAGGGCACCTTGCTCAGATTAAACGGGTGAAAGAGGCATATCGGGAGAGCCAAAAATAATAGATTCTTGTAACACTTACTTGCACACTTGAATATATTATATCAGACGGGAGGCAGCACCTCGCGTCACATGGACTGACTTTAATAGTCAGTATTTTTTTTGGAAAAATGGCAGGAAGCCTATCACTTTTATCGAATACTATGCAGTGAATAAAGGAGGCATGCAGATGAAAAGTCGCCATGAAGTATTTTTTACCCAATTAGAAAGCTATCGAAGTGAAATTTTAGGAGTACTAGCGAATGTAACTGCGGCCGAAGCGGAAGTAATTCCAAAGGGATTCAACAATAATATTCGCTGGAACCTCGGGCATATCTACCTCGACCAATATTTGTGGATCCAGGCTGTAACGAAAGAAAAGACCGGTGTTCCCGAACAATTTAACACTTGGTTTGGCTATGGGACCTCCCCTGCTAACTTCACTGCTGATACACCTTCAATGGAGGAGTTAAAGAATCTACTAAAAGAGCAACCTTCTCAAATCAAAGCAGAATACGGTAACCGACTAGAGGAAGAGTTCCCGCCAACAGAAATGGGCATGCATACCATCGAGCATGTTCTGGTTCGAACCATTTTTCACGAAGGGATGCATTTACAGACCATTCTGGATCTGAAAAAATGCATGAGCTAAGCACAAAAGAGGACACCCTCTCTTGTGCTAACTCCAAATTTCATTCAATTTATCAGAATAGAAATGAATCGCTTTTTTATAATGTAGGATGTCATCGTCTGTTGTCGTATCAATCAAGCATGTAAGCAGGATCTCCATTGCACGGTCATGCACTTTTAAATTATATAGGACCATTGAATAGAAAACTTGAAACGCCAGATTGTTTGGAAATAACTCGATTCCCTTTTGAAAAACGGTTTTTGCTTTTCCATATTCTCCCAATGCCCGGCAGGAACTCCCTAACCCTAGCATCGCTCCCTCTAAATCCTTGCCGGACAGCCCTAGATCAATTGCTTTTTCATAAAAGGGGATGGCTTCTTTTTCCATCCCTAATAAATCAAAGCTCCAGGCACATTGGTAGTTGACATAGGCATCCGTTGGAAACTCCTCCACTACTTTTAAAAGTAATTCGTTTGATTCCTTTTCTTTCCCTTCATGACGTAATTCAATGGCTCTTATCACTTCATTTTGCATCGAGTTCACTCCTTAGTGGGTCTAGCAGTTTCAAATTAATCCCTCCAGTGAATCGGTTACCGCTTTCCATGCCGAGGACGAAGGATCGACAACCATGAAGTGTTCCGCATCTGGAAGTGTGACCAAACGGACACTATCGCCAAGCTCTATTGCCCTCCGATGATACCCAACACTCAAGGAGACTGGAACATGGCGGTCTAACTCACCATGAATTAAAACTTGCTCCACATTCATGGGCAGCAATTCAATTGGAGACGCAATCGGTAACTCTTCAAGTGAGTCGCCAAGGAACGCTGTGACGGGACTAGTAATTGCTCTTTCAGTATGTATCTGCAACATTTCGTTGAGGTTGGAAACCCCCGCGAGGCTGATGATTCCTTTTATCGAAACAACCAATGGGCTTTCCTTTTGATTCAAAAGCGATCCCAGCAAAAGAGCCAAGTGCCCTCCCGCTGAATGCCCGATAACCACCATTCTTGAGAGATCAAGTTGATAGCTGTCTTTAAGCTGGTCTAGATGGTTGACTGCACTGATCACATCGTGAAAAGTGCCCGGCCACGCTCCGCCTTCCTCGCCGATTCGACGGTACTCTATATTCCAAGTCGCATAGCCACGCTTCGCCAAATCTTTAGCAAGCGCGTCATTTTCATCAAGACCATATTTCGACTGCCAAAAACCGCCATGAATACTTACCACAACTGGACAACTTTCCGATGTCTTGGGCCTGCGCAACACACCAAATTGTGACGGGTGCTCCCCATATGCTATTTTAATACTCATGAACAAAACCTCTCTCACTCTACAAATTATCAGCTATCCCTTTTTCGAGGAAAAATTAGAAATTCCTCGATTAACTTGGGGCGTTAAGCCAGTTTCTCGAATTACTTATGTACTTTGAGCAATATTGACAATTCTATGAATAACAGACTGAATCTCATCACTGTTTGTAATTTCAAATAAATAATCTGCCTCATCTTTTGTTGGTTCTAATATATCACCTATATGAGACTCAGCTTGTTGCCTAATCAGCACTTCCTCAAAAGAAGAAGCACTCCTAAATATAGTTTTACTACGGCGACTTTCTGCGACTCGTTTTCGTAGGATATGTTCAGGAATATCAAAATTTACGAGAATGTTGATAAATCCCATTTCATGAAAATGTTTAAGTAGTTCTAAACGTCCTTTGCGAATACGATTTGAGTTACATAGAATAAGATGAAATTTAGTCTGCTCCACAGCATAATCTACAATCGTTTGAGTGATCGCGTACTTTATCGTATTAGTCCCTTGTTTCGGCAATAGTTTTTTATAATAGGTGTTGATGAATTCAGCATGGTTATCTTGGTCAATCACAAGTGAGTTGGACAACTCTTGCTCTAGGGCTCTAGCAAATGTTGTTTTTCCACTATGTGTTTTACCAACTGTTATTATCACGAGCCTTTTCATTCAATAAGCCCCCAATCTTCAACTCTTATCTCTAACATCCGTTTCTTCTTTGATAAATTCGATTATTTCTCCATTCGGCGTAATTTTCACTCCTGCTAGAAAACCCGAATAGGCTGCACCCGTATCAATATTCCATGAATGGCTGCCCGCATCATACATGGGCTCATCGCATGGCGTATGACCAATAATTTGCAGTTTTTGAATGTTCTTTAACGGACTTCGATTCCAAAGTACACTAAATCCATCGTCTTCCTTAAATGGATCCGCTGCTTGCTCAGCGATTCCCGCATGACACACAAACAGGTGATCATTTTCCCAAAATAGCGGCAGCTCACTCATCCACCTAACATCACTCTGACAATCTATTCCTTCTGCCTCGTACTGCCTTAGCGTTTCCTCCCCGCACTGCCTCAGCCAATTATGATTGGGGTGATTCATAAAATGATCAATGATTTCAAACTCATGATTCCCCCTTAAAAAGATCGCTTGTTCAGGATAATTCTCTCTTAATTGCCTTGCCAGCTGCACCATCTGAGGCGAATTCTTTCCTCTGTCAATGATATCCCCCAACTGAATAAGCACTTCATTCTCTTTATTCCAATGTTTCGTAATCATTTTTTTAAACGTATGATAGCAACCGTGTACATCACCGATAACAAAATAATTCATTGTTGGTGGTACTCCTTCTCCAAAAATAAAGGCAATTCAGCTAGATCCTCCACTACACAATCCCCTACAATCTGGTTCCATTGAGGATCTTTCTTCCAAACTCCTATCATCCCTACATTCTGAGCCGCTTTTACATCATTGTCAGGATGGTCCCCAACATAAATACTCTCGTGGGGTGCTACATTAAGCTGCTTCAATGCTCTCTTAAAGATATCGGGATCTGGCTTTTTTATTCCTTCCCATTCTGATATTAAAATACGATCAAAATACTCTTCGATCCCTAATGCCTTTATATTATCAAGCTGAAACTGCCCTCTGCCATTTGTAATCATGCCTAATCGAAGATTCCTACTCCTCAACTCTTCCAGCATGGGGATGAGATTAGGAAATGGAACGCAATGATTTTTGAATTCAGCGATATAATCTTGAAGCATCTCTTCCCAAGTGATTTCCGTTATTTGAAATTCAATGACCAGTTGCTGATACACTTTATCCTTCCACACATATCCGCGTTGATCTAATTCAATAAATCTCTTTATGTAGTTCTCTCTTGGAATATGGCCAACAATATTATTCAACCTGTCATATTGGCTATGAATGAACCCTTTTACCGACTCATCTCGATCTAACAACGTTCCATCTAAATCAAATAACACCGCTTTAATCATTTTGAGCACACTCCCTATCCTTATATTCTTCTTTTTAGGGGGATGAAAGTCCTGCTTTAGCGATTAAACCGCCGACTTTGGCGAGTAAATGGTAAAAATCCGCGAGTAAATCACTAAAACTCGCGAGTAAAAAGGGGTTTTACTAGAAAAGGTATCTTTACATGATTATAAATTCCAAATAAAAGAAATATAATGACTTAAAAACTCCCTCGAACTTAGAAAAATACCAAAGGCAATGACCTGAGCCCGGCGTTCGCCAGGCTTTTTTGAAATTTTGTTGATGGGGAAATCGGTTTGGCACGTAAAAGAGGATTTCGGCACGTAAATTTGGAAAACGACACGTAAAATCCAAAATCGGCACGTAAATATAAAAAAAACACCAGGTTCGCATCCACGAACCCAGTGTTTCTATTATGCAGCCTGTTCGATCATTGCCTCACTGACCTGTTTACGTTTAAACGAGATCGTAAAGTAGATAAATGTGACAAGCATGAAACCAGCGATGTAGGCTAGCAAGATGGCGTTGTTTTGCCACATGAATGCAAAGTCGCCGCTTGAGATCACTGCTTTAAACGCTTGGACACTGTACGTCATTGGGAAGAATGCGTTAAATGGCTGCAGCGCCTCTGGAATTAACGCAAGTGGGAAGGTACCAGCGCTTGTGGTTAATTGCATGATCAAGATGAGAATGGCGATAAAACGGCCCACATCCGCTAACGTTGTGACGAGCATTTGGATCAATGTAACGAACACCATGCTTGTTAAGATTGTTGTCACGATAAACAATGGCAAGCTTTGTACTTCGATTCCAAGTCCAACGAGTAACACAAAATCGACTAATAGTGCTTGGAACACACCTATGATTGTAATGACGCCTAACTTACCTAAAAACCACTGTGTCGCTGAAGCTGGTTTTACGGCTGGTTCTCTTAGGCCGAATACGATTGAGATGATAAGAGCACCAACAAAAAGACCAAGTGAGATGAAATATGGTGCAAAGCCCGTACCGTAGTTTGGCACAGTGTTAATCTCATTTTTATCAACTTTCACAGGTTCGCCCATCATATCAAATGTGTCATCATTCGCTTGTACACTATTCGCCGCTTCAGCCCCGGCTGATAGCTTCTCATTTAATTCTGAGGTTCCGTCCTGCAATTTTTCTGAGCCTGCTTGTAATTCAGCAGATCCTTCTGCAAGCTTACCAGTTCCTTCAGTTATTTTACCTGCACCCGCAGACAGTTCTCCCATACCAGCTGTCAGTTGGTTGGCACCCCCATTTAGTGCGGTTGACCCTGTATAAAGCTGGTGGATTCCTTGCTGTAATTTCACCTGGTTGGCATTGATTTCACCGATTCCGCCAATTAACTGATCAAAGACAGGATCAGTTTGTTTTTTCAATTGAGATTCTAAACCAGCAGTCGCTCCAAGCAATTGTCCATTTACCTGCGTTTTAAATTGCGAGAAGCCCTGGTGTAATCCAGGTTTAATTGCCTGCGCAACCTGCTGTTGCACTTCTTCCTTAGTTGGTGCATCCTGTTGTTCCATTATTTCTGTCACTTTGTCAGCTGGAACTCCATTAGCGATTAACGCCGCTGCCAGCTCCTGCATCTTTGCTGTTTGCTGTGCGATCATTTGGTCAGCAATCTGTACGGACAATCCTGCACTAATCTGTGTTTCAAACTGATTGATACCTTCGTTTAATTTTTCAGTACTTCCTGTTAACTGGGAGTTGATTTCAGCTGCGATTCCAGCTGGTAACTCTTTTTTAATCTGCTCGGCCCCCGCTTGTGCTTTTTCGGTGCCTGTCACCAGCTGCGGCAGCTTTTCATCTACTTCCTTTAACCCTTGTTGGATGGCCGCTGTCCCTTTTGCTACTTCATTGGAACCCGTCGCCGCACTATCCACACCTTCTTCGAATTCAATCGAATTACTTGCTAAGAGCTCAAGGTTTTCCTTGATTTGCCCTGCTCCCTCGTTGAGTTTTACCGAACCCTCGTTGAGCTGGTCAGCCCCCTCACTTGCTTTGCCTAGCCCATCACCCATTTCTGTTACTTTTTCAAAAATGCTTTCAGAGTAGGTTGTGACTATCTCTTTAGAAATCTCCGCTTTGATTTCCTTCATTGCGGTTTCACCAATTTGCGCAGATAGGAAGTTTGCCCCTTCATTCGGCACATACTTGATTTGCAGCTTTTGCGGCTGATCCTCAAGCAAGGTTGTCGCATTTTTCGAAAAATCACTCGGAATTTCCACTAGGATATAATACTTTTGATCCTCCAAGCCTTGGTAGCCCTGCTTCTTATCCACTATATCAAAATCAAACGTATTACTTTTCTTCAAGTTTTTTACCAGGTCCTCACCAATTTCAAGCTGCACACCACCGAGCTCGGCCCCCTTATCCTGATTGACAATCGCCACAGGCAGGTCGCCTAAATATTTATAAGGATCCCAAAACGCCCACAAAAACATTCCTGCATATAAAACTGGAATAAAGAGGATGGCGATGATGGGAATGAGAACCTTCCGATTAGAAAGGATAGTTTTTAATTCTGATTTAATACCTTTCATGTTGATAACCTCCTGACTATTTTATTCACATGGTCATTTTTGTTTTTTAATAATGACCATTTTATTCAAATGGTCATTATTTCTTAAAAATAAAAGACTCATTTAGTTTAACAAGCCTTTAAGTAAGTAAAGTTCAAAGAGCGTAACTATTTCTTCTTTTTTTAATGGTGGATGGTTCCTTTGCCAGTCGTTAACCAAGGAAAAGTACATCTTCAGCATCACAAAGGCCGTGACCTCAGGATCACAAGTTTTGATTTCACCCTTATCAATTGCTTTTTGAATAATGGCTTTCATGTACTGGATGATTGATTGCTCTACTCTTTGCATTGCTTCGACAACGGTTTGCGTGCCCATATCACGTTCTTCCTGAATCAATTTAATCGTTAACTGATGCGATTTACGAAACTCATGAACCCGGCTTAACACCCTGTCCACATTTTCAAGAATCCAAGCTGAATCATCCATTGCGCTTTCCACTTCGAATCGAATATCAGCGATAAGCGAATTGATAATTTCATCAAATAGCTCTTCCTTCGTTTTGAAAAAGGTATATATTGTTCCCTTCCCCACATTGGCTAACTTTGCAACCTGATCCATCGTCGTTGCCTTATATCCATACAAAGAAAATGACTTAGCCGCCGCCTCAATAATCAACTTCTTACGATCAATCACTGCCACATCCACTCACCTCACTTCTTAAAAACTGACTAAAAAACTAATTTGGTCATTTGCACGAAAAATAATATATCATATCGATTTTAAAAAAGCAACACACTGAAATTTTCTTTTTTAAGAATTTTTTTATCTTGCAGATTTTGTCAAAATGTTTTATGGAACAAATCACCATTTACTTACGTCTTATTGAGTAGAGAGAAAAGGAAATAACTGGGGGATCATTTCGATGAAAAAAGTTTTAATTGCGTTGTTTATTGCGCTGGTTTTGTTTTGTGCTACAGGTGGCTTGGAAAGGTTCGCTTCTGATATAGAAACACAGGAAACTGGGGTTACCGAAAATATAGATTCAGTAGAAAATTTATAATAAAGGTATTCCAGTCCTAGTACTGCTGGGGCTGGTTTTTGCGTGTCATGCCGCGACACAATCTTTAATTTGGACATACCTTGTTAGTGGGACTCTGTGAGCCTGGGCGAAGTCGCCATTAAATGAGTGTACAAGCGCTAGATTTAAGTTTGAGGATAGAATAATAAGAAATTCGAAGCTAATCAAAAAAATATCAATAATGTAATCCTTATTATCAAATTGGCCAAAACCCGGTAACACCACTGACCATTTCGCTGCTGCATAGGGGGATTTATACCCATGTCTTTGTCTCATATTGCCCATCCTCTATATTACCTGCTTCATCCTTGGGTCTGGGGGGGTTTTAAAAACATTCACAGAATTTGGTGTTTTAGGTTTATCAGGATAATTAGCGCTCGGGTACTTGGAACTATATTTCCATTTGTATGTATAAGAGAATGATAGATTGGTAAGAATGTGGGTAGGAACGAATCTTAAGGGGGAACGAATCCATGAATGAAACTAAATTGCTATTATCACAATTTGCTAATGATGAAGGCTTCGAGCTTACAAAATACCTCACTCACTTGTTTGAATACGTCTCACACCAATTGGCACAGAATCCACCTTTGAACACAACCTCCGAAATGGAAAATACCTAAGCCCAGGCGTTGCAAAATGCCTGGACTTTTTTTGTTTGTGGTCGAATTTTTGCATTCGGCACGTAAATTAAAAATTTGGCACGTAAATGTGAGATTCGGCACGTAATCCCCGGAAACGGCACGTAAATATTATTTTTCTAGAAAAGGATTTCATTTGGTATTTTGATCTATGATCTCTACACGATGAAATGACCTGAAACGTAGATATAATCAAAGACAATTACCTATGCCCGGCATGCGCCAAGCTTTTTTTACTGCTGGGGATCGGATTGACACGAAAAATTTGAATTCGGCACGTAAATATACGACGATTTTTTTAATAAAAATGCTTGTCTTGAATAGAAATCCCTTTTTCTCTCCTCGAACGGCCAATTTTTGGGTATAATATAGGAATATGGATTTTTCTAAAAAAGGGGGTCGTGACTTTGGGGTCAACGACTGCTAATGAACGGATTGAACTTCTTGCAGAAGAGATTAAAGATTTGCTGCATCCGCATGATGCTGATGATGTAAAGCTCGTTCAAAAGGGCTTAATGCTGTATCGGCAAGGGTTGGTCAAGCAATTACAAATATGGAATAACCAAATTACGGCGATGGTACAGGACGTGACGCCTTGCCACGTGAAGCTCAATTTTGCCTTTCTGGCTTCGAGTCAGTGTACTTGTCCTCACGAGGGACTGTGCCGCCATCAGATGGCTGTATTTTTTGCTGCTTATGCAAAGGTCGGCAGCGTGGCCGATTGGGTGGCGGAGTGGCGGGAACCGATGAAAGAGAAGAATGACGTTGCGACCTGGGGGCTTCAAAAGGCAAAAGATTTGATTAAGGCGAACGGTGTGATGAAGCCTGATTATGGGCGCTGGGTCGAATCGTTTGAAGTCAGCTTCGACACGATCCTTAATTCAAAAAAGTATTCGAGCCCTTTTATTATTGCAGAGCTTTTCAATATTTACGAACGGCGGATTAAAGCGAGTGCTCCAGTGGAACAGGAATGGCGCTTGTTATATGAAATGGTCGGGATTGTGGTTTCGTTTAAGAAGCTGGCTGCTCTTACAGAGAAATCAGGGTTTGCTGAGGATGTAGTAAGACGCGCGTACCTCTCTGTGTTCCATAATTTAATCGAGGATGCAGATGAACTCGTCTTGAAAATTGGCGTTCAATCGCTGCCGTTTGACTTCGACGAGTTTATTTTAAAATTAAAGGACGAAGTGTTTGAACTGCTTACAGTTTCTAAGGAACTTGAGCAGGAACGTGTCTATCTCTACCGTCTCCTCTGGACCAACCTTTTTAAAAAGAAGGAATGGCGTGATCAAGAAATCATATTGATTAATGACCGGATGAAGTCCCTACAGGATTGGGAGAATCCAAATCCGCTAATGGTTGCAGGGATTCATATCAGCTTTTTGCAGCAAAAGGATGAACTGGCATTAGACTTGATTAATAAAATTGACGATAAGGTCATCACACCCTATTTGCTCCATTGGGTTGACCTATTATCACAAACGAAAGCATGGAAACGAGTTGGACCGCTAATTGAGCTGTTTATTTCCAAACTTAAAGGCTATTTAGATTTCCTAAGAACCTATCATACCTGTGCGTCTTTTACTCGATCGGCGCTTAAGGCTATCGCCCCTTACGTCTCTGAGAACGGGAAAGTGGAATTGTACGAGCGCGCCATGCTCGCGACTTTGCCTTACAGCTATACGGAATATGAATTTATGTTGTTTGAACGCAGGCAGTTCGACAAATGGGGTGATCTTCAGGCGTTCATGGGCTGGAATTTTTACGACCTGCCAAAGGAACGCGTAAAGGTAATCGAAAAGGAAAAACCGGAGGTACTGCTCGGAATGCTGCACCAAACCGCGCTGAACGAAATCAATCAAAAAAACCGGTCCAGCTACAAAGCAGCTGTCCGGCACCTAAAAAAACTGCGTACATTATACAAAAAAATCAAACGAGTCGACGACTGGCAATACTTCCTCGACAGCCTAATGGAAAAAACCAAAAGACTCCGCGCCTTCCACGAAGAATGCAAACGGAGCAAACTCATAGAAGAATAGTGTGGAATAGGCGGTGCCTGTCACCGCCCGTGGACACTGTCTTTCTGTGGTGACAGGCACCGCCCGTGGACATTGTCTACCTCAGGCGGACAGTATTCGTCCAAATATTCCACATTTTTTAGGTAGTTCGGACTTAAAATATGTTTTGGACTTTTTTTCTAATGTTTTGGACTTTTTATCTAATGTTTTGGACTTTTTTAGAGGACTTTTGGATATTTTTTTAGGGGTTTTGGACGTTCAGACAATATATGGAAATAAAAATCCTTATTTTGTCCACTGCACATCACCCCACCCTAGTAAAAGGAGTAACCTTACGATGCTGAAAACTAGATTTGTTAAGCTTCTGACAATTAAATTGGCTGATGGCCGTTATCTTCTGGCTGCTGAGGATGAGCACGGGTATGGTTTGCCTCCTTCTGAGTGGAAGAATGTGCTGTTCAGCCGTCATGATGAGAGCTTTTTTGGCACGCTTCTAGAAACGGAGTCTGTGGATGGCATCGAGGGTGTTGTGGTTACAGGCTGGCACCTTGTCTCTCTTTTTGCAAAGGAGTCGTTCAACCGGTTTATTGACTGGGACTGGAGTGATCAATCAGAGATTTGTTTAGCTGCGGCTCACTCTCTCCATGAAGGAATTCTCGAGAAGGACTGGCTTCCTGACTTTTCCGTTTGGGAAAACGGCGACTTCCGCTGGCAGCTTCCTGTCCGGGTTGTAGATGAGTTCGACCCTTCTTT
The DNA here is from genome assembly GCF_000759675.1 of Neobacillus niacini. Taxonomy (GTDB): domain Bacteria; phylum Bacillota; class Bacilli; order Bacillales; family Cytobacillaceae; genus Neobacillus; species Neobacillus niacini_A. Next base: position 62,231 of record NZ_BAWM01000021.1, on the reverse strand, counting down.
TTGGGATCAGGAAGTCAATCCACGAGATGAAGCTTCTGAAACCGTACAGGAATTTATCTCAGATTTATACGACCATGCCCTGGACGCCTATTTAACGCGAAATGCTTCCATGAAAGAGTTGTTTGGACCAAAGCTTGCTTTACTCAGAAAACAAGGTATTTCTGGTGCTGAACTGGCACGGTATTTTGACGAGGAAACCTGGCTTGAATGGGTCGGAATCAAGGAAAGCGACACTCCCTTCACCATTGGTCTGAGGTTAGAGGAACCCCTAGATGGAGAAGGTCCTTGGAATCTCGATGTCTTTTTGCGTGGTAAGAAGAATGTCGATGATGTTTATGGATTGGATGCAAAGCTCCCTGCACGATGGAAACCCTTTTTGGAGAGAGTTGACCGTGAGCAAGGTCGCTGGGCAAGGTTAATACCATGGCTATGTGAGGACGGAGTAACATTGAAATCTGGCCTCACAGAGGAAGAAGCATGGATGTTTTTGACAGAGGCCAGTGAAACCCTTGTGGCTTTGGACGTGGAGATACTACTACCTGCCTGGTGGCAGGCAATGAAGAATGCCAATTTAAAGGTGAAGGCGTCACTAAAAGGTTCATCCAGCCACCGCCCGTCATTTGTCGGGCTGCAGGCTATGCTTGATTTCAACTGGCGTTTTTCCATGAACGGTGTCGACCTGTCCGAGGAAGAATTCGGCCAGCTTGTCGAAGAAAAACGTCGACTTGTGTTTATTCGCGGACGTTGGGTTAAGCTGGACCCAGGATTTATTCGACAAATTCAGGATTTGATGAAGCGTGCCGAAAAGGAAGGCTTGCATGTAAGGGATTTACTCGAGCAGGAGCTTGTTGAGACTCCTCCTACTGAAGATGAACTAGAAAACCCGAAAGCCTTCGCGCGTATTCAAATTGAATTGAACAGCCAATGGAAGAAAATGATTAAGCAGCTTTCTGAAGCACATGAGATACCAATGGAAGAAGTTCCTGCAGGGCTTCAGGGCGAACTCCGCCCGTACCAGCAGCTAGGAATGAGCTGGCTCTGGTTCCTGCGTCAATACGGATTTGGTGCAGTCCTTGCTGATGACATGGGGCTTGGAAAAACAGTTCAATTAATCGCGTATCTATTGAAGGTTAAAGATGAAATTGGAGCACTTCCTGAAACGGTGACAGGTACCAAGGACGGAGATCCTGAAAAAGGTTCCAAAGTAAAGAGCTCCTCCACTGAAAAGACGCCTGTTAAGGCTGCATTGATTATATGCCCGACATCTGTACTTGGTAACTGGCAGAAAGAGCTTGAGCGTTTTGCTCCTGAGATTAATGTGTATTTGCATTATGGTTCGAACCGACTGAAGGAAGAGGATTTTACGGAAAAGATCAAGGATGTAGATGTTGTCCTAACTTCTTACGGACTGAGCCATATGGATTCGGAGGAGTTTGAGTCGATACTCTGGAGTTCGATTTCGATTGATGAAGCACAGAATATTAAAAACGCAGGAACTAAGCAGTCAAGGGCGGTGAGAAGGCTTCGTGGAAGCCATCACATCGCTTTGACCGGTACTCCGATGGAAAACCGCTTATCAGAGTTATGGTCGATCTTTGATTTTACCAACCATGGCTATCTTGGCAGCTTAGGGCAATTTCAGAAAAAATTCGTCATTCCGATTGAAAAGGATGAGAAAAGGGAAAAAGTTAATGAACTTCAGTCGCTAATCCGTCCGTTCCTTTTGAGAAGGACGAAAAAGGACGACGAGGTTGCCCTTAACCTTCCTGACAAGCAGGAACAAAAAGAGTACTGTCCGCTTACAACGGAGCAGGCTTCGTTGTATGAGCAGCTTGTCCGCGATACCTTTGCAGAAATTGAAAAGCTTTCGGGCTTTGAGCGCAAGGGGTTAATCCTACAAATGCTCAGCAGGCTGAAGCAGCTTTGTAATCACCCTGCTCTCTATCTTAAGGAAAAATCAGCTGACCGGCTGCTCCTAGATCGCTCGAATAAACTAGAAAAGTTAGTTGATCTTGTAGAAGCAGTTTTAGAGTCAGGCGAAAGCTGTCTGATCTTTACTCAATATATTGAAATGGGCGAAATGATTCGCTCGACAATAAAGAATAAGTTTGGCGTTGAGGTGCCGTTCCTAAACGGAAGTGTACCGAAGACACAGCGTGATAACATGATTGAGCGTTTCCAAAACCAGGAGTTCCCAGTGTTCTTGCTTTCCTTGAAAGCAGGAGGAACCGGATTGAACCTGACGGCTGCCAATCATGTTATCCATTACGATCGCTGGTGGAATCCAGCAGTCGAAAATCAAGCCACTGACAGAGCATATCGGATAGGTCAATCCCGATTCGTTCACGTGCATAAACTCATCTGTACCGGCACACTAGAAGAAAAAATCGACGCCATGCTAGAGAAAAAGCAGCACCTAAACGACCAAATCATCCAAAGCGAAAACTGGATCACCGAACTCTCCACAGACGAACTCAAAGATCTGGTGTATTTGGGGTAATTGGTATTATTTGGTTAATTATACAGTAATGTATATTTGGTGACAGGCACCGCCCACGATGAAATGAAAAAAGAGATCAAACATCTTTTAAGGATGTCGGATCTCTTTTTTCATTTACTATTGTAAAACGACGATTTTCACGGTTTTTCTGCCCCATGCAATTGCATGTGCATTGTCTGGCATTACCACATCAATTTTATGGCCTTTGATGGCGCCGCCGGTATCTCCAGCAATCGCCACACCATAACCTTCTACCCATACCCTTGAACCTAATGGGATAACAGATGGATCAACTGCAATTAATTTTATATTTGGATTTTCTTTTATATTGATGCCCGTTGCTGTTACACTTCCTGAGGATTGCCAGCTGTAAGCAGTCGAAGTGACATACATTTCTTTACCCGTCGGTGCTGGAGTTGAAGGCGGTGCAGGACTGTTAGCAGCTGCCATTGCTCTCGCTGCATCTTGTTCTTGACGAACTCTCGCTTGTGCCTCTTGCAACTGCGCTTGAATTCCTGCCATTTCTTGGTCAACTTGACTATACTTTTGTTGCATTACCGTTAATGATTCTTGTCTCTTTTGTAAATTCATATCAAGTTCAGCCTGATGTTTCGCAAGGTTTTCTTGTTCTACGGCTAGCTGTTCTTCTTGCTTGGCAATTTCCTTCTTATCTTCTTCAATTTGCTTAAGGTCGTTTTCTTGGTCAATCATAATATCTCTATCAGCGTTTAACAGAGTCGTTACCGCACTTGCGCGTTGAATTAAATCTGCTACACTTTCAGATTCTAACATTACATTAATCACGACATTTAGTTTATCATCCTCTTGTAACGCCACTAATCGATTTTTCATAACACCTTTACGGTTATGAATTTTATCCTGAAGGACAACGATTTCCTCTTTTTTCTTTTCAATTAATTGATGGGTTGCAGCAATTCTCTTTTGAGTTTCTGCCAAAGCTTCTCTATTTTGTGTAATATAAGTTTGTAATGATTCCATCTCTTTTTTTATATTTTGGATTTCATTATTAATAGAGTTCTTTTCATTCGCCTTTTGTTCAAGCTCTTGCTCAACGTTATGTAAAGTTTCCTTACTTGATTGTGCATGTGCCACAACGGTACCTGACACCAATAATACGCATGTTAGAAACATGAAAATCATACGCCTTAAAAGTTGCATACGCTTTCCCCCTTCTCTATTAATCTATTTATACCATGACAATGTACCAGTTATATTACAAAAACATTAAAACTCTATCACAAATTGTCATATAACAGTGGAAAACAACTCAAACAGATGAGAAATATAGGTAAACCTCTCGGTGCCTGTCACCACTCGTGGACATTTCGCCCTTTTTGTCCGCGTGGGGTGGACAGTGTGTTTTTAAATGTAATATTTACGCTAATGGGTGGTATGTATATGAGGTTTTTTACACGCGCATAGAGGGGGAAATTGGGTTTTTATTGTCTAAATTGTGAAGTGGATGGTGCATTTTGGTTTCTGGTTAACTATTCTGAGCACTTAGGTAGAAACAAGAAAAGGACTCCGGAAAAACTCCGAAGTCCTTTCGATTAAATTTGTCATTCTTTTATAATATTAGGTGATGCGGTTAATCTTTTATTCCAGGAATGGGATGTTTTTTCCCATCACCTTGATCCTCGTCTTCGGCGATTACTTCATGCTCCTGGTGGAATACGATCGGTGACTGCCCTGTAATCTCATCAAATGGTGTGTAATTCGCCGTAATATTCTTTTTTAATACGAACATCTTGAAAAATCCAATTAACACGATAACGAAAATAACCAAAGGCAACCCGACTGCAGCAAGATTTAGTATATTCAACGCAACAACCCCATTTATTAAATTTTATTAGGTTATTTTTCGGTATAATACATGATTCAAATTATACCTGACTTCTTCGAACTTTAGGAGCTCGAAGAAATTGATTTTTGTTTAGGCCTCCAGCTTCTTACTAGCAACCAAAACCCTTGGGTCTACTTTTTCTCCTAATCTGATTCTTTTTCTGCCTGAAAGCATTAAGAACGCGACTTTGTTGTCGTCCATAATGGCGAAGTTAGTGAATATATCGTAAGCATCTTCTTCGGAAAGTGGCTTTTCTCCTTCGATCAGCTGCAATGACTGGTGATGACAGTTAAATTGGGAGTTATTCTCACGGATATGAATGGTAACTCGTGTTTGGTGAAGAGGGATAGAATGGTAGGTCAGGTTTGAAGATAGGTGATTAGACTTTTTTGAGAGTAACATGGCATCGTAGAATTCTGGTTTCCCTTTGATATGCATTTCCAAGTGACTCGGTCGTTCCCCTATAAAAATGAGTAAGTTTGGCATCGGTTTTAATGACCTCCAGTTAGACAAATATTTACATCATTTTTTATTATTCGACAATAATTTTAATACTCCTTTTTTCCTATATTGTTATCAAACTATTAAATGTAAAATATGCATTTTTTTCACGCAAACCACCATGCGTATCACACACATTCGAACTATGGCATTTCTTTTACCGTTAAGTTAAAAAACATAAAAATATCTAAAAAAGTAGGCCGCTGATCTATTATCAGCGGCCTTGAAAAATAAAACACAGGGGGTTTTGTACTAGTTTGTCCCACTGTACAAAATTTATTCATTTCTAAAGGCAAAAAAATTCCGGCGCTGCCCGGCCGGAAAATGGGGATGATTTTGGAGGCTGTTGGTTTTTCTTTTAACTACGGAACCTCTACTTTCGGGGGGAAATTTTAAAAAGGAACCAAAATTTGATTCTAGGTTTACTAAAATCATCGTTACCTTCCAATAACTTATTTTTTAGATATGAGTTCTAATTTAATTTTTTCAAAAATGAACTGAGATATTGTCGTGAATTTCGGATGTAGTGTGTGTATGCGGATGTGTGGGGTAGTTTCTGAAGGGGCCGTCCTTTAACTGCCCTTTCATAATCCATTCTAGCTGGCTGATTCTTTTCTGGAGACTGTCCATGTTTTGGTTCATCTCAATCATTCTCTTTTGCAGGTAGTCGTTATTTTTATTGGCCCTACCCACCATTTTTATCAAACTTTCAAGCAGCTGTTCTAAGCTGTTAGCAACATCATCGTGATCAGGCAAAAGGCAACTCCTCCTTTATAACCGTTACGGCTGGTGGTGGTTCAGCTGGGGTATAACTCGGTTTTGCACCTAAGAAGCGAATTGACTCGGCCACTACCTCTGTTACATAAACTCGCTTCCCCTCTTTGTTATCATAATGCCGTGTTTGCAGCCTTCCTGTTACTCCTACAACGGATCCCTTCCGGCAGTATTGGACAGTATTTTCTGCAGCTTTTTTCCAAATTGTGCACTGTACAAAGTCTGCTTCAATTTCCCCATGCTGGTTTCGAAATTGGCGGCTAACAGCCAATGTCACAGAAGTAACAGGCAGCCCATCAGTTGTTTTTCTCAATTCCGGATCCCGCGTAAGTCTTCCAACAAGCGTGACTTGATTGATCATATGTTTTCTCCTCTCCTTTTGATGGCTTAATCATAGACCCTCTGCACCCTTGCTGTAAAACGGTGAAATTCAGATTTTCGAAGTGTTATTTGTTCCAAATTCAATTTTTCACCTTGGGCAAAAAACTAGTTTGGAAGGGCAATTTTTCGTCAAAAGACTTAATTGCAAAATACGACAAATATTTTTCGACATTTGTTTCCAGCACTATTATGTTATAATTTAGAAAATGTGATCGAGAATCGATAACCGGAGGTATTGCAGATGAAAACCTTTAAGTTAGTCGCTTTGGAAGTTGTTGAGGATGGAAATACCGTTGAAATCCCATTAGAAGATGGATTAATTATCAATAAAGAAAACGAACGAGCTAGCTGGCTGCTTGAAGCCTATACAGATTTATCCCTTTATGACTACTTCCAAAAAATCCACGAGCAAAGCCGCGAGGTAATTGTACAAGCGGTTATCACCAAGCGCGAAAATGCTCCTGCCTATTTCCAAACCAAAATTGCTTCACTGAACAAATTCGAGAACCACATAAGCGTCTTGTTTGAAGGGCAGTTACGCCGTAACAGAAGTGATTACTCTGAGCTTTTGCTCGACAGCCTGCTTGAAAAAGGTCTAGGCGGTCAAGCTTTACTTGAGGAATTTAAGGATAAAATGAAAAGTAAACCGAAATTAAAGATAAAACACGAATAATGAATGGGCAGGCTGCGAAAGCCTGCCCTACTTACTTTTATTCGTCTATGTTGTCGCGGTCTTTCCTATCAATGTCGTCTTCGATGATTTCTTCCCGTGGTGTATTTCTGTCTTTGTCCGGGTCTTTGTCAGTAGGCGTGTTGATGTCTTCGCTTCTAGGGAAGTGATCGTTGTTTAACCCGTTATTGTTGTTATAACGAGTATTCGTGTTGTTTAACCCATTATTGTTGTTATAACGTGTGTTTGTGTTGTTTAAATCGTTATCGTTGTCTAAGTTGTTATCATTATCAAGTGGTGTATTGTCTCCATCATTCACCACCGGTGGCGGCGGATTTTGATCATTATTATTGTTACAACCTGCTAACATAAAACCTGATAGAAGCGCACTTGCTAGCAATAAAAACAGCTTTTTCTTCAAACGTAAAAGCCCCTTTCCATAAGAAAAATATTGACCCCTTTACTGGTCTTAAGTTATTTTCCCCAAGTTTTAAGGGACTATTACAAAAAAAAATAATCGGAGAATTCCCCGATTATTTCCCTAATGCAAATGTTATTTCTGCTTCACAGGCAATTTCTCCGTCCACTGTAGCCACTGCTTTTCCTTTTCCAATTGGTCCGCGCAAGCGCACAATTTCTACTTCTAGTCGCAGCTGGTCACCCGGTTTCACTTGTTTTTTGAATCGGCAGCTATCAATTCCAGCGAAAAAAGCTAATTTTCCGCGATTTTCTTCTTTTTTCAATACGGCAACAGCTCCCACCTGCGCAAGCGCCTCGACAATTAGCACACCTGGCATCACGGGATAATCAGGAAAATGACCATTGAAAAACTCTTCATTTGCTGTTACATTCTTGATTCCAACTGCCTTTACCCCTTCTTCTACCTCTAAAATTCTATCTACAAGTAAAAATGGATAACGATGGGGAATAATTTCTTTAATTTGTGTCACATCTAACATATTTAGTACCTCCTCATAGGAACAGATATATACATTTTACTATTAAGAGTATACAAAAAGGAAGGGCTTGTGAGCCCTTCCTCGTTTATTTTTTTTCAACTAAATCAATAATATGTGTCCAGGTGGATACTTTCAACACATCCCACGCTTTTCCATCCCCGAGCACACCATAGCCAATCGCAGCACCTGCTACCATAGAAACCCCAGTAAAGATGACTAAAAGAATAATTCTAAGCCATATTGGAATAAAACGGATCCGAATCCGCTTATTAGCATATTCCTCTTTTTTGGCACTTTGAACTTTAGAAGCTTTTTGAGTGGTAGAACCATCTACAGCTTCTTCTTTTATCTTCTTTTTATACTCTTCCCTCGACTTCACCTGGTTTAGATGATTAATTGACATCTCTTTATTCCCCTTTAACCGAAATCCATCTATAGTATTGGACATTTAGTTTGTCCATTCTTCTGCTGTTTTTTTCGTTTTACTTAATATTATACTCTATTTTAAAAAATAATTAGGAATTAGTCAGTAGTTTTTTAGCAGAAAAAGTATTTCCATGGCAAAAAGTGGTGAAAAATATTGGTAGGTGCCGGTCTTGTAATTTTACCTGCCGATTGAGATACATTACCTGCCAAATTTCATTTTTACGTGCCAAACCAATAAAAAAAGCCCAATGATTTGTGGTCATTAGACTTTGTCCTACCAGTTTATCCAAGTTTTCTCTTCGGAATTCGGTCAATATTGTCGAGCATGATGCCTGTTCCGATGGCAACGCAGTCCATTGGGTTTTCGGCCACTAAGACTGGAACTTTGAGCTCGTCTGCAAGCAATGCGTCGATTCCGTGCAGCAGGGCTCCTCCGCCTGTTAAGATGACGCCGCGGTCGATGATGTCGGCTGATAGTTCTGGTGGTGTGCGTTCAAGAACGCTTTTTGCCGCCTGAACGATTACGGACACAGACTCGCGTAATGCACCTTCAACTTCTTCTGAACGGACCGTAATCGTACGCGGTAAACCGCTGACCATATCACGTCCGCGAATTTCCATTTCTTCCGAGCGTGATCCTTGAAATACGGTTCCAATGTTGATTTTAATATTCTCAGCTGTACGTTCACCGATCAATAGCTTGTACTCACGCTTGATGTGATTGAGGATTTCCATGTCAAACTTGTCGCCGGCCATTTTAATGGAGGATGAAGTAACGATATCGCCCATTGAAAGGACCGCTACATCCGTTGTTCCGCCACCGATGTCCACAACCATGTTACCACTAGGTTGGAAAATATCCATCCCAGCTCCAATCGCTGCCACTTTCGGCTCCTCTTCTAAGTAAATCTTCTTTCCGCCGCTTTTTTCCGCTGCTTCTCTTATTGCTTTTTGCTCAACGCTTGTGATGTTCGTTGGACAGCAAATCAGAATGCGCGGTTTCGATAAAAAGCCCTTCACGTTCAACTTATTTATAAAATGTTTTAACATTGCTTCTGTTACGTCAAAGTCTGCAATTACCCCATCTTTTAACGGGCGAATCGCGACGATGTTTCCAGGTGTACGTCCTACCATACGGCGAGCTTCCTCACCAACAGCAAGAACACGATTCGTATTTCTATCTATTGCTACAACAGAAGGCTCATTCAATACAATTCCGCGGCCTTTTACGTGGATTAACACGTTAGCCGTTCCCAAATCAATCCCAATATCCCTAGCAAACATTCTCTTTTCTTTCCTCCTTGAAACGGTCATACTTTCCTAATTGTTAATTCTACCATATTCCTTAAAATTTCCATACTTTTTACCTAAAAAACGTAGAAATTTGTCGGAAAAAATTTATTGAAAGAAAATGCCCGCCTTTTCAGCCATTAAAAATGGCCCTTTCCCTGACATTCTTAGAATGCTCCAAGAAGTCATTTGAAAATGGCCATTTCAAAACATTTTTTCTTTTGTAGCGAGAGTTCTTCTGAAAATCGGCCTATTTAACGGCCTCACCTTCTTTTTCTTCCTTCTGATACTTCATTTTCGTCGCTTCTCCACCCCGGAGATGTCTGATCGATTTATGATAATCTAAAATTTCTTTTACTTCATTTGCAAGTTCTGGATTTATTTCAGGAAGCCTCTCTGTTAAATCTTTATGGACAGTACTTTTGGATACGCCAAACTCCTTCGCAATTACACGAACCGTTTTTCTCGTCTCCACGATATACTTTCCAATCTTGATAGTTCTCTCTTTGATGTAATCGTGCACACCACTCGCCCTCCCTAAATTGGATGTGAGAAGTGCGAAATGAGACCCGCTTATCACTAAGACAAATACTGCATCAACAAAGTGTCCGCCTCAGGTGGACAGTGTCCACGAGTGGTGCCTGTCACCCTGCGCCATTACAATGAATAATCATGTCCCCAACTAAATCCATAAAAGCCTCAAACGACTCTTCACCTCAAACACTCTCTTTGTAAAGGTTTGTAACCATTTTATTAGCTTGGATACGGGAATATGCACGAATTATCCAATCAGGACAAGATATCATGTATTTTTTTTGAAAAACAGGATACTTTCATCGAAAAATAATTTCTAAGTTGCCTTTTTCGACACCACTGCGAAAATGCTGTAATGCGCATTCTATATAGATTTTAAAAGAAATATAAAAACCCTCACCGAATATTTCCTGAGAAATTTGTCGTGACAAAATGTCGAATGAAAATTTTATTGAAAATAATTTTATTTTATAATAGACGAGTAGACAGGAAAGGAATTGACCTATGCAGCCTTTTACAGAAAGAGTTATTGAGATAATAAAAGCTATTCCCGAAGGCAAGGTTATGACCTATGGACAAATAGCCAGAGAGGCTGGGAGCCCGCGTGCCGCACGTCAGGTTGTCCGGGCACTGCACTCGATGAGCAGGAAGCATCACCTTCCCTGGCACCGTGTCGTCAATGCTAAAGGTCAAATTGCCCTCCAGGATGATGAGTCCTATCATGAGCAGCTCTTCTCACTTGAGAGTGAAGGAATTGAAATCGGGCTGAATGGAATCATTGACCTTGAAAAATACCAATACCACCCATCTTAAATGGGTGGTATTGGTTTTCTACTTCAAGTTCATATAGACATTTTTTACTTTTTTCACTGGAATCTGCGAGCCGCCACGATCTAGCACGTTTTCGACCATCATCGCAACCATTACATTTGGTGAGTTGGTGTTGTAAGCAATGAACCAGCCGTTTTCAGTTCCTTTTTCACCTTGCTTTTGTTTGATTTCAGCTGTTCCGGTTTTTCCCGATAATGGATAGTCTGCGATTTCAGCAGAATGTGCGGTACCATCCGAGTCACCGACAACCTTCCTTAACAACGACGAAACCGTAGTGGCGATCTCAGGTGAAACCACTGGTTTCTCCGTTTTTTCAACATCCAGCAAGAGGCTTGGTTTAATCATATTTCCACCGTTCACAAATGGTGTATAGGTTTGCAGTAAATGAACAATACTCATTTGAATTTGACCCTGACCATAACCGGAGTCGGCTAGGGAAATTTCATTATCCAATTTTCCAATTGTTGATTTTTCAAGCGGGAAAGGATAGTCGGACTCTTCTTCAAAGCCAAATTCTTTCAAGCCAGCAATGAATGGATCTTTTCCGATTCCTAATGCCGTCTGTGCAAAATAAATATTATCCGAAAAGACCATTGCATTTCCTAGGTTAACTGGGTTGGATTCATGAACTCTCGTCACGAAATAATTGCCCCACGAGGCACCCTTTTGCCATTTCAATCCCTTGATATCCATCGTTTGCTCTGGAGTGATTGTTTTATTCTTGAGCCCAATCGAAGCGGTTAGAGGCTTAAACACAGAACCTGGAGCATAAGACTTATTGAACCTGGTTGTCATTGGCTTTTGTGGATTTTCTTGAAGCTGGTTCCACTCATCACTTGAGAAGCCCAGGGTGGCTTGATTTGGGTCAAATGATGGGGAGCTGACAAGTGCCAGCGTCTCACCAGTTACCGGGTCTATAGCCGCCCCTGCACCTGCCTCACCAACAAGCTCGCCATACAGACTCACCTGTAAATCGATATCGATGGTCAACGATAAATCCTTACCATCCTCTACCGGCTTTTCGGCTAGGACTTCCGTAGCGCCATCGGGTTTTTTAATCGTGATTTTTACGCCGCTTTTCCCTTTTAGCTGCTCGTCAAAAACTTCCTCGAGCCCTCTTTTTCCAATAAAATCTGAGCTTGTATAGCCTTTATCTTTAAGCTTTTCCAACTCTTCAGCTGTAATCGAGCCGACATAGCCAATTAAATGAGCCGCCGCTTCATTATATGGATAAATTCGCGCTTCCACCTTTTTCGTTTGCACAGGTTCTAAGGCGACTAATTGAGCGATACGCTCCGTATCGCCCATCGATACCTTCTTTAAGGGCACAAACAAGTCCGGCTTCACCCAACTAGCGTTAAGTGCCTTGTTAATTTGCTCCGGTGTCATTTTCAGAAGACTGGATAATTGCTGAATGACTGGCTCCTTCTGCCCTTCAAGCTTTCCTGGAATCACTCCAACTTCGTACACCTGTCCATTCACAGCCAATCCATTGCCTGCCCGGTCAAAGATTTGCCCGCGTTTCGGCGTTGTATTGCTGATACCGAGTTTGTCGCCATCCTTCAATTGTGGAAAAATATACGTGGTGTTCCAGTCCACATACCAGTTATTCTTTTTGTCACGTTCTTCTTTTTTCATCTTAGCTTTGTGTGTAAATTTGATTTCTCCGGCGATGCTGTCCATGGATGCGGAAAAATCATAAGTGACAGTGTTTTGATCCTTTTCCAGTTCTTCATCTTCTCCCGGTTTATCGAAGACCAACTTCAGGTCTGTAATTTGTAGGTCATCGTAGATTTTTTGATAGCGACTAGTGAAATCTTCTTTCGAAATCACCTCTTTCGATCCCTCTGAAAGGTAATCATACATCTTATCAAACTTTTGCTCATTCCATAGCTTTATGTATGCTGCTAATCGGTCCTGAGGCATGGGCTCCTTGCTGCAGCCAGCTGCCACCATTGCGAACAGCACAACCATAAACAGCAGCCCTATTATCTTTTTCAAAAAAAATCCCCCCTTTCTTTCAAGTTTACCATATTTATGTAAAGAAAAACCTCTGAAAGCTACAACAAAAAAAGAGGAAGGTATATTCCTAACTGGTTCCGTTACCAATCGCAAAACGTGAATTTGCAGCTGAAGATGTATAGTAAAATGCATATGAAATTGCACCGAATTTTGCGGTGCTTTTTGATTGTGAAAATAAATAGCCCAGTCCTATTTGAACTGAGCTACTTCAAGTACATATTTTCACAAACTACCCGTTATTTTGGCGATTATCTGGTAAACCACCAAATTATAAACAAGGAAACTGCTATTAGTGCGCATACCAATGCTTGCAAATTTTTCTTTTTCTTTTTGTTCATCAAGAATCCCATTCAATCCAAAATATCGCTCTGTTATGACAGCTTACTTCACTATCGTACCTGTTTAGTTGAATAAGAAATAGGCTGCCCAATTATGATAGCGGATTCATAATTTCAAGTATCAGTTAGTCTTATAAATTTAAAATAATTATTAACAACATAGATATAGAAAAGAAGCCAATCATAAAATACCCAAAATACTTCAATGGTTTCGGCAACTTTTTCAATTTAGCATTTGTTGGATTTGTGGCATTTCCCTCTATTTTGTTAAAGTGATCAATTACATCATTAAATGGTTTATTTTCCTCTTTCATCCAACCACCCCTTTACCAAATTTTAACACAACAATTCTTTGATTGTTGAATTTTTAGAATAGGACAAACAAAAAATTCACCTCTGCTTCACGAAGAGGTGATTTCTGTATATAAAAGATTCGAATGTCGGCAGTATAAATTTAGGAACAATTGATGGGAAGATCAATATAGCTAGTGGAGTTGGTAGAGTAAAAATCGCTGACCTTTCTAATATGAAAGGAAAGAACAATATTAAAACAAAAAACGGCAGCATAAAAGTAGGAGATCCTAGTGAAAATCTTAATGAGGTTGGATTACATATTTCAACTAAAAACGGAAGAATTATCTCAGAAAACAATAAATTGTCAGGGGAAAATATTTACTTTGCAGAAGCTGCTCCACCAGGGAAGAAAGTCATTAATAGATACAAAGGAGATAAGGAATTAAATATCACTTCCTTTGTAGGAAATATAAAGATTTAATAAAAAGAAAAAGACATCCCTAATTAAAAGAATGCCTCATTAGTATTAAAAAAGAGTATTTATTCATATGCCATCAGGATTTCATTAGGTTTACGCATATTAACATTAAAAATGAAATACCTATCATACTCGACACCCATAACCAAGCCAATTCCATATTGCCTGAATCAATGGCTACATATATAGCTGTTGGAATGGTTTGGGTTTTTCCTGGGATGTTTCCAGCAAACATTAAAGTAGCTCCAAACTCCCCTAATGCTCTTGCAAAACTCAATATTGCTCCCGAAATGATCGCTTTAAGAGAGAGTGGAATGGAAATAAACATAAATAATTTAAATCCATTTGCCCCATCCACACGAGCTGCATTCTCAATTTCCTCATCAATGGCTTCAAACCCTGTCTTTGCAGATTGATACATTAATGGGAAAGCTACCACAGCAGAAGCAATAGCGGCAGCCCACCACGTAAACATTACAGGTTGTTTAAACAATTCTTCTATCAGTTGTCCTATGGGACTATTCCTTCCAAATAAAACAATTAACAAGAAACCTATGACAGATGGTGGCAATACGAGTGGTAAAAGGAAAACCGTTTCAACTAAGGTCTTCCCTTTAAACTTCTTATTAGCCATCACCTTCCCAAAAAATAATCCTAAAATTAATACCCCTGCTCCAGAGACAGTTGCAATCTCGATGGAGAGTATGACTGGTGACCAAAAGTCAGTTGCCATTGTCTATTAATTTAATCCTTTAAAACCATACTTCTCTAGTGTCTTCATTGATGTTTCATTTTGAAGATAATCATAGAATAGTTGGGCTTCTTTAGGATACTTGCTGTCCTTAATCACACCTAAAGGATAAATAATAGGGGCATGAGTATTATCCTCTGCGGTTGCAATAATTTTCACCTTTTTTGAAAGCAAAGCATCTGTTTTATAAACAATTCCTGCGTCCACATTGTTCGTCTCTACATATGTAAGCACCTGCCGTACATCCTTGGCATATACCACTTTTCCTTCAATCGCTGTCCAAACATTTAATTTTTCTAATGTTTCCTTCGCATATTGTCCTGCAGGTACAGCCTCAGGGGTACCAATGGAAATTTTATCTGTTTTGGTAAGGTCCTCGAATGTTTTAATCTCTTTTTTTGAATCGTTTGGTACCACTAATACTAGTTCATTTCCAACTAGATCTGTTCCTTTTGCCTCTTCGATTATTCCGTCTTGCACCAGTTTATCAAATTTGTCCTCAGCGGCAGAGAAGAAAAGATCCACAGGTGCTCCCTGAGAAATTTGTTGTTGAAGTGCTCCTGAAGCTCCGAAGTTATAGTTTACTTTCACATTAGAATGTTCCTTCTCAAAGGTTGCTGTAATCTCATTTAATGCATCTTGTAAACTAGCAGCTGCTGAAATCGTCAACTCCACTTTCTTTTCAGAAACTTCTTGTTTCTGCTCTACTGGCTTTTTTGTTTGTTCATTGGCTGAACACCCAGACAGGACCAATAATAATAGCATCATCAAGTAGATGATAACATTATTTTTTTTCATATTACCCTCCCTTTCAATTTAGTTATAACTAGATATAATTAATTATAACTAGTTATAACTAAATTGAGTAGAACAAAAATCACATTTGTCATTTTTTTATCTGGAATATACTTTTTAATAGGCAGTAAGTTAAAATAAATGATGGAGGGATGTAAATGTCAAATGAGCTTTCCTATACGATTGAAGAAGTGTCACAGCTTTTAAAGGTATCGAAATTAACCCTTTATGACCTTGTTAAAAAAGGGGAAATTCCTGTATTCCGTGTAGGAAGACAGATGAGAATTGATGCAAAAGACTTGGACAATTATATAAAAAATAATAAAACGAACCAGAATACTACATTCCCACCCTCTGTTGGAGATCCTCACAGGAACGATACAAAGGATTCCCATAACATTGTCATTAGTGGACAAGACCTAGTTTTAGATATTCTAGGTAAACACATCGAAAAAAATTCAACCTATAAACCATTAAGATCTTTTACAGGAAGTTTAAACAGTCTAATCTCTATGTACAATGGAGAAGGTGACATTGTTAGCTTGCATCTGTTTGACGGGGATACAGGCGAGTACAATCTACCATATATAAAAAAAATTTTAGTGGGATATCGTTTTATTTTAATAAACCTCCTTTCAAGAAAAGCAGGTTTTTACGTTAAAAAGGGGAACCCTTTAAAACTCACCTCTTGGACTGATTTAAAAAGAGAAAATCTGAAAATCATTAATCGAGAAAAAGGATCAGGAGCACGAATCCTTCTTGATGAACAACTCAGAATCAATGAGATTTCTTCTAGGAACATTCAGGGTTATGAGCACGAAGAGACCAACCATATAAGTGTAGCTTCAGCTGTCTCTGCTGGAAAAGTAGATGTAGGAGTCGGAATTGAAAAAGCAGCAAAAATAGTGAGTGTCGATTTTGTTCCATTAATCACAGAACAGTATGACCTGGTTATTCTAAAAACCCCCGAAACGGAACGACTTATAAGCACTGTAAAGGAAATTTTATCATCAAATCAGTTTCAATCTGAAGTTAACTCTTTTGGAGATTATGATACATCACAGACAGGAAAAATTATTTATGAAACATATTAAAATGTTGGGGTACAACAGTCATTGTACCCTAGCATTTTAATATACAATTTCTAGTACAAAATTAAGCACTAATATGTAAAAGGCTTGATATATCAATAAAAAATGACTATCAAATTAGTTTACAATTTGATAGTCATTTTTGGTTACATTTTTAATGTTTGCGATAGGGAACGGAACCGTTAGTATATTCCCCTTTGTTACTATTAAGAGTTTGTTTTATCTGTAGACTCAGAAGATTCGTCATCGGATGGAGTTTTTTCATCTGATGGAGTATCCTCTTTAGAAGGAGTTTCTTCTTTAGAAGGAGCTTCCTCATCACTAGCAGGATCCTCTATCATTTGTTGCTTCGCATTCTTATCTCCTGAATTTTGATCCGTTGTAGTTTCGTCCTGCAATTCGCTTATTGGTTTGTTGAAAAATTTAGTCGGATTAACAGCTACACCATCTTTACGGATTTCAAAATGTACATGCGTTCCAGATTCTTCATCAAACAAGCTTTGTCCAGCCATGGCAATAACTTGTTCTTGTTTTACTTTATCGCCAACCTTAACCTTCACATCTTTAACCGATTGATATTGTGTTACAATACCTTTATCGTGTTCGATTTCAATGACATTACCAAGGGTAGCATCTTCTTCCACTCTCGTAACTGTTCCGCTTAGGGCAGCTACTACTTCGAAAGTTTCGCCATCTTTGGATGTGAAGTCAACACCAGTATGCGGAACATATTGATTGTTGTAAAATACTAATGCTGCTTCCTGTTTTTCTTCACTTGCGTTGAAATCATAGAATTCCATTTTGACAACTGCATCCATTGGATTTTTCACAGGCATTTTCAAGTTTTCAAATGCTGAGTTTACTTCAAGTGCTGGAGTATCATTCTTTTTACCCGTTAGGTCTGAAGACTCGTAATCGTACTTGTCAGTTGCATTGTCACTGCTTTGATACCAAAGAACGGCTGACAGAATGATAGCTGCACTTGCAATATAAATGGCTGGAAATACCCAACGCTTTTTGAAAAAGCGTTTAACGCTGGAACCTTGAGAAGATCGTTTGTTTTCTTCCTCTCTCATTTTCATCACCTCAGCAATCATTCTGAACAGATAAGTAGAATTATATACACTAGTAAAAAAAAATTTTGTACTTATTTTTCGAAAGTGCTGAAGTTTTTATGCATCATTGTTAAAAATATTTTTATTGTGGAGGAACATTTTTATGAAAGTCTTAAAATGGACCCTACGAATCCTGCCGTTTCTCTATATGAGCGCGATTTGGATTATGTCGAGTCTGCCATCCAATCACTTCGTCGAACTCCCCGATTCAGGGCTTGATCGCACCATCAAAGAATCCCTGCATTTAATAGAGTTCGCCATTCTATACGTATTGCTAGTTTTGGCCTTCCTCACGCGTCGAGGTCCGTTCACCACAGGGCTCAACGTCCTCTGTGCCGTCATAGCAGGACTTTACGGGTTAACGGACGAGATTCACCAGTCATTCTACCCTTATCGCTCAGCGTCCTTGTTTGACCTCGTAAAAGACGTCACCGGAATCGCTGTTTGCTTTTATTTTATATACGGCGCGCTGTTTAAAGGGAAATTTATCGGGCTTGGGAAGTTGTTAGGGAAAGTGAGAAAATTGTAGCCACTGCATGAATGCGGTGGTTCTTTTGTGGGTTGGTGATAAGCTCGGTCTTTGAACTTCCCTGCATAAGGTAGATTCATGGTTGAAAGTAATTGATGGATAATTTTTCGAGATTTGATATGTAGAAGTTTGCGTGCCTCTGCGTTGGTAATAGAAGGTTTAATAAGAAGGAAATAATCGTGAATTTTTTGGTGGTGGGCAGTTTTAGATTTCAATTTGCACACGGGGCAGGTCCAATGCCAAATCAATTCCTGCACCAAAAAGCCAGGCGGCCGCCTGGCTTAGGTATACGGAAGGTTGATTTAGCTCAAATTTTCTCCGTTTGTAGAAATCACATCTTTGTACCAATAAAAGCTTTGTTTCGGAATCCGCTTCAGTTCTTTTAAATCATATTCTTCTCGATCGACAAAAATAAACCCATAACGCTTCTTTGCGCCTTGGTGTGTGGAAATTAAATCAATCGCTGACCATGGGCAATAACCAAATACCTCTACCCCATCTGTAATCGCAAGCTGCATTTGCTCGATATGTTTTTTCAAATAATCAATCCGATATGGATCCCGGACGGAACCGTCCTCCTCTACCTTATCGAAGGCACCGAGTCCGTTTTCGGTGATAATCACCGGCAACTGGTACCGGTCATAAACCTCACGAAGCGTTGTTCGAAAACCAATCGGGTCAATTTCCCAGCCAAACTCATTCTTTGGTAGGTTAGGATTGCTATGTCCCTTATAGACACCTGATTCGCCGATTACGATTTCCTGGTCACCGGTACCGTTTTTATCATTGCCATCTCCAGTGCTGGACTCAACCGTTTTAGACGTATAATAATTAAAGGCAATAAAGTCAGGCTTTGCTTTTTGTAAAATTTCCATATCACCCGCTTCGATTACCGGTACGTATCCTTTTTCTTCAAAAAAGCTCCAAGCTGTCTTATTGTATCGTCCATAAACCGCAGCATCTAAATACAGCCAGTTGCGGATTGCATTGAAGTTTTGTGCTGCCAAGACATCCTCAGGCTTTGAGCTTGCAGGGTAGATATAAGAAATATTTGGGGCAGGTCCGATTTTTGCCTGCGGAAGTGTTTGATGACATACATCCATCACCCTTGCCTGAGCCACAAGCATATGATGATTTTGCTGATAAAGTTCACGATCTGGATCCTCTAAATTCGGGTCTAGTGTACCAAGTGCTTTGCCGTGCATAATCATCATGTTTTGTTCGTTTATTGTCAGCCAATATTTCACACGGTCCCCGTAGTTTTCAAATAGAACCTTTGCATATTCCACAAATGCATCAATTGTTCCACGATTTGACCAGCCGCCGCGAGTTTGCAACGCATAAGGCAAGTCAAAGTGGTACATCGTGACAATCGGTTCAATACCGTATTTAATCAGTTCGTCGATTAAATTGCTATAGAATTCAATCCCCTTTATATTCACATCGCCTGTTCCATTCGGGAAAATTCGTGTCCAAGCAATTGAAAACCGGTATGCCTTAAAACCCATCTCCGCCATTAACGCTACATCTTCTTGGTAACGATGGTAATGATCACTCGCTACTTTATAATCCGTTGTGCCCTCTGGATATTTTTCGCGCATGTCTATCACTGATGGTCCTTTTCCATCTTCATTCCAAGCTCCTTCTACTTGATATGCGGATGTTGATGCTCCCCAGAAAAAGTCCTTTGGAAATGGTTTTACTATTAAATGTTTCATATTGAAATCCTCTCTTTCTAAAAACATATGACCTCTGATTGCAGTCTGAAGCCATATGTCCTTTTTCGATTTAAAAAATTAGGCAATATTCTCTGTACTGTGGACATCCAGGATTAATAATGGTTCCTTTTCTGCTACAGTTCCTTTTTTCGAAGTGGTAATATCCGAGTACTTGCTCGTGTTCGTAATAATCACTGGTGTTGTTACCTCGTAGCCCTCAGCTTTGATTTTTTCAATATCAAACTCTACTAATAAATCGCCGATACTCACTTTGTCACCTTGTTTAATGTGAGAAGTGAAATATTTGCCTTCAAGCTGTACAGTATCAAGACCGATATGGATTAAGATTTCCGCGCCTTGGTCTGAAATAAGTCCAATTGCATGCTTCGTTTTGTAAGCAACTGCTACGGTTCCATTTACTGGAGATACCACACGCCCTACAGTTGGTTCAATCGCAATTCCTTTGCCCATTGCATCTGAAGAGAATACAGGGTCAGATACATTTTTCAATTCCACAACTTTACCTGCTAACGGACTTACGATTTGCTCACTTGCAGCAGCTTTTTCTGTTTCAGTTATATCTTCTTCCACTGGGTCTTCAAAACCTAACACATACGTAAGACCTGCAGACACTAAGAATGCTACGACAATTCCAATAATTAAACCTGTAAAACCTTCGCCGCCTGGCCCATAGTAAATTGGCAGTGTTAATAATCCCGGGGCACCAGAGGCAAATGCATTTGTTCCTGCATAACCGATGATACCTCCGCCGATTGCGGCACCGATGATTCCTGCGATGAATGGCTTTTTAAGCGGTAATGTTACACCGTAAATCCCTGGTTCTGTGATGCCGAATAAACCTGTGATAGCAGCTGAACCTGCTAATGTTTTTAACTTTTTGTTTTTCGTTTTTAACATAACCCCAACCATAGCACCAGTTTGCGCAAATACAGAGGCTGTAACAGCTGGTTTTACACCGTCTCTGCCGTATACTGCAATATTGTTGATGAATACTGGAACCAATCCCCAGTGGATACCAAACATAACGAGTAACTGCCAGCTTGCACCCATAATGGCACCAGCTAAGATTGAATTAAATTCAAAAGCCGCTACCATTACTGTTGCTACTGCATTACCAGCACTTACACCGATTGGACCAAATACAATTAAAGTTAGTGGCACCATAATAACTAGTAAGATTAAAGGCGTTAAGAAGTTTTTAATACTATCATGAAGCTTTGCATTAAAGAACTTATCAAGCTTACTCATAACAAAGATGGAAAGAATGATTGGAATAACCGTTGACGAGTAGCTCATCATCACCACTGGAATTCCAAGGAAGTTTACATCTAAACCTTCAGCCGCCTGTGTTTTTAACGTTACAATCGATGGATACAATAATGCACCCGCAATTGTTAAGGCAACGAAGATATTTCCGCCGAATTTACGTGCAGTGGTTACCGCTAATAACACTGGTAAGAAGTAAAACAATGCATCTGCTGCGGCGTATAAAATCGTATAAGTGGGATCAGTATTAACTATCCAGCCTAAGTTCACCGCAATTAATAATAAACCTTTTAGGATACCGGCACCCGCCATTACACCAAGCAGCGGCGCGAAAATACTTGATACGATATCTACTGCTTTACCCAAAATATTACCCTTTTCCCCACAGTCTTTCACTGAAGCATTTTTTGAATCCTTTGTGATATTTGAAATTTTACCAATTTCAGCAAACACTTCAGGAACATTGTTCCCAACCACAACCTGAAACTGTCCACCGCTCTCCTTCACAGTGATGACACCATCTGTTTTTTCTAACTTTGCTTTATTTGCTTTTGATTTATCCTTTAATCCAAAACGGAGTCTAGTTGCACAGTGTACAAGAGAGTTGACATTCTCTTCGCTGCCAACCAGCTGTAATATTTCTTTTGCTAATTTTTCGTTCTTTGACATAGTTAACACCTCTTTTTTAAAAAATAAAAAACCTAAGCCGCTGGAAAAATAGAAGACATGACTGCCCTACGATTTTTTCGCGACCTAGGTTTTGCCTGCTTGACCAGTAACAATCCTGTATCACATTATTTACTTTTCTAATCACTTACCGGCGGCATTCCTTTCCTGTCCGGATCAGGTTTAGGATACCTGTTTGGCAAATAAAAAAACCTAAACTACACACCTCTAGCAATGAGAGACGGTAATTTAGGTTTTGCCTGCTTAACCAGTAACAATCCTAATAAATTAAGGATATGAAATTTATATTCATAGAGTACCATCTCTTATTTCCCCTGTCAACGCTTTCATAGAATTTTTTTTAAGGTTCCAGCTTTGATACGATTCTAGCGATATGAAGGGTTAAATAGAGCATTTCTTCGTTCGAAAGCTCATACTGATATTTTTTTTCGATAAATTCTCTTATTTTTTCGGTACAGGAGTAGGAATCCTTATACTTCTCCTTCACTACTTTAAAAAGAAAATCATCTTCACCATTCATGTAATTCTGACTAAACATCCTTTGTGCAAAAAATTTAAGATGTGTCACGAATCGATAATATATTAATGATTCTTCATCAAATTCTATTTGCAAATGATATTTCACAATGGTTAAAACCTCTTGAATAACTTTTGTGATATTCACAATATTTGTCATTTCTTCGTTTAATTCTGCATTTACAAAGTGAAGGGCGATAAAGCCAGCTTCATCTTCAGGAAGTAAAATGCCCAATTTTTCCTGGATAATGTTTAATGCCTCTTTACCAACAGTGTATTCTTCACGGTAGAGTCTCTTGATCTCCCATAGCAAAGCATTTTTAATATTAAGCCCCCGCTCATGCCTTTCTACTGCAAAATGAATATGGTCCGTCAACGAAACATAAATGCTTTCATTCAACTTCTTGCCAAGCGCAGTTTTGCCATAGTCGATAATGGAATCGGCTATTTCCATGTACTCTATTGGAATTTCATAAAGCAACGTCTTAAACCGTTCCGAGACATCCTTGTTTTCCATTTTAAAAACCTTTTCAATATTGGCTTCATCCACTGGATCACCAGGCTTCTTTTTAAAAGCGAGCCCCCTGCCCATCATCACATTCTCCTGATTATGCTCATCGATCACACTAATAACATTGTTATTAATCACCTTATGGATTTTCATGTTATTTTCACCTCTCTCACCTTGCAATAGTTATCGATTAATTTTACTCAAAACAAACTATCCTGATAGATTATATTATCTACATTCGTGATGGAGGTCAATAGTTATACTATGAGAATTGTTTGTCCAATTTTTGAATCTAAAAAGGATATAGGTTAGTAAAGATTTTGTTGTCTTTAGTTTGAAGCGGTTCTAAAGTCTCAATCCTGAATCCCAGATTCAAATAATGACCTCTTTTTGGAAAAATTTGCTTACCTGTCGATTTATAGCTTTACGTGCCAAATCCTCCAGTTTACGATCCAACCCATGAAAAAGCCAGACCCCCAAAGGCCTGGCTCTCCACAAACAAGCTATTTCTGCGCAGTAATCGTCGCTAGCATACTCTCTGCGTTTGTTACTTCAACACCCTGATAGTAATGCTTCACAATATCTTGATAGTCTTTCCCATCGGCGGCCATGCCGTTTGCGCCGTATTGGCTCATGCCGACGCCGTGTCCGAAGCCGCGAGTCGTGATCACAATGCTGTTACCTTTCCGTTCCCAATCAAAGTCCGACGACCTTAAATCCAATTTTTCGCGAATTTCTTTACCGGTCAGGACCTTGCCACTAAAATCCACTTTGGCGACACGCTTTCCGGTGGTGCGCTCAACTATTTTTCCAATCGTCACGCTGGACCCAACCTTTACGCCGAGTGCCGATTCAAATTGTTTGACGGTCACTTCCTTAATAGAATTAAATTTAGGAGAATTTTTGTCCCATGGGCTTGATACACTACGCAGGTAAGGCATTTCATTGGACCAGTAGTCCTCAGAGTTTTCGGTGTAGCCATTGCTGGTGGAGAAGAAGGAGGCGTCGATTGCCTGACCATCATATGTCAAGATCTGCCCACTCGTTGCCCTCACTGCAGCAAGGATTTTCGCGTAGTTCGATTCAAACTCCATTCCCCAGTTATTTCTCATTTGCTCTTCGCTGAGGTAAACCTGGTGGATTTGCGTATCCGTCACCTGTGCACCTTCTGGAACGCCTAAGTCGTCTTTGCTAAGCATTTTTTTAACGATATAGGTTCTCGCTGTCAGGGCTTGTGCCTTCAAGGCTTCCTCCTTGAATTCGACCGGCATTTCAGCTGCCACCACCCCAACCAGGTATTCTTCTAGTGGAACGTTATCGATTTGCCCTTTAGTGGAGCGGTAAACCGCGACTTCAACTGCAGCGTCTGATGTAGAATTGTTAGCATTTTCGCTATTTGGGGCCTTGTTGGATAGGTTTTCACCTAATTTACCGCTTACCTTTCCATCTCCAAAGGGTAACACTAAAATCGCTGGAATGAGTAAGGTGAGGGCAAATAAGAATGACGCTAGTAGGATGAGTGGTTTGAATTTTTTCATGTAGGAGCCTCCAATTATGAAATTTATGCACCCTTTCTTGGGCTGCTTTCTCATTCCATCATATGGAGGCGGACAAGCATTTATGACTAAAAAAAGATAACTGAATTTTCCAAAAACAATATATAATAAAAAACCGAAGAATGCATCCCACTAGATACCCTCTTCGGCTCGTTATTATTTATGAAATTAAGCGTTCAAATCGGTAATAAAACTTTCCACTTCTGTAAAACTTTCTTCCGCTTCCTTCACGCGTTCGATATCTGCGCCTAAAGATGCTAGCTTTCCATGGAAATTCACATAACCACGGTCTAAATGCTTTAACTCGGTTACGCGAGTATTACCATCAGAAACCAACCCTGTTAAAATCAGAGCGGCAGCTGCACGAAGATCTGTTGCTGAAACTTCTGCACCTTGTAAGTTAGAAGGTCCGTTTAAAATAACAGAACGCCCTTCAATTTTGATATCAGCATTCATCCGACGGAATTCTTCCACGTGCATGAAGCGGTTTTCGAAAACCGTTTCGGTAATCATAGATGTGCCTTCTGCACGAAGCAGGAGAGCCATCATTTGTGATTGCATATCGGTTGGGAATCCTGGATGAGGCATGGTTTTAATATCAACTGCCTTGAGCTTTTCAGGACCGATGACACGAACGCCATCATTTTCCTCAATAATCGTAACGCCCATTTCCTCCATTTTTGCAATTAAGGAAGATAGGTGTTCAGGCACTGCACCTTGTACAAATACATTTCCGCCCGTAATTGCACCAGCAACCATAAAGGTTCCCGCTTCAATCCGGTCAGGAATAATATGATGTTCAGCGCCAAACAGTACATCTACACCTTCAATACGAAGAGTGCCCGTGCCTGCGCCTCGGACATTTGCGCCCATTTTATTCAAGAAGTTAGCGAGGTCAACGATTTCTGGTTCCTTCGCTACGTTCTCAATGATAGTAGTACCCTGTGCAAGAGTGGCAGCCATCATGATATTTTCAGTTGCACCAACACTTGGGAAATCCAAGTATATCTTTGCTCCCTTTAAGCGGCCATCAACCTCCGCTTCGATAAAACCATTTCCTACTTTAACCTTAGCACCCATAGCTTCAAAGCCCTTAAGGTGCTGGTCAATCGGTCTAGAACCAATCGCACATCCGCCTGGCAGGGCCACACGAGCACGACCATTGCGTGCCAATAAGGAACCCATCACGAGGACAGATGCACGCATTTTCCGAACATATTCGAACGGCGCTTCTTCTTTCAACACCCTTGATGCATCAACGACAACTGTATTATTGTTAAAGGCAACTTCCGCATTCAAGTTGCGCAATACTTCATTAATTGTGTATACATCGGAGAGTGTAGGTACATCACGAATTACACTTTTTCCGTCACTTGCTAATAATGTGGCAGCGAGTACAGGCAGGACCGCATTTTTTGCACCTTCTACTTTAACCGATCCATTAAGCCTTTGTCCGCCGCGGACGATGATCTTTTCCAAGAGTATTCCCCTCCGCGTCCATTTTCTCTATATTAATATTCAATCGTAATGATTGGTGTGCCAACTACGATGGTAGTCTTGCCGCCCAATCCTTCGGAGCGTATGCCAATTTGTAAATTCATGTCCTGCGCTATGGAGTCTGAAAACATTGGCGAGTTCGCCGATACAGACATGAACGTATCCTCTTTTAACGCTTCGATTTCTTTCCCATCAAAAACTTCCAATAAATCATTTGCAATAGTTGGTATAGCAATATCCATCTTATCACTTATGCTACCCTTCATACCAGAGAAAATTGTTGGATTCCCCCGAAATATGTCAGATATCCTATTTTCCAATGGATCATTTGTGAAAAAGGACTCCATCTCCTTATTCCACTCGTTACCACTGACCCTATATACTATATACGCATTAACAGGTTGTATTGTGTGGGTTGCCATAATTTGAAGCATTTCTGTGTGGTGTTTAGAAGTCGGAGATACTGCTGTTACTTCCCATTTGTCGCTGGTCTTACTTGTGGACCAATTCCAACCTGGAAACTTTTGCTGAAGCTCCTTCACATATTCCTGCACTTCTTTTTCTGTATTCAGGTCAACCAAATGCTCCCTTGCATAAAACGACCATTCTTCGAGCAAAATATCTTCTGTTTGAAAAACACCTGCGATTTTCAATAAATCCAGGTCATCGGCTGCACGGGTCATCGAACTCCCCAGCACCGCCATCCAACCAACCATTATCATCACGCTTATAATCAAAAGTACTTTTGTTTTTCTCTTCATCTCTACTCTCCCCCTTACTACCATTGTTACCAAGGGGAGGCATAGCATACTTGGGAAATGTCGACACTTTTGGACAAGCTTTTTGAATCAGAAGATCTTTTTTTAAAAATTACCTATTTTCCTTCGTTAGATAGGTACAAATTTTTGCGTGATGTTCTTCACATTTAAATGTTTCGCATTGCCTAAACGTATTTCTATCTATTTTCTAAGCTGCTAGCTTTTTCATTCAGATTGCACTTTTTTTTCACACAAAGAGAATTGTACTCAATTTTCTCTGAAAAAGATACATGTATGAAGACCTAAATTTTTACCAATTGTATGTATTGTAAAATTAAAGGCAGCTGCCTTGACCATTGAAGGTAGTCCAGGAAAAAATTACTAACCGATGATCCGATGATAATGGCCAACAATATATAAAGTAATCGTGCTTGGAACACATGGTTCGGTTTCAGCAGCTTATCTAAGCGAATCGACTGCAGCGCCCACCACGCCAATGCAATAAACACCAGGTGTGAGAAAATACTTAGCAAAGCAATTTGTCCAAAATCCTCAACCATCCATTGACCTCCTTTTAAGACCAAAAAACATTCTACCATACTGACGGTTGAAATCGTAAAAGGTTTCATTTTCTGTAATAATTGTAATATTTCTTCGGATTGTAATTGTGTCTATTTTGTGACACTTTTCGGTGCCTGTCACCGTTTATGCAAAAAACTGCCTTTATGCATAAATTAAGTGCATAAAGAAAAAAAGAAGAGGGCGCCTTTGCCTCTTCTTTCACTTTATATCGTTACCCCTCTATGTTGACCAAGACCGGGTTCTTCCCCCAAAGTTGCCGGTCTATTGTAAAAAGTCTGCGAATTGGTTGAAGTTTTCGTTCACGAAGTCGATGGCGATGTCTGGGAACACTCCCAACAGTATAGACGCTGCGACGGTGATAATTAAGACAACCACGATTCCAACTGGAATTTTCGTAAACTTGCTGTCGTCCGCTGCTGGGCGGAAGAACATTTGCGTCATGATACCAAAATAGTAAAAATACGAAACTACCGTTGTGGCAATCATGACGGACGCTAATACATAATGCGGTTCCTGAACCATAAAGGCGCCGATAAAAATGTTCAACTTTCCGATGAAGCCTGCTGTTCCTGGGAAACCGGCTAAAGCAATTAACAAGATCCCCATTACCACTGCCAAAATCGGTGAACGTCGATACAACCCTGCGAAATCAGCAATTCTCGTTGAACCTGTTTTTGCCTCCACTAATTGGATGATAGCAAAAGCACCAAGGTTCATGAACAAGTAAGCTAATAAATAGAACCAAACACTGTAAAAGAAGTTCGAGCTCAGTGTCGTGAACGCCACAAGAATGTAACCGGCGTGGGCAATACTTGAGTAGGCAAACATTCTTTTAATATTGCTTTGTTTAAGAGCAACCACGTTTCCGATGATCATCGTAGCTCCAGCAACGACCGCAATATAGTCCTGCATATTATAAAGAATCGGAATCGATCCTGGACCTTCTGTAGCCGCTACTGCAAAAACAGAAATCAAAATACGAGCCACAATCACAAAGCCTGCTGTTTTCGAAACAACGCTCAAGAATGCTGTAACCGGTGTTGGTGCACCTTGATACACGTCTGGCGCCCACATGTGGAACGGTGCGGCAGCCAATTTAAAGGCTAACCCTACGAATATCATCAAGAATGCCAGTCCTAGCAAATAAGCATGCTGTGCGTCAGCTAACGCCTGAAGCGTCCCAGCTATCGCTAACAAGTTCGTTGTGCCAGTTAAGCCATATACATAGCTCAATCCAAACAAAGTAATCGCGGTGGCAATACTGCCGTTGATGACGTATTTCATTGCCGACTCGTTTGATTGCAAGTTGTGCTTGCGAATACCCGCTAGAATATAAGAAGAAATAGATAACAACTCAAGACCGATAAATAACGTGATTAAGTCACCGCTGGATGTCATGATCATTCCGCCGAGTAATCCGGTTAGGAATAAATAATAAAATTCACCGCGGTATTCTTCCATCCCCTCATCAGCCTTGTAAGAGACAGCTAAAAATAATACAAGCGCCCCCCCTGCAAGCAGAAGGAATTTAAATGCTTTTCCAAAAGAATCAAGACGGAAAGTATCCTCTAAAATTGATTCAGGCGCTGCACCAAGTAGTCCAGCTAGGGATACCATGGCAGCACCTACAGCCATGATTGCGATCCAGCCGAGGATTCGGCGGTCTTGTTTTTTCGGCATAAATAAATCTATCAATGTGAGAAGCGCTGCAACACCAACGATGATGAACTCTGGTGTCATGATGCCCCAGTTATATGATGTTAATTCCTCAAGACTCATCCTTCATCACCCTCCTAACCCTAGCATAATCGTTTCAAGTGTGGCTTGAAGCGGTGAGCTTAGAACGCTTGGTACGACTCCGATTAATACGATTAAACCAACAAGCACGAGTACCGGAACCCATTCGACGCCTTTGATATCGACGACGCCTGTAAATTCACGGTGTGATTGTCCATACGTAATGCCGAGCACGGCACGTAATAAATAAACAGCGGTCATGATAATCCCGATCGTTCCGACTGCCGCAATCCAAGGCATTTCTTCAAATAACCCTAAGAATGCCATAAATTCACTGACGAATCCGGACATCCCTGGCAATCCCAGCGAAGCCAATGCGCCTGCAAGCAAGAAGCCAGAGGCAATCGGCATTCCCTTTGCCATTCCGCCAAGGTTTTCCATAAGAGACGTGTCTGTGCGCTCATAGAAGGCACCGACTAAGAAGAACAATAGCGCTGAGATTAAACCGTGGGAAACCACTTGGAAAATTGCTCCCTGCACTCCTGCCTCATTCATTGCCGCTAACCCGATTAACACGATTCCCATATGAGAAATCGAAGAGTAAGCCAAAACCATTTTAAAGTCTGTTTGAATGAACGCTAGGAATGCTCCGTAGAGAAGGTTTACCACTCCGAGAATAGCTAGCAATACCGCAAGTATTTCAAACTGCTCCGGAAAAATTCCCATTCCAAAGCGGATTAAGCCGTACGCACCGATTTTCAATAGAATACCAGAGTGAATCATAACAATCGATGGCGGCGCTTGTACGTGGACACGAAGCATCCAGCTGTGTAACGGGAAGATTGGCAGCTTAACGCCAAAAGCGACTAAGAGTGCAATCAATAAGCCTAATTTTAAACCACTCGTAATCGGAACATTTGGATCGCTCATGATCTGTGTCAGCATTTCAATATTGGTTGTTCCTGTTTTCGCGAACAGAATCATAATCACGATTAACAGTACAGCTGAGCCTAGACCATTATAGATTAAGAAGCTGTAAGCAGCTTTTTCTTTTTCAAAATAACCCCATTTTCCGATTAAGAAGAAGGTTGGGATTAAGGTAATTTCAAAGAATAAGAAAAATAGAATTAAGTTTTCAGCGGTAAATACTCCGAGCATTCCGATTTCTAACAATAGGAACAGCATGAAGTAGCCTTTCCATTCGTGTTTAATATAAATGGAGGCAATCGCTGCGAGAGTTGCTACGACGGCTGTTAGTACGACTAAAAGCATAGTGAAGCCGCTAACGCCAAGTTCATAGTTTACTGCCCAGAATCCAGCTTCAGCACCTTGAAGTCCGCCGAAGGTAATCCATTCCTTTGCCACGTCAAAGTCGCTCAAATCCTTGCCCGCTAGGTAATGAAGATAAAGCCCGACTGCAGTAATGAGTGCAGGCAGTGTTGCTAGGAAACCAACGATTTTGATCGTTTTTTCCTCTGTTTTAGGCATGAAGGCTAAAACGATAATGCCGAGTAACGGGGAGAATACTAATATTGATAGAACAAATGAAAGATCCATTTATAAGTACCCCCCTGTTAACACGAAGATGACCGCAAGTAGTGCTAGGCCAATAAATGCCACTGCAGCATATGTTTGTGTTTGACCGGATTGCAGCTTCGATCCTGCTGCTCCAAGTCCTTGAACAATCACTGCTACACCTTTCATGATTCCTTCAACTAGGAAGACATCAATGAAGCGTAAGAAGTAGCTGATACCTTTAGTGACTGCCACCACTGACATTTGATAAAATTCGTCGATGTAATATTTGTTGATTAATATTGTATGCAACGTATCGCCGCTGCCTGAGAGCCAGTTGCGTGCGACCGAACGCTTGTAGTAAATCAAGTACGCAAGATAGATTCCCGCTAAGGAAACAACCGTTGCCGCAATCATTATCCAAATTGGACCTTCGATATGTCCATGTCCAAGTGCTTCGTTTCCATCAACGAGCCATTCACCAAGGTTGTGATTAAATGGTGTTTGGACGTAACCAGCGATGATCGCTAACACGCCAAGAACAATCATTGGGATTGTCATCATCGATGGTGATTCGTGAACATTTTTCATTGGTGTTCTCGCTTCTCCTGTGAAAACCATGAAGAACAAGCGGAACATATAAAAAGCAGTCATGAATGCTGCTGCAAGCGCTAGTAAGAAAAGGACTGGATGTCCGCCTTCCCAGGCTGCGATTAGAATTTCATCTTTACTGAAGAACCCTGAAAACAGTGGTACACCGCTGATGGCAAGTGTTCCGATTAAGAATAGTGGTGCGGTAAGCTTTAGCTTTTTCCAAAGACCGCCCATTTCTTCGATATTCTGTGTGTGTACCGCATGAATCACGCTTCCTGCTGCTAAGAATAGCAATGCCTTGAAGAAAGCATGTGTCATCAGGTGGAAGACACCAGCCACATAGCCAGCTGACCCTAATGCAAGCATCATATAGCCTAGCTGAGATACGGTTGAGTACGCTAATACACGTTTAATATCTGTTTGTACAAGACCAATGCTGGCTGCGAAAATCGCTGTAAACGCACCGATAATCGCAATCGTTAACAGTGCTGTTTCACTCGCTGCAAACAGCGGGAATAGTGTAGCAACTAAATAAACCCCGGCAGCAACCATTGTCGCCGCATGGATTAATGCGGAAACAGGTGTCGGACCTTCCATCGCGTCCGGTAACCATGTGTGCAGCGGGAACTGACCTGATTTACCAACAGCACCAATGAAGATTAGGATCGCTGTTAAGGTAATCATCGTACTTGATACAGCGCCAGCCTCAACGGCTTGGAAAATCTCACTGTATTCAAAGCTTTTAGTTTCCCAGAATAATAAAATCATCCCGATTAAGAGACCAACGTCCCCGATACGGGTCATAATGAACGCTTTTTTCGCCGCAGCCTTCGCTTCTACTTTGTAGAAATAGAATCCGATTAAGAGGAAGGAACCGACTCCGACAAGCTCCCAGAAAATATAGGTTTGCAGCAGGTTTGGCGAGATGACAAGACCTAGCATCGCAAACGTAAATAATCCTAAATAGGCATAGAATACTGGAAACCGCTCATCCCCGTGCATATATCCCTTTGAATATGTATGTACCAGGAAGCTGACGAGCGAGACAATCACTAGCATTAATGCATTCAATTGATTCACTTCAAAGCCCGCTGTTAAAGAAATATCTCCTATCCTGAGCCACTCCGTTGAAGTTTTAAACGTTGGTTCCGAGAAACGCTCGAACAACACCAACAACGAATAAACAAGCGAAGCAAGCGTTGCGAGAATACCCACGTACGCACTCGCATCCTTCAGCCGCTTACCAAATAGAAGAAGAATCAAAAACGATAATAGCGGGAAAAGCGGTATGATCCATGCATTTTCCATCATCATCACAATCCCCTTTTTTTAAAAATGGTGCCTGTCACCGCTCGTGGACACTGTCCATCGAGGAAGCACACCAATAATCACCAATTTGTCCACCTGAGACGGACAGTGTCTTTTTGCGGTGACAGGCACCGCAGTGTTGAAAAAAATTTTGGAAACCTAACTTATCTAATTTTTCATTGTGTCCATATCGTCGATGTTGACGGTTTTGCGGTTGCGGTATAAGGCAATCAAGATGGCCAGACCGACTGCTGCTTCTGCAGCGGCAACGCTTATCGTGAACAACGCGAAGATTTGTCCGGTAATGGACGGTGCCACTCCGTATTTACTGAAGGTTACCAGGTTAATATTGACGGCATTCAGCATAAGTTCAATGGAGATGAGGACAATGACGGTGTTTCGTTTTGTCAGTGCCCCGTATAATCCGATACAGAACAAAATCAGTGCGAGTGCCAGGAAGGCTGAAGCGGGAACTGAACTCATTCCTTATCCCCCTCCTTCTGATCTTGGTCTTTCTTTGCCAGAATAATCGATCCGACAAGAGCCACTAATAGTAAAACAGACGTTACTTCAAACGGGATGACCCATTTTGAATAAAGGGCTTCCCCAATTTTCATTGTATTGTCCACATGTAAGTCAGTTGGTACCTGTACGACATTGAAATCGTAAATGCCGATGTAAACGGCAACTGCAAAGCCAACTACACCAAGGAAAATGAAAACCTTCCTCCACTTGCCTGTGGTTGTCTCCCCTTCATCATCGTGCTTTGTTAACATTATTCCAAACAACATGATAATGGTTATCGAACCGGCGTAAACCAATATTTGGACCACAGCAACAAATTCAGCCGACAGCAGTACAAAAACTCCGGCAATCGCAACGAATGTGAAGATTAGGGCAACAACCATATGCACGACTTTGGTAAGGTTCAATAACAGGACGCCGCCTATGATGGCGACAAGCGCGAGGCCCATAAATGCGATAAACTCGCCTGATATTGTCATGGTTTATTCACCTGCCGTACGTTTTCGTCGTTCTCATCTAACCATTCAAGGTTTTTAAATAACATATCACGGCTGTAGGACGCAAGCTCAAAGTTATTGGTCATAACAATTGCTTCAGTTGGACAAACCTCCGTGCACAAGTCACAAAGGATACAAATCTCGAAATTGATATCGTACGTATCAATGATTTTCCCTTTTTTCGTTGGATCCGGATGTTTTTTACCCGTTAAATCAATACATTCTGTCGGGCAAATATTCATGCATTGATTGCACACGATACACTTTTCCGGATAGAACTTTTGAATACCGCGGAAGCGGTCCGGCAGCGGAAGCGGCTCATCTGGATATTTATACGTTACCTTTTCCTTCGTCAACTGTTTTAGGGTATATTTCAAGCCTTTTGTAAATCCAAGCACGTTTTTCACCCCTTTGTTTATTTAGAATTCCTATAATGTGGTGCCTGTCACCGTATATTATGTAAACTGGTGCTGAGTCACCCTAGAAAAATAATGTTTTGATTAAGGCTGTTAAGAATATGTTTGCCAAGGCGACTGGGAAAAGGACTTTCCAGCCGAACTCCATAAGTCTGTCAACGCGGAAACGCGGCAGCGTACTGCGAAGCCAGATATAAACAAAGACGACAGCACTGAATTTAACTGAGAACCAAACTGCGCCAGGTATGAAGCTAAGGAAATCAAAAAGCGGCAGCCAGCCTCCAAGAAAGATCACTGTAATCAATGCGGACATCGCAAATAAGTATACATATTCGGCAAGCATGAAAAATGCCCAGCGGAAACCTGAATATTCAACATGGTATCCCGCAACTAATTCATTTTCAGCTTCCGGCAGGTCAAAAGGTGTCCGGTTTAATTCGGCAATCGATGCGATGAAAAACACGACAAACGCCACCGGCTGTAAAAGAATAAACCACACGTTTTCCTGCTGCTCCACGATATCATTTAAATTTAAGCTTCCTGTTAAAAGGATAATTCCCAAAACGGACATGACGAGCGGAATTTCATAAGAAATCATCTGGGCCGCTGCACGCATGCCTCCTAAGAGAGCGTATTTGTTATTTGAAGCCCAGCCTCCGAGAACCATACCAAAAACGGTTAAACCGGATACCGCAATATAATAGAGAAGCCCTACTCCGATATCGGCAAATTGAAATTTGTCAGTAAACGGGATCGTCGCCAGCACCATGAATGACGGTGCAAAGGCAACGACCGGTGCCAGGATAAATAATGGTTTGTCTGCTGCTTTTGGGATTATATCTTCTTTTAGTAAAAGCTTGAGAACATCTGCAACGGTTTGTAATAGTCCCCATTTTCCACCGACTCGGTTTGGACCATGGCGCAGCTGCATGTATCCCATAACCTTACGTTCTGCTAAAATTCCATAGGTTACGAAACCTAAGACGATTAATAGTAAAACAGCTCCCAATAAAAAGAAGATTCCAAAGTTCGCTATACCTGGACTAGAATGGAGTAATTCTTCTACCATTATCCGTCCACCTCCCCAAGGACAATATCAACTGCCCCTAAAATTGCAACCAAGTTTGCAATATTTTCACCTATTAATAATTTCGGAAGAATTTGCAGATTATAGAATGAAGGTCTTCTAAACTTTAAACGGTATGGCTCTTTTTTACCGTCACTAGAAATATAGCAGCCAATTTCTCCGCGTGGCGCTTCAATTCTTACATACGCTTCCCCTTTTGGTGCTTTGATTATTTTTGGTACTTTCGCCAGGATCTCGCCTTCTGCAGGGAATTGTTCACATGCCTGCTCAAGGATTTTCAATGATTCTTCAATTTCCTCTAGACGCACATGGTAGCGGGCCAAGCAATCGCCTGTTTCCTTTGTTACGACATTAAAATCAAATCGGTCATAAATGGAGTATGGCTCATCTTTCCGAAGATCCCATTTCACACCGGTACTACGAAGATTCGGACCGCTTAGTGAATAGCTGATTGCATCTTCTTTTGAATAAACTCCAACCCCTTTTACCCGGTCTAAAAAGATTTCATTTCCAGATACGAGGTCGTGATAGCCCTTGATCTGTTCGCGCATATAAGGGATAAATTCCTTTACACCGTCGACCCAGCCTTCCGGAGCGTCCCACTTTACCCCGCCGACACGCATATAGTTGAAGGTCAAACGAGCACCTGATAATTCGTTAAGCATATTGATAATCATTTCACGGTCACGGAACGCATAAATAAACGGGCTTGTCGCACCAAGGTCAAGGATATAGGTACCCCATGCAACTAGGTGGCTGGCAATACGCCCTAATTCCATTGCCATTACTCGCAGGAAGTCAGCACGTTCCGGAACTTGGATTCCCATCATGGTTTCGACGGCATGACAGATGACATAGTTGTTTGTCATCGCGGACAAATAGTCCATCCGGTCGGTGTAAGGGATTATCTGTGTATATTGCAAGTTCTCTGCTAATTTTTCCGTTCCGCGGTGTAAATAACCGATGACAGGGGTTGCCTCTGTAATGATTTCCCCATCAATTTTGACCACTAGCCGGAAAACTCCGTGTGTACTAGGGTGCTGCGGACCGACGTTAAGCAGCATTTCTTCTGTTCTGATCATTGGCTACACCTCCACATCATACGGTTCATAATCTTTACGCAGTGGATGGCCAACCCAATCTTCGCCTAGCAAAATCCGATGTAAATTCGGATGTCCGGTAAACTTAATTCCTAGTAAATCATAAGCTTCGCATTCAGGCCAATTGGCACCTGCCCAAATTGGCTGCAAGGACTCGATTGTTGGTTCATCGCGGTCAATCTTTACTTTAAGCGCCACTGATTGGCGATTTTTGTATGAGAATAAGTGAACATAAACTTCCATATGTGTGACAAAATCTGTTCCATGCAGCTCAGAGAGATAATCGAACCCTAGGAGCTCATTATATTTTAAAAATTGAGCTACCTTGAAATATGTATCTTTCTTAGCAACAAGTGTTGGAACGTCCTTGGATAATTTATTAATATAAGAATCTTCTAAAACATCAGAGCCTAAGTTTTCTTCAATAACTTTCCTGTACTTTTCTAAGAAAGGCTGATTTGGAGATGGTTGATCGGCCGTATCGCCTGGCGATACGTCGCCACCT
Source organism: Neobacillus niacini (assembly GCF_000759675.1). GTDB lineage: Bacteria > Bacillota > Bacilli > Bacillales > Cytobacillaceae > Neobacillus > Neobacillus niacini_A. The sequence goes on along the minus strand of NZ_BAWM01000021.1, from coordinate 25,692 downwards.
TTTGCTGCACCTGCTGCCTTCGCCTTTGCTGCTGCAGCCGCTTTTGCTTTCGCTACTGCCGCTGCTTTCGCTTTTGCTTTTTCATCGTCTCCAGCCGCCGCAGTGTCTGCGTCACCGGTACCAGCTGCCTTCGCTTTTGCCGCTGCTGCAGCCTTAGCTTTTGCTGCCGCCGCTGCCTTTGCCTTTGCCGCTGCTGCCGCTTTTGCCGATGTCTCATCCGTTGCTCCAGCTGTATCTTCGGCTGGTGCTTCGCCGCCCGCTAACTCCATTGCTTTGCGCTTTGCCGCCGCCGCCGCTTTTGCTTTCGCTACTGCCGCCGCTTTCTTTTTAGCAAGGTCATCACCGTCATCGCTCGCCTCAACTTCTGCTGGCGCTTCTGGTGCTGGTGTTTCTTCAGCCGGTGTCGTGCCTGCCGCTAACTCCATCGCTTTTCGCTTCGCCGCCGCTGCGGCTTTAGCTTTTGCTACTGCAGCTGCTTTTTTCTTCGCAAGATCGTCTCCGTCGCTGGTTTCAGCTGCTACTGGCGTTTCTTCAGCTGCTTCAACAGGAGCAGGAGCTTCATCCTCTAAAATACCTTCGCGCTTTTTCTTTGCTAGTGCAGCCGCCTTTGCCTTTGCTGCCGCCGCTGCCTTTTTCTTCGCAAGGTCTGCACCATCTTCTGCTGGTGTTCCCGCTGGCTGTGCTGTTTGGGCTGGCTTCTCATCCTGATTAAGCGCTTGTTCAGAAGGTTTGTCCTCCTGCTTAGGAGCACCTTGAGATTCTCCTGCTGCCTTCGCCTGACGCTTTGCTAATGCCGCCGCCTTTGCTTTTTCAGCTGCTTCTCTTTTTAATTGATCGAGATCCTTTTCCCCGCTCATCGGTTAGATCACCTTCTTCCCAGTCTTCGCCTCATAGCGAATCTTTTCCTTTAATTTATTAATTCCATAAATTAATGCGGCCGGGTTTGGTGGGCACCCAGGAATATAGACATCAACAGGTACGATTTGATCGACACCCTTAACCACCGAATAAGACTTTACATAAGGTCCACCTGCAGTTGCACAGGAACCCATCGCAATAACCCACTTCGGCTCTGGCATTTGGTCATACAAACGGCGGATAATCGGCGCCATTTTTTTGGTTACGGTTCCAGAAACAATCATGCAATCCGATTGTCTTGGAGACGTACGGAAAAACGATCCAAATCGGTCTAGGTCATAGTTTGCACCGCCAACACCCATCATTTCAATCGCACAACAAGCCAGACCAAAAGTCATCGGGTATAACGAATTACTTCGTGCCCATGCCTTAATTTGCTCCAGCGTTGCCAAAAATACATTTCTTTCTAATTCCTTCATTTCCAATGGTGAAAGGTCATCTAGTTTTAAATCCATTGTAGCACCTTCTTTTTCCAAGCGTAGATTAAGCCAATTAACAGCATAATAACGAAAATTAACATCTCAATTAACGCAAAAACTCCTAGCTTATCATAGGCAACTGCCCAAGGGTATAAAAATACAGTCTCTACATCAAAAATAACAAACATGAGTGCAAAAATATAATAGCGGACATTGAACTGTACACGGGAATCGTGAAATGGATCAATACCGCTCTCATATGTAGTATACTTCTCGTCACTCGGCTTGTTAGGACGCAAAAGCTTACCTAAAGATAACGCCACCACTGGCAGCAGCACCCCAAGACAGAGGAACACAAAAACTATCAGATAATTATTCTGATATAAATTCAAAAGTTCCAAGTCCTTCCCCTCCAATGTTGAAAATTTTCATAACAATGAAACTTGTAACCGATAACATTATAGCATTGTTACAAACCTGTGTCGACAAGACCAACCATTAAAAATTGGAAATTCTATCGCCGCAAAACTTCCCATTGCAATCGTTTGAGAGCTCGCTCTCAGAAACGACTTGCAATGGGGAGTTTTGCAAGCTTCAGCGACAGCTGAAGCGCAATGTGCGATAGCACATGGCGGTAGAAATTTCAATTTTTTGCTTAACCTGGTTTTGAGACACAAGGGCCCCCACCCCCTGAGCGTTTGCGTGATCTCGCAGAAAAGGCTCCCTGAAATCACTTCAGAGATGACGCAAAAGCGAATTGTAAAACCTTGAACTTCATGCACGTGATCTGCAACGGAGCGAAAGATGACTTGCATAGTACCAGGCTCGCAAGAGCCGCATGTTCCCTATATCGACATTTAACAACAAAAATCTGCTATTGTCAGTGAGAATTGTCATAAAAAATACAAATTGTTCCCCTTTATGAAAAAACACGATTTTCATCCAGTATATACTCACCAATTCAAAACAACTTCGTACAACCCATCACCACAATCATATTCACAATAAACCAAATCATTCAAAACTTTCTATTAAAAAGGAATAAATATAATTAACATCATACTAATTTCCTATAAAATCCAATCGCAAGACTGACCAACGTCATGTTCTCCCTCTCAGATTCCTTCAAATATCAAATCAATGGAATTCTCAATGTAGTTTATATAGATAAAAAGTAAACTTTTTTTCTACTGATAAATCAAAACAGCCGGTCGCAAGACTGGCCATCGTCATGTTCTCCCTCTCAGATTCCTTCAAGTATCAAATCAATGGAATTCTCAATGTAGTTTATATAGATAAAAAGTAAAACTTTTTTTCTACTGATAAATCAAAACGGCCGGTCGCAAGACTGGCCATCTTCATGTTCTCCCTCGCAGATTCCTTCAAGTATCAAATCAATGGAATTCTCAATGAAGTTTATAAAGATAAAAAGTAAACTTTTTTCTACTGATAAATAAACAGCCGGTCGCAAGACTGGCAAAGGTATTTGTTTTCCTTTTAACTTTGGTTGAGGCAACTTCCTAGTTCTAATTGAAATCTTATATCCAAATAAATGACCTTTTTTATGAAAACCCAAACTTACGTGCTGAATATCATTTTTACGTGCCAAATCCCCAGGTTTGCCTACCAAACCCGAACCCATCCAACCCACCCCAAACCCAAGCACAAAAAACCCCCGCCAGTCTGTCGACCAGCAGGGGTTGATACGTACTATTATTGTTTTCCTGTAACCGTTAGACGGTTGATGGCACGCTGCAGGGCTAGTTCAGCACGACGGAAGTCAATGTCTTCCACCTTCTGCTCTTTCATACGCTGCTCGGCACGCTCTTTAGCTCGTAGTGCACGTTCCACGTCGATATCCTCTGCTTTTTCAGCGGCTTGGGCTAGGATTGTTACTTTGTCAGGGCGGACTTCTAGGAAGCCGCCGCTTACCGCAACAAGTTCCTCTTCTTTTCTCCCAGGCTCCTTGAGGCGTACAACCCCAACTGCAAGAGGCGCAACCATTGGAATATGTCCAGGTAAAATACCTAATTCACCACTTTGAGCCTTGGTAATAACCATTTCCACATCTGACTCATACACCGGGCCATTCGGAGTAACAACACTGACTTTAATCGTCTTCATTTTTTACCCTCCTGACAGGCTTTAAGCCTCTACACCCATGCGTTTTGCATTTTCCACTACGTCTTCAATACGTCCAACTAAGCGGAATGCGTCTTCTGGAAGGTGGTCATACTTACCTTCAAGGACTTCTTTGAATCCACGAACCGTTTCTTTTACAGGTACATAAGATCCTGGCTGGCCAGTAAACTGTTCAGCAACGTGGAAGTTCTGTGATAAGAAGTTTTGAATACGACGTGCACGAAGTACCACTAACTTATCATCATCAGAAAGCTCATCCATACCAAGGATCGCAATGATATCCTGTAATTCACGGTAACGTTGTAATGTTGATTGTACTTGACGCGCTACATTGTAATGCTCTTCACCAACGATTTCAGGTGACAATGCACGAGAAGTCGAAGCAAGAGGATCCACCGCAGGGTAGATACCCATTTCAGATAGCTTACGCTCAAGGTTAGTTGTTGCATCTAAGTGAGCGAATGTTGTAGCCGGAGCCGGATCCGTATAGTCATCGGCTGGTACATAAATCGCTTGGATTGATGTAACAGAACCTTTATTCGTTGAAGTAATACGTTCTTGTAATTTACCCATCTCAGTAGCAAGAGTTGGCTGGTAACCTACGGCAGAAGGCATACGGCCTAATAGCGCAGACACTTCCGAACCTGCTTGCGTGAAACGGAAGATGTTATCCATGAAGAAAAGAACGTCCTGTCCTTGCTCATCACGGAAATATTCAGCCATAGTCAAACCAGTCAAGGCAACACGCATACGTGCTCCTGGCGGCTCGTTCATTTGACCGAATACCATCGCAGTTTGCTTGATAACGCCTGAATCCGTCATTTCATGATAAAGGTCATTACCTTCACGTGTACGTTCACCAACACCAGCAAATACCGAAATACCGCTGTGCTCTTGCGCGATGTTATTGATTAATTCCTGGATTAATACGGTTTTACCTACACCGGCACCACCAAATAGACCGATCTTACCACCCTTAATATAAGGAGCAAGTAAGTCTACTACTTTAATACCCGTTTCAAGAATTTCTACTTCAGTAGAAAGATTTTCAAACGTTGGTGCTTCGCGGTGAATCGAATCATGGCGCTCACTCGCTGGAATATCCTCTTTAAGGTCAATTGCTTCACCTAATACGTTAAATACACGGCCAAGTGTTACGTTCCCAACCGGTACAGAAATTGGAGCTCCTGTATCAACAACATCCATTCCACGCATTACACCATCAGTGGAAGCCATTGCAATGGTACGAACAGTATCATCACCTAAATGAAGGGCTACTTCAAGGGTTAAGTTGATATCAACTTCTGATTGATTCTGCGCTTTATATTCAATTCTTAAAGCGTTATAAATCTCAGGGAGTTGACCGTTTTCAAACTTAACGTCAATAACCGGACCCAAAATCTGAAGAACGCGTCCTTTATTCATTATTTTCCCTCCTATCTTACTTTTTCACAAAACCCCTTTTTTTTAAAAGGAACTATGTGAATCACACTTTACTAGTTATAGTCCTGATATGTAGTCGGGAACGATGAACTCATTCCCTGCAGCAGGACTTATCAAGGCCCCTAATTGGGGTTCATTTTTAAAAAATTAGATTCTACTCTAGTGCAGCCGCACCGCCGACGATTTCCGCAATTTCTTGTGTAATCGCTGCTTGACGGGCACGATTGTATATGAGTGAATAATTTTTGATCATTTCTTTAGCATTATCAGTAGCGTTTCTCATCGCAGTCATCCGGGCTGCATGCTCACTCGCTTTACTGTCTAAAAGAGCGCCATAAATTAAGCTCTCAGCATATTGAGGCAAGAGAACGTCTAAAATTTCTTCTGCAGATGGCTCAAATTCATAAGATGTAAGCGTTGAAGAAGTCGAAATATCCGTTAGTGGAAGTAGCTTCTTCTCCATTACTTCTTGTGTAATTGCACTTTTATAATGAGTGTAATATAAGTAAAGTTCATCGAAGGTACCATCGGAGAACATACCTACCGTACTACTGGTAATGTCTTTAACGCTTTCGAAGCTCGGTTGATCAGATACTCCAACAATTTCGAGATCGACATTTATCCCACGTTTTACAAAAAAGTCACGTGCCACTCGACCGATTGCAATGATCGCATATTCATCTTTCGACTTGTGACGTTTTTCGATTGTTTGGAATACACGACGGATAACGTTACTGTTAAAAGCTCCTGCAAGACCACGGTCAGATGTCATAACAATATAACCTGTTTTCTTAACAGGGCGAGATTGCAGCATTGGATGATTAATCCCTTTGCTTCCCATTGCGACAGCTACCGTAACTTCCTGGATTTTTTCCATGTAAGGAACAAATGCTTTTGCATTCATGACTCCACGGTTCCATTTAGCAGCGGAAGTCATCTCCATTGCTTTTGTAATCTGACTCATCTTTTTTGTAGAATTAATACTATTTTTTATATCGCGTAATGATGCCATAGGTTCTCACCACCCTCATTCAAAGAATGTGTTTGGGAGTTAAACAATGGTGACAGGCACGGTTTTGGGTGCCTGTTTCCACTGTTTAAACACCCATTTCCAATTGTCAGACCCTACTTATTCGGAAACTGCGAACGTCTTTTTGAAAGCGTTAAGTGCAGCCGCCATATCGTCATCAGAAGGAAGATCCTTCGTTTTTGTAATATGGTCTAACAAGTCTTTGCGATTGTGGTCTAACCAATTAAGGAATTCTGATTCAAAACGACGGATATCCTCTAACGGAATATCATCAAGGAAACCGCGTGTTAATGCATAAAGAATTGCTACTTGCTTTTCAACTGAAAGCGGCTTGTGAAGATCCTGCTTTAGAACTTCAACGGTGCGGGCACCGCGGTTAAGCTTCGCTTGTGTAGCTTTATCAAGGTCAGAGCCGAACTGTGCAAATGCTTCTAATTCACGGTATGAAGCAAGGTCAAGACGTAATGTACCTGCTACCTTCTTCATCGCCTTGATTTGCGCGGATCCTCCTACACGAGAAACGGAAAGACCTGCGTTGATCGCTGGACGTACACCGGAGAAGAAAAGGTCTGATTGTAAGAAAATTTGTCCATCCGTGATGGAGATAACGTTCGTTGGGATATAAGCAGAAACGTCACCTGCTTGTGTTTCGATAAATGGCAATGCAGTGATTGAACCAGCACCTAGTGTGTCATTCAATTTCGCTGCACGCTCTAATAAACGGGAGTGCAAGTAGAATACATCCCCTGGATATGCTTCACGACCTGGAGGACGGCGAAGTAATAGGGAAAGCTCACGGTATGCAGCCGCTTGTTTAGATAAATCATCATATACGATTAATACGTGCTTGCCGTTGTACATAAATTCTTCAGCCATTGAAACGCCCGCATAAGGAGCTAAGAATAACAATGGAGCTGGTTGTGAAGCAGATGCAGTTACAACGATTGTATAGTCTAACGCACCATACTTACGAAGGGTTTCTACTGCACCACGTACAGTGGATTCCTTTTGACCGATTGCAACGTAGATACAAATCATGTTTTGACCTTTTTGGTTCAAAATTGTATCGATTGCAACAGATGTTTTACCTGTTTGACGGTCTCCGATAATTAACTCACGTTGTCCGCGTCCGATTGGAACAAGCGCGTCAATCGCTTTAATACCTGTTTGTAATGGCTCATGAACGGATTTACGAGCCATTACGCCTGAAGCTACTGCTTCAACAGGGCGAGTTTTTGTAGTATTGATTGGACCCATACCATCAACTGGTTGTCCTAAAGAGTTTACAACACGACCAATTAGTTCCTCACCTACTGGAACCTCCATGATGCGTCCTGTACGACGAACCTCGTCACCTTCTTTAATTTCAGTGAAAGGTCCAAGAATGATGATACCAACGTTATTGGCTTCAAGGTTTTGAGCCATACCCATAACGCCGTTTGAAAATTCAACAAGTTCTCCAGCCATGACATTGTCGAGGCCATGAACACGTGCGATACCGTCACCTACGGAGATAACTGTACCGACATCACTCACTTGAATTTCAGCCTGATAGTTTTCAATTTGCTTTTTTATCAGGGCACTAATTTCTTCAGCTTTGATGCTCATGAGTTTCACCCCTATCTACGAATCTTAGCTTAACAATTTACGTTCTAAACGGTCTAGCTTTCCGCGCAAAGACCCGTCGTATATACGGTTTCCGATGCGGAGCTTAACGCCGCCAAGCAATTCGGAATCCACGATATTTTCAATTCTTAGTGATTTCTTGCCAACCTTTGCGGCAAATGTTGCAGAGATTGCTTCACGTTCTGCATCAGAAAGTTCTCGCGTGCTGTATACTTCAGCTTCGGCAATACCCTTTTCCTCATTTGCTAGTTCAAAGAATTGGTTAGCTACTTCAATGATCTCGTCTTCGCGATGGCGATCAATCAAGATCAATAGTGTATTCAGTACATGTGGATTAACCGTTGAAAAAGCATTTGTTAAAATCTCTTTCTTCTTATCTAATGTAAGTTTTGAAGACTTCAAAACTGCTTTTAAATCGGTATTGTAAACAAAAACTTCCTTAACTACACGAAGTTCTTCTTCTACTACTCCAAGAAGCTGCTGTTCTTTCGCGATTTGAAAAAGAGCCAACGCATAGCGCTTTGCTACCATGGAGTTGCTCATCGCTTATCTCCTGCCTCTTGAATATATTCGTTAATGAGTTTATCTTGGTCTGCTGCATTCAATTCTTTTTCAATTACTTTAGAAGCAATTAATACAGACAAGGAAGCAACTTGTTCACGAATAGCGGCAACCGCTTTTTCTTTCTGCTGCTCAATTTCAAGTTTCGCAGATTCTTTAATGCGTTCTGCTTCAGTACGAGCCACAGCAATGATTTCATCACGCTGAATGTCGCCTTGCTTTTTCGCATTTTCAATTAAACCTTGTGCTTCTGAACGAGCTTCTTTTAAAAGAGAACGCTGCTCTTCTAATAGTTTCTTTGCTTCAACGCGACTTTGTTCTGCCGCTGAAATTTCACCAGCAACATGCTCTTCACGTTGTTTCATGATGCCCATTAAAGGACCCCAAGCAAATATTTTCAACAACACCATTAGGACGATAAACATAACAAGTTGGAAAATAACATCTCCCCAGTTTACACCTGTATGGGCTGCTGCTGCTCCTAATACAAAACTATTTGTTAACACCTGCGATTCACTCCCTTCAAGGTCTTTCCTTAAAACAACCTATATATCAGTTGAAATAATTGTCGAAATCAATCGTTTATGCCCATGTCTAGCTACTGCGCCTAGTGGCTCGGGGTCATAAGCCAATCCGTCAATAAGGTTAAAGAGCAACCTTCTTGCCGGCTCGTCTTATGCCTGTCGCCCCTGGGCAAGGCGCTTCCGCTTTTCTGACATAAATGGACATAAACGAATGGCGAAGGTTCTCACGAATGATCTTCGCCACTTACATAAACGCGCTTTAGCGTTCGATTATTTACCTTGAACCATGAACGCGATAACAACCGCGATGATAGGAATCGCCTCAACTAACGCAACCCCGATGAACATTGTAGTTTGAAGCATACCACGAGCTTCTGGCTGACGAGCCATACCTTCTACTGTTTTTGAAACGATAAGACCGTTACCGATACCAGCACCTAGTGCTGCTAAACCAATTGCGATTGCTGCTGCTAAAAGACCCATTTGAAAATTTCCTCCTTTAATGTATGAAAAAATGAATTCTTATTTTTTTGTTCTTATTATTAAGAACGGTTTATCTTAATGGTCACTGCTCACTTTGTGAGCTAAGTACACCATTGTTAACATACAGAAAATAAATGATTGGATGGCGCCGACAAAGAGTGAGAAGCCTTGCCATACCAGCATTGGCAGTGCAGCGGCGATTGTTCCGCCCACACCGGTTGCTAAACCAGCTGCGAGTAAGCTTAATAAAATTTCCCCCGCATAAATGTTTCCGTAAAGTCGGAGACCGAGAGTCAGAGTATTTGCAAACTCTTCAATAATTTTAATCGGGAACATGAACCAGAATGGTTTAAAGAATTCCCTTCCATATGCTCCGGCACCTCTCATCTTGACACCGTAGAAGTGAGATAATCCCACTATCAATGTGGCTAACGTCAACGTTACAGCCGGATCTGCTGTTGGTGATTTCCACCAAAGAACTCCGTCCACAACGACTGAGAATGGAAGCCCTAGCACATTCGAAACAAAGATATACATGATGATGGTGATTCCGAGAATATGAAATCGTCCACCATCTTTCCAATCCATCGTACTGTTTATAATGTTTTTAACAAAATCCATGACCCATTCCATAAAATTTTGCATGCCGGTTGGTTTCATGGCCAGTTTCCGAGTAGATAGGACGGCTAACAAAAAGACAATTGCACTTGCTACGGTAATCATCAAAATGTTTGCCAGGTTAAAATGGAGCCCAAGAAACTTAACTATTGGAGCTTCGTGATGCAACAGTATTCACCTCGCTTCCCCCGCTATTTATCTGAATAGAACTTGTGCGTAAAAAAATCTATCATAATGACAATGTAGGATGTCATTAATCCTATAACCACACTAATGAGATGGAATTGCTCAGGATACCTCATAGTGATGACAATCGCCAGTGCACCGGTTGCCATACGTGAAAAGGATCCAAGTGAACGAACCCGTCTTCCTTCAGCCACAGCTTGACCAAATTTGTCGATTTTTCTTGCCATCAACCACAAATTAAAGAGGCTCAAACTTGTCCCAAGAATCAATCCAAGAAAGATTGATTGCTGCGCAGTGAACCCCCAACCAAGCACATAAAAAGACAATAAAAAAAACATCCACTTTCGCTGTCGGGTAAACATTGTTTGAAATTCTGGCATGGTTGGTTTAATCTCCTGAATAAAACTTGCGAATTGTAACAAGCATGGTGTAAATACCGGCCGCTAAACCAATAAACAATCCAATTATTAAGAAAATTGGCTCTGTACCCCATTGCTTATCCAGCCATCTACCTGAAAATATACCTATAAGAATGGATCCAACAAGGGAAGCCAGAATGGCGGACATTAGGGCATAAGCTTTAAATGGATTGCGGTTTTCATTACGCATACTATCGCATCCTCGCCATAAGAGAATACAATCTAAAATCGAGGTTTATGTACAAAAGGAAGATATGTAGAAATTTTGAGAATTTTGTAGAAATCACGTGAAAACCCTCTCATTTTACACCCTTTGTTAGCATACAATAGCGGTTCTGCAATGTCAATGTATTTACGTGAAATTAGCCACAATCTATTCTGCTCAATTTCTTCCATCTGGAAGTTTTAGTTAACACTATAATTGTAGTGTAATTAACTCTATTTTTTCTATTGTAATTGTGACTATTTTGTGAACAAATTGACAAGGAGTGGTTCTGTATGTCCCACTCCACTTTGTTCTATCGAACCACCTCGCCGATTACGAGCATCGTTTCAATAAAGTCTTCCTTCCCAGCCTTTTTAGCGAAGACCTTAGCAAGATAGACTCCATCAGGAGGAAGATTCTCTTCTGTTATTACCTTGTTGATCAGTCCTTTTTTTACATTTTGATGGGTGTCTAAAAAGCCAACAAATCGGAAATCATCTGGATTGAAAAGGGCGATTCCAAACTCCTCTGCACCACCTGGCAGGTAGACCTCATACCTATAGGTTCCCTGCTGGTCACCATCCTTAAAGTCAAATCCCATTACCCTCGGGTAGTTGGGCTCTTCAAGAACATAGATATACGGAATCTGAATCGGATTGGAACCAGCATGGATCGTTAGATAACCATCATGAATCTTTCCCTTCAGCTCTACCGGATTCACTTCTAATTCAAGCTTCGCATCTCGTGATTCTCCTGGGTTTAGTGTGAAGGCTAGCGGGAAACGCCATGTCAGACCATTTGCATGCTTCGGTATGTCGAACGTATAGCGCACAGGTTTTTCACTCAGATTCTCCACATGTAAAAAAGCTTTGTGTATATCCCCTTCACTTTCATATTTGCCAAATCTGAGCGAACTTGGACTGACAAGTGAAGTTGCTTTCACCGCTTCATTGACCTGAATTCTCCCCGCCCCCTGCTCATACGTCCGATAAGGTTTTCCGTCTTTGACTAACGGTTTGGCTGTATTCATCAGGGCTGCCTTTATTTGATCAGGGGTCCACTCTGGATGCGCCTGCTTAATGAGCGCACATGCTCCCGCTACATGCGGTGCTGCCATACTTGTCCCTTGGAGAGAAAGATAGCCGCCAGGAATGGTCGAGTTAATCGCGACGCCGGGTGCAACAATATCAGGCTTAACCTCCCACGTTTCTGTTACCGGCCCCCTTGAACTAAAATCAGCAAGCAAATCCTTTTCCTCGGAGACAGAGATATTCGCTAAGAGGTCCGTTTTGCTTTTTAAAAGCTCCCCAGCCTTCTTTGAAAGTGAACCGACTGGGATGTCTATAGGTGCTTCAAGATTCCCCATAAAGCCACCGCTTAAGTTATTGTAAATAATAACCGCCTTCGCTCCTGCTTCACGGGCGTTTTTCGCTTTTTCGGAGAACGTTAATTTTCCTCTTTTAATAAGAGCTATTTTTCCCATAGCATCTTTTAGGTCAGCTTTCGTACCAAGCCCACCGTCTACAATTGGCAGGGAACGGTCAAGGTTCCACTTAGCAGACCCCTCGAGCGGTTGAATTCTTAATTTATCCCGCATTCCTTTTACTAATAGGTAAGGAACCTCTAATGTAGGGGTTGAAGCCCCAACCGATATCGCCTTCGAGGCCGTTCCAGGTGATCCAACTGTCCACACATTCGGTCCGGAATTACCTGATGCCGCAATCGCAACAATTCCCTTATCGACCGCTCTGTTCAATGCAAGGCTGATAGGCAGGTCTGGACCGTTGATATCGTTTCCAAGCGAGAGATTCATAATATCGACTTTATCCTTTATCGCTTGCTCGATTGCTGCCAGCACATTCTCGGTTGTACCCCCGCCGCCAGGTCCAAGTGCACGGTAAGCAAGAATTTTCGCATCAGGTGCCACTCCCTTTAATTTTCCATTCGCGGCTATAATTCCAGCTACATGAGTGCCATGGACCGTCGCTCGTCCCAAGGTTTTCGTTTCCATCGGATCAGCGTCATTATCAACGAGATCACGTCCACCAGCATAATTTCTTCTTAGATCGGGATGGGTGTAATCTACACCAGTATCTATGACTCCCACCGTTACTCCTTTACCCGTCAAGCGGCGGTTATTTTTATCAAAAAGGCCGCGAACCTCTTCTCCGCCAATAATCTTGACACCTTCCTCAGCTTGCGCCTTATACTGGTTTACCGGCGAAATGCTAATGATTTGCTTACTGTTTTGCGCCAATTTCTCTATCGATTCTGGGTTCCCTTCTACCGAAAAGCCATAAATCGCTTCTTGAAAAACATGCCTTAGATGGATGTCTTTATAGGGTTTAATGAGTTGCTGAATATCCTGTGGGGATTGCGGATTATCAAGAACCACAATGGCAATCCGTTCTTTTGGAATCGGAGGCATCTCGAGAGAACGAGCAGAAGTCGTCGTTTGGAGGGAGAAAACTAGTACGAATAAAAGTGTCCATTTTTTCATGTAAAAAATTCCCCTTTTTTCATACTATTTTCATCGATAGGGGAAAGTATGCAATTTTTCGGAAGGAAGTATTTGGTGCCACGCTTCGTGCCGGTGGAGGGTAGATTTAGAGCAAGCAGTAAGTATCTAGCTTTTATAGGGGAATCAATCTGTAGAAAATCGGCAAATTGCTTCCTGGTGATGGTTGGATTGTAGAGAAGAAAATAATCACTTACGGCTGGAATGTGTGCTGTTTTGGAGGTTTCTTTGCATGTGATACACCGCCAAGCGGCTGAAATATACTTCATTGGGTAACATTTGCATTTAGTATTCGTACACTGTACACCTGGTATCAAATCGGTTTGGGATAAATGGTATTTTTGAAGAATGTCTGGAATGTAGATATGATGAGCTTGCAAGAGGGTATCGGATAAGTGAGTCAGGGTATTTTTAGTAATGCGGGGCTTTTGATACTTTTCTTCCAATTCTCTTATCTTATCAAGCAGCGATTCAGCATAGAGTATTTTTTGAAAAATTTGTTGATTATCCGGGGTTGTTTCTATAATAGTAGATGTTTTACTAATCACGGCCAAATGTTCTACTGGGATCCCCTTGAATTGGTGAAACTTTAACCAATTATTAAATTGGAGGTGGTGCCTTTTCACCTGCTGTATAGGATTATCTATGCCTTCTTCAAGATTATTAAATTCTTTAATAACCAGGTCTGAGCCCTTCTCAAACTTCAACTTACCGGAAATATTTTTTACCTCAATGATTAAGGCAAATTTGGAAGATATCAGCAGCAAATCCATCTGGAAGGCTTTTTTATCCTTTAAACGCAATCCATGAAAAATGTAATATTCGTTTTCTGGTAAAAACGATACGTAATAACTCGCAGTCCGTTCCCCATAATACCCTTTCAGCCACGCCCGTAGATCTTTTTCTACAATCGGCCTTACTGGGTGCCCTTTTGGCATCCTTCTTAATAAAGCTATACATTGTTCAGCCTGAACTGGGAGTTTTAATTCTAACATGATCAACTAAATCACCTCTTTTTTGAATTAAGAGGGTAATTCTCTACTAGTAATGGGTAAACCTGCAAAAAAGTTAAGGAGATAAGGTGAACTTTTTGGTTATATTTTTGGAAAAGTAGTTTAAGAAAAAGTTTTGGACCTTTTTAAGAGTGTTTTGGACTATTTCCTTGTGGTTTTGGACTTTTTCCAAAGGGTTTTGGACTATTTTCATGCAGTTTTGGACTATTTTCATGCGGTTTTGGACCTTTTTCAAAGGGTTTTGGACTATTAGCCAATTTTTGTAAATAAAAAATACCCATATAGGTACCTACCAAACCACAAAAAAAGCCAAGTAAACAATGTCTACTCAGCCTAAAATCAACCTTATTTTGTCCCAAACAATCTATCCCCAGCGTCACCTAACCCTGGTACGATGTAGCCATGGTCGTTTAGTTTCTCATCTAACGCCGCAATATAGATGTCTACGTCTGGGTGTGCTTCCTTAACAGCTTCCACACCCTCTGGTGCCGCAATCAAACACATAAATTTGATATGTTTCGCGCCACGCTTTTTCAAGCTATCGATCGCCACATTTGCTGAACCGCCCGTTGCAAGCATTGGATCAACGACGATGAATTCACGTTCTTCCACGTCACTTGGAAGCTTGATGTAGTATTCCACAGGCATTAATGTTTCTGGATCACGGTATAAACCGACATGACCAACCTTGGCAGCCGGAATTAATTTTAAAATCCCATCAACCATACCGATTCCCGCGCGCAAAATTGGAACAACGCCCATTTTCTTTCCAGATAATACCTTTGATTTCGCCGGGCAGACTGGCGTTTCAATTTCGATATCTTCAAGTGACATATCCCTTGTGATTTCAAATGCCATTAGTGTTGCGACTTCGTCTACCAATTCGCGGAACTCTTTCGTTCCCGTATTTTTATCACGTATGTATGTAAGCTTGTGCTGAATAAGTGGATGGTCGAAGACGTATACCTTTGCCACAATGATCGCCCCTTTTATAAAATTTAACTCCGTCTCATTTTACAGAAAAAAATCACAATGAGCAACTCACACAAAAAAGAAATCGACTCAAAATTGAGCCGATTTCACAGATGTTTAATATTCAGGATAAAGAGTGAATTTACCTGTTAAAGCTTCAACACGAGCTGCTGCTTCCTTAAGCTTCGCTTCGTCTTCATGGTTTTTCAAGGTAAACGCAATGATTGCCGCGATTTCGTCCATGTCTTCTAAACCAAAGCCACGGCTTGTAACTGCCGCTGTTCCAATTCGGATACCGCTTGTTACAAATGGGCTTTGCGGGTCAAATGGAATCGTATTTTTGTTAACCGTAATCCCTACTTCGTCAAGGACCTTTTCAGCCACTTTACCAGTTAAGCCTAGTGTCTGCATGTCTAAAAGTAGCAAGTGGTTATCCGTACCACCAGAAACTAGCTTGATACCTTCCTTCTCCAAGCCTTCTGCTAAACGCTGCGCATTCGCAATAATATTGCCAGCATATTCTTTAAAGCTATCCTGAAGCACCTCACCAAATGCAACCGCCTTAGCAGAAATTACGTGCATAAGAGGTCCGCCTTGGATACCAGGGAAGATTGATTTGTCGATTTTCTTGCCAAATTCCTCTTTACATAAAATCATTCCGCCACGTGGACCACGTAGTGTTTTATGTGTAGTTGTTGTAACAAAATCTGCGTATGGAACTGGATTTTGGTGGAGACCAGCTGCTACAAGCCCAGCAATATGAGCCATATCGACCATTAGATATGCGCCCACTTCGTCAGCGATTTCACGGAATTTCGCAAAATCGATGGCACGAGGATACGCGCTTGCTCCTGCTACAATCATCTTTGGCTTGTGTTCACGAGCTTTTGCTAATACATCATCATAATTGATTCGATGAGTCGTTTCATCAACACCGTACTCAACAAACTTATATTGAACTCCACTAAAGTTGACCGGGCTGCCGTGTGTTAAGTGACCGCCATGTGAAAGGTTCATACCAAGAACTGTATCGCCTTGTTCAAGGACCGTAAAGTAAACAGCCATGTTTGCTTGTGCCCCAGAGTGAGGCTGCACGTTTACGTACTCTGCACCAAAAATCTCCTTCGCACGCTCACGAGCTAGGTCTTCGACAATGTCAACATATTCACAACCGCCATAATAACGGCGGCCTGGATAGCCTTCTGCATATTTGTTGGTTAACACAGATCCCTGTGCTTCCATTACTGCTTCACTTACAAAGTTTTCTGAGGCAATTAATTCGATTTTTCCGCGCTGACGTCCTAATTCCTGTTGAATTGCTTCAAATACCTGCTTGTCCTGATTTGACAAATGCTTCATGGTAATCCCCCCTGTATGTAAGTACCTAAATTAACATTTTGAAAATTCCCTCTATATAATAGCACGTTTTTCTCTAAAAGAGAAATGGAGATTTTGGAAAATCCCCATTTTTTTTATTTTACCCCTGTATTAGGAGAAAGAAACTATACATTTTACGAACATTTAGCGAAAAACACGAATAATCATTCGTATTTCACTTAACTACAGCTTGAATTCCCCTCAGTTTTTTCATACACAGCCCGAGCGCCGCCAATTAGTTTTGGCCGTGTTTTCGCCAACGTTACATGTGCATGTCCAACATTTTTTTGAGAAACTCGTATCGGTACTGCAACATGTTTCAAATGCATACCAATGAAGGTGTGGCCAATATCGATCCCCGCATCCGCCTTCAAAAATTCTACAACAACGGCATCCGCAAATTTTTCAAACGCAAACGTCGCCATCGCCCCGCCAGCAGTTCTAACAGGAACCACAGATATTTCGTCGAATCCACGTTTTTCAGCCTCTGCTTTTTCAATCACTAGCGCTCGATTTAAGTGCTCGCAGCATTGGAACGCCAACGCAACACCTGAACCTTGCGCAAACCTGCTTAATTGGCGAAAAATCATCTCGGCCACATCCAAAGTCCCCGAGGTTCCAATTTTCTCACCAATTACCTCACTGGTACTGCAGCCCACAACAACAAGCTGCCCCCTCTTTAATGAAGCCTGGGTTTGAAATTCCGAAAGAATCGTTTCAAGCTCTTTTTCCCATACTTGAATCATAGTCCTCATCCTACTTATTTTCGTATTCGCTGATTTTTCCAACCCGACCCGCATGGCGTCCGCCCTCGAATTCACCTGTCAACCAAATTTGAGCAATATCACGTGCCAGCCCCGGACCAATTACACGTTCACCCATCGCAAGGACATTGGTATCATTGTGAGCTCTTGTTGCCTTTGCACTAAACGTATCGTGAACAAGGGCGCAGCGGATCCCCTTTACCTTATTCGCGGCAATACTCATGCCAATCCCCGTTCCACAAATTAAAATTCCTCTATCAAACTCACCGCTTGCCACCTTTTCAGCAACTGGCAAGGCATAATCCGGATAATCGACAGATGTTTCACACTCACAGCCGAAATCCTGATATTCAATCCCAAGCTCATCCATTAAATTGGCGATTTCCTTACGAATATTAACCCCGCCATGATCAGACGCTAACGCTACTTTCATATTAAAAACCTCCCTATTAATCCTTCCTTAATATTGACATACCCTAAAAAAAATATAAAGCCCTCATCACTGAGAGCTTTGTAATTTTTCAATGGCTTTTGTAATTAATTTATCCAGCTCCCGATAGGTTTCCTGATAGATAGCCAAATTGCCGCCATAAGGATCGACCACGTCTACATCAAAGTGATCACCTGTAAATTCCTTTAAGGTGAAAACCTTCCCTGTTGTTTCAGGGTATTGTTGAAGAATGACATTTTTATGTGAGCCTGTCATCGTTAAAATGACATCTGCCCAATGAATAGATTCTAAATTTAGCATTTTAGAGGAATGATTATGGTCAATATTGTTATCATTCAGAACCTTTTTGGCGTGCGCAGATGCCTCACTCCCCGTTGCTGCATAAATTCCTGCGGACTTCAATTGTAGACCGTCAATCTTCTTACTTTTTAAAATCGCTTCAGCCATAGGGCTCCTGCAAGTATTACCTGTACAAACAAACAAAATGCGCTGCAAGCTGCCTGCCCCCTTTCAATTAAAAGATAAGAAAGTATAGAACTTTCGACTTTGAGAGTTGTCTAGCGCAAGCAGCCTAGGCGCTTCCGCTTTTCTATGTATCATTTTATCATTTCTCCATCATCATTGAAAAAACCTTTCATTTTTTTAGAAAGGTTTTTATAAAAAAGAATAAAATAATTTGATTCCAAACGCTAGTAAGATACTGCCGCCAAGAGCTTCGCTATACGATCCAATCCACCCCTGAGCCTTCCTTCCAAGCAGCAAGCCAGCCCATGTTAATATCGTTGCAACAACTCCAAAGCAAATAATCACCAAAATGTTTTTTGCACCATATATTCCCAACGTAAGCCCAAGAGAAAAGCTATCGAGACTTACACTCGTTGCAAAGATGATTAATCCAAATCCAACCGGTGTCATCACCGATTCCTCACTTTTCCTGAGGCTTGACCAAATCATTTGCACCCCGAGCAAAATGAGCAGCAGACCTCCTACTAATGACGCAAAGGCTCCGAATTTATCCGATAAAAACTTACCGGCAAGCATGCCCACAAGCGGCATCCATACATGGAACAAACCAATCGTAATCCCTATTTTAAAAATCTGCCGGGGCCTTAACTTGAACATTCCCATTCCCAGACCTACAGAAAAGGCATCCATTCCCAGTGCAAACGCCATTAATAACAGCGTTACTAATTCTCCAATCATCACGTACACGAATCTCTACCCCCTCGGACTTGCCCTGATTTAACATATGCACGTCCAAAAGAATTTAGAATTAAGAAAAGCGGAAGGCGCCCGCTTATCGGCGACAAGCAGAAGACGAGCCGGCTGGAAGGTTGTTCCTTAACCTTCTAGACGGATTGGCTTCTGACCTCGAGCCGATGGCGCCTGGAGCTGGACAATTCAAAAAAAAACAGGCCTCCAAACGAGGAGAACCTGATTCTTATTCGTTAATGATTTTATTCCCAGCAGCCTTTTGCAATCGATTCATGATCGCATGCCCCACACCGGTATTCGGAAACATTTCACTAAAGATGATATCCACTTTTTCTTGGTTAAACGCTCGTAACGTTTCATATAGCGCGGTGGCCACACTTTCAAGCTCGCTCCTTTTCCCGCAAGCAATTGTGACATCACTTTGATAGGCCCCCACACTTTCTGCGGTTGCAAGCACGCCAACACGAAGCCCTTCCTCCTGCTTTTCTTCTATTAAACGTTGCAGGAATGACTTGTCTCCATTGACTAAATAAAGCGGTGCGTTCGGAGCATAATGCTGATACTTCATCCCAGGAGCTTTCGGCTTTGAAGTTTCATCGATTAACGCAGCGTCGAGATGAACATCACCTACAACCTCCGCCAGCTGCTCTTTCGTCACCCCGCCTGGTCTTAAAATAACGGGAATTTCCTCCGTGCAGTCTAAAACCGTTGATTCTACCCCAACACCTGTCGAGCCGCCATCAAGCAAACCGGCAATTTTTCCGTTCAAATCCTCAATTACATGCTGTGCATTTGTAGGACTTGGCTTACCGGAGCTATTGGCACTCGGAGCCGCAATGGGCAGCTGGCATTTTTTCAATAGTGCCAATGCGACAGGATGATCCGGCATCCTCACCGCGACCGTATCCAAGCCCCCCGTTGCTTTATCCGACAGTACGCCGTCTTTCTTTTTAAAAATAATCGTTAAGGGTCCTGGCCAGAACCTCTCCATCAATATTTCTGCTTTTTCCGGGATTTCCGTAACAAATGCGTTAATTTGCTTTTTATCCGCAATGTGGATAATCAGTGGATTATCACTTGGTCTGCCTTTCGCAGCAAAGATCTTTTCCACCGCCACATCGCTTTCTGCATTTCCACCTAGGCCATAAACCGTTTCCGTCGGCAGTGCAACCACTTCATTTTCTTGTAAAAAACGCGCGGCATCCACAACCTGTGGATTATTTTCAAGGTTATCCACATGTTTATCCACTTTCCAAACTTTTGTGTTCATAATTATCCACCTTTATCTGAAGCGCAAATGATATCGAAATTTGCCGAATTTAGGCTCTTTGTCTCATATTACTTTTGAAAGTATAAAAGATGGTGGGCATAAACACAACCCTTTATCCACAAATTGTGCATAACTATCTTGAAAAAGTGGATAACTTTGTGGGTTAATCCACAGTTATAGTGAAAATTTCAAAAATAACGAGTTATCCACATTAAATACGTGTCGAATATGTTCTAAGCGATAAATTTCAGCAGGTAATTGGTCCCGCTCCACCCTCTCAAAACCTAGCAATTCAAAAAATGGCAGTGCCACACCTTTATTTGTTGCCAAAAACAGATTTCTCAGCCCTTTTTCTTTCGCTAATTGCATCATTTGTGTAATCAAAAGGACAATATCCTTTTCCGCTTGCCCTGGCGAAACGACCAACGAGCGTAATAATCCACCCTCTGCGAATACTTCCATTCCAAGTGTACCCTTAATTGTCCCATCCTCATCCTCTAGTAATAAAAAGAACTCTACTGTTTCCTCAGTTAATCCATCACATCCAAGATTTCCCTTCGTCAGAAACTCTCGTAAACTGTCCAAATCCTCTTTGTTCGCGCAACGAATAAGTGCTTGCATCCCTACCACCTCATTATTTTGATACTCTATTATTATGAAAAAATGAGAGAGATAGAACTAATTACATACAAAATCTAGTAAAATTATTGAAAAATAAATAACCAGCCCCATTTTCAGGACTGGCTACTTTATTATTTAGTAGATATCTGCGTTAATCTAATTATATCGGCGTTAATCCATTTATATCTGCGATGACCTCTTCACTTATCTAAAAATACTATCAAACATTTCTACCACAAAGAATTTTACTTTAACCGGCTCTTCGTCTTCTGAAGTATAAACTGGAGCAGCTTTTTCCTTTTCCGATTCCTTCTTAGGATCCTTCTCCTTTTCTACTTCCTTCTTAACTTCTGTTTGTTTTTCCTTTTCAGATGCCTTTTCTACTTCCTTCTTACGATCAGTTTGCTTTTCAGATGCTTTTTCTACTTCCTTCTTACTATCAGTTTGCTTTTCTGACACTTTTGCTACTTCTATTTGCTTTTCATCTTCTACTTTAACTTCAGCTTTCTCTTCTACTTCAACTTGCTCTTTCTTACTATCTACGCTCTTTTTCTTACTGGATGTAACTTTCTCTTCCATTGGATCACTTTCTAATTCTTCTTCAACTGCCGGAGTCTCGACCTGCTTTTCTTCCTCTGCTGCATAAGCCTTGTCCTCAAAACCATCACTTTGAACAGCTACACCATTTGAGAAATCTAGGAAACATAGGGGCGGATAGAGCACGCACCACCAGTTGGCGCCCGTTCCTTCACCCAATGTAATCAAGATTGCTTGGTACTCCCCTGCTGGATATAAAAACTCTCCATACAATTTAGTAGGAAACTGAACTTTACCAAACTCTACATTCACACTTTGCGTCGACCCTTGCTCCGCCACAACCTTTTCTGCAATCGCTTGAACTTCCGGAAGCTTTGACGTAATCACTGTTTTTGCTTTTTCCAAAGACGTTAGTTCCTGAACCCACAACGTGATTTGTTCATTGACTGCGTCGCGGACCATTCGTTTAATCTCTTGATCCTTTGCACTATCACTATTTGCAAGAATTCGGAGCCGAATCGCCTCAGCAGGAATTACAATCGAATCCTTCGCCACCGCTTCCGTTTTTGGTATATATAAATTTAATATCGTTCCCAACGATAAAATGATTAAATAAGACCATACGATTACTTTACTATTCATTCTTAAGCACCGTCCCTTCCCTATCCTCATTGTGGACAAATGCCAAGAATCTTAAACTATTAAATTTAAAAAAACTAGTTTTAGAATATTTTATTCAAAAGAAAGCAAACTAAAATGGCGTGTACCGTTATCCTTGTGAAGGTGGTGAAAACATGTCTAAACAGAAGAATAAGGAATTGAAGAATAATCCTGCTATGCCCAAAACAGATGTAGAATTTGCGCATAACGGACTGGAAAAAGTAGCATTAAAAGCCCAAGAGCGTCAAAATAAGTAACTCATGCACAAAAAAAGCAGAGCTAATTCAATTTGAGAATTACTCTGCTACAAATTTTATTTCCGCAAACACCATTCGGTCCTTGCCGTTAATATCATTAAGAACTTCTACCTTCACATTTGCAAACGCTTTTTTAAAAAGGTCGGCTACCGCCTCCCCCTGACCGGCCCCAATTTCAAAGCCAACCAGCGCGACCGGAGCTATCACTTCCGGCAGTTCCACCATAAAACGGCGATAGAAATCGAGTCCATCCTCACCCGCAAACAGCGCTCGATGTGGCTCATGCTCCGTTACTACTACAGACATGGTTTCGATATCACTATCAGGAATATAGGGAGGGTTTGAGAGGACCACATCAAACCTCTGACCTCGAAACGGCTGCAGTAAATCCCCTTGGACAAACTCAACCTCAGCAACCAATTGGCGGGCATTTTCTCTCGCTACCTTCAATGATTCTTCAGCAATATCTGAGGCAACTACCTTTAACGAGGGCTGCTCGAGCTTTAGGCTAATCGCAATCGCTCCGCTGCCAGTTCCGATATCGACCACTTTTAGTTCTCGCTTATTAATACGCTTTAATGTTTCATAAACAAGCTCTTCGGTTTCTGGTCGTGGAATCAGGACCTCTTCATTGACCAAAAACGTCCGGCCGTAAAACTCCTCGGAACCGATGATGTATTGAACCGGCGTTCCCATAACATGTTCCTGGACTGCTTTTTCAAACACTTCCCATTGAGCCTGCGGTAGGTCATCACGAACATTAGCAAATAGCTGTGCCCTCGACATTCCTGTGAAATGACGAAGCAGCAGCTCACCGGCGTTTTCATCCCGATTTGCTTTTTTTAAAAAAGAAGAAGCCCATTGCAGAGCTTCGTAAACTTTTTTACTCATCTGAACCACTTTCAAGCTTGCTTGTTTGATCTTCTAACGTTAACGCGTCGATGATTTCGTCAAGCTTACCTTCGATAATTTGATCAAGCTTCTGAAGAGTTAAGCCGATACGGTGGTCGGTCACACGATTTTGCGGGAAGTTGTAAGTACGAATACGTTCAGAACGGTCACCCGTACCAACCGCAGATTTACGAACCTGATCATACTCAGCCTGTGCTTCCTGTTGGAACTTGTCATAGACACGCGCACGTAATACCTTCATCGCTTTGTCTTTGTTTTTGTGCTGCGATTTTTCATCCTGGATGGAAACCACGATTCCAGTCGGAATATGTGTTAAACGTACAGCTGACATCGTCGTGTTAACGGACTGTCCGCCGGCACCGCTTGAAGCAAACGCATCAAAACGGATATCTTTATCATGAATTTCAACTTCTAGTTCTTCCGCTTCTGGTAAGCAAACAACGGTAGCCGTTGAAGTATGAATTCTTCCGCCAGATTCCGTTTCCGGCACACGCTGTACACGGTGAGCACCATTTTCAAATTTCAATTTGGAGTAGGCACCTTGACCATTGATCATAAAGCTGATTTCTTTGTAGCCGCCAAGACCTGTTGCGTTGGCATCAATCAGTTCCGTTTTCCAGCCCTGCGCTTCTGCATAGCGGCTGTACATGCGGTAAAGTGTACCTGCAAATAGTGCAGCTTCCTCTCCGCCGGCAGCACCACGGATTTCAAAGATAACGTTTTTATCATCATTTGGATCCTTCGGAATCATAAGAAGCTTCATTTTTGCTTCTAGTTCCTCGATTTGACTTTCTAGTTCATTTACTTCTTCCTTGACCATTTCTCGCATATCCGCGTCGAGCTTATCCTCAAGCATAACCTTGGCATCCTTGAGCTGTTCGCGGACCTCTTTATATTCACGATACGTTTGTACGGTCTCTTGTATATCAGATTGTTCTTTTGAATATTCACGTAGTTTTTTTGAATCATTAATTATTGTCGGATCGCTCAAAAGTTCATTTAATCTTTCGTAGCGATCTTCAACGGATTGAAGACGATCAAACACAGTTACCACCTCTAGTTTTTGTCCATAACATTCTAATTATAGTATAGGTGAAAACCCCCGTCAAAACCAAATTCATCCTGAAAAATTTTTTGGCAGCTTAATATTCACTGTTTTTACACAGCCAGGCATTCTGAATTCATATAAAATAAACAAAGAAAGGAAGTGGAATATGCCTCTTAAAAGTCGATCAAAGTCAAAGGAATTAAAAGTATATACATCATTGAACAGCAGAATGGATCTAGAACCTTCAGATAGGAAGAAATATACAAATCTAAAGAAAGGCTACGATGGGGAAGTCATGTTTGATTCTTTAACAGCTAGTTTGGACAAGAAATTTTTGATTATTAATGACTTGAACCTAAAGAGTGAAAATACTACATTTCAAATTGATTCCTTAATAATTACAAAGGGAACTGTTATCCCCTGGGAAGTGAAGAACTATAAGGGAAATTACTACTATGAAAATGATAATTTCTACTTATGTACCAATAGGAAACCAATAACGAATCCACTTCATCAGTTGAACAGATGTGAAACCTTACTTCGCCCTTTACTCCATAGCAAAGGATTTCACCTTCCTATTGAAGGATACGTCTCCTTTATCAATCCCGAATTCTTCTTATATCAAGCCCCTCAAAAAAAGAATATTATTTTTCAACCACAACTTAAATTCTTTTTAAATGAGCTCAGTATGCTGCCATCAAACATAAATGGAATGCACAAAAACCTTGCTGACTTTTTACTCAATGCGCACATTTCTGAACCAGATAATATGCGGTTTCCACTCTATGAGTATGAACAACTGCGAAAGGGATTTATTTGCGCATGCTGTCAGTCATTTTCAGTTACTCCCTTTGAAAAAAAAATAGTCTGTAATGATTGCGGTTATGAGGAATCTTTACAATCCGCTGTAATTCGCAGCATAGAAGAATTAGTCCTACTATTTCCAAATATAAAAATTACCGCCAATTTGGTCTATGATTGGTGTAATTTCGATGAGCTCAAAAGAAAAATTAGAAGGATTTTACCAAAAAACTATAAAATAATCGGCCATGGTCCGCATTCCTATTACGTAAATAAATAAAATGAAACCATTTTATCCTTCTATGCGATCACTTTTGCAGTTTTCTGTAATTTTTTGTTTACAATGAATTCCCAGCTTACTTTGGGTCACAAGGCGCACTCTTGTTACCACTTCTATATATTCCTATCTTACTTTTGGTCACAAGGCGCACTCTTGTGACCACTTCTATGGATTTCGAGCTTACTTTTGGTCACTAGGCACACTCTTGTTACCACTTCTATGGATTCCTATCTTACTTTTGGTCACACGACGCACTCTTGTGACCACTTCTATATATTCCGAGCTTACTTTTGGTCACTCGGCGCACTCTTGTGACCACTTCTATGGATTTCGAGCTTACTTTTGGTCACTAGGCACACTCTTGTGACCACTTCTATGGATTCCTATCTTACTTTTGGTCACTAGGCACACTCTTGTGACCA
>NZ_BAWM01000022.1 GCF_000759675.1 Neobacillus niacini | reverse complement strand
AATGTAATAATAGCTAGTAAACAAAGGAGTGAGCCTGTAAAATAATAGAGTCTGACTTGGAAAAGAGGGGCCAATGGGAAAAAATGAACACCGACAATAATAGCAATTACGAGAGGTATAAGTTCAGTGTGACGAGTAGCGTTACAGACAGTAATCGTGATTGCTATAGCCAAACCCTCTGCCGCGAAAAT
Source organism: Neobacillus niacini (assembly GCF_000759675.1). GTDB lineage: Bacteria > Bacillota > Bacilli > Bacillales > Cytobacillaceae > Neobacillus > Neobacillus niacini_A. The sequence continues at coordinate 105 of NZ_BAWM01000022.1, read as the reverse complement.
AATGTTAAACCAAAACCTCGTACGCTTCCCACGCATTAAATCTGTTTTTGAAACCTGATTCGTTAATTCTCGCGATGCACGTATTAATGAAAAACCGCCAATGAA
>NZ_BAWM01000023.1 GCF_000759675.1 Neobacillus niacini | reverse complement strand
GATAAACGTGGAGGAGCCGTATGCGATGACCCGCACGTACGGAACTGTGAGAGGCGCATGAATTTTTCATGCGCCTACTCTATTCTAATCTAGTTCCGACGCCTAGCCCCTCGAGGTATTTGCTTGTCGGGGCTGATCGAGGCGTCTCCACTTTTTGTTGTTCTTGTCTTTTTAGTTTCTAATGCCTATAATTGTGAGAGGCTTTTTAATAATTTTGGACGATATTTTTTATAAAATAGATATATTTTTTAGAGGAGTGAATTTTATGGCATTAACAGCAGGTATTGTAGGATTGCCGAATGTTGGTAAGTCTACATTATTTAATGCAATTACACAGGCTGGGGCTGAATCAGCCAATTACCCGTTCTGTACAATTGATCCAAATGTAGGAATTGTAGAAGTGCCCGATCACCGTTTAACGAAATTAACTGAACTTGTTCAACCGAAAAAGACGGTTCCGACCGCTTTTGAATTCACTGATATTGCAGGAATTGTTAAAGGTGCAAGTAAAGGTGAAGGATTAGGAAACAAATTTCTATCACACATCCGCCAAGTAGACGCTATTTGTCAGGTTGTCCGCTGCTTTGCAGACGATAATATTACCCACGTATCGGGTAAAGTCGATCCCATTTCAGATATCGAAGTCATTAACTTAGAGTTAATTCTTGCTGACATGGAGTCTGTTGAAAAGCGAATTAGCCGAGTTGAAAAATTAGCCAAGCAAAAGGATAAAGAAGCAGCTGCTGAGTTTGAAGTGCTTTCTATGCTTCGCGATGCCTTTGAAGCAGAAAAACCAGCGAGGACGGTTGAATTTACCGATGAGCAATTGAAAATCGCCAAAATGCTTCATCTTTTAACGATTAAGCCAGTGCTCTATGTAGCAAATGTTGGTGAGGATGATGTAGCTGATCCATCAGGAAACGAATATGTACAAAAGGTACGTGAGTTTGCAGCAGCAGATAATGCTGAAGTGATCGTGGTTTGTGCAAAGATTGAAGAAGAAATTGCAGAGCTAGAAGGCGATGAAAAGCAAATGTTCCTTGAAGAGCTTGGAATTGAGGAATCCGGACTTGATCAATTAATTCGCGCTGCATATAACTTGCTAGGATTAGCAACTTATTTTACAGCTGGTGTGCAGGAAGTTCGCGCTTGGACATTTAGACATGGAATGAAAGCTCCACAATGTGCAGGAATCATTCACTCTGATTTTGAACGCGGATTTATTCGTGCCGAAACCGTTTCTTATGATGATTTATTAGCTGCAGGAAGCTACAATGCCGCCAAAGAAGCTGGGAAAGTTCGTTTAGAAGGAAAAGAGTATTTAGTCAAAGACGGAGATGTTATTCACTTCCGTTTTAATGTATAAAAATTGTTAGCCTTGCGTCTGCAAGGCTTTTTACATGGGAAGACTTTTAAGGGGAGAATTTAGAAATGGTGAACATCGTTGCTTTTCATTGTCACCTATGCTATAATCTTAACTTGTGAGTAATGAATAATTGCTCCTTGCCCAAAAGTGGGCCGTTTAGACCAAAAGGAGGTGACTGTGATGAATAAGTACGAAATCATGTACATCATCCGCCCAAACATTGAAGACGAAGCGAAAAAGGCTCTTGTAGAGCGTTTCAACGGAATTCTTCTTGAAAACGGTGCGGAAACTGCTGAAACAAAAGATTGGGGTAAGCGTCGTTTAGCTTACGAAATCAACGATTTCCGTGACGGATACTACGAAATCGTGAAAACTACATCTTCAGCTGACGCGGTACAAGAATTTTCTCGTCTTGCGAAAATCAGCGAAGATATCATTCGCCATTTAGTAATTAAAGAAGAAGCTTAATATAAATATATTTTGGTCAGAATGTTTCACATGAAACATTCTACAAAAGAAAAGGAGTTGATTCTGATGATGAATCGTGTCGTGCTTGTTGGCCGTTTAACAAAAGATCCTGATTTGCGTTATACACCAAATGGGGTTCCTGTAGCTACCTTTACTTTAGCAGTTAACCGTCCATTTTCTAGTCAGTCAGGTGAGCGTGAAGCAGACTTTATTAATTGTGTTGTTTGGCGAAAACCTGCTGAAAATGTGGCAAACTTCTTGAAAAAAGGCAGTCTTGCAGGAGTGGATGGCCGCATTCAAACCCGCAACTATGAAGGACAAGATGGTAAGCGTGTTTACGTTACTGAAGTTCAGGCAGAGAGTGTTCAATTTCTTGAACCTAAAAACTCGTCTGGCGGCGGCGGTGGCGGAAGAAGCGACAACGATTACTTCGGTGCTCCACCAAGGGAACCGCAAGGAAATCCTTATGGCGGCGGCAATCAGAATCAACGACAGTATCAAAACAACAGCAATAACAATAGTAAAGGTTTTACTAAAGTGGATGATGATCCGTTCGCAGGCAACGGTCAAATCGACATCTCTGATGACGATCTCCCATTTTAATGAGATCCTTTTATGAACGGTTTTAAACCAATTTTTTAATGAAGGAGGGAATTTTCATGGCAGGTGGAGGACGTAAAGGCGGACGCGCGAAGCGCCGTAAAGTGTGCTATTTTACAGCAAATGGCATTTCACGCATCGATTATAAAGATGTAGATTTACTTAAAAAATTCATCTCTGAACGTGGAAAGATTTTACCACGTCGTGTAACTGGTACAAGCGCTAAATATCAGCGTAAACTAACTGTTGCAATCAAACGTGCACGTCAAATGGCATTATTACCATTCGTTGCAGGTGAATAATAAAGCGTAAGCGCCTTGTTCAGGGGCGCTGAAGCTAGAATGTTATCTAAGTTAAATGTAATTTACATTTTATTTAAGGCAGCGAGGGCTCTTCCCTTGCTGTCTTTTTATTTTATCTTGCAGAATTGTTGAATAGGAGAGCGTAACTGGCTAAAATTAAGGAATAGGCTTTTGAAATAATTGGGGTGAAGTAGTGAAAAATGTTCGTAAATTAACAGAAGGTGCTATCCTTTTAGCTACCTTTGCGGTTTTATTATTACTTACGATTTATGTCCCGTTTCTTGGGATGATTGTAAACTTATTTTTAGCTGTACCATTCATGCTTTTTGCAGCCAAGAATGATGGGAAAAGTATAGTTGTGTTTATCATAGCCTCCCTTCTTCTATCGTTCATTGTAGGAACCGTTATGTCTTTGCCATTAACGCTTGCCTATGGAACAACAGGTGTCGTAATCGGATACTTAATTCAGAAGCAGAAGAACACAGGAGTATTGCTCCTTACAGGCACACTAGTCTTTTTAGTTAATTTAATTATTATTTATGTGGCAAGTATTGTTCTTTTTAAAGTAGATATGATTACTGAAATGATTGATATTATGCGGGAATCAATCAATGTTTCAGCTGATTTACTAAAGAATTTTGGGAATGCACAAGATACGGAAAAGGTGTTAGAACAATTTAATAATGGACTAAACCTTATTAAAACCTTAATCCCAACTTTATTTGTTCTCTCTTCTTTTTTTATCGTATTCATTATGCAGCTTATATCCTTTCCAATCATTAAGAGATTTGGGGTTAAGGTAGAAAAATGGAAAAGTTTTAAAGAAATATCCTTGCCAAAAAGTTTATTATATTACTTTCTCCTTACCTTGATCGTAAGTATGTTTATGAATCCTGAAGAAGGCACCTTCTGGTATATGGCAATTATCAATATGACCTATGTCCTTCAATTTTTAATGGTCCTGCAAGGATATACGTTCATCTTTTATTTCTTCGACCAAAAGGGTATTTCGAAGGCTATTTCTATTACAATAGCGATTGTCTCTTTCATCATTCCAATTTTCCTTTATATTGTAGGGATATTAGGTATAATTGACTTAGGCTTTGATTTACGAAAAGGCTTTAATAAAAAAGAGAGATGACTACTGTTTAGGAGCTGAAAAAATTGCCTGCATTTATTGAAAAACGCTCGATTCGTTACCCTTTTTACGGGCTAATAGGCATTACAGTGGTGCTGCTCATTGTCTTGACCTACTATAATTGGATTCTAAGCTTGGTGGGTTTACTTCTCATCATCCCGCCGCTGTACTATATGATAGTCATCGATTCCAGCCAAAGAAAAGAAATGGAAGACTATATCTCAACCCTTTCATACCGAGTGAAAAGGGTAGGCGAAGAAGCGCTGATGGAGATGCCGATTGGGATTATGCTCATCAATGATGAATATTCTATAGAGTGGACAAATCCTTTTCTTTCCTCCTATTTTGATGAAGATACCCTTATTGGTAAATCGCTTTACGAAATTGCTGACACGCTAATACCGTTAATTAAGCAGGAAGTGGAAACAGAAATTATTACCCTGCACGAACGAAAGTTTCGAGTGATTCTTAAAAGTGAGGAAAAGCTTCTTTACTTCTTTGATGTCACGGAACAAAAAGAAATTGAAAAAATGTATCATGATGAGCGCACCGTTATTGCGATTATCTTTTTAGATAATTACGATGAATTAACACAAGGTATGGATGACCAAATGCGTGGCAGTATTAACAACATGGTTACTTCAACCCTAAATAAATGGGCACAGGACAACGGTATTTTTCTTAAAAGAATTTCCTCGGAACGTTTTATTGCTGTGTTTAATGAAGCCATTCTTCAACTCCTGGAAAAAGGTAAATTTACTGTCCTTGATGAAGTAAGAGAAATGACCTCTAAGCAAAATATCTCCTTTACATTAAGTATTGGTGTAGGTGCTGGGACCCCTTCTCTGCCTGAGTTAGGCGTATTAGCGCAATCAAGTCTAGATCTAGCTCTAGGAAGAGGCGGAGACCAGGTAGCGATTAAACAACCTAATGGAAAAGTAAAATTCTTTGGCGGAAAAACAAATCCGGTTGAAAAACGGACAAGAGTACGCGCGCGTGTCATTTCCCATGCATTAAAGGATTTAATCACTGCAAGTGATAAGGTCATTATTATGGGTCATAAAAATCCTGATATGGATTCTATTGGGTCTTCCATAGGTATATACAAGGTTGCTCAAATGAATCAAAAAGATGCCTACATAGTATTGAACTTTCAAGAAATGGATGGCGCTGTTCATAGGCTCATGGAAGAAATCCGTCATCAAGAGCAATTATTTTCTCGATTTATTGGACCCGAAGAGGCATTGGAAATTTCAACTGAAAAAACACTATTGGTCATCGTGGATACCCATAAACCTGCATTGGTTATTGAAGAGCGACTCCTTAACAGGATCGATAATGTGGTTGTCATTGATCATCATCGCCGTGGGGAAGAATTTATTGAGAATCCAGTTCTTGTTTATATGGAGCCATATGCTTCTTCGACAGCAGAGCTTGTAACCGAATTTCTTGAATACCAGCCGAAACGCGGTAAAATAGAAATGATAGAGGCCACTGCCTTGTTAGCAGGGATTGTGGTAGATACCAAAAGCTTTACTTTAAGAACAGGTGCTAGAACCTTCGATGCTGCTTCTTATTTAAGAGGGCAAGGAGCAGATACCATCCTTGTTCAAAAGTTTTTAAAAGAAAGCGTTGATACGTATATTAAAAGGGCTAAATTAATTGAATCAGTCCTTTTTTATCGCGATGGAATTGCCATTGCAAAAGGTGACGAAAGTGTGCTTAATGATCAAGTCCTTCTTGCCCAGGCAGCAGATACACTCCTGACTATGGATGGAGTAGCAGCCTCATTTGTGATTGCAAGACGAAATGAAGGGCTAATTGGAATTAGTGCCAGATCGCTTGGCAATGTAAATGTTCAAGTAATCATGGAAAAGCTTCAAGGCGGCGGGCACTTGACGAATGCAGCCACCCAGCTGACCGGGATCTCCATATTAGAAGCAGATAGACAATTAAAGCTAGCTATTGAAGACTATTTTGAAGGTGGGAAAAAAGAATGAAAGTAATTTTTCTAAAAGATGTAAAAGGAAAAGGCAAAAAAGGTGAAGTAAAGAATGTTGCTGATGGCTATGCACAAAACTTCTTAATTAAGCAGGGACTTGCAATTGAAGCGAATAATGCAAACATCAGCACACTAGAGGGTCAAAAGAAAAAGGAAGACAAACGTGCGGCTGAGGAGCTTGCGGAGGCGAAGAAGCTAAAAGAAACGTTAGATAAAATAACAGTCGAGTTATCTGCTAAAGCAGGTGAAGGCGGTCGCCTATTTGGTTCTATTACGACGAAGCAAATTGCCGAAGAGCTTCAAAAGAAACATGGAATTAAAATCGATAAACGTAAAATGGAATTATCGGATGCGATTCGTACCCTAGGTCATACAAAGGTTCCAGTTAAGCTTCATCATGAGGTGTTAGCTTCTTTAACAGTTCATGTAAAAGAAGTAAATTAATTTCCAGTTCAAATTTTTGATAAACATGTTAAAATAATAAAAGTGATGTGATCGGTCGAGACTGGTCACTTTTCTTCATTATGGACTTATTTAGGTTTAAAACTATTAAAATATATAAATTATCCTCTTCATAATAGGAGGTTTTTGATAGATGAGCGATTTATATGCAGATCGTCTGCCACCGCAAAATATTGAAGCTGAACAGGCTGTATTAGGTGCGATTTTCTTAGAGCCCTCTTCTTTAACTGTGGCTTCCGAAATCTTAATACCAGAAGATTTTTATCGTGCTGCACACCAAAAGATATTTAATGCCATGTTGAAGCTGAACGACGAAGGTAAAGTGGTTGACCTTATAACGGTAACAGAGGAATTAGCAGCAGCGAAGCTAATTGAAGATACAGGCGGAGTTAGTTATTTAAGTGAATTGGCTAGCTCTGTTCCGACAGCTGCCAATATTGAGTATTATGGAAGAATCGTAGAAGAAAAGTCTTTGTTGAGACGTTTAATTCGAACTGCAACCGAGATTGCATCGGATGGCTATTCTCGTGAAGACGAAGTGGAAGCACTTTTAAGCGAGGCTGAAAAAAATATCCTTGCCGTCGCACAGCGGAAAAATGCTGGAGCGTTCCACAATATTAAAGATGTCCTTGTACGTACGTATGACAATATTGAAGAAATGCATAACCGTGTTGGAGAAATTACCGGTATTTCTACAGGATTTGCTGAACTAGATCGAATGACAGCAGGCTTCCAGCGCAATGATTTAATTATCGTTGGAGCCCGTCCTTCAGTTGGTAAAACTGCTTTTGCCTTGAATATCGCCTCAAACGTTGCGATTAAAACAGGTGAAAATGTCGCGATCTTCAGTCTGGAGATGGGCGCAGAGCAGCTAGTCATGCGTATGCTTTGTTCGGAGGGTAATATCGACGCTCAGCGGCTTCGTACGGGGTCTCTTACGGATGATGACTGGGGTAAGCTGACTATGGCTATGGGAGCTCTCTCCAACTCAGGTATCTTTATTGATGATACGCCAGGGGTAAGAATTAGTGATATTCGTTCCAAGTGCCGTCGCTTAAAACAAGAGCATGGTTTAGGAATGATCTTAATCGATTACTTACAGCTTATTTTAGGAAGCGGCCGTGCCGGCGAAAACCGTCAGCAGGAAGTATCAGAGATTTCCCGTTCCCTTAAGCAATTAGCCCGTGAGCTGCAGGTTCCAGTGATTGCCCTGTCCCAGCTATCCCGTGGTGTCGAACAGCGTCAGGACAAACGTCCGATGATGTCCGATATCCGTGAATCCGGTTCGATCGAGCAGGATGCCGATATCGTTGCCTTCTTATACCGTGACGATTACTACGATAAAGAATCAGAGAATAAAAACATCATCGAAATCATCATTGCGAAGCAACGTAACGGTCCAACTGGCACCGTTTCACTGGCCTTCGTAAAAGAATACAATAAATTCGTAAACTTGGAGACACGATACGATCCAAGTGCATAGATTTTTGAGAGCTGGCCAAACCTTGGCTGGCTTTTTTTGTAGATTGGCTGTTTCGAGAGATAAAAGTAAGGTTTTTCTAAAAAAGGTATTTTATTTTTTTATAAAAGTGTTTTGCCTCCTTGTAAAGTTAAAAAAGCTGTCTGGAGGGAATCAAAAGGGGTCTTGGGTTCCCTTCAAAAGGAAAAAAGCTGAGTTGAGGGAATCAAAAGGAGTCTTGGGTTCCCTTCAAAAGGAAAAAAGCTGAGTTGAGGGAATCAAAAGGAGTCTTTGGTTCCCTTCAAAGGGAAAAAGCGATAAAGTCCATATAATTGTGTAAAAAGAAAGAGTCATTTTAATCACTCTTGGCAACACTGTTTTCAGCGACGATAAACAATGA
>NZ_BAWM01000024.1 GCF_000759675.1 Neobacillus niacini | reverse complement strand
AGGAAAACCGAAAAGACCAGATTTAAACGAAGCTTAAACAAAATTCAAGAAGTACTTCGTACTATCAGACATTGGCCAATAAAAGACCAAGCTGAAAAGATAAATCAAATTCTTAGGGGGCATTATAATTACTACGGAATGGCTGGTAATCTTGGGTCAATAACTAAAATCTATAAAATTACGGAACGATACTGGAAGAAAATGTTGAGTAGTAGAAGTCAAAAGAGCTATGTAACATGGGAAAAGTTTAATTATATTAAATTGATATTCCCTCTAGAGCGTCCTAAACTCTCAATTCCATTTTCTGAATTGAAAATGTACGCAAAACTGTGAAGCAATTTCTGAAGAGCCCGGTGCGGGAAATCCGCACGCCGGGTTCTGTGGGGGTTTGAGTCGCCAATCAGGCGACCTTTCTACCCGGAGG
>NZ_BAWM01000025.1 GCF_000759675.1 Neobacillus niacini | reverse complement strand
AGAGTAGGCGCATGAAAAATTCATGCGCCTCTCACAGTTCCGTACGTGCGGGTCATCGCATACGGCTCCTCCACGTTTATCCCCGCTGGGGATGCAGTTCATTGTAAATGTCTAAAAGAAAAACAAGTTTGATTTCACGAAACCTTTCTTTAGGAATCGCATAATGTACATGTTGGGTTTTCGAATTTCTCCATCTAGTCATTGAAAGATGAGGAAGTTCACCCTCCCAATTCCTTTTTCGAAGCTCCCTGTGGAGCTTTCTTATTTTTCTCCAGCTTCTTAACTGAATCATCCTAAGCCTTCTTCGAATCCATGAATCCAGTTGTTGAAACAGTTTCTTTGAAAATCCAATGCCAAAGTATCTTCCCCATCCTCTGATAATGGGGTTCAAACGATGTTTAACGAATTCCTCCAAACCCACTGTTTGATTTCTTTTCGTTACCCTTTTGATACTTTCCTTGAATTTCTTTACTGCTTTATCTGATGGTGTATGAAAATATCCTTTTTTGAAAATGTATCCTAAAAAGATAAACGGTTCTTCATAATTGTCCACTATCTTAGTTTTACCAGGGTGTATTTCCAAACCTAACCCTTCTTCTAAAAGCTTTACTACCGTTCTTAGTACTCTTTCTGCACCTTTCAGTGATTTGCAGCAGATAACAA
>NZ_BAWM01000026.1 GCF_000759675.1 Neobacillus niacini | reverse complement strand
CGCCGCCAGCGTTCGTCCTGAGCCAGGATCAAACTCTCCAAGAAAGTTGATATAGCTCATAAAAGTTACGTTGGCTTAGCTTTTTAAAAAAGCTAAAAAATATTGTTTGTTGACGTTCTTGTTTGTTTAGTTTTCAAAGAACAATTAGCATCGCAGGTAAGCTTGCCTTACTAGATAAGCTCGAAAGCGACCTCTTTAATTTAACACATCCGCTTTCGTGATGTCAACAACTTTTTGAATTTCTTTTTTTTGCTGTGTGACTCTCTCGATGAGGACGAGATTTAATATACCATGTTCAAAAAATGTTTGCAATATAATTTTAAAAGTTTTTTTGATTCATTTCTTTTTTATAAAATACAAACAGCACTGCTTTCGTCAAATTATAGAAGAGAATAAAGAATATTCAACTGTCAAAGGATAAATCAAATGGGTGATGGACTCATATTATCAACCATTCATGTATATGTAATAAGAGAAGGCTTTTTATACTACTCATTAGAGGCTGGACAAAAGGATTTAATCTTTACTTCAATGACTACCCTTTAGAATAAGGAAAAATTCCTTATTTAACATAGTAGGGATATCGTATAATAGAAATAACTGTTTGTCTAAGAAGCACTTAACTTACTAAATAATGGACGTGAAGGCAATGGAGAATATTGATTACGATATATTAATAAAGCTTGGAATCTCAGCTGTTTTGGGACTTATCATCGGACTTGAACGAGAATTAAAGAGAAAACCTGTAGGACTTAAAACAAGCCTTGTAATATCTGTAGTGAGTTGTCTACTTACAATTGTTTCAATAGAATCAGCTTATATGTTTCCTGATTCTGATGATGTAAAAATTACAATGGACCCTCTTCGTCTTGCAGCACAAATTGTTTCCGGGATCGGTTTTCTAGGAGCAGGAGTAATCCTTAGAAGAGGAAATGATAGTATCTCTGGATTAACCACAGCCGCGATGATTTGGGGAGCAGCGGGAATCGGAATTGCTGTAGGGGCTGGTTTCTTTATCGAAGCATTTGTTGGTGTTGCATTACTCATTATTAGTGTCGAATTAGTACCTTACGTGATGAAGTTCATTGGTCCGAAACAATTACGGGAAAAAGAAATCAGTCTTCAATTATTTATCAGGGATAAAATCCAAATTGAAAATGCAATTTCATTTTTAATGGAGAGAAAGTACATTATTCGCAGAATCCGAATAAAGGATTTAGACAACGGCGACCATCTCGTTCAAATTTTAGTTGCAGTAGATTACCGGGAAAAAACAACAGATGTATATGATTCTGTTTCAAAATTAGACGGAGTCCATAAGGTTGAAATAGAGAGCATGGGTTATTAACCTTTTTCAAAAAAAGTATTGCAAGAACGGTGTGAGAAAGATATAATTTTTCTTGTACCACTTACGGGGGCTTAGCTCAGCTGGGAGAGCGCTTGCATGGCATGCAAGAGGTCGTCGGTTCGATCCCGATAGTCTCCATCTTCAAAAACCTTTGCGCTGCAAAGGTTTTTTGTTTTTTATGTCTCCCCATCATATTTCTTCTACCTTTATTTTGGTTTTTACCCTCAATATAGTAAAAAATCCTTTTGTCAAAAAAATGTAATTTATCCTATTGCAAATTTTAATATGTTGTTACTATAATAATAAACGTAACAAAAATTAAAATATTTAGAAAAATCAATTTTTATTAAGGGGGGGACATGTTTCTGCGGTTATGACTGCCTTTTATTTACTTTCATAAACAGTCAGCTATGTGCTATTTTCAGTCCTCATAATTTTGTTGTACATTTTTTTCCTATGAGAGGGGGAGCTTCCAATGGAGGCTAGAAAAATAACAGCTAATTCCGAAAGAGATTACAGTGCTATTGTTCAATCATCTTCATTCCAAAAATTACTCTCCGAAAAGAAAAAATTCATTATTCCTATCACGATCTTCTTCTTTTGTTTTTATTTCGCCTTACCTATCTTAACTTCATATTCAACTGTTCTAAATAACAAATTCATAGGCAGTATTACCTGGGCTTGGGTTTTTGCCTTTCTTCAGTTCATAATGACATGGGGATTATGTATGCTCTACTCTAAAAAAGCAGCCAAATTTGACGATTTAGCTGAAAAAGTTGTAAAAGAGGGGGGGAGAGCCTAATGAATACCGCTGCTTTTACCATGTTTCTTGGTATTGTTTTTGTAACGTTGGTTATTACATACTTCGCTTCAAAACGTACAAAAAACGCTAGTGAATTTTACACTGCAGGTGGAGGACTGACTGGCTGGCAAAATGGTTTGGCTATCGCAGGCGATTATATGTCTGCTGCTTCATTTCTTGGAATTGCTGGCGCCGTTGCATTAACCGGTTTTGACGGATTCTTTTATAGTATAGGTTTCTTAGTTGCCTACTTGGTTGTTTTGTATTTAGTTGCAGAACCGTTGCGGAATCTCGGAAAATATACATTTGCTGATATGATCGCAGCACGCTTTGATGCAAAAAAGGTTCGTGGATTTGCGGCTATGAACACCGTAACTATTTCTATTTTTTATATGATCGCTCAGCTTGTAGGTGCTGGTGCACTTATTAAATTATTATTAGGGTTGGAGTATACCACATCTGTTTTAATCGTTGGAGTATTAATGACCGTTTACGTTATATTTGGTGGGATGCATGCAACAAGCTGGGTCCAAATTATTAAAGCTGTTCTTTTAATGGGTGGAACCTTCTTAATATCCATTGTTGTTTTCGCTAAATTTAACTTTAGTATTACAGACATGTTCGATCAAATGAAAACAGCAACCCCATTAAAGGAAGCATTCTTAAACCCAGGGGTAAAATACAAGGACGGTATTGACACGCTTTCATTAAACATGGGACTAGTTTTAGGGACTGCTGGTTTGCCTCATATTTTGGTCCGTTTCTTTACTGTAAAAGATGCAAAAACTGCCCGCAGTTCAGTTGTTTATGCTACTTGGATCATTGGAATTTTTTACGTCATGACGATATTCCTTGGCTTTGGTGCTGCAGCATTTGTAGGTACAACTGATATAGTTGCTGCAAATGCAGCTGGAAATATGGCTGCCCCTCTTTTAGCGCAGGCACTTGGCGGCAATATGCTGTTCGCGTTTATTTCCGCGGTTGCATTTGCTACGATTCTTGCGGTTGTAGCAGGGCTTGTATTAACTGCAGCTTCAGCTTTTGCACATGATTTCTATAATGAAATTCTTAAAAAAGGTAAAGCAACAGAAAAGCAGCAGGTAAGTATGGCACGATGGGCTTCCATTGGAGTATCTGTGGTATCAATAGTTTTAGCTTTAGGGGCTCAATCTCTTAACGTGGCTTTCCTTGTTTCCTTAGCCTTTGCTGTAGCAGCAAGTGCAAATCTGCCAGTTATTATTTATACAATTTACTGGAAACGATTTAATACTACGGGAGCCATTTGGGCTATGGTAGTTGGACTTATCTCGGCGATTGGACTTGTAATCATTAGCCCGAATGTTTTCAGTCCTGAAGTAGGAAAGGCAATTTTCGTAGGGAATCCTCTATTTCCATACACGACACCAGGAATTGTATCCATACCATTAGGGTTTATTGCAGGGTACCTGGGAACAATCCTTTCCAGTCAAAAAGCTGATGCGAAGAAATATGATGAAGTACTCGTTAAATCCAATCTTGGGATTGGTCAATAGGTAACCAGAAAGGACTGAAAGTTACTTCAGTCCTCAGGCTGTCGAGAAAGTCTCGACAGCCTTTTTGCTTTTATTTTTGAACAATATATCGGGGTTTCAAAATAATTGTTTTACTATATGTGGTACCTCAAATATAAAAATCCCCCTTTTCTCGATGATACTTTTCGAAAAAGGGGGTTTCCCAACAAGCTGAGGACTGAAAGTTACTTCAGTCCTTTTTTTATTTACTCCGCTTAGTTTTGACTAATCCTGGATTACTGCTTTTCCTATTATTCCTACCTCCACCTGTTTGGCTGGAATTAGTTTGCTTGTTCTTAATTGATTTTGGCTTACTTCCATTTCTTGACGGAAATTTAGGTTTACTATCTTTCCTTTGGCCACTCGCAGCTCTAGTTTTTCCATCCTTTTTCCCCTGGTTCTTAGATAGTTCTTGTTTATTTTTTTGATCACTTCCAGTGTTTCCTATGTTTTGTTTTTGGATAGTGATATTTAACTCTTTTTCAATCATATCAAGTGTTGGGCGATCATCTGAGGAGTAAAAAGTAATGGCCATGCCCTTCGTGCCTGCTCTTCCTGTTCTTCCAATCCGATGGATAAAGCTCTCCACATCTTGTGGGATGTCATAGTTAAATACATGTGTTACACCTTCAACATCCAGACCTCTTGCTGCGACATCTGTTGCTATCAATAATTGAATTTCCCCATCTCTGAAACGTTTCATCACTTGCTCTCTTTTTGCTTGTGATAAATCACCATGCAGTTCATCACACAAAAATTTATGAGATTTTAATACTTCATACAACTTGGAGACTCTGCGTTTGGTTCTACAAAAGATAACGGCTAAATAGGGTCGATGTGTTTCAACCAATTGAATTAATGTTGCTTGCTTAGCTCGATCTATAGTATGAATGGCTATTAGTTTAACATTTTCTGCCGGACCCTGCGTTTTTTCAACTTGGATGTATTCAGGTTTACGCATGTGTTTATTGGCTAATGTCCTTATTTCCTCTGGCATTGTTGCAGAAAAGAGCATGGTTTGACGAGTCTTAGGTGTTTCCTTAATAATATCCTCAACCTCATTCAGAAAACCTATATGGAGCATTTGATCTGCTTCATCAAGGACTAGGAATGATACTTCTGATAATTGGACTGTCCCTCTTCCAATATGATCTAACAGCCTGCCTGGCGTGCCGACCACAATCTGAACATTTTTCTTAAGTTTCTTTAACTGTTTATCAACATCCTGTCCTCCATATACTGCAAGTACATCGACGCCTGCCATATCATTGGTCAACTTTTGAAATTCATCGGTAATTTGAAGAGCCAATTCTCTAGTTGGAGTAACAATTAGTGCTTGTACATGTGATGCAAGTGGATTTATTTTTTCTAAAATTGGCAGTATGAACGCAAAAGTCTTTCCTGTTCCTGTTTGAGCTTGTGCAATTACATCTTTTCCACCCATTACAATTGGTATTGCTTTTTCTTGGATAGGTGTTGGTGTCGCTACACCGTAGCTCCTTAATTTATTTTCAATTGACTCAGAAATATCTAATGATTTAAAATCAGGCAAAAAAATCCCTACTTTCTCTATCTATAACAAATATTTTGTCTTATTAATATTGAGTGTTTATCACGGAAATAGCAAATAATCTTTTTCACATAAAAAAAGGCCTTATCATCAGATAAGTCCTTTCCATCCTTGTTACCGTTTTTCAATATAGTAATAACTAATTCCACCAAAATCCTTCCGGTTTAGAAATATGTGCTTCTCCATTCTGCACCAGGAAGGCACGTTTTCTTTTACACCTGGGTCAGTGGATATGATTTCAAGTATATGTCCCCTATTTAACTTCTTCATTGTTGAGGACAGGTTATTTACCAGCTCTTCATATTCTGTTTTGCCTGCATCATAGATAAGATCTGGTACATATTGGAGTGACATCCATTCAGCTCCCATCACAGTATTACTTTCATTATAAAAAAATGATATGATGAGATAAATTCATTTTATCTATTCTATCTATTAAAATAAATCGATTATGTGAATATAAGAGGGGATCATTCAAATGGATTTACACCAATTGTTTGTGTTTACGAAGGTAGTTGAACATAAAAGTTTTTCCAAAGCGGCCGAAGACATTTTTTTAAGTCAATCAACTGTCAGCTCACATATTCAAGCACTCGAAAGAACTCTAAATGTAAGTCTTTTTGATCGAGTTGGCAGAGAAAATATTCTAACCCCATCCGGCGAGCGTTTATATCAATGGGCATTAAAACTTTTATTATTAAAGGACCAGGCAATGCTGGACTTAAAGGAGGGAGCGACAGAGCTTAGAGGAATGATTCGAATCGGGGCCAGTTCTGTTCCCGGGCAATTTTTGGTTCCAAAGATGGTCAAGCAATATAGAGAACAATACCCAAAAGCAACATTCCATATAAACCAATCATCCTCAAAAAATGTTGCCGAAAAGGTTTTAAATGGATCAGTCGATTTTGGTATTTTAGGCGAAAAATACGAAAATGATAAGCTTTGCTATATTCCTTTACTAAAAGAAAAGCTAGTACTTATCACATCAAAGCAATCTGATATTACCGGACCTGCGTATATTCAAGACCTTTTAAATTACCCATTTATTATGAGAAACTCTGATTCAGGAACCAACTCTCTAATTGAAAAATTCCTGAAAAAAAATCAAATATCAAAAGATAAAATGAATATTGTGGCCTATACTGAAAGCGGACAAAGTTTGATTCAGTTCGTGCTTCAAGAAATCGGTATTGCGATTATTTCAGAAATGGCGGCAAGGGAATACTACGACAGAAATTTATTAATGATTCATGAAATCAAAGAATTCAATGATGAAAGATATTTTTATCTGGTTTATAACCAAAACAAAACACAATCGATGTTATCAAAAATATTTATTGAGAGTGCCTATGAACTTATTTAGATAAAACAAATTAAAGAGAGCTGGAAATTTCCAGCCCTAAGGAGAACCTTCTGCGGTTCTCCTTTTAGATTTGGATACTTAATTCTTTTAACTTTTTTTTATCGATCTTTCCAACATGTGTTTTCGGAAGTTCTATTAATGGAATGAACTTCTTTGGAATTTTGTACCTTCCTAGCTTTTTTTCGCAATAAACTATAAGGTCTTCTTCTTCGATCTGATGAGAATGTTTAGGTACAATGAAAGCTGCAACGAGTTCTCCCCATTTTTCATCTGGTAGACCAATTACTGCTACTTCATCGATAGCAGGGTGAGCTGCAAGCCAATGCTCAATCTCGAGTGGATAGACATTTTCACCACCCGTGATAATCATATCTTTTTTTCTTCCGACAATATAATGGAATCCTTCCTCATCCTTCTTTGCCAAGTCTCCGGTATGCACCCAGCCTCCCTTTTTTGTTTCCAATGTAGCGAGTTCGTTATTCCAATAATGCGAGAAGGAGTGTTTTCCTTTTATTAAAAGTTCTCCAACCTCGTTTACCTTTGCCTCTTGACCATCTTCCTTTTCCAGTTTTATTGCATTAAATAACATTGGTTTCCCTACTGACCCGCGTTTCTCTTGTGCATCCTCAGGGTGAATAAAGAAATTATTTGGTCCAGCTTCCGTTAATCCATACCCCTCTTTAAAGGCTAATCCCTTTTTCAGAAAGGCCTCGTATACTTGTAATGGACAAGGTGCAGCACCTGATAAGAAGATTTTCATAGAAGGAAAATCACTTCTCTGGAACTCTTCCGTTTGAATGAGTGAATGGTACATCGTTGGTACAAGGAGAATAATGGTACAGTTGTATTGTTCGATTGAATATACCACTTTTTTTCCCGTGTACTGATCTCCAATAACCACTGTTCCGCCAATCATTAAGATTGGCAGCGATAAAGCATTTAGCCCGCCTGTATGAAACATCGGCATATAGTTGATCGTTATATCCTCTTTAGATAAGTTCCAGCTAAGAATGGTATTAATGGCATTCCATTGAATGGATTGATGGCTTAATACAACACCTTTTGGTTTACCCGTAGTTCCTCCTGTATAGATTATGGCTAATGGGTCATGATCAGAAATAGCTTCTATCTGGTTAATATCTATCGCGTTGTTCACAATCTCATAGTAATTAGATCCCCCCACACAAAAACAATTAGGAACCGTAGTTTGCAAGGAAGTAAACCTGTTATCGAACTGCCGATGAACACCAAGCAATAAGGGTGAACAATCCAACAAAATTTCATTTAATTCATGTACTGACAGGCGCCAATTTAACGGAACAAAAATGGCACCAATTTTCCCACAGGCAAACAACAAATCAAAATAACTGATATCGTTTGGCGACAAAAGGGCAACTCGATCACCTTTTTTTACGCCTTGACTTTTTAACCAGCCAGCCACGGAGGACGAACGTTTATTTAATTCTTTATAGGTCCATGCCATATTTGTATCTTCATCAATAATTGCATTCTTATTTGGCGATAACCTCGCTCTATTTTCCAGCCAATCGAGTTCCCACCTCACAGAACAATCGCTCCTTCACAACTAGATGAGAACATCTTACTGAATTATAGTTACAGCGAAGTTACACGGACTGACCTTGATTGGTTATACGAATTTTTGACGTTAGCGAGTAAAAAGGCAAAACCGGCGAGTAAACTACATAAAGTCGCGAGTAAATCTAAAAATTCCGCGAGTAAAATTCGATATTCAGCGAGTAAACTCTTATATACATCCAGAAACCCAAAAAACGACCTATCTAGGTCGCTTCTGCTTTTCCTATTCACATCATTATTCCCCCATCTACATGAAGAACGGTTCCATTTATATAATTCGATTCATCGGATGCTAAAAACAAGTAGGCATTGGCGATATCTTCTGGCTTTCCTAGCCTTGCTAGCGGAATCATTTGTTTCATTTGGTCTAATATTTTTTCAGGAACCTTAGCTGTCATTCCGGTATCGATAAAACCAGGGGCAACGGCATTAACATTAATTCCTTTTCGCCCCAGCTCCTTTGCCCATGATTTCGTCATGCCAACCACACCAGCTTTTGTTGCTGCATAATTCGTTTGTCCGATATTTCCATACACACCAGAAACAGAAGAAGTATTAATAATTTTTCCTTTTCCATTTTCAATCATGGACGGCAAAACAGCCTGCGTACAATGAAATACCCCTGTAAGATTAACATCCAAAACAGCTTGGAAATCCTCGACGGTTAATTTTGAAAGCATCGCATCTTTTGTAATTCCAGCATTATTTATTAGAACACCAATATTTCCATAGGTATCGCGGACCTTCTCCACCATTTCATCCACACTGGATCGCTGTGCAACATTCACTTGAAAAAAGGTCACATCATAGCCCTTTCCCCGTAACTCTTGTGCCCTTTTTTCACCTTGTTCTGCATTAAAATCAGCCATGGCTACCTTTGCACCTTCTTTGGCAAAGACTTCTGAGGCAGTTAAACCAATTCCATTTGCCGCACCTGTTATCAGAGCCACTTTATCCTTTAATCTCATTTGTACACCTCAGTATTTAGGAAATCAGTAACCTCTTTTAACAATTGTGGTAAGTCATCTACTAGCGGTGAATGTCCACAATCCTTTAACTCCACAAATTTAGCTTTTGCTCCTAAATCCTCTACTAATTCACTTGTCATTTCAGCCGTAACAACGAAATCACGGTCACCTCTTAATACTAGAACAGGCACATTAATTTGATCCACTAATCTGTTTCCTTCTACCAGTCCATTATGGTGATGACTAATATTAAAAGTATTGTTAGAATGATGTACCTCAGCTAAGTTTCGCTGTGTTCTCATATCCTGTACATATTCATCATATAGCTCTGGTACAGGCTGATTTTTTGTATAGATAACAGCATTCCAAATTAATTTCAATAATTCCACATTATTGGTATCGTAGGCTGCTTGGACAGGTATGGTTCGAATGAGATCCCGTTTAATATCTTCATAGGATGAGAATCTTCGAGGTGTCTCGTTCTCGCTGGTTTTTCCATCGAACGGATAGCCTCTAGTAGATTCTGAAGCTAATAATACCAGCTTATTGCAATAACCGAGATAATCGGCAGCAAATTGCATGGCGACAGCACCACCTGTTGACCAGCCCACAAGTGCGAAATCCTTTAAGCCAATTTCATCGACAAAGAGCTTTACATCATCCGAAAAATCCTTTATGGATGTAATAAGTTTATTGTAGCTGGATTTTCCAAACCCTCGTAAATCCAATGCAAATACCTTATATTCTTCAGACATATTATCTAGAACAAGGTCCCAATGCTTGGAAGAAGTCATGTTTCCATGAATTAACAGTACCTTTTTTTCTCCGCCTTCTCGCTCACGATAGGCAATGGTTTCTCCATTTGTTAACTGTACTTCTTTCATTGTTACATTAGCCATTTAAATCACCTTCCCCCATTTTATTGCAGCTGCCCCCCAAGCATACCCAATCCCCGCACTAACGAAAACGACAAGGTCACCATCTTTTACCTTCCCTTCCTTTAGTGCAAGCTCTAAAGATAAAATTTGGTCTATTTGACCGATATGACCGTAGTCCTCTAGATAGATTGATTGTTTTTGGGATAAGCCTAATTCCTTTAATACATAATCATGTGCAGACTTTTTCATGTGAAGCATCGCTATATAAGAAATATCTTCTTCTTTATAACCACTTTTTTTTACTGATTCTCTGATCACCTTTATAAAATTAACCATTGATTTTTGTTCCAATCGCTGTTTCATTCCCTCTGGGTTAAGGACGTCCAGCATATTTAAGCGTTTATCAATAGCTTCTTTTGTAATTGGAATTTTTGTACCGCCAGAAACAACCACAACATCCTCTGAAAAGGAACCATCTGTCAGTAACTTCGTTTCTAACAAGACGTTCTCATTGTGGTCTTTTTTCAACAGAATCGCTCCGCCGCCTGCACCTAGGTTAAACATAAAGCGAGTCCGCGGGTTCTGGTAGTCGATGAAATCCACATTTCGATAACCTCCCGCCAGCAGTACAGTTTGGATGGTTGAATCTGCCATCATCAGGCTTTTTGCTACCTTAAGCGCCATAACGGTAGTTCCACAACGTAAGGCAACATCAAATGCCCATGCATTTAAGGCTCCAACTGCTTCCTGGAGTTTGATTCCAGCCGTCCAAAGTGGATATTCTTTATGCTCTTCACCAATATAAATAACAACATCAATCTCAAACGGGTTGATACCTGCTTTTTCAATCGCTTGTTTTGCAGCAATGATCCCCATTTCACACGTATGGTCATTCGTGCCAGGGACGTATTTTTTCTTTATTCCCATTTTCTCTTCGACAACCGCCGTTGGTATACCTGCCATTTCTGCTATCTCTTTACCAGTCAAAAATTCCTCAGGGAGGTAAATACCCGTACTAACAATGCCTATTTGCAAAACTTTCACCACCTAGACTAAGAGTCTTCCACCATTGACATCATAAATGCAGTCGCTTCTTCAATTGATTCAAATAAAGTTTCATGCCCCTCTTGTACATGGGTAACTTTTATTCTCCATTGTTTTTTGCCTGTTTCTTTTTCCACTGCGGTTAGTTGAAAACGAACGACGAAGGAAGCTATTTGAAACGGATCCATTAATGACCCCCCTAACCTGCTAAATTTTCTTTTTTCTTAGCAGGATGCTGTTTTTTTCGTATCCATGTGAACTTCCTCAGTGTCCCCACAATACCTAACGGGAAGAAAATCACAACCAAAATATAAATAATGCCAAAGAAAATAATCCAACGTTCAAATATCCAGTGTTCCTTTGCCAGCTCCGTTAACCCGTCGTGGGCAAATTCAATTAATCCTGCACCAATAATGGCTCCAACTAAGGTACCTACTCCGCCGATGATCGTCATTAACAAAGCGTCTAAGGTAATATCCATCGCAAATACACTTGTATTCACATATCGAAGCGACATTGCATAAAAGATTCCGGCAATCCCAGCTAAAACACCCGAAACGACACTAGCTGCAATCTTATAATGTAATACTTGATAACCTAAAGACTCTGTTCGTTGTTCATTTTCTCGAATTGCCTGCAAAACTCTCCCAAGCGGGGAATTCGTAAAGCGTTTTAGTATCATAAAAACAGCTATCATCGAGACTAAACAAATGATGTAAAAATTAGTCCGATCAATAAATAACTCTGGTACTCGAAAGGTAAATCCATCATTTCCGAACGTTAAAGTCCGCCATTTCTCTGCTAATACTAAGAATAATCCCGCCAAAGCCATGGTTAACATCGCGTAAAAATGGCTTTTCAAGCGAAGGGTAAGTAAACCAACAATAAAACTTACAATCGCAGTAATCAGAATGGTTGCAAGTACTGCATAAATGAAATGAAGCATAGTTGGCTCCAAACGCTTCATGAATATCCCAATCGAGTAGGCCCCTATACCAAAAAACATCGCATGACCAAAGGAGACAATTCCGGTAAAGCCTAGTAATAAATCGTAGCTCATCGCTAGGATGGCAAACACGAAAATTTGAGTTAACAGGATTAACATATTTCTAGATTCATAGACGAAAGGTAAGAGAAACAGAAAAGCAGCAATTATGATATAAATAGCATTCATTCTATTATTTACAATCCACTTCATCCTCTCACCCCTTCCCGCCAAATAGCCCTTGTGGCTTTACAATTAACACAATTGCCATTAAAAGCATATTTACAGCTAATGATAATTCCGGTACATAATAGGCCATGAACGAACCAGACAGCCCAACTAAAATCGCGGCCATGACAGATCCCGTGAAATTCCCCATACCGCCAATGACAACAACAATGAACGCTAATATGGCAAATTCCATTCCC
Organism: Neobacillus niacini; assembly: GCF_000759675.1. Lineage (GTDB taxonomy): Bacteria > Bacillota > Bacilli > Bacillales > Cytobacillaceae > Neobacillus > Neobacillus niacini_A. The sequence goes on along the minus strand of NZ_BAWM01000026.1, from coordinate 81,403 downwards.
ATTCCCGCATGAATGACTCCAGAGTATGGTCCGAATAGTACTCCTCCAAGTGCAGCCATACCAGAACCAATCATAAAGACAAACATAAATACCTTCTTAATATTAATCCCCAATGCCTGGACCATTTCCTTATTCATAACTCCTGCCCGGACAACCAGGCCTATTTTTGTATTTTTAAGCAAAAATTGTACTCCTGCAAATACAAGTAATCCAACAAATATGATAAATACTCGATATTTAATGATAATGATATCGCCGATTTCCCAGCTGCCCTTTAAATATTCGGGCGGGTTGGCTGTTAATTGATTAGGTCCCCATATCACTTTTAACATCTCTGATAAAACCAACATTAATCCCAGTGTAATTAAAATTTGTTGAACATGGTTTCCATAAACTGGTTTGATAATCCACTTTTCAGTGATAATCCCCAGTAAAAAACCTGTAAGAATGGCCCCAAAAATACCGATCAGAAAGCTTCCAGTAGTGGTATAAATCCAAATGCCGCTATAGGCACCCCAGGCAAACAAACCGCCATGGGCAAAGTTAAGCACATCCATCAGACCGAAAATAAGCGTCAACCCTGCTGCTAATAGGAAGATCAGCATGCCTGTTGCCAATCCATTTAATGTTAAATTGAACAATAGCTCCATTCAACCTTTCCTCCTTTCCTACGCAATCCCCAAGTACTTTCGTTTCATTTCCTCATCCTCTTTTAACTGTTTCATAGTTCCATTGCTTACCGTTCTGCCATCATCGATAATGTAAAAGCAATCACCGATGGTACTAGCCATCATGAAATTTTGTTCTACCAAGACGATGGTAGTTTGATCCTTCATTTGAAGGATGGATTCCATCACCTTCTCCACAACGATAGGGGCTAAACCTTTACTTGGTTCATCAATTAATAACAGTTCGTTATCATTAACATAGGCTCGGGCAATGGAAAGCATTTGCTTTTGACCGCCGCTCAGTAATCCACCAGGTTTTTTCCAGAACTTCTGTAAGTCAGGAAATAAATTTAATATATAATCAAGCCGCTTATTTGTTTCTTCATTTTCTTTTTGAATGGCTACTTTCATATTCTCTTCGACTGTCAGCCCAGCAAATATACCTTGGTCTTCCGGAACATACCCGATCCCCTTTTGGGCAATGGTATAGGTCGGCAGCGCTTGGATCTCTTCTCCTTTATAGACAACACTACCTTTTGAGGCTGGATTTAGACCCATAATGGTCCGTAATGTTGTAGTTTTTCCGGCACCATTTCTTCCGAGCAGCACCGTTACCTCACCCTTTTTCACTTCAACTGAAACACCCTGTAAAATATGATATTGTCCAATATACGTTTCGATATTATTAAGCTTCAGCAGCTCGCTCACAAGCTGATACCTCCTAAATAAGCAGATTGAACCGTTTCATTTTTCATAATTTCCTCAGGTGTTCCGTCCGCCAGTAGTCTGCCATTAAATAGCACCATTACAGAATCTGATAAGTCTAATATCATATCCATTTTGTGCTCAATTAAAATAATCGTCCTATTCCCTTGATCCTTAATTCTTTTGATGACTTCCAATATGGCAGGAACATCTTCTAAAGACATACCTGCGGTCGGTTCATCTAATAAAAGAACCTCGGTTTCAAGTGCAAGCAGCATAGCCATTTCTAGCTTTCTCTTTTCCCCATGTGCCAAATTGCTCGCCAACGAATCCACTTTATCATCTAACAGCACAAGCCTTAGCCATTCTAGGGCCTTTACTTCAAATTCTCGATATTTCTTATAATGAAATAACATCTGGTAGCGAACTCCGGCTCTTGACTGAACGGCAAGCCTTACATTTTCAAGGACAGTTAGATTAGGGAAAACATTCGTAATTTGAAAAGAACGTCCTATTCCTTCCCTGGTACGCTTTGTCGGAGAAAGTTTCGTGATATCCTTTCCGCGAAAATAAATTTTTCCTTTTGTAGGCGCTAATTGACCACTTAAAAGATTAAAGAAGGTTGTTTTTCCAGCACCATTTGGACCAATGATGGATTTAAAGTGTTTTTCAGAGACTTTAATACTGACAGAATCAACTGCCGTGTGCCCACCAAAGGTTATCGATAATTGATCTGTTTCAATTAAGGTTGTCACGCTTTCACCACCAATCTTTTAGATAGAAATAAGGAAGAGGGTGACCAAAAACAACAGGTCGAACCCTCATATAATTTGGATGTGTTAACGATTGTCTGTTGATTTCCACTCCAGGCACTTCGCTTTCCGCAGGCGTTGCGGTGAGCCTCCTCGGCGCTTGCGCCTGTGGGGTCTCACCTGCTCCGTACTCCTGCAGGAGTCTTCGTGCCTTCCGCTCCAATCAACAGAGTGCCAAAATTAGCATTTAGCTTGAACACATTGATTTTTTACGAACACTTTCCTAATTACGTACTGGAGGTGCTGTTTCTTCTGGTGTCAATTCTCTGATTAACACAGGCACTGGATAAGCTACCCCGTCTTTCTTTTCTAGTTTAATGGCATATAGTGCTTGAAGCGCCTGGTGATCTTCAGGGCGATAAGTCATTTTTCCTTTTGGAGATTCAAAGCTCATGCCCTCCATCGTTTCAATCAGTTTATCCGCATCGGCGTCACCTTCGGTTTTCTTCAATGCTTCAACAATTGAAATTGCAGCACTCATACCACCTGGTGTAAATAAATCAGGGACATTGCCGTTAAATCGCTTCTTATGTTCAGTTACTAACCAATCATTAATTTCATTTTTAGGAAGGTCATGATAATAAACAGTGAAGCCTTCCATACCAACAAGCGGCTCCATTGTAGCTAAAGCTGCAATGTCAGGGGCACCCGTAGAAATTTTGATTCCTTTATCTTGAACCTTCATATCAGAAATCTGCTTCCAAGGTGAGTTAGCACCCGCCCAAACAACAAATAAATAATCAGGCTTTGCATCAATAATCTTTTGAATGTTTGAAGTAAAGTCAGTTGCAGCTGGGTCTGCATACTCTTCTAATACAATATCTGCACCAAGTTTTTCAGCTGCTTCTTTAAAGGCAGCAACTCCATCACGTCCAAAAGAATAATCTGGAGCAAGAGTGGCAATTTTTACACCTTTACCTGCAATTGCAGCTGCACCAGCAACAGCATCCTGTGAAGAATTTCGCGCTGAACGGAAAATGTACTTATTAAACTCGGAGCCTGTAATACTATCAGCTGCAGCAGGTTCAACAATCATAATCTTTTGGTATTCTTCTGCAAGCGGCAGGACTGCTAATGTATCTGCAGAGCTGGAAGATCCCACTAAAAAGTCAACTTTATCTTCTTCAAGAAGCTTCGTTGCTTTTTGAACGGCAACTTCTGGCTTCGTTTCTGTATCTTCGACCACAAACTCAATTTTTCTGCCTGCAACCTCCATTGTTCCTTCAGTTGCATATTCAAGTCCTAGCTCAAAACCTCTTAATGTTTGTTTACCATAAGATTCTAAAGCACCAGTTGTTGAGGCAAGAACACCAATTTTAATAGGCTCCTTTTTCTCTGCCTTTTCTCCATTACCATTTGTATCTCCCTCGGTTTTGTCTGAGCTGCATGCTGTAGCAAAAATCATCATAAGAATAAGAAATCCTAGTAAAATCCCTTTTCCACCAAATGCCTTCACTTCTTTTCCCCCTTATAATTTAAAATAAAAATAGGCAAAGCTTTAGGTTAATAATAGAAAAGTAGAGTTACATTTAAGTTACAAAATTAGGAAAGACAAAAAAAACAGCCTCAAATTAAGGCTGCTCGATTTGCTCTATATACTTTTCTGATTCGAGAATCATATCGTGCATTTGTTTCGTTGGTTCCAGAGGGGATACTCCTAACTCTTCTTCTAATACATTCTTGCATTTTTGATACCACTTCATTGCCTGTGGGCGATTGTTTTTACGATAATAACAATACATTAATAATCGATAGGCTTCCTCCCAGGTTCGATCGCGCTTTAGTATTTTTTCACACCAATAAATGGCACGATCATAATTTTCTTGACGGACCATAATTTGAGCTATTTTTTCTGCAGCTCGTAAAAAGTATACGAGCATACTCTCTCTTTTACTTATACACCAATCATCATACCTTCGTTCTGGTAAGTATTCCCCTTGATAAAGCCTTAAGCCTTTTTCTAGAAGAGTAATCACTTTTTCTTGGGATGTTTCACTTAAACCATTTTCAATCAATGTTTGAAATTGAGTTGTATCTAATTCGATTTTGGCATGAGGATTTATACCATAAAACATCCCTTCTCTTATGATAAAAAAGGGGGCTGACCTTGCCTTCCGCATTGGCTCCAGAACGTGATGAAGACTATTTAATGCAACTTTAAAGTCACGGTCTGCATTTTTTGTAACTTGATTTGGCCAAAGAATTTGGAGTATCTCTTCTTTGGTTACGAGTTCATTAACAGTAATAAAGAGCTGAAATAATTCCTTGCCTTTTTCACGCTGCCAATCTTTTTCCCCAACGTCCTTTTCTCCAAGCCATATTTTAAATTGCCCTAGCGTTTGAACTCTTATCGAATATCCAGGATGTGAATTCAATGCAGTGATCCCCATATCCTGGAGGATTTTTACCGCATATGACTTTTGAACATTCCCCTTTGCACACTCTATTAACAGCGGAACGACCATTTGTAAATCCCTTGGACTAAATACTGACACCTTATGAAAAAAGAACTCAAAATCATATGTTTGAATCAAATATAAAAACTTATCTATTGTTTGTTTAAACAATTCGTCTTCTTTTTCTATAAAGTAAATATAGGCAAGCCAGAAACTGGATAACATTTGTCCAAAAGTATCCTCACATTGATAGAATAATGCTTTTGTTTTTTCTAAGTAATCTAGTCCCTTATTTACTCTTTCGTTATAAATACAAGTGACCCCCATACATAGGCTAATAAGAGCTGAAAGCCAGATATCCTGTACTTTTTCAGTCTCCTTCAATGCTTTCTTTCCTGCCTCCATCGCCCGCTCGTATTCTCCCCTTGTTCCATACAGGATACAAAGTCCCATTAACGGCTCGGCTTTTCCCCTTTCTACATTAAGCTTACTCATTATATCCAAAGCCGTATTGTAGCACTGTTCTGCTAAATCCGAATCATATTTATTGAGAATTTGTACAGCATGCCCCATCCGAATCCAGCCACATGCCTCCACAAAAGGCGCTTTTAAACTAATACCTTGTTGTATGCTTGCTTGTGCTAAATTCTTGGCCTTCAAACCTTCGCCTGTAAAGGCATCTATTAAGGATAATAGTAAATCTGTTTCTCTGTGTGACTTCGGAAGTGCAGTACCATTTTTACTTGATAATTCTTCCTTTTGGTTGTGAAGAACCTTTTTTGCTTCCTCAAATCGACCTGTTCTTAAATATAATCTTGCTTCAATATTTCCATCTACTATTGACGGGCTTGATTCCTTAGCCTTTTGCAGCCATTTTTCAGCGTTTGTTGATTTTCCAGAATTCAGAAGATTCTCAGAGAGCAAATAATATAGCTTTGCCTTTTCTGCTTCTGAACTAATACTTTTTTCTCTCGCTTCAATGGCTTCATATAATAACTTTTCGGCTTGGTGAGGTTGGATGGTATCTAAATAAATCTTCGCTTTTCCTTCTAACGCCTTGCTCATCCCGAGAAAATCATTCCTCTTCCCGGCCTCTATATAGGATTTATCATAACATTTCTCAGCTTCTTGATATTGAGAGCGATAGCGGTGGACCTCTGCTTTTAGGAACCAGAGAAGATAATAAGTGTCCAACTCAAGCGCAGGGATCAACATTAATTGATCAGACAAACTTTTTAGCTTCCCGCCCTCAAGCATTTCCCCCCCATTGTCTTGTAGGATAGACGCCATTGCTTTAAAATGATTAATTTTTTTATAGTGATAGAGAGATTCTTCCCACATCCACCTTTTTTCATAGAAGCGTGCACATTTCTCATGGAGTGCCGAAAAGTTAGATGGGTTATTTTTCAGGAAAGCGTTTTCTAAAAACTCTTTAAAAAGTGCATGGTAGCGATAATGTTTTACTCCAATCTTTTGAATGAACAAATTTCTTTCTTTCAATTGCTCGAGCATGCTAGATGCACCATGAATTCCAATTACTTCATCACAAAGTTCTTCCTCAATAACATCTAAGATTGAAGTTTGTTCCAAAAATTGTTGAATCATTGGCGGCTGTTTTGAAAAGACTTCCATTACTAAGTAGTCAAATAAGTCTTGAAGTGAATAGGAGGAATGTTCAAAGAGTGCTGAAATATCTCCAGTAAGTGGAATCTGCTGTGCAATCATACACAATGCAATAATCCAGCCTTCTGTTAATTTATAAATACTTTGTAAATGAGCGGGCTCTATTTCTAGCCCGTAAAGGTCCGTTAATAACAATTCTATTTCTTCAATGGTTAATACTAAATCATCTCGTGAAATTTCTAATAACTGCCCGTTAACCCTCATTTTCGTTAAATGCTTCCAGCCCGGTCGGCTGCGGCTTGAGATAACCAAGTGTAAATTCGAAGGAATATGCTGCAGTAATTTTTCAATCCAGCTATTGATTGTGTATGAATGCTCAATTTGATGATAGTCGTCCAAAATTAATATAATATCGGAATTAACTTCAAGGATTTCATTTATAAAGAGGGTGCATAAATAACTCAAATCTTCTTCCCTTATGTAACGGTCCATTGTTTCGATATACTTCGCAATTTCCTGTCCAAATTCAGGAACAAACCCTCTAATCGAATGAATGATATAGGAAATGAACGGAAGGATGTCGTCATCCATTGATGAGATGGAGTACCAGCAGCCAGGGATTTTTTCATCCCTCATAAATAAAGCCAGTGCCGAACTTTTTCCAAAACCTGCTCCAGAATGAATAATTGTCAAAGGGTAATCAGGAATTTTCTTCATTTTCCTAGTAAGTTTTGCCCGTCTAATATATTCATCTTTGACGGCCGGAATTCGCAGTTTTGTTTGAATAATCGGCAGCTTCATTTATTTATCCTCCTTTCTAATTTTCCCAATTTTTACACTATTTTATCATATAATAGACCAATGTGGAATTGCTTAAGTTGCTTCCTCAAATGGAGAAGGCTATCTAACAAATGCATAGGTAGCCTCATTCTTCTTCATATATCATTTTTCTCGTCATGCCACCGTCAACAATCAAATTAATTCCTGTAACAAAATCATTTTCTTGTGCCGTTAAATAAAGACATGCCCTTGCTATATCATCTGGTTTACCAACTCGTTTTGATAAATGCTGTTCATGATCGTTGGAGGTTAATTGAGAATAGTCACCTGTGTGAATCCAACCAGGTGAAATCGCATTAACGGTAATTCGGTCCTCACTCAGTGTAGCAGCTAAAGCATGGGTGATTGCGACTATTCCTCCTTTAGTTGCTGCATATCCCTCCGAATTCGGCTCAGACATAATTGCACGAGTCGAAGCCATGTTAACAATTGCTCCACCCTGTTTATTCTCACGCATATACTTTGCTGCTTCTCGTGAACAGAGGAAGACACTCCTCAAGTTGGTTTGAATAATATCATCCCATTCTTCTACTGTTACTTCATAGATTGATTTAAACAAACCTTTTCCAGCATTATTAATTAACACATCTATTCGGCCATAGATCTTTTTTGCTGTTTCCATAAGGTTAATAATATCACTTTCTCTTTTTACGTCTGTTTTCATATAATGTACATCTGCGCCTATTTTCTTTAGTTCCAATTCTGTTCTCCTGCCTGCCGCATCCTCTATATCAGCAAGCAACACCTTTGCCCCCTTTTCAGCATAAGCAGCAGCAATAGCTCGACCGATTCCATTTGCTGCCCCAGTCACAATAACAACTTTAATTGTAAAACTCATATCACTTATCCTCCAATTTTTAACGCCTTCCACTTCAGTTTAACTCTAATTTACAAACAATAAAAATTGCTGACTTAATCAAGAACATATGTGGGGATTATTTCTATGTAACAAAAAAAATTTTCAAGAAAAACTAAGGAAACCTCTAGGTAAAGGAGAAATGTTTAAATGCAGGAAAAATGTTTCTATTGTGTAAATGAAATTGAGGAAAAGCAACATCACTATGTTACATTTTTAAGCTCTAATACTGAAAGAGATGAGATCCTTTGTGATGAATGTTATCAGGAGTGGCTTCAAGGACTAAAAGGCTAGTGCCATCTATGCATTGGTCAACTTGCCCATTAAAAAGAAAAAGGGCCGATCCTTTCTCGGCCCTAATTCACTATGCAGTTATTAAGTTTGAATACGCTGCTTCCTGTATAGTCTATGCTAAGTAGTTTAGCTGTCATGTTAGGATAAGCAGATTTTATTGATTGCTCAAGTGATTTACCTTTTCCTTTTTCACAAAAACATAAAACAGTTGGGCCAGCTCCACTTAAGGCCACACCGAACGCTCCTTCAGACTTTGCGAAATTTGCAGCTTCATCATAAAACGGGATTAGGGGTTTCCTATATGGCTGGTGAAAAATATCCTTTTCCATCATCTTCCCAGCCATTTCCCAGTTATTACTAAGTAGTGCTCCAACTAAAACATTTGCTATTGAAGAAGCACGTATCGTATTTTTATACGAAAATTCTATTGGCAAAACACCGCGAGAATCCTTAGTTAATAAGCTTTCTTTCGGGATGATGGCAACCATTTCAAAAGAAATATCTGAAATAGAAACGACATCAACCTCTCCTTGCTCATAACTGCCGATAACAAGTCCACCATATAAAGAAGCACCAACATTATCTGGATGACCTTCTATTTCAGTAGAAAGTAATAGCTTTTCTTTTTTTGTTAATCCTAACTCTCCAACGTAATCTGCCAGTTCAATCCCTGCAATAATAGCTGATGCACTTGAACCAAGACCACGTGCCAAGGGAATCTCACTTTCAACCGTGATTTTACAAGGTTGCAATTCCTTTCCATATTTTGCTGCTGTTTGCAGAGCAATTTGACAGATAAAATGCTGTTCATCTGATGGGAGGTCCTTTAATTCCTCTGTTGTGGAATAACATTCCCATTTCTCACTTTTCTCTACTTCTAAACTTAAATATAGATTAAGAGCAACACCGATTGAATCAAAGCCAGGTCCTAGATTTGCTGAACTTGCTGGTACTTTGATAACAAATTTCCCGTCATTCAAAGTCATCGATGGACAACTCCCCTGATGTGTTCTGTCACAGCTTTCTCATCATTTGGCAATTGCATTACATCCACAAGGCTGCTTTGAATAGCAGTATCAGGATCCTTTAATCCATTTCCAGTAAGTACAGCGACAATTTTTGATCCCTTTTCAATTTTTCCTTTTTCGATGGATTTAATAATACCAGCGATTGACGCACATGAAGCTGGTTCAGCGAAGATTCCTTCCGTGGCTGCAATTTTCTTATATGCAGCTACTATTTGATCATCACTGACTTCATCAAATAGTCCATTTGATTCTTCCACAGCGGAAACTGCTAAGTCCCAGCTTGCGGGATTTCCAATTCGAATAGCTGTTGCAATGGTTTCTGGATTTTCAAATACACGATTGTGAACGAGTGCCGCCGCCCCTGCTGCTTCAAAGCCATACATTCTTGGTAATCCCGTTCCCTTATGATTTGCGTATTCTTTAAACCCTTTCCAATATGCACTGATATTACCGGCATTCCCGACTGGAATGGCTAAAATATCTGGAGCAAACCCTAATTGATCACAAACCTCAAATGCAGCTGTTTTTTGTCCCTCTAAACGATGAGGATTAACTGAATTAACAAGGGTAATCGGTTGTTCTTTACTTATATTGCGTACCATCTGTAATGCTTGATCGAAATTCCCTTGAATCGAGATAATTTCTGCTCCATACATCATTGCTTGAGCAAGCTTCCCTAAGGCAATTTTGCCTTCAGGAATAACAATAATGCAACGTAACCCTGCCCGGGCTGCATATGCGGCAGCAGCTGCAGACGTATTTCCTGTGGAAGCACAAATGACGGTTTTACTGCCAGATTCTATCGCCTTTGCAACAGCCATCACCATTCCACGGTCTTTAAAGGAACCTGTCGGATTTGCTCCTTCAAGTTTAACGTAAAGCTCTACATCCCATTCCTTTGAAAGCCGTTCTAGCTTTACTAATGGAGTATTTCCCTCATTTAATGTTAACTTAGGTGTTTCATTTGTTACTGGTAAAAATTCTTTATATGCTTCAATCAATCCTGGCCATCTCATAATGATTTCCTCACCACTCTATAAGCACTTTTTATTTCTTTAACCGCCGGTAAATCCTTTAATTCATAAAGGATTGCATCGTAATTTGTTAGTGATGCTCGATGTGTAACTAAGACAATTTCAGATGTTTCGTTTTTCTTAACTGGAAGCTGTAATATTTTTTCAAAGCTTACACCATACTTTGCAAAAATGGAGGTAAGTTCAGCAAATACTCCAACCTCATCCTGCACATGGATTCGTAAGAAGTATTTAGAGTATTTTTCATTATCATCCTTTAGGAGCTTAGGATATTGAGGTGTTACAGCACTTCGACCATTTACGCCAAGTCGAAAATTTTTTATTACTCCAACTAAATCTGAAACAACTGCAGTTGCCGTTGGCAAGCTTCCAGCACCTGGTCCATAGAACATAGTTTCACCCACAGCCTCGCCATACACATAAACTGCATTATACTCATTTTGTACCGAAGCCAACGGATGGTTGTCGGACAAGAATGTAGGCTGGACACTTACCTCTACTTTTTCCCCATCACGGTGGGCATATCCTAACAACTTCATTGTATAGCCTAATTGTTTTCCATAACGTAGGTCTTCCTCTGTAATATTCGAAATTCCACTTACCTTTACATCATCAAGGTCAATATGCATTGAAAAACCTAAAGTGGCTAATATTGTCATTTTCCGGGCAGCATCCAGTCCTTCTACATCTGAGGTTGGGTCGGTTTCTGCAAAGCCCAGCCTTTGAGCTTCTTTAAGAACGTCTTCATAGGCAGTCCCCTCCTGGCTCATTTTCGTTAAAATAAAATTAGTGGTTCCATTTACAATTCCCATCATTTGGGTGATCCGATCAGAAGCAAGACCATCAACTAAGCCTCTTAAGATTGGAATACCTCCCGCAACACTTGCTTCATAGAATAAATCACAGCTATTTTCAGAAGCGACAGATAACAATTCTGATCCATGAAGGGCCATTAAATCCTTGTTTGCTGTCACAACATGCTTTCCTTGACGGAGGGCACTAAGCAAATACTCTTTTGTTTCATTGACCCCGCCCATCACTTCAATCACAACATCTATCTCACGATCATGCAGGATGTCAGATGGGGTAGATGTTAACAACTCTGGATCCACTTCAACCGGTCTTGTTTTATGTAAATCTTGGACCAGGATTTTCTTTACTACTACAGGACAACCCACCTGATGCATTAATTTATCTTGGTGGTTTTTAATAATTTTTACAACTCCTGTACCAACTGTTCCTAAACCAAGTAACCCAATTTGGATTGCTTTCATATATATCCCTCCCACACTGTCTACCACATGCGTACATTTGTATTTATATAGTAGACATTATATTATTCTCTCAATACATTTACAATAGACAAATTTTTTAAAAAATTCAATGTAATCGCTTACTACCGTACCAGCATTGGCATGCATTTTTTTAAAAAAATTTAAATTTGAATACTCGAAAAATTATTCTTTATATCCCTTTACAATACTAAAGGTATCAATGTAGAATATTCTTTAAATTCAGGTAATAGTTTATAAAAATGTGATGATGAAGACGGCAGTAAGAAAGTGCTGCAGAGAGCCGGTGGTTGCTGTGATCCGGTGCAATTTCTTATTTTTGCCCAGCCCTTCTGAACTGGCAGACTGAAGTTATAGTAGGAATGCCCGGGAAAACCCGTTAACATATTGAGGCTGCGTTATTAAGCAGCAAAAGAGGGTGGCACCACGTAGATCACGTCCCTCATAACAAGACAAATCTGTCTGTTATGAGGGACTTTTTAATTTTAAAGCGGAAGCGCCTGGTTCAGGGGGTGGCTTATGACTCGAGTTCCAAGGAGCCGAAACTAGACACGCTTATGACCCCAAGCCCCTAGGCGCTGGAGCTAGATAGTTTGATTGTTTATATTAACTAATGAAAGGATGAGGTTTAAAATGTTTAAGGTACTTGTAACAGATGGCATTAGTGATACTGGTTTAAAAAGTTTGTTTGATCACCCTAATTTTATTGTTGAGCGTCAGCCTACATTAAAGCCCGAAGAGTTAAAGAATATAATAGGAGATTACGAGGCTTTAATTGTACGCAGCCAAACAAAAGTAACCGCAGAACTGCTTCATTATGCGGACCGGCTTAAGGTAATTGCAAGAGCAGGTGTAGGTGTAGATAATATTGATGTGAATGCCGCTACAGGAAAAGGGATTATCGTCATAAATGCTCCTGGAGCCAACACAATCGCAGCTACTGAACATACATTAGCGATGCTGCTCTCTTTGGCAAGGAATATTCCTCAGGCTCATAAAAAAACCATTGGAGGAGAATGGGACCGAAATTCTTTCAAGGGAGTAGAATTATACAAAAAAACGCTTGGCGTCATTGGTATGGGTAAAATCGGAACCGAAGTATCAAAGCGTGCTAAAAGCTTTGGTATGAATATATTAGGCTACGATCCTTATTTAACAGAAGAGAGAGCAGAAAAACTGGGAATGAAAAAAGCTAGTCTCGATTTAATAGCCCGTGAGTCAGATTTCATTACCATTCACACGCCACTCACAAATGATACCAAAGGGCTGGTTAATGACGAATACTTAAGCAAGACTAAAAAAGGTGTACGTTTCGTTAACTGTGCACGTGGCGGAATTATTGATGAAAAGGCTTTGGTAAGGGCCATTCAAGCAGGACATGTTGCAGGTGCCGCACTCGATGTTTTTGAAAAGGAACCTGTTGCTGATCCTGAGTTACTACAAAATCCTAATATAATTATTACACCGCATTTAGGAGCCTCTACTGTAGAAGCACAGGAAAAGGTTGCCCAAGAGGTTAGTGAAGAAATTATTGAAATCCTAGAAACACAATCCATCCGGAATGCGGTTAATATGCCGCAAATGTCTGGGGAGACACAGCAAAAAATGCAGCCATACTTACTGCTTGGTGAACAAGTGGGGCAGCTTGTCGTTCAACTATTAAAACATGCTCCTTCTAAAATAGAAATTAATTATTATGGTGATTTAATCGAAGAAGATACAGAATTATTAACAAGAACGATGATTAAAGGTGTTTTATCCCACCATTTAAGTGATTCTGTGAATTTGATTAATGCTCTTCATCTTTTGAAGGAGCAGGGAGTTTCCTATAATGTCCAGAAAAATGCCAATAATAAAGGCTTTGCCAATTATATGGAACTTTCCATAACAAAGGGCTCAGAAACCGCTAAAATTGGAGCGACCGTATTAAACGGCTATGGTGCAAGAATCGTGAAAATCAACGATTATCGTATTGATATAAGACCTGAAAGCCACCTCTTACTTGTAAAACATCAGGACGTTCCTGGTATGATTGGTAAGGTTGGATCTCTTCTAGGGGATTATCAGATCAATATTGGAACGATGCAAGTAGGTAGAACAACCGTTGGCGGAGAAGCGATCATGGTGTTAACACTTGATAAGCAAATTAGTCCAGAGGTTATTCGTGCCCTTACACTAATTAACGGTTTAAACGAAGCACAATCTTTAGAGTTATCCAATGTGGATTCCTTTTATCCTGGGAAACTTGAACTAGAAAAAATTAAATAAAATAATGATGACCAAATCTGATCTTGATTTGGTCTTTTTATATATATTTATGGAGTTTGCGAGTAAATTGACAAAAACGGCAAGTAAATTGACAAAAGTCGCGAGTAAACGTGAAATTTCCGCGAGTAAAATTCATTAATTCGCGAGTAAACCAAAAATAAGAGGGATTGTGCTGCAATCCCTCTTATTTTTCCTCTATAATTTTCCTTACATCAAGGACTGTATCCAGAATATAGTCTGCCTTGTGCTTCTCAAAGTCACTTCTCGCGTCTTTTCCTGATAAACCTGTTAAAACTGCTGCAAACTGACATCCCATCTTTTTTGCAGCCAGCAAGTCTGCCAACGAGTCACCTACAACTAGAACCTCTTCACCGTTTTCAATTGGCAGCGGTGTATTGAAACAGGTCTCGACTGAAGATTCCCTGCCATTAAGACCCATAATGTACGTAAAAGGTTCTGGCTTTGACAATGATCTTCTTTCCATCAGTTCGTTTTCTGCTTTTAGCACATCATCTGCAGTTACTATATGATTGATATCAAAGTGTTTTAGCCAGTCCAGATGGTGAAATGGCTGAATGGTTTCAAGCTCAGGTCTTCCCGTCCCAATTCCTATCGTTAATCCCGATTCGTTTAAGAATGTAAATAGTGCATCTATTTCATCTTTAGCTGCCAATGTTGTTTCATTCGCTAAAAAACCTTTCTTACCCAGCTGCACAGAAGGTTTGCCAGTGGATTTTTGTACATTTTCATCTCCAACGTACCATTCCTGAGAAGAATGCTCACATACACACCAAAGTGCCCCGATACCACTAAAGATAGTTGTTTGTACACATAGCTTTTCTTCAGCTAATTGATTTAGATAATTAAACAATTCTTGCTTAGTTTCCTTCGATTGCTCAAATTCAGCTATAAATAAATTAAAATCAGTGTTAACTGAATAGTTATGTAGGACACGCCCTATATCAAGCAGCGTTTCTCTATTAATTGGTTCCTGCAGCCAACTGCTGATTCTTTCATGCTCCATTTCCTTTATTTGAGACAGGAGATGAATCAATTGATTACCGAAGGATAAATAGATCATATCCCAATTGGCATTTAGTCCTCTTGATTTCATTAGCTTAAGGACCTCATCATTTTTACCAAACACATTCTCGCGAATAGTCTTAATCTCCGCTGCACTATAGTCTGTTTTGAATTTTTCAGGTGCCAATCCCAAATAATTATTGCTAATTAACAACTCCCAAACAGTTAAGGCAGATGCATCAAAATAATGCTCTTCACTTAACAAGACCCCATCCACGTCAAACAATATTGTTTTAATCATCTAACCACCTTCTCTCCCAGTCTACTTTTATTCGTTATCGTAACACAGTAAAGGTCTAAATTTAAAGTAAAATTATTGATTTAAAAAGACATGCAATTTTCACAAAGTAATCATTTGTGCTTAACAGTAACAGGTTGCCAAATTGTTATTATCACCCCATCTACTGGGGGTTACTTAGGACAATTTGTTGAAGCTTTTGGTCACTATCCATACTCAGTTTATGGTGATCCTAAACGTGAACTTTATTACAATATGGGTCATCAAACTATGCAGAAATGGAAGCTGCTTGCAAAGGCAGGAAAAGGCTTATTAAAAGGCGGCACGAAAGCATTCATACCAGATGACCCCGAGCAAAAAAAGGCTCGTTCAAAAAGCCATGAAAACACATGATATCTTTATCCAGGGTGGAACTTGGTTATTTGATGAAAAAGGGAACATCCTTTGGAATCATATTGATACTGCTCCTGAAGAACATGCTTCAATCGAAACGATACTCAATGAGATGAAAAATCACTGAAACTCAAAAACAGCTTAACGACTTTTGTTAAGCTGCTTTTTAAATTTTATTCACTATATTGACTATATAAATCTTTTACTGCTGCTATAAGTGCATTGACTGCTTTTCCCCGATACCCCTCTCTAATCATTTCAACAATCTCATCAATCCCATCCTGTAAGCTGTGCCCCTTTAAAATTTGTTGAATATATTCTCTTCCATGGTCAGTGGCAAGTGTGCAGGAGGATTGGATAATGACCCCGTATTTTTTATCAATCTCAACAGTAATCGTTAATGAGTCAAAAACACTTTGTGCTGCCATCCCCTGCGGCAGGCGGGCATGACCAGCGAGGAAATAGGTTTTTATTCCCGACATATTTTCACCTATCCTTTTATTAAAATCTCTTCAAATGGCCAGGCAGGCAGCATTTTTCGCAGTGGTTTATCCTCACGGTAACCAAGTGCATACTCCCCCTGCATAATGGTATGAATTTCACGTGTTCCCTCATAAATAACGGGAGCTTTTGCATTCCTTAAATACCGCTCAACCGGGAATTCATTGGAGAAGCCGTAAGCTCCGTGAATTTGCACAGCATCGTTGGCAGCTTCTAAAGCGGCATCACAGGAAATCCATTTTGCCAATGAAGTTTCTTGCGTGTTACGCTTTCCGTTATTTTTTAACCAGCCAGCTTTAAAGACTAACAGGCGAGAAATCTCAAGGTTTGCAGACATTTTTGCAATCATTTGCTGGACAAGCTGATGCCTTCCGATTTCTTTACCAAATGTTTTTCGTTCCTCACAGTATTTTACACTAGCCTCTAAAGATGCCATGATTGTTCCACATGCCCCAGCGGCTACAGTAAACCGGCCGTTATCAAGCGCAGACATGGCAATTTTAAAGCCCTCGCCTTCATCCCCCAGCATATTCTCTACTGGAACTTGAACATTGTCTAGAAATACTTCTCCCGTATTACCTGCGCGGATGCCAAGCTTTCCTTTAATCGCTTTTGTCGACACACCTGGGAAAGATCGTTCAACAATAAAACACGAGATGCCTTTATGCTTCGCTTCTAGATTCGTTTTGGCAAAAATCAAAAAGTGATCGGCAACGTCACATAATGAAATCCATGTTTTCGAGCCATTTAATAGATAGTATTCTCCGTCTTTTACGGCCGTTGTTTCCATCGCCGCTACATCAGAGCCGGCGTTTGGTTCCGTGAGCCCAAAAGCTCCAATTTTTAATCCCTTTGCCTGCGGAACGAGGTACTTTTGTTTCTGTTCCTCTGTTCCCCATTGCAAAAGCGTCATGCTGTTTAAGCCGGTATGAACAGAAACCGCGGTGCGGAAGGCGGTATCCCCACGTTCTAATTCCTCACAAACGATTGCCAGCGTATTGTAGTCCATACCAACACCGCCATATTCCTCAGGGATACATACACCCATAAGCTGCAAATCAGCCAAGCGCTTCAAAATATTGGTTTCAAAATGTACCTTCTCATCCCACTCCTTAATAAAAGGAATAATTTCACGATCAACAAATGTTCTAACGACCTTTCTAACGCTTTTCTGTTCTTCCGTATATGAAAAATCCATTTAATTCTCCCCCTATATAATTTGGTTTTGTTTCATAGCTTGAATTTCAGATTTAGAATATCCAAGTTTAATCAAGACTTCTTCAGTGTGTTCGCTGATCAAAGGCGGGTGACGATCGATTTTTACCGATGATTTAGAAAACTTTAACGGTGAACCGACTAGCTTTAAATCAGGGATTTTCGGATGCTTTACATCTACAACCATATTTCTTGAAATCGCCTGCTCAGACTCTAATGCTTCTTTGACATTATTAATCGGACCATTTGGGATGCCTGCCACATCAAGGAGCTCTTTCCATTCTCCTCTTGATTTCTTTATAATTCTCTTGGCGATGAGGTTTACTAACTCGTCCTTATATTTCAGCCTGCCGGGGTTGGTTTCATATACCTGTGAAAGCAATGATGGGTCCTCAAGCAGAATGGCCAGCTTTCGATATTGCCGGTCATTTCCAACCGCAATAACAAAATCGCCATCGCTGGCTGTAAACAACTGATAAGGTACGATATTGGGATGGGCATTGCCAAGACGTTCTGGAATCCGGACTGAACATAAATAATTACTTGCAACATTCACCATTGCAGCAAGCTGAGAATCAAATAAAGAAATATCCACTTCCTGTCCTTCTCCAGTCATGTGCCGGTGTTGAATCGCCCCTAAGACCCCGATACAGGTATATAGCCCGGTTAGTACGTCAGCAATTGCCACACCGACTTTGACAGGCTCAGCAGCCTTATCTCCAGTAATACTCATTAATCCTGACATTGCTTGAATAATATAATCATAGCCTGGCAGATGGGAGTATGGCCCATTAGATCCAAATCCGCTGATCGATGCTAGGATTATTCCCTTATTACACTTTTTCATCTCCTCATAACCGAAGCCTAGTCGCTTGAGAGTTCCTGGCTTAAAATTCTGCACAACCACATCCGCCTCTAAAACTAGTTTTTGTAAAATTTCTATGCCTTTTTCCGACTTCAAGTTTAGAGTGATTCCCTGCTTATTTCGATTGGTGCATAGATAGTAGGCACTTTCCCCTTCTACAAAAGGTGGTCCCCACACTCTCGTTTCATCTCCTGTATCGATACTTTCAATCTTTATTACTTCTGCCCCCATATCTCCTAGGATCATCGTGCAATATGGTCCGGCTAAAACTCTGGATAAATCAATAACTTTCATCCCATTCAATGGTCCTGGCACTGGTGTATCACCTCTTTTTTATTAGAATGATTAAACTATAAAAAAATGCCAGTGAAATCAATCAATGCCAAATAAAGTCACTGATGCTTTCACTGGCAATTATTCGTGAATCTTCCTCTGGCAGGAGGTTGAACGAATTCGGCAGCTACATATCTAACCCAATTGAAATATATTTTACTTCTAAAAATTCTTCGATTCCGTAGTGACCGCCTTCACGGCCAAGACCGCTCTCTTTATAGCCGCCAAATGGAACTTGAACAGCTGATGGCAGGGAATCATTAAGGCCAATGATTCCATATTCGAGCTGCTCCGTAATTCTGAAGGAACGGCTTAGATTTTCTGTAAAAACATACGCGGCTAAGCCAAATCTGGAATTATTGGCCCGTTCAATTACTTCTTCTTCGGTTTTGAAGGTTGAAATAGGTGCCACCGGTCCAAAGATTTCATCCTTCATACATTCCATATCGTCGTGAATAGCAGTTAAAATCGTTGGGGCGTAGAAATAGCCATTGTCTTCATCAGGTTTAAGCCCGCTATATGTGACCTTTCCTCCCTTTTTAACCGCATCATTCACAAGCCCTTCCACTTTTTTATATGCAGCCTTATCGATTAATGGTCCGATATCTGTTCCCTCTTCAAGTCCGTTTCCAACCTTAAGTTTTTCTAATTCTGCCTGGAAAAACTGTATAAATTTATCAGCTATTCCTTCTTGCACATATACACGATTCGTACAAATACACGTCTGGCCTGCATTACGGAATTTTGATTGTACCAATCCCTCTGCTGCCTTCACAAGATTCGCATCATCCATGACAATAAATGGGGCATTCCCACCAAGCTCAAGCGATACCTTTTTTACATTTTCAGCGGCACCACGCATTAACGTTTTCCCTACTTCAGTCGAACCTGTAAAGGTTATCTTGGTTACACGGGGATCCTTCAGCCAGACCTCACCAATTTCAGATGACCTTCCTGTAATCACATTTAAGACACCATTCGGAATACCTGCCTTATGGGCAAGCTCCACCATTTTTAATGCCGTAAGCGGTGTTTGATTGGCTGGTTTTACCACGCAAGTACACCCTGCTGCGAGTGCTGGTGCTACTTTTCTTGTAATCATTGCTGCAGGGAAGTTCCATGGTGTAATCGCTGCAACCACTCCAACCGGTTCTTTTCTAACTAGAATTCGTTTATTGGGTTGGGAGGCTGGAATTGTTTCTCCATAGATTCGTTTACCTTCCTCCGCATACCATGAGATAAAGCCATTAGCGTATTGAACTTCGCCTAATGCTTCTTTTAATGGTTTTCCCTGCTCCATTGTCATAATCCTGGCAATTTCATGTTTATTTTCATCAATTAATTGATACCATTTCATGAGGAGCTGACTACGTTCTTCAGCGGTCTTTTTCGACCATGCTTTAAATGCCTTGTGGGCCGCATCTACAGCCTGCTCCGCTTCAAAAGCACCCCCAGTTGGCACTGCCCCTATAACTTCCTTCGTTGCTGGATTAATGACATCGGTAAACACCTCAAAATCATTCCCCACCCATTTTCCATCAAGATACATTGGATAGATTTGATATTTTTGCTCTACAATGTCCATTTCATTACCTCCCAGCCGGCACAGCAGAATCATTCAAATATACTGCCTCAAAGGCTTCCTCAAGAATTTGTAATCCTTCCTCTAACTGCTCATCTGTGATGGTTAACGGCATTAGCAGGCGGATAACGTTTCCATATAACCCTGCGCTTAGTAACATAAGTCCCCGCTCTCCTGCAGCTTTAACTATTTTTCCAACTGCGTCTTTATCAGGAGTTTTACTGTGACGGTCTTTAACGATTTCCATTGCGCACATGGCCCCAAGACCACGGACATCTCCAATACTATCGAAACATTCTGCGAGCTCTTTCATTTTTTCCGTAGCTCTCATACCAATCTTTTGGGCTCTATCATTAAGGTTTTCACTTTCAATAATATCGAGAACGGTAAGTGCTGCCCTACAGCCTAGTGGGCTTCCAGAATAGGTTCCGCCTAGCTCGCCAACATCTGCTGCATCCAAAATTTCTGCTCTGCCAATAACCCCGCTAATTGGCACTCCTGCACCCATCGATTTTGAAATAGTGATTAAATCTGGTTCAACTCCAAAATGTTCAATCGCAAAGTATTTCCCGGTACGAGCAAATCCCGTTTGAATTTCATCGGCTACAAATAAGATTCCATACTGTGTACAAATTTCTCTAACTCTTTGAACAAACGCTTTATCTGGAACGATAAATCCGCCCTCTCCTTGAACTGGTTCCATTACAACCGCAGCAATCGTTTCGGGAGCCACTTCCGCCAGTAAAAACGTCTCAAATTGCTCAATAATCATTTCACTGTATTGCTGTTCGCTTATTCCTTCAGGGCGGCGGTATACGTATGGATACGGCGCCTTGTAAACTTCTGGAGCAAACGGTCCAAAACCAAACTTGTATGGCTTGACTTTACTAGTCATCGTCATGGTCATTAACGTTCTGCCATGGAATCCTCGTGTAAAGGAAATAATTCCTTGCCGCTTTGTATATTTTCTAGCTATTTTAACGGCATTTTCAACAGCTTCTGCACCGCTGTTAAAGAAAGCTGCCTGCTTATTAAAATCACCGGGAGCAAGCTGACACAGCCTCTCAGCTAGGTTTATATAGGATTCATACATCATGACATTAAACCCTGTATGGATAAATTGACTTGCTTGTTCCTGCAGGGCCCTCACCACTCTTGGGTGGGTGTGACCAACGTTTAAAGTTCCAATCGCGCCAGCAAAATCTATAAAAATATTACCGTCCACATCCTCAACTAGAGAACCATGTGCTTTTTTCACAAAGGAATGACAATTATTGCTGATTCCCTTTGGAACATATTTATTTCTCCGCTCCAAGATTTCTTTTGATTTTGGTCCGGGTATTTCTGTTTGGAGCTTAACAAATTTCTTTTCCAATTCCGTGCTCCCCCCTTTTAAAATTAAATCTTTATGCTTTTACTAGATTTAAAACTTCCTTAAAGGTGCTAATTACCATATCGACTTCTTCATAGCCAATTGTTAATGCCGGTTCAATTCGTATCGTCTTCGAGTTGATTAAAGTTCCTGCCACAAGGATCCCACGGTCAAACATTCCTTTGGAAACTTCATAGCCGATTTCATCCTTATGGAATTCAATTCCGATCATCAATCCTTGGCCGCGAATTTCAAGTATCTTATCTTCATGTCCTTGCGCTGCTTCTTTTAACCCCTTGAGGAAATATTCACCAACTATTCCGGCTCTTTCTGGTAAATTTTCTTCGATTAAAACACCAATGGTGGAAATTGCAGCTGCACATGCTAAGGGGTTGCCGCCAAAAGTTGTTGTATGCATAAATGGATTCGGGAACCAGCTTTTGAACACTTTTTCCCTTGCTACAATCGCTCCTGCTGGCATAACACCGCCGCCAAAGGCTTTTGCAAGACAAATAATATCTGGAACGACATTATACAAATCAGCCGCAAACATTTTTCCGGTACGTCCCATACCAGTCTGTACCTCATCAAAAATTAAAAGACTGCCATATTCATCACAAAGCTCACGAACCTGTTTTAAATATCCCTCTGGCGGAAGAATGATTCCTCCTTCACCTTGAATCGGCTCTAAAATGACTGCAGCAACATCTTCTCCAACCGCAGCGCAGACCTCAAATGTTTTTTTCATCATGTCAAAATCACCAAATGGTACATGACGGAAGCCTGGAATCAAAGGCAGGAATGGTTTACGGAACATTCCTTTGGCTGTTCCTGATAATGAACCAAGACTTTTGCCATGGAAAGCACGCGTAGTTGATATAAAGGTAGTTCGCTCACTATACATTTTCGCAAGCTTTAATGCTGCTTCAACACTTTCAGTTCCGCTGTTAGTAAAAAAGGCATATTTCAAATCACCTGGGGTAATATCGGCTAAAATTTTCGCCAGCATCGCACGCAATGGATCAAGCAGGTCTTGGCTGTGAAGAGCTTGACGCTTCAACTGATCTGTTACTGCCTTTACGACCTTGGGATTGCGGTGACCAACATTATAGATACCGAAGCCGCCGAGACAATCAATATATTCCTTACCGTTTACATCCTTAAAGCAGGCACCATTATCTGACCATTCTACTGCTGCAAATTGACCATCCTTTGTCACCGATTTACGGTAAGTTAAAAATCCTGGGTTAACGTGCTCACGGAATCCATCAACCGTTTCCTTAGTAATCCAGGCTGCTTCTTCCTTATTAACCTCTTCCTTTTCTATTAAACTTAAAACCTTATTAATGTATTCGCTAACTTTTTGATCCTGATCATTCTTTGTCTCTCGTCTTAAATCGATACTCATATTATCGCTCCTCGTCGTCATTAGTTGGAAAACCAGCCAATTGGCTCCACTTGTAAATTAATATTGATTTGTTTTATTTCTTGGAATTCCTCTAGCCCGAATGTTCCAAGGCTTCGCCCTATTCCACTTTGCTTATAGCCGCCCCATGGTGCTTCATTATAGGTTGGGTGATAGGAATTCACCCAGGTAATACCAGCACGAAGCTTTTTAATGACTCTTAATGCTTTTGCCCCGTCATTTGAAAAAACAGCACCAGCAAGTCCATAGATCGTATTATTTGCCAGTTTCACTGCTTCACTTTCATCCTTAAACTTCTGAATGACAACAACTGGACCGAATATTTCTTCTTGTACGATTTTCATCTCTTGTTTTACATTTATAAAAACAGTTGGTTCAACAAAGTAGCCCTTTTCTAAGCCGTTACTTACGATTCGGTTTCCACCGCATGCAATGGTTGCTCCCTCCTGCTTCCCAACCTCAATGTAGTGCAAAACTTTTTCCATATGCTGCTGACTAACAAGCGGCCCCATCTCAGAAGCTGGGTCATTTCCAGGACCAACCTTAATGTACTTCGCTCTTTCAACAAAGCGTTCAACAAATTTATCATAAATACTTTCTTCTACTAGAATTCTCGACCCTGCTGAGCACACTTGACCTGAACCAGCAAAGATTCCAAATAGTGCATAATCCACTGCCGTTTCAAAATCAGCATCCGCAAAAATAATATTGGGTGATTTGCCCCCTAATTCTAAGGATACTTTCTTCATCGTGTCAGCTGCCGTTTTCATGATATGTTTACCTGTTTTCGTACCACCGGTAAACGAAATCATATCTACTTCGGGATGGGAAGCAATTTCATGACCAACAACAGGACCGGCTCCCATCACCATATTGGCTACTCCATTTGGCAGTCCCACTTCTTCAAAGATTTCAAAAAGCTTCTTCGGTGTAACCGGTGTTACTTCTGACGGTTTAAAAACGATTGTATTTCCAGCGGCTAAAGCGGGAGCAATTTTCCAAACACTCATTAAGAGTGGATAATTCCATGGGACAATCAGACCACATACTCCAACAGGCTCACGGACAACCATCGCCTGCATAGGGTCAGCTACATGATAGGTAAAGCCATCTGGCTTTGTAATCAGTCCTGCATAATAGCGGAAGCACGCTGCCGCATCACCGACATCAAATCCAGCTTCTCTTAATGGTTTCCCGTTATCCATCGTTTCAAGCTGTGTTAATTCATCTGCATATTCCTCAATTTTGTGGGCGATTTTAAATAAATAGGAGGCTCTCTCCTGGGCTGATATTCCTGACCATACACCTTCTTCGAAAGCCCTCCGTGCTGCAAAGATCGCTGCTCGTGCATCAGCAGCTGTTCCTTCAGGGGCATATGAAATCACTTCCCCATTTGCAGGATTAATGACTGGACGTATTTCCAGAGTTTCAGACTCTTTCCATTCACCATCAATAAACATTTTAAGGTTAGCAACGCAGTTTTTTATCTCGACCATTATACACTCCTCCTTTATTCTCCTTACTATCTATTATTGCAAGAACTGTGCCAAAGTAGAAAAGTGGTCATTATCGAGTGTTTTCAAAAAAAATCATTTATAGTTATTCAAAACTGCATAACCGTATTTATCCCTGCATACATAAAAAAACTGTTTCAGAATGTAATCTGAAACAGCTTTTATTTAGATGGAAGATAAGTTTTCGATTTTTATATTTTTCTCGTTTAGTATTTTTTGATATTTCCTACTTACCGAGGACTGGCTGATTCCTAAGGCTTTTGCTGCCTTTGTGGTTGTTTTGTATTGATTCATTGCCAACACAATTAGCTGCTCCTCTACATGATCAATAGCCTCCTGTAAGGGAATAACTCTAGTAATCACGGGCTTTATTTTTTTATTATTAATGCCTAGTGATAAAAACTGGCTTACAAACTCAGCATCAATGGCAGGATCATCAGCGGTAACCACTAATCTTTCAATAATATTTTGCAGCTCACGGACATTTCCCGGCCAAGAGTAAAATTCAAGTACATTAATCGCATCTGGTGTTAAATGATAATTGCGATCATACTTTTCATTCAGCTGCTGTAAAAAATGAAAGGCTAGTAAAGAGATATCCTCTGTTCGTTCCCGGAGCGGAGGAATCTGAATCGGTATAACATTTAAACGGTAGAATAGGTCTTCTCGAAAAGTCCCATTTTCCACCATTTTCTCAAGCCTTTTATTGGTGGCTGCAATGATTTGGACATTAACCTTAATAGGGATTGTACTGCCAATCGGAATAACCTCTTGCTCTTGAAGAACACGTAAGAGCTTTACTTGAAGATGCAGCGGCATTTCACCAATTTCATCAAGAAACAATATTCCTCCATCTGCTTGTTTAAAATAACCTTCTTTTCCATTTTTATCTGCACCTGTAAACGACCCCTTAGCGTATCCATACAATTCACTTTCTAAAAGATTTTCAGGGATTGCCCCACAATTTAATTTAAGGAATGGCTTTGAGGATCGTTTCCCTAATTGATGGATTGCTTGAGCAATCACCTCTTTACCCACACCAGATTCACCGTTAAGGAGGACAGTGGATGAAAAGTCAGCTATTTTCTTAACCTGATTTATAATCTTTTCCATTTTAGGACTGCAATAAATGAGCTTCTTTAAAAAGCGATCTTTACTTTTAAAATCATCTAATTCTTTTTTATATTGTTCCGTTATTTTCCTTATTTCCTGAAGCTCACTTTTTAGCCGCGTTGTTTCAGTAATATCCCTTGATGCAATGATAATCCGGTCCAGCTCGTGATTTTCATTAAAGACTGGATTACCAACCGCAAGAATTTTCCTGCCTGCTTTTGTTTCCTGGACAACGGAAACTTTTTTTCTTTTTTCAATTACTAATCTTGTTACTGATGGGGTAAATAGCCCCTGATCCTCAAGCTCCAGTATATTTTTTCCAATCAGTTCTTTAAGATCTACCTTCCAGAAATCTTGTATGATATTGTCACTGTATCTGAGCAATTCTCCTTTGGCATTAACCACCAGAATTTCATCATAAATACTCGACAATATCGCATTCAAGTCTCGATTCAAATCCTTAATATATTCGATTTCGTTGGCCATATCCTCGACCATTGGCAAATCCTGAACAACAATTATCATCCCTTCAACTTCTTCATTATCGGTTAAAATAGGACAATAATCGACGAGAACCCCCGTGTCATTCGTTATTTCTAGATGATTTAAAATCGTTTTTCCTGTAGCAAACACGTTGTTAATCTGTTGAGCGTTAAAAATAGTTCCCCCTGGATAATTAAGCACCTGTTCAGCAGTAGATTTAATCATCTTTAACCCTGATTCATTGCAATTAATAATTTGTTTCTCCTTATCAAGTACAAAAATCCCCATAGGTATTGAGGTAAGAAGGATTTTCAATAAATCCACACTTTTATTTTCCTGTTTAAAAAGCTCTGCTAAAACATCTTCTCTTCGTATGTATCCTAATGGTTCGCCATCCTCACCTATTATGATCGCGAACGGTTCACCAATAATCTGGAACAATGAGGGGAAAGAAATATTCTTGCTAAGGAAACAAATACTTTTGATAGATTTGGACTGATCTAACAAAGCCTCTATGGAATAATTTTTGCTTTCAAGCAGCTCAAGTAATGGATTATTGATTGATGCATAGGCAAATAATTGACCTTGTTTTTTTAAGAATATAAAGGGTTCTTTGCATTGGTCTAAAGTCGATTTCAATACAACTTCTTCATCTATTGTGATAGATATTATTGGCTTAATCTTATCCTTTGCGACGGAAAACATCTTTTCATCCCCCTTATTCTTATCACTTTTATACTATCACTCTATTTAGAATTTTTAAAATAGAAAAAAGAAGATGTTGTGTCCATCTTCTTTTTTCTAGCATTTAATCACTGCCCGTTACATATAAATCTTCTTTTATAAAGGCAAGGACCATGCCAGGAATAACGTGATCCCCTTCCTGGACTTCAAGTGATTCTACTTCACCGCTTAAACCCGTTTGAATCATTTGAACCTTGCCTTCAGCCGTTTTAATTTGAAATAATGGTTCCCATTCATAAATCCTTGTTTCACTTTGGATTGAAACTTTTTCAACAACCCCATAGCACGGACTAAGTACCACTCCAAAATACATCGTTTCACTCCTCTAGATTTGTGCTAGTATTGTTCCTGAAAGGACCCCGATTGTAATACAAGACCAAAAAATTCTTGAAACTCTGCAATGTCCTCCTCTTCTATTCCTAATCGATCAGCCCAATAATGAGCAGCGTAAGTATCCTCATGGCAAAGTAAAACCATATTCCCTGTTTGCATCGAAGTGACCATTGCTTTTCCATAAAAATGATTAGAGTAACCAATGGTCAAATCGTAGCGGTGATTATTTGAAATGAGACAAAAGTAATGCAGGAGCTGCTGATCTTTTTGTTCTGATAGAATATCAAGCTTCATTTGCATCTTCCTCCTTTACATGGATTTTTAATATTTCAACCAGCCTCTTAACCTCGAGGTTTCTGCCAGCTTTTTAATTCCCTCAATATAAGCAGCAATTTTCATATTCACTCCATACTTTTTGGAGGTGTTATACACATTCTTAAAGCTGTCTGTTATTTTTTCTTTTAATCGAGTATCCACTGTTTCCTCGGTCCAATAATAGCCTTGGTTGTTTTGACACCACTCAAAATATGAAACAATTACACCGCCGGAATTTGCAAGAATATCAGGCACAACAAGAATTTCGCGTTCATCTAAAATTTTTAGCGCATCTTTGGTTGTAGGGCCATTAGCTGCTTCAATTACAATATTGCATTTAAGCATGCTGGCATTTTGTTTGTTAATCACGCCTGAAATGGCAGCCGGAATCAGGACATCACATTCTTTTTCCAGCAATTCTTGATTTGTGATACTGTTATTTAATCGATTGGTTATGATACCGAATGAGTCTCTGTTTTCTAGGAGATAGGGGATATCCAAGCCATTTTCGTCGTATAAACCACCGAGTACGTCACCTATTCCAATTACCTTTGCCCCCAGATCATATAAATACTGAGCCAGATAACTGCCGACATTTCCAAAGCCTTGAATAATAACCCGCAAATTTGTTAAAGGAATTTTCTTCAATTCACATACCATTTGAAGCGTATAAAGAACACCTTTCGAGGTAGCTGTTTCCCTGCCCTTTGATCCCCCTAATGCGATGGGTTTCCCGGTAATAAAACCTGGCGAATCAAATTCACGAATATGGTCATATTCATCGAGCATCCATGCCATTATTTGCGAATTGGTATACATATCAGGGGCCGGAATATCTTTCGTCGGTCCGACCATTTGGCTGACTGCTCTTACATACCCCCTGCTTAATCGCTCTAACTCATCTAAACTCATTTTGCGCGGGTCACAAATAATCCCACCTTTTGCCCCTCCATAAGGAATGTCCGTGATGCCGCATTTTAAACTCATCCAGCCAGCCAACGCTTTCACTTCTTCAGGTGTAACATCTGGATGGAAACGGATACCACCCTTTGTCGGTCCTGCAGCATCATTATGCTGTGCACGGTATCCTTGGAAAATCTCTGTTTGCCCATTATCCATGCGAATAGGAATACTCACTTCCAAAAATCTCATTGGCTTCTTTAAAAATTCAAAGACCTGAGGAGGATAGTTCAGTATGTCAACCGCTTCCTTAAGAATTTCCTGAAACTCAATAAGTGAATTATCCTTTACCTTTAACCCTTCATTCCTTTTCAAATCTAAAGATTCGATAGCCATCATAACACCTCATTTTTTATTGTTGTTAATCTAATTAGCAAGTTTCGTGCCAACTGAGGAAATACCTCATTTCCAACGCTTTAATAAAATTTTCCTAGCGTAATAGAGTGGATATTATGAAAAAATGACTGATTTATTCATATCTGCATATATTTTAAAAATGAAAAAAATACGCATTCCTGAGAGGTGGAATGCGTATTTTTCCATCTAATTATACTTCTGCTTCCTCTGCCTTATATTGAGGAGGTGCTACCTTGAAGGCTTTGGTTATAAACACCAGGTAGGCAAGTCCGATGAGGAACCAGCCGGCACCCATGACTAAAGAACTAAGCTCAAGATTGATCCAAAGGATTCCAACTAATCCGGCTCCAATTAACGGCATAATAACGTAATCAAAAAATCCCTTTGGAGTACGGTGCATTTTTTCACGGACAGCAAAATGACTAATCACCGAAAGATTAACAAACGTAAAGGCCATTAATGCTCCGAAATTAATAAGTGAAGTGGCTGTTACTAAATCAAAGAACCAGGCTGATAATGAAATCACTCCGACGATTAAAACATTTATCGCAGGTGTTCTCCATTTTGGATGGACGTATCCAAACCATTTTTCCGGGAATACTTTATCGCGCCCCATAACATACAAGAGACGGGAAACACTTGCGTGAGAAGCAAGTCCTGATGCAAGTGTATTCACAAAGGTTGTACATAAGAATATCGACTGAAACAGCTTCCCACCAACATAAAGGGCAATTTCAGGTAAAGCTGCCTCTGAATCAATGAACCTCGAATTATCTGGGAAAAATGATTGTATAAAAAATGAGGTAGTGATAAAGATTACCCCTCCCCATAAAGCTGTAAGGAGAATTGCTTTTGGGATTGTTTTTTCTGGATTTGGCGTTTCTTCCGATAATGTCGTAACAGCATCAAAGCCCAGGAATGAAAAGCAGAGTATTGTCGCTCCTGTTATCAGGATTGGAATGTTCATACCCTCAACAAAAAACGGCTGCATGCTAAAAACAGTTCCTGTTCCTTCTCCTGCATTAAGCCCTTTAATAACTAGGATTATGAAAACAACCATGATTAATATTTGCACAAGAACAAAAAGTGTATTGAAATTTGCCAGAACATTGACGCTTCGTAAATTAAGGAAGGTTACAATTCCAACAAATAATAATACCCAAATAAAATCTGGAACGGACGGAAACAAAGCATTTAAGTAAAGTTTGGTTAACAACGCATTTACCATTGGCAAAAATAAATAATCAAGTAAAGATGACCAGCCAACAAGAAAACCGAGATGCCGGTTTATCGCTTTTTGGGTATAGGTATAGGCTGACCCAGCCTGAGGAAAAACCCGTACCAGCTTCCCGTAGCTAACCGCAGTGAAAAGCATGCCAATCAAGGCAATAATATAAGCAGCAGGTACATGCCCATTTGATACACCAGAAACAATTCCAAATGTATCAAAAACTACCATAGGAGTCATATAAGCTAAACCCATTATGACAACCTGCCATAACTTTAACGATCTTTTCAACTTTACGCCATTTTCCACATATCATTCCTCCCCTTCTATTAAAGCGTTTTCATTTCAAAGTTACCCCTTTGTCTTTTTAAAATTTTTTATTCCTCCTTCACTTATTTCTAATTTCACTATGTAATTATGCAATTTCTATGCCAAAGTTTATTTTCATTAAAATAACGCTGTGTTTATCTGTTTTTTTAAAATAAATGATTATAAAGGATAAACGACATAAGGTTTAGAATTTTTAGAATTATTCATCTACGCATACATTATTCCATATTAAATAGCACCTGTCACCAAGGAATGGACCAATGAGGAATTTGATCATGGCATAAAAATTGCAATATAATTATTACAAAGAGAGAATGGAGGAATCGAAGATGCATTATCCTTTAACACCGGATGTTAAACCCGAGTTTTGTACAACAGGAACCTTTATGAGGTTACCCTCGAGCAGGGAAAATGCTAAATTAGCCATTGTAGGGCTGCCGTTTGATACAGCTGCCTCATTTCGCGTAGGGGCACGCTTTGCACCACAAGCGATTCGTCAAGCATCTATGACGTTATTTCCCTACCATCCAATTCATAAGGTATATCCATTTGATGCATGTAACGCGATTGATATTGGTGACGTTTCGGTTATTCCTCATAATATTCATCGAAGTTATGAAGTTATGGAAAAAGCAGTGATGGAGTTAATGGAGAAGAGGATAATCCCAATTGGACTAGGCGGCGACCACTCTGTTACATTAGCAAACCTCAGAGCCGCAGCCAAAATCCACGGACCTGTTGCGTTAATTCATTTTGATTCCCATACAGATACATGGGATACTTATTATGAAGAAAAATATTGGCATGGTTCACCATTCATTCGTGCATACGAGGAAAATTTATTGATTCCCGACAAGGTTTTTCAAGTTGGAATTCGTGGAACCCTAAATCATCCTGGGGATATCGATTCAAGCAGGGATTTAGGATACCATGTGATTACAACTCCTGAATTAAAGGATCGTGGATTTGAAAACGTTGTGAAAGAAATGAAAGAAAAAATTGGGGAAACACCATGTTTTCTCAGTTTTGATATCGATTTTGTTGATCCATCCTGTGCCCCCGGAACAGGGACGCTTGAGGTTGGCGGGTTAAATAGCTTTGAATCCTTACAAATCATTCGGTCCCTAACAGATTTTAATTTTATTGGCTTTGACCTTGTTGAGGTTTTACCTCCATACGACCCAACCCAGATTACATCCTTACTCGCTGCTACCATTATCCATGATTTTGCCAGCCTTGTTGCACTAAAAATAAAATAAGCCCTAAAAAAGCAGTGTACTCTATGTTTACGAGTCCACTGCTTTTTTTATAAAGAATATTTTTATTGGAATGCTATTAGAAATGTTTATTTTGCAAAACGGTGGTTTCCGATTGTTACCGTTGTTTCACGTGAAAAGATCCACTGGCTTACTGCTGTATTTGGATTGTAGAAAAATAAAGAGCCATTTCCTTGCCCTTGGAAAGCAAGTGCTTCGTTCACAGCTTGTTTGGAAGCGGAATCAGCTGGTTGATTAATCTGACCGTTTTGGACTGGCGTGAATGCATAATGTCCATTAGAAATTTGGTAAATAACTTCCCTTACTGAGTTAGGAAAATCAGGACTTGCTACACGGTTTAAGATAACAGTTGCAACGGCAACCTTTCCTGCATATGGTTCACCTACTGCCTCTGCACGAACAAGGCGCGCCATTAAGTCTTTATCCGCTGCCGAAATAGTAGCATTCGGGATTACTAGACTTGAGCCAGTATATAGTAGAGAACTAGTTGCATTGTTTGCTTTCATTAAGTTAGTAACTGGTACACCATACTTTGTTGCGATTTTCCAATATGTTTCTCCGTATTGAACTTTATGCGTAGAAGCTGCTTCTGACTTAGTTACACCCGTAAATGCTGACATTGAAAAAATCAATCCCGTTGCAATAACAAGTTTTTTTAGTTTTTTCATGTTTTGTAGCCTCCTAGTAGTCTCGTATTTGTTTCTCTACTAATAAGGCTATCAGTTGTAACATTCTAATTCATTAACCAAAAAAAACCAGTGTAAGAATAATATAAATGGCTCCTGCTATGAAAGCTTTTATCTATCATATAGAATTATATCCCAATTCCTTTTCATTCCCTCTTTAATTCCACTAGTGGATAATTAAGGTTAATTTATTACATTCTATTTCATGCTCATTTCATAAAATACCATTGTAACAAAGCAAATCTTCACCAAATTGACAAAATATCCCTCGATTTTGTACAGGATTCTACCTGAAACTTTGGTAATAATATAATAGAAGACAAAATAATGGAGGTTCCATCAATGGAAAATCAGTTAGTCAGCGTACTTAACAAACAAATCGCAAACTGGTCTGTATTGTATATCAAGTTACATAACTATCACTGGTATGTGAAGGGTGGTCAATTTTTTACCTTACACGCAAAATTTGAAGAATTCTATAACGAGGCAGGACTGCATGTAGATGAGTTAGCAGAACGATTACTAGCAATTGGAGGAAATCCAGTAGCAACGATGAAAGAATGTCTTGAAATTTCAACTATTATAGAAGCAAATGGTAACGAATCAGCTGAAGAAATGGTTCAAACCATTATTAATGATTTCTCCATTATCATTGGAGAATTAAAAGAAGGTATGAGCTTTGCTGGAGAAAAGGATGATGAAACCACAGGTGATATGCTCCTTGCCATTCATTCTGGTTTAGAAAAACATGTATGGATGTTAACAGCTTTTCTTGGAAAATCTATCTAACCCGCTAGGATTGAATAAGACTCAGCAGCCGCTGAGTCCTATTTCTATTGTGAACACAAAAAAGAAGAGACTATTAAATAGCCTCTTCTCCCTTTTGACTGCGTGCAATAAATACTAAGCAGACGGTAATAATCGTAAAGGCGGTAAACGCCAATATTGGAATGGTGATAAATCCAAGCCAATTAATATAATCTTTTGAGCAAGGAACACCACTTTTACACATTTCAAATTGCTGCAAGTAAGGAATCTTTTGCAGAGCCGTATGGTAGCCTGAAATGAGCATCCCGATGATGGACAATGGTATTGTGTATTTTACAATTCCATTATCATTTCGGTAAAAGGCGATTCCCAGTATGACCGCTAATGGATACATAAAGATTCTCTGATACCAACATAAGGTACAAGGAATGTAGAGGAGAACTTCACTGAAATACAAACTCCCAATGGTTGCAATAAGGGCTGCAACCCATGCAAGCAGTAAAGGTTTATTCATTACCTTTCTCCTTTGCCGCTTCCTCCACTAATTCATTTAAATCGTCCATAGTTTTTCCATCAAATCTCTTACCATTAACAAAAACGGTTGGTGTTCCACTAACTCCTAATTTTCCACCAATTGCCTCATCACTTTTCCAAGCTGCCTCTGGCTCCTTCGTATCAAAATAGGCAGCTACCTTCTTAACCTCTTCATCACTAGCTATTTCTTGCAGTGTTTCAGTTAAAAATTCTTCGGTAAAAACATCGATGGTTTCATATCGTGTATCTTCCGGCTGCTTTTCGAAAATAAGTTCATGAAACTCCCAAAATTTTTCGTTCCCTAACTCATGATAAACTGCTTCTGAAAATTTAGCTGTCCGCTCTGAATCAACATTAATAAACGGATAATGGAAATAATAGAATTTAGCTTTTCCAGTATCAACAAATTCTTTTACTACTAGCGGCACAACATCGTCTGTAAAGTTTTTACAATTCGGGCATTTGTAATCACCAAATTCTACAATTGAAACTGGTGCAGATTCTTCACCTAGAAAGGGCTGGTTTGCATAATCGATCTCTTCGTTAGCCGTATCATTTGATTTTTGGTTATTGGCTAAAAAGATAAATCCAATAATAGCTATTGCGATCAATCCAATAATCCAAAAAACAAATTTTGATGATGAGGATTTTGTTGGTTTGTTAACTTTCTTTTTCTTTTGTGCCATAATTGAACTCCTTATTTATGTAATTTTTTATCTATTAAATAATTACTTTATGTTATTAACTATATAGCGGGTTAAATAAAAATTCCAGTTATTAGACTGAAGTCCTTTGCTAAGGTTAAAATAAAGGAATAATAATTTGTAAGGAGTTTTTAACATGACATCATCTAATTTACAGCTAGGTTATATTGGTACATACACAAAAGGAGAAAGTAAAGGAATTTATAAATTCACTTTAGACAGTGATGAAGGAAAAATAACAGATATTAGGGCTGTTGCAACTCTTGAGAATCCAACCTACCTAACTTTATCCAATGATAAAAAATATTTATACTCAGTGGCCAAGGAGGGAAACTTTGGCGGACTTTCTGCCTACTCTATTACTGACAACGGAGAACTTACCCCTATCAATAATCAATTATCAGAGGGGTCTCCTCCCTGTCATGTGAGTGTTGATAGTATGATGCGGTATGTTTTTAGCGCAAATTATCATAAAGGAACTGTGGAATCCTATTTAATTAACCCAGAAGAAGGCTCGATACAGCCTGCATCCTCTATTATTCAGCATGAAGGTTCTGGACCTGATCCGAGACAGGAAAAACCGCATTTGCACTATGCTGGATTGACACCAGATGAAAAATACCTTGTGGCTGTTGATTTAGGAACAGATTCTCTTACAACCTATGAAGTAAGTGAGGAAGGAAAACTTGCTAAAGTACAGCTTCTTCCGTTAAAAGCTGGCAGCGGACCTCGGCACCTTACTTTCCATCCTCATGGAAAAATTGCATATATCATGACCGAATTTAGTTCCGAAGTAATTGTTCTGAGTTATCATCCAGAAAGTGGCAAATTTATAGAAGAACAATATATTTCTACTTTACCTGAAGATTTTAAAGAAAATAATCAAGGAAGTGCGATTCATATCTCTAACGACGGACGCTTTGTTTATGCAGGAAACCGTGGTCACAATAGCATTGCTGTTTTTTCCGTCAATGAAGAAACAGGCGGCCTCCATTTCTTAGAATATACATCTACAGAGGGAGATTGGCCAAGGGATTTTGAAATAGAACCTTCTGGTAGATATATTGTTGCTTCCAATCAAGAATCCAGTAACTTAGTTCTATTTGCAAGAGATGAAAATACCGGAAAATTAACTCTTTTACAATCTGATATAAAGGTACCACACCCGGTTTGTGTTAAGTTTTCTGGAAATTAGACTTAACTATTAAAGGATGTGTCTTCGTTGAATTTCTTTCATGGTCAGGAATCCTTAACGACAATAGAGTGGATTCTACGTGCTATCGTTGCCTATTTCTTTTTGATTCTTGTGGCGAAAGCAATGGGACAGCGTTCCATTGCTCAGCTAAGATTGATTGATTTCGCTATTGCTCTTATAATCGGGAACATCCTTGCCCACCCATTGTCAGATGAACGTCTTGGACTAAAAGGTTCTATTACCACAACAGCAGTATTGGTGGTGCTGTATATTGGCAGTGTGTATACGATGTTAAAATGGCCCCGAATTAGAAAATTAATTACTCCTCCACCCATTACACTGGTTAAAGACGGAGAGATTATTTCTAAAGGTTTGAAAAAAGCAAGAATATCAATCGATATTTTATTAGAAGAATTACGGGAAGAGAAAGTAGAAGATGTTAAAAAAGTTGCATTAGCATTGTGGGAAGCTGATGGGAAATTGTCCGTTTTTTTAGATCCAAAATACGAAGCAATCACCCCGTCAACCTATAACATGGTTACCGAACCCTTTGACCTCCCTAAGACCATAATTAAAGAAGGCAAAATTGAACTACATGAGCTCCAACAACTAAATAAGGATGAAGGGTGGCTTATACACACACTATGGAGCCACCATCAGACTGAAGTAAGTAATGTATTATTAGCAACAATCGACCGTAAAAATAACCTTACACTTTTTTTATATCACTAATGGTCAAAGGGGGTGTCTCTTTTAGAGACACCCCCTTTGTTTATGCAATTACCCTTGTACCGTTTTTGCCTTAGGAACAGTTCGTTTATTCTTTTTGTTATTATTAATGCCTATAGATATTTTCCCAACTGGATTTAGATCATTAATATATTCTATATAATAGTAACTGACAACGATAATAACAGGGTGATGAATAAGATATACAGAATAAGATGATTCGGACATATATTTTAGAAATCGATTTGACTTGTTCAGATATTTATATAGTAATCCTAATACAAGAATTAGTGTGAAAGTATTTAATATTGTATTTGAATTTGGAACTATGTCACTTATTATATAGGTTAGTATATAACTAATAATTATCAAAATAGAGATTACAGCAATTCTGATTCTTGGGAGTTTTTCGAAAAGAAATTCTTTAATCTTTTATATATCTATATGTTTCATTTTTAGGTTATAGGGCTATTACTACATTTAAGCATCTCCCCAAACTTGATGTACATCAAGTTAATATTGACAACATTAGATTAATACTTTGAATTCATGATAATGGTTTGGAAAAAACTGAACTGCAACTAACTATCTTATTTAAGTTAATTGCCAAAAGCTCCTAGTATTTTAAAACATTGTTTCGCACTTTTTTCAAAAGTGAATTAAATTAATAAAATGCTTTTAAAAGTACCATCATTATTGACGGAAATTTTGTAATATGAACCATTTTCGCTTTGAATAACGCTTGTATTTTCTCTGTTGCTTTTTCTTGGGAAATTTCGCTCGGTGTAATACCCTTCTACCACGGCAATCCATTCTAATTTAAAAGTTCCTAAATAGGCCGAACCTATACTGATATCAGCGCTACCATCGATAGCTGTTATAAATGCGGTAGTTGCTATGTAATGCCCTTTTTTGAAATTCGCGCTCCAATAATGTTCATCACCTTTTACAATTGCAGTGTTATAGCACCTGACTTCAACCGCATCGGCATCCTCCGTACTAATCATCGCACCCCAGGTATAGATTGTATTAGGTTTTAAGCCAGACAAGTTTCTTATCATTCGATCATGTTTTGACTTTGTTGTTACCTTTAAAGCTTTATCACATTCCCCGCTAAATGACGGAACAACTTGAGAAGTAAAGGTACCTTTTTTTGTCCATCCTACCGGAACCCCATTCTTTAGTGATTCAAACTCTCCAAATGGATATAAATGATCCTTAACTGCCCCCTGTTTGATCAGATTTGCACCTGGTTTAACAGTTAATGTTCCTACATTATCAAGCTCGATATTTTTACACTTTTCATCTACATAAATGGTTTGAAGATTGTTATGGGCTAATTCCCCAAGTGTCATCCCTACAAAATTGTTTGATACTTTTACATGACTTGCACCCTCTAGTTTTATTCCTAAGGGCTGCCCCCCTAGTCCATTCGTATCAATTGAAATAAATTTACC
This sequence comes from Neobacillus niacini, assembly GCF_000759675.1. Classification (GTDB taxonomy): domain Bacteria; phylum Bacillota; class Bacilli; order Bacillales; family Cytobacillaceae; genus Neobacillus; species Neobacillus niacini_A. The sequence goes on along the minus strand of NZ_BAWM01000026.1, from coordinate 43,852 downwards.
TAAGACGTGAATAGCTGCTCCTTCACTTCTTCCACCCTCAAAATAATTCCCTGCAATAAAAATACTTTCCTTGGTAGAAGGGATGTAGATATCTGCCAATTTATTTAGTTCAAAAGTATTTCCTGTTATAGTAGATTCCTTTGGAGCATAAATCCCATACCTCTTATTATCGATAATGTGTGTACCAATAATAGATAGAGCATGACAGTCTTTGTCAGCATAGAAACCTGATTTTTTATTCCTATAAAGACAGGAATTATGCAACCTTCCGATCCATGAATTTTTTCCGTAAACCCCATTTCCTTCACAGTTTCTCACATCTATTCCTTCTAATTTCCATTGAAGGTTATTTACCATTTTAATGCCTTCTGCATGTGAATTCCTAATTCCCAAGTCCTTTACAACATTTCCCCATCTCCACGAACCCTTTTCATTTCCAAAAAAAAGGATAGCTGTCATGTGGCCCAATAATGGGGATAGATATGAAGAATTACAGCCTACTCCAACTAAACTAACGTAATCAGCGTCAATTGAAATGGTTGAGGAAGTACGGAAATGACCATTCGGGAAATATACAATTCCCCCCCCAAGTGATGCTGTATAATCTATAGCGTTTTGAATAGGGACAGTATCATCGGCTTTCCCGTCACCTCTTGCTCCAAAACTTTTAACATTTACCGATATATCCGTCAACTTTGCATTTATCTTTTCAAGTTCATTAGAAATCGTATTCTCATCTTTATTCAACATCATTCCTTTATTAACTTTTTGTGGGTCTATTACTCCACCTTCCCTTTTAAAAGAAAAAAAAGTTATGAAGGCTAGAAGCCCAAAAAATAGCCAAGATAAAAAGTTTCTCCGTTCGTTATCTTCTTGATTTCTAAAAACTGGGAAGGACTTTTTTATTTTCATAATTACCTCCACAGGCAATGATCTTTTCTTACCTCGAAATAAAAAAGGGGCTTGGTTAATCACCCAAAGCCCCATTTATTATAATTCTTGCCTTAGATCCTTTTATTCTACAAGCAAGAACTTTTCATTCAATTCCCTCACACCTATCGCTATACTATAAGGATTTTTATACTCCGCTAATTTGAATTGATCTAAAGAATCGAGCCACCATAAAACGTCTTTAAAACCCAACAAATGCCGGAAGTGAACGGACCCCGACAATCTTGGATTTATCTCAAAAATATAGTTTCTTCCGTTTGATTTCCTTAATTGGATGTTAAAACTCCCTTTTAGCCCGAATTCTTTTGCGGCAATCATGGCATCACGTTTTATAGTCTCATCATTTATTAATTCCACAAATTTGGTGTATCCCCCCTGAAGCTTTCTCTTAAATGAAATGACTCTTATATCCTCCCCATCACTGAAAACCCCTACTGTATATTCATTGTCAGGTTCATCAATATACTCTTGGATTAAAAGAGGCTGCGTGAAGCTTTTTTTGATCTGTTCTAATTCTTCTTTAGTGGCTATCACTCTTAATAATTTTGACCCCCATGATTTTATAAATTTGACGATGTACTTTTTGCCATCCGGTTCAAAGTCATCTGCCAGCCAGGAGTCAGGGACATCTAAGCCGATGCTTTTTAATTTTTTTGCAGATAGGTTTTTATCGAGACAGTATTGAATAATTTCCTTCTGATTTATAAGGACCTTGATTTTTTCCTTTTGAAATACTTCAAGGTTATCACTGACAACTTCAATTTCAGGCTCACTGATCGGTATAAAATGAGTTACCTGATATTTTTTACAATGTTCCAGCAAATGAGAAATATAATTTGAGTGCAGTGCTGGAAGTGAAGTAAAAAACCCGTCAACCACATTTAAACCTACAGGGAATTGATACAAATCGCAGCCTATTAATTTATCTTTTTCCTGTAAAAGACATTTTAACACGCTATGTCCGACATCTCCGCCAATAGCAGAGACAAGTATCGTTCTATTCAAGGTGACTCCTCATTTCTAAACAGAATGTTTATCAATTTTTGGCTGCCGGGATCATTAATTTCAATATCTTTTACCAGCAAATTCCTATCCCACTCAATTTCGTGGTATTCAATTTCTCCTTCGGGAATTGTCAGTACAGCAAAACTAAAGCCATGTTTATCACGCGGCTGTCCAAGGGAACCGGGGTTGATAACGGTTGTAGATCCTATATGTCTTACCATGCGGTAATGGGTATGCCCCAAAATGACGTAATCATATTTTAAATAACCATCAGATTCAGAGATTTCCGTATCCGGATAAACCCTGCCATTCAACGGATCCATAGGTGAGCCATGAAAGATGCCTATCCTTTTCCCAAAAAAATTCAGCTCTATTTGCTCCGATAAATTTTTAACAAATTCTTTATTTTCATTGGATATTTTTATTGTTATATCTTTATAAGAATATCCAAATTTATCAATTAAGCATTTCTCCTCTGCCTGGCTCATACTGGCATTTAAAAAATATTGGTCATGGTTCCCTTTTATCGCAGATAAATGTTCCATCCCTTTCAGTTTGGAAATGATAGTGTCCTGATCGTAATAATAACCAAAAATATCCCCACAAAAAACATAAAAGTCTATTCCTAGTTCTCTACTTTTTATAAGGAATTTTTCTAATGCATATAGATTCCCATGTATATCTGAAAAAAGGCAAATTTTCACATATTACCCCTCGCATTTTGCAAAAATAGATCCCGGTAATCTAAATAAAATAAATCTTTTTCATTTCCGCTTCTAATGATTTCCAATGCATGATCGAACCCTGTGTTAAATAACAAATCAAATATTCCCATATGGGAGATAAAATCATTTCCTAATTGCGGATAGATTGGGTGATTATACATGTGATAATATAGTTCTATTTTTCTTTCAGTAAACTCCCCACCAGGGTTGTTTTCCTCTATATACGGAACCGCCCCTTGAGCTGATAAAAAACGTCTGACATTAATAGATTCACAGATATTTGCCAGCAGTTCATCTTTTTTTCCTTTATTTTTGTTTATATTTGATGAAACGATTAACCTTGAAGTAATCCCTATTTTTTCACAAATCCTTTTAATTATATCTATATTGAATTGGGCTATACTGGCATGATTTTTCCAATATATTTTTTCGATAAATGGATACACTTCGTAATAGCATTTAGCTTTCGAATAGCTATGATTGATGGATTTTAAATGCTTTTCTTTCCAATTTTCTTTTTTACAGTACGATGAATTTTGGATGAGCATATCATTTCTTTTTTTGTCCTTTACAATCGGAATTGTAAGCAATAGCTCTTTACCATTACTTTTTATTTTGTTCCTGACCTGCCAACTACGCTTCACTAATTGGACATCATCTAGAAAAACAAAAACATCTACTTTATCAATCATTGAAAAATATCCAATCCAAGGCATATAGGTTGGCTGCATTATTGCACATCTCACGGTTATTAATCTCCTCCTGATCTTTATCCCCCGATAGATTTATCATGATTTGAATAAACATGTTTGCGATGAATTATTATTGTGAATGTTTTTAATAGGATTTTTAAATCAAAAAAGAGGCTAATGTGATCCACGTAATAAACATCATTTTCAAACTTTTCTCTTAAGGGAATCGAGTTGCGGAAATAAGCTTGATTATAACCAGTTAAACCTGGTAAAACTTCTAATTTACGAATTTCATTTCCTTCATATAAAGAGATTTGATCTGGCAAATCCGGCCTGGGTCCAATAAAGCTCATATTCCCAATTACTACATTTAATAATTGGGGCACTTCATCGATACTTGTTTTTCGAATAAATTTGCCGATTTTGGTCATCCTGGGATCATTTTCCGAATTAAAGGTGGATCCGTCTTCATTTCTAATATCCGGAGCATTTACTTTCATTGACCTGAACTTATACATAAGAAATGGAATCCCATTTTTTCCAAGCCGTTTTGACTTATAAAAAATGGGGCCGTTATCCTCTAACTTTATTAAAATGCCAACTATTAATATCACAAACATTAATACTGGCAGGGCTAGTATGGCCGCCAATAAATCCATCCATCTTTTTAAAAATAATTTATACATTCGCCCTCTCTCCCACTTTTGCAGCTAAAAAATTGCCTCTCAAGATTTTCTTGAAAAAAAACATTACATACTCGATATCCTCATCGCTCAATAATGTATGAAGCGGAAGCGTAATTTCATTCTGATAAACGGCAAAAGCATTCGGAAAATCCTGAATGTCAAACCCCATATTTTTGTATGCCGTATGTAATGGAAGCGGCTTATAATGAACATTGGTAGAAATGCCATTTCGCGCCATTTCTTCAATTACATAATTACGATAAGACTCGTCTCTTCCTTTTAAGCGGACGAGGTATAAGTGTCCACTGGAAGAATAGTCATCCGTATAATGCTTTAATATATCCAATCCTTGTTCAGCAAGCTCCTGGTCATACCGTTCAATTATTTGTTTTCTTTTTTCCAAGAGAGAATCATATCGCTGAAACTGAGCAAGCCCAATAGAAGCCATAATATCCGTCATATTACATTTGTAAGCAGGATATAGGATGTCATATTCCCAGCCGCCTAATTTGTTTTTAGTCAAGGCATCCTTCGACTGCCCATGCAGTGATAACAGCATGTATTGCTTATATAGTTCCTCATTATCAATCCCTGGGATGTCTTTCCAAATAACAGCCCCGCCTTCAGCAGTAGTCAAATTTTTAACAGCATGAAAGGAGAGGCTGGTAAAATCCGCGGCCTCACCGCTTTTTCTTCCCTTATATACAGCTCCAAAAGAATGGGCAGCGTCGGCAAGGACGATTACCCGGCCAAATGCCTCTTGCAGCTCATTTGTCGGGTGAAATAAATGTTTTTTTCGACTTGCGATTTCAAAGATTCGATCATAATCACACATCACGCCGGCAATATCGACTGGAATAATGGCTTTTGTTTTTTCAGTAATGGCCTTCTCTAACCGGTCATAATCCATTTGAAAAGAATCCTTTGCTGTATCTACTAATACAATTTTTGCCCCTGTATGGTGAATTACACTAGCGGAAGCGGTGTACGTATAGGCGCTGGTGATTACCTCATCCCCTTGACCAATGCCGAGAATTCTCAACGTTAATTCCATCGCCGCCGTTGCTGAATTCAAGCAAACAGCTTTACCCGAATTGGTATAGGCAGCGATTTTTTCTTCCAATAATTTTGTTTTCGGTCCTGTTGTAATCCATCCTGATTTTAGGGTATCGATCACAGCATTGACTTCATGCTCAGTAATATCTGGAGGAGAGAATGGAATTTGAAGAGTTTTTCCTGCGTTCATTTACTACCATCCTTTCATGCTAATTAGCCAGTTTACATACGAAGCTTTAAATCAATGACACCTCCTTCATACCTATCCACTAGAATATGTTTATAAATTTCATTCATTTCTTTTTTCACAATTTCCACATCAAACTTTTTGATTGCCTCTAAGTTATTCGAGCTCATTTCGAACCTTAAATTTTCGTTTGCTATAAGTTCATTAATGGCCTTTGCATACCCATTTGCGTCAAAAGGATTGATTAACATGCCCCCATTGCCATGTTCAATTAGATCCACATTCCCACGTACGTTGGAAACAATACATGGAAGCCCTGAAGCCATTGCTTCCATCAATGATCGGGGCAGCCCTTCCTGAATACTTGGAAACAAAAAAAGATCAGATATATGCAGTAATTCCTTGATATCTGATCGAAAACCCAAAAAATGTATTTGATTGTCTACCCCAAGTTCTTTTGCTAAAGCTGTTAGCGAGTCTAATTCAGGACCTTTCCCGCAAATCAAAAAATGCAGCTTGGGGTTGTTCGCTTTCGCGATGGCTGTTATTGCAGTGTTAAAATTCTTTCTTTTTATCAAATCACCAGTGGATATGATAGCAATATCGTCACCTCTTAAACCAATAGCTTCTCTGATCTTTCTTTTGTCCAAACTTTCAAGTTGATATTGCTCGGTATCAATTCCAACACCAGGTATATAATAAACCCTTCCGCCCTTTCTTAAATTAAATTTTTGGGCTGCTTCAAAATCCTCCTGGTTCATTGTTATGATGGCATCTGTGAATCGAGCCATAATCATTTCAGCCCATTTAAAAAATGTCCGATTTATCAAGGGGGCCCCATTATAAAAATGAAAACCATGAGCTGTATAAATTACTTTCGGAACCTTCGCCAATTTTCCGCATAATCGTCCCATGATGCCGCCAATGGGAGTATTACAGTGAATGACGTCGATTTGTTCCCTTTTCAGCAGGGACAACAAATTTTTAAAGGCAGTGAAGTTACTTTTAATATCCAACAAGCTGCGAAACGTACTAGAATCATAGAATATAATATCATAGCCTTCACATTCCAGATTTTCGGCCGTCTTTCGATTTACACCCATGAAAATTTTATACCCCTGTTCTAGGGCCGCCTCCACACATGGCAAACTAAAATTACTCAGCTTTATTTTATCCATGTTCATTTGTTCTTCAGGGGTGGGCTTATTGCCATTGGCGATAAACACATATTTTTTCAACCGATCACATCCTTTCATCGATTATAGGCATTCTCTATACGTGCTCAATGACGGCTAAATGATTGGTTAATTTTCTGACCTCACAGGAATCAATGCTCCAATTTTTATTCTTTATCATAAAACTTCGCCCATATAATTCTTCAAGGTGAGAATGATAATTATCCGGGACCCATACCTGTAAACCGTAGAAATCATACTTAGTTAATTCAAATTTTGACAAACAATATTCACTGACCCGTAAGCCGCCAAATTGTTTTATGCATTCATCCGGGCTTAGATTATTGAAGCTTTGAAATTCAAAAATCTTGATTTGATCCTCCAGTTTATAAGCATAAAAGATATCAATTGTTGCCGTTTTATATTTATAGGTTTCCTCAATAATTTGTCCGGACAACAGTTTCGCTCTTTTCTTTAATTTAAACCCTCTTGCAGCTAATATTTGTTCCATCCGTTCGTCCCTGTCGTCAATACACATTGCAATATCGATGTCAAAATCGTGGGAAATAAATCCTTTATCTCTAACGGCTCCGAGCAAGGTTCCGAACTCTAACCAGTACCTCCAATTATTTTGACTCATGGCTTCTACTAAGGTCTTGATTGCCTTTTTGGCGCTTAAATTAAATAGGATTCCAATCAATTTTACATATGGCTTCATGAAATACCTTTTTGCAAATTCGTAAATTCCAAGTTTAAAAAAAAGATTTTTTAATAAATTTTCCATAATTCGGCCTCACTTACCTTCAAATTTTTGGCTTTTCTATGTATCTTAGCTTTGCTGCTTCCCTTTCAGATTGCAAATCAATACACCCAAGAAAAACCAAAACATTCTGGCGTTATTTAAGGAAACCGCGATAGATCCAATTAATAACACAATTAAAATATCTCTTAACATTCTATTGGTATCTTTCTTTTCTTTGTTCAATGTGGCTTTGAACAGCAGGGCGGCTAAATAAACATAGAAGATGGTGGCAAAGATTCCACCCCACTCTGAGTAAGATTGGATATACGTATTATGAGCAACTGTACCAATCCCAGATATTTTTTCCGCAACCGCTGTATACGTTCCAACACCTACTCCAAGTAAAGGTGATAGACCAATCAACTGAATCCCTGTCAGCCAAACGGTAAGTCTTGAGGATCCGCTATCATTGAACGCAGCGTTAAAATCTGTAAAGAGCAGAGCCATACGCTGATATTGTAAATTCTTATCCAAATTTAAAGAAAGGTTTGATTCAAATAATGGCAAGATCCCCAGTATGATTAATAAAAGACAAATGGATACAAATGTAAACAAGACTGTTTTGTATTTTAATTTCCTTTTAAAAAGTCTGCGAAAAATAAACATTACCATATATAAACCTAAAGTAATTAAACCCGTTTTAGATCCTGATAAAAAAATGCTGCCTAAAATTATCACAAAGATGAGTAATTTAGCCTTCAAAGAAATTTTTTCCTCCCGCAAAAAAAACGGCAGTGCGCTGATTTGGACTATAGCAAAGTAGTTCGGGTCGTTCATAAATCCATTGTAACGAAACTCGCCAAAATCATACCATTGATAAAGGAATGTCAGTCCAAATAGATGCATGACAATCCCCAATGTTCCTGCTAATAACGCAGCAATGGAATACCATTTTAACGATAAGCGGACTGCTTTTTCCTGGATTAAATTAAATCCTGCTATGAAATAAGCAAACACGACTGCCAGCTTAATATAATCTGTCAGGATGGACTGAATTTCAGCAGTCACACCAAACTTATAAGGTGTATAAAAAATCGATGTGGTAACCAAGGCTGCAGATAAAAATAAAAAATAAACGGTATGGTAACCCGGAACTTTTATCCCGCTAAAAAACAAATAAATCAGCAAGGCAACAATGATAGTATCACTATATGAAAAATTGATTCCTCCAATAATACTCGTTTGATTCAAAAATATAGAAAGCAAAAGAACCAGAAAATAATAGAGATTCTTTTGCGTCTCTGTAGTAGAAACAGCAGATAAAGAAGCTATTTTCCTAGCCCCCTTTCATCAAAGCATTCTAAAAACCAAACTTTACAATCTGTACGAATTAATGCATTACTTCTCTTTTTCTGGAAAGAATGAGTTTCCCCCTTTGGAATATGCTCATGGACATTTTAGGATCTGCCAGGATATTTCCAACAATGATAATGCCAAAATTCCAAGCAGAAAGGAGCAGGGCGTATCCCGTCCATTCAATAAAGTTTTTAGGTTGAATGGTCAGAAAAAGCTGAATTGGCAAAACGGCAGCTACGGATAAGAGCAAATTAATCCCTAGCTTATAAATGGTCAGGGTTAAGGAATGATCCAATATTTTTCTGGATGCATAAAAAATGATATCGGTCGTCCGATAAAGATAAGAGCATAGGGCGCCTATGAGAACCCCTTCCATTCCAAATATCTGGACAAAAAAAAGGGAGGCACTAAGATTTATAGCAGCTTCCGCAATGGCGCGGTTTTTTGTTTGCTTAAAATGTCCGGCAGAATGAATCAGCGTTTGCGCCGGAATTCTAATATTGCTGACAGCTCCCACACTAATAAACAAAATGGCTAATTCGGGCCGAATATATTCTGCATCAGAAACACCCCGAGTGTATACCTCTATAAATGGGAGAATCAGTATAAAAGTCGTGGAAAAAGCCCAGGCAATCATGGCAAAATAAATCGATTCAAAGATCATAAAAACCTCTTTCACCTTCTGCATTTCCCCTCTTACCAGCAAATCACCTATTCCAGCAAACAGCGACCCCGAAAAGGAAGTGACCAACATAATGATTGCCGAGAACACCATGTTATAAGTCGTGTACACACTCACTTCTTTAAGCCCTAAAAAGAGCGTAATAACAATGATGGGGCTGTTAAATACAATCACACCGGTTATTTGATGGATAAAAACATCCTTGCGCTGGGCAAAAACCGCGGTATCTGGCTTTTCTTTAAAACTGACATGAGAATAGTTTTTCTTGATATAGGAAGCAACCATTATTGATCTCGATAACAGCATGATTGATGCAATACCATTTACAAACAAAATATGCATTCCAAATTTAATCAACACCAAATAAGCGATTAAATTAAAAATCAAGCTGATAATCTGGATAGCTGTCAGTACATATTCCCGTTGGTCTGCAACAAGCAATACCTTATATTTTCCGATGATAAAAAAATCCAAAAAGATGCTAAAGCCAAGAATAAGAACCAACGAGAACGATAATGTGTAGCTAACCTGTCCGGCAATAATGAAAGGGTAGATTACGGCAAGCATTATGGTCAGGCTTAAAAAAATCAAACCGGCCCGCTTGTAAAGAACCTTTGCCGAGGATAGAATCCTATTGGCACCGTTCCTATCGCCGGATGCCAACGGCTTTAGCAAAGCTGTTATCGACGTAAGCCCGATTCCGGCTTCCACGATATAAAAAAAATTTAAAAATTGTCTAATTGATAAAATAAGACCGTTTATGGCAGAACCATAAACGGTCATAAATAACCTCGGCAGAACCAGCCAGATTAAGGTATAAATCAGTTGATACGAGAGATTAGAGATCATAATATAAAAAGCTTTTTTTGTCCGCATAATCGGGTGTGCCGCCTTTTATTAATTTTGTCCTATACTTTCTCTTCAAGACAATGACCTATACTTATTAAATACTGTTCAAGAAGCGTGATAAACACTTCCATATCCTCCAATGTTATATCGCCGATATTGGCAATTCGAAAGGTATTCTGTTCATCAAGCTTTCCAGGGTAAATTGTAAACCCGTGACGTGAAAAATAATCATGCATCTTATTAAAATCATAGTCAGGGGTCTCCGGCTCACGAATCGCCGTAATAATCCGGGAATGATGGTTTTTAGGGACGAGCAGGGTTAAACCGAGCCTTGCGATTCCATCAATTAAAACCGCCCATGCCTGGCTATATCTGGCGTACCTGTTTTCTACACCCTCCAAATTGGTTTCAATAATCGCCTGTCTTAGCGCATACAGCGTTTGAACAGGAGGAGTAAATCGCAGCTGTTTTGTTTTGGAAAAATAGTGATACTGTGAAAAAAGATGAAGATAGAAATTCCTTGGTGGAAGATCCCGGGTCATCTCCAAATCCGCCCTATTGGCAATAACAAAACCAACTCCCGCCATTCCCTGAAGGTTCTTATTGGAAGAAGCGGCAAGATAACTAATATTCATTTCATCCATCCGAATGGGTATGGCACCAAAAGAGCTCATTGCATCAACAATTAACTGGATATTGTACCTTTTGCAAAGGGACCCAATGGCATAAATATCATTCAGTAATCCTGTTGTTGTTTCATTATGGACAACGCAGAGATGAGTAATTTTCTTGTTGGAGGATTGAATTTCTTTCTCTAACGAATCAAGATTAATCGCTTCGGATGGACTGCTGCGGAAATCAATATAATTCATTCGATAAACATCTGCAATCTGGCACATTCTTTCTCCATAAGCGCCATTATTAATGATAAGGACTGCATCCTCCCCAATTACAGAGCTCAAAATCGCCTCAACCGCCGCCGTCCCCGAACCGCCAAATAAAACCGTCGTATATTTTTCTGGGTCACCCGCCAATTTCGTCAGTTCGGCCGCAATCATTTCCATTACCTCGCCGAATTCCGTCTCTCTTGGACAAATATCAGGCACCACCTGTGAATATTTCACCGTATCCGTTGTTGTTGCAGGGCCCGGATTGAGCAACCGATTCCTTGTAACAGAGGGCAAATTTTTGTCTTTTAGAGCGACCATCGGATAAATAAACTGCTTTGCCCGAAGCAAATGGCAGTCGTCATCAATTTCACACCAGACAAAATCTTTTACAGTGTGAACATAGATTGGAATCCTGTGTGAGATGCCTACTAACGCTGTTTCGTAATCAAGCAGCGGGTCTTTTGGAAATTGTGTATCTGCAAAGCTGCATAATGCACGAAAAGCCGACAGGGAAAGCTTTGTGATTCCTGTTAATTCCGCTTGAGCCTGTTTAAGATCTTCTCTGTTTTTTGACATCCTTACCAGCAGATTGTCTTCATTGATTTCAATAAAAACCTCGTCATTTGAATTGGTAAAACCGCTTGCCAAAATCACGTCAGGCTGCTGATGGTTTATTAACTGTTCCAATCCCCGCTTTTCATAAATTAAGTCGCTTTCAAGCAGAAGAAAGTCCTCCGAAACATAATCTCTTAAAATATATAGTGTGTACATGCTCCCCGTTTCCATATAATCATGGTTACGAACACAGCGGACTTGCGGATAGCTATCTTCAAGTTGTTCGTATACCTCTGCCAAATAACCGGTCCCGATGATGACCTTTTCAATCCCTGACTCTAGCAACTTTATTATCGATTCTTCAACAATAGGCTTAGCCTCCAAGGACAGGAACCCTTTTGGTTTATCCGCTGTGCGGTCTCCCAGGCGGGTGCCCATTCCCCCTGCTAAAATCACGGCAGTTTTAATCATCAATAAACACCTTCAATCTCTCTTTAACTTCGTGCGGCTTCATTTTCGGCCTTCCCAAATCTACCTTAGAACCTTTGGCTATTTTTATATAGAGGAAGGTTAATTGCTTTTCCTTCTTCCAAGTTTTTATGCTGGTTTCCAACTCTGATAGATTATGGATATAAATAGACTTCGAATAGCCGCATGCTGCAGCAATATCGACGAATTGAACATTGTTCGAAACTGTAAGCTGCCCTCCAGTCGAATCATGTGTATTATTGTCCAGCAGGATATGAAGCATATTTTTCGGGGCATAACTTCCATTTGTCGCCAGGCTTCCCATCCTCATAAGCAAGGCTCCGTCCCCTTCAATCACGACTAGATCGTGTTCATTTTTCGTTAATGCAAGACCCAGTCCGATTGAGCTGACACATCCCATTGAGCCGACCATGTAAAAATTATTCGGAACATCCTCGACCTCGTTGAGTTCTCTGCCTGTTTTGCCAGTTGTCGCCAATTGAACCGTTTTTCCATCTTTTAAAGAATTAATAAGCTGTAAAGTTTCATATCTGGTGGGAAACTCGTTTTCTATTGTTTGATTGATTTTTAACCTATTTTCATTTATAAGCAGGTTCTGTTCCTTCAGCCCTTCTTTTTCAAACGTATTCTTTTTTACGATAAAAAAGAAAGATTGATTATTCTCAATATAAGAATTGGCTCGATCCAATTGTTCCTTTGCCGTTTCCAAATCGGCGGACAGATAATCCCATTTAATTTCCATCAGTTCAAGCATCCCGTTAGTAATACAGCCCATCAGCTCATGCTGGGGTTCATCGGGAATTCCTATCTCTCCTCTTAGACTGACAAAGCCGAGCACTGGCAGTCTAAAAGGGTAGTTCAGGGATACTAATGGAGAAACAGCATTTGTCAGCCCTGAATTTTGCATGAGAACTACCGGTTTCTTTCCTCCAAGATATGCACCTGCTGCAATAGCAACCGCCTCGCCCTCATTAGTTGCCGCAACATAATCACATTCATTTATTGCGAAATTAATTAAATTTTTTAAAAACGAACAAGGAACCCCACTATAAAAATCAAATCCGAGACTTTTTAATTCATCGCCAAACGCTTTCGTGCTTATCAAAACAATTCACCTGCTTTTTGTAGGTCTTTTATTGTATCGATATCTAGCCAAGAACCCTTAATATATTTCACTGCAATTGGATGATTCGTACTAATATGATTAAAAAGATCTGCCAATGTGAGATTTTTAAAATCATGTCTTTCCGTTAATTCAGCTATTGCTCTCTTCACAATGCCAGCACCATTCTTTGTTACCTTCCAGAGCCCTATAAATTCACCATTTATTTCATTTACTTCCATGTTCCCTGACATTTTGATAAATTCGACAGTACTTGAATATAGTTTTTTCGAGTAAGGAATATTTGTTGAGACGAAGTCTTTGTCATTGCTAATCGTTTGTACATCAGCATCCACTATGAGAGTAATGTCGCTCATATCATTAAGCAAGTCATTTAAAATATAATTTTTAAAAATGATATCTCCATAACTAATAATTGTATTTTCTTTAATTTGATCCATTGCAAGGTATAGGGAATACAACTCCTTAGTTTTGTAGTGTAAATCATTGTCAATAACTGAAAAATTTGTACCAGCAACCTGCTCTTTTCCAAATCCCCTTACTACACATATATCTTTGATACCAACCTTTTTGAATTCATCCACCTGAGTATTTAATAAGGTCTTTCCACCGACTTCCAAAAGGGTTTTTGGAATTTCTGCAGTAAGCTCATCCAATTCCCCGCGGCTTGCCGCCAATATTACAGCGCTTACATTCTTTCCAATGGCAGGAAGATATCGTTTCTCAGCTCTCTTTAATTCATCTGCTCCCTGAAGACGGAATACCTCGTCAACTGAAACTATTTGTTCCTCAACATTGGCTAAAGTTTGTTCCCGATAAATCTGCTCTGAGGTTTGTTTAATAGCAGTTATAGCTGATCTTAGATTATGATTAGCCCAAATAACCAGGCTGGTTCCTAATTCTCTAAATCTATCAGTTGGAACTGTGTAATACTTGGTTGGGACGATTACAACCGGTAGTCTGCCCCCCCACTCTTTCATAAAGGCTTCAATTTCTGAAATATCACTTCTTTTACTGTGCATCAAGATAGCATCAGTTCCGGCTTGTCGATATGCCTCGGCACGCCTAAGTGCTTCCTCCAACCCCCATCCAGCAATGAAGGCTTCCACCCTGGACACCACAACAAAATCATCATCTTTCTGGCTGTCCTTCATCGCTTTTATTTTTCCACAAAACTCCTCGATATCTGCAAGAGGCTGCGTTTCCCCTCTAATAAAGGAATTGGTTTTTGGAAATAATTTGTCTTCAATACAAACACCTGCAATATCTCTTGACTCCAATTTTTTTACTAACCTTCTAGCATTATTGAAATTGCCGTACCCTGTATCACCATCTAGTAGAATGGGAACGGAGGTCGCATCACTCATGAATTCTAATGTGTCGAGTACCTGGGTCCATGAAGCTTCATTATTGTCTCGCACCCCCATTGATGCTGAAATTGAAAGACCACTGCCCCATATCCCTTTAAAACCTGCCTCTTCCACAATTTTTGCAGTCAATCCATTATGGGCCTCCATAATAAATTCCAAAGAATTTGAGTAAATTAAGTTTTTTAATTGTGTTGTTTTTTTCATTGATTTCTCCCTTTCAATTTTAAAAAATATATAATTATTCTTTTAAAAGAGGTTGTCATACTAAAAAATCCCCAATATCCTTTTTCTTATCGGAACTGGGTCCTCTTTGTAAATATATTGTCCACTTAAGAGCAATTCGGCATTATCCATAAAATAAAAGGTTCGATTAATACCAAATTTTTTTGTAATTATTTCATAGGATTCGTGAAGAGAAAACCCCCTGGAAACTACATTATGAGCATCAGTTGCAATGAAATGTGCCAAGTTGTGCTCGATGATTTTTCCAGAAAAAGATTTGACTTTTTTACCAAAGTGCCCTAATAAACTCCCGGATGTAAGTTGCGTCAATGCGCCCTCATTAATCAAATCAAAAAGCAGATGGTTTTCTTCCATAAACCCTAAGTTCCTTTCAGGGTGTACAATAATTGGAGTGATTTCCTTCAGTAACAGTTCATAGACCACTTCTCTTGTGTAATTTGGAACTTCCCCTGATGGAAGTTCTAATAATAAGTATTTACCGTTATTGTCGAGAGTTAATATTTCATTCATTTCCAGTGAAGCAAATAATTCACGATGGATTCTTAATTCTTGACCTGGATGAACGGTAATGAGAATATTTTCTCGTATTAAATGATTATTGAACTCTATTACACTATCCAAGATTTCACGCTTTGAATTGAAATATTGTCCATTCAGATGATGCGGTGTAGCGAATAAATGTGTAATACCTTCTTTTACAGCTGTTTTAGCCATATTCAAACTCTCTAAAAGATTAGAGGAACCGTCATCTAGTCCAGGTAATATGTGAGAATGCAAATCAATCAATCCTACACCCCCAAATAAAAAAGTAGAGAAGGGAAATCACCAGATTTAAGCAAAGTTTTAAGCCTACTTAAAACAAGAATTGATTAAATACTCTGTCCTTATTTTGGAAAATTTATCGAGTAATGCTCTAACTATAATGACCATAACCATTCTTTTTAGATTCGACTCCATTCACCACGACACCAAGCAATTGACACTTTGCCTTCTCTAACATATCCTTCGCTTTCCTTGCCTGATCCTTATGGGTTTTTCCACTGGCCACAACCAATACTACACCATCACATTTATTTCCCAAGATTTGCGCGTCTGTGACAGCAAGTATTGGTGGTGTATCAAAAACTATATACTCATACATATCTTTTAATTCTTCCATTACCAATTCCATAGCTTTTGAATCTAAAAGTTCCAAAGGATTGGGGGGGATGGGCCCACTAGTTAATATATCCAGGTTAGGAACATTGGTCTTAGCTATGGCGAAATCTAAGTTAATTTCCTTAGTTAGCACACTGGTTATTCCATCTAAATTACTTGTATTAAACGCATAATGAACCGAGGGTTTTCTTAAATCTGTATCTACAAGCAAAACCCTTTTTCCTTGCTGTGTCAGTACTATTGCTAAATTTGCTGCTGTAGTGGTCTTTCCATCAGAAGGTTCAGGTGAAGTGACTACTATTGATTTAATTTCTTTATCCACTGATGAAAAGTGAATGTTATTCCTTATCAGGCGATACTGTTCTGTAATTGGGGATTTTGGATTTTCATTTACAATTAAATACACTGTTTTTTTAGTTTTGTTTTTAGATTTACGCTTCAAGAGTTTCACTTCCCGTTTCCTGAATTAAATAACCTTTTTCTTCCATACTTTGAGTTCGTGAAACCTTTTCGATAGTACCGAGAACCGGTAGTCCAAGGTATGCTGCAGCATCTTGATCATCCTTTAGAGTATTGTCCATTAATTCTAATAGGAATGCTATCCCAATTCCGATCATTAATCCTATTACAAATGCTATAGAAGTATTCAACATCGGCCGTGGATATACCGGAATAGGATTATCTTTTAATTCTGCTCTTGCAAGAATGCTAACGTTATCAACGTTCATAATGCCTTTAATCTCTTCTTGAAAAATTTCAGACACCATATTAGCCATTGCAACTGCTTTTCCTGCATCAGGATCCTCAATTGTCAAAGAAAACACTTGTGAATTCTCTTGGCTGATAATCGTAATTTTCTCATTGAGATCCTCTACACTTTGTTTGAGTTCAAGTTCGTCAATAACTTTTTGAAGAATGGCTGGACTTTTTATTATTACGCTATACGTATTAATCAAATCCACATTGCCTTGTAACAAATAGTAGTCTAACTGATTCTCACTATTTTTTTGATTTACAAGTATTTGTGTAGATGCTTGATATAAAGGTGTCAATAAAAAAAATGAGATAATGCTGCTAATTATCGCCGCAGTCAATGTAATAACCACAATTAACTTCCAGCGGTGCTTAAGGATTTTAAAAAAATCAATTAGACTGATTGTTTTCTCCATAGTCCCCTCCAAGATCTTGTAAGGAAGTGCTTGAACTAAAAATTCCTAGCTTTTTGTTATGCTAGGAATTTTTACACCACCAATTAATTTTTCTTCCTTTGTATACCCATCTGGAATATTAACTTGCCATCTCCATGAGTCCAAAAACATTTCTTGGATTCCCCTCTCTGCTTTCCAACCTAATTCTTTCATTGCTTTAGGGATCCGCATAGCAAATGGCTAAATCACCTGGTCTTGGCTGAGTAATTTGATACTGAATATTAATACCTGTAACAGATTCGAATGCTGATACTAATTCCAATACACTACAACCTTTACCTGTACCAAGATTATATGTAGATATCCCTAGTTGATTGCTGATTTTTTCCAATGCCTTTATATGACCAATTGCTAGGTCAACAACATGGATATAATCTCTTACACCTGTCCCATCCACGGTAGGATAACAATTTCCATATACATTAAGCACTTCAAGCTTCCCTACTACAACCTTGGTAATATATGGCATTAAATTAGTTGGAATCCCTTGTGGATCTTCTCCAATCTTTCCGCTTTCATGGGCATCTATCGTGTTAAAATATCTTAATATAGTTATTCTCCAATCCGGATCTGCTGAATATAAAACTTGTAGCATTTCTTCAATGAATAATTTAGTCCTACCATATGGATTACGTGCATTAAGTGGAGGGTCTTCTGAAATTGGAACTTTATTAGTTAAACCGTTAACAGTTGCTGATGAACTGAATACTAACTTTTTGACATTATATTTTTGCATTAGTTGAGTAAGAATAACCGTACTCATTATGTTATTTTTGTAATACCAAAGAGGATTTTTCACGGATTCTCCTTACAGCTTTAATTCCTGCAAGGTGAATAACAGCATCGATATGATTCTCTAAAAATACGTTTTCTAGTTGTTTTTCTTTAATCATATCAACATGATAAAACTTAAAACTTCTTCCAGTTATCTCGTGTACTTTATGTAACGATTCAGGTTTACTGTTTATAAAATTATCAACAACAATAAGATCATAAACCGGCATTTAATAGTTCTATTAGTGTATGGCTTCCAATAAAGCCTGCTCCCCCTGCAACAAGTATTGCCATAAATATCACCTCCCAATATAAAAACAATTCAAGCATTATGACCAATATTTCTTATTCTTTTCTATTTAGTCTATAAAACTGATACTGATACACTTGGCTTAGAGTTTAGTTTATTGTTAGCAAGATTTAAAAGCTGTTCTCTTAATTCATTCCTATCTAGTTTTGGCCAATTGGAAATTAATTCATATATCTCCTGCAAATGTATTTCTGATGCTTTACCAATGTATATCTTTGGATAAATTTGTTTCTCAATAACTTCATCATCTTTTAATAATTCTTCATAGAGCTTTTCTCCTAATCTTATTCCGGTAAATTCAATACCTATTTCTTCAAGAGAATTTCCTGAAAGTTTTATTAAATTCGTAGCTAAATCAACAATTTTCACCGGATCCCCCATATCTAAAATAAATATCTCTCCCCCATTTGCCAAAGCACCTGCTTGAAGGACAAGCCTCGTTGCTTCCGGAATTGTCATAAAGTAACGGACCATTTCAGGATGTGTAACAGTAACAGGTCCACCTTTTTTGATTTGATTTTTAAATAGAGGGATAACACTCCCACTACTACCAAGGACATTACCAAAACGAACTGCAACGAATTTAGTACTGCTTTCCATATCCAAATTTTGAATGATCATTTCGGCTATCCTTTTTGTTGCACCCATTATACTTGTTGGGTTCACAGCTTTATCAGAGGAAATCATGACAAAGGTTTTAACATCATTCCAACTAGCTGCGTTTGCAACATTCATAGTTCCTATAATATTATTTTTTACTGCCTCTTCCGGGTTACACTCCATTAATGGTACATGTTTATGAGCAGCAGCATGGTAGACAACATCAGGTCTGTATGTACTCATTACAAACCTCATTTTATTAAGATCTTGAATATCAGCAATGACTGGAATAAATTCAATTTCTTTATTTTTATAGGATTCTTTTAATTCCATCTCTATGGAATATATACTATTTTCACCATGGCCTAATAAAATTAGTTCCTTTGGTTTATAAATAGATATTTGTCTGCAAACTTCTGAGCCAATCGATCCTCCAGCACCCGTTACTAGTACAACCTTATCCAAAAGATATCCTGATATACTACTAATATCTAATTCAACGGGATTTCTGCCTAATAAATCCTCAACTTGAACATCGCAAAATTGATTAACTGATATTTTCCCTAAAATAAGATCTTCAAGCATTGGAAGGATTTGTGTTTTAGCACTTGTCTTAGCACACTCTAAAAAAATACTATTTAATTCCTTTTTACTTAGTGAAGGAATAGCAATAACAATGTTATCAATATTAAAACGTTTAACAGTTTCTTTTATTTTACTTACTCCACCAATTACCGGAATACCCAAGATATCAAGATTATGTTTATTTACATCATCATCAATAAACCCAACTGCCAATAAATCTGCTTCATTATTCATTTTTAATTGTCTTGCTACCATCATACCGGCAGAACCTGCACCAACAATTAGTGTTCTTTTCTTGTTATTTAATTTTATTAAAAAGGTATCTCGATACAATCTCCAACTAAATCGAGAACCCCCAATAAAAAATAAGTTAAGTAACCATGTAACGGCAAGTATTCGAAAGGAAGTATTTTGGAACACAAGGTGTTGTACAAATGCAGTGACGATGATTGAGGATGTTACAACCTTCAAAATACTTAATAATTCTCCTACACTCGCATATTCCCAGGCCTTTTTATACAACTTGAATCTAAATGAAAGGAAATAATGACTGAGCAAAATGACTATCAAGCTAATTACTATTGGAAAAGTAATAACATTAAAGGTTCCACCTACCAAAAATCGACTAAAGAAGATGGTGGTAAACACCATACATGAATCAATAAAAATAAATAAGGATATTCTCTGCCGATAGGTCATATTATCCATTCCTCTCCCTTAAAAAAATTTAATTATATGATCTTGAAAAAGAGCACATAATTAAAATTTTTTAATAAATAGGGCATCTAACCCGTCCTCACATCATACTCTCGACGACCAGCGTCTAAGGTCATTTACAACCCACAGTATAACCGAGTACCTTCATTTATAATGGTAAGAAGATATCACCAATTCCATATTAAGAACTATTATTTACATAATATAGACCGTTTAACTCGAAATAGAACTAAATTTTTTCCTATTTAGCTTTCATTTCCCACAAATTCACAGTGTCAAATTTATTTCACCCGAAATGTAATAAATTGTATTTATTCTTGGGTATCTCTTTCATATTTTTAAAATAATTCTATATACAGAACATCCTTTATTAAGAACATTATAATCCTTATGACCAAAAAATCAAACTCCTTTATTCAATCAAATATATTGTTTTTTCCCTAATTTACGACAATTCCCTTTAAAATTCTTTATATATTTTGACGATAATTTGTTCTTTAAAAAGTACAACTAAATGATTTATAATATTAGTAAAATATGCTCTAACAATTAATACTGATAGTACTTAGAACTTATACCCCATTTAGTAAAAAATTTTAAAAACATAGGCATGATATCTTTTGTTAATTGGGAAAACTCATTTTTATACATAATAAAATTATGGTATTGAGGAGATTAATATGATCGGAGACCGAATAAAAAAATTAAGAGAACAAAAGGGATATTCTATAACCGAGCTTGCGGAACTTTCTAATGTATCAAAGTCATATTTAAGCTATATTGAACGGGATCTTAATAAAAATCCTTCCATTCATTTTTTAATGAAGGTTGCGAAACCTTTAGATGTTTCCATTGAATATTTACTTATTGGGGTAGAGCAAATTGAAAACCAGGTGGATTGCAATGGCGAAAAAATCCTTGATAAGGAATGGGAAAATATAATTGAAAAGGCTATTAAGGATGGAATAGAAAAAGAAGACTTTAAAGAATATATAAATTATATTAAGTTTAAAATTTGGGAAAAAAATAATAAATAATATTAAACTAAACGCTTACATTTAAATTAGTTAGTAAATAACATTGACACTTCTCTTTTAGTGTAGTAAATTTTATAAAAAGTCTAAATATTATACTTTCTTATCAAGAGAGGCTGAGGGAATGGCCCTATGAAGTCTCAGCAACCTTCAATGTTTTTTTCATTGAAAAGGTGCTAAGTCCTGCAAGTTATTTGTTAACTTGTGAGATAAGGAGAATGACCTATGCTTACCAAGCATCCAAAAGTCTTCTTCTTATAGAAGGCTTTTTTTGTTTTTATAAAGGAGGTTAAAGAAAATGGTTTATAAGATCGATACAAAGTTAGCTCAAATTGGTAATAGAAGTGATAAGGTGACAGGCACCGTCAATCCTCCTGTTTATTTTTCAACTGCCTACCGCCACGAGGGAATTGGGCAATCAACAGGATTTGATTACTCACGGACGGGTAATCCTACTCGCCAGCTCCTTGAAAAGGCGATTGCCGACCTCGAATGTGCAGATCAAGGCTATGCCTGCAGCTCGGGTATGGCAGCTATTTTTACAATCCTTTCTCTTTTCCAGTCTGGGGACGAATGGATTGTGAGCGAGGATTTATACGGTGGAACGTATCGTTTACTAGAAAAGGGATTTAAAAAATGGGGATTGAAAACTCAATATGTTAATACGTGTAGTCCGGAAGATATTGAAAGTCGGATTACCACTCAAACCAAGGCGATTTTCCTTGAAACTCCGACTAATCCACTTATGCAGCAATCAGACATTGCTGCGGTGTCAAAGATTGCAAAGATGCACGGAATTATTCTGATTGTTGATAATACATTCTATACACCGCTACTCCAGCAGCCAATCCTGCTTGGTGCGGATATTGTTATTCATAGTGCAACAAAATACTTAGGCGGCCATAATGATGTCCTTGCAGGTCTTATCGTTGCTAAGGGTAAAGAAATTTGTGAGGCGCTCGCGTTTCATCATAACGGAGCAGGCGGAGTCCTAAGTCCTTTTGATTCCTGGTTAGTGATGCGCGGAATGAAAACTTTATCCCTTCGTATGCAAAGACATGAAAGCAATGCGAAGGTCATCGTAGAATACCTTTCTAATCATGAAGAAGTATCAGATGTCCTTTACCCTGGAAAAGGAGGAATGGTTTCCTTCCGCTTACAGGATGAAGCCTGGGTTAATCCATTCCTGCAAGGTTTATCTCTTATTACTTTTGCTGAAAGCCTTGGCGGAACAGAGAGCTTTATTACGTATCCAGCGACACAGACTCATGCAGATATTCCAGAAGAAATTCGAATTCAGTCAGGTGTTTGTAATCGGTTGTTAAGATTTTCTGTAGGACTTGAAGATCCTACAGATATCATTCAAGATCTTGAACTTGCATTAGCCAAATTAAAAGAAGGAGTGATTGGATAATGAGTTCAGAAAATTATCGTTTTGAAACCAAGCTCCTTCATAATCAGCATAAAGTTGATCCAGTCACGGGAGCAGTAAGTGTGCCGATCCAACATGCATCAACCTTCCATCAATTTGATTTAGAAAGTTTCGGGAAATACGATTACGCTAGAAGTGGAAACCCCACAAGAGAAGCGCTCGAAGATGTTATTGCTGAATTAGAGGGCGGAACGAGAGGTTTTGCTTTTTCGTCAGGAATGGCAGCTATTTCAACAGCCTTCCTCCTTCTTTCTTCTGGAGACCATATCGTCATTACCGAAGATGTGTATGGCGGTACCTATCGAATGGTCACTGAAGTACTGACTCGGTTCGGGATTGAGCATACATTTGTAGATATGACAGACCTAAATCTAGTAAAAGCAGCAATTAAGCCTAACACCAAAGCATTTTATGTGGAAACACCGTCAAACCCTCTATTAAAGGTTACGGATATTAAAGCCATTACTTCTTTGGCAAAAGAAATGAACGCAATCACATATGTAGATAACACTTTTTTAACTCCCGAGTACCAAAGACCTTTAGAGCTTGGAGCAGATGTCGTTCTTCATAGTGCAACTAAGTTTTTATCAGGTCATAGTGATGTAGTTGCAGGTCTTGCGGTAGTAATAGATGAAGAATTAGGAAGAAGGCTATACTCTTTACAAAATTCCTTTGGTGCAATACTTGGGGTACAGGATGCCTGGCTGGTACTAAGAGGAATAAAAACCCTTCATGTCAGACTAGAACAATCACAAAAATCAGCTATCAAACTAGCGGAATTTTTAGAGACTCATCCTTTAATTGAAAAGGTTTACTACCCTGGTCTTAAAAACCATCCACAGCACGAGCTGCAAAAAAGTCAGAGTAAAGGACCTGGGGCGGTTTTATCGTTTGATTTTACGAACGAACAAGCACTTCAAGTCTTTCTTTCCAATGTTAAAATACCTGTTTTTGCTGTTAGTCTAGGTGCAGTTGAATCCATTTTATCCTACCCGGCCAAAATGTCGCATGCAGCTATGCCACAAGCAGAAAGGGAAAAACGAGGAATTAAAAATAGCCTCATTCGTTTATCGGTTGGCTTAGAGAATCCAGACGATCTCATTAATGACTTCTCTCAGGCGTTACATCAGGTGAATGAAAAACTATTGGTCTTGCAGCAAGGAGAATGATGATGACCTTTTTAGAGAAATTAAAAAATCAAATAATAATAGGTGATGGTGCCATGGGCACCCTTCTTTATTCATTTGGTAAGGATAGCTGCTTTGAAGAGTTGAACCTTTCTCATCCTGAAAAAATTCAAGAAATCCATAAAGCCTATATTGATGCCGGTGCGGACGTGATTCAAACAAACACGTATGCGGCGAATTATCTAAAACTGCAAAGATATGGTCTAGAGGACTCTGTTAAAGCAATCAATAGTGCAGCCGTCCAGAATGCTAAATTAGCAGCTCAGCAAAATGCTTTTGTTCTTGGTACAATCGGAGGTAACCGCGGGATTAAGCCTAGTGCTTTATCAATAGAAGAATTAAAGCGTAGTTTCCGTGAACAGCTATATTGCCTATTGCTAGAAGAGGTTGATGGCATTTTATTAGAAACCTTTTACGACCTTGAGGAACTGGAAACGGTCCTTACAATTGCTCGAAAAGAAACAAAGCTGCCGATTATTGCCCAAGTCTCTCTTCAGGAGCTAGGCATTTTACAAGACCAAACACCGATTAATGATGCGTTTACCCGACTTGAAAATCTTGGCGCTGATG
The DNA here is from genome assembly GCF_000759675.1 of Neobacillus niacini. Classification (GTDB taxonomy): domain Bacteria; phylum Bacillota; class Bacilli; order Bacillales; family Cytobacillaceae; genus Neobacillus; species Neobacillus niacini_A. Next base: position 19,501 of record NZ_BAWM01000026.1, on the reverse strand, counting down.
TAATTGGCTTGAATTGCCGGCTCGGGCCCCATCATATGCTGAAAACACTTGAGCAGATTGAACTGCCTAAACATGCTTACCTTTCTGCCTACCCGAATGCAAGTCTGCCAGCCTATACAGACGGTAAATTCCATTATGAAGGGGACTCAGATTATTTTAAAAAATCTGCCCAAAGCTTCCGTCAAGAAGGCGTGCGTTTACTTGGCGGCTGCTGCGGAACGACCCCGGCACATATCCAGGCGTTTGCGTCAGAGTTAAAAAATAGCATTCCTGTAACTGATAAAGTAGTTAAATTTAAATCGAAGAAGATCACCATTGAACACAGTGCAGCTAAAAGGGACCTCCAGCCTCTTGAGGAAATCGTGAAGGGACGACCATCAGTTATTGTAGAATTAGATACTCCAAGAAAGCTTGATACCAGTAAATTTTTTGAAGGTGCAAAGGCTTTGAAAGAAGCAGGAATCGATGCGATTACGATGGCAGATAACTCTTTAGCTCAGGTGAGGATTTCCAATGAATCTTTAGGTTATCTTGTTAAACAAGAATTAGGGATGCGACCGCTTATTCATATTGCCTGCAGAGACCGGAATATTATTGGTTTGCAATCTCACCTAATGGGGCTTCATACCCTTGGAATGCATGATGTTCTGGCTATCACCGGTGACCCAGCCAGAGTCGGAGACTTTCCTGGTGCATCCTCTGTTTATGATGTATCGTCATTTGAGTTAATTCAAATGATTAAACAGTTAAATGAAGGGTTGTCATTCTCCGGAAAAGACCTAGGTCAAAAAACGGCTTTTAGTATTGCAGGTGCCTTTAATCCAAATGTTCGCTCAGTAGAAAAAGCTGTTAAACGTCTCGAGAAAAAGATTCAATTTGGAGCAGATTATTTCATTTCACAGCCTGTCTTCTCTGAGGAAAAATTAATCGAAGTCCATGAACATACGAAACACCTTAACGCACCTATTTACATCGGGTTAATGCCATTAACAGGCAGTAGAAATGCAGAATTCCTTCATAATGAAGTACCAGGAATTAAAATCTCACAATCGATTCGAGACAGAATGGCGGCATTGAATGATCGACCGCTTCAAGCTGCGCGTGAAGGAATTGAAATAACGAAATCTTTAATTGACACGGCACTTGATTTATTCAATGGAATTTATTTAATCACACCATTTTTACGATATGAACTAACAACAGAATTAGCCATATATGCCAGACAGCGTGCAAGTCAAGTTAGGGGGAACAGCTATGTCGAAAGCTCCATTCAGTGAACAACTACAAAAACGAATCCTTGTGATGGACGGTGCGATGGGTACCATGCTTCAACAGGAAAATCTAACAGCAGAGGACTTTGGCGGTGAGCAATACGAGGGTTGTAATGAGTATCTGAATATAACAGCTCCTGATGTGATCGCGAAAATTCATCGTGAATACTTGGAGGCTGGTGCGGATATTATTGAAACCAATACCTTTGGGTCAACAAGCATTGTTCTTGATGAATACAATCTTGGCTTTAAGGCCTATGAATTAAATAAAATTGCTGGTCAAATTGCCAAAAAGGAAGCTGAAAAAATTTCTACTGCTGATTGGCCGCGGTATGTAGCAGGTTCAATGGGACCGACCACTAAAACTCTAAGTGTTACTGGCGGAACTACATTTGAAGCATTAGCTGCTTCTTATGAGGAACAGGCAATTGGGCTTATTGATGGTGGTGTCGACCTTCTGCTTCTTGAAACAAGTCAGGATATGCTGAATGTAAAGGCTGGTTTTATTGGAATAAAAAATGCTTTTAATAAAACAGGAAAAGTTCTTCCATTAATTGTGTCAGGCACAATCGAGCCGATGGGCACAACCCTTGCTGGGCAGTCGATTGAATCCTTTTACATTTCATTAGAGCATATGAATCCCGTCGCAGTGGGACTAAATTGTGCGACAGGTCCGGAATTTATGCAGGAGCATGTCCGTTCCCTTTCCAATCTTGCTTCAACAGCAATTATTTGTTATCCAAATGCTGGGTTGCCTGATGAAGAAGGACATTATCATGAAACACCAGAAACGCTAGCGAAAAAGCTTGCTGATTTTGCAGCCCATGGCTGGTTAAACATTGTTGGCGGCTGTTGTGGTACAACACCAAATCATATTCGGGCGATTTCAGATGAAATGAAAAAGTTCTCACCACGCGAGGCACAGTCTTCTGATTTCCATATGGTATCTGGTATTGAACCATTTGTTTACGATGATCCGACACTGCGTCCGATTATGGTCGGAGAACGTACAAATGTCATTGGCTCTCGTAAATTCAAACGCCTCATTAACGAAGGTAAGATTGAAGAAGCGGCAGAGGTTGCACGTGCCCAGGTTAAGGGCGGCGCACATGTCATTGATATTTGTCTTGCCGACCCTGATCGTGATGAACTTAACGACATGGAGAATTTCATCCCTGAAGTGGTGAAAAAAATAAAAGTTCCACTAGTTATTGATTCAACAGATGAGAAAGTACTCGAAAAAGCACTCAAGTATTCTCAAGGAAAGGCGATTATTAATTCAATTAACCTTGAAGATGGCGAAGAAAGATTTGAGGCAGTCGTTCCACTGATTCATAAATACGGTGCAGCGGTCGTCGTTGGTACGATTGATGAAAAAGGTATGGGGGTTACAGCTCAAAAGAAATTAGAAATAGCCAAACAATCCTATGACATTCTAGTTAACAAATTTGGTTTGAAGCCGCAGGATCTTATTTTTGACCCGCTTGTTTTTCCTGTAGGTACTGGTGATGAACAATATATTGGCTCTGCAAAAGCAACGGTAGAGGGTATTAAGTTAATAAAAGAACATCTTCCTAAGACACAAACCATTCTTGGTATCAGTAATGTATCTTTCGGTCTTCCGCCTGTCGGCAGAGAAATTTTAAACTCTGTATTTTTATACCACTGTACATTAGCAGGTCTGGATTATGCGATTGTAAACACTGAAAAACTAGAACGATTTGCTTCCATATCGAAGGAAGAAGTGTCATTAGCAGAAGCTCTTTTATTTAACACGACAGATGAAACATTAGCCACCTTTACTGAATTTTATCGAGGCAAAAAGAAAGAGACAAAGAGTACTGTACCAAACATGAGTTTAGAAGAACGTCTTTCTTACTATGTGATAGAGGGAACAAAGGAAGGCTTATTGCCTGATTTAGCTATAGCACTTGAAAATTATCCTGCCCCCCTTGATATTATCAATGGACCATTAATGGAAGGCATGAAAGAAGTAGGACGTCTTTTCAATGACAATCAACTCATAGTAGCTGAAGTTCTTCAAAGCGCAGAGGTCATGAAGGCGGCAGTCTCTTATTTAGAACCTTATATGGAAAAAGGCGATGTGTCTGCTTCCAAAGGGAAGGTCATCTTGGCAACAGTAAAAGGTGATGTACATGATATTGGGAAAAACCTAGTAGACATTATTCTTAGCAATAACGGCTATAATGTGCTTGATTTAGGGATCAAGGTATCACCGACTGATTTGGTTCAAGCGATTCATAAAGAGAAACCGGACATAGTTGGATTATCCGGCTTGCTTGTGAAATCGGCACAGCAAATGGTTATAACGGCACAGGATATGAGAGAAGCTGGAATTTCAACACCTATCATGGTGGGAGGAGCTGCTCTTTCTAGAAAGTTCACCGATACCAAGATTGCAAAGGAATATGAAGGACTCGTACTTTATGCAAAGGATGCCATGACTGGATTATCACTCGCGAATCAGCTTCAATCTCCAGAGGAGCATGAAAAACTGATTGCTGAAAAAAATGAAAAACTAGCGGCTCAAGAACTACCGCGGGAGCATCCAACTCGTTCAGCCGTATCGATAGCTGTAAAAACTAGACCATCCGTTTCTACAGAAGTACCGGTTTTCACACCGATGGATACAAAGAAACATATCTTAAAAACCTACTCCCTTTCCCATATTGAGCCTTATATCAATATGCAAATGTTAATCGGTCACCATTTAGGAGTTAAAGGAAAAATTGCAAATCTACTTGCTGAAAAAAATGAAAAAGCTGTAAAGGTAAAAGAAGTAGTTGATGGGTTATTAGCAGATGCGAAAAAAGATAATTGGATTTTACCAGCAGCGGTCTATCAATTTTTCCCTGCCCAGTCAGATGGAAATAAAATTTTCATATACGACCCAGAAGAGCCTAATCGTATCATCGAAACATTCGATTTCCCACGTCAGGATTCTGCACCACATTTATGCTTGGCCGATTTTGTTAAGTCGGTCGACAGCGGTGAAAAAGATTATGTTGGCTTCTTTACGGTAACGGCCGGAAGAGGTATCCGTGAGAAGGCAGATCAATTCAAGCATGATGGCCGCTTTCTTGAAAGCCATGCCCTACAATCATTAGCACTTGAAACGGCCGAAGGCTTTGCAGAATTAATCCATCGCCAAATGCGTGATCGCTGGGGATTCCCTGACCCTCTAACGTTTACGATGCAGGATCGATTTACCGCTAAATATCAAGGACAACGCTTCTCCTTTGGTTATCCGGCATGTCCAGAACTAGAGGATCAGAAGAAACTATTTGCGTTGATTCATCCAGAGGAAATTGGGATTGAATTAACAGATGGGTGCATGATGGAGCCAGAAGCCTCCGTATCAGCCATGGTTTTTTCCCATCCAGAAGCTAGATACTTTAATGTTTTAAGATAGTAGTCATTTATTCCGCGGAAATGCATTATTTGTCCGCGGACTTTTTATTTTGTGCTTTTATCTAGATTATTTACGTGTGATATTGTGTTTTTGCTCTGATTTTTGAGAGATAGTACGATTTACTCGCGAGATTTTCTGATTTACTCGCGAACAATTGCATTTTACTCGCGGAATCCATTTAATTACTCGCCAACTGCCTCTATAGACTTCATTCCTTGACATTTCTCTCTATAATCGATATAGTTACCTAGGTAATTAATTTTTATTAATTACTCAGGTAACTAATGTGCATATATTAAATTTGGAGTGAATTTAATTTGACCAACCACGTATTATTTCATACTCTTCATCAACTTTCAAGACAGCTTACCAATAAACTAAATGAAGCTCTAAAACCTTATGGATTATATAGTGCTCAATGGTCTGTCCTCTTTGTTTTAAACACAAAAGGTTCTATAACTCAAAAAGAACTATGTGAGTATTTATTTGTTGAAGCTCCTCCTATGACCCGGACGATTCAGCGTCTTGTTAAACAAGGGTATGTAAAACAAATACCGGGACAGGACAAACGTGAGAAGTTTATCCAATTAACCGAAGAAGCAGTAAAAGAATTTCCTAAGTGGGAACATGCTGTTTCGAAGTGCAACCAGGCATTATTGATGGATTTTCCAGAAACTTCACAACAAGAATTAGTAAGCTTGCAAAGTAGTTGGTTAAAACAGCTATTGTAAAAGGAGTGTTAAAAATGAACAAACCAAAATTGTGGACGAAGGATTTTATTAATATTTCCTTGAGTAACTTTTTCCTATTTTTAACTTTTTATATCTTACTCGTAACTCTACCTATATACGCATTACAGGAATTTCACAGCAATGCTTCACAGGCGGGATTAATGACAACTGTATTCTTGTTTTCCGCCATCATATCACGACCACTTGCAGGTCAATGGCTTGAGCGAGGAAGCAATAAAAAAGTTCTATTAACAGCACTTATTATTTTCGCAGCAGCTTCCCTTTTATATTTTTTCCCAAAGTCAGTAACAGGATTTCTTGTTATTCGTTTGTTACACGGAATTGGGTTTGGAATGGCCACAACTGCAGTAGGAGCGATTGTTGCAGACCTTATTCCTAACTCACGAAGAGGAGAAGGAATGGGATACTTCGTCATGTCGACAAACATGGCAATGGTGTTAGGACCTTTTGTAGGTTTGACAGCCATCCAACAGTGGGGAGCAAAAACAATGTTCATCCTGACCGTGATTGTCGCTATTGGAGCGCTTATCACCGGTCTAACAGTTAAGTTATCAAAACCAGAAGAGCCTGAGCAGCAGGTAATTGTTCCAGCTTTCTCATTGAGAAGCTTGTTTGAACCCTCTGCAGTTTCGATTGCACTTGTCGGCGGTTTTCTAGCGATTGTATATTCTGCCTTGCTTTCCTTCGTATCCGTCTATGCGAATGAAATCCATCTTGGAGAAGTATCAAGTCTGTTCTTCGTTGTTTATGCGATAATCTTATTAATGTCTAGACCTTTTACAGGCAAATGGTTGGATCTATATGGTCCTAACGTGATTGTTTTCCCTTCAATCGTCTTGTTTGCGATAGGAATGTTTGTATTAAGTCAAAGCGGAAGTGCGATTACTTTTCTCGTATCAGCCGGAATGATTGGATTAGGCTGGGGTACCCTTTTCCCAACATTTCAAACGATTGCCATTCAAAATGCCGCTCCTAGAAAACGAGGCTTAGCTACAGCTACTTTTCTATCAATCTATGATATTGGCATTGCACTAGGTTCTTTCTTAGTGGGTTTAATTGTAGCAAAAATGGACTTTAGTACTTTATACTTCCTTAGTGCTTTTTATGTTCTTATTGGAGCCATTCTTTACTACTTCCTGCAAGTTCGGAAACCTGCATCTCCAGAACTAAAAAACCAGCAATACTTAAAAGTTAAAGAGCAATAAACGACTTGAACCATCATTTACTTTGATGGTTTTTTCTACGTTTTGAGCAGTGATTTTTACTTTTACTTCTTATTAAGGTACACTTTTTTTGTATATAATTTTTCGAATGGAGGTTTTTCCATGTTGGATGTTGTTGTAATTGGTGCTGGACCTGCAGGAGCAAGTGCCGCTTTATTTACTGCGAAAGCAGGAAAGAAAACATTGGTGATTGACAATGATAAGAGCGCTACAAAGCGTGCATGGGTGGAGAACCATTATGGTGTTTCTGAAATCTCCGGACCTGACCTCGTTGAAATTGGTAAGCAGCAAGTAACTAAATTTGGCGGCGAAATTGTACAAGCTACCGTTACCAACATTAGTAAAGTTGAAGGCGGTTTTAAGGTAGAAACAGACAACGGAGAGCATGAAGTTAAGCATGTTATTGTTGCAACAGGATTCCTTGTCGACATTGCTGAAAAAGCAGGTATAACAACTAAGCCTGGAACTGAGCCAAGAGTCAAAACGATTTTTGATGTAACTGCTGAAGGCAAAACAAGTGTAGATGGCATTTGGGCAGCAGGAACTGCGGCTGGTGTGAGTGTACATACCATTATTACCGCTGGTGACGGAGCGAAAGTAGCGATCAATGTAATTAGTGAATTGAATGGCGAGCGCTATGTCGACCATGATGTATTAAAAGCATAATCTTAATAATAAGACCCCCTTTGTTAAGGGGGTTTTGTTTATACCTCTAAATCCTTTCCTTCTTCAACAATATGGAATAGAAGATGAGCAAGATGGTGAATCGGTCCATAATCTTCTTCCTCTTCACTTACTTCTTCATTAAATTCGAGATCATTTAAGTAAAGTGCTGTAAATTCATAAAAATCTTTCAACTGGAAGGAATAGCAGCCCACTGGATCTTCACTGCCATCCTCTCCAGTTGGATCCTCATATTGAAGCACCATATAGGAAACATCACCATCTGCGTCCTCTGCATCAAAAAAGACAAAAAACCCAATATTTGTATCTAAATCAAATAAATGTCTGGTGCCCCCTTCTGTTGCTTTTTCAAAATCCTCTTGGCTTAGCTTTTGAATTTGCATAGAATCCACATTGTCTTCTTGATGAAAACCTACAACAAATGATTTCATAAAACTTTCCTCCTTGTTAAACACATATAAATTACTTTTCCCTAATTATTAAAATTAATAAAAAAAAATCCTTTCAGACAAAAAAAGAGTGTCTAAAAGGATTTTTTTATAATTATCCAACAGGAGGGTGAATAGGGTCAGCATGTTGATAATAGATATTTTTCGCAAGTTCATTCGAAGAAGATGTACTGCTTACATCCTTTGTAGCAGGTGATAAAAGAATAAGTAAAGAGAGTGAGAATAAGAGTATAATAGACTTTTTCATTTACTTCCTCCTCAAGTAATTTTGGATAGATAATTTACTGCCTCTAAGTACTTTCCATTTTGATTGTAATTCTCTGAAAGCAGCTTGTAATAACGGGTTAAATCGTCCTTATGTTCTTTTGCGCTCTCTAAATAAGGAATTACCTTTGCTTCTAAAAATTTCATTGCTTTTTCAGGTGATTCCATATGAATGAGATAAAAGTTAGACAGAAGACTTTGTTTTTTCACACCAGTCTCTTTGGAAAGGGATTTGATAAGAAGAAAACATTCCTTCGCTCTTTCCATTATATTTAAATTATAGTAAATTTCACCAATTGCATATAAAGTTACAAAGTAATGCTGGTTTTTAATAGATTGTAAAGATAGGCTCTTTTCATAATACATTAACGCATCCTTTACGTTGTTCATTCTATCCTGTAAGTAGCCCATATTATGATAGATTTGCGGAAGCATTCTTTCTTCCTTTAGCAGTTCAGCATTCCTTATTAAATGGTTAAAACAGACCTGAGCTTCCTCGTAAATACTGGAACGAGAATAATTAATACCTAACACCATCAGCGTATGGAGAATCCGATAAAAATTATGTTGATTCATAAAGATTTGCAGTGCCTGCCTACCGAAGTGAATAGCATGACCAGGCTGATCAAGAGAACTTTTTACAAAAGTCCAGTGGTAAAGAAATTCTCCATTTACGGCTTCATTGTTGTTTTCTAGAAATAATTCATCGAAGATAACATCTGCTTTTTTAAACTGTCCCTTCAATATTAAAAATACAGCATTGTAATAGCGAAATAAATACCTTTCATGTTGGGAAAAATTTTTCTTTTGCTTATATAAAATATCTCGTTGAGCCTCTGCTTCTGATAGTAAACCCTTGAAAAGTAGATACCGATATTTATATAATTCATATGAATACATCTGAGCAGAAAAAGGGATAACATGTTCTATTTCTTTTAACCTTTTAAAAGTTATTTCAATTTCCTCTCGTAAATAGAAGTTAATCTTTTCACCAAAATCTTTTAATAGACTTTTAATTAACTCTTCTTTTTCTTCCATTTCCTCAAAGCTCACTTCAAGTCTCTCTAACAATAAGGAAATAGTCTCTTTATTAGCGTCTTTTGAATTATTCTCGATCTTACTTAAATGAGGGATAGAGCAAATTCCAGCAGCAAGTTCCTTTTGTGTAATCCCTTTTTGGGTCCTGTAAAATTTAATTAATGGTCCAAATTCCATAGCATAACCACCCTCTAGAATCCCTTCCTTTTTTTCCTATTTTATACCAACACTACCCCCTCTTCCACTTATTTGTTCAGACTATTTAAAATATAATAATTAAGGGCAAGAAAAGCCATCTGAAAAATAAACAAGTTGGGAAATTTTTTCGTTTCTATAAAAAAAGACCCTGAAGATATACTTCAGAGCCCCAACTTTTTTCATAAAATATATTAAAAATATTTCTTTTTCCAAAAAATTAATGCAGTTAATGTGGATAAGACACATGCAACGGTTATTGATATCCAAAAGGCATGTGGACTGTTTTGGAGCGGCAAATCAACATTCATTCCATAAAAGCTGAACACGATGGTTGGGAACGAAAGAATGATCGTGAATGATGTTAAAAACTTCATGACAATATTTACGTTATTGGAGATAATCGAAGCAAAAGCATCCATCATCCCACTAAGTATCGAGCTATACGTCTCAGCCATTTCAATCGCCTGAATTTTTTCAATCATTACATCTTCTAATAAATCCTTGTCTTCTTCGTACAATTTTATATAACTGAAACGAAGAATTTTATCTAAGACCACTTTATTGGATTTTAGGGAGGTGGTGAAATAGACTAGGCTCTTTTCTAATGCTAGAAAGGCATATAACTCTTTGTTTTTCATCGATTGGTGAAGTTCCCGCTCGATCTCATTTGTTCGTTTATTAATTTGTTTTAAATAACGAAGATAATAAGACGTAATGATAGCCAGAATTTGAAGGGCAAATCGGTTCTTTTTAAAGGTATAAAACTCTTTTATTTTATTATTCTTAAAAACTTCTAATATTGGGGTATCCTTTAACGATACAGTGATAATAAATTCATCGGTTAAAACAATCCCAATTGGAATCGTCTCATAGATAGGGAAACCAGCATCATCATGAGTAATATAAGGGTAATCCACGATGATATAAACCTGCCCATCTTCACGCTCGATTCTTGGACGTTCTTCATCATCCAGGGCGTCTTTAATAAAATCAACGTGGATGTTTGTTTCATTTGCGACTCTATTAATTTCTTCTTCGGTTGGGGCATACATATTAACCCAGCAGCCTTTTGAAATTTCATTCACCTGTTCCAGCACTTTTGTTTCACTGCTTTTATAAATCTCCAACATGATAAAACCTCCTCACTTACTGTGTTCGAGGAAGCCAAACTACCTTCTTAAGAGCTGATATTCCTGTAGAATCCAATTCAAAGATAACACTGACTTCCCCACTGCTACTAGGGTCTGGGTCTATTGCATAACTCAAAAATATCAACTCCTTAACATTTAATTACTCCATTATCATAAACCCAAAAACAAAAAAGCACAAACAAGATTTTATTCTGGAAAATATGGATTTAAGTGAATTAATACCTCTTCAATGTTATCGTATTCCTCCATCATGCTCCCTTTAATTAACTTAGCAAGGTCATGACCCTCCTTAATGGTTTTAAAGTGGTCAATCGATATTCTAAGATCAACTAAAACATAATGACCATGTTCCCTCGCTCTTATCCGATCAATCCTCTTTACCTCCCGGAATTCATTCACAACATTCATGTATTCCTGTAATGTTTCGGCATCAATGTTCCGTTCGAGTAAGATATCGAACGCTTCCATTAACATTTCTTTTGAGATTTTAAAAATTAAGTAGGCTACAAATACACTTGCTGCTTTATCGCCATAATGCAAGAATAAAATATCAAAGCGTTCGCCAATTATGGAAAGTAGAACCCCGATAGCTGCAGCAATTGAAGCCACAATATCCGCTTTGTGGTCAAACGCAATGGCTTCAATTGCCTTACTATTATGCTCCTTCGCCACCTTTAATGACGAACGGTACAAAATAACCTTTGTAACATATGAAATGATCGCAATCCACATGGCTAAGAAACTCGGTGTTTCTACTTCATGGAAGAAACCACTGATTCCTTCATAGACAACATATATTGAAACGAGAAATAGCAAAATTCCTACTATGCCGGAAACAATGACCTCTGCTTTTCCATGACCATAGGGATGTTCTTTATCAGCAGGTTTATTAGCAAGTTTAATGACCATTAAAACGATAACAGAAGCAAAAACATCAGCAGCAGAATGAATTCCATCCGCAAAAACAGCGTCACTATTCCCATACCAACCTATGAAAAGTTTCCCTAAAGTTAAAATGATATTACTGATAACACTTATCCAGGCAATTTTCTTAGCTAAGGATTCCCTCATCTTCCTTCTCCACCTCAAAAAATTTCTATTTCTTCATCTGATTATTCCTATTTTCCTCCAACATCATTTCTTCTTCTTCTTCGACTGTGATTCTGTTAATTGCATCATGGAGAAAATGAAATGCTTCATCCAATTCTTCCCTTGATGGATATTTATCTTTGTTCATATTAAACAGCTCCTAATTTTTTTATGAGTAATCCTCGAATAAAAAGTAGAAAATACGGTTGTATCAAAAATATTAAAGGAGTGTGCTGCATGGATAAAAAGAATTCTGCCAACAACAGTACTGATCTCGCTGGACGTATTTACGAAACAAGCGACTATCAAAAAAACGATGTCATGTCTACGGGTCTATCGACCACACATGAACAGGTAAGTGACGCCTATATGGAGGGTGAAATAGATGCATCCACTGATGACGATTTAAACGCGAAGGATCTCCCGATTGCCCAAAAACCCTATAGAAACCATTAGAAAAGCATAAGCGCCTTGCTTAGGGGTGACAGGCATAAGACGAGCCGGCGAGAAGGTTGGTCTTTACCTTCTTGACGGATTGTCAGAAATGTGGAGGCGACTGCCCTGGGACGAAGGAATAAGACGAACCATGCAAGAAGGCGCTTTTTGCCTTCTTCATGGGGTGGCTTATTACTCAAGTCCCAAGGAGCCGCAACTAGACAAGCTTATGACCCCGAGCCCCTAGGCGCTGAAGCTAGACAATTCTCGAAGTCGAAAATATCCTTTCTTATTTTGAAAATTAGAGAAAACAGCTTTCCAACCGAAAGCTGTTTTCTTTTTTACTTATCGTCGTCTACATAAGGATCATGTTCATATGCTGGTAAGTCTCCAAAGCTTGTCATGATACCTTCTTCATCAAGTGACTCTTCATAGCGTTCGTGTTGTGAGTTTGGGTAAACGGTAATATTGTTACCATACATATCATTTCCTACAAAATTTTCAAAGTCCTCAACATACCCCTCATTTTCATCTGGTTCAATATTCACATCGTTGTAACGCTCCTCCGGAAAAGCGAGGTCTGATGGTGTTTCGGATGTTCCCCATTGAGCCACGGTTTGCCACGAATCTTCGGCGTCAAAGCCAACGTTTTCATCCTTCGAATCCATATCGAATTTTCCAAACGGAGGCATTAATACACCTTCTTCAATAGGTCGATCATGTGAAATTACTTGATCTGGACTGTGTTCTTTGCAGTAGGTTGTATTAGGTAAGGCCTCTAATCGTTCATAAGGGATCTCTTTTCCACATACCTCACACTTACCATACGTCCCATTTTCCATTGCTTCGAGTGCTTTATTAATATTTCTTAGCTGCAAATCTGTATGCTCATTTAACGCTATATCCTTTTCACGTTCATACAACTCTGTTCCTTCATCTGCAGGGTGATTATCATAACTAGATAACTCCCCCATTGATTCATGAAAATGCCCTCGTTCTAAACCATAGTGATCATTTTGCTCGAGGCGCTCTTCTATTTCCTCTTTTTCCTTTAATAATTGCAAACGAAAACCAGCTAGCTGTTCTGTCGTTAACATAGTAAACCCCTTTCAAGGCTTATTGCTTATCTATATCGCCCATTAATGATTTCAACTTTATCTAGTACCTTTTTATTTTCATTGATTATGGTCATGATTATGTAATTAATTTGGTGATTCCAACAAAATCCTAAATTGCTCTTACTAACTGTCTGAATAAGTTTTTGGAGAGGGTGTATCTTAACATATAGAAAGTCATTAGAAAGGAAAAGAGGGGATATAAATGGTAAACGAAGATTTTAATAAATTCAAAAAAGAACAGCAAAACCATCAGGGGGTATACTTAGGTGGCGCCAACCAACAACACGGCATGAATGACCCTGAATATAATAACCAGGATAATACGGATAAATCGGTAGGAGCGACTGGGAGAAACAGTAATGGGAAAATCAAGTAGCAGTGCAAATGAAGAAAATAACATGAAGTGGTGGCAGCTTTCGTTATTTGGGGTGGGGTGCACCATTGGTACAGGATTCTTCCTAGGGTCAAGTATTGCTATCAAAATGACAGGACCTGCCATATTAATTGCGTTCATCCTTGCTGCTGCTGGAACCTATTTTGTCTTCGACGCCCTTGCAAAAATGACTGTTCAAGAACCTTTAAAAGGCGGTTTTCGTTCCTATGCGAAAAAGGCTTTCGGCAGATGGGCTGGATTTAGCAGCGGCTGGGTCTATTGGATGTCTGAGGTATTAATTATGGGCAGTCAAATGACTGCACTTTCCATTTTTTCACGATTTTGGTTCCCAAAAATTCCACTATGGGTATTTGCAGGTATATATGCTCTTTTAGGTCTTGTAGTCATTCTAATCGGAGTAAGTATCTTAAACAAATTAGAGAACGTGCTTGCTATATTAAAAATAGCCGCGATATTAATGTTCGTTATTATTGCTTTACTGGCTATATTTGGTGTGATTGATGGAGACCGTCCTATTCAATATCCTGATAGCAGAAAGGATTTAATCCCACATGGAGTTCTAGGGTTATGGTCTGGTGTTATTTTTGCCTTTTATGCATTTGGAGGAATTGAAATATTAGGATTAATGGCCACTCAGTTAAAGGATCCTAAGGAAGCTCCAAAGGCTGGAAAAGCAATGTTATTGACTTTAATGATCATCTATATGCTCTCAATCGGTCTCGCTGTATTAATGGTACCTTGGAATCAATTTAATGGCGAGAAAAGTCCTTTTGTTAACGCATTAGATAATTACAATTTAACTTTTATACCACATCTTTTTAATGGGGCTTTAATTATTGCCGGTTTTTCGACAATGGTAGCGTCCCTTTTTGCTGTTACTAGTGTTCTCGTTACTCTCTCAGAAGAGTGCGATGCACCAGCTATGTTCTGTAAGCAGGGCAAATTGAAGGTACCTTTGCCAACGTTAGTGATTACATTAATAGGTATATCTTCATCCATTATCTGTGCTCTGCTTATGCCTGGTCATGTTTATGAATACATTACAACAGCTGCTGGTCTCATGCTGCTATACAATTGGATTTTTATTTTAGCTTCATCATGGAAACTTTTAGAGGTTACGGCAAAGGATAAAATAAAATACTCCATTGGGATCATATTAATACTGGTCGCAGTCAGTGGAACATTATTTCACAGCACAAGCCGTCTAGGCTTTTTTATCAGCTTAGCATTCGTTGGTATAATAGGCTGTATCACATTGATCATGAATTTCAAATGGAAGAAGAAAAAGAAAAAAGGAAAAGTCCTTAGTCCTTGGCCTACCGCATAATTTCTGATCGCCAGCGATTGTTTCGCTGGCTTCATTATGATCCAAATAGAACATTGAAGGCTTGAAAGCCAAAGTAAATCCCAAACCCTATCAGAGTGATTCCTGATAGAAGTGAAATCCCTACAAGTAGTTTAGAGGTTAAATATTTTCGGAAATTACTTGCAATACCAGCCATTGTGATATCCCAAATAAGTAATCCAATAAAAATCGCACTGCTATAAATAATTAACTGGTTCGTTTCATAGGTGGCAGCTGTCTTGGCGAGAACAGACCCGTAAATCCCCAGCCAAAATAAAATGGTTAATGGATTAGATATAGACATAAAAAAACCTGATAAAAAGGATTTTACTAGTGATTCATCCTTCCTTTTCTCTCCTATTTTCAGCTTATTTGCAGAAAGCATGGTTTCAATTCCCGTATAAATTAAGATAAAACAGCCAAATAACCATAAAAAGGTTTTCATAAAAGGAGTTTCCAGGAAGTGAACAACTCCAAAATAAACGACCATCATGTAAACCCCATCAGCAACGACAGCCCCTACACCAATAAGCCATGAATGCATAAATCCGTGTCTTATCCCCTTATCAATTTGAGCTGCATTAATTGGTCCAATAGGTGCAGCGAGCGATAACCCCAGTAAAATATAACTCAAAAATACATTCATCCTAATCTCTCCCTGAATCGAAATAGAAGCCTGTCTATCAATTTTTATTCAGGAAAGAGGGATTGTACCACATTATTTTCAAAAAAAAAGAGTCTTCTTTAGAAAAGAAAACTCACCAATAGTAAGCGAATAAATCAATTAGTTGGTTTTATAAAATTCATCCTCCTCACTTTTTTTAATTAAATGATGTCTTGGAATTGGCATCGAAAAGGTATCAATATCAATAATAAACTTGGGACGTTGCTTTGATTCTTTATAAATTTTCCCTATATACTCTCCAATTAAACCAATTGCAATCAACTGTAATCCGCCAATCAACCAGATTGAAGTGATGAGTGACGTCCAGCCTGTCTGTGTTTCACCTAACGTTTTTAACATTAAAAAGTATAAACCAAATAAAAGACTTAGGAAAAAGGAAACAAATCCGATAAATAATACAAATCGAATAGGGGAAACAGAAAAGGATGTTACTCCGTCAAAGGCAAAAGCAAGCATTTTTTTTAACGGGTACTTTGTTTCACCAGCTTGTCTTTCTTTTCGATCGTAGTAAACGATATCAGACTGAAATCCGAGGAGTGGAACAATTCCACGTAAAAAAAGATTTACTTCCTTAAATCCTTCTAACTCCATTAATGCTCGTTTACTCATTAAGCGAAAATCTGCATGATTATAAACAAGATCGACACCAAGCTTCTTCATAACCTTATAAAAACCTTGAGCCGTACTCCGCTTAAAGATGGTGTCAGTATCCCTGCGATTTCTAACGCCATAAACAATCTCATTTCCTTCATTATATTTATGGATAAATTCACGAATAACCTGAATGTCATCCTGTAGGTCGGCGTCAATGGAGACAACACAATCTGAAATCTCCTTAGCAGCAAACAAGCCAGCTAACAATGCGTTTTGGTGACCAACATTTCTTGATAATTTTAAGCCGCGGACATGCTCATTTCTTAAACCTGCTTTATAAATAATTTCCCATGTTCGATCCTTACTTCCGTCATCAACGAACAAAATCTTAGTACGATTCGAAATGAGCTGCTCGCTTATCAACTGCTTTACGAACTGGTCGAGCTGAATAATCGTTTCAGGTAATACTTCTTCTTCATTATAACAAGGCACAACAATCGTCAGGACAGGTTCCATCATCCGTTATAACCCCCGATGTTTACAAAGTCTTGTATAAATAAATCTTCCATGCCGAGTTTTTCGATTCAAATACCTTATCCAGTGTTAGTTGATTTTCCTCTGAATTGGTTATAGGCAGAGCAGAAAGTATGTACTGACCACCCATCTCATTAAACACAGAAGTATTTAATTGCAGGTTTTTTAATTTCCTTTTGGAGTCCTTCTTGATCATATATCTTTTTCTAAGCTGATTGGTAAAGATATAACAGCGGCCTCCCCACTGATCAAAATATTTGCGGATTGTTTTATTTTTTGCCAATTCTACCTCGATTATTTTCCTAAATTGATGTTTATAGGCTAATGGGTAAAAGTTATTATAGGTATCCAGTGTGTAAAAGCCATTATACTGGGCAATGGCAGGATGAATCCCAATACTTGCGACTCGGTAATCTTTTTGTTCTTGTCCTATGTGTTCTTTTATCTCAGCGAATAATTCCTCTGCATAAAATTCTTTTACGGTTGGTTTTTTCTGATAGATAATCTCATCATTATATAAAAACAATAAAAGAATTTGCAAAATGGCAAACCATTTGGCTGTTTTCGCCCAGCTATGCCCTTGGAGCGAAACAATTTTTAATGCCAGAGCAAACCCAGTATAAATGACCAAAGGTCTTAAAAAGTGATAGCGGGCAAAATTAAATGTGTCCATAAAATGGAACTTTTTAGTTAATGGTAACCACCCTTTATAGAACCAAAAGGCATACCAGAGTGATAACAAGAAATTTAATACAAATAAAAAAACAAAAAGCTTTTCTTGTTTCCATAGTTTTTTTGAATAAACAAAATACAGGGCAATAAACGTAATTGGTAAAATAAATAAACCATGTACAGTCATTACATGCGTATGTCCTAAAACATAATTTTTAAGTGTCAGCCGTACTACTCGCCATAATGGTAAGGAAGCGTGAAAATATTCGTCCCGGCTGTTTAGTTCAGTAGAAAATAAAAAGGAGTAGACCAATCGATATTCAACGAGCATAAAAATACAAGTCATATAGGCAATAGATACTAAGAAACGAAGATTCCACCCTTTTCCTCTTAGTACATCCACGAGCCAAAAGATTCCCATTGCACTTAAAAAAAAGAAAAAACCTAAGACAATGCTAGCGTAAAAAGGAATTAGCGTAAGGACAATGTAATCTTTCTTTGTTCCTTCTCCATTTCGGATATTAAGGAAAGCCCACAGAGCCAGCGGCATTCCTAACGTACTAAGCATGCCTGATGGCCAAAAGGGGGTTAAGGCAAATGCAAGCGATGTGCCAACTTGTAGAAAGCTCCATCTTTCACCCGGAAGGAAATGTTTTTTTAATAGTAAATACATTCCTATAAAGGCAACAATCCTAGTTAATGTTTGACTTAGACAATAGGCCATCATGGTTGGAAACCAAGCATAGAGCCAGACTATTACACTGTATTCGGTTCCAAATGCATTTCTTGGTACCCCATTAATAATTTGGGGGATCACGGCATTTACATCTCCAAACATTTGACCGCTTCTGGTCAGAACTTTATACCATGCTAAATTCGAATCCAAATTATCATGAACACGGATATGAGCATTTTCTTGGAGAATAAAGAGTGGGGAAAGATATATTGTTAGAATAAGTAAAGCAAATAGGATTAATCTTAGCTCTTTTTTAAAATCATTGAACACTCATTAACACCTCGTAAGCCTTCTTTCTCAACACCTAACTCGTTTAATAAAGTTCGCATCTAGAATGGAAATTATTCCTTTTTATCAATTGTTTTGCTAAACCATGCGTTAATACTAAATATATTCTAAGGAGCATAGGATTAAATGAGTCTCAACTTTTAGAGAAAAGAGGGGGTGCATTGATGATAAAAAAAGCTGTCATTCCTGCTGCTGGGTTGGGGACTCGATTTCTTCCAGCCACTAAGGCTCAGCCTAAAGAAATGCTGCCAATAGTCGATAAGCCAACGATTCAATATATTGTTGAGGAAGCTGTCCTGTCGGGAATCGAAAATATTATTATTGTTACTGGTAAAAATAAGCGGGCGATAGAAGATCATTTTGATAAATCATTGGAATTAGAAATGCAATTAAAAACCAGTGGAAAAATAAAAATGCTAAAGGTCGTCCAAAAAATTTCTACTCTTGCAGATATTCATTATGTCCGCCAAAAGGAACCCTTAGGGCTTGGTCATGCCATATTATGTGCAAAGAAATTTATTGGCAATGAACCCTTTGCCGTCCTCCTTGGGGATGATGTTATTGACAGCGAAACACCTGCATTGAGACAAATGATTGATAAATACCATGAAGTGCAATCAAGTATCCTCGGCTGTAAAGAAGTGCCCCAAGAAGACGTGGTAAAGTACGGAATTGTTGATTATTCCTATCCATATAAAGACTTGTATAAGGTTCAGAGTCTCATAGAAAAACCCGTTATTACCCAAGCTCCCTCTACACAAGCGATTGTAGGTAGATATATATTAACGCCTACTATTTTTGAGATGTTAGAGCGAGGTAAACCTGATTCAAAAGGAGAGATTCAACTAACAGAAGCCATTGACCACCTTTTGGCTCGTGAACCTATTTTTTCTTATCTGATTAAAGGTAATCGCTATGATGTTGGTGATAAATTTGGATTTTTACAAGCTTCCATCGACTTTGCTTTAAAACGGCCAGAGCTGAGGAGGAAGCTGACACAATATTTACAGGAGACCTTAAATAAGGTGGAAAATGGTCCTAGCTAAAAAAATAACCTTCCAATTTAAGAGGGCACTGAAAAACTTACGTTTTTAGAAATGTAAGCATGGTCTAGACAAAAAAACGGCAATTTCTTGTTCGATTTTGAA
>NZ_BAWM01000027.1 GCF_000759675.1 Neobacillus niacini | reverse complement strand
CACCTATAACCCCTATTGGTTACCTCTTTTCCATCTTTCCTTGCTATCCTGGTCACCTATAACCCCTATTGGTTACCTCTTTTCTATTCTCCCTCACGCTCCGGTAACCAATAACCTCTATTGGTTACCACTTTTCTATTCTCCCTCGCTCTCCGGGTAACCAATAACCTCTATTGGTTACCTCTTTCTCTATTCTCCCTCGCTCTTCCACTAACCTATAACCTCTATTGATTACCTCTTTTCTATTTCAATCGGTATTCTGGTCACCAATGACCTCTTTTTCACACTTTCCCTCAGTTACGGTCATCACTAACACTTCATAGCCCCACAAAAAAAAGATGACCACTATGCTAATGGTCATCTCTTAAAAGTATTTATTCCTTATTTAGACGGCGGAAGCATTGTTAAAGCTACTCTGCCCTTTTTCATATCAACGGAGTCAACCCATACAGTTACAACATCACCAACAGCTACAATATCTAATGGATGTTTTACAAAACGATTACTTAGCTTTGATATATGAACTAATCCATCCTGCTTAACACCGATATCTACAAATGCACCAAAGTCTACTACATTTCTAACCGTACCTTGAAGCTCCATTCCAGCACTTAAATCTTCTAATTTAAGGACATCCTTTTTCAATAGAGGACGTGGCAGGTCGTCACGCGGGTCGCGCTCTGGTCTTACGAGTGCATCGATTATATCTTTTAGTGTTAATTCACCGATTGATAGTTCCGCTGATAGTGCTTTTAAATCAAGACCGCCAAGTGCATCTCTTACTTCAGCACTACCTAAGTCATCTGTTGAAAATCCTAGTTTTACTAATAGCTTTTTCACTTCATCATAGCTTTCCGGGTGAATCCCCGTCCGGTCTAACGGCTGCTTCCCATCTAATACCCGTAAGAAGCCAATTGCTTGTTCATAGGTTTTTGCCCCTAAGCGCGGGACTTTCTTTAATTGCACCCGGCTAGTAAACTTCCCTTCCTCTTCCCTTTTCTTCACAATATTGTGTGCCGCGGTTTTGGTTAGTCCCGCAACATATTGCAGTAAGGAGGCTGAGGCTGTATTGACATTAACCCCCACACGGTTTACTGCAGTTTCAACAACAAAATGCAATGATTCCGAAAGGCGCTTTTGGGTAACATCATGTTGGTATTGACCAACTCCTACTGATTTAGGGTCAATTTTTACTAACTCAGCAAGCGGATCCTGTAATCTTCTTGCGATTGAGACGGCACTTCTTTCTTCAACCTGAAAATTAGGAAACTCTTCTCTCGCTAGGTCAGAGGCAGAGTACACGCTAGCACCTGCTTCATTAACAATTAAGTAATAGATTTCTTCTTCCATTTCCTTAAGGATATCAGCCACGAATTGTTCCGTTTCCCTTGAGGCAGTTCCATTACCAATAGCAGCCATCTCTACTTTATAATCACGAAGAATTCGAATGAATTTCTCCTTTGCTTCCTTTGTTTTTGATACGGGAGGATGTGGATAAATGACATCTATTTTTAACACCTTACCGGTTTCATCTACCACAGCAAGCTTACAGCCTGTCCGATATGCAGGGTCAACACCAATGACCACTTTTCCCTTTAATGGCGGCTGCAAAAGTAAGTTACGAAGATTTTCTGAGAAGATATGAATGGCTTGCTCTTCACCCATATCTGTTAGTTCACCTCGAATTTCTCTTTCAATCGATGGCTGGATAAGTCGCTTATAACTATCTTCAATTGCATCTATAACAAAAGCTGCAGCGGGTGAATGCTGGACACGTACCCATTTTCTTGATAGGTAAGAAAGAATTATGTCATTATTCATTTTTATGGATACCCTTAAGATATCTTCCTTTTCGCCTCGATTTAAAGCAAGGATTCGATGTGGAACGATTTTATTTACAGGCTCCTCATATTCATAGTACATTTCATAAACTTTTTTCTCGTCCTTCTCAGCATCTTTTACTGTTGACTCCACTTTACCTGACTTAAAAGTTTCATTCCGAATCCATTTACGACTCTCGGCGTCATCAGAAATCATTTCAGCAATGATATCTTTCGCACCAGCAATAGCTTCTTCCACTGTAAGAACTTCTTTATCCTCAGATAGAAATTGCTTAGCCCTATCCTCAACTGGTGTCATTGGAAATGTTAATAACCATTCCGCTAAAGGTTCCAAACCTTTTTCCTTTGCAACCGTTGCTTTTGTACGTCGTTTTTGTTTATATGGTCGATATAAATCTTCAACCTCTTGAAGCTTTTCAGCTTTCGTTATTTTATGTGTAAGCTCATCGGTTAGTTTACCTTGCTCAGCAATGGTCCGAAGTACTTCTTCTTTCCTTTGCTCAAGGTTTTGTATGTATTGCCAGCGTTCCTGGATATTTCGAATTTGGACTTCATCTAATGCCCCCGTCATTTCTTTACGGTAGCGGGCGATAAATGGCACGGTGTTCCCCTCATTCAATAAAGAGATAACACTTTTTACCTGTTTTTGAGATATGGTTAACTCAGCAGCTACCTTCCCAAGAAGCTGTTCATCTTTTACAACTGTATCATTCACAATATAAACCTCCATTCCTATTACCATATTGTATCAAATTCCCTCAACCGATTCATTACAGGACCGTTTCTTTCCTATTAAATAAAAAAAAAGCAAGCTAAGTAGCTTGCTAAAAGCAGAAACAAATATAAGGTAAGAGCATACGTATAAAAAAACGCTCTTTCTAAAAAGAGCGTGCATAAATACTAAAATTCGATGAGACCTATACTTACTCGCAAGGCTTCATCCACTTTTTCCATCATTTCGTCATCGAGATGTGTTATTTTATCGGTTAACCGCTGTTTATCAATTGTACGAATCTGTTCTAAAAGTATGACTGAATCTCGTTCAAAACCGTAGCGCTTCGCATCAATTTCTACATGAGTGGGAAGCTTCGCTTTTTGAATTTGAGCTGTAATCGCTGCAACAATAACTGTGGGACTAAACCGATTCCCGATGTCGTTTTGAATGACAAGTACAGGACGGACGCCGCCTTGTTCAGAACCAACAACTGGGGATAGGTCCGCGAAATAAACGTCACCACGCTTAACAATCAAGGGATTACCCTCCGCTTACAAGACGTTCAACTGTATGCTCTGCCTCAAATTCTGCTTGAAATGCTTCCGATGCAATCGTTAAATTGATCATTGCCATTTCCATGTATCCACGTCTCATGGATTCGCGAATTTGTCTCTTTTTTCGTTCGCGCAAATACATTTTAGTTGCCTGATAAATAAACTCGCTCCGGTTAACGTTTTCTAATTTTACAAAACCATCTAACTCGGTTAAAAGATGTTGCGGTAATTTTACTAAGATTTCCGTAGTTGCGCCGGATTCAGACACAAACATACACCTCCACCATCACTACACACCATTTTTTCTATCTACCATATTTAATAATACCACTTAATGCCCAACATGCATAGACTAAATATAATACTTCTGTATTATAGGCCAAACAAACTACCTTTTATGCACTAAAATTCCGCATTATCATAAATATGTTTATTTTTCATTATTAGCCCACTTATTCATGAAGAAGATAGTTTTTTAAAACGACAATTTTCCCACCCTGTTTATACAGACGGGGTACTCTATTTGAGATGATACAAGGTACTTCGTAATTGATTGTTTCTAGTTTTCGCGCAATTTCGTTAACGGAAATGAATTCATCATTCTGTTTTCCAATCAACGTAACAGTCGTCCCAACCGGAACAGCATATGGCAATTTCACCATACATTGATCCATACAAATCCTGCCAACAATTGGCACTCTTTTACCCTCAACCAATACTTCCTGCCCTTGGAGTCGACGGATCCAACCGTCAGCATAACCGATAGGAATCGTACCAATCCACTCTTCATCCTCAGTTTCATAAGTAGCACCATAACTTACTTTATCACCCTTATCTAGCTTTTTCACATGAACAAGCCTCGAACGAAGTGAAAAAGCCTCTTTTAGGGGGAATGGGAGCTCATGTTCTATCTCAGGAGAGGGTGTTAATCCATACATAGCAATCCCAAGACGAACCGCATTAAAATTGGCTTTTGAGAAGCGTAAAGCTGCAGCGCTGTTGCTGCAGTGTATATACTTTGGACGTTCCTTTAAAACAGATAACAAATCATGAAATAACTTTATTTGTTTCTCGAAATAAGTAAGATCTACTTCATCTGCTGTTGCAAAGTGTGTAAATATCCCTTCAATTTCAATTCTATCATCGTTTGATATCATTTGCACAACGGCTGCTAACTCTTCCTTGGTTCGGACTCCAATCCTTCCCATTCCAGTATCTAGCTTAATATGAACTCGGAGCATCTTATCCAGCGGAAGATAGGATTGAGCCGCTTTCACCCATTCCATTTGGAACACTGTAATGGTGATGTTAAATTTAACTGCCAGCTCAACATCCTCTGGACGTGTAGCTCCTAAGACTAGAATCGGTGCCTGTATCCCCTTATTCCTTAAGGCAATAGCTTCATCCATAAATGCTACTGCTAAATAGGTCGCTCCCGCTTCCAGTGCACTTTCAGCTACTTGAACGTCTCCATGACCGTATCCATTTGCTTTTACTACTGCTATGATATCCACTTTGGGCGGCAAAAGTTTTTTAACGGAGGTAACATTTGAGAGAATACAATCCAAATCAATCTCTGCCCATGTATCTCTATAGAAAAAGCCCTGCTCTTGCATTTTCTCCACTTCCTACTAACTAAAGTCAATATATATTTTATTTTTACTTTTTGATTATCAAACTAGTTTTATCATATGTCAAATATCATATCTGGGAGTTAAGGAAATTGCTGAGCCTTTAATATTTCCGTTAATACCCTTGTATTATGTTTTTCGAATTGAAAAAGGTTTATGATTTTTTCCATGTATTTATATCCCAATTTTAATATGATTAAAAGAAGTAACATCAAATAGCCCTTTATCTGTAAGTTTTAATTCTGGGATGACTGGTAAACATAAAAATGATAAAATCATAAAAATATTTTGTGAGTGATGGTCTACAATGGTTCCTAGTATTTCATGCATGTATAAAAGTCTTTTAACTGTCACTTCATATGGTTGATCAGACATTAATCCCGCAATCGGTAATTCCACTCGGGCTAAAATTTCACTATTTTTAACAATGACTAACCCCCCTTGTGTGTTATGTAATGCTTCTATTGCTAGGATCATATCATTATCATTCGTACCTGCAACGACAATATTATGTGAATCGTGAGCAACGGTAGATGCTATTGCTCCACACTTTAATTTCAAACCGTGGACAATACCAAGTCCAACATTACCCGTGCTTTTATGCCTTTCACATACCGCCATTTTAAGATAATCCTTTTCTGGATTGCTTAGAAAAACGCCCTCTTTTATATCTACAAAATCAACCCTTTTTCTTGTAATAAGTTTGCTTGGTAATATTTCGATGATATTTGCTTTTTGACCTTCTTTAAGGGGAATTTGCAGCATTCTTTCAGTGATATTTGGAATTTTCACCGAATGCATGATGGATTTTGGAATCTCAACTTGTTCTTTCCTCTGCTGGTTCTCGATGTTAACGATTTTTCCACTTTTGATTACTTTATGAATGGACAAATCAATGAGATTATCCACTATTAGTAAATCCGCTAAATACCCTGGAGCAACAGCCCCCTTATTTTCAATCCCATGGCATTTTGCATTGTTAATAGTAGCCATTTGGATGGCTATCAGCGGGTCTAATCCATTTTTAACTGCTAGTTTTATTGCATGGTTGATTGTGCCTTCATCAACCATTTCATCAAGATGTTTATCATCTGTACAAAAAGAAAATCGAGTACTATTTTTTGAATTTATGCCTGGTAAAATAGCCAATAAATCTTTCGCTGCAGAACCTTCTCTCACCAATACATTGAAACCTTTTCTTATTCGAGTTAAAGCCTCTTTTGCATTTACCGCCTCGTGATCATTGCGTATCGAAGCAATACTATAGATATCAAGCTTATCATCGCTCAACCCTGCAGCATGGCCATCAATGACTAATTTTTTGTTTTTCACCATTTCAATCTTATCCATCATATCTTTTTCGTAATTTATGACTGACGGATAATCCATCACTTCTGCTAATCCAATAACCTCATCATATTCTAAAAGATCTCTTAAATCATTTGAAGTGAGGGTTGCTCCATTGTTCTCAAATTTAGTTGCCGGAACACAAGATGGTAATTTCATTAAAATATCTACCATAGAGTTTTTAGCATCATCTATCATAAATTTGATACCTTCTATACCAGATACATTGGCAATTTCATGTGGATCGGTTACCACGGTTGTGATCCCATGTTTAATGATTGCTCGGGAAAATTCAGATGGCCGAACCATGGTCGATTCAATATGGATATGCCCATCAATTAATCCAGGTATGATGTACTGATTGGATACATCTACTGCCTTTTTGCTCCATTCGAAATTTCCAATCCCAACTATATACCCATTATAGATGGCAATGTCTCCTTTAAAGGTTTCCAGAGAAAAAACATCTACAATCTCTCCATTTTTTAATACTAAATCAACTTCATTAATATTTTGGGCTTTTTCAATTAAGTCTGAAATAATTGCATTCATGATTATCCTCCTCATTATAATAAAAGGCTGTGTTAAATTTGTATGTTGATTTGCGCTCCAGGCACTTCGCTTTCCGCGGGCGGTTCGGGGAGCCTCCTCGGCGCTTAAGCGCCTGTGGGGTCTCCCCTGCCCCGTCCTCCCGCAGGAGTCTTCGTGCCTTCCGCGAAAATCAACAGAGTGCAAATATCAATATTTAGCTTTAACACAGCCTAATAAAAAAAGAAGGTGGATAAGTTATCCTCGCTCATAACTCTTCCACCATACTTATTATTACTTAATTTGAATTAACTAATCGCCTTTTAATATCAGCTAGAGACGGCATTCCTTGCTGAGCTCCCAGTTTCTCTACAGAAAGAGAAGTGGCAGCATTTTATTAAAGAGTGTTTCTTATTTAAGTGACCGTACTCCACTCGAATATTCTGAAACCATATGGTTAGGGGAGAGTGTAAAATTTACTTTTAACACAACCTGAAAGAGGGAAGGAATGCATCGAAGCAAAAGGCCTTTACTAGGAAGACATTAATGGTGTGGGGATAGTATTTGGCATTGTACGCAATTAAAAAGAAAACAGGCCCTTTACAAGAGCCTGTTTCTTAAACTTTTATTTTTCTACATCGCCTTGGACTGTTCTTGCAATCTCAACGAGTTCTTTTTCCGTTAAGTCATTTGAGGCAATCATGTAGTCAACACCATCCATGGTCCAAGTAATCGAACCTTCAGAAACAGCACCAATCGTAACGCCTAGATCAACTAAATCTCCATCCACATAGGTCGGTGATGTAGAGGCTTCTTTTACTGTTACCTTTTCTTGTACAAGTGTAAATGACTTTTCACCTTCGTATGTTAGGACGACACGTTTGCCATTTTCAAGTTTCACTTCTTTTTCATCCACTAACTTTGCTCCTAAGTCGGCTGTCGGATATTTAACTGTAAAAGCAGTGTCCTTACTATCAGCCATTACTGGCAGGTTAAGATCAGCACGTGTCATATTCTTTTTCATATCAAAATCACTGTCATCGAAGCTTGCGTTAAATTTAACCTTAGAAAATTCTACTGTCACAAGAGCATTTCGATCAGGATCCATTACTTTTACAACTGCAGGTGATAAATCTTCTTTGTTTAGTTTAATTTCTTGGATTGGCAGCATACTATTGTTTTGATAGCGGGTTTTTGTTTCAAATACATAATGTTCTTTCGTTGTAGAGAATTTTGCTTCTTTATCTTCAACGATGTCTTTAATTAATGATTCGTATAAATAGGCCTGGCTGCTGTTCTGCGGCCAATCACTTTGAAATTTGAAGCTCTTTTTTAGAGCAGGTGTTAATACAAAAACACCTTCTTTATTCCGTAGAATCATCTGGCTTTGGTCTTTTTCTGTATTTTTTAAATTTACACGGTAAAATGTTGGATCCTTATGCCAAATCTCTACGTTATACACCTGTGAATCGGTACCCATTTTCAACGTCATTTTCGCGTCTACTTTATAACCCGATAAATCATTTAGTTTTCCAGTTAGCTCTTTCACCACATCATCCTTTGACTTAGAGCCACAGGCTGCCAGTAAAAAGACGACCATTAACCCCGTAATAACAAGCAACAACCTTTTCCTCAATTCCTTCAACCCCTTCTTGTCTCATTTTCATATGAATTTAAAGAAGACTTGTCTCTCCCATTTCCCTATGAATATATGAGACAACCTCAAGAAATATGATAAAAGGGTTAAAAGAAATGCAAAAGCGCCTGGAACAGCCCCGACAAGCGCTGGAGGGCCTAACGGTGAAGTCGCTTTTTGACTTCATCGTTAGGATCGAAGCGACTCGAGGGGCTAGGCAGCTTGCGCTAGACAGCGCAAGCTATTTATGATTTTTTCTATTTTTCTTCGATGATGACCTGGGCTACGGCATAATCTCTACTATGCGAGATGGAAATAAAGCAGGTTATTTCGGGCTTGGCAATAAAAGGCTTACCTAAAGAATCTGTTTCAATTTCAATATCCAGGAAAGATAATTCCTTTCCAATTCCCGTTCCTGCTGCCTTCGAAAAGGCTTCTTTAGCAGCAAACCTTCCCGCTAAAAATTCAATTTTCCTTCTTTCAGGAAGCTGTTCAAACGTTTGTTTTTCATTTTCAGTTAGTATTCGATCAATTAATTTTCTTTGTCTAGTGACAATCTCTTCAATCCTGGAAAGTTCAATAATATCAATCCCAATCCCTTTAATCATGCTCAGGTATCCCTTCTATTTAAATTAAACAATGCATAATAGTACAACAAGACCAAATTTCAGTCTATTATATAGATAAGTATACTCAGGAGGTTATTATGTTTACGAGAACAGAAAGTTTTCGCGAATTTATCCGTTTTTATCCAGTTGTTTCTATTATTATCGCCATCCATTTCCTATTATATCTTTTTACTGCCTTACCTATTTTTCCAAACTTTTGGTTTAAAGCCACTTTATCAGGAGTAAACCTCTATATTACGGAAGGTGAATATTGGCGGCTGGTTACTCCCATCTTTATGCATGACGGATTTACTCATGCTTTATTCAACAGCTTCTCACTCGTCCTTTTTGGCCCAGCACTTGAAAGGATGTTAGGTAAAGGTACATTCGTATTGGTCTATCTTGTTTCTGGGATCCTAGCTAATGTAGCTACACTGCTACTTGAACCTTTAACCTATGTACATGTTGGTTCAAGTGGAGCCATCTTTGGATTATTCGGTTATTATATTAGCATTATTCTCTTCCGTAAGCATATGCTCTCTCAGCAAAACTCGCAAATCATCCTTACGATTTGTGCCCTTAGCTTGATTATGACCTTTTTACAGCCCAATATTAATATTACCGCCCATATATTCGGCTTATTAGGTGGATTTTTACTAGGAGCCATTTCTTTTAATAAAAAAAGGGATTGAGCCATAAATTTCGGTTCAATCCCTTATTTTGGCTTCCCTCGAAAACCAAGAGTAGACCTTTTTCACATCCATTCGGTCCATATCGATTACACGGCCCCCAGCACCCCCGAAACCAACTTTCACAAAAGCCTCTAGTGTTGCCAGCTCTTTCCTTCTCTGAAAATAACTTTCTTTCAATTCTAGACTTTGAATTTTATTTCTCTTTATAAACACAGTGGTACGGACGATTGTTCGGTATCGAAGACTCAATTGCTGCTCTTCCAAACTCCAGCCGGCGTCCATATATTTTAATACTCCCCAAAATGTTATTAGGGTAAGAATAATCAATGAAAGAAGACCCCAAACCTTTAGAAAAACAATGGAAACCACAACGATTGGAACAATAATAAACCAGCTCCGAAAAATATAACGGATCATCGCTCTTTTAGGAACGGGAGTAAAACTTGATGTGAATTGATAATCTGTAAGATATTGCCCCAAAATTTGTTCTATGGTATCCAACTTAACAAGTGGAAGCAGCAGTACCTTCGAACCTTCCTTATTACTTGCTGAACCACCAGCACTTTCAACGCTAACAGACCCGTAACCAAGCCATTGACGGACAATATTTTCATTAATCCTTATTGCTTGAATTCGTGTTAAAGGAATCGTAATCTGTCTTTTTTCTAATAGACCTTGAGAAATAACCAAATCATGTTCAGTTTTGGTGACATTGAAATTTGCATATTTCAACATCGTTCCAAAAAGAGCAATAATCCAGGCTGCCACAAAGCCAACAAAAACAAGCAGGGCAATTATAATCATATTACTCACTGCCCATTGTTCGACTCCACGAAATAATCTTTCATAGGGAATAAAATCATCTAACTGTGACAAAAAAGCCAATACCGCTGAAATGACAACCCCTACCCCTCCTGAGGTAAGTGATAATAAAATCAACTGTGAAGTAGTAATTTTATAGACTGTATGATTAGGAACTTCCTGAATATATTCTATATCTTCTTGAACAGAAGGGTTTTTAGCCGCAGCAACATATTCTTGAATATAGCGCGCCTCTTCTTTAGAGATTGCTGAAAGAACAGCCTCAGCTTCATCAGTCCCACTTCCGCCCGCTGTTTCAATTTGAACCTTCACCATCCCACATAAGCGCTGAAGGATTCCTTCTGAAATATCAAGACTTTGGATACGTTCCAATGGAATATACCTTTTCTTGCGAACAAAAACACCATATTCGATCCGAAGTTCATTCTGCTCTAACCTATAGGTATAGCGCAGCCAAGAAAGAATACTTACTAGAATAATTCCAATGATAGCAATAGCGGAAGCCCCAAAAAGCAGCAGCTTTCCACCATCTCCTTTATTCCAGATAAAAAACAATGCTATAAATGTAAAAATAAAATCCTTAATTCGCTTACCGATCGTCAACACGATCACAATGGGATGAAGCCTTTTCGGTTCAGACATCTTCATCGGCCACCCTTGCAAGATTAGAAATAAAGCGCCTTAATTCTTCCGCCTCGCTCTCTTCTAATGCAGGAATTTCATGAGCTGTTGCTGCTGTATTAATAATGACAGAAGCCAATTGATATTTGCGTAAAATAGGTCCCTGAACTGTATCAACATGCTGCACTCGAATCATTGGGACTAGTGTTCGCTTTACAATGAAAATGCCTTCCTGGAGTTCAATTTCCTCGTCTCTAACATCATATCGCCAACACCGCCATCTTAGTGACGGAAATAAAAAAATGATGAAATAAGTAGAAATAAGTTCGATTCCTAATATTAAAACTGAAATCCAAAATGGACCTTTAAAAATATGTAGAAAGAAAATAGCCACCGCTGCTAAGATCCAGCTAATTACAATCTTTATCGCCCCAGAGATTCTCCATACTGTTAATGCCTTTGCAGATATTCGTTTTTGCGGCTCTAGTATCATATGCTCCCTCCCATTCATTGCCTTTCTCTAAGTATACACGGGAATCCAGGAAGACACATCATCGTTATTAAACTGTAAAGCTAGAGTGGCCTATTACATTAATTCCGTTCCTACCTTGTAAATCCCTCATCAGTTGAAAGAGGGCCCCATCCTTTTGTTTGGCTTCTATCATACAATGTACCTCAGGAACGGTTCCTTTTATCGCGTATAGGAATTCCAAAAACATTTCTGGATCTACAAAGTCTGCGTGGGACCTATATTCCTTTGCCGATCGCGGACTAGAAATATGCATTTTTATAGGGAGTGGAGATGCCTTCCACGTGTTGACTATTCTTTCCCAGTCTTCCTGCCAGACCTCTACTTCATGATTAGCCAAATGATGGTGATAATCAAATACCATTGGGATTCCTAACTTTTCACAAAGGTATAATGTTTCTTTAAGAGTAAACGTTGTATCGTCGTTTTCAAGCATAATCATTTTTTGAATGGCAGGTTGGATATATCCCCAATTATGAATAAACTGTTCCAGCGCCAGTTCCTTATCCTCATAGCCGCCGCCTACATGAAGAACACAACGATGTTCTGTATCTATCCCCATCCCTTTAAGCAGCTTCCTGTGCATCAAAAGTGTCTTTAGCGCATTCGTGAGTATCTCCTTGTTCCGTGTATTAAGTACAACAAAATGGTCAGGGTGAAAATCAATACGCATTGGGTGCACTTTTAGATAGTCACCAATCTTTTTTAAAGAATCTTTCAGCGGTTTCATATAATCCCAATCCTGCAGCTCCTCGTGGTTAGCCAATGGGATTAGCCGGGAACTTAGTCGAAAGAAATGAATTTGATTTCCAACATTGTGTTTTAGTAACCTTAGGCAATTATCTATATTTGACTCTGCTATTCGCTCTAGCTTACGAATAGCAGCATCGCGGTCTTTTATCTTGCTAAATTGTGCAAACGTCATTGTTTGAGAAGGTGACGCATTTTGAAGCTCCAAACTCATCGCAACATATCCAAGTTTAACGATCATCCTAATCACTCCTAACATGCTGTTACCATTACTGTTCCCAATTCACACCTGTAAAATAAAAAGAGAGCATTGGACATTATGCCCATGCTCTCTATCATTATTATCGGTTAAAGCTTCTTGGTTTTGATTTTCCAGATGTACGCTTTTCACCTGTTCTTGGCTTAGCAGGTGCTTTTTTGCGATCGCGTTCGCCACCACGCGAAGAATTATAGCTTCTATTGTCATCTCTTCTTCTACGGTCACGATCTTGAGGCTTTCTGTCTCTTTTAGTGTGAAGCGGTGATTCTTCTGTTAACTTAACCGGTGTCTGATCAGGTTCTTTAACTAACATTTTTAATACTGCAGCAACAACAGTTGAAGCATCATTTTCTTCAAGTAGTTCTTTAGCCGCAGCCTTATAATACTGAAGATTATTTGATTCAATCGTTGCAACAATTTTATCAACTACAGCACGTTGTTGACCTTCCAACGCTTCATCTAATGTAGGAGGAGTCATTCTTTCCATCTTACGTTTCGTTGTTCTTTCCAAAACAGCTAGGTAAGATTTTTCACGTGGTGTAATAAATGTTAGTGCCATACCAGACTTACCTGCACGTCCTGTACGTCCAATACGGTGCACATAGCTTTCAGGATCCTGTGGGATATCAAAGTTGTAAACATGCGTAACGCCAGAAATATCGAGACCCCTTGCAGCAACATCCGTTGCAACAAGTACATCAATTGTACCTTCTTTAAATTTACGCAGTACTTGAATACGTTTCGCCTGTGTTAAATCTCCGTGAATCCCTTCAGCAGTATAACCTCTTAAGGTTAATGCTTCAGATAATTCGTCGACACGGCGTTTTGTACGTCCAAAAATTATCGCTAATTCTGGTGATTGAATATCAAGAAGTCTTGTTAAGACATCGAATTTATTCTTTTCCATTACTTCAAGGTAATATTGTTCAATCGCAGGAACAGTCATTTCTTTCATCTTTACACGAACAATTTGCGGGTCTTTCATGAACTTCTCTGCCATTCTTTGAATTGGCCCAGGCATTGTTGCTGAGAAAAGTAATGTTTGGCGCTCCGCTGGTGTTGAAGCAAGAATAGATTCAATATCTTCAATGAATCCCATATTTAACATTTCATC
The DNA here is from genome assembly GCF_000759675.1 of Neobacillus niacini. Classification (GTDB taxonomy): domain Bacteria; phylum Bacillota; class Bacilli; order Bacillales; family Cytobacillaceae; genus Neobacillus; species Neobacillus niacini_A. Next base: position 8,213 of record NZ_BAWM01000027.1, on the reverse strand, counting down.
CGCTTCATCAAGAATTACAGTGTTAACTGTATCTAAACGCATGGTTTTTCTATTAATATGGTCCAAAACACGTCCTGGAGTACCCACAATAATATGTGGAGCTTTCTTAAGTGAACGAATCTGACGACTGATATCCTGTCCGCCGTAGATAGATAAAACGCGAACTCTTTTACCAGATCCAATTTTATAAAGTTCTTCCGATACTTGAATCGCAAGCTCACGTGTTGGTGCGATTACGATACCTTGAATCGCATCCTTGCTCACATCCACTTTTTCAACTAAAGGGATACCAAATGCAGCTGTTTTACCAGTTCCTGTTTGAGCTTGCCCGATCAAATCCTTATTTGCTAGGCCCATCGGAATTGTTTCTGCCTGGATTGGTGTTGCTTCCTCAAAACCCATTTTAAGGACAGCTTGTAAAGTTGCCTGACTTAGGCCTAAATCTTCAAACTTTGTCAATGTTTTCATTCTCCTTCATTTATATAAAAATTTTATCTATGTGCTGAATACTTATGATTCGCATCAAAATGACGTAACTAGGTAACATCTTTATTTTACCAAAAAAAAGACATCCCTCCAAAGGAGTATGCCCTATTTCATTCGTTCTTTAGACACGTTGCTGATAATCATAACATTATTACAAGTTAATTGCAATTAATGCGGTTTTTTAACGAGTCCCATATTAGCATTACCGCTCCATCAAAAAGTCATAAACTTGGGAAAATAGGGCCTCTTTTTCCTCACAGTGACAAATATGATGGCTAGAATCCTTAATATACGTAAGCCTTTTTGTTTTTGCACTAATTGTCCGATATAAGTATTCAGCACTTTTAGGAGGGACGATTCCGTCACATTCTCCCTGTGCAATTAGCGTTGGCACTTCTACCTGAGGGAGAAGTGGTTTGATGTAAGAAACAAGTCTGCGAAATTGAAAAGTCGCTTTTATGGGAGTTACTTTTATTTTTCTTTTGTAGCGCTGAAAAAATTCATTGTTTACTAAGTTTCCTTTAAATAAGTCAACAATCATCGACTTAATTTCATTTGCCATCTGTTTGGGGTTAAGGTAATAAGCAGCTGCGCTAAGTAGTACAAGCTTGTCCACAGGGTATTTTGCAGCTAGAAGACTTGCAATCATGCCACCCATAGAAAACCCAATCACATAAACTCGATCACATGTTTTAATCAATTTCTTTAATTCAGCCTCTGCATGTTCAATCCATTGTTGATAGTGGATATCTTTTAGTGAAAGATTTTCGCCATGACCAGGAAGAGTCGGGACACTGATTATCCAGTCCGTATGCTTTGTTAAATACTCAGTAAGCGGTTCTACTTCATATGGTGCCCCTGTAAAGCCGTGAATACATAAACAGCCAATCATGTTCTCTCCACCTGCTTTGCTTTGAAAATAATTATTTTTCTTTAGTGTTCCATTAACAGCATTTAGCATACGGTCTTATTTTTGTTGTAAGGCTGTTACAATTTCCTCAAGTTTCATTCCTCTTGAAGCCTTTACAAGAATTAATGTTTGGTTATTTACATGCTGCTCTAATACTTGAATCAATTCATTTTTATCCATAAAAGAAAAAACTCTTTGTTTCCCTAGGCTGGAACGTGAACCTTCAGCAATATGTTCTGCTAACTTTCCAAAGGTAAATAACAAATCGATTTTATCAGGATTTAAACTCTTACCAATTTGCTGATGATATTGTTTTTCCAGTGGTCCTAATTCAAGCATATCACCAAGAACTAGAATAATTTTCTCGTAACCCTTAAGGTTTGATACAAGTTCAATTGCCGCCATCATCGAGGTAGGACTAGCATTATAGGCGTCGTTGATAATCTTTTCTCCGTGAACCCCTTCAACTAGCTCCATTCTCATATTCGTTAATTTAACATTAGCTAAACCCGCATTCATTTTTTTAAATGGCACATCAAAGTAATGAGCAATAATCATGGCAGCAAGGGCATTTAATATATTATGAGTTCCTAATACAGGAAGTTCGAAGTTTTCCGAAGACTCATTGATTTTAAACATATTTCCTTGTTCCAGCTGAATAATTTCTGTAGGGAAAAAGTCATTTGTATTCGTTCTCCCAAATGTTTCTACGTTAACATTCCCTTTATATTTATTAATCCGTTCCATCAAAAGCGGCTCATCTCCATAAAACACCGCCAAACCACCATCTTTTAAACCTTGCAGTATTTCTAGCTTTGCTTCAGCGATCCCTTCTCTTGATCCGAGGTCAAGAAGGTGTGATTCTCCGATGTTGGTAATAACTACCGCATCTGGAGAAGCAAGTTTTGTAAGGAATTCAATTTCCCCTCTTCCACTCATGCCCATTTCTAAAACAGCAATTTCCGTATCCTCATCCAAACCTAAGACCGTTAAAGGCAAACCAATATGGTTATTATAATTTCCTTCTGTTTTTTGAACTTTATAGGTGGTGGAAAGCAGGGAAGCGGTCATATCCTTTGTTGTGGTTTTCCCGTTACTCCCTGTAATACCTACTACTTTTACTTGTAACTGTTTGCGATATTCTCTCGCTAATTCCTGTAATGCCACTAAGCAATCTTCAACAATAAGAATCGGTAAATGCATGGGCGGATTTGGGACATCGCTTTGCCAAAGTGCAGCGGCTGCTCCCTTTTTTAGTGAATCCTCTACAAATTTATGACCATCCGAGTTTTCCCCTTTAAAAGGAATAAACAAATTTCCCACTTCTATTTTTCTTGAATCGATCGAAACACCAGTAATTTCTGTATCAGCAAATGAGGTAATCTCATTTTTGACTGAAATCATATCCGATATCTGCTGTAATGTTCTTTTTATCATGTTAATCCTCCAGTTGGGAATTTTATTAGAAAAGCGTAAGCGCCTTCGGAACAAGCACATCTTGTTCCTGCGAAGATTAATCTAAGGAGATTTCCTTAGTGCCCAGGGGCTTATGACCCCGAGCCCCTAGGCGCTGTAGCTAGCCAATTCTCAAAGTTGATAATTAATATTATCTTTAAATAAAGACACGGCTCCCAGCCGTGTCATTGTATTCTAGAAGGTATATTTTATGTTTTGTTTTTCAGCATGTCTTTCTTTAGCAAGATTAACTAGGGTTTCAATCAACTGTGGATACTCAACACCTGTATGCTTCCATAACAGCGGGAACATGCTAAATGGCGTGAAGCCCGGCATCGTATTCACTTCATTAATTAACGCCTTACCGTCCTTTGTTAAGAAGAAGTCAGCACGAACAAGGCCTGAGCAATCTAACGCTTTGAAGGCTTGAATAGCCATCTCTTTAATTTGTTGATACTCTTCTGCAGTAACGTCTGCAGGGATGATTAGAGCCGTATCACCATCTTCATATTTCGCTTTATAATCATAAAAATCCTTCTTGGGAACAATTTCACCCGCAACCGAGCACTCCGGCTCATCGTTCCCAAGTATTCCTACTTCGATTTCACGGGCTATGACACCTTCTTCAATAATCACTTTACGGTCAAATTGGAAAGCTTCTACAAATGCCGCTTCTAGTTCTGTTCTATTCGTACATTTACTAATTCCTACACTTGAGCCTAAGTTGGCAGGTTTTACAAAGCAAGGGTAACCAAGTTTCTCTTCCACTTTTACATAAACAGACTCTTTCGCCTTTTCCCATTCCGCTTTAATGAAAGCAACATAATTTACTTGCGGGAGACCGGCCTCCGCAAATACATTTTTCATCATTACTTTATCCATGCCAGCCGCTGAGGCTAATACACCATTGCCGACATATGGAAGGTTTAACAATTCCAATAATCCTTGTACCGTTCCATCCTCACCATTTGGTCCATGGAGCAGTGGAAAAATCACATCCAATGGTTCGTGATTCTGTTTTTCGTTGTTTTGAAAAAGTGATGGTGCTAATGTTAAAGGTGATAACTGATTTTCATTTGAAAATTCTAATGCTTTGACGTTTTCTACTGGCGCATTAAGCTGCGGTCCCTTTATCCATTGACCTTCTACATTTATGTAAATCGGATGAATTTCATATTTTTCAAGATCAAGCGCCTTGATTACTGCAAGTGCTGTTTGTAATGATACTTTATGTTCAGCGGATTTACCGCCGTATAATAAACCAATTTTCGTTTTCATACTAAACCTCCATTTTCGCATTTCACGATTTTATTTTATCACTTTTATTATTTTATGAAACATACAGCTTGGATAAAAACTCCCTATTATCACTAACAAAAAGAAAATCTCCCCATGGAAATGGAGAGATTAGATAACAGTAAGCTTCCATTCTTTTGTTTTTTTATCAAAGATGATTTTAGCATGGCAGTTTTCACCTGCAATTTGTTCATATTCCTCGTACATATCATCCATCGAATCAAAATCACCAATCACCCAGATAGGAATTTCCAACCTGTTGCGCTGATGGTCTACATCCCGTAATGAAATACAAATGCCCTCTTTTATAAAAGGAGTTAAAGATAGGAGAATCTCCTTATTTATTGGTGGATAGATTCGTTTTTTCCTGAGTCCAAGAAGTGACTTTTCAAGCTTTAACTCTCCAATTTTAATGGAAAGTGCGTGACTTAACAGATGAAAAAAATCCTTAAAACTTCGATAATATATTTTATTAAAGAATCCATCGTCATGAGCCAAATAAACAAAACGATTTCCAAGCTTATTATAAAATGGCAGTTTTAAATGTTGCTTTTGATGTCCCAAATATAATATTTCCGCTATTTCCTGTCCTGTGAGTTCATTTAATCCTTCTTCTTCAACAAAGTCAATCCAGCAAAAATCACCGTAGCCATATATATCTTCAGCAGCTAATCTTTTAATTCTCTCATCGGGACAATATTCGAGCAGAGTATGCATATTAAAATCACCGTCATCAAAGCGATGTTTTAATAGTAACAAATGATTCAATGTACCCGAAAAAGCAGCAGCAAATTCAGCAAATTCAATACCGTAGGATAGTGCATACTGATCATTTTGATTTAAGTGGACATAGACAAGATCCTGTATGTCTTGATGATGCTTTTTCAAAGCCAAACTCCTCCGATCAGGAAAAATAAAATCTATGATAATGAGTAAGAAAAGCACTCATTTCGATGCTCACCAATATTAACCAATCCTTTATCATTTTATCATTAATAGTCCAAATAGCTTATTTCAATTCTTTTACAATTCTAAAGATATTTGTGATAATCTTGAAACAGTTAGCTTGATTCTTTTATGAATAACACATACTAGATTAAACTCCATACTAGTATAACAGCAGTATTATCAACAAATCATTTTTTACATACATGTATAGAGAGATTAAAACGCACCGTTTGAAAGGAGCGTGCTAGATGATTAAAGATATGACGCAAGACGAAATTACTCTCCATATTATAAAATTATTAAAAGAAAACAAAAAGGCAGACTTTATTACCATCCTCGAAGAATTACAGCCATATGATACAGCAAAAATATATGAGGATTTACCTGAAAAACATAAACTCCGTTTTCTTTTATTTTTAAATTTTGAAGTCCTCGCTGACCTAATGCAGGAACTTGAAAAAGAAGAACAGCTTGAGGTATTAAATAAACTTGGGATTGAGAAATCCAGTAAAGTCCTTGATTTAATGGACAATGATGACCTAGCCCTCCTACTGGATGAACTATCACCAGAGAAAAAAGAATCTCTCCTCTCTGGAATGAAGGTAGAAGAGTCTAAAGCGGTTACTGATATCATGAATTATCCACCTGAAACAGCTGGAAGAATGATGACCAATCGTTTTGTGTGGATTCGAAGTTATTATACGGTAAGAGAAGCCGTGGATAAGTTAAAAACGTTTGCTGGGTTTGCTGAATCCATTAACTACCTGTACGTGGTCAATGAAGAGAGAAAATTGGTTGGTGTTGTTTCTTATCGAGATTTACTGCTAGCCGATCTCAATGAAAAAATTAATACGATAATGTATGAACGCGTGATTTCTGTTTCGGTTACCACCGACCAAGAAGTAGTAGCCCGAATGACGGAACGATACGATTTCCTAGCAATTCCTGTAGTAGATGAGGGAAATATGCTTGTTGGTATTGTAACCGTCGATGACATCATTGATGTCGTTATTAAGGAAGCAAATGAAGATATAGAAAAATTATCTGCTTCTGGGAAATCCATCGACTTTGATACAAAAATGTTTGTGGCTGCTGCAAGGAGGCTCCCTTGGCTAATATTGCTTTTATTTATCGGGCTCATATCCGGCAGGATTATCAGCAGCTTTGAAAATACCTTAGAGCAGGTCGTCGCCATTGCCTTTTTTATGCCAATGATTGCTGGAATGACCGGGAATACTGGAACTCAATCACTAGCAGTTGTTGTAAGAGGACTAATTTCTCATGATATTGATAAAGGAATCATCCTGCGCTTAATTGCCCGTGAACTTGGGGTCGGAGTGACAATCGGGATTACCTGTGGGATTCTTATTTCCATCATTGCTTATATTTGGCAGGGAAGTTTTATCTTAGGCGCAGTCGTCGGTGTTTCACTTTTCTTTACTCTCATTATTGGCACATTGGCTGGTACCATTATTCCACTGATTTTATTCCGTTTAAAAATTGACCCAGCTGTTGCCTCTGGTCCGCTAATTACGACGATTAATGATATTTTTTCTTTACTCACCTACTTTGGAATCGCAACAATGTTTCTAAACTATCTCATGTAAGCACGGTCTTCGACCGTGTTTTATTTTTTTATGAAACAAATTCTCAAGTAGAATCGTCATAATAAATAGGTTTTGTAATTAATTTCCTAAATATATTGTTACCAAATCTTTTCTTTGTTAGCATATCACTATACAAACAGACAAAAATTGGGTGTGGCATATGGACAATTTTACAAAAAAAGTGGATCGATTTGATTGGACGTTAACATTAATTCTGTTTCTATTTTTCATTGTTAGTTGTTTAGGAATTTATAGTGCACAAACAGCTGGACAGTACGATGAAAATTTCTTAGTCAAACAAACTTTCTGGTATGTTGTTGGAGCAGCTATCATTTCTATTACCATTCTTTTTGACGGCTATCAATACAAGCGGCTTTCTTGGTACTTGTATGGATTTGGACTTATTTTACTTATTGGTGTCCTTGTTGCTCCTGAAAGCATCGCTCCAATCAGAAACGGTGCAAAAAGCTGGTTTATCACTCCTCTTGGTTCCATTCAACCATCAGAGTTTGTAAAAACATTTCTAATCTTAGCCCTTAGCCGTGTCGCAACCCAACATCAGGAAAAGTATCTTGTAAAAACACTTAAAAGGGACTTCTGGTTATTGCTTAAATTAGGGATTACAACGTTCGTTCCAATCATCTTTATTATGAAGCAAAATGATCTAGGCACTTCTCTCGTCTTATTATCCATATTAGTGGGATTTATTTTAGTTTCAGGGATCACATGGAAAATTATTTTACCAATCTTCAGCACTGGTGCTTCACTTGCAGTTTTCATTATCTATTTAGTCGTGCAAAGACCGGATATACTTGAAAAGTATTTACAAGTACAAGAGTACAAATTTAACCGAATTTATGCTTGGCTCGACCCGTTTAATCATTCAAGCAGCTCAGGCTATCACCTGCTGAAATCATTAAGTGCTATTGGGTCTGGGCTGATTACCGGAAAAGGGTTTGGCAATCGTGAAGTATATATTCCTGAAGGACACACTGATTTTATATTTAGTGTAATAGGTGAGGAGTATGGTTTTGTAGGCGGCAGTATTGTTATCGGTCTTTTCTTTCTATTAATTTATCACTTAATTAAAACTGCTTTAGATACGAATGATCCGTTTAATACATATGTGTGTACAGGAATCATCTCTATGCTTACTTTTCATGTATTCCAAAATGTCGGTATGACCATACAGGTACTTCCGATTACTGGTATTCCCTTACCCTTTATCAGCTATGGGGGAAGTTCATTGATGGGTAATATGTTTGCAATGGGACTCGTCTACAGCATTCGCTTCCATCATCGTAATTACATGTTCTCATCGTCAAGGTCTTTAAGTAGTTAATAGAGGAGCAGCGGATTTCCCGCTGTTTTTATTTCTTTGGCTGTGTTAAGGAAAATGATGATTTATCTCACTCAGTTGATTGGAGCGGGAGGACGGGGCTGGGGAGACCCCACAGGCGCTTTAGCGCCGAGGAGGCGGTTAGTACCCGCGGAAAGCGAAGTGCCTGGAG
>NZ_BAWM01000028.1 GCF_000759675.1 Neobacillus niacini | reverse complement strand
TCATTGGTGTAGAGTCGAAGGAGGTCGGCAAAAGCCTTCCTCCGTCCGCTCAATCAAACGGATCGTACAGTTTTCCCGTAATCCGCTTTCCTTTATGTCATCCTTTGGATGCAACTTTAGAATCTAGGTCTGGAATTAATGAGATAAGGTTTACAAGTTTGTAATCCGAATAAAGTTTGGATTCGTGAAGCTTCTTCCATCCCATGTTTCGCCATCTTTTAAATCGATGGCTCCATATTCGTCTTACAATCCAGCGTTGGAGTTTATTGAAGAGTTTTCTAACGTGAGCTTTACGATAGTAGTTACCCCATCCTCTGATGACAGGATTGATACTCTCTATTAACTCAAATAAGCTTAAAGGAATTCTTCGTTTTGTACGGCTACGTATAGTATCCATGAATCGCTTCACTGATTTCTCCGTCGGAATTGCATAGATGTTCATGATATTAGGTTGCTTTTTGATTTTATGGCGAGGAAGTTTAAGTCCTTTTCCTTGTTTAATCTTATATCCTAAAAATTCAAATCCCCATTTAATATGTGTAATTCTGGTTTTCTCAGGGTGGAGTGTTAAGCCAATTTTAGATAGTATTTGTCTTGCATCATTTAATGCTTTAACTGCTTCATTTCTTGTTTTACAGAGTACTACCCAATCGTCGGCGAATCTTGTAAGACGATACCCTTTATCAACCATTTCATGGTCAAATGAATCCAGATAGATGTTACTGAATAACGGACTGATTACCCCACCTTGCGGTGTGCCTTGTGTGGTCGCATGTTTCTTTCCCTTTTCCATATAGCCCGCTTCAAGCATTTGCCTAATGAGTCGTAAGACTCGTCCATCACTTACTTTTTCCGCGATTTTATTTATTAACAATTCATGTTGAACATTCCCAAAGAAGTCTCTCAAGTCTGCATCTAGGACCCATTCGCAACCGTTGATAATCTCACGATATATCTTCCTCATAGCTTGATGTGTAGACTTTCCTGGTCTATAACCAAAACTACAATCATTAAAAGTTGGTTCAAATATTGGTTCAAGTCGATTCTTAAGAGCTTGTTGACAGACTCTGTCCCGAATGGCAGGAATTCCAAGAGGTCTCTTCTCGCTTGGTTTATTTCTTTTAGGAATGTTAACTCTCCTGACCGGTAGTGGTTTATATGAATCATTTTTCAGTCTCTGGTGTAGTATGTCTAGTTCTTTATACTGTATCTTTTCAAAATCACTAATACTGATATTGTCGATTCCTCCACTACCTTTGTTTTCCTTAACTTTTTCCCAAGCCATCAATAGATTGGTTGGGTGGTAAACCTTATCTATTAAAGAATGAATCTTTCTTGTTGTACCATTATCCGTCATTGGTTTCGTATCCTCCACATACAAGTTTAGGGTCTTTCACAAAGGGAACTTTCCGTTCTTGTTCGTTTTACTCGCAAAACTAATTTCGGATTTAGGTTCCATAAAGCAAGCTGCCTTCCCCATTTATTTGCCTTTTGAATAAATAAATGACATCTATATAGATGCTCCAGACGTTTTTGTTGTTCGTCTGTTTAAGTACTATTCAGCTCTCCGACTTCTCGCAGTGCATTTGTGTCCATTTCGGGGTTTCCTTATAGTTCACATTACTGGAGTTCTGTGAAATTTCTTTAACGGATAACTGTCACAGAAACAATTACCCCGACTTTATTTAACCACTTGTCCCTAATAAGTGTTATTACTCCAGACACTACGAGATCTCCATGGGTCGCTACATTCATCTTCCATACCATGCCGCCCGCACACACCTTGGTACGATGGGTGGACTAGTGGTGCCTTCGCCTCCATAGTGCAGGCTCGACCTTGCCCCATCTTTGGCCGACCGGTTCGCATTTCGGGTAGCCCCGTTTCACTACGGCCTGGTATTTCTCCTCAAGCCCTTCAGACTCCACCTCGCGGTGGACGCCCTGCCCTCTGATGAGAAATCATCAGCCCTTGAGACATTACTCCCAAGTTCGGATATGAATCCCCTAGTCTGAGATTCAGTGGGACTTTAACCCACCTGATGAACGTGCTGCCACGCACGCACTA
>NZ_BAWM01000029.1 GCF_000759675.1 Neobacillus niacini | reverse complement strand
GTTAAGCTTCTCAGCGCCGATGGTAGTTGGGACTTTGTCCCTGTGAGAGTAGGACGTTGCCAGGCAAACGAAGCACAACCTGATTAGGGTTGTGCTTTTTTGTATTGTCTGTAAGGACAATAGAAGGAAGAATATATGAAATATGGAGAACCGTGCCCATGTATCGGCATTTTTAAAGAAAAGGGTAACGATAAGAGGCTAATCGTGCCCGTGCGGCGGCATTTTTAAAGAAAAGGGTAACGATAAGAGGCTAATCGTGCCCGTGCAGAGCCACTTTAAAAGAAAAGGGTAACGATTATCCCTTACTCATGACTATGAAGTTACTTTTTCTTAAAATACTAACTCATCAAATACTCATAAATTAAAAATGGTCCTTTCTGCAGTGTGATATCCAAAAAGGTTTTAATAAATGGGTAATCACGATTGGGCATCATTTTCGTTAATTCACTCCACCACTCCGTTTCATATCTCGCAATCATACTTAGGTTATAAAGCAACAGATAATGAACCATCAGTTCAGGAAACAGGAATAAATTCTCCTTCTTAAGCGGTAGCACATAAGAACTACTTTCTAAATTAAATTTAATCGGTGATATTCCTGTAAATGAGCTTTTATTAATTTGAAACATAAGACCTTCACTTGAAAATTCTATTTGATTTCCCGATTTTGTTGTAAGAAACTCCTTTAATCTATCCTCTGTCATATGATAATGATCTAATATTTTTTCTGGTACTACCAATTGCCCGTGCTGAGTGTAAATGGGCGTAAATGTGCTTTTCGACTCATGAACCATAAATAAGTCATCCAGTTCAGGAATGAGCTCAAGCAGCTCTTCCATCGTAATTTTATCGCCTTCCAATTGTTTCATGTGAAACATTTTTTCCGACAAAAAGGGAAAAAGTCCATTTTTTTGAAATTTAACTTCATCTTGGAAAAATTGATAGTTTTGCTTTTTTCTTTTCCTTGTTGAAACACCGTGTGCTAAGACGGAGGTCGTTTCCGGATAAGCTGGATCAACCGTTAATATACATGCTTTAATTAAATGTACAAGACCATAAAAAAGAAGGATGGGTTTTAAGATAAGCGGAGCATTTTCTGCTTGTTGGTAATAAATTTGCCCATGCTCGAGATAATAGAGAAAGGCATAACAGTTTTCATAGCTTTTTTGTTCAGGGTTATCAATGTTCCACTTTTTATAATTGTTTTTTAAATATAACTGGCAATACTCTGCAGAAAAAAAACTTGCATAGCTTTTCCAGCCTTTATAGTCTGCTGCCAATGTAAATCACCTTTTTCAGAAAAATTAGACTAAATCGTTCTCCTTGACAGTATTTTGTCCAATTGATAACCTACAATTAAAAAATTTTTTCTGGAGGCCATAAAAATGTGGGAGAGTAAATTTTCAAAAGAAGGTTTAACGTTTGATGATGTCTTATTAATTCCTGGTAAATCGGAAGTACTGCCGCGTGATGTAAGTCTTCAAGTAGAATTATCGCCTAAGGTGAAATTAAACATCCCAATTATTAGTGCAGGGATGGATACCGTAACAGAAGCTGAAATGGCAATTTCAATGGCTCGCCAAGGTGGCTTAGGTATTATCCATAAAAATATGACGATTGAACAGCAAGCTGAACAGGTTGAGAAAGTAAAGAGGTCAGAGAGCGGGGTCATTACTGATCCATTTTTCCTCACTCCAGAACATCAGGTATTCGATGCCGAGCATTTAATGGGTAAATACCGAATCTCAGGTGTACCGATTGTCAATAATCTTGATGAGCAAAAACTTGTAGGGATTATCACCAATCGCGATTTACGTTTTATTCAAGATTACTCTTTTAAAATCTCAGATGTTATGACAAAAGAAAATCTCGTCACGGCTCCAGTAGGAACCACATTAAAAGAGGCTGAAAAACTCCTTCAAAAATATAAGATAGAAAAGCTCCCACTTGTGGATAATCAAGGTGTGTTAAAAGGATTAATAACCATAAAGGATATTGAAAAAGTAATTGAGTTTCCAAACTCTGCAAAAGATACGCAGGGTCGGTTATTAGCTGGTGCAGCAGTCGGAGTAACAAAGGATACCATGCTGCGGATTGAAAAACTGGTAAAAGCGAATGTGGATGTCATTGTTGTCGATACAGCACATGGACATTCAAAGGGTGTGCTTGATACAGTTAAGGAAATAAGGGGTCAATATCCTGATTTAACAATCATCGCTGGTAATGTGGCTACTGGTGAAGCAACAAAGGATTTGATTGAGGCTGGTGCGGATGTCGTTAAGGTTGGAATTGGGCCAGGATCCATTTGTACTACACGAGTAGTAGCGGGTGTAGGCGTGCCACAAATTACTGCTGTTTATGATTGCGCTACAGAGGCTAGGAAGCATGGTAAGACCATTATTGCAGATGGCGGTATTAAATATTCAGGAGACATCGTTAAGGCACTAGCTGCAGGCGGTCACGCCGTTATGCTAGGAAGTATGCTGGCGGGTGTAACAGAAAGTCCAGGAGAGACTGAAATTTTCCAAGGACGCCGCTTTAAGGTTTATCGTGGTATGGGTTCTGTAGCAGCAATGGAAAAGGGTTCAAAGGATCGTTATTTCCAGGAAGATAATAAGAAGTTTGTTCCCGAAGGAATTGAAGGTCGCTTACCATATAAAGGACCATTAGCTGAAACGATTTACCAATTAATCGGAGGTTTACGTTCTGGGATGGGCTATTGCGGAACAAAAGACCTAGAAGAGTTAAGAAACAATGCACAATTTATTAAAATGACAGGTGCGGGATTAAGAGAAAGCCATCCTCACGATGTCCAAATCACAAAAGAAGCACCAAATTACTCATTATCTTAATAAGAAAAACAGAGAAGTGCTGACTTCTCTGTCTTTTTTTTGTAAAAAGATAGGCATATACTCTGTCTATGATTTGGGACCCAGTTATGTTAAAATAATCAAAGTGTATTAAATCGTTGGAGGGCGTTATCGTGAACAAACTTTTTTATCGTAAACTTTTTGCCAGCTCCTTGGCAATGATTATGTTTTTTAGCCTATTTACTGGCATAAATAAAGCAGATGCAGAAACTGTGGGATTAGATGTAAATGCATCTGGAGCTATATTGGTGGATGCAGATACGGGCATGATTCTTTATGAAAAGAATTCTGATACTGCTCTCGGAATTGCAAGTATGACCAAAATGATGACAGAATATTTACTTTTAGAAGCAGTAAAAGAAGGTAAGGTGAAGTGGGATCAAGAGTACGTTGTTTCTCCCGAACTTTCTAAAATGTCTCATGACGATAGTTTAAGTAACGTTTATTTGCGTGTTGAAGCAAAGTATAAGGTAGAAGATCTATATGCGGCGATGGCGATTGAATCTGCTAATGCTGCTACCATGGCAATTGCTGAAATTGTTGGAGGAACCGAGGCAAAATTTGTAGAAATGATGAATAAAAAAGCAGCGGAACTTGGCCTGAAAACGTATAAATTTGTAAACTCTTCAGGTTTAAATAATCGTGATATATTAAAGCACTTTCCTGAAGTAGTTGGTGACCCTGATGAGGAAAATATCATGTCTGCGAAGGATGTAGCAGCCTTAGCATCTCACTTATTACATGATTTCCCAGAGGTATTGAAAACATCAAGTATACCTGAAAAGATTTTTGCAAAGGGTACGGAAGATGAATTCGTCATGGACAACTGGAACTGGATGTTAGAAGGATATGAAGAACTTGCAGCTGATTACCCGAATTATCAACAATTTGTTTATGATGGTTTGGATGGTTTGAAAACTGGTTCAACTCCTTTTGCAGGATACAACTTTACGGGAACAGCTTCTAGAGACGGTCAAAGATATATATCTGTTGTTATGAATACAAGTTCCCAAACCGAGCGTTTCAAAGAAACAAGAAAGATTCTTGATTTCGCCTTTAATAATTTTAAAAAAGAAGAAATTATTCCAAAGCATTATCAAGTTAAAGGGAAAAAGAATTTACCTGTAATCAAAGGTAAAGAAGATCAAGTAAAAATTTATACAAAAGACGCCATAAATATGGTTGTTAAAAATAGTGAGAAGGATAATTATAAATCTGTTTTAACAATTGATGAAAAGAAGGTTAATAAACAAGGCGAACTTATTGCACCTATTAAAAAGGGTGAAAAAGTTGGAACTTTAATCATTCATCCTAAAGAGGCTGGAAATTTAGGGTTTATAACAGAAAAGGGTCAGAACAATATTTCAGTTGACGTCATTGCGGCTGAAGATGTTGAGAAGGCAAATTGGTTCGTTTTAATGATGAGGGGAATCGGCGGGTTCTTTGGAGATCTTTGGGGAGGCATTTCTTCAACTGTTAAAGGTTGGTTTTAATAGTTAGGGAATATTTAACAAAAGGATTCTTGTCTTGACAGGAATCCTTTTTTGTTGCTTTAATGTTTTTAAGGGAACAATAATACCGACTGAATTAATATTATTTCCTAAATGTATAGATCAATTTTCTGCAATATTTTAAAAGTACATATCAAGGGGGATTTATCATGAAGACAGGTACAGACCGAGTGAAACGTGGAATGGCTGAAATGCAGAAGGGCGGCGTCATTATGGACGTTGTTAATGCAGAGCAGGCAAGAATCGCTGAAGAGGCTGGTGCAGTGGCGGTAATGGCTCTAGAGCGTGTGCCATCTGACATTCGTGCAGCTGGCGGTGTAGCTAGAATGGCTGACCCAAGGATTATTGAAGAAGTACTAAATGCAGTATCAATCCCTGTAATGGCGAAGGCAAGAATTGGCCATATTGTAGAAGCACGTGTGCTTGAAGCAATGGGTGTTGACTATATTGATGAGAGTGAAGTATTAACTCCTGCGGATGAAGAGTATCATTTATATAAAAGTGACTTTACAGTTCCGTTTGTTTGCGGCTGCCGTGACCTTGGTGAGGCTGCCCGCAGGATTGGTGAAGGCGCTTCAATGCTTCGTACGAAAGGTGAGCCTGGAACAGGGAATATCGTTGAGGCAGTGCGCCATATGCGTAAGGTGAACGGTCAGGTTCGTAAAGTAGTAGGAATGAATGAAGATGAACTCATGACAGAAGCGAAACTATTAGGAGCACCATTTGAATTACTTCTTGAAATTAAGCGTCTTGGACATCTTCCAGTTGTTAACTTTGCAGCTGGCGGTGTAGCAACACCTGCTGACGCGGCATTGATGATGCAGTTAGGTGCGGATGGAGTATTTGTAGGTTCAGGTATCTTTAAATCAGAGAATCCTGCTAAGTTTGCAAGAGCCATTGTTGAAGCGACTACTCATTACCAAGACTACAAATTGATTGCTGAGCTTTCTAAGGACCTAGGAACACCAATGAAAGGTATTGAAATTTCTTCACTAGCTCCTGAAGCACGCATGCAGGATAGAGGTTGGTAATTAGAAAAGCGTAAGCGCCTTGGTCAGCCCCGTCAGGCATAAGACAGGCGGTGCTGAAGGCGCTTTTTGCCTTCTGTAACGAATGGCTTATGACCCCGAGGGGCTAGGCGCTGGAGCTCGACAGTTCTCAAAGTTTGAAAACCTAAAGGAGTCTTTAATATATGGTTAAAATAGGAGTACTTGCTCTACAGGGTGCTGTTCGCGAACATATACGTTCTGTAGAAGAATGTGGTGCAGAGGGAATCGCCATTAAGAAAGTGGAAGAGTTAAAAGAAGTAGATGGCTTAATCCTTCCTGGCGGTGAAAGCACTGCAATGAGACGCTTGATAGATAAATATAACTTTATGGATGCTTTAAAGGAATTTGCGGCTGAAGGTAAACCTATGTTCGGTACATGTGCAGGTCTTATTTTATTAGCCAAAAACCTAGTTGGCCATGAGCCGCATATCGGTGTGATGGACATTACGGTTGAACGTAATTCCTTTGGACGCCAAGTAGACAGCTTCGAGGCAGACCTCGCGATAAAGGATGTAGCTGACAGCTTCCCTGCAGTCTTTATCCGTGCACCGCACATCGTTGAGGCTGGATCAGAAGTTGAGATCCTTTCAAAGCATAATGACAGAATTGTTGCTGCTCGGGAAGGTCAATATCTCGGCTGTTCCTTCCATCCAGAATTAACAGATAACCATGACCTTACGGCTTACTTTGTTGAGATGGTAAAGGAAGTAAAAGCAAAACAATTGGTATAATTTGATTGCATTTGGTGGATAATTATAGTAAATTAAGATTCAAATAAAAAGAAAAGCGAAAGCGCCTAGGCGCTGGACAAATGAATAATGTAAAAGCAATGAGAGGAACTAGTAACAGGAAGTTCATTCTAAAGAGAGCCGGTGGCTGGTGTGAATCGGTGTTTGAAGCTTGTGAATCCCTCCTCGAGCAAGGTGCGGAACACCCTATAAGGGTCAGTAAGTACTTTCGGTAAAAACCGTTAATTTTTTTCGAGGTGGACAGACTATATCTGTCAACCAGGGTGGTAACGCGGGTAACTCTCGTCCCTGTTTTTGGGGACGGGAGTTTTTTATTTTATTTTTAGGCTGTGTTAAAGCTTATTGTTAATTTTGCAACTCTGTTGATTGGAGCGGAAGGCACGAAGACTCCTGCGGGAGACCCCGCAGGCGCTTAAGCGCCGAGGAGGCTCCCCGTACTGCCCGCGGAAAGCGAAGTGCCTGGAGCGTAAAACAACAGACAAATTTAACACAGCTATTTATTAAAAGGAGTGTCAATAAATGCTAGATATTAAAGTATTACGAGCTAATTTTGCAGAGGTAAAGGAAAAGCTTCAGCATCGTGGGGAGGACCTTACAGACCTTGGGAAATTCGAGGACTTAGATCAGCGCAGACGTGATTTAATCGTTGAGGCTGAACAATTGAAAAGCAAGCGGAATGAGGTTTCTCAGCAGGTAGCTGCTTTAAAGCGTGAAAAAGCAGATGCAGACCATCTCATTGTAGAAATGCGTGAGGTTGGCGACAGGATTAAAGTATTGGATGAGGAGCTCCGCAGTGTGGAGGAAACGCTCGACTTGTTGTTAATGAGCATTCCGAATATTCCACATGAAAGTGTGCCAATTGGTGAAACTGAGGATGAAAATATAGAAATTAGAAAATGGGGTAATGTTCGTGACTTCGAATTTGAGGCGAAGCCACACTGGGATGTAGCAGATCAGTTAGGAATTCTTGACTTTGAACGTGCGGGCAAAGTTACAGGCAGCCGTTTTGTATTTTACAAAGGTCTCGGGGCTCGCTTAGAGCGTGCACTGATGAACTTTATGCTTGATCTGCATGTAGATGAGCATGGCTATAAAGAAATTTTACCGCCGTATATGGTAAACCGTGCGAGCATGACTGGAACAGGTCAACTGCCTAAATTCGAAGAAGACGCGTTTTTAATTGAAAATGAAGATTATTTCTTGATTCCAACAGCAGAGGTGCCTGTCACCAACCTCCACCGCGATGAAATTTTAAGTGGGGATGAGCTTCCAATCCGCTTTGCGGCTTACAGTGCATGCTTCCGTTCTGAAGCTGGTTCTGCAGGGCGGGACACTCGAGGATTAATTCGTCAACATCAATTCAATAAAGTAGAGCTTGTGAAGTTTGTTAAGCCAGAAGACTCTTATGAGGAGCTTGAGAAGCTGACCAGTGATGCAGAGCGAGTACTGCAATTACTTGAATTACCTTATCGTGTGTTGAGTATGTGTACGGGTGACCTTGGCTTTACGGCCGCTAAAAAGTACGATATAGAGGTATGGATCCCGAGCTACGGGACTTACCGTGAGATTTCTTCTTGCAGTAACTTCGAGGCATTCCAAGCCCGCCGAGCCAATATCCGCTTCCGACGTGACACGAAAGCAAAACCAGAACATGTTCATACATTAAACGGATCTGGGCTTGCTATTGGCAGAACGGTTGCTGCAATTTTGGAAAATTATCAGCAGGTTGATGGCAGTGTTGTTATCCCTAAGGTGTTACGTCCATACATGGGGAATAAAGAAGTTATTGTGCCAGAATAATATCAAATAAACTTTTTTCAATATTGTGTTGACATGAATAGATTACTGTGTTAATCTATATCTTGTCGATACGGAGGAATACCCAAGTCTGGCTGAAGGGATCGGTCTTGAAAACCGACAGGCGGGTCAAACCGCGCGGGGGTTCGAATCCCTCTTCCTCCTCCATTAATTTTAACAATAATCGCGCATAAAACTGGAGATAAAACCGTCCAAGCAATTGGACGGTTTTTTTTTATAGGTTAAAAAAACACATATTGGATTAACCAATATGTGCCTTTGTTATATTTAAGATTTCTTTTAGTCGCTCATCCACTTCACGGCATACTCGTAACGCGTCTTCTTGGCGTTTTACAACATCCGTATGATCCATGTCAATAATCAAGACATGGCTTGCGTTATAGTGATTAATTACCCAATCATCATAACCCTTCCAAACTTCAAAGTAATATTCCTTCAGTTCAGGGTTTATTTCAAAGCTTCTGCCGCGTGCCATGATTCGATCAATGACCGTTTCAAAGGAACCTTTTAAATAAACCATTAAATCAGGTGCTTTTTTTGGCAGCTCATTTAATTCTTCCATCATGTTTTCAACAAGATCTTCATATATTTTAAATTCAAGGTCAGAAATTCTGCCAAGATTTTTATTTACATAGGCAAAGTACCAATCTTCATAAATGGAGCGGTCCTGAATGGTGTAAATTGGTTCATTCCAGCTCACGCAATCTTTCACCGTTTTAAAGCGTTTGTTTAAGAAAAACAATTGTAAGAGGAATGGGATTCTTCTAGCATCTAATTCTTCTGGAGTCAGTTCATAATAGAGTGGAAGAATTGGATTATTATCAACAGTCTCATAAAAAACCTTGCTCTCAATTCCACTTTTTTGAAAATGTGCATTTAATGTATCAGCTACACTTGTCTTACCAAGACCTATCATACCACCAATAACGATACTCACTTACATCCCCCAATTCTTATCGTGTGTTTGTCGTGCTGCTTTTCTTTAATGAGCCTATAAGCGTTTCAATAATAAAATTAAAATCATCTTCATTTTTAACAAAATCTAATTCATCACCATTAAAGCGTAGAACAGGAATTTCTGGGTGTGATTGCTCAAAGCGCGTTATGGTTTGTTCATAGTCAATCGATAGCTGTTCTAAATATAAGGGACTGATATTTTTCTCTAACTCGCGTCCTCTTATTTTAATGCGCTTTAGAAGCGTATCAAGACTTGCATTAAGATAAATAATAACATTCGGCTTTGGCATGTCTTCCGTTAGGAGCTGATATATTTTATAGTATTTTTGATATTCATCGGGGTTTAAAGTCCTCTGGGCAAAAATTAAGTTCTTTAAAATATGATAATCTGCTACAACAGCCTGACTTTTACTTAAGTAGTGGGTATTAATATCCCCTAATTGCTTATAGCGATTGCAAAGAAAAAACATTTCCGTTTGGAAACTCCACTCTTCAATATTGTCATAAAATTTCCCCAAAAATGGATTCTCATCAACAATCTCTTTTAATAAAGCAAAATTGAATTGATCTGAAATGGCTTTTGCGAGAGATGTCTTACCTACACCAATCGGCCCTTCAACGGTAATAAAGGGAGTATACCCCATTGCATGTCCTCCTTCTCCAACTGCCTACAATTTCTATGTTTAACCAGCAATAGACTGGTACTTTTTATCTATAGTTCTGAATGGAACAAATAATATATTATCATAATCTGACACAGGAAGGGATATGGAAATTGTTGAAGAAGAAATTTTAATGTCGATTATATGAAAAAACTGCCGAAAAACGGCAGTTCATGTCATGAAAAAATATTAGCTTCTTTTTACCACATTGAAATTCTCGACAATTAACAGCCAATTTTGTGGGAATGACAAGCCAAGCTTCCAATAACTCATCCCTCTAATATTCAGTTCCTTAATTAAATTAAATTTAGCTTGTATCGAGCGGGCATCCTCAAACCAAACTTCATGCCGCTTGCCGTCTTCAGCAGTATATCGGAAGAAAGGAGCCTGTGCCTTTGAATCATACTGAATAGGAACCTTGTATTTAGCTGCAAGTTCAATCGCTTGCTGTGGACTAACTGCTTTTGCTACTGAGCCTTGAACAAATGGAAGTGTCCAGTCGTATCCATATAGGTTCTGTCCCATCATGATTTTATTCGGCGGCATTTCCGTTATCGCATATTCAATTACTTTTCGAACCTGATCGATGGGGGAAACAGCCATTGCTGGACCGCCACTGTAGCCCCACTCGTAGGTCATAATAACAACAAAATCTGCAATTTGACCATGTGCACGATAATCATGTCCTTCATACCATTTCCCTTTTTGTGTAGCACTAGTTTTAGGGGCGAGGGCTGTTGACATTAACCAGCCTTCTCTTTGAAATCTGGCCTTTGCTTTTCGTAAAAATTGGTTATAGGCTTCACGGTCCGCTGGCCGTAAAAATTCAAAATCGAAATGAATATCGCGAAACCCATATTTCTTTGCAGTAGCAACGATATTATTTAAGAATCTATCTTGAATCGGGATATCGTTAAGTAAAATACGACCTAATTCATCACTAAATTGATCATTTTCTTGGTTAGTGATAACCATCATTAAAACATTTCGATTTGCTCTCGCGATGGCCGGGAAATTATTTAACAAGGGTTCCTTTAAAGAACCATCACGGAGAGCTTGAAAGCTAAATGGGGCCAGGTAGGTTAAATAGGGTGCTGCTTCCCGTGCGCTTGATTCTAAAATAGGTGCAACACTAGTGCCTCGAGGTTCCACGTAAGCATTAAATTCTCCTCTTCTTTTTGGAGCCGGCGGTATATAAAGACGAAAGCCCACATAGAGTTGTTGATTAAGCGAAATACGATTAACTGAGGCAATTTGTTGATAAGGTACACCCGTTTTTTGCCCTATCGACCATAGATTGTCTCCTGGCTGTACATAATAAAAACTGCCCACGATCGGAATCACCATTGCTTGACCGACGACAAGATTATTTGGATTAGGGATGTCATTTGCTTCAATAATATCATTCACTGTTGTATTGTAGGCCCTCGCAATGGTCGTTAATGTTTCGTTACTTTTCACAACATGAATTTGCATATTCTTCCCCTCCTAAGCAAGAACGCTACCTCTATTCTATGAGTGAGATTATGGATTCATGATATAATGGGGAAAAATATCAATAGTATGCGTGCAAATGATCATATAAGGCGGTAACTCTCATGACTATAGATGAATTTTCAGATGAATATTATATGAAAGAAGCCATAAAGGAAGCGAGAAAGGCAGAAGTGCTCTTAGAGGTGCCTATCGGAGCAATCATCGTTATAGATGGGAAAATTATTTCCCGAGCACATAATTTACGAGAAAGTAAACAAAGTGCGGTTGCCCATGCAGAACTATTGGCTATTGAACAAGCATGTCAAGAAACTGGATCATGGCGGCTGGAGAACGCTACCTTGTTTGTAACTCTTGAACCCTGCGCGATGTGCTCGGGTGCGATTATCTTATCAAGGGTCAAGAGAGTTGTTTATGGTGCTGCAGATCCAAAGGGAGGCTGCGCAGGGACTTTTATGAACCTCTTACAGGATGAGCGGTTTAATCATCAAAGTGAAGTAACGAGCGGTGTACTGGAAACTGAGTGTGGTCAGTTACTATCAGACTTCTTTCGTCAGCTTCGAGAAAAAAGAAAGATAGTAAAAAAACAATCCTTACAGTAATTTACAATTGATAAAGATTGATTTTTTTCTCGAAAGTTAGTATACTAAAAAAGCGTCAGATAAAGACGCCTTAAAAATTGTTATCAACTTTGCCGTGCTAGGTGGGGAGGTAGCGGTGCCCTGTACTCGCAATCCGCTCTAGCGAGGCTGAATCCCTTCCCGAGGCTGGTATCCTGTAGGGTCCGCCTTAAGTAAGTGGTGTTGACGCCCGGGTCCTGCGCAATGGGAATCCATGAACCATGTCAGGTCCGGAAGGAAGCAGCATTAAGTGGAAGCTCCCATGTGCCGCAGGGTGGCCTGGGCCGAGCTAACTGCTTAAGCAGCGCCTATGGGTGCGGAGTCGACGGAAGGTGCACGGCAGTTTATAATGTAAAAACAACTCATCTCAAATACGAGATGAGTTTTTTTGTATTCTCTTTGATAAATAGAAAAAAGATAAGTTATAATGGTTAGGATAGAATTTTAGAAGGGGGCGATGTTTTTGGCTTATCAGGCTTTATATCGTGTTTGGCGTCCTCAGCAATTTATTGATGTAGTAGGACAAGAACATGTAACGAAAACATTGCAAAACGCCCTACTTCAACAAAAAATTTCCCATGCATATCTATTTAACGGGCCGCGAGGAACAGGTAAAACAAGTGCAGCAAAAATCTTGGCTAAAGCAGTAAATTGTGAACGAGCACCAATTTCTGAACCCTGCAATGAATGTGCTGCCTGCAAGGGGATTACCGATGGAACGATATCAGATGTGCTTGAATTTGACGCAGCATCAAACTCCAGAGTGGAAGAAATGCGAGATGTTCTTGATAAAGTAAAGTTCGCTCCAACCGCTGTTAACTACAAGGTCTATATTATTGATGAAGTGCATATGCTATCAATTAGTGCCTTTAATGCGTTGTTAAAAACGTTGGAGGAGCCGCCAAAGCATGT
Organism: Neobacillus niacini; assembly: GCF_000759675.1. Taxonomy (GTDB): domain Bacteria; phylum Bacillota; class Bacilli; order Bacillales; family Cytobacillaceae; genus Neobacillus; species Neobacillus niacini_A. The sequence continues at coordinate 3,209 of NZ_BAWM01000029.1, read as the reverse complement.
TATCTTCATTTTAGCCACGACCGAGCCGCATAAAATACCCTTAACGATTATCTCTAGGTGTCAACGTTTCGATTTTAGACGGATTACAGCACAATCAATAGTAAATCGAATGAAATTAATCGTCGAAGAAACAGGTGTTGATTGTGAAGAAGACGCCTTAAAAATGATTGCTAGAGCAGCTGAGGGTGGTATGCGTGACGCATTAAGTCTTTTAGACCAAGCTATTTCTTTTAGTCAGGACCGTGTAACTGTTGAAGATGCATTAACGGTCACAGGTTCAGTTTCTCAAGGATTTTTAAACAAGCTTGCAAAAGCTGTTTTGGAAAAGGATGTAGCCAGTGGATTAGAAGCATTAGAGGAATTATTGTTTCACGGGAAAGACCCATCAAGATTTATTGAGGACTTTATATTATATTATCGAGACATGCTGCTTTACAAAACAGCACCAAACCTTGAGGAGTCATTAGATAGAGTCTTGCTAGATGAGGAGTTCCGTCAAATTGCTGAGGCTGTTCCATATGATCAGATTTATCAGCTCATTGATTTGTTAAATAAAACCCAACAAGATATGCGGTGGACCAACCATCCGAGAATCTTTCTAGAAGTTGCGATTGTTAAGCTATGCCAAACGGAAGGTAAGCAGATAGAACAAATGCCTACTGGACAAATGTCTCAGCTGCTTACAAAAATTAATCAGCTTGAGGAAGAACTACAACAGTTAAAAGCACATGGTGCAGTCGTTGTTCAAGAAGCAGCACCACAGACAACACAAAAACCTGCACAAAGAAGTTCCAGAAAAGGATTCCAGCCTGCAGTTGGAAGAATAAATGAAGTATTAAAGAATGCAACAAAGAATGACTTAAATCAAATTAAAAGCAAATGGGGCGAAATGAGAGGAAGATTAATGAAATCTCATGCAGCACTTTTGAACGAAGCAGAACCAGTCGCTGCTTCAGCCGATGCTTTTATTTTAAAATTTAAACATGAAATTCACTGTCAAATGGCAATGGATAATAATCGTTTTATCGAGACGATTACTATCGCTCTACAAGAATTAACAGGAAATCGATATCTCGTGCTTGGTGTACCCGAAGAGCAATGGTTATCCATTCGAGAAAACTTTTTAAGCACACAGCATCATGTCGAAGGAGAAGCTCCTGGGAATAAACAAGAAGAAGATCCGCATATAGCGGAGGCAAAAAACTTGTTTGGTGCTGAGTTTGTAGAAATAATTGACTAATTAATTGGAGGTTGAAGGAAATATGCGTGGTGGAATGGGTAATATGCAAAATATGATGAAACAAATGCAAAAGATGCAAAAGAAAATGGCTGAAGCACAAGAAGAATTAGGACAGCAAAAGATTGAAGGAACTGCAGGCGGCGGTATGGTGACTGTCATTGTAACAGGACACAAAGAAGTGGTAGACGTACAAATCAAACCTGAAGCAGTGGATCCTGACGACATCGAAATGCTTCAAGATCTTGTCTTAGCGGCAACGAACGATGCGCTTAAAAAGGTAGAAGAGCTCACAAACAATACGATGGGCCAATTTACAAAAGGAATGAATCTGCCTTTTTAATAATGAAGATCCAGCATATGCGCCTTTTGGAAAGGCGCATATGCTTTTCTAGGAGAGGAATAATATATAATGCACTATCCAGAACCGATTTCTAAATTGATTGACAGCTTTATGAAGCTGCCTGGTATCGGACCCAAAACGGCTGCACGTTTGGCTTTTTATGTATTAAGTATGAAAGAAGATACTGTGCTGGATTTTGCCAAGGCGCTTGTAAATGCCAAACGGAATTTAACCTATTGTTCTGTCTGTGGTCATATTACAGATCAGGATCCATGTTATATATGTGAAGATCAACGTCGAGATAAGAGTACCATTTGCGTTGTCCAAGATCCAAAGGATGTCATTGCCATGGAGAAAATGAAGGAATTCAATGGAATGTACCATGTCTTGCATGGTTCTATTTCACCCATGGATGGAATAGGTCCTGAAGATATAAATATTCCTGACTTATTAAAGCGTCTCCACGATGAAACCGTTCAGGAGGTAATTCTAGCGACGAATCCGAACATCGAAGGAGAGGCAACTGCAATGTATATTTCCCGTTTGCTCAAACCATCAGGGATTAAGGTTACCCGGATTGCTCATGGACTTCCAGTCGGAGGAGATCTTGAATATGCAGATGAAGTTACTTTATCCAAAGCTCTAGAGGGTAGAAGAGAACTTTAACCAGTTTGCAATCTGTTGATTGGAGCGGAAATCAACAGGCAAGTATAACACAGCCTAATGAAAAGCAGAGTACCGGGGGAATAGCGATGTTTTTTCAGCGTAAAGGGTGGCTGCGGAAAGAGTTTGATCAAAAACTTTTAACTCAGTTACAGGAATATAAAGAACATTGGCAGAAACAAAAGCAGTTATTTGATAAAAGTTTTGATCCGTCAGAGGAGGCGATTTGCCAGACAAAAATCGCCCAAGTAAAGTACTTCTTTCTATTAAGAGAAGCAAAAGAAAGAAATGTAAGTATTAAAAGGTAAATATAAAGCTATTCCTATTCAAGGTCTATTTTTTATAACTTGTACATATGTTGTTATAAAAAGAGTTGAAGGGGGATAGCTTTTTGGAACCAATTATAATTATTTCGATATTAGGCGGGCTCATACTTATCCTTTTATTTTCTGGAGCTCCTTTTAAGCCAGCTAGGTTTATTGGTCAAGCTGTTGTAAAGATATTGATTGGTGCACTATTATTATTCTTCTTAAATACAGCGGGTAATAGTTTTGGTATCCATGTACCTATTAATTTTGCTACATCAGCTGTATCAGGTTTTCTTGGAATCCCGGGATTAGTAGCGTTGGCCGCCATCCAAAAATTTATAATCTAGTTTGAAAGTACCGCTGAAAAACAGCGGTTTTTTTATTTTAAAAAACTATTGACCAATCTATTAATGTACTGTAATATATTAAAAGTCGTCACAAACGACAACGCAACACATCAAAAAAAGTTGTTGACTTTAATAACTTGAATATGATATATTAATAAAGTTGCTTTTGAGCGAATGGGTAAAATTGATCTTTGAAAACTAAACAAACAAGAACGTCAACAAACAATTTTTTTAGCTTTTTATAAAAGCTAAGCCAACGTAACTTTTATGAGCTATATCAACTTTCTTGGAGAGTTTGATCCTGGCTCAGG
>NZ_BAWM01000030.1 GCF_000759675.1 Neobacillus niacini | reverse complement strand
CTTTTAGTAGAAAGGTTCCACAACTCGATTTACCAGCCAATCTTATATACGATCCTTCTAGAGGCTCAGCCTTTTTTTAAAACTAGTTTTTCTGGGTCTATTTTTGTATGCCCTTTTTCAGTTTTTATTTTCATGGTAGTTGAAAAAAGATATTTTATTCCTTACCTTATATGTCTCTTTTCCGTTCGTTTTTTAGACACAACAAAAAGCCGAATCCTTATTTGATCGGTTTAACGCCGTTGTGTTAGGCGTTCTCCTCAATTATGCATAGACAATCATCTAAAACATAGACAGCCAAATATAATATCGTGTGATATCAATAAATACCAATTAAAACGAGGAGTGGTTGTCTATGCATCGTCCATATTATGTACCTTCATTTCGATCTAATCTCAATTTCCCTTATGAATATAAGGTACCATATCCGCAGTATCAAACAAGTCCTTCGTATATAGCACCTACTTATGACATAAACCGAGTACCTACAGGATCAGTACCTTCAAGCTACACCTATGGTAAAGGTAGAGCTAAAGGCACACCTAGGTCTGACCAGGGTTTAAATCAGGAGGAATATACTTCGTATGAAATAAGTGAACGAAAAGCGCCGGGATTTTATATTATAAACGAAACCAACGAAACGGTGCAAGTAGCTATCTCCTACCGATCAAAAAATTGTGGTGGGGATGGCTGGAAAAATGTAGGCTGGTTCGTACTGGCTCCAGGGGAGGAGAGACGGGTGGTGAAAGGGTATATTGGGAACTACTTGTACTACTACGCCGAGACCCCAGATCTTACACACACGTGGCCGAAAAAGGAAGATGCTAAATTCCCAGTCTGGGTCGAATACGGGAAATTCAGTGATTGTGAAGTGTACCCAGGAAATCTCGGCGTCTCAAGTTCTTCTCCCCCCCCTGGCAAAAGAGTATATATGAGGGAGATTTATGCCCCCCCCACGAAAGCTATGACGATTCATTTGACAAAGGCAAACTAATAAATATAGTTTTATTTTTTTATATTGTAGGTACCCATTTTAAGCGTTGGGTACCTATTAGATATCAAACTCGAAATTAAAAGTGAGCTTTCGGAAAAGCCCATCGTTTCTTTAATTTTTATTATTATTTTGATCAATTGTATTTTATGATTTGTTTCTCTAAACCTCTTTCTATATTTCAATCTTTAACTGCCTGCTCGATTGTCGAGCTTATTTTAATTTCTATCCACTATCTATATCTGATGTTAAAAAGTCTGAAAATTCAGGTTTTGATGTTTCTGTTCTATATGGCCCTGATCCTGGCGTTGGTGTGTAACTTTGTCTAATGTCATAAGAAAAATTCAACCCAATTCGAAAATGGGTTATTGAGTATAAGAGGTATAGTAATTATACTATATATTTATCGACCTCTTTTTAAAATTATTTTGGGCCTTATTTTTTGTCTGGTTCCCCTAAATTCCTTATTTGTGGTTTCTTAATAAAAAGCTAACTCCAAATATTTTTTACCTTCAAATTAAAGATGAATTTTTAAGAGCCTGTCTCAAAAGGAATGAATTGCGATGATTTTATATTGCTTATATTTTCTAAATATCGATAAATTAAGATTTATCAGTTTATTAAAAGGGTATATTAAACGTATTCATATACCATTCATCGCTATATTTACGACGAGAAAAATAATTTTTTCGTTGTTTAAGAACTTCACTAGCAAGAACAGATTCATTAATTTTAGAATGTTTATGACTTCCAATTAGACTTTTACATTTATATATTCTCTCTTTATTAAAATGACTGTAAGCCATACGAAGCATATTGAAATGTATATTGTCAGGGATTATAAGATATGGTTGTGATTTCCTGAATACATGGAGAATTTTCACAACTGGCTGAACATAACATTTATAACCAAACAGCCACATTTTTATCGATATCTCTATATCTTCAAAGCCCCACCCCTTGAAACCAGTATCAAAACCACCAATATTAAAGAAAACATTCCTCGAAATTGCACAACATCCTGCTGGTAAAACTGCAATAGGAGCAAGAGTATTAATGTTTGAATACCATTCAACCCTTAAATGTTCATTTAACGTCATACCATATCCAGGAAAATTCGGCGATTTTGTATCAGCTATACCAGGCGTAGTACCATTGGCTAATCCATCTTTTATAGGCTTAAGTAAATGATCTATCCAAAAATCCTCAAAAAAAAGATGGGCATCACAAAAGATCAAATATTGTCCTAATGAATGTCTTGCCCCTATATTTCTAGCATTTGCTGGACCAACTCCTTTACTTCTTATTAGTTTTAATCGGGGTAAATCTGCATAAGGGGATTGAGATAGAAAATCACAGCATCCATCTGTTGATGCATCGTCGACTACAATGGTTTCAAAAGAATAGTTAGTTTTTACTTGAAATACCGAATTTATAGTATTTTTGATGTGGCTTCCTTCATTTTTAACCGGAATTATTAAGGATACCAAAGGCATGTAAAAGTTTAACATAAAATCACTTCTTTCGAATTAAATGAAGATAATCGTACTCCCCAAACTAAGAATGAACCCGAACTAAAAGTATCAGTTTGGTACAAATAGAGACAATTTTATTTATTGAAAACATATCATTTAAGAACAGTAAAGAATTTAAGTCTATTTGGATGTTCCACCAAAACATGATTATTGTTAAATAAATAATCTTTTTGGCTATCTAATGTAAGCTATACCGATATATTGATCTGTGGGGATTTAATTCTCATCGTAATTACTTGAGTTCGCGGAATTTAGCAGCTCTAAAGCAAAACTCCATAAAAAAAAATGGGGATTTTTTCAGAATGCTATATCTAGTCAAATCGGAAAGGGTCTTATCATAAACTGCGAACTGAGCGATTTTCCAGAACAAGTCTTCGCCCCATAAATCTAATGGATAGTTCCTAAGGTTATACCCAATATAAGAAAAATTATTATACTGATTGTACTTTGGAATAGCTTGAACAGCTATACCTGTAGTTCTATGGTCTGAATGGTCACCCGGGTTGATGGTTTTGTTAGTCTCGGGATGGTTGATCTTGACAGAAGAGAAGCCATCCGCCTCATTATCGATGATCCCCTGGAGGGTATTTACAAAATCTTGCCATCCGTGGTATAACGTTGATCCGTCCAATGACTTGATGGATGAGATTTGTCTTCGGTACAGCTTCTGAAGACTTTGATATCCTTGACTAGAAAATCCATCACCAGTCACATTTCCATCAGGAAGCCTGAGGAAGTAACACACGACATTTCGTCCTAACCATCGATGAAGAATATGATTGTTGATCTTAACTTTCTCTCGATTTCCATCCAAATATAATAAATCAGACATTCCAAAGCAAACAGAGCTGATTGCCCCCTCCTCATTTGCCATCCAATATGATTTATCACTTCCAGCATCATTACCTGTTGTATAAATGAACACTACCTTATTTTCCTTATTTGAAAGCTCCCAAGAAACGTTTGGGTTCATGAATAATTGCCAGTCGTCCATATGAGCTATGATAAAGAAAATTATTGTTTTATTGCTTGGCACTAGTAGTAACCTCATTTCTATGCTTTTTTAAATTAACTCTATATATTCTATTTTGAATAACTGCCCCATATGATAAATAATCCCTTAACCAAGGAGGAACACTTATTATGAGGAAATAGACTGGTGTTTAACCACAAAGGAGGATGGATTAAGAGGTTTTCAAATATGATTGGAAGTCGTTACGTATCGAGATGGTAAATAAAGAGATCTGGCATCCAGACCATCCACTTGGTACATTCGAGGTAAATCACACAGATAGCCTAATAGGCTGTGTTGATCGGCTAAACTTATAATTCAAGTAAAAAAGTGTAATTTTTCTTAGATCAACACCCACTTATACGTAAGAAAAATACGAAAGCTGATTTTAATTTATCTGATCGAGTAGCTGTTAGTGTCCAATGCTTAACATTCAATGACTCAGGATTCGGTTTTTAACCCTTGGATTCAAGAGCTGATAGACGTGCCTCTAGGTTTGCTAATTTGGCATTTAACTGATCGTTTTCAGCTTTGAGTTTTTCATTTAAACCTAGAATAGCATCCAAGGCTACACCCTGAACATCTATGCTAGAAATATTTATGTCATCATCTCCATTTAATCCGAATGTATCATGGAAATCTTGAGGTTGGGCAATTTGTGGCGTAAGTCTCTAATCTGTTGAGATTTCGAAAAAAACCAATCTTCAATTCTCCACCCCCAAAAAATGTCGCAACAATTAATATTCCACCTCATTATATTTATTCCCTGCTTAACACTCTTATTGAAGTAACCTGCACGTTAGCTCAACAAGAAAAAGCTGCCTTAATGACAGCTCTGACCTATAACTAAAGCACCCGATAGTTTAAGTATAATCATTCACAATCTCTATTAACTTCTCTAAAATTTTTAAGTTATGTACAAAAACTATACTTTGACATCGCATAAAGTATGGAGATTATTTCAAGTAAAATAAAACTGCCAGGTTCATTTTTAAACTCAATTATTTATTGAGTTCATTAGTTGGAAGAAGTATTCAAGTTTGTGAGTCTTATTTAGGTTATACCACGAATGTAATGTATCTGGT
>NZ_BAWM01000031.1 GCF_000759675.1 Neobacillus niacini | reverse complement strand
GCGATTCCCTGAGTAGCGGCGAGCGAAACGGGACATAGCCCAAACCAAGAGGCTTGCCTCTTGGGGTTGTAGGACACTCAACATGGAGTTACAAAGGAACGGGGTAGATGAAGCGGTCTGGAAAGGCCCGTCATAGAAGGTAAAAACCCTGTAGTTGAAACTTCGTTCCCTCCTGAGTGGATCCTGAGTACGGCCGGACACGAGAAATCCGGTCGGAAGCTGGGAGGACCATCTCCCAAGGCTAAATACTCCCTAGTGACCGATAGTGAACCAGTACCGTGAGGGAAAGGTGAAAAGCACCCCGGAAGGGGAGTGAAA
>NZ_BAWM01000032.1 GCF_000759675.1 Neobacillus niacini | reverse complement strand
GCTCATAAAAGTTACGTTGGCTTAGCTTTTATAAAAAGCTAAAAAATTGTTTGTTGACGTTCTTGTTTGTTTAGTTTTCAAAGATCAATTTTTCCCAATCGCTCGTAAGCGACTTTATTAATATATCATCTATTAATATAAATGTCAACGTCTATTTGTTTTTATATTACATTAAAACTAACAATCATCGCCGACTCAAATGAGTATACCAGTATTAACACTATCTATCAAGAGGAAATCAACAAATTAGTAGAATTAAATTAACAAAGGAACACCAAATGAGGTGCTCCTTTGAATAGAACTTATTCTTCAGTAGTTGTATCAGACCCATCAACTTCAGAGTCTAACACATTTCCTATGTTATCTTCTTCTGTTCCAGCTATTACTTCTACGCCTTCTGCTCCTTCAGTATCATCTGAATCTGTTTCTTCTGAAACCTCTTCTTTTTCTACTTTCGCAACAGTGGCAACAAAGTCATGTTCATCGCCTTTGATACTAATTAATTTAACACCTTGAGTGTTTCGCCCCATAGTCGAAATGCCAGCTACATCGATACGAATAAGGACTCCACCAGTAGTGATTAACATTAAGTCTTCTTCACCAGTTACAGCTCTTACGGAAACTAAGGAACCATTTTTTTCGGTAACATGGCATGTTTTAATACCTTTACCGCCTCTACCTTGGATTCGGTATTCTTCTGCTGGCGTACGCTTACCATATCCATTCTTAGTGACAATAAGGACGCTGCTATTTTCCTCAAGCACTTCCATTCCAACTACCTCATCATCGCTATCTAAGGTAATTCCTTTTACTCCAGTTGCTGTTCTACCCATTGATCGGACATCTGTTTCAGGGAAATGGATTAACATTCCCTTTTTCGTACCAATGATCATATGCTTTGTACCATCCGTTAAACGGACAGAAATCAGTTCATCACCTTCACGGAGATTCAACGCAATTAAGCCGTTATTACGAATATGTGCAAATGACGTTAATGGCGAACGCTTAGAAATACCCTCTTTTGTCGTAAAGAATAGATACCAGTCATCAACAAATTCCTCAATTGGAATAATGGCATTAACCCATTCTCCTTTTTCAATTCCAAGAAGGTTAATGATTGGCAATCCTTTAGCTGTACGGCTGTATTCAGGAATTTCATATCCCTTTGAACGATAAACCTTCCCTTTATTTGTAAAGAAAAGGATCGTGTCATGGGTAGACGTCGTGATCAAATGCTCAACAAAATCATCCTCGTTTGTACCCATTCCTTGTATACCACGGCCGCCTCTTTTTTGCGCACGATAAGTTGAAACAGGGAGACGTTTAATATAGCCATTATGTGTTAACGTAATAACAATATTTTCACGTGGAATGAGATCTTCATCTTCAATATTTTCAATTCCGCCCGTTTGTATTTCCGTACGGCGTGTATCATTAAATCGCTCTTTAATTTCAGTTAATTCTTCTCTAATGATTTCAAGAACCTTTTCATCGTCAGCTAAAATGGCTTTTAACTCAGCGATAAGCTGTACTAATGCTTGATATTCTTCCTCAATTTTCTCCCTTTCCAAACCTGTTAAACGCTGCAAGCGCATATCAAGAATAGCCTGGGCTTGTTTTTCAGAAAGATTAAATTGTGTCATTAAACCCTCGCGAGCAATATCAGTTGTCCGCGAGCTTCGAATTAAACTAATGACTGCATCAAGATTATCCAAAGCAATCCTTAAACCATCCAAAATATGAGCACGTGCCTCTGCTTTACGTAACTCAAACTCTGTTCTTCTACGAATAACCACTATTTGATGGTCTAAATAATGGACTAAACATTGTTTTAGATTTAACACCTTTGGATGTCCGTTTACAAGAGCTAATGTATTAATCCCAAAGCTAGTTTGAAGTGATGTTTGTTTATATAAGTTATTTAAGAGGACATTCGCATTCGCATCTTTACGAACCTCAATTACAATACGCATCCCTTTGCGATCTGATTCATCCCTTAAATCTGTGATGCCTTCTATTTTTTTATCACGATGTAATTCCGCAATTCTTTCAACTAATTTTGCTTTATTTACTTGGTATGGTAACTCATTAACAATAATAACTTCTTTACCATTTGCCTTTTGTTCAATTACTACTTTTCCGCGTATTGTTATGGAACCTCTGCCGGTTTCGTAAGCCTTACGAATCCCACTTCGACCCATGATGATTCCTCCGGTTGGAAAATCCGGACCAGGAATGATTTCCATTAACTCTTGAATCGTTATTTCTGGATCATGGGTAATGGCTAATACGCCATCAATAACCTCGCCAAGCTGGTGCGGCGGAATATTAGTTGCCATACCAACCGCAATACCAGAAGAACCGTTAACTAAAAGGTTTGGGAATCTCGCTGGTAAAACTGAAGGCTCTCTTTCTTCACCATCATAGTTATCTTGAAAATCAATCGTATCTTTGTTTAAATCTCTTAATAATTCCATTGAGATTTTAGACATTCTCGATTCAGTATAACGCATAGCTGCTGCTGAATCACCGTCTACCGAACCAAAGTTACCATGACCATCTACCAGCATATATCGATAGTTAAAGTCTTGCGCCATACGTACCATCGTTTCATATACGGCTGAGTCACCATGAGGGTGATATTTACCAATTACATCCCCAACGATACGAGCTGACTTTTTATAAGGTTTATCAGCATGTATTCCAAGATCATGCATAGCGTATAAAATACGGCGGTGGACTGGTTTTAATCCATCTCGAACATCTGGAAGGGCACGTGAAACAATAACACTCATTGCATAGTCAAGGAACGATGTTTTCATTTCATGACTGATATTAATATCTTTAATTTGAGAATTTGGTGTTTCTGCCATTTGAGTACCTCCTATTTTGGTGACGATATGCCTTTAATAGTCATCGTATACCCTTGATAAACGAAAAAAGGAGGATAGTGGTCACCCCTCTATCCCTTTCTATATAGGCATTTCTTTATGTTCAGCTCCGGCGGCTAGGGGCTTGTCGCCATTAAACGAGCCGCCTCTGCATTTCTTTATATATCTAAATTTTTGACGTATTGTGCGTTTGCTTCAATGAAGTTACGGCGCGGTTCTACTTTGTCACCCATTAGCATTTCAAATGTCTCATCTGCTTCAATTGCATCTTCAAGACTAACCTGAAGCATAGTTCTAGTAGAAGGATCCATTGTCGTTTCCCATAATTGTTCAGGATTCATTTCTCCTAACCCCTTATACCGTTGGATATTAGGCTTCGGTTGGCTTGGCAACTCAGCGAATATTTGATTCAGCTCTTTGTCATCATACGCATACCTAACTTTTTTACCTTGTTGAACTTTATATAAAGGTGGCTGGGCGATATATACATAGCCAGCTTCTAAAATTTTTCGGATATAACGGTAAAAGAAAGTTAAAAGGAGTGTTCGAATATGAGCACCATCAACATCTGCATCCGTCATAATGACTATTTTATGGTATCTAGCTTTAGCAATATCGAAGTCTTCTCCAATACCTGTTCCTATTGCAGTTATCATGGAGCGGACCTCATTATTAGAGAGGATCCTATCTAAGCGTGCTTTCTCAACATTAAGTATTTTTCCTCTTAATGGCAGAATTGCTTGGAAATGTCGATCACGTCCTTGTTTTGCTGAACCACCTGCCGAATCACCCTCAACAATGTACAATTCACTTATAGAAGGGTCTTTTGAAGAACAGTCTGCTAATTTCCCAGGTAAACTAGAAACTTCTAATGCACTTTTACGGCGCGTCAGCTCTCTTGCCTTCTTTGCAGCCATCCTTGCTCTTGCAGCCATTAAGCCTTTTTCAATAACTTTTCTAGCTACTGAAGGATTTTCCAATAAAAACTTGTCAAAATGACTAGAAAATAAGGAATCTGTTATCGTTCTTACTTCGGAGTTTCCAAGTTTCGTTTTCGTTTGCCCTTCGAATTGTGGGTCTGGATGTTTAATTGAGACAATAGCCGTTAAGCCTTCGCGAACATCTTCACCCGTTAGATTCGAATCATTTTCTTTAATCAAGCCATTTTTTCTTGCATAATCATTAATAACTCGAGTTAAAGCTGTTTTAAATCCTGATTCATGAGTTCCACCTTCATAGGTGTGGATGTTATTAGCAAAGGAGTAAATGCTGTCAGTATACCCCTCATTGTATTGAAGAGCTACTTCAACGCTAATGCCCTCACGGTCTCCCTCAATAAAGATTGGTTCTTCATGAATGACCTCTTTTGTGCGGTTTAAATGCTCTACATACGATTTAATTCCGCCTTCGTAGTAATATTCATTCTGTTTATTTTCCACACGGTTATCTTTGATCGTGATTTTAATTGCGCGATTTAAGAATGCAAGTTCACGCAGACGAGTTGCCAGAATATCATACTCGTATTCCAATGTTTCAGTAAAAATTTCTCCATCTGGTTTAAAGTGAGTAATCGTACCCGATTTGTCGGTAGTTCCAATTACCTCTAGTTCTTTAACTACCGCACCACGTTCAAATTTAATGCAGTAAATATTACCATCACGGTGTACATAAACCTCTAGATTGGTGGAGAGGGCATTAACAACTGAAGCACCTACACCATGAAGACCACCAGAAACTTTATATCCTCCGCCGCCAAATTTACCTCCAGCATGAAGGACAGTCATAATAACTTCAACGGCAGGTCTACCCATTTTTTCTTGAATTCCAACAGGAATACCACGTCCGTTATCTTTAACTGTTATACTGTTATCTTCTTCAATGATGACATTGATTTCGTCACAATATCCAGCCAAAGCCTCATCAATACTGTTATCTACAATTTCCCAAACAAGGTGATGAAGACCTTTTCCACTTGTTGAACCAATGTACATACCAGGTCTTTTTCTTACAGCTTCTAGACCTTCTAGAACTTGTATTTGATCAGCACCATATTCTTGTTCCTGGACTACTTTTTGTTCCATTGTCATATAATTCACCCCGCACTTTCATTCAAAAAACTACTCTATTAACCTAAAATGAAAAATGATAATTTCAATATTCCTGCATTTCCTTTTGATTTGAACGTTTTTTTAATGTTCCGGAAGAAATAGGGGATAAATAAACCTTGTCATATGTAATTACGACTGATTTAAAGGGGTTTTTCGAAAGGTTAACAAGCTTTTCCTTATGCTGTTTTAAGAACTCTTCGACTAAATTTGAAGAATTCACGCACCCTTTATCAAGAATGGCGATGATATCCTTCGCCCTGATATTTAAATCTTCCCCGACATGAATATACACACTTCCACCTCAATTAACTTTATTGATAACACCAGATTCTACTTCAAAAGTTGAAGCTTCTTTTAATGTTTGATGATGGATGCCGTCAACACTAGTTGTTGTAACGAATGTCTGGACCTTCCCCTGGATGGTATTAAGCAAGTGTGACTGACGATAATCATCTAATTCTGATAAAACATCGTCAAGGAGTAAGATGGGATATTCGCGAATCTCCGAATGAATTAATTCGATTTCGGCAAGCTTAACAGAAAGCGCTGTTGTTCTTTGCTGGCCTTGTGAACCAAATGTCGAAACATCTCGATCATTTACAAAAAACAACAAATCATCACGATGTGGTCCGAATAATGTTGTACCACGTTCTATTTCCCTTGTTCTGACTTTACTAAATTTTTCCTCAAAGCATGCTTTCATTTTCGACCAATCTTGGTCTTCTAATACATCAACGGATGGTTTATAGATAATTTCTAATGATTCTAGCCCTCTTGAAATACCTTTATGGATAGGTTTAGCCCAATTTTCAAGCAAATGGAGAAATTCAAATCTCTTCAATACAATTTTTACAGCCATATCAATAAACTGCTCTGTAAGAATTTCAAGCATGGTTTGGTCAGTTTGTTTTTTTATTTGCATCATTTTTAAAAAATGATTGCGCTGTTGAAGTATTTTTTGGTATTGACTCATATCATGTAAATAAATGGGCGAAACCTGCCCGATTTCCATATCAATAAACCGCCTTCTTACTTGCGGGCTGCCTTTAACTAAATTTAAATCTTCCGGTGCGAACATGACCACATTCATATTCCCAACATATTGGCTTAATTTTTGCTGCTCCATGTGATTACATTTTGCCTTCTTGCCTTTTTTAGAAATAATTAATTGCAATGGCAAAGAGCTGTATTGTTTTTGAACCCTACCCTCTATTCTAGCATACTCCTGATCCCAGCGAATAAGATCTTTATCATTTGAAGTCCGATGAGATTTGGCCATTGCCAAAACATAGATAGATTCCATCACATTTGTTTTACCCTGGGCATTTTCCCCGAGGATCACATTCACTTTATTTTCAAATTCAACCGATAGGCTCTCATAATTCCGGTAATTTCTTAGCACTAATTGTTCAATATACATGAAAACGACACAACCTTTAGTTACTCGGTTATTAAAAATTCTCCGTGTCCAGGAATTTTCACCTTATCTCCTGCTCGAAGCTTTCTTCCTCTTCTTTGATCTTGTTCGCCATTAATAAAAATATCGTTTTCACTTAAAAACCATTTTGCCATACCGCCAGATTGGATGACGTCAGCCAATTTAAGAAATTGTCCTAACGTAATAAACTCTGTATTTAGCTTTATTTCTTCAGGCACTGTTTATCACTCATTTCTACAAATGGTCTCAATACTTTATTTTACTAAAAAATTAAAAATAAAGAAAGTCACCAAAAATCATGGTGACTATTTTGTCCTAATAAGTTCTAACTGGCAAAATCAATTGCAGTGTGGTTTCATCATGCAGCGGTTTAATAACAAATGGCCGCATTGCACCAGTAAAACTTACTCTTATATCTGTTCCTTCAAGTGCTTTTAAGGCGTCCATCATATATTTAGCGCTAAAGGAAATCTTTAATTCTTCACCATCGATCGATTGACCTTGAATTTCCTCAACAACTTTACCTACTTCAGGTGTATTTGAGGAAATTTCAATCACACCTCCGTCAATGGTTGAAAGTTTAACAACATTGTTTCTCCCTTCACGAGCAAGCAGGGAAGCACGATCAATGGCGTGAAGGAAATCCTTTGTATTTACAATAATATCAGTTTTACTTTCACTTGGAATAAGTCTAGAAGTATCAGGATAATTTCCTTCTAACAACCTTGAAAAAAATAGTAAATGCTTCGCTTTAAATAAAATTTGATTTTCTGTAATAACGATATCTATTAGCTCATTTGAATCATCAATGATTTTACTTAGTTCATTCAAACTCTTACCTGGAATGACGACATTGTAGCTTTCGTTATTTTCAGTTTCGATTTTTGCTTTTCTTAATGCGAGACGGTGGCTATCTGTTGCAATACAGTTTAATTCGCCATTTTCAATCTTCCAGTTTACACCTGTCAAGATGGGACGTGTTTCTGAGGTGGACACTGCAAAAAAGGTTTGACGAATCATCATTTTTAGGAGGTCCGTTGCAATATGGAATTTATTATTTTCTTCTATTTGTGGCAGATGAGGGTACTCTTCTGCATCAAGACCGTTTAAATTAAATTCAGATTTTCCTGAGCGAATAACGGTTTGTAATGATCCTAGTACTTCAATCTCAACTGAATCTGTAGGTAATTTTTTTACAATCTCACTAAAGAATTTTGCTTGAAGGACAATGGAACCAGCTTGTTTGATTTCTACGATTTCATCTCCAGCTTCCTCATTTGGAATGAAAGATTCAATTGAAATATCGGAATCACTTCCTGTTAAGGTTACTCCCTCGCTGCTAGCTGTTATTTTTATCCCAGTTAAAATCGGGATCGTTGTTCTTGATGTGACAGCTTTCATAACATCTTGGACGCTTTGAACAAGTCGGTCCCGTTGGATGATAAATCTCATTTTCATAATCCTCCCAGCAATTTTTTTCTAAGTACGCATAAATGAAATTTCTTGAACATATAATAATAAGTTTTTTAAATAAAAAACAGTAGAAGTACTAGTAGGGCTTGTTAGTATGTGGATAACTCATTTTTCTCAATGGAAACACAGTCTATCCACATGTGGACAGACTGTGTATAAACTCGAGCAAGTTATTCACAGTTTATCTAAACTTTCAACAGCTCATTTATCTCTTTCATTTGTCGTTGAAGCTGTAAATCTGATTGCAGGAGCTTTGATATTTTTTCGTGGGCATGGATGACCGTTGTATGATCACGTCCTCCAAACTCTTCTCCTATTTTTGGCAAAGAATAATCCGTTAATTCCCGGGATAAATACATAGCAATTTGTCTAGGGAAGGCAACAGATTTGGTTCGTTTTTTTGCTTTAAAGTCTTCAAGCTTCACGCTAAAGTGCTCACCGACAGTTCTCTGAATGTCATGGATGGTTATCACCTTTGGCTTTGAGCTAGGGATGATATCCTTTAATGCTTCTGAGGCCAAATCAGCGTTAATATCTTTATTAATTAAGGAAGAATAGGCAACAACACGGATTAATGCTCCCTCAAGCTCTCTGATATTGGTATCGATTTGGTTAGCGATGTAGAGCATAACTTCATTTGGTATATCTAATCCCTCGGCTTTAGCCTTTTTCCGAAGGATGGCTATTCTTGTTTCAAGATCTGGAGGAGTAATATCCGTGATTAATCCCCATTCAAAACGTGAACGCAGGCGGTCCTCAAGTGTTGGAATTTCCCTTGGCGGCCGGTCACTCGAGATAACAATTTGTTTGCTTTCTTCATGGAGAGTATTAAAAGTGTGGAAAAATTCCTCTTGCGTTGATTCTTTTCCGGCTAAGAACTGAATATCATCAATTAGTAACACGTCAACGTTTCGATATTTATTGCGGAATTCGACAGCTTTATTATCACGAATAGAATTAATAAATTCGTTCGTGAATTTCTCTGAAGACAAATAAACTACCTTAGCGTTTGGTTTATGCTCTAAAACGTAATGACCGATCGCATGCATTAAGTGTGTTTTTCCTAAACCCACGCCCCCATAAATAAATAATGGATTGTAAGCTTTCGCCGGTGCTTCAGCAACAGCGAGGGAAGCTGCATGAGCAAACCGGTTACCTGAACCAATGACAAATGAATCAAACAGGTACTTTGGATTTAGAATATTTTGCGGAAAATCATTTTGATCATCCTCTTTTTTGGCCTTTTTAGGAGGCAATAGCAAGTCTGGGTCTTCATCTTTTTGATTTTGCGGAATGATGAACTTTACAGAAAGCTCTTCTCCAGTAATTTCGTAAAGAATACCAGAGATTAACTGGGAATAGCGCTCCTCGAGCCAATCACGTGCAAATTCATTAGGAGCAGTAATCACAAGTAGATCGCCTTGAAGGGAATGGGCCTTTGTGGACTTCAGCCAGGTGTCAAAACTAGGCTTGCTTATCTTCTTCTCAATATTGGCTAGAGCAGCATTCCAAAGATCCGCAATATTCTCCAACGGTTGTCCCTCCTTTAACTTTTTTATCTATTGAATTGCATTTTGCAGTTTTTTTCTGTCTAAACTCCATATATAGAGATATTTTTTCACAAAGTGCTGTGAAGTATCCTTAGCTCGCAACCTATAACAAAATGGACAAAAGTTCCGTGAAAAAACAACGTTATACAAGCTGTACAACCTACTAATTTATAAATATACGAAACAATGGTTGTGGAAAAAACATAATATAGGAAATAAAGTGGAGTTTCGACAATATCCACCGCTTGTGGACAAGTTTCTGCAGTATGCTAGAATAACTTGTCCACACCTTATCCACAATTTGTGGATAACATATTTTAGAGACGAAGTTATTCAGAGTGAAAACACAAATATAATATCAAATAAAAGACTTAGGTGCAATGCCTTTTCATGGTTTATCCACAACTGTAACAATATGTGATTAAAACTTGTCCACAAGTAGTGTATCCTGTGCAAAAACTGTCAATATCTTGTGAAATGCTGAAAAAAAAGTCGAAAAAAATATCCACAGGTAAATTTTTGTAGGAAGAAGAAGAACTTTATAAAATTTGGTTATGCTAAATAAACTAAGAAAGATTTTGGCGTAAAAAATTTTGTAACTGGGGAACAATATCTTAAGAGCGGTTGACAATATTGGGGTCCGTCTTTATAATAAATTAGACTGTCTTTAACAGCTATTCCTCAGGGAGGTGTCTTATAATGAAAAGAACATATCAACCAAATAAACGTAAACATAGTAAAGTTCACGGTTTCCGCAGTCGTATGAGCTCGGCTAACGGACGTAAAGTTCTAGCACGCCGTCGTCTAAAAGGAAGAAAAGTATTATCAGCTTAGGCCACTGAAACATCAGTGGTCTTTTTTCTAATAAAATCTTTCTAATGGAAAAGTTTTTGTGTAGATGGAAGGTGTTTTCTATGAAGAAAGAATTACGAGTAAAGAAGAATAAAGAATTTCAAGAAGCGTTTCAAAAAGGGCATTCCTTTGCTAACCGGCAATTTGTTGTCTATAGTCTGAAGAAAGAGGATCAGGACGATTTTCGAATTGGTCTTTCTGTTAGCAAGAAGATAGGAAATGCTGTGACTAGAAATCAAATAAAAAGATACATAAGACAAGCTGTTTTCGAACTATCAGATCTAATTGTTCCAGGGAATGATTATGTGATTATAGCTAGAAAACCTGCAGCCGAAATGGACTTTTTTGAAGTGAAAAAGAGTCTAACCCATGTCTTTAAGGTTGGTAAGGTTTTCAAGAAAAAGTAGTTTGTCAAATTAATGTCGTATTCGTTATAAAATTAAGAGGCAAATTATTCTAAAAGATGGTAAAATACCTATGAAATATTCCGGAAGGTTATATTTATAAAAAAGGTATTCACACTTAAATAGTATATATATTGTTCAAGGAGGAAAATTCGGTTGAAAAAACGAATATTACTATTAATTGGGATAGTTTCTGTGTTTTTGTTTCTAACAGGTTGTACAGAAATTAGTAAGCCAATTAATGCCGAAAGTACGGGATTTTGGAATGAGTACATTGTTTACCCGCTTTCATGGGTAATTGTAAAAGGTGCAGAAATACTAGGCGGAAGCTTTGGTTTTTCATTGATTGTCGTTACCATTTTAATTCGGTTGGCATTATTACCGCTGATGATAAAACAGACAAGAAGCTCAAAAGCAATGCAGGCCTTGCAGCCAGAAATGAAGGCTCTCCGAGAAAAATACAGCTCTAAGGATCAGAAGACACAGCAGAAATTACAGCAAGAAACGATGGCGCTTTTTCAAAAGCACGGAGTTAATCCAATGGCTGGATGTTTTCCATTAATCGTTCAAATGCCTATCTTAATTGGTTTTTACCATGCGATTTCAAGAACAAGGGAAATTGCTGATCATAGCTTCCTTTGGTTTGATCTTGGAGATAAGGATCCTTTTTATATTCTTCCGATTATTGCGGGTATCACCACATTTATTCAACAAAAATTGATGATGGCCGGACAAGAGCATAATCCGCAAATGGCGATGATGCTTTGGATGATGCCGATTATGATTGTCATTTTTGCTTTTAATTTCCCTGCAGCTCTTTCATTGTATTGGGTAGTAGGAAATATTTTTATGATAGTACAAACCTATTTCATTAAAGGGCCGGACCTGAAAAGGGCGCAAGAATCCGGTAAAGCGGGAGGAGCAAAAAAGTGAAACAAGTAACTGCTACCGGACAAACTGTCGAAGAAGCAGTGGAATCAGCTTTAGCTCAATTAAACACAACAAAAGACCGCACAGATGTAGCCATTATTGATCAAGGTAAAAAGGGGATTTTTGGGATTTTTGGTTCTCGCCCTGCTGTCGTTAAGGTTACAGTTATCATCGATCCAATTGATGAGGCTAAGAAGTTTCTGCTTCAGGTTAGTGAACAAATGGGGGCTCCTGTCAGTATTGAAATCAAACGTGATGGAAAACAAGTTCATTTCGTTTTGACAGGGGAAAAGATTGCTCTTTTGATTGGAAAAAGAGGACAAACATTGAATTCACTGCAATATTTAACGCAGTTAATCATTAATCGCTTTTCTAATCAATACTTAACGGTTATTTTGGATGCAGAGGATTACCGAAATCGAAGAAATGATACGCTGATCCAATTAGCACATCGACTTGCTTTAAAAGCTTTAAAAACTGGCAGAGACGTTGCACTGGAGCCAATGCCTTCATACGAGCGTAAAGTTATTCACACAGCTTTATCCGACAATAAACGAGTGAAAACTACTTCAGATGGTTCCGATCCACACCGACATATTGTTATTTCACCAGTTAAATAAAATGAGTAAAGACATCCTTTTCGAAGGATGTCTTTTTTTGCTTGATAAAAATATTGATTCAAAAAATTCCTTGTTTACAACATTTATATGAAATCTCTTGTTTTATTGTTATTCACATGTGGATAAGTTAAAATAATACGTAGACATTTAACAGGTTGTGGATAATTCATTGCGGGTATTTCTGGTTTTTCAGACGAGACCAGATGTGGTATTCTAATGATTTGGAGTAAAATACTTTGTTTTTATATAGATTAATTTTATAAAGAGTGGTGAAAGTAATGGAATTTGATACGATAGCCGCCATATCGACACCGATGGGTGAGGGCGCAATTGCAATTGTACGATTGAGTGGCGATGATTCCATTAAAATCGCGGACCAAATTTTTCGAAGCATCGGCGGTAAAAGGTTAACAGAGGTTCCGACTCATACGATTCATTATGGACATTTAATTGACCCTAAGAATGAACAAGTGATCGAAGAGGTCATGGTATCGATTATGAAGGGACCAAGGACTTTTACAAAAGAGGATGTAGTTGAAATAAATTGTCACGGTGGAATTGTTTCTGTAAATCGAGTTTTGCAGCATGTATTAGCCTATGGAGCTAGACTTGCCGAACCAGGTGAATTCACGAAACGGGCTTTTTTAAATGGACGGATTGATTTATCACAGGCAGAAGCAGTAATGGATTTAATCAGAGCAAAAACGGATCGTGCTATGAATGTAGCGCTAGGTCAAATGGAAGGTCGTTTATCAAAGTTAATTAGGAGCCTGCGTCAGGAAATTTTAGAGATACTTGCTCATGTTGAAGTAAACATAGATTATCCGGAATATGACGATGTGGAAGAAATGACTCATAAAATGTTATTGGAAAAATCAATGTATGTTCGTGAAGAGTTAAGGAAACTGTTGCAAACTTCACAGCAAGGAAAAATATTGCGTGAGGGTCTTTCGACGGTTATTGTGGGACGGCCAAATGTCGGAAAATCTTCGTTATTAAATAGTCTTGTTCAAGAAAATAAAGCAATTGTCACAGATATTCCTGGGACAACCCGTGATGTCATTGAGGAATATGTCAATGTTCGCGGAGTACCGCTTAGACTTTTGGATACAGCGGGCATTAGAGAGACGGAAGATATTGTTGAACGAATTGGAGTAGAAAAATCTCGACAGGTTTTAAAAGAAGCAGATTTAATATTGTTAGTGTTAAATTACGCTGATCAATTTACAAAAGAGGATGAAAATCTGTTTGAGGCTGTTAAAGGGATGGATGTTATTGTCATTGTCAATAAGACAGACCTCACACAGCAAATTGATATGGAACGTGTAAAAGAATTGGCAGCGAAGCATAAAATTGTTACGACCTCATTATTAGAGGATCGTGGTGTGGATGAGCTAGAGGAAGCAATATCCTCCTTATTCTTTGCAGGGTCAATTGATGCTGGCGATATGACTTATCTATCGAACAGCCGCCACATTGCTTTGATCGGGCAAAGTTTGCATACAATCGAAGAAGCGATTGCTGGAGTAGAAAGGGGAACTCCAATTGATATAGTACAAATCGATATTACAAGAACGTGGGAATTGCTTGGCGAAGTCATTGGTGATAGTGTTCATGAAAGTCTAATCGATCAGTTATTCTCACAATTTTGTTTAGGTAAATAAGAAAAGCGTAGGCGGCTTGTTCAGCCCCGACAAGCGCTGGAGGGCCAGCCGGAGAAGTCGCGCACTTTGACTTCTTTGGATGGACCGAAGCGACCTCGAGGGGCTAGACGCCGGAGCTAAACAATAAATAGAGGAGGAAAGAGATGTCATACGAAGCAGGTAATTTTGACGTTGTGGTCATTGGGGCTGGTCATGCTGGCTGTGAGGCAGGCCTCGCGGCGGCACGTATGGGTGTAAAAACCTTAATGATCACCATTAACCTTGATATGGTTGCCTTTATGCCATGTAATCCATCGATTGGTGGACCCGCAAAAGGAATTGTTGTCCGGGAAATAGATGCACTAGGCGGCGAAATGGGTAGAAATATCGATAAAACACATATTCAAATGAGAATGTTGAATACAGGTAAGGGTCCTGCAGTGCGTGCACTGCGGGCACAGGCCGATAAAGTTGACTATCAGTCCGAAATGAAAAAAAAGATTGAAGACACACCAAACCTGACACTCCTTCAAGGAATGGTTGAACAATTAATTGTTGAGGACGGCGTCTGTGTTGGGGTCATTACGAAAACAGGGGCTATTTATCGGGCCAAAACGGTAGTTATTACAACTGGTACGTATCTTCGTGGTGAAATTATCCTTGGAGAATTAAAGTATTCAAGCGGTCCTAATAACCAACAGCCATCCATTAAGTTATCTGAGCATTTAGAGGAACTTGGGTTTGAGTTGGTTCGTTTTAAGACAGGAACTCCGCCACGGGTCAATAGTCATACCATTGATTACAGTAAAACAGAGATACAGCCTGGTGATGAAACTCCGAGAGCTTTCTCATATGAAACGACTAAGTATATTACTGACCAACTTCCATGCTGGTTAACATATACTAATGAGCAAACACATTTGTTGATTGACCAAAACCTTCATCGTTCACCAATGTACTCTGGAATGATAAAAGGAACGGGTCCGCGTTATTGTCCATCGATTGAAGATAAAGTAGTCCGTTTTAATGATAAACCACGCCACCAAATTTTCCTTGAGCCAGAAGGAAGAAAAACGCAAGAGGTTTATGTTCAAGGCTTGTCGACTAGTCTACCTGAAGATGTTCAGCAGCAACTCCTTAGATCCATTCCAGGATTAGAAAATGTCCAAATGATGAGATCTGGATATGCGATTGAGTATGATGCGATTAATCCGACTCAGCTTTGGCCGACACTTGAAACAAAAGTGGTAAAAAACCTTTTTACTGCAGGTCAAATTAACGGAACATCAGGATATGAAGAGGCAGCGGGACAAGGAATTATGGCAGGAATCAATGCTGGACTGAGTGTACTTGGAAAAGAACCGTTAATTCTTAGCCGTTCAGATGCCTATATTGGCGTGTTAATAGATGATTTAATCACAAAAGGAACAAGTGAGCCGTACCGTTTGTTAACTTCAAGGGCAGAATACCGTCTGCTATTACGCCATGATAATGCAGACTTACGGTTAACTGAAATTGGTCACTCGATTGGCCTCATACCAGAGGATCGTTATGAGAGATTTTTAGCAAAAAAGGCTGCAGTTGAGGCGGAAAAAGAAAGGCTTTCATCGATCAGGTTAAAGCCCTCAACAGAAGTTCAAGAGCTTATTAAAAGCACTGGGGGCAGTGAACTTAAGGATGGAATCCTTGCTGTAGATTTATTGAAACGACCTGAAATGACTTATGCACACATTGAAAGTCTAATACCTAGCGAAGATGATTTAGATCAAGATATTAAAGAACAGGTTGAAATTCAAATTAAATATGAAGGATACATTGAAAAATCACTTCAGCAGGTTGAAAGATTAAAGAAAATGGAGAATAAGAAAATTCCTGAAAATATTGATTATGACTCCATCTCTGGGCTTGCAAATGAAGCGAAGCAAAATTTAAAACAAATTAAACCGTTATCTCTTGCCCAGGCTTCAAGAATCTCGGGTGTAAATCCAGCTGATGTATCAATCCTTCTAATTTATTTAGAACAAGGAAGAGTGGCTAGGACGAGTAATCCATAATTTTGATAAAAAGAGGAAGTTTTGCTGATGACCATCGAACAATTTAAAGCTATGCTTCTTGAGAAGGGGATTACCCTTAGCGAGGAGCAGCTTGATCAATTTAATCAATACTTTCATACCTTGGTGGAATGGAATGAAAAAATGAACCTAACTGCCATCACCGAACAAGCTGAAGTGTATTTAAAACATTTCTATGATTCCATATCTGCTGCTTTTTATTTTGATTTCACCCAGCCTATTCATCTTTGTGATGTAGGCGCAGGTGCAGGATTTCCAAGTATTCCTTTAAAAATTGCTTTTCCTCATTTAGAGGTAACCATCGTTGATTCATTAAATAAGCGAATTTCCTTTTTAAATCATTTAGCAAATGTATTAAAATTGGAAAATGTTCATTTCATTCACGACCGTGCTGAAACTTTCGGTGTGAATCCATCTCACCGGGAGTCCTATGACCTCGTCACAGCTAGGGCGGTGGCAAGAATGTCTGTTCTTAGTGAGCTTTGCCTTCCTCTTGTAAAAGTGGGAGGACATTTTATTGCCATGAAAGCTGCGCATGCGAATGATGAATTAACGGTCGGTCAGAAGGCGATCACGACACTTGGAGGAAAGCTTGAACAAATGTATACGTTCACTTTACCTATGGAAGAAAGTGAAAGAAATATTCTTGTGATTAAAAAGGAAAAACAAACGCCGAAAAAATATCCGCGAAAACCGGGGACACCTGGTAAAATGCCAATCGAATAATCAAGATAAAAAGCAGGATATATTTGTTTAAATAAAACAGCGGGTTTGGCAGGAAGAAAACAGTTAGATAGCGAATAAGTAATAGGGAGTTTCGTAAAGGTGGTGTTGGGGATGAAGAATTCGTTTTCACGCTTTTTTGGCCTCGGCGAAAAGGGAGATCAAAAGGTTGAGTTAGAAAAAGAGCTTGAAAAAGAGCTAGAAGAAGAAGTAGATGTTGTAAAAAATGAAGAAATTAAAAAGATTCCGATTGAAAGTATTGTTCCAAACCGTTTTCAGCCTCGAACCGTATTTGATGATGAAAAAATAGAGGAATTATCACGAACAATCCATACACACGGAATCATTCAGCCAATTGTGGTCCGACAGTTTGATGGGAATTATGAAATTATTGCCGGTGAGCGCCGTTGGCGTGCAATGAAGAAACTTGGCTGGGATGAAGCACCAGCAATCATAAAAAATTATTCAGACACAGAAACGGCTTCGGTTGCCTTAATTGAAAATTTACAACGGGAAGAGCTATCACCAATTGAAGAGGCTATCGCCTATGGTAAGCTGCTCGAGCTGCATAACTTAACTCAAGAAGCTCTTGCTCAGCGCCTTGGAAAAGGTCAATCGACAGTGGCCAATAAGCTCAGGCTTCTAAAGCTGCCGCAGCCTATCCAAGAATCCTTGTTAAATAAAGAAATAACAGAACGGCATGCCCGAGCACTTATTCCACTTAAGGATCCAGAGAAGCAGGTTTTGCTTTTACAAGATATTATCGAAAAAAATCTTAATGTAAAGCAAACAGAAGATCGAGTTGCCCGGCTGCTAGAAGAAAAGAACCAAAAACCAAAGCCAAAAAGGAAAGCCTTCAGCAAAGATATGAGAATTGCTGTAAATACCATTAGGCAATCCTTAACCATGGTGTCGGATAACGGAATTAATCTTGATTCGCAAGAAGAAGAATTTGAAGAGTACTATCAATTTACAATAAAAATTCCAAAGAAAAAATAAAATATTCACAAAATGGAACCAGACTTCTTAGCAGTTTGGTTTTTATTTTTGAATTTGGGTGTGTTAAAGCTAATTGTTAATTTTGCTCACTCTGTTGATTGGAGCAGAAATAAACAGACAATTTTAGCACAGCAATGAAATTACAAAGTTAGATTTGTGAATTAGTGTAAAATAATGGTAATTGTTACTATCATTCTTCATTAATATTTTTTGAAAAAAAATAACAATAAATCAGTTTCATGATAAAATAATAAAGCATGGAAATTGTAAATTACTAGTTTTGCTTGCTGAAATGACAGGTTTAACTAGTTTATATGACTAGAATTTAATTATCTTATTTGAAACAAGGTAGGTGACATCGTGGGCAAAACCATTGCAATCGCGAATCAAAAAGGCGGAGTTGGAAAGACAACTACCTCTGTCAATCTAGGCGCCTGCTTAGCATACATTGGGAAAAAGGTTTTATTAGTAGACATTGATCCACAAGGGAATGCAACGAGCGGAATTGGTATCGATAAGGCAGATGTAGAACAGTGTATATATGATGTTTTAGTAGACGATGTAGAAGCAAAGGATGTTATAAAGTCAACATCGGTTGAAAATCTATATGCCATTCCGGCTACTATACAGCTTGCAGGTGCGGAGATTGAGCTGGTTCCTACTATTTCAAGAGAAGTCCGATTAAAGCGTGCACTTGAAGAAGTCAAAGACCAATTTGATTATATTATTATCGATTGTCCGCCTTCATTAGGATTATTAACGCTTAACTCCTTAACCGCTTCTGACTCAGTGTTAATCCCTGTTCAATGTGAATATTATGCTTTAGAAGGTTTAAGTCAGTTATTAAATACAGTGCGTTTAGTGCAAAAACACTTAAATCAAGACTTGAAAATAGAAGGCGTGTTATTAACAATGCTTGATGCCCGAACGAATTTAGGCATTCAAGTAATAGAAGAAGTTAAGAAGTATTTTCAAGATAAAGTATATAAAACCATTATTCCAAGAAATGTACGTCTAAGTGAGGCTCCAAGCCATGGCGAACCAATTATTAATTATGACTCAAAATCTCGCGGGGCAGAAGTTTATTTAGATCTAGCAAAGGAAGTGGTCTCAAATGGCTAAAGGTCTGGGAAAAAAAGGCATAAATGCATTTTTTACAAATATCGAAGCCGGTAAGGAAGAGACTGTCCAAGAAATTAATTTGAAAGAATTGCGTCCCAATCCTTACCAGCCAAGGAAAACCTTCCAACAAGAGGCCATTGATGAGTTAAAAGACTCGATTTTAGAGCATGGAATTCTCCAACCTCTTGTCGTTAGAAAAAGTATTAAGGGTTATGAAATTGTTGTCGGAGAAAGACGTTTTCGAGCAGCAAAAGAAGCAAAACTGGCATCTGTACCAGCAGTTGTTAGAGATTTAACTGAACAGCAAATGATGGAATTAGCTGTTTTGGAAAACCTGCAGCGAGAAGACTTGAACCCAATTGAAGAGGGACAGGCTTATCAAACGTTAATGGAAAAGCTAAAATTCACCCAAGAAGAAGTAGCAAAGCGTCTAGGAAAAAGCCGACCGCATGTAGCCAACCATATCCGGCTGCTTTCTCTTCCTGTGAAGATTCAAGAGTTGATTTCAAATGAAAAAATCTCAATGGGTCATGGTCGAGCTCTTTTGGGTCTGCGTCAAAAGGCAAAGCTGCCAGCCTTAGTAGATAAAATTATTCAGGAATCATTGAATGTCAGGCAGCTAGAAAAAATCATTCAACAGCTAAACGAAAATGTTCCACGTGAAACAAAAAAGCCTGAAAAGAAAAAGGATGTGTTTATCCAGGAACGTGAACACTCCCTTCGTGAACGATTTGGAACGACTGTAAACATTAAGCAGTCTAAAAATAAAGGTAAAATTGAAATTGAATTTTTCTCACAAGACGATTTAGAACGAATTTTAGAAATGCTGTACAAGGAAGAATCTTATTAAACCATCAATGGATGGTTTATTTTTTTACAAAAAAATAACTTTCCAACACTACTAAAAAATGATAGTTTAATACTATTATTAATTTCGAGATTCGAAGAATAGGTGAATAGCAGATGTTTTTATTAGGGACGCTTGTAAACGGGTTATTAATTATTATCGGTACACTAATTGGAAAGCTTTTGCACCGAATTCCTGAAAGCATGAAAACAACGGTCATGTATGCAATTGGGTTATCGGTGATTGTGTTGGGCCTGCAGATGGGCTTGAAAAGCGAGAATTTCCTTATTGTGATTATTAGTTTAGTCATGGGAGCTGTTTTTGGGGAGCTCATGCAATTGGAAGAAAAGTTGAATCAACTTGGTCTTTGGCTGGAAAAGAAACTAGGCTCTACTAGATTGGGGTCAACTGGAAAAGGCAGTATTTCAGAAGGTTTTGTTACTGCGACCTTAATCTTTGTGATTGGGGCTATGGCGATCATTGGGGCACTTGATAGTGGTATCCGTGGTGATCACGATGTCTTGTATACAAAAGGGCTCATTGATGGTTTCACGTCTATTATTTTAACAACAACCCTTGGAGTGGGCGTTATATTTTCAGCTATTCCTGTTATGCTGTATCAAGGGCTGATTGCTTTATTTGCCACCCAAATTAATACCTTTATTCCCCAGGTATTGATGGATCAATTCATTGTTGAGATGACAGCAACAGGCGGTGTCATGATTTTTGCTATCGGGCTAAATCTAACAGGATTAGTAAAAATAAAGGTAGCAAACCTCCTCCCTGCTATTGCTGTTACAGGATTTATTGTTACGGTTCTCTATCTGTATAATCTGTATCTGTAGTATTTTACAATATTTGTAAAATAAAAAAGCAATTGGGTTAAATCCCGATTGCTCTTTAATTGGTTTTTTTCTGCTCTTGCAGTGTTAATTCCTGCATTCTACCTTTAGAATGAAGAATACTTGCTTGATAAATTCCATTTGCGATCGTTTTCGCCATTTTCATCACAAGATTAAGTCGGGTATTTTGTAGGACAAAAAACTCCATAAAACCGCTCACGTTGACGATCCCCGTTATGTGGATATCACCAACTGCAGGAAGATCTTTGTTCACACCTGCTCCAGGTTTTACAGGTCCGTCACCTACCTGGATTACCCCAACATTCTTCATCCTCCCTAGACAGGCATCGATACCAATAATATAGGGGTCATGATGTTTTAATGTTATTTCCTTTAACCGTTCACCCAGATTAACGGCATGAATCGGTTCATCTAACGTACCATAAACATGGAAGGAAGGAACGTCCTTTTCCTCCAAAAATGATCCAACAAGGGGTCCTAATGAATCTCCGGTTGAGCGGTCGGTTCCAATACAAACAAATACAATTGGACGCCCAGATGTCCTTGGCAGGAACTTAAGCAATTCCATGGCGAGATTTTCAACAGCCTGAAAATCATCATGGATGATTCGCTGCGTATTGGCCCTCCTATCAAAGAAACTAGGTTTCAGATTCATAAGTCCACTCCTAACACCATTTTTTAACAGTATACGGAAAATTTCGAAAATCTATACGTAGCTTGATAAAGATATTCCTATTGAAAAAAGGAATAAATCACAATACTATAAACTACGAAGGATACTTGATAAAATAAGTGTGATTCAACAGGTTGAGAGGAAAGGGTGTTTAAATGAGTTCGATTTTTCAGGGATTTGTTAATAAATTTCAAAATGAAGAAACCTGGATGGCTTTAGGGGAAGGTTTACTTAAAATCATTGCGATTATGATCGTTTCTAAAATTCTAATTAAGTTAGGTAGTATAGCAATTGATAATATTTTTAAAATAAGAACTCGTTCTCCCCTTAAGACCTCAGAACGAAGGGAAGAAACATTATCAAAACTTCTCGATAATGTTCTTACATATGTAGTTTATTTTATTTCTTCTATGATGATCCTTTCTGTCCTAACGATCGATGTAAAAGCGTTGATTGCTGGTGCAGGGGTTGTCGGACTCGCTGTCGGTTTTGGAGCTCAAAGTCTTGTAAAAGATGTAATCACTGGTTTCTTTATTATTTTTGAAGATCAATTTTCAGTTGGGGACCATGTTCGAATTGACCAATTTGAAGGAACAGTCCAAACCATTGGTTTAAGGACAACAAAGTTAAAAAGTTGGACAGGAGAAGTTCACATTCTGCCGAATGGAAGTATCATCCAGGTAACGAATTTCTCTTTAAATAACAGCCTTGCGATAATTGATATATCGGTTGCATATGAAGAGGATATTGAAAAAACGCAAAAGATCATAAAGGATTTACTTGAAAAAATGCCGGAACAATACGAAGCATTAACAAAGGCACCTGAGCTTTTAGGCGTTCAAACCTTAGGACCAACAGAAGTTGTTTTGCGAATTGTTGCGGAAACATTGCCAATGAAGCATGCGGGTGTTTCTAGGGATATAAAGAGAGATATAAAACAATGTTTAGATGAGCATGGAATTGAAATTCCATATCCACGTATGGTCATGTACTCAAAGAATTCTGGAAATATCAATGAACCTAGTGTTTGAAAGGAGAGGTTTTCAATGGAAGAAAAGGAATTTGGGTTAAATGATGTCGTTGAAATGAAAAAGCAGCATCCATGTGGGACGAATCGTTGGAAAATTATTCGGATGGGGATGGATATTCGAATTAAATGTGAAGGCTGCGAACATAGCGTGATGATCCCAAGACGTGAATTCTCAAGGAAAATGAAGAAAATATTGGTGAAGCATGAACAGTAGTTTATGCTTCTTTTTCTTGTTTAACTGTATTATCCTAGTTAAAAAGTAGAAATAGATTATTGGGGGTGGAGTTGTGACAAGCATTGTGAAATCAGCCTGTCCTTTGAATTGCTGGGACAGCTGTGGTTTTCATGTGACAATAGAGAATGATAAAGTGATAAAAGTTGAAGGTGACCCCTCCCACCCAATTACCAAGGGGAAAATTTGCGGAAGAGGAAGAATGCTCGAAGCTAGGACAAATTCCCCTGAACGGCTTCATTATCCCTTAAAAAAGGTGAACGGAGAATTTAAGCAAATTTCATGGAATCAGGCTCTTGATGAAATTGCCTTAGAATTGAAGGAAATTAAAGAACAATATGGTTCCACCGCTGTCCTCCATAGCCATGATTATGCGAACAACGGGATTCTAAAAAATCTTGATCAACGATTTTTTAATGCTTATGGCGGGGTAACGCAAATTTATGGTTCACTCTGCTGGGGTGCTGGCATTGAGGCACAGAAATGGGATTTTGGCGACGCTTATGGTCATGAACCAGAGGATGTTTTAAAAAGTAAAAACATTGTCATTTGGGGAAGAAATGTAGCACGGACCAACATGCATTTTTATGAAAAGCTCCTAGATGCAAAGAAAAATGGAGCAAAGATTTATGTTATTGATCCACTATTTAATGCCACTGCGAAAATAGCAGATGAATATATTTCAGTAAAACCTGGAATGGATGGTTTATTAGCTTTAGGTATTATAAAGGAAATCCTCCGTTTACGACTTGCAGATTATGAGTTTATTTCCCACTATTCTTATGGATTTGAGGATCTAGAGAAACTGATTGAAAGTGTATCTTTAGTAAAAATTAGTGAAATGACGGAAGTATCAGTTGAAAGGATTCAACTTTTAGCAGAGGTTTTTGCTGATAAACCTACATCTACTTTTATGGGTCTTGGCTTACAACGGTATAAAAATGGCGGAAATACCATCCGTTTGATTGATGCCCTTGTTGCGGTAAGTGGCAATGTTGGAATTCCTGGCGGAGGCGCTAATTATGCCAACCTGCAAGTGGGTCAAAGCTTTGATGTTGCTAATTTAACGCTGAGCAGCCGGAAGGGAAAAGATCGGCAGTTTTCAATTATGAAGCAGGCGGAGGAAGTGCTATCTGCCATTGATCCAGAAATAAAAATGATTGTGGTCACCTGTGGGAATCCCTTAACACAGGTCCCAGATACATCTATTGTAGAAAAAGCATTTTCTTCTGTTTCCAAGCTCGTTGTGATTGAACAATTTATGACAGATACAGCTCGATTAGCAGATTATATCCTGCCAACCACCACCTCATTTGAGGAAGAAGATCTTTATTATTCTTCTATGTATCATCATTATGTCAATTATGGTCCGAAACTCGTATCAGCACCGGGGGAAGCAAAGTCAGATTTATGGATTTGGACACAGCTTGCCGAAAGACTTGGATTTGGTGATGATTTTCAGTTTTCAAGAAATCAATGGCTGGAAATGTCTTTTCAATCGTTAGCAGAAAAGGGAGTTACAATAGATGAACTTAAGAAACAGCATACGCTGGAATTGCCGGTGAGACGAGTTCCATGGGACGATTTTCAGTTCAAGACACCTTCCGGAAAATATGAATTCACCTCCATGAATAAGGGTCTCGATGGTCTGCTGAAATTAGCCTTACCTGAAGAATCAAAATGGAGTAATCCTGAACTAGCGGAGAAATTTCCTTATAACCTATTAACCATCCATCCATTACGGTCAAACCATTCACAAAACTATCATCTTTTTCCTAAAGAACCTAAGCTTAAGGTAGAGGTTGCTGAAAATATAGCTGCTGATCAACAACTTAAGGATGGTGATTTGGTAAGAGTATGGAATAATCGGGGCAAAGTAAAGGGGTATCTATCTATTCTGCCAAAGGCACATCCTAACACGATTAACATTGATGAAGGAATTTGGAAAAGATTCGGCGGCTCTGTTAATAACCTAACTCCAAGCGAAGAGTCCGATAACGGTCTAGGCAGCTCTTTGTATGATTGCCTTGTTAATCTTGAAAAAATAACGTAACTGGTGCCTTGTGCACCAGTTTTTGTGTGCGCTTGGCAGCGCTTCGCTCTAATGGGTGAAAGTCCCTAACATGCCGTTGTGGCGGAAATGTATAGCTGACAGG
>NZ_BAWM01000033.1 GCF_000759675.1 Neobacillus niacini | reverse complement strand
ATTCGCAGTGTTAAGAACTCCATCATCCATAAGTGGTCAACGTTGTCAAAGAAACCTTTAATATCTACATCCACTACATAATTTACTGACCTCTTTTCAATATAATGGTTCAGTATTTTCAGAGCATCGTGGCAGTTACGATTTGGACGGAATCCAAAAGAGCAGTCTAGAAAATCATTTTCATAGACAGTATTTAGTATCTTTGTAATGCTTTTTTGTACAATCTTA
Source organism: Neobacillus niacini (assembly GCF_000759675.1). GTDB lineage: Bacteria > Bacillota > Bacilli > Bacillales > Cytobacillaceae > Neobacillus > Neobacillus niacini_A. The sequence continues at coordinate 405 of NZ_BAWM01000033.1, read as the reverse complement.
TCTTCGTGTTCCGGTATTCCCAGTGGTCTTTTCTTGTTTGAATTGAGCTTTGGAATATACATTCTTCTTACTGGTACAGGGCGATAACTTTTGCTTTTAAGCCTACTTACTAAATCTTCTATATTCTCTTTTAGATTATCACTGTATTGCTCTTTAGTTGTACCGTTAATCCCAGTTGCCTTCTTATTAGGTAGCTCAATATGACATTGAACTAGTGAATGCTCATTTAGTAAATGTGCAAGAGATGTAAATTTCATTTTAGGGTCAGCTTTAGCTAATTCTGCTATCCTTAGTAGTTTTGTTTCCATTTATTATTCCTACCTCTATGTGTAGTAAATGTGTCCCTAATAAGGGTTATCACTGGTAGCAGCCTTTCCTCCATCGGCATTACCCAACTTCATTGGT
>NZ_BAWM01000034.1 GCF_000759675.1 Neobacillus niacini | reverse complement strand
GGTGATCCAGCCGCACCTTCCGATACGGCTACCTTGTTACGACTTCACCCCAATCATCTGTCCCACCTTAGGCGGCTGGCTCCTTACGGTTACCCCACCGACTTCGGGTGTTACAAACTCTCGTGGTGTGACGGGCGGTGTGTACAAGGCCCGGGAACGTATTCACCGCGG
>NZ_BAWM01000035.1 GCF_000759675.1 Neobacillus niacini | reverse complement strand
TCGCTACGAGTGAATGGCTAGTTCTTTCTCGACGGGAATCCCACCCGCTATATGATACGACCTATGCTCGGCCGCACAACTGCCCCGTTAGCTGAACAAGCAAAAAGACCGCCGCAGCGATCTCATCTTTAACTATTGCTCCCAGTTAATTGAACAATCATCACAAAGTGATAAGTAAAAAAAACCAAATTATGTTAAAATGTTCATATAAAATTCTGGGGGTTTTTATATGTCACTTTTAATTTTTGTCATTTTACTAATCTTGATTGGTATTTTCCTTATTAACCGAAATAACAAACTTCCGCACCCAGAAATTACATTTTTAATCGTGTTTTCAATAATGTGTTTGATCTACGCAGTGCCATATATATTTATGTTGATTTCAAGTACATATTAAAAGGTACTTGAAAGTAAATTAATTATCCTTCTTGTTAAACTATCCTGCCCCGTTAGCACAATAAGAAAAAGGCTGCCGCAGCAACCTATTCTTAAACTCAAGCACCCGTTAGTTCAACAAGAAGGATGGATTTTAATAATAAAACATTCTTTAATTAAATAAAGTTAGTTTTAAATTTGGTTAATCAAAAATAAAAAGCCCCAAATAGAGACTTTTGTAATAGTAAATTATCATTATTTATCGTTGTTGTAGTATGGAGGAATATTGATCCAACCTTTTTCTTCCATGAGTGTCTTTAATGTTAATGAAAAAGTTACTTTCATCATTTGGTACTTTGCAAACATGTATCCAACATCAGTTCTTACAGATTCTGTTAATCCTCTCACAGCAGCATTTATTCCTACTACTAAATTGTAAGCTAAAAAATTTGCTATCTCCTCGTCAGTCATTTTTGCTCCATCTGGAATATTCCGATAATCTCCTACAGATTTTTCAGGTGTTGAATTCGGTTGTGGTATCCCCTCCTTTTTTAAGAACTCTTCCAATTCGGTTATCATTGGTTTATGAACGTTATTAATCACATCATTCAATTTGTCCTTTAATTCTTTATCTTGAACAATGTTATATGATATTTGGTCACCTCGTAATGATTGTTGAACACCTGTAAGGTAGAACCACAGATTCATTACTTCACCTACGTGAAGAGGTTTCTTTTCACCATCCATAAAAGGTATAAAAACATCCTTTAACACTTCTAAAGGGTTCATCATATCTCTCCATTCATATACTAATGTTTATAGTTTTATTAAAGTTCGTTAACTAACCTGCATCGTTAGTCGAATAAAGAAAACGATACTCTCTTATTTAAGAATCGCACGCGTTAGTAAAATAATGGTTATCTTTTATTTCTATTTTATCCATTACTTTTTCTATTATTCATTTACTTCTTTTGCAATAATTCGTTCCACTAATAATTGATAAAAATAAATAATAATTGCTGTCACAACTGACAAAATAAAGAAATGTTTTGGTCGCATTTTCTTAAACTTAAATACCCATACCTTAGTAAAGAATTTCTTAAGAACTTATCTTTTAGTTTTGCTTCTTAATTGTTTTATCAGTTCAATTACCACAAAAACAAATATAATTGCTCCAAATGTACCGTATACATATCTGTGGTCTGTAAAATTCAATATTGATATAATCAAAGATAAAATTGCTGAAATCATTAACCTTATTCGACCCATACTATTACCTCTTTTGTACACTATTTGTTAAACATTTTCCATTAAGGCCTTGATTTTTGGGCGGTCCGCTTTCGTCCCTGTGAACTCTTTTCCTAATAAATAACTTCGCAACCTTCATTCTTTAACACCATGGGGCACCCATTAAATAATTGAGATAACCTATACCCACTTTCTTTAGCTATCACTCCTCCAAAACAAAGGAAAATAGGCATAAATCACGCTTTTCAAATGTAATAACTGTCCTTTAACTCATCTGTTTTGTATTTTTGAATGTCGATATAGGTAGAGTAAACACCACCAAGGGTACCAGCAATCAGTGTGAAGATACTGAATATAATCTTCCAAAGTGGTAGTTCTGAACCTTGAAGGAAGGTTATTGCTATACTAAAGCCAGCTAAAAATATCAGGACCGTTGCAAATATAGACGCCACTATTAACCTCCCTTTCGGTGCACATCTAGCTGCAACATAAATAGAAAAACCTGTAGCACATATGTCCAAATAAGCCCTATAAATCATAAAGTTAAAAAATGATCCTTCATCATAACCGCCAAAAGCATAGTTCAGACTGAGAGTCTGCACCAACATTGCCAATGCATAGCTAATAAGAAAGGCAGGCAGGATTGCTATCCACCTTAGAAACGGATGCCACTTAGCCCTTCTTAGAAGAAGAGCTAAGGTAATCATTCAAAAGCAAAAGTTATTTAAGTTAGTTTATGTTTTTCGAAAATATCAATATACTTGGATATTAGGTTTGGAGTTATCGATAGGATGTACTATCAATTCCTCTTCTATTATAACGGGATATTTTTTAGCGAACGCTTTGGCAGCGATATAGTAAAAAACAAAAGCTAATGCAGTGGAAACAAAGAAGCTGTACTCTAGGAAAAAGAAGAATCCAATTGCCGTAGCAACTACATAAACAATCAAAGCTGCAGGATTATATCCTTTGAAATACTTGTACTTTCCATTGGATTTAAATAGATCATCAAGACTTAACTGTCTTTTTCTAAATAAATAATAATCTATTCCAATGATTGCAAGTGCTGGCCCTGCTGTAGTACTAAATAGGGATAAAATCAAATCCAATTTATCCATATAATTCCAAGGTTGAATGATACAAGCAATAATCGCAACACAGACAGTAGCTACCTTAAAACTAAGTTTTTTAGGCATCAGACTACAAGCTACATACGCGGAAGGCAGTAAATTAGCAGCTGTATTAGTAGACGCTTGTGCGACAACAATAAATAATTGAATGACTATCGCTAGAATAATTGATCTTTCTTGAATTAGTTCTGATATCACAACTAAAGGATCCATACGTCCAGAAAGAACTATTGTAATATTTCCCAAAATGGTGAAAAACACAAGAAACGGAACTATACCTATAAAGCTAGCAATGGAATATAGTTTATTATTTTTTACCCAACTTTTAGAAGTTCCTCCAACTTTACAGTCTTTCGTGATGTCGTTCATTCCCATCGCCACGCTTGAGAAAAGCCCCACAACTACTGCAAATCCAAAGATCCAGGACTTACTTGTTCCTCCTGTTCTTCCCATACTTAATGTATCGGTTAATGACAAATTATATGCAGACAAAATGACGTACATCATATATACACCGACAACAGCTAATAAAGGGGCAATTATGGTACTAAATCTTTCGATACCCTTTACTCCTTTTATAGTAACTGCAACCAGTGCTATTACATTTATAGCAAGACATACAAAAATATTATCGAATTCTATTATTATTTTAAAAATCTCATTAATCGCAATAGCACCAATATAGGCATTTAGGGCAAAGAATATCAAACTGGGTAGAGTGCGTATAACACCTACAATTTTACCGCCTTTATAACCAAAAGGAGCTACTATGGAGGCCGCAAAACTTATCCCGTACTTTAAACCAATATCTTGGGCAACAAAGCAGCAAAGGGCTAATATAGTTGAGCCAATCGTGTAAATCCAAAGCAACTCTCCAATTGTAAAATAATTAGTCATTTGTGAAAATGCTGCAAAACCAGTAATTTGCACGGCCATACCAAACCAAATAACTCCCAGACCTCTTGCAGTTACACTTCTGTCTTTAAGATCTACAGGAGCCAATGCTGGACTATACAAATCATGTTCAGAAGAACCTATATTATTGGTCATAGACACCATCCTATTATTTGAATTTTCAAACTATTAAATGCGTTTTGGGACAATATAAACAAATTTAGAGATTCTTTATAAACTTTGGCAGCTATTTTTGTGAAATTGATTATTTATTTATAAATTTGCTTTGAAACTCTTTCCTAATCATTTCAATATAGTTCATTTTTCTAGGAGGTATAATAACATTTACATAATTTCTTGCATATTCAAAATCCTCTTTACGAATACTATCAGTTCCCCGATTTTCCAGTGAAGTGATACTTCGGTAGCGTCAGAAAAAGTAATTTTCTAACGCTACCTTTTTTAAATTTGAAAGTCAATCTCTTCAGCATTTTCTCCAATGTAAACTCTTGGATTATTAGGTTCTAACCTCGCTATAACTTTCCCATTCCGTATTGAATAAGAAGGCTTAACTTGTTTACGAATAACATCAAATTCATTATTTGCAGGAAGAATAATTAAATTCCCAGGTTTACCTACTTCTAATCCATACTTATCAGTGATATGGAGTGTTTTTGCTCCATTACTGGTAACTAAATCAAAAGAATTAATTAATTCTTGGTAGCCTGTCAAATGACATACGTGAACCCCCATGTGTAAAATCTCTAGCATATTACCTACACCAAGTGGATAAAAGGGATCCATAATATCATCGTTTCCAAAACTTACATTTAGTCCAGCTTCAAGAAGTTCCTTTACACGTGTGACCCCTCTACGTTTTGGATATGTGTCGTAACGCCCCTGAAGATGAATATTAATTGAAGGATTTGCAACAAAGTTTATGTTTGCCCTCTTCAATAAACCAAAAAGTTTAAACGCGTAAGCATTATTATATGAAGCCATTGCGGTTGTATGACTGGCTGTAACTAATTCCCCCATATCATATCTTGAAGCCTGCGCTGCGACTACTTCTACCCCTCGTGATTGATCATCATCAGTTTCATCGCAATGCACATCTACAAGCACTCCGTATTTTTCTGCTAACTTAAATATTTCCTTAATTGAATCAACTGCATCTTCCCTTGTATCCTCAAAGTGAGGTATGGCACCTATTCCATCTGCCCCCATTACTAGGGCTTCTTCTAGTAATTCCAATCCATTTTTAAAATTAAAAATTCCATGCTGGGGAAAGGCGATTATCTGAACATCTATATATGGTGCGAATTGTTCCTTCACCTCTAACATTGCCCTTAGTGATGTTAATCCAGGCTCATCTGTATTAACATGTGTTCTTACAAATTGCGTTCCATTTGCAATGTTCCACTTTAAGACTTTTGAAGCCCTGGATTTAACGTCTTCAAAAGTTATGTCCTTTTTTCGTTCATTCCATATATCTATCCCCTCAAATAAGGTACCGGTTAAATTATATTTTGGATCCCCATAAGTACCAACGTAGTCTAGGTGTGTATGGGAATCAATATATGGAGGCATTACTAAACCTCCTCTACCATCTATTATCTCCTCACCTTCGTTAGAATCTATGTTTCTTTCAATTTTTTCAATCTTTCCATTCCGTATTGCTATATCCCATAATCCATCTTTTTTACGAATAGTTACATTCTTAATTAACATTCGAAACAATCCTCCTAGCAAACTATAAGTTAGCATATGATAATGGAACAAACCTGCTTATTAGACAGTATTATCCATTTTTAATATGATTTCTAAAGTAGGTTACCAACAAATTTGAGTATTTAGTGAACTCAGGACGATTCTGAGTCATCTAGGGCGGTGTTGCATTCCCTTCTGAATGGTGTATAATTACACGAAAGTCGGAAATCCCTATGAATATAAATAAAGTATTCATTACATATACTATAACAATCGCAAGGAGTATTCTGTTAAGAGAAGGAATTCCCATTTGGTATTTAAGGGTAAACTTCATTTCATTATCAGCTGCTTCTTTAATCTCTGGCCACGTTAAGTTTGCCATAATCCGTGTTCTTATTTCTGTTTAACCTCTTTAAATACTATATTGCTGTACCTCCATTAGGACTGATTATTTGCCCAACCATGAATGTTCCACCAGGCCCTGCCAAGAATTCAATGACCGATGCAATTTCATCCGGCTGTCCAAAACGTTTTAAAGGAATCTGTTCCCTAGTCTCATCATTGTATTCAATTGTGTCCTTAATAAGCATGTCCGTTTCTATTGGTCCGGGTGCAACTGAATTTACAAGTATGCCGATAGGAGCATATTCTTTAGCTAAAGCTTTGGTTAAAGCAATGATTGCGCCTTTAGAAGCACAATAAGATGCATATGTTGGAAATCCAATTAACCCTAGCTCAGAGCTAACATTAATGATCCTCCCACTTTTCCGCTCAATCATACCGGGTAATGTAGTACTAATACATGACCAAGTACCCCCTACATTCGTATCAAACATTCTTTGCCATTCATGCCATTCAATGGTATGAGCATCTTTTGATTGAAGAATGCCAGCATTATTTATTAATACATCTATTCTTCCGTAATATTCCTCAGTTTTTTTAATAAAGTTTATAGCTTCCTCATGTACACTCAAATCTGCTTGAAGAATTATTGCGTCTCCACCATTGTCCTTTGCGATTTTTGCTACCTCAGCTAATTCATCATCTGATGAGTGGAAATTGAGTGAGAGCAAATCTCCACTTAGGGCAAATCTTTTGGCAGTCGCTAATCCTATACCTCTTCCTGCACCAGTAATAACCACAACTCTCTTAGACATTATATTACTCCTTTCGTTTTAGAAATTTCATTGTTATCTTTATTAGTGTTCATGTTAATCTTTGAAAAGAAAAAATAAGATATTAAGGCTAATATAGCTAGAACTAACTCCCCTACCAGATACTGAGTCTCTTGCGTCATAATTGCAAAACCAGTAAAAAGAACAACAATAAGACTTGGTATTGGCCACAATGGCATTTTATATGGCCTTTCTGCATGCTTATTATTAATTCTACTCATAATTCCAGATATTCCGATAAAGAAATAAACTACTGATATTACTGTTCCAGAAAAAATAATAAGCCAATTAAGTTGTGAAACAAAAAGTAAAACTGTAGTGGGAACAAACAATACCATAACTCCAGCTGCTGGCACACTATGCTTATTTAATTTTGATAATAATTTATTAATGCTAGGTGTCCAGACTTTATCACGGCCTGTCGAATAGAGAACTCGGCTGAAGTACATAAAGAGAGATAATGCAGCATTAAATAGTGCAAAGATTACTCCAATAGTGATCAAAGCTCCAATCTGATTTCCAAAGGCTTGTTTTACCGAGTAAACGATCGGGGAATCTGAACCAAAGAATTCCACTAAATTTGGAGCTGCAATAACACCTGCAATGAGTGGCACTAATATAAAAACTGATGCTAACACTGCAGCCTTAATTACTGTGTTTGCAAGAACCTTTGGACCACCCTTTAGTTCTTCTGCAAACCCTAACACTGCATCATAACCGTTAATAACACCAAAAGCTGGCGCTAAAGTAGTTATCATAACTCCTAAAGTAACAGGGACAAGGACACCATCCTTTAACATAGTGGGATTGAATGTAATATCCATAAATGCCTGATGTGGATTAACAAAGGCAGCCCCTACCACAGCAAGCAACACACCTACCTGTATAATAACCATGCCAACTGTTACCCAGGCACCCATTTCAACACTCATAATTGCAATAATCATTACTAGAGTCAAAGCAATAAGCGCTATTATCTGGCTAGAAATCTGTAAACCTGGAAACAAATCTTTTAGAAATTCAGCGACCCCTAGTACAAAACTTGCTGGCAAAACAACTCCCTGAATAAGGAGGTTAAACATCGCAATCCAAGAAAGAGGTTTGGGAAGTGCATTACTGACTAAGGAGTACATTCCTCCACTAAAAGGGTACAAAGAGGACAGTTCTGCAAGAGTCAATGCAATCATTATTACAACCACAGATAAGATTATGGATGAACCGATTGCAGCTGTCCCACCGATTGAAAATACTCCTGTAGTTAATAGAAGTACGGCCATTGCAGGAGATGCATCGGCCATTGACAAACCAAGGACGTGCCAACTACTGAGATTTTTCTTAAAGGTGTTGTTGTGCACATTATCGCAATTCTCTATATTATGACCTGCCATACTTATCCCCCTTAAAATAATTGTTTGATAACTTTATGAACAAAACTACTATCTTTAAATTCCCAATATTAATTTTAACTTTTAATTACAGCTCTACACCAAAATTAGTGCTAGATGGTCTGTTTAGAAAACGGTTTCAATTACACATAACCTAATACTCCAACGATATATCGACTTCGGTTCAATTCTAGGATATTTTTTATTAGTAAAGAAGAGGAGGAGAGACCCCTCTTTCACTAGTTTTTACTAACTGGCTCTAATTGCTTTACCTTTTTCTCATTTTCAAAACATAACCCAAACGCCTTTCCCGGTACGAAATTTCCATCGCCCTTTTGACCAACAAACTCGCCATGATTAACCATTAATTTTCCTCTAAGGAAAACCTTATCGACCTTTCCCTCTTGCTCAAAACCCTCATAGATATTAAAGTCAACTCCCTGTAAACTAGTTTCATTAGAGATAATAGACTTATGATCAGGATCATAGATAACAATATCTGCATCCATTCCAACCCCAATATGGCCTTTTCGGTGTGATAATCCATTGATTTTGGCAGGTGTTGTTGCATAAAGGTCTACTAGGCGCTGTCTAGAAATTCGACCTTTATTTACCCCATAAGTCCAAAGAATGCCTAGGCGATTTTCTACACCTGGTGATCCATTTGGTATATTTGTAAAATCATCAATTCCCATATGCTTTTGTGATTCCCAGTTAAATCCACAATGATCGGAGCTCACTGCATTTAACCAACCATTATTAATTGCTTCCCACAAAGCATTCCTATCGTCTTCAGTTCTTAGTGCTGGTGAGCATACATACTTAGCTCCTTCGAAATTAGGTCTTGCTAAATTCTCTTTATCAAGCATCAGATAGTGTGTACAGGTTTCTCCATACACTGGAATGCCTTTATTATGAGATGTTCTAATCGTTTCCATAACCTCTTTAGCAGTGACATGAACAATATAAATTGGGGCCTCAGCTAATGCTGCAAGATTAATAGCTCTCTGTGTTGCTTCAATTTCCACTAAAGTTGGTCTTGAAAGGGCATGATAATATGGTTCTGTTTGACCATTAGCAATACACTCTTTTTGAAGTGTATCAATCACATCTGCATTTTCTGCATGAACCATAACAGTAACTCCAGCATCTTTTGAGGCCTTTAAAGCCTTGAATAAGGCCACGTCATCGCTATGGAAAGGAAGTCCCTTATATGCCATAAATAACTTAATTGTGGAGATCCCCTTACTTGGTAAACTTGGAATCTCTCTAAAAAGTTCATCTGTAGGTTCACATACAACCCCGTGGAAAGAGTAGTCAACCATTGCTAAATCTGAAACTTCTTTTTTATCATAATCAATGATAGTTTCAGCGATTCCTTTGCTAGCCTCTTGATTAACGAATTCTATAACGGTAGTTGTACCTCCCACAATGGCAGCATTTGAAGTTTCGAAACCTCTTACTCTTTCCCCTTTAAAATCAAAAGAATAATGCACATGTTGGTCAACTCCACCTGGTAATACAAACTTGCCTGTAGCATCAATTACTTGACTGACAGGGAAATTTAATTCTTTGCCAATGGCAACAATCTTCTCTCCATCGATTAATATGTCACCGATAAATTCATCTACAGCAGTAACAATAGTCCCATTCTTAATTAATAAGCTCATGCTATCTCCTCCTGTTTATTAAAAATTCAATCTCTTTAGATTATATCAGCAAATTATACTAAACAATATTTAACTTATCTTCTTTACAAACTAAAGATAAAACAACATTTAGTAGAAGATCACATCCTAATTTAATTTCTTCCATACTTGTATATTCTTCTGGGCAATGGCTTTTACCGCCTGCACTCGGGATAAAAATCATTCCTACATCTGCTAATTCAGTTAGCATTACAGCGTCATGAACAGCACCGCTATTCATTCTCATATAGCTATATCCATGTTCAATGGCAGCCTGCTCTATAGTGTCAATAATTTTTGGTGATAATTTGACTACTTCAGATTCCCCTATCAGTTTAATTTCGCTTGATAGGGAATATTTAGATGAAATTTCTTCAACCTTATTCCTCAGTTCATTAGCAATGAAATTGATTCCTTGCGGTTCTACATCTCTTATATCTACAAGGAATTCTACATTTCCAGGAATAACATTGCCCATATTAGGCCGACAATCTATCTTTCCAACCGTAGCAACAGTTGTAGGAAGTGCCATTTCATTCGCTGCTTTTTGAATATGCGAAATAATATGGGAAGCTCCAACCATTGGATCGGATCTTAGATACATTGGAGTTGTTCCTGCATGGTTTGAGATGCCATTTAAAGAAACTTTAAATGTTTTCATTCCTGCTATGGCCTGTACTATTCCTATAGATTTGTTTTTCGATTCTAACACTGCACCTTGTTCTATATGCAATTCAATCATAGTATCCACTTCATTTTTTTTTAGTACGTCTCTTTTGATGTTTTCAATTTCTAATCCAAAACCTTTTGCAACATCATAAAGAGCTTTTCCATCCCCATTTTTTATAAGTTTTAAATCCTCTAGTTCATATTTTCCAGTTAGTACCTTGCTGCCTAGCAAGGTAATCCCAAAATTAGAGCCTTCCTCTTCTGCAAAAATGATTAATTCGACTGGATGGGATAATTGAACATTTTCTTCCTTTAATACTCTGATAACCTCCAATCCTGCTAAAACCCCAGTTAAGCCATCATATTTACCGCCATTTTTAACAGTATCGATATGGGAACCAATCATAATTGAGGGTTTTTCCATATCACCATACTTAGCTCTAATATTTCCTATTGCATCTACCTTTATTGAAAGACCAAGCTGTTCCATCTGTCTAAGGAGATATTCTCTTGCTTTCTTATCTTCGGCACTGTAGGAAAAACGGGTACAACCTTTTTCAGGTGTCTTTGTATAGCTAACTATGATTTCAAAATCCTTTGATACTCTATCGATATTTACCTGCATTTCTCACCCTCCTTTAAATCAATAAAACTATGTCAGTCCTAGAAAAGTAGTGTTATAATATTTCAAACACACTTATTATCTTTATATTGCAAATATTATGCCAAGTATAAAAATAATTACAAAACGCTATTTAAATGGATTTTTGCTTTGATGATTTATTTCCTTGATGAAAATAATCATCATTTAATGATGAAATTAATCATCGAGTGTCATCCAACCAACTTTTTGAAGGTGGTAGATAAGATGCAATTAAATAATCAGGCCATTGAAGAATTAACATCGATACTAGATGTAAGCTTTGATGGGATTACCATTGCTAATGGTGAGGGAATATTTATAAGAGCTAGTAAATCCTGTGAGGAATTATTTGGGGTAAAGGTATCGGAAATACTAGGGGAAAGCTCTTTGTACCTAGAACATAAGAAAATTTTTGATAAATCGGTTACAAGCGAAGTGTTGAAAACAAAGGATAGGGTAACTTTGATTCAAAAAACCTCGGCCGATAAAATCGTTTTAGTAACAGGGATACCGATTTTTGATAAGGATAAGAACATTGAAAAAGTTATAAACATTTCAAAGGATATTACAGAGACAAAAAAGTTAAAATCGGACCTTAAGAATCTACAAACTGAGTTAGATTGGTTTAAACAAGAATTAAGTAAAAGAAATGGAATAGACAACCAAAAAATTACTTATAAAAGTGCAGCTATGAAACAAATCATTGATACGGTTCATCATGGTGTAAATTTTGATGCCACGGTTCTATTGCTGGGAGAAACAGGTGTTGGCAAAGGATTTATGGCAAAAATGATTCATTCCCTTAGTAAACGTCGTGATCTCCCCTTTGTTAATATAAATTGTGGAGCAATTCCGGAACACCTCTTAGAATCTGAGCTTTTTGGCTACGAAAAAGGGGCGTTTACGGGTGCCTCAAAGGAAGGAAAAAGGGGATTATTCGAAATTGCAGGTAAAGGAATCATTTTTTTAGATGAAATTGGAGATCTTCCATTAAGTCTTCAGGTTAAGCTACTACATGTTTTAGATGATAAGAAGGTACGAAGGATTGGGGGGGCCACTTCATATGAAATAAAAGCCAGAGTAATTGCTGCAACTAATAAGAATTTAAAAGAGGTTGTTAAACAAGGGCGATTTAGAGAGGATTTATTTTACCGATTAAATGTAATTCCTATTAATATTCCAGCATTAAGAGAAAGAAAAGAAGATTTACCGTTCCTAATAAACATGTTCTTAGAAAATATAAATGATAAATATGAAACGAAGAAGTATTTTTCAGAAAATGCAATAAAGCTACTGATTGAATATGATTTTCCAGGAAACATACGAGAATTACAAAATATGATTGAACGGTTGGTTATAAATACTATTGGAGACAAAATTGGGAGTACTAATATACATAATTTAATTGAGCCATTATCTATTAGTCTAAGCAATAAATTAGGGCCATTAAAAGAGACTGTAGAAGCTGTAGAAAGAAATTTATTAATTGCTGCTTTTAAAGAATATAAAACAACTAGGAAAGTGGCAGAAGTATTACAGATTGACCAGTCCACTGTTGTAAAAAAGGCTAAAAAATTTAAGATTTCCCTCAAATAGCTTTGAAATATAAACATTTTGAAATAAGAAAGCTGCGAGTCATTCGTCTGCGGCAGACATTTCAGGGAACCCCACCTGCAATCACCGCCGCACCGTGACATTCAGGAGGCAGTTGAGCGTCTGGAAAAAAACTTTTTAGATAGTGGCTGTTGGGTGATCCTTACAAAAATTGAGGTAAAAGTGGTTTATTTCGAGTATATGTTAATGTTCGTATGTAGATGGGCAGACTTGATGGATGCCGTTTTTTATTAATGAATATATATTAATAACTTCAAAGGTATTTAATTTATTCATATTTACCGTGTAGTAGACACATATTGTGAATTCAAAAGTGAACGTCATTTTTAATGTTTTTTCTTATTTTTACGACGAATATTTGAAATAAGAAGGTCAGTTAAAGAAACTAATACATCAAAAAACTCTAAAAACATTTTAAACAATTGACCAACTTCCTTATGTTATCACTTTAACGCAATTATATAATTTGACGTTGTTTTTATGTAGATATTGACGTCATATTTCGAACATACTGCAAAAGAGCAATCTATTATTTGATACAACTTTATTGCAAATGAATATTGGGCGGCAGCACTACAGACTGATCAAAAAGCAAAAGAACGCTTTTTGTCATTCTGTACGTGTCGCTTCGGTACTAAATGGACCGATAACCACGGCCTGTACGGCTGGCGCCTTCATTCCGTAGGTTCCTGTTCCATTTACCTAAAGGCCGTACCGAACGAGCCGAAAACCTATATTGCTAAGATAGCGGATGGGACGGACTGAAACTTTATTACAGACTTATTATCATTGTCCAGGTTATTCCCTATTTGTGCTATTATTCAATATGACAGTGGACCTTTTCTAGTATTAACAATTTAATCCCGATTGGTCTACAGCGATAAGTTGTTTTTTATCAGCATCTAGTAATTTTTAACGGAGGAAAACCCTTCATATCGGGACCATCGTAAAAAGAGCAAGCAGGATTACGCACTGTTTGCCCTTAAATAAATATTTTTCTATTATAAAATAAATGGAGATTTGAGCAACTAAATGTACACAGTGATGATCTAGAAATCTCTAAGTTACTCGAATTCTACCAACTCTTTTATTTCGATTACGATCTTTAATATTCAGTGCTCTTTGGGATTGAGGAATACCTGGAAATGATATGAGGCCAGCCTTAAACAGGGCATATCCGATAAATGTAGCAAAGATCGTACTTCCGATCAGAAACCAGATGAATCTTCTGCCAAAATTGCGTAACATGATTTCACCTCTTTAACCTCTCATTGATGATAAATATGATGAAATGATCTTTTTTATGTCGTCTTATTCAACTCTGCCATCCCTCCTTCCTGCCCGAGAATTCTAGAGTTTTGCCGTATCATCGGTTGCGTATCCTTGTTCACGAACTCTTTTCAAATGGTTTTGTTATTCTCTTTATCCGTCATCGTGTATTCTTTAAACGATTCCAACTCGGCGCAAGATAACAGTTTTTCAATTACTTCATCGTCTTGAAAAGCCAAAATCGATTTTCCTACTCCTGTACAATGAATCGGCGCTTTCTATCCGACCTGTGAGTAAATTTTCAAAGCTCTAGGACCTTCCAATTTTTACACATTGATTACTTCCCCCGTTCAAAAACGACAAGGTAGACAGTTCTTTAATTTAAAATACAAACTCGTCATGAAACTGTTTGAACGAGGAAGTATGGCAAAAGATGGATAAAATTAAACTCACAAAAAAACCTCCCCGACCTTGCAGGCGGGAGGTTAAAATTCAATTTTAATCTTTTCCGATTCGTTGATTTTCTTTTCTTCTTTACCAAAAACATCACTTGTAGTTATTTCAATCCACTCAATGTCTTTTACATCTCCACCATTATGCGTTCCACTCTCTGATGCATTGACAATAAAGCCAAGGTTACCTGACTTTGTACTATTCCCAGCAATGTCACCGTTTAATTCTTCAAGGTAAATATCTTTTTCCCAATCAAATGTTTCACCTGAGTTAGTTTTAAGAAGCGCGATTGGTGCAAAATTGACTTTCTCAGAAGAGGTGTTTTTGATCTCAACGAAAACTTTAACAAAATCAAATTCCTCATCATGAGTTAACACATGAAAATAATCAATCATACTATAATCCGGTCTCAAGTGAATCATTTTCATCTCTTTTACTGTCAATTCGATTGGTCCCACTTTATATGTTTGGTTAACTTGATTAATGGCTTTTAATGTGGCTTCACCTTTTGCATCGGAATAGGTTTGGCCAACTTTAAGTAAAGACTGGTCATCCGTTACTTGTGGATTGGGCTGATACTTCTCAATCGTGTCCTGATTCTCAGACTTGTTTGTTTCATTTAAAGTCTCTTCTGCTTTTATGTTAACAACGGTATTTTTTTCATTATCTACAGTAGCAGCATTTGCTGAACAACCAACAAGCAATAAGATTAATAATAGGAGATTAAAAGATTGCTTCATGATGTTTCCTCCCTATGATTTTATCTTCAAAAAAAGTTCCCGTTGCCATGAAGTGTAGCAACGGGATATTTAGCTTGTAATCTCTTATTTATCTTCGATTTTGATGTCATATTTTAAAACATCGAATACATTTTTCGCAATATCAGTATTATCTATTTGTCCGGCAAATTTTTCACTTGAAGGTCCAAATGCATAGACAGGAACGTCTTCGCCTGTATGTCCGCCTGTTGTCCAGCCAGTGTGTGAACGCTTATTAAAGATATTTTCTATTGCATTGTCAATATCGAGAACTTTCTTTGTAGCCGCAGCAGCCTCCACAGATTGGATTTCTTCTGGTGTTAACGCAAGAACATTTTGATCAATGTACTTTTTCAATGTTTCTTCAACACCTGCACCTTTAGCGATTTCCTCTGCCATGAAGTCAGGTGTACGCTTTGCTGCTTTGATTGGCTCGCCAAACCAGTTATAGTTACCATCCGCACCAATGGAATATCCTCCAGTAGAATGGTCAGCAGTTGCAACTACTAGTGTATGCTTGTCCTTTTTTGCAAATTCAATGGCAGCTTTATATGCTTTTTCAAAGTCTTCCATTTCACTCATGGCACCGACAATATCATTGTCATGTCCTGCCCAGTCCACTTGGCTTCCTTCGATCATTAGGAAGAAACCATCCTTATCTTGACTTAAACGAGAGATTGCTGCGTTTGTCATTTCTTCAAGCGAAGGAGTTTCAGCTGGTCGGTCAATCATCTTTGGTAGTCCACCTGTCGCGAATAAACCTAGTACTTGTTTGTTCGTATCTTTTAATAATTCCTCTTTGTTTGTTACATAGCTGTATCCATCTTTTTGGAATTCCTCTGTTAGTTTACGATCATTACGAACGAAGTTGCTTACACCTCCACCTAACATAACATCGACTTTATGCTTACCATTTACCATTTCATCATAGTAGTCATCTGCAATCGAGTTCATGTTTTTACGGCTTTCATCATGTGAACCAAATGAAGCTGGAGTTGCATGGGTGATTTCCGAAGTCGCCACAAGACCTGTTGCCTTTCCTTGTTCTTTAGCCGCTTCAAGCACAGTTTTTACTTCTGATCCATCATTGTCCACTGCAATGGCATTGTTATATGTTTTAATCCCTGCCGACATTGCAGTTGCTGCAGATGCTGAGTCTGTTACGTTTTGTGCAGTATCTTCTGGATATGTCATTTGCTGTCCAACAAGGGATTGGTCAAAAGCTGTTTTTTCAGCTATTTTAGTGGAAGGGTCATTTTTTAAGTAACGATATGCAGACGTATAAGAAACTCCCATGCCATCACCAATTAAGACAATGACATTTTTGATTTCCGCCTTATTATTAGCCGGCTGTTTTGCCTCTACAGGTGATATAGCACCCATTAAACTTCCGAATGCGACTGTTGAAAGGACAGCTACTGGTATTAGCTTTCTAGTAAACTTCTTTTTGTTTAACAATTTCGTTTCCCCCTAGTTGAATGTCTTAATCTATCTTTCAAATAACATTCTAAAACGAAATTGTTAAGTTGATAATAATAACTTGTAAATTTAACGTTAAGATTATTTTACAAAAACTCTTAATATTAGGGGTCGATATATGATTACCATATATACGGTTTCATGATTTAGGGCATACACACGCTATTTTATTGCTACAACAAAGAGTGCATCCTAAAGTTGTTTCCAAACGTTTAGGACACTCAACTATTGGTATCACGATGGACACATATACTCATGTGTTACCAAATATGCAAAAAGAAGCTGCCCTTCAATTCGAGCAGCTGATTAAATAAACCTATGTAATCATTTAAAATTCAATGTTACCAAAATGTGACCAAAGAAAAAATTTTATGTTGTTGGCCAACTACTATTACCTCAATTTAACTTCTCAAAAATCGTCATAAACCCTTATATATCAAGATTGGCGGGACTGCGTGGGAATCGAACCCACCAAACCTGGCACGCAGGTCTCAAGCAGTTTTGAATTTTGCTGGCTTCTGTTTTTCTAGTATCTTGATATATCCTCAAGTACTGATAAATCAATCTTTGTTGCCTTCTAGTGTTTTCTTGTGATCTGTAATTTTACAAATTTGGACACCCAGCATGGCACCAATTTAGCACCTTTAAACAAAGAACTTGAAATATCACTCTCTTTACAATGCGACAATACCCCAAAATGACATAAATGTGAACCAGGAAATCTCTCATCGTACAAGAGAATATTAGATAAATATGAATTAGTTCAAAAGTTGTAATAAAATTTACATTAATTATACGTCTCTTTAACATCGGCTAAATGATTTTTTGGTAATTTCAAAGAGTAGAATATCAGAATCTACTATTAGGTTTAAACAGGAGGGATTAGGAAAAATGAAAGACATCAAGGTAAAAGATGAAGCCTTAAAAACTCAGAATGTATTAAGTGAGGGAATGGATCGACGTGCCTTTTTGCAGAAAACAACGATGGTGGTTGGAGCTGCGATGGGAGCATCTTTAGTGGGCTCATTGACGAGCCTGCCTGTGAGTGCTGCGTCTACCTCTTCCATCATTGAATCCAAAAAAGTCAAGCCAAAGCTTGTATTTCCAGTCATTAGTGATGTACATATGAATAAAAACAGTAATCAAACATTAGAAAAATTTAAAACATCATTAGATCAATTAAATCTACTAGTCCCACAGCAGGATGCATTTGTGGTAGTAGGAGATTTAACTGATAATGGTTACACGGAAGAATATGATAAGTTTTTCTCAGCTTATAATGCAAAAAAACAAAAACATGCGGTTTCCTTGATTGCCATAGGAAACCATGATTATTGGAATGGGCTTTCGGTTTCAGAAGCTCAAAAACGATTCCTTGAAAGGTCAGGAATGGAATCGATTTACTATCACAAAGTAATTAAAGGTTATCATTTTATCATCCTTGGAACAGAGGATGGTCTAACTGAAGGTACTTTTTCAGTAACTCAAATTAATTGGTTAGCCGAACAGTTAAAGCAGGCAGCACAGGATGATCCGAACAAACCGATTTTTGTATTCCATCATCAGCCGATTATGGGAACGATTTATGGAAGTGAATGGGGCTTTGCGAAAAATAGGGATCTATTCTACAATACATTGGCCGCCTATCCACAGGTGATTTCGTTTTCCGGTCACACCCACTATCCATTAGATGACCCTAAAATCATCCATCAAAAGGACTTTACATCCATAGGAACCTCCACGGGTGCTTATTTGTGGCTCGATGCTGGAAGAATACAAGGGGAAGTGCCGGAAGGAGCGGACATCCTTAACCAGGCACTCATCGTTGAAGTGTACAATAACAAGGTATTACTTAAGCGACGTGATATTCATAACAATGATTGGACAGCCGACCCTTTTGAAATCACCTTACCAGCTAACAAAAATGAATTTATCTATACAGAAGATCGAGATAAAAAGGCTCCTTTTTTCACAAAGGATGCGTTAATTTCGATTAATCACGAACTCACAACACCAACAAGCCTTGCCGTTATGTTTACTCAAGCGAAGGATGACTTGCTGGTTCATGATTATAAGGTAGAAATCACCGATTCGTCGAAAGGACAAAAAGTGAAAGAATTCCTTGCATTCTCGGAATTTTATAAAGATCCGATTCCTAATCCGCTTACATTAAAAATTGATGGATTACAGCCGAATACATTATATGAGATCAACGTATTTGCACTAGATGCATTTGGGAACCAAAGTCAAAATTCATTAAAGGTTTTAGGAAAAACAATTGATGGTGAAATAAAGGATATCACGATTACTCTGTCCAAAAACACATTAACTGGAACGACCGAAACAGTCGATGTTTTGGTAGAAAACGCAAGAGTTCCACAAGGTGACTGGATTGGATTATATGAAGTCAGTGAAACTCCAGGGAATGTACCAGCCATTTGGTGGGAGTATACAAAAGTAACTAATGGAACATATAGAGTTACGTATGATCCAAGTAAGAATTCATATCCAGGTCGATATCAGTCAGGCAAGACGTATAAGTTCGTATATTTCTACGGCAGTGGATATGATGCTGTCACACATGCAACCTTTACAGTAAACTAATCTACGTGCAAACCCCATTTCAAATGAAATGGGGTTTATATATTTATAGATTATAAGATCTTCTTATCGATTTTTATAATATATCCAATGTTACCAAAAGGGACCAAAGAGATTGCCAAAGCCCCTTTAACA
Source organism: Neobacillus niacini (assembly GCF_000759675.1). Lineage (GTDB taxonomy): Bacteria > Bacillota > Bacilli > Bacillales > Cytobacillaceae > Neobacillus > Neobacillus niacini_A. The sequence goes on along the minus strand of NZ_BAWM01000035.1, from coordinate 58,920 downwards.
ATAATATTAAAAGAAATCAAAGAATAATGATTATATCGACGGGACCATCTTTTCGAAAAGTTCAATATCATTCTTAGATCCTGTCATGGCACCAACTGAAATAACGAGACCACTTAAGAGGGCAATAAAAGCGGCTAAGCTTCCAGACATCCGGTTTCATGTTCTTTGGCATTCACATGCTACCATTTTACTGATTGAAAATGTTAATCCCAAAATTGTCAGTGCTCGATTAGGTCACTTCAAAATTCTACTCACAATGGATACCTATTCACACTTGACTGATCGATAGAAGGGATTGCAGTCGATCACTTAAATGGATTACTTGAGTAACTTTTAAGGCATAATATGAAAATGGCACCACTTGGCACCACCAAACAAAAAAAGACCGAGTGCCATCTGGTCTATGTAAGAAAGAATTCTCTAGAATCCTTGGTATTATTGAGTTGGCGGGACTGTGTGGGAATCGAACCCACCAGACCTGGCACGCAGGTCTCAAGCAGTTTTGAAGACTGTGGAGGACACCAGTACCCCATTCAGCCCCAGGATTATTATAGTTAAATGGTAACTCCTATTTGTAATCATTTTACAATGGAATATAGTAATAATCAATAGAGTTGGAGTTATTGTCATTTTTTCGACAACTTTTGCAATCCACTATTAGGCTGCATATTCCTTTCTAATTAAGGCGATGACTTGTCTTTTCACCTTATTACAGACTATAATAAGTAGATGAAAATAGGATCGTGTAGGTGAAAACAATGCAGCTAACAGGTTGGTTTCTTTGGTTTATTTTAATATGGATATTTGCCTTTGCCGGGGCTATGGCGATAGGCGGATTTTTTATGTTTCGTAAGTTTTTAAAGAGAATGCCAAAAGACGATGGCAAATCCGTGATGGATTGGGAAGAATACTATGTAAGCGAAACCCGTCATTTATGGGGTGATGAAGAAAAACTTCTTCTAGAAGATTTAGTTAGCCCGGTTCCAGAGCTTTTCCGCGATGTCGCAAGGCATAAGATAGCTGGAAAGATTGGCGAGCTTGCACTTAATGAGAAAGTATCAAAGATAACAGAAGAACTTGTCATCCGCGGCTACATTCAAGCAACACCAAAAAGAGACCATAAATTTTTACGGAAAAAGCTTTTTGAGAATCGAATTGATGTTGCTCCTTACGAGCACTTATTCTAAACCGTCCTTTGTGACGGTTTTTTATTTTCTATTTTAAAAAAACACTGATCCCAATAGATCAGTGTTTTGCTCGTTATATACCATGTAGCTGTCTGTACAGCTTTTTATAATCTAGATACATCGCAACCCGCCATGGAACAATCATACTAAATGCCAGCAGGAAGAACATACCGCTTAACTCACCATAATCAATCGTAGCACTTAATATCGATTTTAATCCAAGCCTAACCACTAATAGACCTACTAAAATGTAGATAAAAGCTTTCGATCTTTTTAAGTAAATGTCGTTCTCACGAATCTCAAATTTTGAGGTTTTAATAAGCAAAATCGAAAAAAGCATCCCCACAATGACTACCTCTATTATTTCCATACTGGTTAAACGAAATTGAGGTACCACATACATTAAGGCTCCGCTTGACATAAAGACTGGCGGCAGGATAATTTTCAAGGCATTTGTAGGTTTCTTTGCAGCCTTCACGCGGACCAACAAAGCAAATATCCCCATAAATACCGCTCCTATTGAAGAAACAATAAAGAAGTTCATAGGTTCCATCCCCTATTTCAAAAATAAAGCTCAAAATTCATATTTTTACTATTTATAATCTGTGGTTCATGATTAGAAACCAGTAAATCCACCAAACAATCCTGAGAAAATCGCAATAATTTTTGTCATCCAGTCAAAAAAGAGCACGATACCCATTACAATCATGATGTAACCGCCAAATTTCATAATCTTTCCACTGTTTTTACGAATCCATTTCATCCGACCGACGAAGAATGACAAGATTAAAAATGGAATGGCAAACCCAAGAGAATACGCAGTCATATATAATACACCTGAACCTGGATTTGTTGCAGCTAAGGCAATTACAGCCGAAAGAATTGGACCTGTACATGGTGTCCAGCCGGCAGCAAAGGCCATTCCAATAAGTGCTGAACCAATAAAGCCGGAAGGTCGATTTTTGAATTCTAATTTACGATCCTTCATCAAAAACTCAGGTTTAAATACACCGACAATTATTAGTCCAAAAAGTACGATAAATATTCCGCCTAACTGGCGAATGAGATCTTTGTACTCGAGGAAAAAGCTCCCTACAAAGGATGTACCAAAACCAATTGCAATGAAAATAGCCGAAAATCCTAAAAGGAAAAAGATTGTATGTAGAAGACTCCGCTTTTGAAGCATGGCATTTTCAGTTTTTAACTCCCCTACAGACATCCCAGTGATATACGATAAAAATGCAGGGTAAAGCGGTAAACAGCATGGTGAGATAAAACTTAAAAAGCCGGCACCTAAAGCTAAAAATATATTTACATCAGTCATATTAACACTCCCACTATAGTCGATACTATTTCATTTTAGCAAAACTTACCCCTAAAAGATAATGGTTAACATGAATATTTTGTGTCGCCAGGAGTTAATTAAAATTTCATTCAAAAATCTATTTATGTTTCTACTATTTTCCTACATAATATGGATATTCTTTTACAAATATCTTTGAATTTATTCCCATCTTAGGTTATACTAGTAAAACATTGGTAGAGAATTTCCTATCAATGTTTTCTATTATTGGAGTTTCTCCGGAAAGGACCTCGGCTGTGATAGAACAAGACCTAACTTCACTCATTGAAAAAAAGCGCGCTGAATTAATTCAAGTCGCGGTCACCAACGGCTTGACTTCCTCCATTGCTATTCGCTATAGTCAGGAATTAGACCATCTTTTAAACGAATATAATCGAAAGTATATAAAGAAAACTCGCCAAGTAGCGAGTCTCTAAAAGCAAAAATCCTGGCCATTAACCAGGATTTTTCTTTATTTAATGGATAACATCCTCTAAACGTTCCACTGCTCCATTTTGCAGAAGGAACATTTTATGATAAAGCCCGCCTAGTGCCAATAGCTCTTGATGAGTTCCTCTTTCAACTATTTCGCCTTGATGCAGGACAAGAATTAAATTGGCGTCTTGTATCGTAGATAACCGGTGGGCAATAGCAATGGTGGTGCGCCCTTTCCTCATTTTCTCCAGCGCTGTTTGAATTGCTTCCTCTGTCTCCGTATCAATATTAGCAGTTGCTTCATCGAGGACGAGAATCTTTGGATTGGCTGCAATCGTCCTAGCAAAAGCAATTAATTGCCGCTGTCCACTTGAAAAAGTAGACCCTCTTTCCACTACTTTATGATTATAGGAATCTTCTAGCTTTTCAATAAACGTGTGAGCTTGAACAAATTTAGCCGCTTCCTCCACTTGTTCATCTGTTAAATGATGATTATGCAAAGTAATATTGTCCCTTACCGTTCCGTAAAATAAAAACGGATCTTGGAGTACCAGCCCCATTTTATCTCGTAATTCATCCTTGGAAAAATGACGAATCGATTTTCCATCAATTAAGATATCACCTTTCTCATATTCATAAAATCTCATCAAAAGATTGATAATCGAACTTTTTCCGCTTCCAGTATGACCGACAAGTGCTACGGTTTCACCTGGATGTGCAGTAAAGGATATATTTTTCAACACATCCCTTTGCCCATCGTAAGAAAAGGTTAAATTCTTGAATTCAATTCTTCCCTCTTCAATGGATAGATTACTTTCTTCACTTTGTCCTGGTGCCAATTCTTTCTTATCGAGAATTCTAAAAACACGTGCTCCAGCCACAATTGCTTGCTGGTACAAAGATAATCTCATCATCATATTATTCACCGGTTCAAAGAAACGCTCCAGGTAATTTACAAACGCATATAACACACCAATTTCAATTGGACTGTCCAATGAAGTGATACCAAAATAATTTAAGACAATGATCAATCCCAAAATGAATATCAAATCAACAGCAGGCCGCAGCAATAATCCATCAATCTTAATATTCTTCATACCCGAATTATAGTGCTTTTCATTGATGTCTTCGAACTCTTTGCGAAGTCTCTTTTCCTGGCGAAATACCTGAATAATACTCATACCTTGCAAGGATTCACTTAGTTTTGCATTTAATTGGCTGAGTCTTTCCCGCATATCCAAATAATAACGGGAACTAAATTTACGATATAAATTCATCACTAGTAGAATCAATGGAATAAAAATAAGACAGAACAGCGCCAATTTTACATCCAAAATAAACATCGTAATGAAAATACCAGTAAGTAAAAACCCGCTTTGGATAAAGGTCGAAATTACAGTAACAAACATATCTTTAATGGCCTCGGTATCGTTTGTAACCCTTGAAACAATACTTCCTGCTGGTGTTTGATCAAAATATTTTAGACCTAGTGACTGAACCTTTGAAAAAATATCAACCCGAAGCTGTTGAATAATTTTCAAAGCAATTTCCTGAAACTTCACTAATTGAAAAAACATTAAAACTGATTTTACAATCTGTATTCCGAGATAGCTTGCCCCTAGGATAACGAGTGGCTGAAAGGCTAAATTCCCAGGTGTTAAGTAATCATCAATAAAGATTTTAACGAGAATCGGACCTGCTAACTCTCCCAATGTTGTTAAAATCAATAGACTGAAAGCTAGTATTAATGCCCTTTTATGTGGTTTTGTATAAGACAGCAAGCGAAATAAAACCGTTTTTTGTTCTTTTTCAGTCAGCTGTGCTGTTTCTTCCATCTTAATGTCCTCCATGCTCAACCAACTCCTCTAGCTGCTGACGTAAATACATTTCCTTATACCAACCACCGCTTGCCATTAGTTCTTCATGTGTTCCTCTTTCAATGACTTCTCCATTATCTAGGACTAAGATTAGATTTGCGTGTTGGATGGCACTTAAACGATGAGAGGTAATAATCGTGGTTTTCCCCTCACGATTCTTCCTTAATGAGGAGAGAATCGCCTCCTCTGTCTTTGCATCGACAGCTGATAGTGAATCATCCAGCACTAGCACTTCTGGATTCATCAGCAGTGCACGGGCAATCGAAATTCTTTGTTTCTGACCGCCTGATAAGGAAACTCCCCTTTCACCAACTACAGTTTGATACCCTTCGGTAAACTGAAGAATATCGTCATGTATGCTGGCTAGCTTTGCTGCACCATAGATTTCTTCTTTTGGTGCTTGGGGATTCGTAAAGGCAATATTCTCAGCAACACTCGCCGAAAACAAGAAATGATCCTGTGGAACATAGCCAATGGCTTCACGTAGTTTTTCCAGCTTATATTCTTGAAGTTTATGACCACCGAAGTTAATGTCTCCTTCATAGTCTTCAAATTCACGAATAAGAAGCTTTAACAATGTTGTCTTACCGGCGCCTGTTTTCCCTACAATTCCGAGTGTCTCTCCTCTTTTAAGGGTGAAAGAGATTTCCTTTAACATTGCTTCTTTTTCACCAGGGAACGTGAACTTCTCAATATCATACTGAATACCGCCGCTAGGTACTAACTCTAAAGCTTCATTTCGGTCTGTAATGTCTGACTTTTCACGAAGCAGAGATGCCACACGGTCATAAGAAGCACGACCGCGTTCAACGATATTAAACAACCAGCCGAATGCCAACATCGGCCATATTAAAAGTCCTAAATAGGTCGTAAAGGAAATTAACTCACCAATGGATAATTCCCCTGCTAACACATATTTTGAACCAAAGGTAATGGCTAAGAAAAACGATATGCCCACTATAATCGAAATAGTTGGATCATATAAGGAATCTATTTTTGCAACCACGATGTTCTTTTGAACTACATCTTCAGATTGCTTACTGAAATCCTCAATATCTTCTTTTTCTTGACCAAATGTTTTAATAACTTTGATCCCTGAAATACTTTCCTGTGTTTTATCATTCAAGTTCGAAAAGGCTTCTTGTGCTTTGTGAAAGGTTCGATGCAGCATTGTACCAAACCAACTGGTAAGAATGGCCATAAAAGGCATAGGGATTAAACAAATCAACGTTAATTTCCAGCTGATCGTAAACGCCATGGCCAGGATAACAAATCCACCTGTAGAAAGAGAATCCACTAAGGTTAGAACCCCAGCACCAGCAGTTTGTTGTATTGCCTGTAAGTCATTTGTCGCATGTGCCATTAAATCGCCAGTCCTACGTTTCTGATAAAACGATGGTGACATGTTCGTAAAGTGATGATACAAGCGATTTCTTAACTGTTTGCTAAGCTTAACTGCAGAACCAAATATCATAATTCGCCAAAAGTATCTCAAAACATACATTCCAAGTCCTGCACCTACTAAAATAGCCATCCACTCAAAGAGCAAGCCTTTTGTTAATGTACCGTCATTAATATGGTCGGCAATAACACCAATAACTTTTGGCGGCACAAGTTGAAGCAGAGCAACAAACAGTAAAATAACAATTCCTGATATATACGCTTTTTTCTCTTGTTTAAAAAACCACCCTAAATCTAAAAATACTCTCATAACGTTCCCCCGAAAAATGATTCAACATTTCATTTTATTATTTTTAAAAATCTTTTCACCCCACCCGAAGGTCTATTTTATCAAATATTTGTAAAATAATAAAGATTTTGACACACATTCAATCCATGAAAAAAGCACCCATTTTGATGAGTGCTTGTCCCTTATTATTTGGCGTGCAATTTAATTCATTTTTCCATTATTGAGCAGATTGTTTTGCTGCTTCTTCCACTTTTTCTTCGGCAACTTTTCTTAATCCTTCAACTTCATCTTTGATTTCATCAGGTACAAACTTAACTCTTTTTAAATAATTTACGATTACCTGATAATCAGTCTTCATAGCATTGGTGTCAGCTGGATCATATGTCTTTGTTTGAATTTCATTATTTTTAATAAAAGCGGATGCAATGTAATAGAAATCTTTTTGCGATTCACTCTTTAAAGATACTGTCTCTTTTACTACTGCTTCATAATCTTTATCTACTATTAACTTACTGAACTTTTCATCCTCAGCCGTAAGCTCTCTTGTATTTTGATTTTTAGTTGCGTTTGTACCCTCTTCTGTTTTATTTTCTTTTGGAGATGCTGTTTCTTCTTTTTCTTGCGTTCCACATGCTGTTAAAACTAAAAGTAGAATTAAAATAAGTGATAAAACTTTTTTCATGAGAAAATGCTCCTTTATCAATGTAGTTAATATTAGCGTAACTAGTATGGACCTTATTACCCCTTTTTTCAATAGGAAAACAAAATATAAGATTTTTCGAAAAACTTCTCTTTTCATATAAAAAAACCACATTCTTTTGATTATTTTCCAAAAGGTACGTGGTTTTTGTTAGATTTATTTGCCTTGTTGCTTATTCATAGCAGACATCATTTGGTTGATCTTCTTTTGAGAAGGCTTCATACCCATTTGCATCATCATCATTTTTAACATTTGTTCATTAATTGGTGGATTTTTCTTTAAGTAGCTCATCATGTATCTACGAGCAATGAAAAATCCTAGAGCTACACCAGCTACTAATGCTAGTACAACAACTAGAATCCATAAACCTGTACCCATTAAACTTCCTCCTTCATGTTGTCTACCATACAGTGTACTAAATAAAATGGGATTATACAATATTCTCTTTCAAAAGATTAGACATATTTTCTTTCTTTAATAGGCTTTAACCATCCGAAACGCTGATGTTCAAGATCTAAGGCCATAAAGGAAGATTCACATTTTCTAAGCACTTCAAAGAAAATCGTTTCAGCTTCATAACTGCCAGCAGCCTCGATTGTAATTAAATCTTGAAAAACCCTCAATTTAGCTTGACTTAGTTTTCCACTTAATTCAATTGAGTATGTACCATGTTCAGCTCTAAAACCCTTCTTTTTTCCAAGCTGTTTTTGAATTAACTGATGGAACTTCAAAACCTCTAACTGCTTTGTTATATAGGAAATTTGTTTATTCGTAATAAATTTAAGTTCACCTTCTGCTTTGTCGTGTTCCTGAAAAAGCTGAAAAAACATACGCTCTCTTCCGAAGTAATGGGCGGCAAATTCATCTTCTATCAAATAAAGCTGATAATTTCTCACCACGATCTCTCCTTCGTTGAATACCCTTTCTATCATTATAATTAAGCACTATCAAAACATTTGTCTTATACCGGCAAAAAAAATCACTATTATTGTCGAATTCATAAGATTCTTACAAATTTTATTATACTTTACTTATAATTGGAATGTCACGAATGGTTCAAATTATTCATCTATTGTTCATATATATATAGTAGAAATCCATAAAAAAGAGAACGACATTAAGTCGTTCCCTTTAAAATAATCTAGTTATTATTGAAGAAGTGCTTTAACACGTGCAACAACATTGCTTACACTAAAGCCATATTCTTCCATAATTTTTTCTCCAGGCGCAGAAGCCCCGAATGTATCAATTGCTAGGACGTCTCCTTCATCACCTGTGTATTTGTGCCAGCCAAATGAAGAACCAACTTCAATACCAAGACGTTTTTTCACATTTTTAGGTAGAACTGAGTTTTTGTATTCTTGTGTTTGTTGCTCAAAGCGGTCCCATGATGGCATGCTTACAACAGACACATGAATACCTTCACCAGCTAATTCCTTTTGTGCTTCAACCGCTAGACTTACCTCTGAACCAGTTGCAAGTAATAGAGCGTCAGGAGTCTCTCTTTCAGAAGGAGAAACAACATAAGCACCTTTTGATACTCCATCATATGCATTTTGATCTGTACCTTTAAGTGTTGGTAAATCTTGACGAGTTAACACTAAAGCAGTAGGTTTATTCGTTGACTCAACTGCGAGTTTCCATGCAGCAGCTGTCTCATTACCATCAGCTGGACGAATAATAGAAAGACCTGGCATTGCACGTAATGCTGCAAGTTGTTCAACAGGCTCATGTGTTGGTCCATCTTCCCCAACAGCAATACTATCATGAGTAAATACATACGTAACAGGTAATCCCATTAACGAAGCAAGGCGGATTGCTGGACGTAAATAGTCAGAGAACACGAAGAATGTTCCTCCAAAAATCTTCACACCACCATGTAAGGCAATACCATTCATCGCTGCACCCATTGCAAATTCACGTACACCGAACCAGATATTACGTCCTTCGTAGTTGCCTGGCGCATAATCCCCTGTTCCTTTGATCATTGTTTTATTCGAACCAGCAAGGTCAGCAGATCCTCCAATGAAGATAGGTAAATTTTTCGCGATACCGTTTAGGGCTTCACCTGATGATGCACGGCTTGCTAAGCTTTTGCCTTCGCTATAAACCGGAATATCTTTATCCCAGCCTTCAGGTAATTCATTTTTCAGTGCTTTTTCTAATTGATTTGCTAATTCAGGATATTCATTTTTATATTGTGCAAAGAGGTCGTTCCATTCTTTTTCCTTTTTTGCTCCATTTTCAACGATTAGGTTTTGGAAGTTTTCGTAAACTTCATTTGGCACATGGAAGTCTTCTTCAAAGGTCCATTTATAAGCTTCTTTTGTAAGTTTTAACTCATCTGCTCCAAGAGGAGAGCCATGTACACCTGAAGTTCCAGCGCGGTTAGGAGAACCATAACCTATAACCGTTCTTACTTCAATCATTGTAGGTCTATCAAGATCATTTCTAGCTTCTTCTAGCGCTTTAGCGATCTCTTCAAGATTATTACCGTCTTCTACTCGAAGGTATTGCCAGCCGTATGATAAGAAACGGTCCTTAACACTTTCTGAGAAAGATTTATTTAGGTCACCATCAAGGGAAATATCATTAGAATCGTATAATACTACCAAACGACCAAGTTTTAAATGCCCAGCAAGTGATGCTGCCTCTGCTGAAACACCCTCCATTAAATCTCCATCACCACAAATACTATATGTATAATGGTTTACAAGTTCATAATTTTCTTTATTGTAAACACTAGCTGTATGACGTTCTGCCATTGCCATTCCGACCGCCATAGCAATACCTTGTCCAAGCGGACCTGTTGTTGCTTCTACTCCTTCTGTATGACCATACTCAGGATGCCCTGGAGTTTTACTTCCCCATTGGCGGAATTGTTTCAAATCATCCATAGTTAACTTATAACCTGACAGATGAAGCATGCTGTATAACAAAGCAGATCCATGTCCTGCAGATAATACAAAACGGTCACGGTTAAACCACTCTGGATTTTTTGGGTTATGGTTCATAAAACGAGTCCATAAAGTGTAAGTCATTGGTGCTGCACCCATTGGCATTCCAGGATGTCCTGAATTTGCTTTTTCAATCATATCAATGGAAAGCGTACGAATAGAGGTTACTGACAAAGCATCAATAGTATCAAACATTATTTACATCACTCCTGATTCACTAGGATAAAAAAATAATAACATCTTTTATATTATAGTTCTCTTGACATTAATTCAACAATTAATTTGACTACTAAACAAATTGATTTACTTTCATTTTCTTATTTTGACACAGTGTGGTGAGCAATATGTAAAAAGGAAAACAAAAAGTTTTCCCATTGGTTTAATGAAGATTATATTTTTTTCTTTGTTTTATTTTTTCTGGCGTTACGTCATTTCCCTCAGGATCAATGATTTTTGTATTTGTTAAAGTATCCAGCATTGAACTGCGGAAAGTGGTCAAATACTCGCTTCTTAATTTTGTTTGTTCCTTCGCTTCTGCTTCTGTTAAACCATTCGCTTTTGCTTTTCTAGCTAATTCATTGATTCTTGCCATTTTTTCTTTTGAGAGCATTTAGAACCCTCCCTTTCAATTACTTAAAAACTGATTTTACTACAAAAATAGACCATCTGACAAGGCAAATGGTCTACTCATTTTCTGTATCGAAAGATTGTTGAGATTCCTGATAGCGTCGGTGGACAGTTGCTTTGGAAATATTGTATCCAAATCCTCTCAAAATAGCAGCAATCTCTGAAAAAGTTAATTTGTTTTTTCTAAGACGGACTATCTCTTCAATCAGAACTTCTATTTTTTCCCGTCCAGATTCCACTCAAGGTTTTTTAGATTTTTCTCAGGCTTGTATCCCTGAGAAACAGCTCTCTTCATTCCACGCTTAATTTTAAGTTTAGCAACTTACAAAAAACAATAAAAAAAAATTAAACCCATAAAATATCTGATTTTTATTATTATAAATATTTAAAAATTTTAAATTTATGTTTAGTTATTTCCTCTACTTTTCTAAGATTTGTACTTCAAAACGGAACCTGTTACTAAAATAGGTACTTTTAAGTTAACTGCATAGTTGTAATGCAAGTTCCGTCATCCTCAAAAGTAGAAATTTCTGATTCCGATACTTTTCCATCATGCTCAATCTTTATTCGATATGTTTTATCACGTGGAAGCCATAAGTCGAAGAATCCGTTAGTTTGGGATTTCACTTTTTCATCTATAATTACATTGCCTTCCATATCTTCAATGAATACGTCGAACTCTTCTTCAACCAACTCACCTTGACAACCTGTCAAGCTATGATTCGTTCAGGGGTGAGTTTTATTAACGTACGGTGCAATAGAAACGAAAAAGTCTTCCTCAGACAAGTCATAAGCCAACTCGTTTCCATCACTTTTCTTGATAATTAACTCTTGAGAAGTAATGGATGCAGTATCGTTTGTTGTTTTATTTGAACTATAATCGCTTACTAATTCTCCAATGTTTTCAACTTCTTTTTCCTTTAAAGAAGCTTCATCATTGGAATCTGCTTGTCCGCAACCAACTAATACTGCTGACATAAATAAAATTGGTAGGAAAATTTTTGCCTTCATAAAACGTCTCACTTCCTTTTCCTTTCTGTCTACAAAACTAGTATACCATCTTTTCTTTTTGCAAAAATGTGCGGCTTACTTTTGTCACAAAATATTAAGTAATGATATTCTTGCCCTATATTTCAAGGAGCCGAATCGCCTCCTATTTTTACATATTCGATTATTTTATAGTAATCCCATTCGGTTCCGCACCTATATTTACAGTTGCAATAACTGTATTGTCTTCATTATTAATGACACTCACAGTATTATCATACATATTTGTCACATAAACAAATTGATTATCATTACTTGTAACAATTCCATGGGCACCTTTTCCAACCTTATTGGTTGAAACTACTTTTTTGGTTTCAAGATCCATTTTTGAGACACTATCTGATGGTTTTTCAGGTGTTCCCTGATTTGCAACAAAAGCATCTTTCCCTTCGGATTGTAAATAAACTTGGGCAGGACCTTCACCAACTTGAACCTTTTGAACCTTATCAGTGGCTAAATCAATAATTGCTAATGAATTTTCCGCATTTAAAGTTGCAACTAATGTTTTTCCGTCAGGTGTAACACTAGTTGTAACAGGTGTATTGCCCACTACAATTTTTTTACTTTCTTTTATACCATCTAAATCAATGACACTTACAGTGTCCTCACAATATTAGCAATGTAAGCGGTTTTGCTATCTGCTGCGATTCGGAATCCATGTGGGCCTTTTCCGGTTGTTATATTTTGGATTACCTTATAAGATGCTAAATCAATTATGGAAACGTTATTGTCTTCGTTGTTTGTTACTAATGCATATTTCATATTTTCCGTGAATACTATATGAGCTGGATGAGCCCCTACTTCAACTTTCTTACTTAATTGGTTTGTTTCAGCATCATAGAATAGAGCTAAGCCCTTTGTTTGACCATGTTCTCCTTCATAGCCGCTTTCATGCTCCCCATGTCCTTCCTCTTGTCCTTCATGGGTACATTCGATACATTCTTGCCCGCCATGTCCTCCTGTTCCAGGAACAACAGTAGCACCTAATGTTTTGCCATCTGGAGATATTTGAACATTATGAACGGAACCTTCAACTTCTATGGTTTAATTGTTTTATTGCTAGTTGCATCTACTTTGGTAATGGCATCAAGTTCAGCTGTATAAATGAAGGCAGCTTTTTCTTTTTCCGATTCATCTTTTTCTGATTGTGTGCTCTTTTCGGGTTATGTCGTGGTGCCTTTCGATTCATTATTCGATGCAGCCTCACAGGCTGCTAAAAGATGCTAACAAGGAAAAATAAGCTAACCAGAATAAATTTTTTCATTTAATACACTCCTTAACTTTAATAAGTTAACTATAGTAAATAATTGTGCAGAAACTTTGAAGAAACAGACTGGAAAATTGACAGTTTTGTGAAAAAGTTAGCATTATTACTTAAAATATAGTGAACAGTAAAATTTTAGAAATGATTAAATGGGGGTGTTCACCTTAGATTCTGCACATATTTTGTTGTACTATGTGGAGGTAATAAGTTAAAGGAGAAAAAGTTCCCATCACAAATGGGTAACTGAAATTGAACTTTCAGCTAAATAAAATCACAAAACACCAGTAAATACAAGAGTTTAAATCTTGTATTTACTGGTGTTTTCCTTTCATTATGAAAATCTAAGAAAGCATTTTGTATTTTAACACTTACAATAACAGGAATAAATGTCCTATGGGCATCTAGAAGCTTATTAGATATCGGCGTGTTTTTTTTCCGCTTTTATTTTAGGCAAAAACCTTCATTAAGAAATGCATCAATCCGCTAAAAAAAACAAGAATTCCAAAGAATGTAGCAATTCCATTCACTGTTTCCCTTTTTTGCAGTTTTTTGTAATCTTTATAAGTGATTTCGCCTTTTGCAAACCTTACCCCATTAGGATTAGGTTCAATTGTATATAGAGTTCCATCCTTATCTTCTAGGACTACTCTGGTAATTAATGCCAACCCATTCCTCGTGTTATCACCTTGTGAATGAGACCCTTGATTGCTACCTCCAGAATAATCTACCCTTATAAAATTGTATACAGAATTTTTCTTTATCTTTTCGTACATATCATAAGCTTGTTGTTCAATAAAATTATTAGGAACACACACACTATCACCTCATTAGATTAATTAAAGGCGAGTTATAAATATATTAATATACATAAATTCAATTTTCCTTTAACCTAATAAATTTACTCAGACCAACTTTTATTTTATTGTATGGTTATCATTATATTTTTACAACAAAAAACCCAGTTTGTCTTAATATTCTATCTAATAACTCATCAAGAACTAAAAGTAAATCTTCACAATATCTACACTAGATTTTCATTCTTTCTGCAAACTCTTATTATATGATGAAGGTAATAAAAGAAAGGAGTTGTAAGAAATGAAAAAATGGGCAATAGGAATATTAAGTTCAGCCTTGATCCTTGGAGCAGGAACAGCTGTATTTGCAGCGGGAACTAACAACCCTGGAGATGGTAATAGCTTTGAAAAAATGCTACCCTTTATGCAGGAAATGCATCCGGATTCATCAAAAGAAGATCTACAAGAAATGTACAATTCTTGCCATAAAGATGGGGGAATGATGGACAGAAACAATCAAGAAGGAATGAATAGTGAAAATATGATGAACAGATTTTAATATTTGAGGTGACTCTTCTAAAAGGTTTGGTAATCTAACCAAACCTTTTTTGCATTCGTTATGATATTTGTCATATCCTTCCATTACAAAAACACAATATAATGAAAAATGTTGATAAATATCTTTTAGAAGGAATGATTCATAATGAAGCCAATAATAGAGTTATATAAAAAAGACCCAGAATCTGTTTATCATACTTGGTTTCTACATAGTAATGGTCGGTTGAAGGCCTTTAGAACAATTCGTAAATGGTTAATAGAGCTAATAAAGGAAATAGAAGAGGATACATTCGGTAATGATTTCAAAGGCTCAAGTCTAGAAATGGTTGTTACAGCTATTTCTGAGCAAAAACAAGTGTTTGAAGGTGCAGCCCATGCTTTTTATTGGAAACCAAAATTACGTATCCCTGATATCTATGAAAATATTCAGAACAAAAAAGCATTTGGGCGGTTTTTAAAAGCTTGTCTAGAAACATCCAGTTCCGAGAAAGTTATAGAGGAGATTCGAACGCTAGACGGCATAAAAATCAAAGGTCTTGGGCCAGCTGTTGCGAATATATTATACTTTTTAAGGCTGATCCTTTTACTCTAAGAGTTGCTTATACAGGTTGTCCTGTTGGTTGTGGTGAGCCGATGTTAAGTGGTATCGGAGTTAAATATTTTGCGATTGTCATTAATTGTTTTGGGTTCAACTTTGCCCCAAAACCTATACCTCCATTTACCGAAATCTTAACTTTTTTACCCTCAGTAACCATGTTAATCTCCCCCTGTATTATTTTTTCCTAATACTTATCTATAATAAATATTTAGGATTATTACAATATATTAATTTTAACACTGCTTTTCACCTAAGTAAAAAGAGCTTATCTTTTTATATGATAAGCTCTTTGAATGTTACAAAATATACTTTCTAATAACTATTTAGTCGGTGATAATTCACTTTCTGTTACCCATTTATGATTTGTAACTTCTTCTCCGTCTGTAGTAGTAAAATCAACCATATACACCGTTGTTGCTTCTGCTGAATCAATTTCAGCTGTTACTCCATCCATACCTTCCATATGCTCAGCATTTATCGTTACTTCTGAGCCAGGTTTAAACGGTTCGTCACCAGCATTTTGAATTTCCTGGTGAATTACCCATTTATGGTTTTCCACTTTTTCCCCACCATTAGATGGAGTATAAGAAATAGTATAAACAGTAGTGTCATACGCACCTACAATCGTTGCTTCAGCACCCTTCATACCTTCCATGTGATCTGATTCAATAATTGCTTGAGTACCTACTTCATACTTTGGATTCTCAGCTGCCTTCAAACCTTCAGGTACCTCGCTTGAGCCTGAGTGGTTCATATTAGAGTGAGCACCGTGTGTGCTCTCGTTTGATTCAGTATCTTCTGTTTTTTCCCCTGATTCATTATTAGGATTTGAGCATGCTCCTAAAATCAAGAAAAGGGCCGCTAACAATAATATGAAAACAGGTTTTTTATTATTTTTTTTGAACATTTAAATAACTACTCCTTTATCATTTATTTAACCCTTTTATACATTAGCACAAAAATGTGCAGAAATTATGGAGTTAGCTTTGCGTTTTGCAACATTTGAATTTTTTGTGAACTTAACTAAATTTTCACCCATCTAAGTGATTTAAATCGTTGATATCCATATTTTCTGCAAAAATCTTCATTAGAATAGATTCCGAAATCAAAATAAATTAAATTTTGGAGGATAACTAATGAAGCTTAAACTAACTGCTATATTGACATTTATTGTAATCATTTTGGCAGCATGTTCATCAGATCTAACCGGTAAAATGGATAACAAAGATCATGAAAATATGGATCAAGCAACAGCAGAAGAAAATGGCAAGGACAATAAAAACAAAGGGTTACAAACTACTAGCTTCGAAATATTAACAGGAAATAAATTTACGATTGTAGCCAAAGAAGCAACACATCAATTGAACAATGAAGTAAAAGTAGATGCATGGACATTTAATGGTTCTGTTCCTGGCTCGCAAATACGTGTCAAGGAAGGAGAAAAGGTTACCATTAATTTAATAAATGAATTACCCGACCCTGTTTCTATTCACTGGCATGGTATTCCTTTGCAAAATGAGATGGATGGAATACCCGGTGTAACCCAAAATGCTGTTCAGCCAGGTGAAACCTTTACTTATGAATTTACTGCATCATTTCCTGGAACGTATATGTACCATACCCATCAAGAAGCGGTAAATCAATTAGATAAGGGACTTTACGGCTCTTTTATTGTCGAACCAAAAGTAAAAACATATGACCGAGATTATACTCTTATGTTAGATGAATGGGCAACCAATCCAGAAGAATCAGATTCATCCATGAGAGATATGAATGAAATGGAGCATAGTAATATGAGCGGAATGGATGATAGTGAAAGTCCAGAAGATCAACATAACTCTAAAAGTGGAAGTCAGAGCATGGGACATGACATGAATAATTACAATATATTCACTATAAATGGGAAGAGCGGAGGTGCAATTGAACCATTAAAAGTAAAAGAAGGAGAAACAATTAGAATACGTTTAGCTAATATCGGTTTCTTATCTCATAATTTCCACCTCCATGGTCATAACTTTAAAGTAGTTGCGATAGACGGACAAGAACTTAATGAACCACAAGAACTTAAAGATCAGTTAATATCTATTGCACCAGGTGAGCGATATGATATTGAGTTTACCGCTGACAACCCAGGCAAATGGTATCTAGAATGTCATGGTGAAATGGAAGGAACAGATGGAATGAAAACAGTGATTCAATATGAAGGTAATAATGAATCTAATGACCAGACTAACCAAGTTGAAAATTTACCTTTATTCAATTACACCAATTATGGTGATGCAAAGGTCGGAAATTTTATCCTTAGTCAGGAATATGACGTTGAGTACACCATGGACCTAAACGGGAATAATGCTGACAATGTTTGGATGATTAATGGGAAGTCCTTCCCAAATTCTGAAAATATTAATGTAAAAAAAGGTGACTTGGTAAAAGTTAAATTAATCAACAATTCGCCAACGGGAGTCAATCACCCGATGCATTTACATGGACACTTTTTCCAAGTATTAAGTAAAAATGGAAAACCAATAGAAGGATCTCCGATTGAAAAGGATACTATAAATTTAAAACCTGGAGATGAATTTGTTGTTGCTTTTGAAGCAGATAACCCTGGGAATTGGCTTTTCCACTGTCATGATTTGCACCATGCTTCGGCAGGGATGGTAAATATGGTTAAATATTATGGTTATCAACCTAAGTTTACACCTGATCCAAATGCTAATAACAAACCAGAGTAACTATTTATCACATTAATAAGATTAAATAAAATGGGGCGGCGTTTAGAATAGCTGCCCCATTATTTAATTTTGTTTTTTCCTATTTGTGAAAAAAAATTAACAATTTAAAGATAATATTATTTATATTTATAATCTGCAAACATTCTTCATATTTATCTTTTATTATTATTATTATATAAACAGTTTTTAAGGTGGTGGAATTGTGAAGACTATATTACTTGTGGATGATGAAATCCGAATGCTTAACCTTTTAGGACTATATTTAGAACCCCACGGCTTTAAATGTATAAAGGTTGAATCCGGCAAAGATGCTTTGATTTTTTTAGAAGAAGAAAAAATTGATATAGTGCTCCTAGATGTTATGATGCCCGAAATGGACGGCTGGACTACTTGCAAAAAAATAAGGGAGTTTTCCAATGTTCCAATTATTATGCTTACGGCAAGAAATGAAACCGTTGATGTCATTAAAGGGTTAAAATTCGGAGCAGATGATTATGTTACAAAACCTTTCAACGAAGATGAATTATTAGCAAGAATTGAAGCCCTATTAAGAAGGACAAGTGATTTAAAAGAAAAACAACTCGTATTTAAGGGGTTAGAATGGAAAGAAGAATCGGTTGAATTAAAATATCAAAACCAAACTATACAAGTTACACCTAAAGAATTTGCATTAATTGGTCTGTTTTTAAAAAATCCATACAAAGTATTTTCCCGAGACCATTTATTGTCAACCATATGGGGATTAAACTCACATATTGATGATCGAACTATCGATTCCCATATTAGAAACCTACGAGAGAAATTGCGAAATGCATGTTTTCCTGTAGATAACCATCTATTTACAGTTTGGGGTATTGGATATAAGTGGGTAACTGAAGACCCTGTAACATCTCTTTAATTAATTATTATCATCTCCCTAATAAAGAAGCAGTGGATTCTCTTACGAGGCTTTCACTGCTTTAAATTTTGAACACCCAACCCGACATTTTCTTTATATTGTTCTTTACTTTATTCTTTAGGAAATTACAACCTATTAACATATTAATAGTTAGAAGCTTTATATTATATAATAGATTGTTAATGAAAGATTACCCACTATAGATTAAAATGAATTGTGCTTAATATTGTAGACTTGGAATGATGATTGATGAAATATACAGGAAGAATTATCGGAGTATTATTTGTTTTAGCCAATTCATTAATGTGGATACAACATCAGGGTATCTTTCATCAGGGTAGAAAATTGGGGCCCTTTGAGATAATTTTTTCATCTTTTTATATAGTTCTTGGTTGGTGGTTGGGGAAAATTTATGATCGGTTCACCCTCCAAAAAAAGGAATTACAAAAAAGCAATGAAAGGCTTGAGTATCTATCTAAAGTAGATGGTTTGACTGGAATTGCTAATCGGCGTTCCTTTGACCATTATCTTCAGCAGAAATGGGATATTGCAGTTCAATCTAATTCACCAATTTCACTTATTCTTTTCGATATTGATTACTTTAAAGAATATAACGATACCTACGGACATTTACGTGGAGATGATTGTCTCAAAGAAGTCGCTGCAACAGTAGATGCGACAGTTGGTAGATTCCAAAATATAGTTGCAAGGTTCGGTGGAGAAGAATTCGCTGTTATATTACCATATACTAACTTGAGTGATGCTTATTATATAGCTGAAGAAATACGCTTGGTAGTGGAAACACTTAAGATTCCACATATCAAATCCAAATTAAATGGTGTAGTCACAATTAGTGCCGGTGTTGTTAGTATAACACCTGATACTAGCAAATCTCACGCTGATTTTATAAATTGTGCTGATCATGCACTTTATCAGTCTAAGCAAAATGGACGAAATCAAATATGCATTTATAATTTTGATGAAACCTTTTATAAATACTCCTAAATAAGTTGATGATTATCTATGGATACATCACTTTTTTTATTGATTTTCAAGATTGACTTCCCTTCCATTTTTAAAATGAACATAATAAGGAGAAACAAAAAAATCGTTTCCAATTGGAAGCGATTTTTTATATAGTACATTAATGGCACTGACATTTATCTCTACTGCATGAACAGTCAGATGAGTAGAGGACATTTCCCCTTTTTTGATTTTTGGATGTTATTAATTAATATTCAGCCAGCTATTAACAAAATAACAAATCCAATTTTGCAATTAATTGTTGTCTATCTTACCCTTTACAATAAGATTTGATCTTCTACCAACAACTATAGTTTTAAATAAGTTACTCATTAAGTTTTGTAGCGTATTTTTCTTATTTAAAGTTATTGTTTCCTGCTTCATTAGCTGCTTAAGATTCATATTGTTCCTCCTAAAACTTGCTTTAGTGTGTAGAATAAGTATTAATCTATTTTTGAGTTTATTAAAGAATTGTGCAGAAAGTAACAAGATTTTGTAGCAATTTTTCAAACAATATTTAGATCATCTGCATACTTTCTTCACATTATTTTAATAAAATAAGTTTATTAAGTCCAAGAGGTGTTTACCTATGAAAATCTCCATAAAATTAGGGTTATGGTTCTCTTTATGTATATTGTTAATAGAAATTGTTTCTATGACTTTTTTACATAGAAATTTAGTACACTCTCGAGTCCACCAAGAATATGATTCACTTCTAGAAAAAGGAAATAGTCAACGTGATATATTAGAAATTAATTCTGACCCCCACACACTAAGTCATATTAGTTTAATGGGTTCACATTCTGACACCCAGGTTGTGGTAACTAACACAAAGGGTGAGATAATCCTTACCTCTATAGAAATTAATAGCAATATTAAAGACATATTGAATATCCCTATTTCTAACTCTAATCTTTCTAGAAACGGAAAAATAATACAAGACGATTGGAAAAATGAACAGTATATTGCTACGGTTACAGCATTTAAAAAAGATGGAAAGAATTTCGGTTATGTATATATGTTCAAGAACACTTTTGATGTTCAAAAGCTCATCTCCCAATTAAATAAACATATCTTTATTGCATCACTGTTAATCCTTTTCACAATTCTGATTTTCATTTTCTTTTTATCAAAAGCATTAACGAAGCCTTTAATTACAATGAAGGAAGCAACAAAGAAATTAAGCAAAGGTGACTTTTCTGTTACTCTTCCAAAACCTTCTAATGATGAGTTAGGTGAGCTTTCACATTCCATTCAAACGCTTGCTAATGATTTAAATTATTTAAAACAGGAGCGAAATGAATTTTTAGCAAGTATATCTCATGAACTTCGTACCCCATTAACCTATATTAATGGGTATGCCGATATTGCTAGACGAAATAATCTGGACGAAACGGATAGAGTCCAATACCTAGATATAATTAAGGAAGAATCTCAACGAGTGAGTAGTTTAGTAAAAGAGTTATTTGATTTAGCGAAATTAGACCAGAATAGGTTTTCTATTAATAAAGAAAAAGTTAATTTTAGCAAATTTGCTCAGTCTATCTATGACAGGGTTTTGCCTGCATTTACCAATAAAGGAATAAAATTAATTTTAAACTGTCCAGAAAACTTATTTGTAGAGATAGATCCTATTCGATTTGAACAAGTTTTAATCAACCTAATAGATAATAGTCTTAAATATTCAAAAGAATCGAGTACAACTTCGATACGGGCAGTTGAAGAGAACGGAAAAGTACAAATATCTATTATAGACCAGGGAATAGGAATTCCGCAAAATGATCTTCCTCGAATTTTTGATCGTCTTTACAGAGTGGATAAATCTCGTTCAAGGGCAACTGGTGGATTCGGTTTGGGCCTAGCTATTGTAAGACAACTCATTGAAGCCCACGGAGGCGAAATTACCGTAAAAAGTTTAATTGGCGAAGGAACATCTTTTACTATCACTTTACCACGCTGATAGGGGCAATTATTATTTGTGGTTGTTTAATTACATCTATTGTATTACTCTTGAAGGCAGTTAAGAGTACTCACTAAATGTTATTAAATAATTTTGAGGAGGAGGCGGTGAATAATCCCCGTCCCCTCCCTTTTCTCTATGAATCTTCCCATGATTGTTTTAAAGGATATAAAGTAACATTGTATTTGCAAACCCGTTTATATTAGATTATTATGCACCTTTCACCCTTTGTTTAATCTTATAGGCACTAAATCTGTAAAAAAGATATATAGCTCGAACATATAAATCTAGAGCAATAGCTAACCACACTCCTGCAATTCCCATACTTAATTGAATTCCAAGAATATAAACACCTAAAATCCTTATTACCCACATTCCTAATGCTGTGCTATACATAGGGCTTTTCGTATCACCTGCTCCTTGCAGAGCCCCAGCTAATACTAGACCAATTGCTAATGCAGGTTGTGCAAAAGCATCTATTCTTAAGGCGGTTACAACCATATCCACTGCATTTTTTTCTGTAGTAAACCAAACAGCAAACCAAGGAGATAAGATAAATAATAGAACTCCTATAAAACTCATGAATGCAATGGCAATAACAGTTGTAATCATTCCATATGCATAAGCATCTTTGAAGCGTTTTGCCCCTATACTTTGACCCACTAAAGTAGTTGCAGCAACGGCTAATCCATACCCTGGCATATAGGAGAACGTTTCAATATTTCCAGCAATCATATGAGCTGCATAGGCATCCGCTCCAATTTTGACTATTAAACCAAAATAAAGCACCTGTCCTAATCTCATAATTAATCTCTCAATTGCAGCTGGAGTAGAGATCTTTAAAATAGAGTAGGAGTCCTCCTTTGATACCTTTCCAACAAAAGAAAACGATATTTTTGATTTTTTAATATAATAAAACAGGGCGATGGTGCCAATTATACGTACAACAACTGTAGCCCATGCTGCTCCCTCAACTCCAAAACCAGGAACACCAAATATCCCAAAGATTAATAGGTAATCTAAACCAATGTGGAGAATATTGATCCACCAGCTAACTTTCATCGGTGTCTTTGTGTCTCCAGCTGCTCGTAAGATACTTCCTAAGGTAAACATTAGAGAGATAAAAATGGAGGGAATGGCGACGATTTTAAAATACGCAGCCCCATCTGCCAACACTTCAGACTCTGCACCCATTAATTGGAGAAGGTGTTCACTGTAAAACAAAGAAATCAGCCCAAACAATATTCCAAATATACCTGAAAGTATGGTTGATTGATGAGCAATGGACTTTGCCTTTTCTATATCTCCAGCCCCAATACTTCTAGCAATAAGGGAGGAAGTCCCAACCCCTAAGGCCATGAATATTGCGATATAAACAGCTAATACTGCGTTCGCAATACCCACTGCTGTCACTTCATTTAACCCTAATCTTGAAACGAATAGCGTATCCACGAAACCCACGATGGTTTGTAAAATATTTTCAATCATTGCCGGTACCGCTAAAGAAATGATGGCTGCAATTTTTTGTTTGGTAGTTTGTTCTCTCTGATTTTGTATCTCCTCCATATTTCATCCACCTTAAAGATTAAAATTTTTTAGAGCCCTTTTAATATCCTCTAATACTTCCTGCTCATTTCCTTGGTGGACTGCATCTACGAGACAGGTTTCTAAGTGATCTTCTAAAATTAGTTTTGCCGTATTATCGAGTGCCTTTCTTACAGCTGCAATTTGAAGAAGAATATCGGAGCAATCACGGTCTTCGATTGCCATTTGTTTAACACCTCTTATATGTCCTTCAATTCTTGAAAGACGATTGATAACACTTTTTCTATGTTTATGTTCGTGACTGTGCTTGTGGTCATTATCGGTCATTGTGTATTCCTCCTTACTAACATATTATCCCCCCTGGGGGGATATGTCATTTAATACATTATGACTTTTTCTGATACATTTTTTTAAAAATCGACATTCATCCTATCTTGCTAGATAAGAAATTTAGTTTCAAATAACAAAAGAGTTCCTGACAAAGTGTACAGGAACCTTTTACTAATGCTATTTGATTTCAACAACGTAAGGGAATACAAATACCTCTCCGTTAAGCTTAAACTCTGCCCATATTTTGTAAATTCCTGACTCATGAAATTCTGTTGCAAATACAGGTTCATTTCCTTCTAGGGGGTGAACGTGAATGTATTTTTCTCCTTTTTCATCCAGGACTACCACATGGCCTAATGCTCCAAGATACTGTTCCGGTGTTTCTCCAGCTAAATCAAACTTAAGCTCAATATCCTCATTTGTTTGTAAAGAACTAGGTTCCAAAATTGCCTTATGTCCCCCAACTTCTCTTACCAAAGCAGTGTCTGCTTGTAAAACATCATCACTATGGTCATCGTGTTTTTCCCCAACTGCAAATGAAATAGGTTCAACTTGATAATTCTTTCCCTTGGGTTTAATATCCACAAACGCCTTGTATTCCCCTTCTTTTAATGAATGAGATACCTTAAAAACACCTGGCTCGTTTGTTTCAGGGTGTAAATGTTGATATTCTTTCAAGTCTGAGCTTACAACAATTAGATGCAATAATTTTTCGTGATTGACCTCTAAATCAGAAACAGGCTTCCCTTCCAAATCGGTTAAAGTAATAACTAATTCTTCATTTTCTAGTTGAATCGACGACTGGACTTCATTTACACTATTATGACTGTCATCATTTTCTTCATGTCCCTCTTCATGGCTTTCATCGCTTCCGTCTTCATGAACAACTGTTTTTTCATTATGTTCTGTTTTCTCCTCACCATGGGAATCTGGTTCTGCAACAGAAGCATATACATAATATCCGCCAACAACAACCAGCAGGTAAACAATTGCTGATATTGCCCATTTTTTCATAAAATCTAACCCCTTTATAGTTTTACTTTTTGTAACCGAAGGGCATTCAACACGACAGATACCGAACTAAATGCCATTGCCGCCCCTGCAAGCCAAGGTGCCAAAAATCCTAAAGCGGCGAAGGGTATTCCTAAAGTGTTATACGCAAATGCCCAAAACAAGTTTTGCTTGATATTTCTAATCGTTTTCTTACTCATATAAATAGCATCGGCAATGCTGTTTAAATCCCCGCGAATGAGGGTGATATCTGATGCTTCCATTGCCACATCTGTACCTGTACCAATAGCCATACCTATATCAGCAATTGCAAGAGCGGGTGCATCGTTAATTCCATCCCCTACCATCGCGACTTTCTTACCCTGCTGCTGTAATTTCTTAACTTCCTCAGCTTTTCCTTCCGGTAAAACTTCTGCAATGACTTGATCTATTCCAGCTTGTGTCGCAATTGCCATAGCAGTCTGCTTGTTGTCGCCCGTGATCATGATGACTTCAAGCCCAAGTTCTTTTAATCGCTTAATTGCCTGAGCGGATGTCTCTTTTATCGTATCTGCTACAGCAACCATTCCGGCATACTTTCCGTTAATCGCTGCAAGAATAGCAGTTTTCCCTTGTTTTTCAAGGTCTTCCATCTTATCTAAGGCATCTCCAATTTCAACATTGAATTTATACATTAATCGGCGTGTACCAATCAAAACTTCATTTCCATCAATAACGGCCTTAATTCCAAAACCTGGGATACTTTCAAAGTCAGTCGAGTCTTGAATGTCAATATTCTTCTCCTTAATCCCTTGCACAATCGCCTCTGCTAATGGATGCTCTGATTGCTTTTCAGCTGAGCCAACAATAGATAAAAAATCTGTTTCATCTAAATCTGTGATCACATCTGTTAAAATTGGTTCTCCCTTTGTAATTGTTCCCGTTTTATCTAAGATAATAGTATTGATGCGATGGGTCATTTCTAAGTGTTCTCCACCCTTAAAAAGAATTCCATACTCTGCTGATCTTCCGGACCCGGCCATGATTGAAGTTGGAGTAGCGAGACCCAGAGCACAAGGACAGGCAATCACTAGGACTGCAATCATTTTTTCTAATGCTTCAGCAAAATTCCCTGGTTCTACCCAAATAAACCAAACCAAAAAGGTCACAACAGCAATTCCTACAACAATCGGAACAAATACGCCTGATATGGAGTCTGCTAACCGTTGAATTGGGGCCTTAGAGCCCTGTGCTTCTTCTACCACTTTAATGATTTGGGCTAGAGCTGTATCTCTCCCAACCTTTGTTGCTTTTAGCTTAATAAAACCATTTTTATTGATTGTTGCACCGATCACTGTGTCACCAACGGTTTTATCCACAGGTACACTTTCGCCTGTAATCATCGACTCATCAAGTGCTGTCCGACCCTCAATAATCTCTCCGTCAACAGGGATTTTCTCACCTGGTTTCACAAGAACAATATCACCTGCTACAACATCTTCCAAAGGAATTTCTTTCTCTATTCCTTCACGAATCACGGTCGCTGTTTTTGCTTGTAATCCCATCAGTTTCTTGATAGCTTCTGATGAGCGTCCTTTTGCTTTTGCTTCAAACAGCTTTCCAAGGATAATTAATGTTATTAAGATCGCACTTGTTTCAAAATACAGCCCTTCAAGATGTTCATCACTTACGAGCGTTAATATCGCAAGATAGACACTGTAAAAATAAGCTGCTGACGTTCCTAGGGCTACTAAAACATCCATATTTGCACTCTTATTTCTTAATGCTTTATACGCACCGATATAAAATTGTTTACCGATATAAAATTGTACGGGAGTTGCTAAAAGCATTTGAAACCATGGATTCATGAGGGCATCTGGTACATATAAAAAGCTTGTGAAACTAAAGTGCCCAACCATCGCCCACAGAAGCGGTAATGAGAGGATGACAGAAAAGACAAATTTACCTTGCTGTTTCTCAATTTCCTTCAAACGATAGTCAACAGCTTCCTCCTTATTATCCTCTTTCTTTTCGATAGCACCGTAACCAAGCTTTTCGATTCTTTGAATCATATTTTTAGGTGAAAGAATGGATGGATTAAATTCAACAGTTGCTTTTTCAAGAGCCAGGTTTACTGTGGCGTGGACCACACCTTCCATTTTATTCAGCCCTTTTTCTATTCTTGTTGAACAAGCTGCACAGGTCATCCCCGTTACATCAAATTCAGCTTTGCTGGTAACAACATCATAACCTAGTGCCCTAACCTTTTTTTGAATGTCCGCGGGTCCCATGACAGATGCATCATATTTAACTGTTGCTTTTTCAAGGGCTAGATTAACATTTGCCTCTTTAACGCCATCCATTTTCTTTAAACCTTTTTCAATCCGAAGTGCACAAGCCGCACAGGTCATTCCTGAAACTTGAAATTGATTTTCTAACACCTTTTCACTCTTTGCTAACACTTTTTCACTCATCGCTAACACCTCATACCTGTATAGGGTATATTTTTTTGAAAAAGAGAGCGTGCTGAATTACAGCACGTTCGTATAAGTTACTTTTGAAAACTATGCAACATCATAGCCTTGATCATCAATTGTTTCTTTTATCGTATCAAGAGTTACTTGATTCGCTTCATATTCTACATCAACTTTACTTGTTTCTAAATGCACTTTCACAGTTGAAACACCTTTTAGTTCACCGACACTTCCTTCAATTGCCTTTACACAATGCCCACAGCTCATTCCTTGAACGTTTAATGTTATTTTTTCCATTTTATATTCCTCCCATTATTTCTTCATTAATCGTTGGACGGTAACAAGAACCTCATCTAAAACTTCCAGGTCACCTTCTTGAATTCTTTCAACAACACAGCTTTTTAAATGACCTTCTAAAAGGATCTTTGCAACGCTGTTTAATGCTGATTGACAAGCGGAAATTTGAGTAATAACATCATCACAATATGTGTCTTTTTCAATTAATCCTTTAATTCCGCGAATTTGACCTTCAATTCTATTTAACCGGCTTACTAAATTTTGTTTAGTTTTATCGGAATGATGACTTTTCCTGTTATTTGAATGACTACAGCAGTCATCTTTCATAGAATGATTTTCTAATTGAGATTCCATTGATTCGCCTCCTTGATAAGATTATATTATACCCCCGTATGGTATGTAAATGCTTATTTTTAATAATCACCATTTTTTTGTTAATATAGGTGTTCGTTAAGCGTCTCATATCCAATTCGATTGACAAACTTATGAAAGGGTTCACGTTTTTTTCCTTGCTCACTATAAAGTTGGATAATTTTATCAACAACTATATACAATTGTTCCGGAGTAAGGTTTTCTCGTATTAGTTTTCCGGCCACTGCATCCTGACCTTTGGTTTTGCCTCCTACGTATAAATTATAAGTATCTTTTACTTTCATTACACCAATATCATTTACCATAGGTTCTCCACACCCGATCGGACACCCTGTATAAGCCGGTTTCAACGTAAAGGGAACAGGTATACCGGCGATTCTGTTATTTAATTCAATTGCAACCGGCATTCCTTCTGCCTCTGCACCCTTGCAAAAATTACATGTCCGTAAACTCTTTACAAAATTGCCTACAGGATAACATTGTAGTCCAGCTTCCTCAAACTCTGCAATAATATCCTGCTTTTGGTCAGCTGGAATTTCAAGATAAAGCTGTTGGAATGTTGTTAATTCAATTTCTTCATCGCCTAGATATTTTGCTAAAACAAGAAGCTGTTTCGCTGAAAGCTTTGAGCCAAAATTAATGCCCCCATTTACTGCTATTTTTACTTTCTTAGTATTATCTTCCATAACAATCCTCTTTCCTAAGAAGTTCTTTCTAATAAGTCTTCATGACAATGGCAAGCTACTTCATGACTATTACCTAATGATTCAATTTTAGGTGATTTGCTGTGACAAACACTTTCCTGGTGAGGACACCTCGTTACAAATGGACATCCAACTGCTTCTCTAGTAGCATCCACTTCACCATCAAAAATCAGCCTCTCCCTATTTTTTATAAAATAGTTTAAATCTTTTACAACCGAAACTAGGGCCTTTGTATAAGGATGGGATGGAGCATGAATAATTTTTTGAGTGGGACCAATTTCTACGATTCGCCCCTGATACATTACAGCAATCCGGTCACACATATAACTTGCCGTCGATAAATCATGGGTAATGAACATCATCGTTAACCCCATTTTCTTTCTCAATTCAAGGAGAAGATTTAATATCCCCGCACGTACAGATACATCTAACATCGAGGTTGGTTCATCTGCTGCTATAAATGAAGGTTTCAAAATTACGGCTCTCGCTATAGCTATTCTTTGCCGCTGCCCTCCGCTTAACTGGTGCGGATAACGATACATATAATCTTCAGCAGGTTTTAATTCAATGGATTCTATTGCTTCTTTAACTAGTTTGACTTTTTCTTGGTATTCCAAGTTTTTTTCATGAGCGTTAAGTGGCTCCATTAATATATCGACAACCCTCATACCAGGATTTAGCGTATCATAAGGATCTTGAAAGATCATTTGCATTTTTTTTCTGATTTTGTTGGTTTCTGATTCCTTTAGATTACATAAGTCAACTCCATCAAACCAAACTTCACCACTCGTTTCTTTCATTAAACGCATGACCATTCTAGCTGTTGTTGTTTTTCCGCATCCACTTTCTCCAATAATCCCCAGAATTTCTCCTTTTCTAATTTCAAAATTCACATTGTTAACTGCAAATACATCTGTTTTCTTTCTTTTTAGTAAGGTTCCTGTCTTTTTAACAAACGTTTTCTTTAAAAGATTTACCTTGAGCAGAACTGAATTATCCATTTTGTTCCTCCTCTAAAAAACAGGCCACATAATGTCCCGGTTTGATTTCCTTAAACTCAGGTGTTTCCTGTCTACATCGATCAAATGCATAAGGACATCTAGTATGGAAACGGCAGCAAGTAGGAATATTAACCAGATTAGGAACGCTTCCCGGAATAGATGTGACTTCACGCTCTGGATTAGAAAGATCAGGGGTTGCATTTAACAAAGCTTTTGAATAAGGATGTTCTGCATTTTTTAGAATTTCTTCCGTTGAAGCCCACTCTACTAAATTACCTGCATACATGATCGCTATTCTATCACAAATGGAAGTTACCATTGGTAGATCGTGAGAAATAAGGATAACTGACAAATTCATCTTCTTTTGCAAATTTTTGATTAAGGAAATAACCTGAGCCTGTGTTAGTACATCGAGACCAGTTGTGGACTCATCAGAGATAACTAGCTTTGGATTACAAGCTAGTGCCATCGCAATAGCTACACGCTGCTTCATACCTCCGCTAAATTCATGAGGGTAGCTTTTCCACCGCTCTCCATCAATTCCTACCAGTTCGAGCAACTTCTTAGTTCGTTCAACGGCTTCTTTTTTATTTACATTATCGTGAAGCAAGATTGCCTCGATAATTTGGTCTCCTACAGTGTAAACTGGATTTAAGGCATTCATCGCACTTTGTGGAATAACCGAAATTTCTCTCCATCTTAAACCAGTAAGATCTGAATCCGTGGCTTTTAAAAGGTTTTTCCCATTTAAGTAAACACTGCCTGCCACCACTTTTCCTGGGTATTCTATTAACCTTAAAATTGATTGGGCCACAGTCGTTTTTCCGCAGCCAGACTCGCCAATCAATCCAAGCATTTCCCCTTCATCTACAGAAAAAGAAACGTTTTCAACTGCCTTTGCAATCCCTTTATCGGTTTTAAAAAATGTGGACAGGTTTTCTACTGATAGCACAGTACTCATACTTTATCGCTCCTTTCTCAGCCGTGGATTCAATATCTCTTCTAAGGAATAACCTGTAAAGGCAAAACCAATAACAAGTGTTGTTAATAATAATCCTGGCGGCAAAACCCACCAAATCCAAGCATCTGTTAAAAAGGCACCTCTGGCCTGTGCATAATACAAAATTGTTCCCCAGCTCTTAGTAAATGGATCACCGAGTCCGAGGAAGCTTAGTGAAGCCTCAATTAATATCGAATGACTTGCAGCTAAAACAAATTGTGAAAGGGCAATTGGAATCACACCAGGCAAAATGTGGCGGGTTAAAATGACTCCTATCCCTGTACCAATCGACCTAGCCGCTTCAACATAACCTTTAGTTTTTAAAGTTAAGACCTGGGATCGAATGACCCTCGCAGGAGAGGCCCATGAAATAAGACTGATAACTAAAACTATATTCCAGAAACTTGGACCGATAAAGGCCGCCAATAATATCATAAGTGGTAGAAATGGGATAACTAAAACTAAATCTACTAATCTCATTAGGAATGAATCAACTTTTCCCCCAAAATAACCTGCAATAACACCGATAAGACAGCCTAAAATAATTGAGATTAAAGCTGCAATAACGCCAATTAAAAGTGACACTCTTGTACCATACAGCAGTTCACTGAATATGTCCTGTCCTATATCGTTAGTACCGAGCAGGAATACACCATTCGGCTTCATAAATGGTGAGCCAACTCTTTCTGTAGGATCAAATGGGGCGATGAATGGAGCAAAAAGAGCAATACATAAGAATATGACTAGTAAGGCCACTCCGAACAATCCCAAATTATTTGAAGATAGCACCCTCCAATAATGCTTCCATTTTTGTTTATCCATTATGTTTTCCCACCTTCGGATCCAGAATTGGATAAATTAAATCAGCTAAAAAATTGGCGATAACTACACTGAAAGTAATTATTAAAAACGTTGCTTGAATTAGAGGATAATCACGGCTAAGTACTGATTCGAACATTAAACGCCCTACTCCCGGATAGGCAAAAACAGTTTCGATTACAGTAGCACCGCCGAGTGTGAATCCAAGGCTCAGCATAAATACTGTCGCCACTGGTAATAACGCATTTCTCATAGCATGCTTGTATTTTATTACCTTTTCTTTAACACCTTTTGCCTTAGCCATCATAATGTAATCTTCACCTAAAACATTTAACATGGAGTAACGCATAATCATAAACGTACTCGTTACAGAGATTAATACTAGCGTTGTCAAAGGAAGAATAAGATGCTTTACTATATCAATGAATCGATCCATTCCCTTTAAATTTGACCAGGCACTTTCTGCACCGAATACTGGCAGCCAGCCTAATTGGGCTGAAAAAACCGAGACTAATATCATACCAACCCAAAAGGATGGCATGGCACTTAGAAACATAAACATCGTAAGGAGATTGGCATCTGTTTTTGTTCCTCTTCGCCAAGCTGATATCGTGCCAAATAGGACCCCAATAATAGTAGATAACACTAATCCCAGTCCAGTCAAAAGCATGGTCCAAGGAAGCCTCTCCTTTAATAATTCTATAATAGGGCGTTTTTGCTGATAGGAAAAACCAAAATCCCCTGTAAAAATATTTTTCAAATAAGTCCCATATTGTTGTACAATTGAATCATTTAATCCATGCTTTTCTAATATTGCCTCTTTTTCTTTACTGGTCATAAAACCTACATCTTCCCCAGCCAAAAATACAAGCGGATTTCCTGGCATTAGCCTTGGTAATAAGAAGTTCAATGTCAGCATCAACATAATGACGATAACATATTGCAAAAGCTTACCAGTCACGAATTTCCACAAAGCCTTCACCTCCCAGATTGATGAAAAGGTTCCCGTAAAAAGCAGACTTTTTACGGGAAAAGCTGTCTTTTTAAAAATCAAAATCGTCTTTATCTGTTTTCTTATTCTTTTTTAGGAAGAAGACCAGAACTGAAAGAATTAGCACTCCTACGAAAATATAAAATCCTGTGTTGTTCTTTTCAGCATCATTATTACCCGCTTGATTATCTTCTGCTGACTTTGTAGAATCCTTTGATGGTTCATTTTCAGTAGGCAGTTCTGGTTTTTCCCCGGAGACGAACGACAATTTATTGATTATCCCTTTTCCTACTTGAAAAACAAATCCGTCATATACTTTCGGATTATATGCATTAACAATTTCCTGATAATAAAGTGTAATAATTGGTGAGTTCTCAGCTACAAACGTCTGCATTTCTTTAATCAGTTTCGTTCGTTCCGTTTCATCAAGAGTGCTTTTCAATTTTTCTCCCAGCACATCAAACTCAGGGTTTTTGTAGGCACCAATATTAACAGAACCAAGTGCAGGGTCTGAATGGAATAAATCCACCAGTCGGTCTGGGAATAACTGCATTGTATTGGACCAACTCCACACACCAAAGTCATAATCTCTCCCTTTGCTGACATCAAAATCCGGCCACATCAACGAATCTACAGTGGTAGAATCCATTGCTTTTACCGTATTTTTAATTCCTACGTTATTTAAGGATTCTGAAATTAATTCCGCTGTCCGAATTCTAATCGGGCTATTGGAATAAACAAGCGTTGTTAAATCTATTTTCTTTCCTTGCTGATCTTCTCTGAAACCATCTCCATCTGTATCTTTAAAACCCGCATCTTCTAAGATTTCTTTTGCTTTTTCCTGGTCAAAACCGGGACTCAAGTTATCGTTGTAAAATGGAGAGGAAGGATGAATAAATCCCGGACTTCCTACTTCCGCAAACCCTAACAGCACCGTCTTCACTAAATTTTCTTTGTCAATTGCAAAATCGATCGCCTGGCGGAAAGCTTTCTCCGACATCGGATATTTCTCCGCATTAATCTGGAAAAGAGATGTACTATAACCAGGTCCTCTAGCCACTTTAGTAGAAGGATTAGATTCAAATTGGTTTACTAGCTCTGGCGAAATACTTGCTGATATTGCATCAATTTCACCTGATTGAAGTGCATTAAACATAGCAGTTGTATCCTCAATAATTGGAAATATGATTTCTTCAATCGGCGGTGCACCTTTAAAATAATCTTTATTGGCCTTCATTTTATAGAACTGTCCAGATTGATGTTCTTCTAAAATGTATGGCCCGCTTCCTAATGCATTCATTTCGTCATCAGGTTTATCGATTGTAGACCAAATATGTTGTGGTAAAATCGGCAGGTCGGCTAGAGGCTGTATCATGAAGTTAGGATCTGCTTTAGATAAAACTAATGAAAATTTAGTTTCATCGGTAACATTAATCGTGGTGATAGATTTAAGTGGGTTTGTAAAACGGGATTTGGGATACTTGATGAAATAGTCCATCGTGAATTTAACATCTTCTGCTGTTAGTGGCTTCCCGTCATGCCATTTTACATTATCGTGGAGTGTAAATTCATAGGTTAAGCCATCAGCACTTACCTTGTATTCTTTAACAAGCCATGGTATTGGTTTATTATCTACATCTAATTGAAATAAGTTATCATAGAGTAAATTCATTAAATCCAAACCTGGGTATCCTGTCACATACGTATAAGGGTTTAAACCGTTTTCATCTTTCGTGATTCCAACTTTTAACGATGCTACCGTTGTATCTGCACTTACCGAAGAATAATTGGAAAATAATAATGCAAAAATTAACAGTCCACTAAGCAAATACTTTTTCAATTAACACACCCCCCCTTTTGTTTATTTCTTTATACAATAAGTTCTGAAAGGTGAAAATTCCCTTCTCTTCGATAGGCTTCGGCAAAAGCAAAATGTCCATGGGTCGCCAGGCCGTGATAGACATGTACCGCTTTATCAAGTACCTTATGGATGGCTCTACCCTTTTCGTGATAGTTTGTAAGCTGAGAATAACCGGGATATAAAGCCTCAACCGCCTTTGAATCTAGCATTTCATCAAAATGCATCCCACTGAATTCCATTTGACTTTCAAGCATATCCATTGCTTTCTCTTTTTTCTCCCATACTTCTGTAATATCAACTACTGTGTTAGGATGGTGTGGAGTCATATAATAGATGGTCGGAATCGGATGAGGTAATAAACCTGGCATATCTTCTAAAGCAAAATCCCTACTGGCAAGTGCGATGGATTCCAAAAGAAGAGTCATAGCGGGACGACGATCTGGGTCTAGGTCATGAAAAGAATGATCTGGATCTTGTGTAATAATAATATCAGGCTTTACTTCCCTGATTACTTTTATAAGCTTCTTTTTTGATTCAACACTTAAATCAACCGTTCCATATTGAAAGTTGAGAAAAGAAACCTCTTTTACTCCTAAAATTTCTGCTGCCTTTTTTACCTGTTGCTGACTCGTCTCACGACACAGCATAATACTTGCATAGGATTCACCGCCGCTTAGTACATTTTTTGCAAGTGCACCTCCGCATTCAACGACTTCCATCCCATAAACCCCTAAAAAGAGTACCTTTTGTCCTTTTGCCATTCAATATCTCCCCTTTCAAGTACATTACCCCACTACCCTATATAGGCAGTAATTAAGATTAATAGTATTATGGATTGGATTGTTTGTAAATACTAAATTTTTAGAATATTAAATTTAATTATTCAGATAACCTTCCAAGGAAAAAAGAAAAATTTTTGAGCATGGCCTGTCTCAATAAAACATATCATGTAGCAGAAAAGGAGGTCGGTAGTTCTTGATTGGATATGACACATATGTGCTAGCTACATTATTTTTTGTCATTATCGCATCGATGGTCTTAACTATGTATTACCGAAAAAGGCTTACTAACATGGCGGGTATGGTTATTGCCATGGTAGTCGGTATGAATGTCGGATTAACGGCAGGTGTATTTTTAGGGCTTTTATTCCAGGGAAATCTTTTTTATTCAACTATCATTTCAATTCTAGTCGGGGTTATAGCAGGGTCTGCCTGTGGTTTTGTGTTAGGAATACTGGCAACACTTGAAGGGTTAATGGCGGGATTGATGGGTGGGATGATGGGTGCCATGCTTGGTGAAATGATCACACAAAATCAAGCAGTCACTCTAGTAAATGTTTTTCTTACTCTATCAGTAAGTTCTATGTTATTATTTCAGATCTTACCGAACGGTCAAGATTCTAAATCTACAAAGAAATGGATACTGAAACCTATCATGACCTTTATTGTATTTGCAGGATATCTACTATTAGGCGTTCAACTTGATAAACAATTTGTTTTTTCAAAATCAACTCCTCCTGATAATAGTCATCAAAACCATGAGGGTCAAAGTATAGAAAGCTTGAAAGAATTATCGATTACGGTTCATCCATCACAATATTCCTACGACCCTGGGGAAATAATTGTGAAAAAGGATAAACCAACCTCTATTATTCTAAAAAACCATGATTCAATTGATCATGATATTGAAATTAAAGAAATTCCATTTGTAAAAAAAGATGATGGTGAAGGACATCAACATGGTCATACTGAAACAGAAGCAGATTTTCACTTACATGCACCTGCAAAAAAGCAGACAAAAGTTACCTTTACACCACTTAGAGAAGGTACTTATTCTTTTTATTGCACCATCCCGGGTCATAAAGAAAATGGTATGACAGGAATTTTAATTGTACAATGACTAGTTTTAGAATCCAAGTTGGAATGGTGAATAGTTTAAAATGGGCGGATTAATTCGCTATTTCAAAATAGTCTCTATTAATGCGTTTGTAACTAATTATAATTATATTTCTTTTCATTTCATTTATATACCTTGTCAATTCCATCGGTTAAAAAAACAATATACAATCTTCTATCAGCTTTGAAAAACTAATATACTAAACAATTTGTATATATAAGTATTTTTAAATTATCTGCAAGAATATTTTATCGATTTCCCGCCAGTTCTTGCAGTGCAAGTGTTACGGTTTCTTATTGAAACATGTAGTAAAATAGCAATTTATCGCAAGAAAAGTAGCAGAGGCAATGAGTCCACCAAAGCCACGGAGGAGAAATTACCATCAATAATCAAATTGGAGAACAATGTTTTTCTATTATTTTAAAACAATGATGAATAAGAAAAAACATAGATGGGGATGGATTATATCTATTTAAAAGATAATAATGCTCTGCTCTAAAAAACATAAAATATTTAAATAATCAAGCAAAAAACAACGAATTTCTTTAATGAAATTCGTTGTTTTTGCTTTTATTAATTAGTTCATAAGGACCAATATGTTAATGTATCAAAAAATCCTAATAATAAAATAAGAACACCAGCAATCCGTTGCATGATCAAACCAAATTTTCTCCCTTTTTTCATTATCACCCCACCACCACCGAGATACCCAATGATAAAAATGAAAATCAATAGTGGAATAGCTGTTCCAATTGCAAACATAGAGGGGAGAATAAAACCATATGAACTAGTCAAAACAACTGGCATTAGGGTGACAAAGAATAGGATAAACATAGTTGGGCAAAAGGCTAATGAAAAACTAAACCCTAACATAAATGAACCAAATGGATTCTCGTGCTTGTATTCTTTTGATCCCTTAAATAAATTAAACGTTTTTCTAAAATTTATTAAACCTAACATAAACAAACCAACTAATATCAATAAAGGTCCAATAATTTTCCGGAGCCATGGAAAAAATAACGTTAGATTCTGTTCTATCTCCCTTCCCATCAACCAAACCAAAACTCCTAATAAAGAAAAGGCAACTACCTTTCCTAGAGTAAAGAATATAACATCCTTCCAAGCGATTTTCTTTTGAATAGATCTATTTCCGTACAATGTTATAGCACTAATATTTCCTGTAAGCTGACAAGGTGCTAGAGCCCCTACTAACCCCAAAATAAAGGCAAAAACAATTGGTGTTGATTCTAAGGTATTTGCCAAAATGAAGAATGGTTTACTTAATACTGCACTGATTTGGCTTAATAAACTATACACATGATATCACCTAAATTATCCAGATTAATAGGATCAAGATAGCATAAAAAAGTGCAGAAATTGTGGAGATTCTAATTTATATTTAATAATTATTTCTAAAACTAATTACTTAACGGTTATGGTACCTTTATACATATTCATACCACAGGCATATTCATAAGTCCCTGGTTCAAGAGCTTTAATGTTAAGGTAATTATTAGAACCTTCTTTTAAAACTGAATTGATTCCGAGTTTATCTGAAAGTACCGTAGTTAAACAACCCGTTCCCTCTTCGGTCCTAAAGTTAATTGTAGATTGTTTTCCTGATTCTAAAACTATTTCTTTAGGTGAATAACCGGTAGGACTAACTACAATTTCTTGTATATCTGTACTAGCAGGAGTTAATTTTATTTCATTCGTTTGCTCAGATGCTTCACGTCCCTATTTTAACTGTGTAGAATATATTGAGAGATTTGCTCTATATAATATGTTGAAATTAACGAGTTATAGTAATCTACTAATAAATATTAACATAAGAAGAAAAAATTGCTATTTTGTCTTTATAAGTTTTTGTTTATAAAAATTTAACCTGGTTACGAAAACTAAAACAGTTTATTTAATATTCAAGGCTTATTAATTTATAGTAATATCTCAACAAGTTAAAGGAAGAAATCTTTTGTTAGTACATTTACTATTCTATTTTGACAACAAAAAAAGGCTGTCAAAATAAAGAACAGCCCAAAATTTAAATATTCTATTTTGGAAAATAGTATTAATTGGGGATATTCCTTTATTCCTCGTTGATGGTTCTAAATTTTAACAGAGAATATTTATTATGTAGATTTTTTAAAGACATAGTTATTTAAAAAGAAGTTTTTAATCTATTTATTGTTCTTCTAATTCATCACAATATTCTTTATACCTTCTATGTACAGTCGCTTTACTTACATCATACCCCAACCCTCTAAGAGTGGCTGCAATTTCATAAAAGGTAAGATTCTTTCTTCTAAGATTAATTATTTCCTCAACCGGTAACTCTTTTTTTTCCCTGCCACCTAAATGTTGATTCGATAAATTCTTAATGGGTTCAAAACCATTTTTTATTGCCCTTTCCATGCCTCTACTAATTTTATATTTTGTAATTTTACGCTGGAATTCTTCAACAGCACTTAGAATTTCCAATACCATTAAATCAGCATCAGATAGGAAAATTCCCCCTTGATCTTGTATAGTAAAAACTTTTATATTCATTTTTCGCAGTTCATGAATAAGTGCAATTTTTGAATGTCCCCTTCCTAAACGGGTATCATCTTGTATAAGTAAAACATCAGCTTGCTTTTCTTTAAATAATGATAATGCTTCAATAATACCATCTCGCTCAACATCAAAACCACTATGTCTTTCCTCAATTGTTTTTATTACATTGAATTGATTATCTTGGGCAAATTCTTGGAGTTCTTCCTTTTGTCTTTTTAATGATGTATCTTGTGAAACTTTTTCTGTACTAACTCTGCAATAAATAATAGCTCTCAAATTCTACCCTCCACAATTTAAAATTTATTTCCCTTATATCATTAGTAATCGCTAATAAAAATAAGTGCTTACGCACTTACAAAAGGGGTTGTATTTTTTTGTCTTGATAACGTGTTGTATAAATTTAAAATAAATCTATTAAAATATTATTGATTTATACTGTAATTAATAGATTTCTTCTAATATTTAATATATTTAATCTAGCGTCTCTCTTAGTGTTATGAAGTTTACGCTGATATTCCTCGCCCATACCAACTATTTGCAATACCATGGAATCACTTTCCGATAACTGCAGTTCACCATTATGTGAAATAGTATATAGCTTTACTCCTTCCTTCAATATGCAATGCAAGAGGGCAATCTTAGCATTCCCTCTACCCAATCTTGTTTCATCTTGAATCAATACAGCCTGTACCGTTTTTTTCTTCAATAAATCCAATAATTCAAGAATTCCATCTCTCTCAAGGTCAAAACCGCTCGCTTGCTCTCTAATAATGGAAACAACATTCAATTGATATTGACTCGCAAGCTGTGTCAGTTCCTCTTCCTGACGTTTTAATGATGTTTCCTGTGTTTCTTTATTGGTACTGACCCGGCAATATACGATTCCATTCACCATCTGTATATTACTCTCCTGCGGCGCTTGCAAGTTCAGTTATAGTTCCAACTTCATAGTTCACAGGAATAATGATTTCATCTCCCGGATAAATTTCATCTCCTTCAATTTGGTTATGCTGTTTAACCCAGCTGACAAATTCGTTATTGGAGTATGTATGCTGATCCGAATATTGATTAGAGATTTCCCAAAGTGAATCGCCTTCCGAAACAGTAATGGTTAAAAATTTTTCTTCCACATTAGAGTTAAATCGCAACGATAAAATAAAAGCTAAAGAACAGCTCAAAATAATTAGTAAAATAGCATAAGAGTACTTGTCCCATATTTTTTTCATAATAAACAACCCCTATCCAGAATATATGTTCGTTTCTATGTTTTTATTATAATCCGAACATTTGTTTGTTGTCAACAATAATTCGAACTTATGTTTGTATAAAAAATACGAACATGCTATAATTAATTTAAATAATCAAATAGGGCGAGGTGTATCTATTATGACAAAAATATCTAAGCGACAGCAGGATATCCTTGAATTTATTAAAGGGGAAGTAAAGAAAAAAGGCTATCCACCTTCCGTTAGGGAAATTGGAGAAGCTGTTGGTCTTGCCTCTAGTTCTACCGTGCATGGTCACTTGGCACGTTTGGAAAGCAAAGGACTGATTAGAAGAGACCCAACCAAACCAAGAGCAATTGAAATACTAGAAGCGGATGAAAGTGTAAATATTCCAAGAAACAATGTTGTCAATGTACCGATTGTTGGTAAAGTAACTGCAGGAGTTCCTATTACAGCCATTGAAAACGTTGAAGAGTATTTCCCACTTCCTGAAAGTCTAGCACCTGCAGATGAGCAAGTATTTATGCTAGAAATCATGGGTGAGAGTATGATAGAAGCTGGAATTCTCGATGGAGATTATGTAATCGTTAGACAGCAGCAAACTGCTAACAATGGAGATATCGTCGTCGCAATGACAGAAGAAGATGAAGCGACCTGTAAAAGATTTTTTAAAGAAAAAGATTTCATTCGCCTTCAGCCGGAAAACTCGACTATGGACCCAATTATCTTAAGAAACGTATCCATACTTGGAAAAGTTATCGGTGTTTATCGTCACATTCATTAATCCATAATGAGCTAGAAACAAGTACTTAGTAGTTCAAGAAAATGCGTCCAATTCGTATTTGAATTGGACTCTTTATTTTTATTAATATATCCAGGTTATATTAGATAATGGAAATATAATAGCATGAAAAACGTAACAGCTATCTGATAGTCAATAGCTGGTGATCATCTTTTAAAATCCATGAGCAACGAAATCAGACTATCAAAGTCATAGTTCTGTTTTTTTATATGTTTATTTTTGGAAAATATTCAAAATTGTGTATATATACTCATTCTATCTAGTTTCCACTATTAGTATAATGGTATTACACCAAGAGTTTACCTTAGGTCAAAAAATCCAGGCTTAAGGAGAGTGGAAAACAGTGTTGAAGGACATTATTTTCTCAATGGTTATTGGTGGATCAGTAGGAATTATCAGTCATGTTCGAAAGCACGGAAAAATCATCATGCCTCGTAAAACAAAGAAATTTATTTATCTAGGTTTTCTAGAAGAAATACTTATATGCTTAGTCGCTTGTCTCCTCGTGGTAATTTACACAACTCCAAGTTCTTTGGTTGAAAATATTTTAGTATCGGTACTTGTAGGGATTAGCAGTGATATTATTCTCACCAGATTTAAGTTACTAAATGAAAAAAATGAAAAATAATTGAAACAAATAACCCAGTATGGATTATATCCACACTGGGTCTCTTTATATTAATACATGCTCATATATTGGTCGCGTTCCCAAGGGTGAACAACAGTACGGAACATATCCCACTCGATCTCTTTTGCTTCGATAAAGTGTTCAAAGATGTGTTCTCCTAAACCAGAAACAATTACTTCATTAGACTTCAATTGATCTAAAGCTTGAGCTAGTGTTGCAGGAAGATCGATGATTCCTTCTTCGATTCTTTCCTCTTTGCTCATTACATAGATGTTACGGTCAACTGGAGCTGGAGGAGTCATTTTATTTTTAATACCATCTAAACCAGCTTTTAATAGAACAGCCATTGCTAGATATGGGTTTGCAGCTGGGTCAACGCTTCTTACTTCAACACGAGTACTTAATCCACGTGAAGCTGGAATACGGATTAATGGTGAACGGTTTCTAGCAGACCACGCAACGTAGCAAGGTGCTTCATAGCCAGGAACTAGACGCTTATAAGAGTTTACAGTTGGGTTTGTTACCGCTGTAAAGCTAGGAGCATGCTTTAAGATTCCAGCAATGAACTGACGAGCAGTATCACTCATTTCTAAATCACCAGTTGGCTCGTAGAAAGCATTTTTGCCATTTGTAAATAACGAAAGATTCATGTGCATTCCAGAACCGTTTACTCCGTATAATGGTTTTGGCATGAACGTTGCATGCAAACCGTGCTTACGAGCGATCGTTTTTACTACTAATTTGAATGTTTGAATTTGATCACATGCTGTTAAAGCATCCGCATATTTAAAGTCAATTTCATGTTGACCTGGAGCTACTTCGTGGTGAGAAGCTTCAATTTCAAAGCCCATTTCTTCTAGTTCTAGTACGATATCACGACGGCAGTTTTCTCCTAAATCAGTTGGCGCGAAGTCGAAATATCCGCCTTGATCGTTCAATTCTAGTGTTGGCTCACCTTTTTCGTCTAATTTAAATAAGAAGAATTCTGGCTCAGGTCCTAAGTTAAAGTCTGTAAATCCAAGTTCTTCCATTTCTCTCAATACTCTTCTTAAGTTATTACGTGGATCACCATCAAATGGTTTTCCTTCTGCAGTATAGATATCGCAAATTAAACGAGCAACTTTTCCTTTTTCAGCAGTCCAAGGGAATACCACCCATGTATTCAAATCTGGATATAAATACATATCAGATTCTTCAATACGTACAAAACCTTCGATAGAAGATCCGTCAAACATCATTTTATTATCCAAAGCCTTTTCTAATTGGCTTACCGGAATCTCAACATTTTTAATCGTTCCTAAAATATCAGTGAATTGTAAACGAATAAATTTTACATTTTCCTCTTGTGCCAACCTTTTAATATCTTCTCTTGTAAACTTAGCCATTCTTATTACCTCCAAATAATATTTAATGGAAAAATCGTGACATATCCCCTTGCCTTAATGACGAACGATTGAATCTTCCAGCTTGCTGCAATTCATGCCGGAGTAAATTTCGTAGCTGTTCGTCTGATAACTCTTGCTTGGCTTTTTCAGCCTGTTGCTGGACAACATTAGATTGTTGTTCTTTGACCAAGAAAAGCTGCTTAATCCCAGCCATATTTACACCTTGATCAATAAGATCCTTAATTTCTAATAAACTATCAATATCATTTAGACTAAAGAGTCTTCTATTCCCATCTGTTCTTGCTGGAGAAATCAATTGATGCTCTTCATAATATCGAATTTGTCTAGCAGTTAATTCAGTTAGCTGCATGACGGTCCCGATTGGGAATAGTGGCATTGAGCGGCGTATTTCTTTCCCACTCATTTAAATTTCTCCTCTCCTTTTGCTGATTTATAATGCTATTATATTTCGTGTCAGAAAAGATGTCAATCCTATGTTAGGTTTTCTAACATGTTTTTTTCAAATAAAAAGGACAACTACTTTAGTTATCCTTTGCATCATACATTAGTTTAATTCCATCAATTTTTTTTCAATTAACGAATCTACCGCAAGACAAACGGCCATTTTTACATGTGAATAAGTTAGCCCTCCCTGAACATAGGCAACGTAAGGAGGTCGTATCGGTCCATCAGCCGTCAGTTCAATACTTGCACCTTGGATAAATGTCCCCGCCGCCATAATCACATCATCCTCGTACCCTGGCATATAGGCTGGATAGGCGGTAACATGTGAATTAATCGGTGAAGCAAATTGAATGGCCTGGCAAAAAGCAATCATTTTTTCTTTATCATCAAATTGGACAGATTGAATTATATCCGTTCTTCGTGAATCCCATTTAGGTGAAGAATTCATCCCAAGTTTTTCGAGAAGTGCCGCTGTAAAAACGGCTCCTTTTAATGCTTGACCTACTACATGAGGAGCCAAAAAGAATCCCTGATACATTTCTTGAAGGCTGTATAGGGAAGCACCTGCCTCTGCACCGATTCCTGGGGATGTCATTCGATAGGAACAGGCTTCCACATATTGTTTTTTTCCAACGATATATCCACCCGTTTTAGCAATTCCTCCACCAGGATTTTTAATCAGCGACCCTGCCATTAAATCGGCTCCAACATGACAAGGCTCTAATTCCTCGACGAATTCTCCGTAGCAGTTATCTACAAAAACGACTACATCTTCCTTGATTTCTTT
The DNA here is from genome assembly GCF_000759675.1 of Neobacillus niacini. GTDB lineage: Bacteria > Bacillota > Bacilli > Bacillales > Cytobacillaceae > Neobacillus > Neobacillus niacini_A. The sequence continues at coordinate 15,102 of NZ_BAWM01000035.1, read as the reverse complement.
TACAAACGAAATCATCTCTTTGATTTCAGAAACAGTAAAAGACGGACGTGTTGCATATCCCTTAGAACGTTGTATTCCGATCATTTTAGTATTAGGTTTGATCTTAGATGCAACCACATCCCAGTTAATCGTTCCCTCTTCGGTTAATTCGACACTATCGTAGGAAATACCAAATTCCTTTAAAGAACCCACTCCATTGCCGCGGATCCCAACAATTTCTTCAAGGGTATCGTACGGTTTTCCGGTTATATAGAGTAGCTCATCTCCAGGACGAAGGATACCAAATAAAGATATTGAAATCGCATGTGTTCCTGAGATAATTTGAGGACGTACAAGACCTGCCTCAGCACCAAATACATCTGCATAAATAAGTTCTAATGTATCTCTGCCGATATCATCATATCCATACCCGGTTGAAGGTATAAAGTGAGAATCACTTACCCTATGCTTTTGGTAACTTTTTAAAACTCGAAATTGATTGGTTTCAATTCTTTCGTCTATTGCTTTATGTACGAATGCAATTTGTTGTTCTACATCACTTACTATTTCTTGAAGCTTTTCCCCATTTTTTAACTGTTGAAACATGCTGTTACTCCATTCTAGTTTTGTATTTCTGTATTTGTCCGGATATTTGTTGATCTGAAAGAGAAAATCCTCTACATTGATAAAGCTCTTTTTCTTCATCAAAAACCAGTTCTCTTACAATCGTCTCATTCTTTAATTGTGCAAGCAGTTTCCCCTCCGTTGAAGGTATACTTACTTGATATTGGTCCATCATTTCAATAATAGCTTTTTCAATTTTTCTTTTAAGTTCATTTCGGTCCTCTTTATCATAAGCACTTATGAAGATGAGAGGTGAATTCGTCGTTGGTACAAAATCAGGATGCTTAATATCCCTTTTATTATAGACGGTTATTTGTGGAATGTCTTTCACTTCCAAGTCTTCAAGCAGTTTATTAACTGTTTTCTCATGCTGGAAATAGTCCGCATTGGACATATCGACAACATGCAAAAGAAGGTCTGCTTCCTTAACCTCTTCAAGAGTCGAACGAAAGGCGGCAATCAGCGCTGTGGGCAGGTCTTGAATGAATCCAACCGTATCTGTAATTAAGGTTAGAAACCCACTTGGTAAAACCAACTTTCGTGTCATTGGATCCAATGTAGCAAATAATTGATTTTCCTCAAACGAATCCGCTTCAGAAAGACGGTTAAAGAGTGTTGATTTTCCTGCATTCGTATAGCCAACGATCGCAATTTGAAATGTTTTGTTTTTCTTTCTTCTTTCCCGGTAACGCTCTCGATGTTGAACAATAACTGCCAGCTGACTCTTGATATCATCAATCCTTCGACGAATATGTCGACGGTCTGATTCAAGCTTGGTTTCCCCAGGTCCTCTTGTTCCGATACCGGCACCTAATCTTGATAACGCAGTCCCCTGCCCAGCAAGACGCGGCAATAAATATTGGAGCTGTGCTAATTCAACCTGAAGCTTACCCTCTTTAGATCTTGCTCGTTGCGCAAATATATCTAGTATTAGTTGAGTCCGATCAATAATGCGGGCACTTAATTCCGAAGCCAGATTTCGTTTTTGGCTTGGGGAAAGTTCATCGTTAAAAATGACTAAGTCCGCTTCTACTTCATCAACAAGTGCTTTTAGTTCTTCGACTTTCCCCTTACCTATATATAGGGCTGAGTGGATACGCTCTCGTTTTTGAACAACTGTCATAAGAACTTCACCCTTAGCTGTTTCTGTTAAGGAAGCAAGCTCCTCCATAGAATATTGGAACCGACTATCTTCTAATGTTTGCGTTTGGCAGCCAACTAAGATTGCTTTTTCTAAGCTTACTTCTTGTTCCATACCAACACCTGCTTTCGTAAATTCTCTCATCTCATCATACCAAAAAAGATATTATTACCCTAATTTTTATTAATTATGTTGATTATTTTTACTTCCGTGTTAAAATTATACTGTTTCTGAAAATTTAAAGAATATAAGTATTTTTACATCGAGGAGAAACCGAACAAAATGACATGGGATGTTTTAAGTATCATTGGAACCATTGCTTTTGCTGTAAGTGGAGCGATAATAGCGATGGAAGAGGAGTATGATATTTTAGGGGTATATATTTTGGGAATTGTTACCGCCTTCGGTGGAGGAGCCATTCGAAATCTATTAATTGGTGTCCCCGTTTCTGCATTATGGGAACAAGGGTTGTTCTTCCAATTTGCTTTATTATCGATCACGGCTGTATTTTTATTTCCAAACAATTTGTTGCGGCATTGGCAAAAATGGGGGAACTTTTTCGATGCCATCGGGTTGTCCGCTTTCGCAATACAGGGTGCCATTTACGCAGCGAATATGGACCATCCGATTAGTGCGGTCATTGTGGCAGCTGTCTTAACTGGTATTGGCGGGGGAATAATCCGCGATTTACTAGCAGGCAGAAAACCCATTGTATTACGAGCGGAAATTTATGCAGTATGGGCGATTCTTGCTGGTCTCATCATAGGATTAAAGATTGCCTCAAGTCCTTTGGAGTTGTACACCTTATTTGTACTAATAACAGCACTAAGGGTCCTTTCATACACATTTGATTGGAAACTTCCTTCTAGGAGACTAAGAGCACATTAAAAATCGGCGGCCTAATTGTCCGCCGATTTTTTTATGAATCTTCTTCGAAAATTAAATCATTACTCCTAAGGGTCATTAATTCATGTTTGTCGAAGCTATTCTGCAATAAAAGCCGCATGGCTTGAGCCCTAATTGATTTTTCAATAATGTTACGAACATACCGGCCATTCGAAAAACTATTGGGATTAAGCACTGCTTTAACCCAAATTAAATGGTCCTTTAGCTTTTTTTCCGCCTCATGGCTTAAGGTATACTCTCTTTCATCAAGCATTCGGCTGGAAATTTCCATCAATTGTTCAATTGTGTAATTCGGAAAGTCGATGACTAATGGAAAGCGGGAATGCAGCCCAGGATTCAAAGTTAAGAAATAATCCATCTCCCGGGAATAACCAGCAAGAATGAGAATAAATTCATGCTGTTTATCCTCCATATGCTTAACTAGCGTATCAATCGCTTCTTTTCCAAAATCCTTCTCTCCACCACGCCCTAATGAATAGGCTTCATCGATGAACAAGATACCACCCTGTGCTTTTTTGATTAGGTCCCTTGTTTTCTGTGCGGTATGACCGATATATTCCCCAACAAGGTCAGCTCGTTCTGCCTCAATTAAGTGTCCCTTAGAAAGTACATTCATCTTTAAGAAGAGCTTGCCAATTAATCTAGCAACGGTTGTTTTTCCAGTCCCAGGATTACCCTTAAACATCATATGAAGTGCTTGTTTTCTTGCCTTCATACCCATTTCTTCACGTTTTTTATTCACAAAAATCCAAGCATAAATTTCTTTTATCATTCGTTTCATTTCTTCCATACCTACCAATGCCCCGAGCTCGTCTTCGATTTCCTTTAATGCCGAGTGCTCCGGGGGAATTACCTTTGGAACAACTTGGGGAACAGGTAGCTCTTTCGTTAATGACTTCCTCTTTTGCGAGTTGAGGGACACACTTATTTGTCCATTACTTTTCATGCGAATCGGTTGATCCAAAGCCTTCACCTCTCATTTTGCAAAGCAATACTCCTTCATTTATGTGTATTCATCCGGTTAACAAATCATTATAAAAATAAAAAAGAGCCCACAGATTTCATGGGCTCAATCATAAGTACAGGTTATTGCGCATCAAGGTCAAGCTGAACATTTCTTTGCGGTGCAAAGGTTGAGATCGCATGCTTGTAAACCAATTGCTGCTTTCCTTCTGATTCAAAAAGTACCGTAAAATTATCAAAGCCTTTAATTTGGCCTCTCAATTGGAATCCGTTTAATAAGAATACCGTTACATGGGTATTATCCTTACGACACTGGTTTAAAAATTGGTCCTGAATGTTGATGGTGGTTTTCATTTGTATATCCTCCTCTTTTATCTCTACTAATATGTATTCGATTTTACTTGTAGCTTTCCTTCAACATAACGAGAAATTTCGGTTATTTTTTTTGACAAATCTGGCACATTTGTTAATTCAAACCATTCAACGTCCATTTTGTTCCGAAACCAGGTTAGTTGTCTTTTTGCATATCGCCTAGAATTTTGTTTTAAACTTTCCACTGCGTCGTTAAAGCTAACTTTCCCATCAAGATAATCATAGATTTCCTTATAACCAATAGCCTGAATGGATTGACAATCTCTTAGCCCTTGCTTGTATAGCGATTTGACTTCTTCGAGAAGCCCTTCCGACATCATCATTTCAACACGCATATTAATTCGCTCGTATAGCTTCTCCCTATCCATTGTTAAACCGATAAGGGCCGTTTCGTATAGAAGATCTGGCTGCTGATTAATTTGATAGTCACTCATAATCTTACCAGTACAATGATAAATTTCAAGTGCCCTAATCACTCTTCTAACATTATTGGGATGAATTTGGCTTGCACTTTCAAAATCTATCTGTGTTAATTCACGATGCAGCGCCTCATTTCCAATTTCTTTTGCTCTCTCTTCAAGCTGTAATCGAAAAACATCATCCGCTGGTGCCTCGGAAAACTGGTAATCATATATAACTGCTTGAATATAAAGCCCAGTCCCGCCAACAATGATAGGAAGCTTACCCTTCGAGTTGATTTCTGATATTTTTGCTCGTACAAGCTGCTGGAATTCAGCTGCAGAAAAACTTTCATCCGGCTCTTTAATATCAATCAAATGGTGGGGGATTCCCTCCATTTCCTCGATTTTTATTTTTGCAGTTCCGATATCCATACCACGATAAATCTGCATGGAATCGCCGCTGATAATTTCGCCATTATACTGTTTAGCCAGTTCTATGCTTAACTTTGTTTTCCCAACTGCTGTTGGACCAATAATGACTAATAATTTCTGTTTTAAATCCAATATTTTCACACTGCCCTTTTATTCATTTTTCCGTGATGGCAGGAACCATGTCACACTTACATCCTAACACATTTTTTAAAAGCAGTTGAACATCAAATAAGTATAATCAAAAATTATCTTTTCTATGCATAAATGGACAAGGATTTTTATTATTACAGTTTTAGCCCAACTAATAAATTTAGTTTACAACTTTACATTCCTATAACGATTCATTTACAAATAGCCTTTTACCCCCAAGTTCGTGGTAGGCTAAATCGTAGCTTATTTTGTAGAAAGATAACGAGTCAACAAACAAGTTGTCGAAAAATAGGGAAATTAGGTGAAATAGATGTTATCAAACTTTGAAATTGGAATCGATCTAGGGACAGCAAATATATTAGTTTATAGTAAAAATAAAGGAATCGCAGTTAATGAGCCTTCTGTGGTGGCCATTGATACAGAAACAAAAAAGGTTGTAGCTTTTGGCATGGAAGCAAAAGAAATGATTGGAAAAACGCCTGAGAACATCATGGCAGTCCGACCATTGAAGGAGGGCGTAATTGCAGATTATGACCTTACTACTGAACTTCTAAAGCATATCATGCGCAAAGCTTCTAAAAATATGGGCTTTGCCGTACGGAAGCCAAATGTAGTAATCTGTACACCTTCAGGATCAACAAGTGTAGAAAGAAGGGCTATTCAAGACGCTGTGAGAAATGCCGGCGCAAAAAAAATCCAGTTAATTGAAGAACCGGTAGCGGCTGCTATTGGTGCTGGAATGCCAGTTGATGAGCCGGTAGCAAATGTGGTTGTTGATATTGGCGGGGGAAATACAGAGGTAGCGATTATATCATTCGGGGGTGTTGTATCCTGCCACTCAATTAAAATTGGCGGAGACCGTCTCGATGAAGAAATCATTCAATATGTCCGCAAGGAGTATAATGTGTTGATTGGCGACAGAACAGCTGAAAATGTTAAAATGGAAATCGGTTATGCGTTGGTCGATCACGAAGAGCTTCACATGGAAGTACGCGGTCGTGACCTTGTGACAGGATTACCAAAGACCGTTACACTATCATCCTATGAAATTAGAAATGCTTTAAAAGAATCATTATCTCATATATTAGAAGCAATTCGTGCAACACTCGAGGACTGCCCTGCCGAACTAAGCGGAGACATTGTCGACCGTGGAGTGATTCTAACAGGTGGTGGTGCATTGATGAAGGGAATGGAAGAATGGCTAAGCAAGGAAATAGTAGTGCCTGTACAATTAGCAGAAAATCCTCTTGAATCCGTCGCAATCGGAACCGGACAAGCCCTTAAATACATGCATAAGCTACCAGCTTTAGTGAGATAGATTGGATAAAAAAAGAGTGCCGAGGAAGGCACTCTTTTTGCTATTCTATCAACTCAGACTACCTGCAGTGACCCAATTTCTCTTCCTGAATGCTTTTCGGTCACTCCAGACTACTTGCATTGACCCAAATGTTTTTCCTGTATGCTTTTCGGTCACTCTAGACTACCAGCATTGACCCAAACCTTTTTATAAATGCTCTTCGGTCACTCCAGACTATCTGCATTGACCCAATTGCTTTACCTGTATTCCTTTCGGTCATTCCAGACTATCTGCATTGACCCAATTGCTTTTCCTGAATGCTTTTCGGTCACTCAAGACTATTTGCATTGACCCAAATACTTTTTACAAATGCTTGTCGGTCACTCCAGACCACCTGCAGTGACCCAAACGCTTTTCCTGAATGCCCTTCGGTCACTCCATACTACCTGCAGTGACCCAAATGCTTTTTCTGAATGCCTTTCGGTCACTCCAGACTACTTGCAATCGACCAATAATACTTTCATTTCGGTAACCCCCAACACATTTACCATAATACCTATACTATTTCTATATATCACTTTGGCGTTTTCTCATATTATTGAAGTAAAGGAAAATCGGAAGTGGAATGACGATAAAACCTAAGCTTTTAATAATTTGGTTTTTCGCATTTTCTCTAGCACGGTTCTTTTCATCTTTTACCATTTGATCATATCTTTCACGGATTTCATCATCAGATAACCTTTGACTTTCCTCAGTTGGAACTTTCCCGTCGTGGTAAACCTGCTTAAAATCTTCAAAGTTTTGATAATAGCCTGGCGGACTTACTAAATCTGCCGCGGCCATAAAAATCGAAATTCCTCCACCAATCACCATCATAAGAGTTGCAAACAAAACTAAATACGTATAAAGATGACGTATCACTGCCTCTCCCCCCATTTCTTTATTTTTCACAGCGTAAACGATTACAAAAATAATTATGACTATAGGTAAAAAAGTACTTAAGATGCCAAAAACAAACATTCGGCCACCCCCTTTTATCTCCCTTATAGTGTAATTTTACACTAAACATCAAACAAATATAAGTCCTATTCTGATTATTTTTTAAAAAAAGAGTGCTTTCTTATTAGAAAACACTCTTGCCATGATTACATTACCCTTTTAAACATTTTCTCCATTTCATAAGACGAATAATGAACAATAATAGGTCTTCCATGCGGACAGGTGAACGGATCCGAAGCTTTTCTCAAGTCATCGAGTAACGCCTGGATTTCATCATTGCGTAAATGACGATTGGCTTTAATCGAAGCCTTACAACTCATCATAATCGCTGCTTCCTCACGAAGCTTTTTGATATCGACTTTTTTCATAGAAAGAATCTGTTCAATCATTTCTTCAATGAGTTGCTTTTCTTCGCCTTTTGGAAACCATTGCGGATGGGAGCGAACAATGTAGCTGTTCAATCCAAATTCCTCAAGGAATACCCCGACCTTTTCTAATTCCATACGGTTTTCATTTATTTTCAAATATTCATCTGTTGAATAATCAAGAGTTATCGGAACAAGTAATTCCTGGAGCTCAGCATGAACTTGCCCTACCTTTTCACGGAAATACTCATACTTGAGTCGCTCCTGGGCAGCATGCTGGTCAATAATATATAAACCATTTTCATTTTGAGCAAAGATATACGTACCATGCATTTGACCAATAGGATATAATCGTGGAATCCGGCTATCTATTTGGTCGACTTCGGCATATAATTCCGTCTCTTGCTCTGGTTCATTTGCATTCATTTCTGGTTGTTCATAATCCCAGTTATTAGTGTACGTTTCAACTTTTTCAGCTTCTACTACATCTGGAATCCTCGGTTCCACTTTAACCTCTAACGCTGTCCCTTTTTCCTGAATGGTACTGGAAACAATAGGTCGGTCCCATTCTATCTCTTTTTTTACAGGAGTAGGATGGGTTCTCTCGTCTAGTATCAACGATGTCTGCTCAGACTTAGGAATCTCTTTTTTCTCTTGAGTATAGGCAGTTGGAATCAATATCTTCGATTTAAAAGCATTTTTGATGATTTCAGTGACCAGTTCATTTAGTTCTGCTTCCTTACTGATACGGACTTCCATTTTCGATGGATGAACATTCACATCCACTAGCAATGGATCCATTTCAATATTTAGTAGAACTATTGGAAACCTGCCAATCGGAAGTAATGTATGATATCCTTCCTGAATCGCTTTTGCTAATGGATAATTTTTTATAAACCGATCATTTATCATTGTTGAAATATAGTTTCTTGAGGCTCTGGTTACCTCAGGCATCGAGGCATAGCCACTAATCTTGTAATCAAGTGATTTTCCGGAAATCGGTACAAGCTGTTTGGCGATAGCCATTCCATAGATTGATGCCAACACTTGGCGAACATCACCATTTCCGTTTGTATGCAGCAATTTACGTTCGTTATGAATTAAGCGAAAGGCGACCTCTGGATGGGAGAGTGCAAGTCTGTTCACTACATCGGTAATATTCCCCAGCTCAGTATGAATGGTTTTCATATACTTTAAGCGTGCTGGCGTGTTAAAAAATAAATCGGTAATCGTAATATCCGTCCCGCGCCTGCTCGAAGCTTTCTCAAAAACTTCAACCTTGCCACCTTCAATCAACACTCTATTTCCTGCGCCCTCACCTGTTGAGGTCTTCATCTCCAGCCTTGAAACAGAAGCGATACTCGGCAGAGCCTCCCCCCGAAATCCCAGAGTGCGGATACGGAATAAGTCATTTTCATTCTTGATTTTACTAGTGGCATGACGATGGAAGGCGAGTAAGACGTCTTCTTCTTCAATTCCATTTCCATTATCTGTGATGCGAATTTTTGCAAGCCCTGCCTCTTCGACTTCAATTTCAATGACCGTACTGCCAGCGTCAATCGCATTTTCTACTAATTCTTTTACAACAGAAGCAGGACGCTCTACTACTTCTCCTGCTGCAATTTTATTGGATAGTGCATCATCTAGCTGAATAATCTTGCCCATGACAGTCACCTCCTAGCTTTTTAACTTTTTCTGTAGCTCGTACAATAGATTAATCGCTTGAAGCGGAGTTATATCGAGTAAATCAAGTTCTTTCATTTTATCTAATACTTTCTTTTCTTTCGTAGATAATTCTTGTTTCTTTGGTTCATTAGGTTCATCGAAGAATGACAGCTGTGAGGGCTGCTCCTTTATTTCCTTCTCCACTGATTTAACAGCGACAGGTTGTACATCAGGTTTTTCAAGCGCTGATAGAATTTCATTTGCTCGATTAATTAATTCCTTCGGAAGTTCAGCTAGTTGGGCTACATGAATTCCATAACTCTTATCCGTTGGGCCTTCTTTTATTTTATGAAGAAAGACAAGCTTCCCATTATGCTCAATCGCACTAACATGAATGTTCTTTAATTTCTCTAACTCGTTATCCAAGACCGTTAATTCATGGTAATGAGTTGAAAACAGTGTTTTGGCACCAATATGTTTATGAATGTATTCAATGATTGCCTGTGCTAGTGCCATTCCGTCATAGGTTGAGGTTCCACGACCGATTTCGTCAAATAGAATCAGGCTGTTTTGCGTTGCGTTTGTTAGAGCATTTTTAGCTTCAAGCATCTCGACCATGAACGTACTTTGTCCAGATATCAAATCGTCTGCTGCCCCAATTCTTGTAAATACTTGGTCAAAAATGGGCAGCTCCGCTTTATCTGCCGGTACATAACATCCAATTTGAGCTAAGATTGCGGTTAATGCAACCTGGCGCATATACGTACTTTTACCGCTCATGTTTGGACCCGTGATCAGAAGAACTTCACGCTCATTGTCCATAAAGCAGTCGTTAGCTACATACTCCTGTGCATTCAGTACTTTTTCAACTACAGGATGTCTGCCTTCTTTTAGAACAACTTTTCGTTCAGTTGAAAACTTCGGTTTTACATATCTACGCTCTTCACTTACCTGTGCATAGCATTGTAGAACGTCTAGCTCACTAACCGCCTTTGCGGCTGCTTGAAGGCGTGGGATATGTTCTTTTACTATTTCGCGAATTTCAGTAAAAAGCTCATACTCAAGATCGCCACCATTTTCTTCCGCTTGTAAAATTAACGCTTCTTTTTCCTTCAATTCTGGTGTAATAAACCGTTCTGCATTCGATAAGGTCTGCTTCCGCTCATACTGCCCTTCTGATAAAAGATGAAGGTTTGCCCTTGTAACTTCAATATAGTAGCCAAATACCCGGTTATAGCCAACTTTTAATGATTTAATACCAGTCTTTTCTCGCTCTTCACGCTCAAGCTGTGCAATCCATGTTTTCCCATTTCGGCTGGCATAGCGGTATTGATCCAACTGAGCATTATACCCATCGCGAATAATATTTCCTTCCTTTAAAGAAAGCGGAGGATTCTCAACAATCGCTTGCTCTAAAAGGTCTGTGACTTCCTCACAAGGATCAAGTGATTCTGCAATTTTATTTACTGCTTCATGCTCCATGCCATTGAGAATTTGTTTTAAGAAAGGAATCTGCATTAATGACCGCTTTAATTGTACTAAATCGCGGGCATTTACATTACCAAAAGCCACACGCCCTGCAAGCCTCTCCAAATCATATACTTCTGTCAACTTTTCGCGAAGCTCCTGACGTTCAAAATACTTGTTCATCAATACTTCTACGATTGTTTGACGGTGTTCAATTTCCTCGAGCGCTATTAACGGGCGATCAATCCACGTTTTCAGCATCCTGCCGCCCATCGCTGTCATTGTTTCATCTAACAGCCACAGTAAGGAGCCTTTCTTCCCTTTTGAACGAATGGTCTCCGTCAATTCAAGATTCCGTTTGGAATAGTAGTCAATTTTCATATATTGATGAATTTGATAAGTAGTCACTGGCTGCAGGTGCTCAAGGCTTCTCTTTTGTGAACGATATAAATAGTTAAAAAGCCTTGCAGCCGTTTGTTTTAATTTATCTTGATTTAGATTTTCCAACAAATGTGTAAACTGCATTTCTATTGAACTATTATCTTCAATTGAAATGGCAAGCACATCACGCTCACGCATTTTCTTTTGCAATTCAGCCTCGAAGTTAGCTGCGACAACAATTTCCTTTGAGCTTAATACAGCTATTTCATTTAATACGTCATCAAAATTAGACGAGAGCTGCGTTACCTTGCTTTCCCCTGTTGAAAGATCCGTATAGGCAAATCCGTAGGTGTGGTCTTCAAAACATGAAATAGAGGCGATGTAGTTATTTTCTTTATCTGATAACGACTTACCCTCCATCACCGTTCCAGGTGTGATAAGCTGGACAACTTCCCGTCTTACCATGCCTTTTGTTTGTTTCGCGTCTTCCATTTGCTCACAAATGGCTACTTTATAGCCTTTTGAAATAAGCTGTTCTATATAGTTAGGGGCAGAATGATACGGAACCCCACACATTGGAATTCGATCCTCACTGCCGCCTTCGCGGCTCGTTAAGGTAATCTCTAATTCTTGTGATGCTTTAATCGCATCATCAAAAAACATTTCATAAAAATCGCCTAAGCGAAAAAATAAAAAGGCATCTTGATAATCTGCCTTAACGGTTAAGTATTGCTGTATCATCGGCGTATAACCAGCCATAATGACCTCCACATTTTTAATCATTTCGAGTATCTTCGACAAACTATTATACCATATATCAGTTAGACTTAGATTAGGTAGAAATTTCTTTTATTCAATAATGGTCGGGGATGCAAAATACCTGCATATAATTTATAGTAATAAAGTGAAAAGGGTGGTCATGATGGGATGGTTTGGAGGAAGTTCTAAGGAATATGATTTTGAGATGTTTTCTGTCAGCCATTTTGTTATTATTGCCATTCTTTTTCTGGTTTCGGCAGCTATTTTTATCAATAGACATAAGCTTAAGCAGGCAATACGGAGAAAAACTGAGGTAGGAATTGCGATTTCCTTAATCGTAATAGAAACTTGTTACCATATTTGGATGTATGTAAATGACATGTGGGATACCAGTCATGCGATACCATTAGAATTGTGCAGTATCAGCCTTGTTCTATCCGTAATTTTATTGTTAACAAGGAAAATTATCATTTATGAAATTTTATTATTTACTGCATTATTGGGTGCTACCCAAGCAATATTTACGCCTTTATTAAAATTTGAATTCCCTCATTTTCGTTTTTTTCACTTTTTTTATACTCATTTAATGGAGATTTGGGTTGTCTTCTATTTTACTTGGGTTAAAGGATATAGACCAACCATTTGGTCAGTCGTAAAACTCTTTATCTTTTTGAACGTGTTAATGCCAATTATTATGCTCATTAATAAGGCAGTGGACGGAAATTATTTGTTTTTAAGTCATAAACCTAGTGGTGCCAGCTTATTGGATCTTTTAGGTCCCTATCCATGGTATATCTTATCAATGGAGTTTTTATTAATAACCCTTAGTTTGATCGTTTGGTTAATTTTCCGAAAAAAGAGAGTTCAATAACACCAAGGTGAATTATTTATTGACCTTTATCGATTAACTATTTATAATAAGTAAGGTTCCCAATAAATGTGTCCCGATAGCTCAGCAGGATAGAGCAACAGTTTCCTAAACTGTAGGTCGGAGGTTCGAATCCTCTTCGGGACGTAATAAAAACCTTGCCAAATCAACCTTTTCAAGGGACGAGGCAAGGTTTTTTATTTTATCAAATCCTTCTTTGCCGCAAATGTGCCGTAAATGAAAACGCAGTTAAAATCAGTTTGCTTCTTATTGGGGAAACATTTTGTATTATGGAATTGCAATCATTTCTGCTAGTTGAGTACTACTCTCGTTAATTAATACGAGTTGTAAACTGCACGTATGAAAACCCTAGAAACGTTGAAATTACTCAACTTCTAGGGTTTTTTATTTTTGTCTGCATTGTAGAATAATGTATTATCCCCCAATTTGTTGGGGGAGGTTTTGGGGGAAGTTTCAAGGAAAAATATTATGTGGACAGGCGCATTTAATTTGCACAGTCAGACTGCGAGTAAGGATACATATTTAAAAATAGGACACATGTGTTTTACTTATTTTTGAGGTCACCTAGGTCATAATGACCTCAAATTTTTCTATATATGATTTACACTAATGTAATTGATGGAAAATGATTGTATTGCCACCAAGTGACACTGGTTCAAACCCTTGTCAGATATGGGTTATAATGTATCCTCCTTTTAACACTAAATCAGTAACAACCATGGCATGGTCACTACATCGCTATTCTTAAAATTGTTCGAACGCACAGTAAACATGAGACGCTATTGTGGATAGAGATTGCCCCCAGTATCTACAAAGAAGCTTCCGTTGGTGAGGCCGACGACTGATCCGCGCTTCAGCCACTGCTTAGAAATGTAGTGCAGAACCTTGGCTTGGCGTTCCCAGACCATGGAGTGTCCCGCGCAAGCGACTTTGAATATCAGCTTACGAGCACCCGGGATGGCGTCGTAGAGAGCTGTAACTGAAAACGTAGTAAATGGCGATGACGTAGTCTGTGTCACTTGTGAGTCATGCTCACCATAGATGATGAGTACTGGTACCGACTGGCCAAGGGTTCCGTCCAGCTTCACGGTGGTGGAGTTCCAGCCCCACCAGAAGGCGTTCCTGTACCTCAGGACGCCTTCTGGGCGTCCGTACGGAAGGGCCGGTCCCCAAGTGCGGCCAATCTTGTCGTTTTTCATGATCGATCTCCACACAAACTCTTGAATCCCGTATTCCCGCTGGTAGTAGCACTTAAGCTCTTTAACCCACATGCTCTCGAAATCGGCTTTCGTGGTCAGGTTCATCGGGAATTCAAATCCACCAGTTGGTGCGCCGAAGCGCGTTCCGACCATACTCGGTCTACCGTTTGGGGGGAAGATCGGCGCATTGAAAAGTACGCTCTTCACCTTGTCAGGGTGCTGTATCGCATACGGTCCGATCGCGAACGCAGCAGCCGACCAGCCAATAAGAGCGACCTTTTCCACATTGCGATAGGCCCTGATGTAATCGACCACCGTGTCCAACTCGTCCCAGTCGCTCTTTGAGGTGGTGAGATGGAACGGGTACTTCACAGTGCACAGGGCCGACAGCGGGGTGGGGATCAGGATGCTTTGCTGTGCTGGGTTAACGTTACATGGGTCGTCCATCTTTGGGCGCGGAGATCGGCCGGATCCTTGGAAATCTAGCATAAACACGTCAAAACCTGCTTGCGCCAGCGAGAGAGCCCAGTTATAAAAGCCATTACCTAGATCGAATCCCGTGAGAACCGGAATACTCCTTCCATGAATCATGAGAACCGCTTTACGGGACTTCTGATGACGGGTGCCGTCACGCTCTCGGACAAATAGATGAACCAATTGACCCGCGTTCGCCGGCACAGTAGAGACGTGCGGGACTTGAAGGTCAGTAGTGACGATGTCCATAATATTCATCTCCTAATTAAATAAATTTGTCATGGAAGGGGTAACCTTATCATTTCATCAATTCTGTACACTAATAAGAAGAGCCTCGTCACCTTCCTGGGAAGAGTATGACAAGTAATCACAACCCTCACTCCCCTATTAATAGATTATCAATCAAAACCCCATTCCCTTTTTATACCTATTCATCCAGACTTTACTTATTCTATATTAGAAACAAATATTACGAAAAAATTTAATATTGAGAACAAAAAGTGTAAGAATGATAAAAAAACGCCTCCCAGAAAATGAGGGCACTGAAAAAGTCCACTTTTAACAATCAGGGGGTCAATTGCTCGATATTAGTCGAGCGATTGACCCCCTTTTGCTTTATACTAAAGATATCAATGTGTG
>NZ_BAWM01000036.1 GCF_000759675.1 Neobacillus niacini | reverse complement strand
AGTAAGAACCCTGAAAGATGATCAGGTTGATAGGTCAGAGGTGGAAGCGCGGTAACGTGTGGAGCTGACTGATACTAATCGTTCTAGGACTTAACCAATTTTTAAAGCGAACTCGTTTTACAACTTCTTCTGGTTATCTAGTTTTGAGGGAATGAAACCTCTAAAAAAGTCTGGTAATAATGGCGAGAAGGTCACACCCGTTCCCATACCGAACACGGAAGTTAAGCTTCTCAGCGCCGATGGTAGTTGGGACTTTGTCCCTGTGAGAGTAGGACGTTGCCAGGCAAAAGAAGCACAACCCGATAAGGGTTGTGCTTCTTTGTATTATTCGAGAGGAAAATAAGCTCTAAATAAAAGAATGGATGAGAATTGTGCCCGTAAAAAGGTATTTTTATAGAAAGAGGAAACGATAATCAGAGAATCGTTACCTTCCAGGGTCATTTTTATTAAAGGAGGTAACGATAAGGGATTAATCGTGCCCGTGAGAGGACAATTCTGTTAACAAAGGGAACGATTAAAGATTAATCATTACCGTAAAGTACTATTTTTAGAGAAAGCGGTAACGAATAGCTATTAATCACGCCCCTTTAGCACCATTTTTATTGGTAGGGGTAACGAATAGCTCGTGGCTCAAATAATGATGGGGATATGAAAAATTATTAAGTGAGATTTCCTCTAAGCTAGTTTCCCACCGATAAATTAGATCACGCATTTGATTCCCTCTCAACTTGATATCCACCGAAGAAGGGAATTAAACCATGCTTTTGATTTCCCATATCCTCAATTTTCACCTAAGAAGGGAATCAAAACATATATCAAAAAATTATAGCACCTCAAAATACATAAATTGGAATAATAGTAAACTATTATATTTTATATATTAAAAAAATACATATCATGAAATAAATAATTATTTCTATAAAAAAGCAATGTAACAACAAGAAAGCGCTTTAATTTTTATAAAAAATAAAAAGTTCTGAAATATTGAAATAATATACTAGACTAATAATGTAAAAAGTACTACAATAACAATTGTTAATTAATTTATCCAATAAACTAATTTCATGGGTCAAAAGAAAGATACTAGATTACGATTATTAGTATCAGAAAATTCAATCAAAGGGGGAATCTTACCATGAAAAAGAAATTAGCGAGTGTGTTTATGGCTTCAACCATCTTTGCTGGAGTGTTAGCAGGATGTGCAGGTGGAGCAAAGGAAGGTTCAAGTGGCAGCAATTCAGATACCATTAAATTGGGAGTAAACATGGAGCTTTCAGGAAATGTTGCGTCATATGGTGAATCAATGGCAAAAGGTGTTGAAATGGCTGTTGAAGAAATCAATAAAAATGGCGGTGTAGATGGTAAGACATTTGATGTTGTGAAAGTAGATAATAAATCTGAAGCAGCAGAGGCTACAAACGGTATTATTAAATTAACGAGCCAAGACAAGGTAACAGCTGTTATTGGAGCAGCAACAAGCGGTAATACAGTTGCACAAGCTCAGATTGCGAATGACACGAAAACCGTTCTTATCGCTCCAGGTGGAACAAGCCCGACTGTTACTGTAGATGAAAAAGGGAAAGTAAGAGAATTCGTTTTCCGTACTTCTTTTATTGATCCATTCCAAGGTACAGTGGCTGCCAATTTTGCTATAGATACATTAAAAATTAAAGATGCGGCAATTTTTGCTGACAACTCAAGTGATTATGCAAAAGGCTTATCCGATGCCTTCAAGGAAACGTTTGAAGCAGCAGGCGGTAAAGTGGTAGCAGAAGAAGCATACGTTGCAAAGGATACAGACTTCCGTGCAACATTAACTCGAATCAAATCAAAAAATCCATCATTCATTTTTATCCCTGGATATTATGAAGAAGTTGGCTTAATTGTAAAGCAAGCGCGTGAATTAGGAATCGATGTTCCATTAGTGGGTGCTGATGGATGGGATTCTCCTAAGTTGGTTGATTTAGCAGGAGCAGAAGCATTAAATAATACTTACCTAATTAACCATTATTCGTCTGAAGATCCGGATGAAAAGGTTCAAAAATTTGTAACAGCTTTTAAAGATAAGAACAATGGTGAAGCACCTAATGCCTTCAATGCACTTGGTTATGACACGGTTTACTTTTTAGCGGATGCCGTTAAGCGGGCCGGCAGCACTGATTCAAGTAAAATTCAAGCAGAATTAGCGAAAACAAAAGATTTAAGCCTTGTTACTGGAGTATTATCAATTGATGAAAATCATCATCCGATTAAAACAGCAACCATTTTAGAATACAAAGATGGAAAACAAGTGTTTAACACAAAAGTAAATCCTTAAAAGTACTACATAAGTAAAATGGAAGGATCATCCTTCCATTTTACTTATGTAAAGAGTTAAATCTGGAATAAATAGGAGTGAGAACAATGGAGTGGTTACAACAATTGATAAACGGAATTTCACTCGGTAGCATCTATGCCTTAATCGCATTAGGCTATACCATGGTTTATGGAATCATAAAATTAATTAACTTCGCCCATGGTGATGTTTTTATGGTAGGTGCTTTCGTCGGGTTTTATGCGATTAAGGGATGGGGTCTAGGATTCTTTCCAGCGTTATTATTCTCAATGGCGTTTTGTGCGGTATTTGGAGTATTGATTGAAAGAATCGCCTACAAACGTCTTCGAAATGCGACTAGAATTGCGGCATTAATAACAGCAATTGGAATGTCGCTGTTAATTGAATACGGTGTGATATACGCTCGAGGAGCACAGCCAGAGGCTTATCCTGACAATGTCTTGCCAAGCACAAGCTTTAACCTTTTCGGTGCTCAAATTAGCAGCCAATCCCTTTTCATCCTTGGCGTGTCTGTTGGACTGATGATTATTTTACAATTTATCGTTCATCGTACGAAGATTGGTAAAGCTATGCGTGCTGTTTCTCACGATATGGATGCTGCCCGCTTAATGGGTATAAATGTAGACCGAACAATCTCATATACATTCGCGATTGGTTCTGCTTTAGCAGGGGCAGCTGGTGTTATATTTGGTGTCTATTATACGAAGATTGAACCACTAATGGGGATTATCCCTGGATTAAAAGCCTTTGTTGCGGCTGTTTTAGGTGGAATCGGGATAATCCCTGGAGCCATGGTCGGTGGTCTAATCCTTGGGGTTGTGGAATCGATTGTAAGTGCATTAGGATTCTCCTTATGGCGAGATGCTGCAGCATTTATAATCTTAATCCTGATTCTTATTTTTAGACCTTCAGGCATCTTTGGAAAAAATACAAGAGAGAAAGTGTAGGTGAGATAGACAGATGAAGAAAATAAATAAATTCTGGCTATTTCTCATTTTAGCAGTAGTTATCTATGGAATTGGCCAAGCCTTAATCCAAACAGGTATATTAAATGCATTTTATAGCAATATGTTGATCTTAATGATTATTAACATCATTTTAGCTGTCAGTCTTCACTTGGTTATTGGAATCACAGGACAGTTTTCAATTGGACATGCTGGTTTCCTTGCTGTTGGGGCGTATGTTTCAGCCATTATTACGATGAAATTTGAACTTCCTTTCGTGTTAGCGATTATCATCGGAGGCATTGTTGCAGCATTAGCGGGTCTGCTAGTCGGTATTCCCACTTTAAGACTAAGAGGGGATTACCTGGCTATTGCTACCCTTGGCTTTGGTGAGATTATAAGAATTGTATTTTTAAATATTGAATATGTTGGCGGAGCTGCCGGTATGATGGTTTCTAATATAAGCACCTGGACTAGCGCCTTTGTATGTCTCGTCATCACGATTCTAGTGATATCGAATTTTACCAACTCGCGGCATGGGAGAGCATGTATTGCGATTCGGGAAAATGAAATTGCGGCAGATGCAATGGGTATCAATACAACTTTTTATAAAGTTGCGGCATTCGCCATTGGTTCCTTTTTCGCAGGAATTGCCGGCGGATTATTTTCCCATAACTTTTACATTATCCAGCCGACCAATTTTGGTTTCTTAAAATCATTTGATATTTTAATTTTTGTTGTTTTAGGCGGACTTGGAAGTTTATCTGGTTCGGTTATTGCTGCTATCCTTTTAACGGTTATTTCAACGTACTTGCAGCAATATCCGGAGACTCGAATGATTATTTACAGTTTGGTTTTGGTTGTAGTGATGCTATACCGTCCTCAGGGATTAATGGGTACGCGTGAAATCACTGATTTCTTTGGTAAAAAGAAAAGTGCGAAAGGAGGAAATTAACATGGGCGCTTTACTGCAGGTTAAAAATGCGGGAATTCAGTTTGGTGGGCTAAAGGCAGTTTCAGGCTTTAATATGGAACTCAATCAAGGTGAGTTGGTTGGATTGATCGGACCGAATGGTGCAGGGAAAACAACAAGCTTTAACTTGTTAACCGGTGTATATGTCCCGACAGAGGGTGACATTTTGTTTAATGGCAAAAGGCTAAATGGGCTTGCTCCATATCAAGTAACACGTAGTGGAATCAGCCGTACGTTTCAAAATATCCGCCTTTTCAGCGAATTATCTGTATTAGATAATGTGAAAGTTGCTTATCATTCTTTAGCAAAGCATTCCATTTTAAGTTCCATCTTTCGCTTGCCTTCCCATTTCTCCGAAGAAAAGGTGATGGAAGAAAAATCACTGGAGTTTTTAAAGATTTTTCAATTGGATCGTTATAAAGATGAAAAAGCAAAGAATTTACCATATGGTCAGCAAAGAAGATTAGAAATAGCCAGGGCATTGGCTGCAAGTCCGAAATTATTGCTGCTTGATGAGCCAGCTGCGGGTATGAACCCTCAAGAAACACACGAGCTGATGGAATTAATTGCTTTTATCCGAAAACAATTTGATTTAACCATTCTTTTAATTGAACATGATATGGCACTCGTTATGGGGATATGTGAAAGAATTTATGTGCTGGACCATGGGCAACTGATTGCAGCAGGATCTCCTGATGAAATCCGTAATCATCCAAAAGTAATCGAGGCTTATTTAGGAGAGGAGGTTCCAAGCGAACATGCTTAAAGTGAATGGAATTGATGTTTTTTATGGAAATATTCATGCCCTTAAAGGAGTTTCATTAGAAATCAATGAAGGGGAAATTGTTACCCTGATCGGTGCCAACGGAGCAGGCAAAAGTACTCTTCTTAAGACATTGTCCGGTCTGCTTAAACCAAAGTCTGGGACTATTGAGTATTTAGGCAGTTCCATTTCCGGCAAGGCTCCCCAGTCTATTGTGAAGTCTGGTATTTCACATGTACCTGAGGGTCGCCGTGTATTTGCCAATATGAGTGTAGAGGAAAACCTAGAACTGGGTGCTTATTTAAGAAAAGATTCGAAGGAAATCCGTAAAGATATTCAAAGCGTTTATGAGCTTTTTCCGAGGCTGGAAGAGCGTAGAAAGCAGTTATCAGGAACACTTTCCGGGGGAGAACAGCAAATGTTGGCGATGGGAAGGGCGATTATGGCGAAGCCTAAGCTGCTGTTACTAGATGAGCCTTCAATGGGATTGGCCCCATTAATGGTAAAAACGATTTTTCAAATCATAGAAAAAATCAACAAAGATGGAACAACCGTCCTTCTGGTTGAACAAAATGCAAATATGGCACTATCCGTTGCAGACCGTGCCTACGTAATCGAAACTGGTCGGATCGATATCTCAGGAACGGCAGCAGAGTTACAAGCTAGTGAAGAAATCAAAAAAGCCTACCTAGGTGGTCTATAAGATTGCCACTGGGTAATGAAAAGTTCTACGTCTATCTATGAAAAATGCTCTTTCTCTTGTAACTCCATACTCCTTTTTTACGACTATTAAGGTAATAAAAATAAAAGGAGTTTATCATTTATGCGACTAAAAAAGATAATTATGGTTTTATTAGTTGGAATATTAAGTGCTTGTGGTACTGGAAATAATACAAATGGGAACGGTGAGGTTAGGAAAGAAAACCCAACGGAGATCCCTAAACAAAATGAAATTGTTGCAAGATTTCATCCAACGATTGAAACTAAAGAAGAAAACAATTCTATAATAATCAATTACAAAGTTCAAAATTTATCTGGTGAGCCTCAGAAACTATCGTTTCCAAGCGGGCTTCAGGCAGATTACATTGTCTATGATGAAGAGGGGAAAAAGGTCACACAATATTCTGAGGAAGTCATGTCAACACAAGTAATCAATGAGGTTACGTTAGAAAATAATCAAGAGATTCAAAACTCGTTTACCATTACTGACCTTTATAATGGAAGTTATAAAATTGAAGTGTTTTTAACAGCCAAGGAAGAACAGGCTAAGGTGATAACGGATTTAGTGGTTGAAAAATCGCTATATACGAAAGCTTCCGGTGTATTCGTTGGTCAAATCGACCCCCATTCCATTGAACTGGATATGAAGGGGGAAAAGGTCGCCTTTCAGCTAAAAGAAGAAGCTATACAGCAAATGCCATCGCTTAAAGAAGGCAGTGAAATTTCATTTATTTATTCAGAAAATGAAATCCAAAAAATAATTGAAAAGTTTTTACTAGAATAGGAATAGAAAAAGTGCACACAGCGATGTGTGCACTTTAATTTTAAAGAAGAATACACCAGCATTTTTTGATGTGAAAACAAAGCGTCTTTTTTTGAAATAACTAGGATATTTAATTTTATTTCGTGAATGAATATTCTTTTAATTCGAAAAATGGTAAACTAGTAAACATATTATTTGGCTGAAAGGTGAGACATAGGGAATGATAAAAGCAATTTTTTTCGATTTAGATGATACACTGCTTTGGGATCAAAAAAGTATTAAGGAAGCATTTGTTGCGACATGTAAAGTAGCGGAAGACTGGTATGGGGTAGATGCAAATGAACTGGAAGAAGCCGTTCGTGAGGCTTCCAGAAATCTATACTCCGCTTATGAGACCTATTCATTTACACAAATGATTGGAATTAATCCATTTGAAGGTTTATGGGGAAATTTTATAGATGATCACGATGATTTTAGGAAAATGAAAGACATCGTTCCTGGCTATCGAAAAGAAGCTTGGACAGCCGGGCTGAAGGCTATGGGAGTGGATGACCCGGTGTTTGGTCATGAATTAGCTGAAAGGTTCCCTCAAGAGCGCAGGAGCCTGCCGTTTGTGTATGAGGAGACATTTAAAATACTAGATTCGTTAAAAGGGCATTATGAACTGCTATTGTTAACCAATGGATCACCTGATTTACAGCATACGAAACTATCGATTACACCTGAACTTGTCCCGTATTTCGACCAGATTGTCATTTCAGGTGCGTTTGGAAAAGGGAAGCCAGATCCATCGATATTTGAGCATGCGTTGTCACTCATGGGACTAGAGAAGGATGAAGTCCTAATGGTGGGGGATAACTTAATGACGGATATTCTTGGTGCCAATCGGGTAGGGATTAAATCCGTTTGGATCAACCGTCATGATAAAGAAAGAAATGAAGTCATTCCAACCTATGAAATTCAACACTTAGAAGAGCTCTTTCCATTGTTAAATGAATTGAATGAGAAATAAGGGAAATACAAAGGCTGTTCAAAAGTTTAATAGACTTTCGGACAGCCTTTACTTTTTTTTAATATTGAATTGTGCGTAACAATCAGGTAAGGATTGTGCCCGAAAAATCAGTGGGCGACCAGTTGTTTGGACTTACGGTTGTTATTAAAGAGCCAACTAAATACTACCGTCAAAGAAAGTATGAAAACCATATTAGTCTTTCTTGCAAGATGATGGAAGGCTGCCTGTTCTTTTGCCTATAATCAGAACCATACTATAAAACTCGATAAGACTTCGAAGCGCACTTCACATACTTTTATTTTTCAAAAAAGGGGAGTGAATACTTTGCTTAAGAGTAAATGGGAGGTCCATGTCTTTCTGATCACTTTCGAAGCATTTGCCAATTGGGATGGGGAAAAACATTTTCTTACGATGGAAACAGAGAATCCTAGAGGAATCCTGACGATTATGAAATCTTTAGATGGGGCTTTTTATTATCATCAGAAAAATGAATTGTATTGGGACTTAAGAGAAATAAAGGTTGGGAAGGATATTTTAACAGACATCATTTGGACCTTCAGGCAGGCTATTAATAAATCAATTAAAGAAATGGTAGTGTAAGTTGAACCCTATCCGTAAATAAGGTCCCCCATCTATCAATTAGAGTGGGGGATTATTTTTGTCGACATAACTTCAATACATAAGGATTCTTTTTTTAGAAAAAAAGAAAACAAATGATAAGATTAGAACAACGGTAATGCTGCCGAGTTCGTAGATGAAGGGGGATATACCCATGGTGAGTAGAGAATTTAAAGAAATAGCTCAATACCTCATCGCAGGTGAAGTAGAAAAACGAGAGCTTGAAAAGGTCACGGCTAAAATCAAGCCTGGACTAACTGTAGAGGAAGCTTATCTTGTTCAACAGGAAATCGTTAATACTAAGCTAGCAGAGGGTAAAAGAATTATTGGACCTAAGATGGGCTTAACTAGCAAAGCCAAAATGAAACAAATGAATGTAAATGAACCTATTTATGGCTATGTATTTGATTACATGCAGATTGAAAATGGTGGAAAGCTCAGGATGCAGGATCAGATTCATCCGAAGGTTGAGGCAGAAATCGCTTTTGTGATTGGAGAGGACATAATAGGTCCAGGCATAACAGCTGAAGAAGTATTGGCAAAGACCGAGTTTGTGATACCTGCATTAGAAATTATCGATAGCCGTTATGAGAACTTCAATTTCACTCTCCCTGACGTAATTGCAGACAATGCTTCAACTTCACGAGTGGTATTTGGGACATCATTAAAGAAGCCAACTCAACTGGATTTGGATCTTGTCGGCGTGACGCTTAAAATTAATGGAGAGATTAAGGAGTTAGGTGCAGGGGCAGCGGTACTAGGACATCCTGCTGAGGCGATTGCGATGCTGGCCAATATGCTCTCCCGTAAAGGCGAGAAAGTGCGCAAGGGTGATGTAATTTTATCCGGAGCCATCACGGGGGCAGTCATGCTTGGAGAGGGCAATGTTGTCACCGGTAAATTTGCTGGACTCGGTGAAGTTTCTTTTACCGTAACTGCTTAGAGTTTTAAGTAAAGGAGTGATTGGAATGCCGATTATAAACGTGCAAATACTGGAAGGCAGACCAAAGGAGAAAATTGCTGAAGTTATATTAAATATTACGAACACAGTTTCAGAAACATTAGACGCTCCAAAAGAGAGTATTAGAGTGATCGTTACCGAGATTCCGAAAACGCATTGGGGTGTAGCAGGAACGCCAAAATCTGAATCATAAAAAAAGAAAGCAAGCCGCGTTGGGGCTTGCTTTCTTTATCTATAATTATCCGCGTCTTCCGCCTCTGCCGCCACGTTTCGTTTCGGTGTTGCGTTTTAGGCTGGATAAATTTTCTTCACTAGCTTTTAAGAATTTAGCCATTTTATCTTCAAAGTTCTCTTTTGGCTTAAAATTGCCGCCTTTTGAACGGAAGTCTTTTGATTGCCTATTATCTCTTCCTTGACGTTGTGGACGCTGGGAATAAGAAGAAGTTTGTTGTCCTTCTGGCTTATCAATAGCTTTTTTAATAGACAAGGCAGTTTTTCCGTCTTTCTCACTAATTACCTTAACTTCAACTTGATCTCCTACTTTTAGATGATCATTTACGTCTTTAACATAGCTATCAGCTACTTCACTGATGTGCACAAGACCAGTTGTGCCACCTGGTAATTCTACAAATGCTCCAAAATTAGTAATACCCGTTACTTTACCTTGTACTTTGCTGCCTACTTCGATCGACAAAAAGAGTTCCCCCTAAATAATGTTTTCAACACTTAATTATACACTGTTTTAAAGACAATTTCAACATGATATCTGTTTTGATTATTCTCCATCAAACTTTTGAATCGGTAAACATGAAAAAAGGTCCAATTGACAGGATAAACATCCTATCGATTGGACCTGTTTTTTAATAATCGGTGACAATTCTATTTTGATCTAGGAAAGCTTCAATGACTTCACTAACTTGATAAGAAACCTGTGGTGAATCATAGTTTTCAAAAACATGCTCACATTGATTTTTATAGGCCATGATTTCATCATAGTGTGCCAAATGTCTTTGGATATCTTCTTCTTTATCATTTCTTGCCTTATGTCTTTCGATAACTGTATCTCGGTCCGAATAGATGAATAAGCGCATAACACGGTCTCCATACATACTTTTTAATTTTTCGGTACCTTCTGGATTTAAAGTTAAATAGACAAGATTGTGATTTTCAAAAGCCTTAACGATATCCTCTTCGCGAATGCCATAATGAATTCCATCGATTTCCACGCACTCAAGAAATTCTTGGTTGTCATTTAGCTTGTTGAAGTTTTCTTCCGTAACAAAATGGTAGTCTACGCCATCTTGTTCATAATGACGGGGAGGACGAGTCGTGTAAGAGAGGACAGTTTCCATATCAAACGCGGTCGCGACCATCTTGGCAATGGTTTTTCTCCCAGAGCCATCTGGTCCAGTGTAAATGAAAAGCTTTTCCTTATCTTTAATTTTATACATAGATTACCTCCTAAAAAAAATATAGTAAATAAAAAAAGAGATCCATAGATGTATGAAATTGCTGTCCAGTAAGTGATCCGAAATATCCTTGAAGCAGGATATTTCTATTATAACAGATTTCTTAAATAAATTTGGATTTTTCTGTTTTTTAGTTATATTGGCTTACGATAAACACAAGACTGCTTCTACAAATACTGTAACTTTTCTCTTTAGTGTTGTAAAGCTGTTGTGTAACAGTGCAATAAAATAAAAAGTCGAAATGTCTCGTATTTCGAGTATAATGAACATATTCAGATTTTGCATATGTTATTTCTTTCAGAGAAATCCTATATAGAAGTTGGATAATACAAAAAAACGAGGTTACAACATGAGTGAAAAAAATTTTGAGGATTATCATTTAAGCGAGGAAATCAGAAGGGCACTTGATGTGTTAAAATACGATAATCCCACCGAAGTACAAAAAGAAGTCATACCAAAGGCACTAGAGAATCAAGATTTAGTAGTAAAATCACAAACAGGCAGCGGTAAGACAGCTTCCTTTGCGATACCTATTTGCGAGATGATGGAATGGGAAGAAAAAAAGCCGCAGACCTTAATACTTACACCTACGCGTGAGTTAGCTGTCCAGGTTCGTGAAGACGTAACGAATATCGGTCGATTTAAAAGGATCAAAGCAATGGCGGTTTATGGGAAAGAACCTTTCGCAAAGCAAAAGGAAGAATTGAAGCAAAAAACGCATGTTGTCGTCGGTACACCTGGGCGAACGATGGACCATATCGAAAGGGGCACACTTGAATTAGATAAAATCAAATATCTAATCATCGATGAAGCGGACGAAATGCTAAATATGGGTTTTATTGACGAAGTTGAAGCCATCATAAATGATCTCCCGGAGGACCGAGTTACCATGGTCTTTTCAGCAACCTTACCAAAGGATGTTGAAAATCTTTGCCATCAATATATGAAAAATCCGATTCATATTGAGATCGCGGCTACAGGTGTTACGACGAATACAATAGAACATGCAGTCATCGAAGTGAAGGATGAAGGTAAGATTTCACTGCTGAAGGATGTAACAGTGGTTGAAAATCCTGAAAGCTGTATCATTTTTTGTCGAACAAAAGAAAATGTGGATAATGTCTATACTGAATTGGCAAAAGCCAATTATTCATGTGAAAGACTGCATGGCGGGCTAGAACAAGAGGATCGGTTTGGCGTAATGGATGGCTTTAAAATGGGGAATTTCCGCTATCTTGTCGCAACTGATGTGGCTGCGAGGGGAATCGATATTGATAACGTGACACTGATTATTAATTATGATGTTCCGATGGAAAAAGAGAGCTATGTTCACCGGACAGGAAGAACAGGAAGAGCTGGAAACAAAGGAAAAGCCATTACCTTCGCGACACCATTTGAAGGGAAATTCCTAAAAGCAATTGAACGATACATTGGCTTTGAAATACCTGCAATGGACGCTCCGACGCAAGATGAGGTTACAAGTAGAAAAGCCGAATTTGAGGAAAAACTAAGTGGTCGGAGAGTGGTAAGAAATAATAAAACCGCTCGAATTAACAAGGATATTACCAAGCTCCACTTCAGTGGCGGTAAGAAGAAAAAACTTCGTGCGGTAGACTTTGTTGGTACAATTTCCAATATTCCTGGAGTTTCAGCAGAGGATATTGGCATTATCACAATCCAGGACAACTTATCCTATGTTGATATTCTTAATGGAAAAGGCTCATTAGTGCTGCAGGCGATGGAACATACAACCGTCAAAGGGAAGAAGCTGAAAGTGAGTAAGGCTTTAAAATAATTTAACCAATTCAGGACGATTAAATATACAATAATCGTCCTTATTTTTTATAATGAAGAGAGGAGTAATTTCCCAAATGAAGTATTTTAAATCACAAATGAAACAGTTAGTAAAAGACAACAAAGAATTGCAGCAGTCTTTAAAAGAGTTAATAAATGAACATGAACTTGAAAAGAACTTTGCCCTTAAAGCTTTGTACCATTCAGAAGTAGCAGATGGTGGAAAATATCAGGCTGCCTATCAAGCACTTGACTCGCCTAAAGGGTGAGTCTTTTTGAAATTTTTTAAAAGAGGGTTAAAAAATGAACATATCAAATATTTTACTAGTCAGTCCCATGTATAAAGATCTAAAAGCATTGATAGAAAAAGAAGCACCACATAAGACTTTCCGTTTTGTGCCTGAGGAAGAGCTGACTCAGGAGGATTTAAGCTGGGCAGATGCACTAGTTTCTTTTAATCTAAAAGCTGACTATGATTACAGCACGGTGAAATGGGTTCACTCGTTAGGCGCAGGGGTTGATCGTTTTTTACATAAGAAAGAATGGAATAAAGAGGTACTATTAACAAGAACCATTTGTTCATTTGGACAAAGGATTGCAGAGTATTGCTTGAGTTATATCTTAAAAGATTTACAGCTTCATGACCGCTTTCAAGAACAACAGAAGCACAAAAATTGGCAACAGTGTACACCTAAATTAATTGGTGAACAAAAAGTTCTAGTTTATGGAACAGGTGAAATCGGTCAAATGATTGCCAAAGTTTTTTCCGGATTAGGAGCTGACGTGTCCGGGGTATCCTTAAGCGGGACCGAAAAAGAATATTTTCATGAAGTCATGAAGCACGAATCTCATTTTTCTCGATTAAATGAAATGAATTACATCATCAATACACTGCCATTGACAGAACAAACCGAAAAATTATTCGACAGTGTCATTTTTAATCAACTTTCAAATGCAGGATTTATTAATGTGGGAAGAGGTGCTTCAGTAGACGAAGAAGCGTTACTACAGGCTTTAACTGAAAAACGAGTTGGATTTGCTGTACTTGATGTATTCGAACAAGAGCCGCTTCCAGAAAATAATCCATTATGGAGTCATCCAAGGGTTCAAATTACACCACATATTTCTGCCGTTACAACACCGAATGAGGGAGCGGCCTGTTTTCTCGAAACACTTAAAAACATCGACGAAAACAAGCCACTTACTAATAAAGTTGATACAAAAAAAGGTTATTAGCAATTGAAAATACAGGATCCAACTGAAACCCTAATTGAAAGGGTTTTTTTATTTTAATATGGTAACCCTTTAAAAATAGTAATGAAATGTTCACAAGTGAAGAGGCGAAAATGAGGTAAAATGAACTTGTATCATATTTATGTGAAAAAGTTCACAAAAAGTAGTATAAATCATTTTAGTTTTTCATAAATAACAGAGGTGAAACACCATGGGAGAACTTACAATAAGTGCCTTACTGATAAGATTTCTTTTAGGAGGAACAGCTGTTGCTGTTTCAACACTTGTTGCAAGGAATTTAGGGGAAAAGGCTGGGGGAATCTTTGCAGCTTTTCCAGCCGTGTATTTAGCGGCTTTATTGACAGTGGGTTTGGACTTCAGTGGCGATGAACTAGTAGCCCATTCCATTCTATTATCGAAAGGTGCCATAGTCGGCATGGGAATTAATATTCTGGTTGCTATTTTTGCTGGGTATCTCTTGCCAAGGCAAGGATGGAAACGAGGTCTTATTCAGGCTATGGGATTTTGGTTAGTTGTATCAATGGCTGTTGTGATGATAACAACTTACACATGAGAAAGGGTGCAACTTATGTATAAAGATTTGCTAATTCGTTTTATTCTCGGCGGTGCAGCTGTGATGGTCAGTTATTTGATAACGGTTATTTCTCCGTGGAAAATCCTAGCTGGAATCTTTGCAGCATTCCCAGCCGTGATGATTACTGCGGTGTTAATGGTAGGGATTGCTTCGGGTTCAAAGAATGCAGCTAAGATTGCAAATGGATCTGTTTTTGGAATGATTGGCGGTGTTGTCTGCGTGGCAACAGTGTGGATCGTATTACTAGTCAGCGGCAAC
The DNA here is from genome assembly GCF_000759675.1 of Neobacillus niacini. Taxonomy (GTDB): domain Bacteria; phylum Bacillota; class Bacilli; order Bacillales; family Cytobacillaceae; genus Neobacillus; species Neobacillus niacini_A. The sequence goes on along the minus strand of NZ_BAWM01000036.1, from coordinate 92,649 downwards.
TGGACATTAAGTATCGTACTAGGACTGCTGTTCTGGCTGGGCAGTTCCATCATTGTCTCCTCATTTAGAGACAAACTTAAAAATGGTAGAAGAAAAACCTTTAGGACTAATCTTCTGGTTAGACATAAATAAAGTAAAAACAAGACGGCTGATGGCCGCCTTGTTTATTGTTACCTATAGTGTGAATCTATAAAATGCTTATTCCTCAGTATTTTCAGTACCTTCCTCAGTACCTTCTTCATTTTGTTCTGTTTCTTCTGTGTCTGTGTCATCATTTCCAGTATCAGCACAACCAGTGGCAACTCCAAGCAGCATAAAAACTGACATCATAGCAACTAACCATGTTTTGTAACTTTTCATCTCAAAATTCCTCCTTGATTGCTTGCAATTTGTACTACAGGATTATCATACAAGCTTTTGAAGAGAAATAGATTCGATTTTCCATTTCTTAACATTGATTAACCTCTTCTTTAAAAAACTTCAAACTATTTGAAGTAAAATTTACAAATAATTAAAAATATTCACTTCTTATTACCAATGAGCTTTTTTATAATGGGTAAATAGTAATAGAAATGCTTATGATCCATAAAACAAATGATTGACCATAAGTAATAATTTTGTTACTCTATACTTAACTTTTTTTCTTATCAAGAAACTTTTTTTAAACCAAACAAATTGTTGAAAAATACATTTATACTATATAGATTAACTAAAACAGTACTAGAAGGTGGGTAAAATGAACTTACAAGCAGATGTTTGTATCGTTGGCGGCGGACCTGCAGGGACATTACTCGGACATTTATTAGCTAAAAACGGTGTATCAACCATAATAATTGAACGATCTGCTGGAGTGAACAGGCAATTCAGAGGCGAGCATATTAATGCAGAAACAGAAGCTATCTTAAAGGAACACCAATTATTCGAGAAAATAGAAGAGCTTGGAATCCTCAAAATGAAAAAAGTAGAATACTTTTCTGGGGAAAATATGGTAAAAAGTATTTCGCCAGGAGTCCATGAGGATCACGTTGGAATTCATGTGCCACAAGCACATTTATTAAGTGCTATCATTCAAGAGTCAGAGGGAAATAACAATTTCCAATTATTATTTAACACAACGGTGAAAGAATTAATCCAGGATGAACAAGGAATTTATACTGGTGTAAAAGCAATACAAAACGGGGAAGAAATCACCATCTCAAGCAAGGTGACAATAGGGGCAGATGGTCGATATTCAACCGTAAGAAAACTTGCAAAGATACCAACAATCGAAATGACACACGGATATGATGTCTTGTGGGCAAAAATTCCGGCTCCAAAAGGATGGGAACCGACTACAAGGATGGTACTTGTCAATGGTCATCAGCTTGCGTTGTTTACCCAGACGGGAGGCTTCATCCAAATTGGCTGGAACATTGCAGAGGGATCTTTTCCTTCCTTAAGGAAAGGTTCATTACAGCCCTATCTAGAGCCATTGATCGAAAGTTTTCCTGAATTAGAAGAGAGTGTTAATGAGCACCTTCAATCTTGGAACAACTTTGTTTGTTTAAAGGTACAAAGCTCTCGTTGTGAAACATGGGTAGAGGACGGATTAATCCTCATAGGGGATGCTGCTCATACAATGACACCAACCGGTGCAATCGGAATCAATTGTGGAATGAAAGACGCTCATATCTTAGCACCGATCTTAACCAATGCCCTAATGGAAAATAACATTCGATCAGAGCATTTGAAAATATTTGAAATGAATAGAAGAAACGAAATCAAATCACAACAAATCATGCAAATAAAACAAGAAACATCATTTTCCCAGAAATTTGTAGGGTGACAGGCACCAAATATACAAAAACCGCTGTTTATGCAGCGGTTTTTGTATATTTGGTGCTTTTTTGGTAGAGAAGAGTTAGTAGGATTGCAGAAAATGGGAAATTATATGTTTAACCATATTGAAGGGGTTCAAACAACGTGAATATGAAGTTTCAGCTTACTCGTGCGTTTATCATTAGCTTGATCTTTCTCATTGCCTTTAGCTTTGTTGCCTTCCTTATTAGAGCGGATAAAATCGTTGATTTTGATCATACCATCATTAGTGTTGTTCAATCACTAGAGTCCCCGTTCCTGACAACCATCATGGAGTTTTTTACCGTTGTAGGGTCAACACAAGTGGTGGTTGTATTATGCATATTGATTATATTCTTTCTTTATAAGGTATTGCACCACCGCAAAGAGTTGATATTATTTATTGCTGTCGTAGCAGGGTCACCATTATTAAACCTTTTGCTTAAAGAGTTCTTTCAAAGAGCTCGCCCTGATTTACATCGACTGATAGAGATAGGCGGCTATAGTTTTCCAAGTGGTCATGCTATGAATGCTTTTACAGTGTATGGGATTTTGACCTTCCTGCTTTGGCGACATATTTTTAATCGAAGTGGTCGGTGCCTATTACTTCTTTTTAGCTCCTTTATCGTCTTCATGATTGGGGTGAGCCGGATTTATTTAGGAGTCCACTATCCAAGTGATATAATCGGAGGTTATTTTGCCAGTGGTTTTTGGCTGGCGACATCGATTTGGTTCTTTCAATGGTATGTGGAGCGACAGTCCCATCTTGCTAGTAGAAGGCTTAAAAGATCGTAAAACTTTAAAATAAAGGAACAAGAATCATGGAATTTATTACTTCGATACAATGGGATGAAGAATTATGGCAAAAGACCAGAGATATCTATAATGTGGCCTTTGGTGAGCATGCAACAAAGCCAGAAAAGATTATTCGGAATATGTTTGCCAGGGGTCTTTGTGCACTTCATGTGTTTATGGAGAACGATGAGGTTCTCGCGATGGCGCTGACGGGTTCAATGCCTGGCTCAAGTGTATTGCTTCTGGATTATTTGGCGGTGCGAAAGAATTTGCGCGGTCATGGTATTGGAAATGATTTTTTTGATTACATAAAAGAATGGGCACGCTCGCAGCCTCAATACAAACGAATATTGGTAGAGGTTGAATGTGATGAAACCTCGGAAAATCTGGGAAGAATTCATTTTTGGGAAAAATGTGGATTTCACCTTTTAAACGACTATAAGCATTGTTATAAATGGGGTCCACAACACTATATGGCCATGGTTCTTTACCTTAAGAGTAAGCCTGTTACACCATTAAAAGGAGAAGATTGCCTTAAGTATATGGCATCTTTTCATAAAGAATCCTACAAATTAAGCTAGTCCCTTTTCATTAAACGAAGTAGAATAATGGTAATAAATTCTACTTTAGGGTGGGGATGATACAAGATGATTACATATCCGGTTTTAGAGAAAAAGACAACGATTGGAGTGACGGCGCCTTCTTCAGGTGTTGAAGCAGAATTGCATGAGCTGGTTAAAGGTTCATGTAGCAGGTTAGAAGAAAAAGGCTATAGAGTCATTTGTGGGGATACAGTATGGACCCAGGACAAAGCAAAATCTGCATCGGCAAATAAACGAGCCCAAGAGTTTAATTCCATGATGCAGAACGACGAAATGGATCTCATCATTCCTCCGTGGGGTGGAGAGCTGCTTATCGAGATCCTTGAGGAGATTGATTTTGATAATATGGAGGCCAAGTGGGTGCTCGGCTACTCGGATACGAGTGTATTGTTGCTGGCAATCACGTTAAAGACAGGTATCGCCACTGCACATGGGACGAACTTAATTGATTTAAGAGGGGAATATTTTGATGATACAACCGCTATGTGGGAGAGTGTATTATCAACGAAAATAGGATCAACGATTACCCAATATTCATCAGAAAAATATCAAAAAAAGTGGCAGCATGATAACCCATCTCCTTGTGTATTTCACTTAACAGTGGAAACCAATTGGAAGACACTTTCGGGTAAAAAAGTAAAGGCAGAAGGGCGTATACTCGGTGGCTGCATTGACATTATCAGACATTTAATTGGTACCCCTTTTGGGGATGTACAGGACTTTAGGAAAAAACATATTAATGAAGAACCAGTTATGTGGTATTTTGAGAATTGTGATTTAAATACGACAGATTTGCGTAGGTCGTTAGTGCAAATGAAATTGGCAGGATGGTTTGAAAACTGTTCCTGTATTATGTTTGGTCGAAGTCCTGCCAATGCACCAGTAGAAAACTATACGATTGAGGATGTATACCAAGACTTGACTAATGAACTTCAAATACCGATTATTTATGACATTGATTGTGGTCATGTGCCACCACAAATTACATTTGTAAATGGTGCATATGGCGTGGTTGATGTTGAAGAAGGCAAAGGGACTGTTGTGCAACACTTTAAAGCATAAATTATTTGTGAGTTTTAAGCTTTAAGCAGAAAAATGGTGGTAGAGGTCATCAGATTTTATTCTGACGACCTCTTTTTTGCTTACAGTGAATAGTCTTAATCTATGTTCTTCGTCATCAAGGTGGAAACGTCTTTAAATCCAAGCTTTTCATAAAGGTGTTTCGCATGGTTTCCAGCGTAAACATTTAATTGCACTTTTTTTAAGCCCTCAGCCCGCAATTGTATGAAAGCGGCCCTACATAATTTTTCAGCAGCACCTTGTTTGCGATGGTGGGGGAGTACATACATTTCATTGATAAATCCGATCTGTTCATCCGTATTTTGATCGATGATTCGACCTAATCCAACCCAACCTTGAATGACATTATTCTTGATCCGAACAAGGTAATATCCACCACCATTTAAAAAAGGAGTCATCATTTCAATCGCTTTTTCACGACTTGGTTTAACGTAACCCATAGTAGCTTCTTTTAATACCTCCAAATGATAATTTAAGATACTTTGAGTCTCCTCATTAGTTGCTTTTCTAATAGTCATTTACCTTTGCATCTCCTTTGAAAACCTAGAAAAATTCATTACCATTCATCTAGTCAAATGCCTAATGTATATTATGAAAATAGGTAAATTTTGTTTCTGTTTATGTGGGTGCAGATATAGAGCGTTTCCAGAAAGTATGAATTATTTTCGGCGAAATGGTGGTTTTGATAGAGATAATGGGTCTCAGAAAGCATACTAATATGTAAACTTAATGATATATTAGGTTGACATAAATATATGAACCAATTATTCTTAATTTATACAATATTTTAGGGGGATGGTTATGAAACTTAGAACAACTGATCTAACGGCAGCGGCAATGTTTGTTGCACTAATGGCTGTTGGAGCTAACATTACATCGATTGCTCCCTTCTTGGTCGTGGGGGGAGTACCCATCACGTTGCAGACATTTTTTGCTATTTTAGCAGGAGTGGTACTTGGAAGTCGATTGGGAGCCATTGCAATGATGGTTTATGCATTTGTTGGATTGGTAGGCGTTCCGGTATTTGCAAAATTTGGAGCAGGTTTTGGGCAAATCATTAGCCCTACATTTGGTTTTATTGTTTCGTTTATTTTCACAGCATTTGCAACCGGATACATAGTGGAAAAGATGAAGAAAACAGCTGGGGTATATGTTTTCGCAGCACTTGTAGGGATGGCAATCAACTATGTTTTCGGTACGAACTGGATGTACGCTGCTTATAAAGTATGGGCTTCAGCACCTGATGGATTTACCTATAAGATGGCTTGGTTATGGATGGTAGTTCCACTTCCAAAAGATATTATTCTAGCCATATTAGCAGGTCTAATGGGACATCGCTTAGAACGTACCTTATCGAGAAGCCAATTTAGTAATTATAGAAAAGTGAGTTAAGGGGAAATGGGGAGATTGTATGAGTAAGTGGAAGGAATTAGCTTTAGAGGTATTAAATGGTCATGAAATATCAAAAGAGGAAGCATTAAGTATATTAAATTCTACCGATACGGAATTATTAGAGGTATTGCATGGAGCTTACTTAATTCGCCATCATTATTATGGTAATAAGGTAAAGCTTAATATGTTAATAAATACAAAATCAGGTCTTTGTCCTGAAAATTGTGGCTATTGTTCGCAATCTAGTATTTCTAATGCTCCGATTCAAAAATATCGAATGGTGGATAAAGATACCATCCTTAAAGGAGCAGAACAAGCTTATCAGCTTCATGCTGGTACATATTGCATAGTAGCGAGCGGTCGCGGTCCTAGTAATAATGAAGTGGACCAAGTTGTTTCAGCAGTAAAGGAAATAAAAGACAAATATCAATTGAAGATTTGTGCCTGCCTTGGAATTTTAAAACCTGAACAAGCAGCCAAGCTGAAAGAAGCTGGTGTCGATCGCTACAATCATAACCTTAACACCTCAGAAAACCACCATGAATCAATCACTACATCACACTCTTATGATGATCGAGTTAATACGGTCCAGTTAGTTAAAGAAGCAGGAATTTCTCCTTGTTCAGGGGTAATCGTCGGTATGAAGGAAACGAAAGAAGACGTAGTGAATGTGGCAATGAGTCTAAAAGTATTAGATGCAGATTCCATTCCTGTTAATTTTCTACATGCGATTGATGGTACTCCTCTTGAAGGCACTAAGGAGTTGAATCCTAGATACTGCTTAAAGGTTTTAGCTCTTATGCGGTATGTGAATCCAACGAAAGAAATTAGAATTTCAGGAGGACGAGAAGTTAATTTAGGAAGTTTACAACCACTTGGATTATATGCAGCGAATTCTATTTTTGTAGGAGATTACTTAACAACTTCAGGTCAAGAAACAACCGCAGATCACCAAATGCTTAAAGAATTAGGATTTGAAGTAGATTTTGTAAAAGAAACAGTTCAATAATAAGTTAATTGTCCATTAGGATACAAGAATACCTGGGCGTCATCTTTTAGATGATGTCCTTTTTCGCATTAAAAATAAATTTAGTATAAAATACCTTTTAAAAGGTTTAGATACATCTCTGTTGAAATATATTTAGTTAGATCACATTAATAGAAGTCTTGAAGGGAGAAACAGTAATGTCAGAAAAAAATATTTTAGGAGAAGCTTATAAGAAAACCACTTATAAAGTGCCTGGTCATGGTCCAAAGAATATTCAAGTCCTGAAAGAGGTATTAATGGATATCGATGGAGAGATGGAAAGTGAGATGTACGGTAAGGGTAAAGTAATCGACGACTTCCAAGAGAAAATGGCAAAGTACCTTGGTAAGGAGTCTGCTGTATTTTTCCCGAGCGGGACGATGGCACAGCAAATTGCCTTACGAATTTGGTGCGACCAAAAAGGGATCAACAAAGTGGCGTACCACCCATTAAGCCATTTAGAAATTCATGAAGAAGATGGACTAAAGAAATTACACCATATTGAGACTGTTTTATTAGCGGATAAAGACAGGATCATTCAGCTAGAAGATGTAGTTGGCTTAAAAGATGGAATAGCCTGTTTATTGCTCGAATTACCCCAACGGGAAATTGGCGGACAGCTTCCAGACTACAAAACACTTGAGGATATTTCTACTTATTGTAAGGAAAAGGGGATCAAATTACATTTAGACGGGGCAAGACTGTTTGAAATTCTACCCTATTATCAGAAGTCTGCTGCAGAAGTTTGTGCCCTTTTTGATAGTGTCTATGTTTCTTTTTACAAAGGAATTGGCGGGATTGCAGGAGCGATTCTTGCAGGAAACCAAGCTTTCACAGAAGAATCAAAAATATGGAAAAGGCGCCATGGAGGCGATTTAATCAGCCTTTATCCATACATAGTAAGTGCCGATTATTATTTTGATCGACGAGTTGGGAATATGAAACAGTACTATGAGGAAGCAAAAGAATTTGCCCGCTACTTTAACGAATGTCATGGTGTTTCGACCTTGCCATTGGAACCAGTCTCAAATATGTTTCATGTCCATTTTGAAGCACCAAAAGAGGAGATGGAGTTAATATTAGCATCGATTTATGAAGAAACTGGCATTGGCTTAACCAGTTATGTCCGCGAAGTTAGTAAGACAACTAGTAACTACGAAGTAAGCATTGGGGATTTGTATGCTCAGCTACCTAAAGTGGATTTAAAAAAGGTCCTTCAACTGCTAGATGAAAAAATGAAGACCATTAAAGTTTAGGTTGTGGCTTTTTCAAACAATATTTCACACATTTCATAACGGATCGATAACTTTAATCATCCATACACAAAGAAAATCCCCATCAGAAATGGGGATTTTTTTATGCTTCTTAGATGACATAAGGTCCGAAGAATATCGTTAATAGTATGATGTGAATACCAACAAAATAGGTAATTCTTACTGTACCAGCCCAATCATTTGTTTTTTTTGTATGAATCGTTAACCAAAAAGCAATGATTGCGAATAAAATCATGTAAAAATACGAGCTGCCTGTAAAGGTTAAGTAATTCGGTGCATTTGCATAAATGTTATCCACAAAAAACCGATCTTTCCAAATGATCGCTGCAATCGCGTAAAGTCCAATTCCTGTATAAAAGTACCAAATTGGATCACGATCAGCAATTCTATTTCTGAACATATACATAAACACAATGAAAAGAATAGGCCAAATAAACCAAATAACAGAAAAGGCTATGCCAAAAAATGATGAGGTTATCATCCCAATCGTCTTACCTAGTGACTGTAGCCAATCGTTTTGAGAAAACTCAAGTAATGGACTGATTGTCGCCTTATCAGCGGATGAGATTTTAATTTTATGGCTATCACCATCCAAATCCACCCATGCAATGGTTTCTTCATTCATCCATTGCGGGTTAGTTGAAATTTCCGCTGTGTTGCTGCGTCGCTCTGTTTTAGTCGAGCCGCTTCCGCTTATTTCAGCAGTATAGATATTAAAGGTTGTACTGTCATTGAACTGGGTTTCTGTTCGCCCATTTGCGTGAAATAAAATCGTTGGTTTACCATTGCTAAATTTTAGAACGACATCAGAAACTTCGCTCAAGCTGTTATTTCCAGCTGGATCATCAAAAGTTAACTCGTAAAGAGGATCCGTGTTTGGACTTGTAACACTCGTGAGCATAAAATAGTTAAAAAACTCTGGATTTCCTTGAGTGGATTCAAGCTCTTCCTGAAGTAACAATGCTAATTTGTCATCATCCAATGCAAAGGAGATATCATTGACAACTTTTCCTGGATCAACCTTTATTTTCGATTGATATACGGTATTCATTTTTCCATTCGTAAAATGTTGCAGTGTAATATTGACTCCATTTGGGTCGGATGTATAAGCTAAAATATTGACTCCAGCTTCGTTCTCTTGGAGAACTATATCCAGCTTTTTTAAATCAATATCCATCACTTTTTCAGATTTCTTACTTTCCGGTGAAAGTTGAAAAAGTACGTTTTCTTTTATATAAAGAATAGTTGTCTCTAAAGGATAGAACTTTTCAACATCAGAGATGATCATATTCTTATCTTGGTCATAAATATTTTTAAAATCAAAATAGATAATTCGATCTTCTTGCTGATAAACTTGTGTCCATTTATCAACGGGTATGTCGTATGTTTTCTGATCCTTTACAGTGAAATCCTTGCCCAGTGTAGTAGTAGCTAATTTTCCACCTTCAAATCTTGTAAAAACAAATTCTCCATTTTCTGTTATTTTTACAGGAGGTAGTTTATTCAAATCTGTCTCTCCTACAGTTAGGGCCCTACTCCAATCTTGTGCAGGTGGTTCAGTCACATCAGAAAAGTTTTGATAGAATAATAGAAGTAATCCAAAAACCATAATAACTCCAGGTATAATCCAATAAAGCTGTGTTATGAATCTTTTTTTCATTTTATACCCCCATGATACTAGTTCTCTATTTATTTTGACTAAACAATATTAACATAATTCTGACAGATTATGCTATTTCAAATACACCTCCTTTGTAAAAAATTGTTATTTCAACCTATTCCTATATAATCTTTGATAAACCTCTACCCATTTTCATGTTAATATAACTAGGAGAAAAAAGATTTTTAGGAGATTCATATGGAAGAAAAGAAAAAGCTACAAGAGGTAGATTTATATAAACCGATTCAGCGGTATTTTTCGCGGGAAGGCTATAAGGTCTATGGTGAAGTGAAGGACTGTGATATGGTCGCAGTCAAAGAGGATGAACTGGTCATTATTGAATTAAAGCTCACCTTAAGTGTAGATCTTCTTATTCAAGCTGCCAAACGACAAAAGTTAACTGATCAAGTATACATTGCAATCCCAAAACCAAAAGTTCGGATGAAGTCTAAGCAATGGGCAGATAAATGTCATCTAATTAAAAGGTTAGAACTGGGACTAATTGTAGTATCTTTTCCAGGAAGCCGCTCGAATGCAGATATACTTATCCATCCTACTCCATTTAATCATAAAAAAGCTACCGGTCGAAACAAGATGAAGAGAGAAGCGATCTTAAAGGAAATTAGCGGACGCAGTGCCGATTTCAATGTGGGGGGAAGTAATCGGACCAAAATCATGACTGCCTACAAAGAAAATTGCATTCAAATTGCTTGTTTTCTAGAAAAAATGGGACCATTATCCCCGAGGGCTTTAAAAGATATGGGGGCGGGTGATAAAATACCCTCTATCTTAACGAAAAACTATTATGGATGGTTTGAAAGGATTAAGAGGGGAACCTACATCATTACTGAAAAGGGCAAATTTGAGATGCAGGAGTATCAGGATTTAGTAAAATATTATTTAGAAAAACTAGAAATAAGGGACGGTGGAGATACCAAATGAAAAGTATTACAGTTGTTTCCCTTTTAGATGTAATAAGTGAATTATTTTCAGAGGAAATTTCCATTGCAGTCTCGGATACGAGTGAGTATATCTATTATCGCCCTAGTAAAAGGGTAGATTTGAAGATCCAGCGAGGAGACGTTTTAAAGGAGGGGACCATTGCTCATAAAGCGATATCTTCCCGGCAGAAGGTATCAGAATTTATTGACCGTGATGTCTTTGGCGTGCCTTATCATGGGATGGCTGTGCCCTTCTTTCATGATGGGAACTTGGAAGGGTGCGTCACAGCGATTTTTCCTGCATTAACGAGCGGTAAATTGGTCGTAACCATTAAAACCGAGGATGGCTGGATTCCCATGCCTTTTTCCGAAGTTATTTACTTAGAGGCGAAGGAGAAAAAGACGTATGTAAACGGAAAGCAACATTCCGGTACCCATAAAAACACATTGCAGGAATTTGAGTTTCTGCTGCCAAAGGATCATTTTATCCGCTGTCACCGCTCGTTTATTGTCAATGTCAATCATATTAAAGAGATATTCCCTGACACTCATTCCACTTTTATCCTTTCAATGGATAACGGAGACAGAGTTCCAGTCAGTCAATCTTACTCCAGCTATTTTCGCAGGCTGCTTGGGTTTTAATTATGCTGCTTTAGAAATGGAATATGCTGTTTTGTCTGAAAATTCCGTAGTTAATCCCACATTTCCTAATTGATAAGACCTATCAGTTAAAATAATGACAAAGGGGAGTGGGATGGATGATTGAAAGTAATTTAAACCGGATTAGAGACCCTCGGCTTTGGGACCGAGTGGTGACACCAGAAGAAGCGGCAGAGTGGATTGAAGATGGAATGACATTGGGGTTAAGCGGATTTACACGTGCGGGTGATGTGAAAGCGGTTCCGTTTGCATTGGTAAACCGAGCAAAGTCCGAGAAGTTTAAAGTTAACGTTTATACTGGGGCTTCTTTAGGCTCAGATGTAGATAAATTATTTGCGGAAGCAGGTATTTTGGGGAAAAGACTTCCTTTTCAAGCCGATCCGACAATGAGAAAAAAGATTAATAGCGGTGAGCTGTTATTTGTTGACCAGCATTTGTCACACACAGCTGAATTAGTGCGCGCAAATGTGATTGCCCCAATTGATTTCGCGATTTTGGAAGCGGTGTCAATCACAGAAGATGGAATGGTTATTCCAACTACCTCCGTTGGAAATTCATTATCGTTCGCGTTAAATGCAAAGTCGATTATTATTGAAATCAACTTAGCTCAAAATGAAAAACTCGAAGGACTCCATGATTTATATGAACCAGGAAAACAAGGGGATAGGGAACCAATACCATTAACTAAAACAAATGACCGCATAGGAACACACGGGATCCCTATCGATATCGAGAAAGTAAAAGGCATCGTTTTTACCAGCCAGCTTGATTCTCCGTCAACGATCGTCCCGCCTGATGAGGAAACAGAAATTATGGCCCAGCATTTGATTCAGTTTTTACAGAAGGAAATTGCTGCTGGTAGACTTACTGAACGTTTGGCACCGCTGCAGTCAGGGATTGGATCCGTCGCTAACGCAGTTCTTCATGGAATGATTGATTCCGAGTTTCAAGATTTAGAGGTCTATTCGGAAGTATTACAGGATGCAGTGTTTGACCTCATTGATGCAGGCAAAGTACGAACTGCCTCCTGCTGCTCGATTACCCTTTCAGATGGAAAAATGAAAGAGGTATTTGATCATTATGAGAAGTATCGTGAAAAAATAATTATGAGACCACAGGAAATTTCGAACCATCCAGAAATTATCCGTCGTCTCGGCTTGATCTCTATTAACACTGCTTTAGAAATAGACATCTATGGAAATGTTAATTCTACCCATGTGTTAGGTACAAAAATGATGAACGGTATTGGTGGATCTGGTGACTTTGCCCGCCATGCCCGTTTGGCCATTTTTGTAACAAAGTCGATTGCAAAAGGCGGAAACATATCAAGTATCGTTCCATTTGTTTCACATGTAGATCATACTGAACATGATGTGGATGTCATCGTTACTGAGCAGGGCTATGCAGATTTACGTGGACTAGCACCAAGAGAACGGGTGGAATTAATCATCGAGAATTGTACCCATCCAATGTATCGAGAGCAGCTTCGCGAATATTACCAAGAAGCCTTAACGAGAGGCGGTCAAACCCCGCACGTATTAGAAAAAGCCTTTTCGTGGCATACCAATTTTGCACAGCAGGGGACCATGTTAAAAAAGGTACATGAAACGGTTTACAAAAAAGTTTTTGTATAATAATTTGCTTTAATAGAAAATGTCTGTTATAGTTAGGAAGAATTATTTTTGTTTGTCAGTTGGATTAAAAAGTTTTCAAACTTTACGTCTAAAGAACTGAGCAAGGATAGTAACACAATGTGTGCACAGCACACGAGGAGGAAACAACAAATGGAACAAGGTAAAGTAAAATGGTTTAATGCAGAAAAAGGTTTCGGATTCATCGAAAGAGAAGCAGGAGACGATGTATTCGTACACTTCTCAGCTATCCAAAGCGAAGGTTTCAAAACTTTAGACGAAGGTCAAGCAGTTACTTTTGAAGTAGAACAAGGTCAACGCGGACCACAAGCTACTAACGTTCGTAAAGCTTAATTTGAACCGACATATATAAAAGACTCTCTTTTGAGAGTCTTTTTTCGTTGTCTAAAAATCTTTTGGAGCGAATCGTGTTCATGAAGATGAAAAAGTAGGGGAAGCGGTAACGATTAGGAGTTAATCGTGCCCGTGGACAAGGAAAAGTAGGTTTGGCGGTAACGATTAGGAGCTAATCGTGCCCGTGAACGAGGGAATGTAGGGGCAATGTAACGATTAGGAGTTAATCATGCCCATGTTCTCGAAGAAACAAGGCAATCGGTCACGAAAAAAACCCTGCTCAGGTATTGAGCAGGGCGGGTAACCGAAAAACGTAAAACGTAAAGCAAATGGTAGACACAGTATAGCACATATTCATCGCAATCCCTAATCTTTTTTTAATAAATGAAAAAATTACCCAAATGAGAATTGTAATAAAGTATAACTTAGCGTAGCCCTGCGGCTTTTTTGAACCTGTGCTTGATGTTTAGTGTCTGCTTTCCCATCCACATGACGTGTACTAGTTCATCTTTCATGTCTTTGAACATTCACCTTGTTAAGATTCTCCTTTCGCAAAAAACAAATACAAACTTTAGTATTCTTCAAGAGAACCGTAATATAATCTTTTTTTACAATAAGTAATATTCCCAAAGGATTTTTCAAGGAAAAATAGCACATTTAAAAGGTTTAGAGGTTTTTTTGTTGAAATAAGTATAGTAAGTTTTTCCATTGGTGAGGTGGGATAAAATTGAATGATATCCAATATGCTTTTATAAATGAATTTGGCCATTACGGATTCGATTTTGATCAACCTGAGACTTCGACCCACTTTATAATCGTTTCTATTTTAGTAAAAGGTTCTGATAAAGGATTTCTCGAGCAGGAAGTTGAAAGAATTAAACGAAAACACCTTCAAAAAAGGGAAATTGATGATAGTCTTCGATTGGAAATCTTACATGATTTAAAGGACTTACCCTTTAAGGTGTATGCGTATGTCATCGATAAGCGGAAAATTAGAGAAGACAGCGGCGTTACATATGAAAAGACGTTTATTAAATTTTTTAATCGAAAGATCTTTGATGATTTATTTCGTACCTTTGACACTCTTGATCTTGTTGCTGATGACCAGGGGTCAAAGGAGTTTATGCAGGAATTTATCGCTTACGTAAAACGGAAGTGCATCCCAGACTTGTTTAATTATTCAACCTTTGGTTTTAACGATAACGAATCCGAAATTCTTCTAGAATTGGCAGAGTTAATAGCTGAGACAATTGCAAAAGGTTATGACGTAAAACATTATTCTAAACAGTATCCATCGTTTTATAAACTTTTGAAAAACAAAATCATCACCATTAATCTTTGGCCACATGATTATAAGCACTACTTGTACGACTACCACTATGAAAAAACGGACTCGGAAACTGATCAGATTATCATTAAACAAGCTGTTAATCTGGCGTATCAATACATTGAGAAACATCGGAATAGTGAAGAAGAGGATGATAGAGTCCGGATTGATTTACTGAAGTTTCTATTATTCAATTTGAAGGAAAATCCAGATGATTATGTGTACACCGAAGAAATTCTTGATAACCTTAATGCCATCAGAATCAATAAAATCAAGCAGCATTATTTTCGTTCAAACATTGTTTCGAAGCTGCGTGACCATGGATTGTTAATTGCCTCCAGTAACAAAGGCTACAAATTACCGGTTTGTTTAAATGATTTGTATGACTTTGTTAATCTATCAAGTTTAACAATCCACCCGATGATTCAAAGAGTCTCTAAGTGCAGGGACCAAATCCTCCTGGCAACAAACAAGGAAATAGACATTCTTGAAAAAGCAGAATATGAATACTTAAAAAGGATGATTGAAATGGAAAAAATAGCATCAATGAGTGGGGAATAAGGGGGAGACTGAATTTTTTCATTCTAAGTAGATGAAGAAATATCGATAGAATTATTGCAGCAGCAGCATAAGGACGAAATAATACGATTTAATAGATTAAAACCATGGCTATATGACCATTATGAAGACATGTGACGTTATAGCATGTTAGCAAA
This sequence comes from Neobacillus niacini, assembly GCF_000759675.1. Taxonomy (GTDB): domain Bacteria; phylum Bacillota; class Bacilli; order Bacillales; family Cytobacillaceae; genus Neobacillus; species Neobacillus niacini_A. The sequence goes on along the minus strand of NZ_BAWM01000036.1, from coordinate 77,354 downwards.
GGATTGGAACGATAAATAGTCATTACAACTCGTTCACTTGGACGAGTTTATTTATTTTTGGAAAGAAGCATTCTGATTACCTCTAGGGTACGAGAATAGTTTCAAAGGGAATCAGAATAAGCATCTGATTCCCATAAGAACAAAAAATAGCTCTAGAGGGAATCAGATTCACCATAGGACAATCCTTTTAGAGCAAAATAGCTTAGCGAAAATCTGCCACGTTAACAGCAGGTAATTTCCGGTTAAATAACTTCGTATTTGTTCCAATATAGACTCCGGTTAAAACAAACGCGGCTCCAATTCCGTGAGCCCAGGTGAAGGTTTCTCCTAAATAGATAGTAGCCATCAACACAGCAGATACCGGCATAACATTAATAAAAATCGAGGCTTTAGCTGCACCCACCTCTTTGATCCCGTAATAATACATAATAAAGGAAACGACGGTTACAAAAATACTCATATGTGCAATCGCCACCCAGGTTGAGAAGTCTGCCTGCATAATATCCTGCCAAGACGTTTCAACAAAAGCAAACGGTGCTAAAAATACCGTACCAAAAGCAACCGCGTATGTAGTGGATTCCACGGCACTATATTTTTTCAAAACCACCTTGCCAACCACACTGTACAATGCCCAACTAATCACGGCACCAAGTAAAACGAAATCAATTGTCTGAAAACCAAGTTGGAACAATGTAAGGATATGACCATCTGTGATAATAAATGCAGCTCCCGATAGCGCAATTACCATCCCAATAATATGGTTCTTCGTAATTTTTTCTTTTAAAAATACTCCGGATAAAAGGACGATTAATACCGGGTTTGAGGCAATAAATAGTGAACTCTTAATAACTGGTGCCTGTTTGGTGGCAATAAAAAAACAGATATTATACAGTGCAATACCTGTTAAGCCGAGTACCGCAAATAATCCATAATCTTTGAGTGTTGGTTTCTTTCGGTTTTTTTCCATGACCCACATAAGAGGGAACAAAAGGACAGCAGCCCCTAAAAAACGTAAAAATGCTACCGTTGCCGGTTCAAAGCTTTGAACAGCAATTTTACCAGCAAGAAAGGCACTTCCCCATGTAGCCGTTGCGATAAATAGCATTCCATATATCATCCATTTTTTTTTCATGGCAATCTCCTAATCCATAAAATGTAATAACTTGTATTTTACCATCTTTTTCGAATTTCGAAATAAAAAATTTCTTAAAAAAATAGAGTTTTAAATAAAACCCTAATTTTTTTAAAGCCTCAATCAATAAATTGCGCCAATTCCTTATTGAATTTTTCCCGTTCTTCCCAAAACAAGCCGTGACCGCTATTTGTAAAGGGGACAAGCTTGGAATTTTTTATTCCTTTTCGTTGTGCTTCTGCTAAGGGAAAGTGGCAAACCTTGTCATGAATTCCATGCATGATAAGGGTGGGAGCTTCTATTTTTCCTATGTCCTGAAATAATCTTTCTTCGTTTAACCATGTGTTGGCAACGGTTGCAGTGGACCAACTGGCTGCCTGAAGACCTAATTGAAAGAACCAATCTGAGAATGGCTTCGTTACATGCTGATAGAAAAAAATGTCCCCAAATCCCTGCAGCATGTTGGGCCGGTCATTATAGGTTCCTTGAATGATTTTTTCAACCTCTTCCTTAGCTAGCCCATAGGGAAAATAAGGCCGTTGAATGACACTTGGCGCTGCAGCCGCTAGTAGGGCAAGCTTTGAAACGCCATACCCATGGTAACGTGCCATGTAACGAATGGCAATCGCTCCACCTGTTGAGTGACCAGCTAGCGTAATATTTTGTAAATTTAATGTATCTATCACACCTCGCACATCATCCGCTAACCGATCATAGTCATATCCTTTCCAAGGCTTGCTTGATTGACCGAAACCTCGTTGATCAATTCCGATACATCGAAATCCTAGTTGTGGAAGGTGATTAAATTGATATTCAAACAACTTATGATTTCCAGGCCAACCGTGTAAAAAGAGGATCGTTTTCGAGCCTCTCCAATTAATATCCTCTACATAAATGTCAACGTCTGGTTCTACTTTCACATAATACCCCATGAAGATTTCCCCCTTAAAAAAGAGTTCTTTCGCTAACTATATTCCCTTGAACTTCCTTTTATTTGTAGTAAGTTCCTATTCATACATAAAATCCCTAGAGATGGAAAACGATATAAAAACTGGGAGGGATTTAGAATGAGGGAAAAAATCTCCAAGTTGTGGAAAAAAAGACTCAATACAGAACCAGAATTTAATGAACAATCCAATACAGAGGTTATTGAATTAAAAAAACAAGACATAAGCACTAGTTATGATCAAAATTTAGCGACTTTTAAAACTCTATTTACTGTTCCAGATAATATAGATGTAAAAGTACGTGAGTTCACCATCACTTCCCTTAAACGCAAGGGTGTTATCATTTTTTTGAGTACAATGGCAGATATTCAAGCCATTATGGATAGCATAGTAGAACCACTAATTGATAACGAGCATCCATCAAAAAAAATTCCAGATATCGTTTCCTACCCAATTGCAAGTACAGCTTCAAATATTGGCGAGATTACGGAATACATTACTGCTGGGATTACAGCTTTGTTTGTGGAAGGTGATGATCAATGTTATTTATTTGAAACGACCAAAATTAGTGGCCGTTCAATTGAAAAGTCCGATAATGAAGTGATTGTTAAAGGAGCAAAAGAAGCCTTTAACGAAAGGGTAATTGACAATATTTCCTTAATCCGCAAAAAAATTAAAAATGAAAATCTTCTAGTTGAAACTAAGCCGATTTCAAAACGGTCTAGGAACAATGTATTTATTGTCTATCAAAAAGATCTTGTAAATGAGGAACTGCTTCAAACCATAAAAGATAAGCTAGAGTCATTTGAAATCGATAGTATTCTTGATTTAAGTATATTAGAGCAAATTCTAGAAGAAAGACCGAGATCCATATTTCCAACACTTTTATATACGGAACGTCCCGACCGCGCAGCCGCTTTTATCGAAGAAGGGCATATTATTTTATTAATGGAAAATTCACCTGGCTGTTTGATCCTGCCTGCTACCTTTTGGGCGTTGTTTCATTCACCGGAAGATCATTACTTGCGAACACCCTATGGTAATTTCATTCGAATACTGAGAATCTTAGCTCTCTTTGTTGCCGTTTTTACCTCTCCAATTTACATTGCAATTACAAACTTTCATGTCGGCATGATTCCTCCAGATTTGTTAATGGCTATAGCCGGGACAAGGGAGAGAGTACCTTTTCCATCAATTGTCGAAGTCCTCATGATGGAAATTGCCTTTGAGCTTATTCGTGAAGCTGGATTACGCGTGCCATCCCCCATAGGTCCAACGATTGGGATTGTCGGAGCGTTAATCTTAGGCCAAGCAGCTGTTCAAGCAAACATTATTAGTCCGATTGTTATCATTGTTATAGCTTTAAGCGGGTTAAGCTCTTTTATAATCAGTGATTTAAGCATGAATTTCGCCATTCGCATTACTCGTTTTTTATTTATTTTTTCTGCAGGCTTTATGGGGATATATGGAGTTACAGCTTTATTAATAGCTGGACTGTATTATTTAGTTTCATTGAAATCATTTGGTACTCCTTATTTTGCACCTATGACACCACATTCTTTCTCGTCAAAGGACTTACTAATTCGACATGTTCCAATGAAAGAAAAGTTCCGTCCAGGATATTTAAAGCCTAAGGATATGGTTAAACAAAGAAAGGGATAATTATATATGAATCAGCAACCTGGAAAACTTGGAATTCGTGAATTTGTTTCCATCGCTATTTTAATGGTTGGGGCTAAAGCGACTGAAGATACGCCAGCGGTCCTGTTTAGACAGGTCCAAAATGCAGCATGGATGATACCGCTTCTATCCGCTGGAATCTTTTTTATCCCTCTTTTTTTATTAATAAAGACGATGTCTTTGTATCAAGATAAAGATTTGTTTTCGGTTATTAAAAAATTATTTGGAAAGTATCTTGGTTTTATAGTTTGTCTCTTTATATTTATCATCAGCTCGTTCGCTGTTTCGTATGATACAAGAACATATACAAATATCATTCGATCGTTTTATTTTACGACCACACCAAATTTGATCATCTATGTGATATTAATGGTTATTTGTGCATATGGCGCTAAAAAGGGGCTTCAGCATGTAGGATCCGTTTCATATCTGATTATTTTCTATGCTCTACTCTCTTTGTATATTGCTTTAGGGATCAGTACTCAACAAAGCAATATACAATCTATGTTTCCCATTTGGGGACCAGGACAACTTGAAATAATAAAGTTAAGCTCACAGAATATAACTATTTTTGCTGATTTTTTTATACTGACGATGGTCATTCCTTATGTCACTTCAAACAAAGTTTTCAAAAAAGGGACTTGGATTGCCTTTGTATATGTCAGCATCCAAATTAGTGTGGCTACCCTCATATTTATTTGTATGTTTGATGCCTCCCTTGCCGGATATGCTTATCCATTCCATATAGCAATCCGCTTTATTTCACTTGGAGACTATATACCGAATGTGGAAATCATATTTTTCATCATTTGGATCATGACAGCCTTTATTCGTTTTACGGCATTTTTGTATATAAATGCCCTTATGTTCGGTCAACTGTTTAAAATTAAAGACTTTGAATACTTAATCCCATCGCTTACAACGATTTATTTATTGATTGGGATCATTCCGGAATCACCCATTGATATCACATTAGTACTAAAACCACTTATACAAAATTTGGCGGGTCCTATGTTCGCCGTCATTTCCATCACCTTATGGTTGGTCGCGCAGTTAAAAGGAGAATTTAAACATGCAAAAAACAAAAACAGTATGTAGTTTAATGTTGTTTTTCGTCATGGTTATCTTATTAACAGGCTGTTGGGATCGAGGAGAACTTGAAGATAAATCCTATGTGATTGGGCTGGGGCTAGATCGATCAAAACAGGAAGGGAAAATTAAGGTAACCATGTTACTTGCCAATCCCGAAGTGGGAAGTATGCAAGGCGGTGGCGGTTCAACAGAAAAGCCTCGAGAAATCATTTCGTTTGACGCTAATGATTTCATTGCAGCGAAAGCAACTGCAAATTCAGTTATCTCCCGCAGTATCAGTTATGATTTGTTAAGAATTTTTGTTGTGTCCGAGGAATTTGCTAGAGACCCAATGTTTCCATCGACATTTTTCGAAGTTTTAAAAGATAAAGAAATTCGCTTAAATAGTTATCTAGCTGTTTCTAAAGAAAAGGCAGCACAATATTTTTTGAAAAATAAACCAAGAATGGAAACAAGGCCACATAAATACTTTCAATTTATGGTCAATCACGGGATTGAAAATGGACTGATTCCCGATTCAACTCTGTTCCGTTATTTTCAATCAGCCGAAAGAGGGACAGACCTTTTTTTAGCAATGTACACAACGGCAATTAGAGAAAAGAATCCTAAAATTAAAAGAGAAGATGAATACATGGCAGGGGAATTGAATGCAACTGGTGAACTAGATGATACCCAATTTATTGGGTCAGCTGTATTCAAGAATGGAGTTATGATTGATAAACTAACTGGTCAAGAAACACGTACTATTAATATTCTAGATGATACTACGAATATTAAAGATATATTGGTAAATATACCTGACCCTTTTTCAAGCTCTCAGAAACAATTTGCAGCGAGAATCCTGAAAACACAAAGCAATAAAGTAAAAATGAATTTGAAGGGGATCAGACCAAAGATTTATATCACCATCCCATTACAGTTTGAGATTATGTCGAATCCCTCAAGGGTCAATTATCGAAAAGAAAAAAACCGCCAAATATTAAGAAAACATATTGCTGATCATATTGAACAAATGAATGAAGACTTACTCAAAAAAACACAAACAAAATTAAAAGGTGTACCATATCCATTACCTTTATTTGCTAAGAAATATTTTGGAACCATACAGGAATATAAAAAATTTAATTGGGGAAAATCCTACCTTCGTGCAGATATTCATGTTAAAGCAGAGATTGATATTGTTAATTATGGGAAACAAACAAGTAGACCAAAAAAGGTGGGCGAGTAGTTTGCAAGTATTCATTATCCTGGCTCTGATCTCGATTACAGTTTATACCCTTGGCTTCGGTATCACCTTATGGAAGGAGAAGCAGAAAATAAGTGCACTGGCAGTTTTCTTTCTTACACTAACGGTTATCGTTCTTCCATTTTTTTCGATTTTATAAAAATCAGTCTTGTTTAATTGAAGGAACACTAGTGTCAAATCACCTTGCAATTAAGTATTTAATGAGCTATATTTGGAAAATATATAGGCGAGGTGATAGAATGGCTAATGCAAAAGTTGGCGATAAGATTTCCTTTAAACGAGAGGGAAACTCTTTAGAAGGTGTGGTTACGGGAGTAAGGGAAAATTCTGTAATGGTTCAATATGGTGTCTCAAAGGATAAGGATGAACCACTGATTACGATTGTAAATCATAAAAATTACAAAATAACAAAATAATAAGCAACCATAAATATAATACAATTCCCGCAAAAAAATCCCTTTAAACCAAAGGGATTTTTTTGTTTATTGTGTTTTATTCTTTAATCATGATTGCGTTGACCCTTTTCGTTTCTGTTACCAGCTAAATTATTGGCAGTGTTTTTTGCCGCGTCTAATGCATTCATAGCAACGTTCTCAGTTGTTTCTAGAGCACTATGAAGAGTATGAAAGGCAGCACCCGCTGTTTCTTTAATACCTTCTGCAACACCTTTTTGCTTATTTGTTTGGTTAGACATCATGGTTCACCCCCTAAACAGCAATAGGTTATGCAATAATGGCTGGACTATTCAAGTGAAAAAAGTATTTGAGAAAAAATATTTCCATTTAACTTTTTCATTATTAAGGGAATAGTAAAAGTGACACAATGTTGAACCATCTACAAGCATTTAGGAGGTACCAGAATGGAAGAAAATAAAAAAATGGAAAAGCTGCTTCGCGATTATGGCTATCCTGAAAAAGCAATTCCAAGATTAATGCGTGAAATTAGTTCAATGAACTATGATAGGGTGAAGAAGCTCATCCTGCCATATAACGACATGACAGCGGGAAGATCCTAACAAATTTTGGTATTAAACAATAATAATATTATGTAAACTCAAAAGTAAACCAATTTCCAAATAAGCATTCCATAAAACGTTGAAATTTAACATTCAGAAAAAGCTTATCGCAATTTAGACTTCATATTGGAAGATTGGTTTAAAAGTTAAGGTTGTTATCAAATTACTGACATTATAGTTTAGAAAGAAAACAAGCCAGTTTCCTTAGAAACTAGCTTGTTTTCAGCTGGAAGGCTGATATAAACTATCCAGTGTTATTTTTTGATGGATTTGCTATTTTTCAAAAGCAAAAGTTCATGAAGAGAAAAGCTTTGGTGAGTAGAAGAAATAGGCTGTTTTCGCATTGATTGTTGTTTTTGAACAGATTTAATTTTAGAATTTTTACAAAAAGGGGCTGATTCTGACACGGTTTCTCTTGAATTCACCAAACCTGTCTGAATACCCCGCGACCTCACAGTGAGATACAAATAAAATTTGTTTATTTCGTTAGAATTTTTATCTTCTCCTGATAGTAAGTGGACCTGTTTTAAAAACATTTTAACCAGAGGAAGGTAAAATTAGAACTATATAATCATTTTTTTAGTAGAATAAGAAATAACTAGATGTAAGGCTTATCTTTGGAAAGGAATGGATGCACGAATGCAAAAAATTTACTTAGATTACAACGCAAGCACACCGTTGGCTCCTGAAGTGGTTGATGCGATGCAGCCATTGTTGGATGATTTCTATGGGAATCCGTCAGCACTACATTGGGCGGGAAAACCTGTTAAAGAATTTTTACATAAAGCAAGAGAACAAGTAGCAGAGCTAATTGCCTGTTCTCCTAGAGAAATTATTTTTACATCGGGTGGAAGTGAAGCCAATAACCTGGCATTAAAAGGTTTTTATTTTAAAAACCAGCATAAAGGGAATCACATCATTACTTCAAAAATTGAACACCCTGCGATATTGAATCCTTGTAAGTTCCTTGAAAAAGTTGGAGCACAGGTAACTTACGTTGGTGTGGATCAGTATGGGAGAGTTTCTACTGAGGAAATTGAAAAAGCAATAACAAAAGACACGATTCTGATCACCATCATGCATTCCAATAATGAAACAGGCACATTACAGCCGATAAAAGAAATTGGGGAAATAGCTGAAAGGTATGGAATTGCCGTTCATACAGATGCTTCACAATCAGTCGGGAAGGTTCAAGTCGAGGTGAATGAGTTAAAAGTGGATATGCTTTCTATCGCTGGTCATAAACTATATGCACCAAAGGGTGTTGGAGCACTGTTTGTTCGCGATGGTGTTGAGCTTGAACCACTCATTCATGGAGCTGGGCATGAAAATGGACTTCGAGCGGGAACGGAAAACACGTTACTGGCTGTTGGATTAGGGAAAGCATGTGAAATCGCTGGTCATCAAGTAGATAATAATAAACTTAAGGATTTGACAGAATATTTTTGGAAACAATTAAAGGATGAGTTTGGTGACCAGGTTGTCTTAAATGGACATCCGGAGGAACGATTACCGAATACCTTGAATGTGAGTTTTGTAAGAAGGATTGGGCAAGATTTAATAGATAAAATCCCTCAGCTTGCTGCCTCTACTGGTTCTGCCTGTCATGCCGGAAGTATTGAATTATCACCGGTTCTAAAAGAAATGAAGGTGCCTGAAGAAGTTGGAATGGGTGCGATCCGATTTAGTTTAGGCAGAAATACCACGAAGGATGAAATAGATATTGTCCTCAAAGAGTTGAAAGAAATCTTGTAACAAACGATACCTGCAAATCTATCAAATACCGATAGTTTGGAAATTCTTTAAGAAATGCTTAGAAGTGCATAAGAAAAGACCCCATATAGGGTCTCAATAACGAAAAAAATCAGCCAAAGATCGGCTGATTTTTTTGTTTTGAATTATTTTTTATTCAAAATGGTGTGGTTTTCTTTTTGTCCGGATTTTTTTCCTCGAAAAGTACCTTTCTCTTCTTGCCTCATTTGTACAAGCTTCTCATTTTGAAAGATACACCAAAATGGCTCCCGGTTCGATACTTCTTAATAATAAAAAGATAGATTTTATATGCTGCATTAAGTGCTATGATAAATTCACTTAATAATATTTTTACGAAATGTGAGAAAAAATCTTTTTCGGTTCGTTATATATGGTGTAAAAGCTTTTACAAAACCACAAGGGGAATCGGTATATGAAGTCAGATGATACAAATTTTATACAGCGTTTACAGCGACAAAAAGAAGATGCGCTAGAATTTATAGTCGAAAAATATTTACCATTAATCAAGGGGATTACATATAAAGTTCTTGGCCCCCTAAATAACGAAGGTGTCATGGAAGAATGTATAAATGATATTTTTCTTGCAATCTGGAACAATTCTAAGAAGTTTAATGGAGAACATAATGACTTCAAGAACTGGATTTGCACCATTGCGAAGTTTAAGGCTATAGATTATTACAGAAGAGCCAATAAACAAGTAGAAATCTCCTCAGACAAAATAGAATTGAATATGGAAAAGTCCGCAGAAGATGAATTACTTTTAGCGGAAAACCAAAATGAATTAATCAAGTTAATCAATCAATTAGAGCCGGTTGAAAGAGAGATTTTTATTATGAAGTTCTTTCTTGGATTAAAGTCTGAAGATATTTCTGTAAGGCTTGGGATGACCAAGGCTTCTATCGATAACCGAATTTATAGAGGAAAGAAGAAACTTAATAAGAAAGCTACCAACCTTAAATTAGGAGAGAATGGAATATGAGGGATTTTTACGAATTAATAAATGATATTTCGATAGATGCAGATGAATTTGAGGAAATGGAAGTAAGTGAGTTTGAAAAAGCCAAATTGAAAAAAGTTCTAAAAAAATCAATAAACAAGAAAAATAAAGTGAATAGCTTACTTAAGACTGTAGCGGCTGCAGTTATCGTAGTTGGATTATCTGCTGCCACATTTGGAGTAACATTTCCTGCTTACGCAAAAAACATCCCTGTGATTGATGATATTTTTCGCTTTTTTGATCAAAGGGAACTTAGTCTTAATAATAGTAGTAAAGAAAATATCGGTACACAGGAAAAAGAAACTGGACTATTTTATGACTATAAGAAATTCTCCAGCGAAATTAATATGGTGCAGGAGAGTAATGGTATTAAATTTTCGATCATTGACGCCATTTTTGATGGGAAAACAGCTACATTAACATATACCATTGAAAGTGAACAAGAATTAGGTAATGCTGGTATATCCTCCCCAAAAATAGAAGGAATAAATGCTATGGGAGGAACGAGTAACACTACTAAAATAGATGAAAATAAATATGTAGGTATCCTAACAGCGAGTAATCTTGAAAGAAAAAAATTAGCTGTTGCTAACATTGAGTGGAACATCGACAGTATTCAGAACCCGGATAATCAGACTGAAATAAAAGGGGATTGGAAATTTTCTTTTAGTCTAAATGCTATTGATAGTCAAATGAAATTAAGTAACAATAGTTCAGAAAAAAATGGAGTAAAATTGAATTTAGAAAAAATATCTGCCACTCCAATGTCGTTTATCGTGTATTACAATCAAGAAGTTTCTGAGAAGATAGGAAACACCTGGGACAGAGTATATGTTGATTTAGAAATAAAAGATGACTTAGGAAATGTCTATTCTGGTCAAGGTAACGGAGGAATTGGTGACGAGGGAGGTTACAATGCAAGTTGGAGCAAAACATTTGAAAAATTAGACGAGAGGGCAACAAAGCTTTTTATAACCCCTCATGTTTCTTTGAGCGATTACAATTCAGAGAATTATTCCTCTGTCCAAATAACGAATGCTGGCGTAAAGGAAATTCCATTACCAGAGAAATCAGGTAAAGGGAAAAAAGAATTTGTATTAGATGACGTTGTTATTAATTTGAACAAATAGAATTTGAGGGCTGCCTTATTTTGGGCAGTCCTTTGTATTTTTAGAGCTTATTTTACTCAGCAAAATAGGCAGTTACATCAAAAGATACAATCGCATTTTCAAATGATAGCTTCCTTTCTATACGTTTAAATATTGCATTCTACTTTCTCCTAATAAATTTAATTTATTGATAAAAATTTATTAATGTACATGATATTCAAATGATTGGCAATCATCGATTGTTATTTGCGGGGAAAAATAATATAAAAAGGCTCTTGGAGGAGCTGATATAAATGGGAGTGGTTAGGTTGAACTTCAAAAGGTTGAACATATAGGGAACTTTGAATTTCCGCACTGGAACACATCTTGAAACAACAAAACTGTCCAAAGGTGGTGTACTTTTATTGAAAAAGTTAGTCATAATTGCCCTGGCTTTTACTACATTATTTTCCCCAATACACGTACAAGCCGCTGTTGAATTAAAATCAGAGGAAGTTGAGTATATTCAAGTAAGCCGTGAATCCGGAGGTTCTCGTATATTTAAGGAAAGTGATGGATTTGAAGAGGTCATCATCAGAAAGGTTATTGATTTGATAAATGCGGCAACACCAATAAAAGGACAAATTAATCTAGCAATTAATAAACCACTAAGCACCGTAATAAAAATTAAAATGAAAAGCGGTGAAGTTGCGTTAATAGAACCTGCATATAACTGCATCTTTCATAATGAAACAAAAACCTGTACGTTAGCAGATGACGAGGTTATTTTGAACCAGAATAATAAAAATATTCGGCTGAAATCAACTGAGCTTTTTGATTGGCTCCTGATTGGGTGGAAATATGAAAGTGTTGAACCTCCGAAAGATACAAAAGAGTTAATGGTTAATGATATATTAATGCTTTTGTTAGGCGAAGAAATAGAAAAAGCGGTAAGCGATTATTATTCTAAATATCTAACGGAACCTCCTTTGGTCTATCCCTACCAGGTCGATATTGTAAATGTAAAAAGAATTGGCGGGTTTCGTACCTTTCACTTTTTAATTACTTTAGAAACTACACCAGTAGTTGGACCGCATATATCAGTTGGAAAAGATAGGTTGACATTTGAAATAGATCCTACTATTCCTGGGCAAATTAAGTTAATCAAATTCGAACATCTTGAAACACATGCACTTCCCCCGCACTGGCAAAACATAATTAAACAAAATAAAAATCAGTAAAATCATATAGTTATCCATAAATAGTTCTTTTGTTTAATCCAAAAATAATTAAAAACATGTGTTGAAAGAGGGCTTTTATGAAGAAGCTAGTTGTGCTATCCCTTATTGGTATATTGTTTCTCACCGCATTTGCGAAGCCGAACGAAGTCGTTCCCTTTTTGCGATCGGTTGCAAAAGGATTGCCAGAAAATACAAACGTCCCGGTGCTTCTGCCAACTTATTGGAATGATCAACCGAAAAAGCCCAAAAACCATATCGCAGTAAAAGTAAAAGCCTATGAAAATGGCTATGTGATATATTTTTTATCGATGGATAAACCGTATCGGGCAAATGACCCGGCATTATTTCATCCGCGAGAGTCGAGCAGTATCGGAGAACTATCCGGATATGTTGGTAATATGATTCCAAGAGAGCGACCGAGTGATTTTGTTTTTTATAAAAGGAAAGATGGCGTTAAATTATGGATCCAACCGTGGATAAAATCTATCATCTACGCAAAGCGTGGACCTTGGACAATGTATTTTGATGGTGATAAAGGGGATGAGCCGTTCCAACAGGCAGATGAGTTGTTTAAAGTGATGAAGAAAGTAGATTGGCTAAAAAGCAAAAACATTCACGAAGGGGATATCACAATTCTAGGCACGAGACGCGAAGCATATACAAGTATTTCTTGGGAAGCAACTGATGGATTTGTTTATCACTTTTTTTATAAAGGTCCCATTAAGGAAGCGGTAAAAATCGTCCATCATCTAAAATATGTTGAATAAACGTCCTTTAGGGCTTCTTATTTAATAACAGTTTGCAGCCTGCTCCTTCATTTTTTCAATCCTTATACAGAGTGTTCCTGGTTCCTTTCATTAAGAACCTAGAAATCATTATTAATGACGGAGAAACCCATCAAAGAGAAGAGGAACACAAAGGGGCAACCGTAAAAATAATATCTGCTTGATCAGGGTGTGCGGTAACTCGTGAAAATGAAACTATTAAGGTGACTTTTAAATGGAATGATAAAAATGAAGAAAACTTTTTCTTAGAATAAGGTAATAGTATTAGAATGTTTGTTCAACTAACGATTGCCTAATAACATTATCAGTATCAAAACCTTCGAATGGTACACCTTTTATCTTTTAAGTGGAGACATTTTATTAAAACTGTACAGCTAGTATTTGAAAAAAATTACCATTAATAATAACGCCAATGTTCCCTATCCTATAAAGGATAAATATAATTGGAGGTAGTTTTATGGCACAATTAAGAGATATCATGACATCAAATGTTGTTTCAGTTAACGAAACACAAACCGTACAGGAAGCTGCAGCGCTAATGAGCGAATATAATATCGGAGCTATCCCAGTAGTAAATGACAGCAGACAAATAGTTGGAATTGTAACGGATCGTGACATTACCCTTCGTACGACAGCACAAGGAGAAAATGCACAAACACCAGTATCTCAAGTCATGACTGCACAGCAAATCGTACAAGGTACACCTGATATGGATGTTCATCAAGCAGCAAATTTGATGGCAGAGCAGCAAATTCGACGATTGCCTGTAATCGAAAATGGGCAAATAGTAGGTATGGTTGCTTTAGGTGATCTAGCAGTACAAAATCAATATGCAAACGAGGCGGAACAAGCATTACAAAGTATTTCAACTCCTTCAGCCCCTCAACAATAATAAGGGGTTTGTTCCCATATAAAAAATTTTTTAATTAAGCTTTTAACAGTTATCTGATTTAGAAAAGTCATCCCATAACAAAAAGCCCTTCTCAAACCAGAAGGGCTTTGGTTATTGGTTAACTAACTTGTTAGAAAAGAAATTCAATATGATATATATGAAAAAAAGATGAAAAACAAAAAGCCTTAAAAGCAACTCAAAACTGAAAAAAGTTATCTATGATAAATCTTCCGAAACTTACGAAATGGCGAAAAAAGTTAAAGGAATTAAGATTGATTATGTAGGAAAGTAAGAAATCTGTTTTTGGTATAAGTTAATAGGTTAAAGGGACCACCTGTAACTCCTTACTTGTTTTGTTTTTGCTTAAACTTTATCAAAGGTAAAAAATGTGATGTACACGTATGTATAGTAACGTTTATTAGGAATTATTTTCAAGAATAATCTAGTGGATTAAAATTTACTTTTTTTGGAAAACTACCAATAAGGTAGGTGTTCGGTTATGGTAGCAATCGTTCTCTCTATATCATGGATTATTGCTGCCATGAAATTTGGAGATCGTGATTGGAGAAAATATTATCCTTCTATGTTATTTGCTGCGCTAGGGAATGCACTGTATGAAGTCCTTTGTTATAAATATCAACTATGGACTATGGAATCGAATGGGGTAGTTTACTCCATAATCCCAATGCTGTTGCTTATACTAGTTGGTATGCCATTATCAACATGGGTATTTTTATCTAAATACCCATATAAATTAAGTATATATAAAAAAGGCATTTATGTTTCATTTTTCGTATTAGTATTCATTGCTTTAGAGTATGTATCTGTAAGATTAGGCGCCATCTCTTATCAAAATGGATGGAATCTCGGATGGTCATTTTTATTTGTGATAGTAATGTTTATTGTCATAAGAATACATTTTTCAAGACCTATTCTGGCACTAATCATTTCAATTCCTTTTTCCCTGATATTATGCATGATATTCGAAGTTACTTTAGAAAAAATGAAGTAAAGTAAAGAACAAAAGCAACTTAGAGAGAAGTTGCTTTTGTTGGTTTAATTCTAAGAGTTTAGCCTATTAATAATTTTACTGGACCATTCGTGATTTCAGTAAGTTTAGGATTGATGGCAAGGATCTTTGCGTTGACATCTGTTATTCCAAACCCAGCCAATCTTTTTGAGTGCATATCTAAATATTTTTCAGCTGTTTGTTGTGTTTCGAAAATATAAATTCCGCCGGCTACATTTGTTTCTGGACTCTCTGTCCAGATTTTCCACATGAATCCTTCTTCTTCATTAATACTTTTTGCTAACTCAGAAAACGCCTCCGCCATTTCATCTCCGAATGGTCCATTCATTTTAAAATCCACTTGTAATACAAATGCCATTGTCATTCTCCTTTGTTATTTTGTAAAATATGATTCACCTAGAATTTCTTTCTTTTCATAACTGGCTGGTGAAAGCTCTTTTTCAATAAAAGCGTTAATGTCCGATTGTTCAATATCGTACATTACTTCAATTTCTTTCGAAAATAAAAGCTTTTCTTTTTCGAGTAAGCTAGAAAGAGAAGGTTGTTGTTTTGGTTGAAGTTCTTCCATATTTAGAACCTGCTTTAATCCGTCCACATAGGATCCAAACGGACGACCCCCAACAATTTTTACACCTTTATTTTCTTTATTGATCATTATTATAGTTGGAAATCCTCTAACACCTAAGCTTTTTGCAAGACCAAAATCTTCATTTAATATTTGTTGTCCTATTGGTTGGTCTGCTTCATTTACAATCGCTTCACCATCAAGTCCAAGTTGATTTACGATTTCAACCATAACGGATTTATCTGAAATATTATAATTGAATACGAAAAGGGCTTCTCTAGCACGTCGTAAATATTCATAGGCTAATGCATCGTTATGATTTTTTTGAATCAATTTATATACACGGGAAGGCGGGAAGGATGATTGAACGGGATTGTCAATCATGAGTGATCCATCAATTGGCATGCGGGAATATTCCCCTACTTCCCTCCAGTGAGGAGCAACATCTGCAGGTTTATAAATTCCGTTGGCAGGATCAATTGGTCCATCATGCCATTTTTCTAGTAATCCACCCATAACCGTATGAAAATTAAAATAGTGTCCATACTGCTCTTTAAATCGACGTAGAACGGGTTCAATCGCCCAGCAATGAGAGCAAATAGGATCCGTTACATAATAAACTTCAATGAACTTTTTTTGTTGATTAAAATCAATCATCTCCATTTCATCCTCTTCAGCAACTCCACATACACCTGTTTCTAAATCACAAATCATATTATTATTGTTCTTCAATTGATGTTCAATCCTCCTATAATTGTTTGTATTTGCTTTATAATTGTATTTTAGTAAATAATGAAAGAGATCAATACCAATAGTTCCTTCGATTTGTCGTTTATACAACACATTGAAGAAATTGTTTAAAAAGTAGGAGTGACACCAAAATGACTCAATCAAAGACGGATCCCCGAATTCTACGTACACGCAGATTAATTATGGATTCCTTCATTGAACTTTCAGCTAAAAAAGAATTTAAGGATATAACCGTAAAGGATATCACTACAGAGGCAATGATTAATCGTGCCACTTTTTATTATCATTTTGAAGATATATATGACTTATTAGAGAAGGCATTATCAGAAGTATTGTTAGTTAATTTGAATGGTGATTTCTACAAGAATGATAAACTAAATGCAGAAGCGTTCGTTAGTATTTTCACAGCGATCACAAATTTTCAAAAGTCATTATCCAATCGTTGTCATAGAGGATACGAAGATACCATTGCCCGTATTATTAGGGAACAGCTTGAAATCATTTTTTACAAAATGTTAGTAAAACAAAATTCAACGGAAGAGTATGAAGCACAAAAAATTAATGCTGTGATATTAAGCTGGGGGATTTACGGGGCTTCTTTAGAATGGAAACGAAATGGTATGAAGGTACCACCGGAAGAATTTATTAAAGCAGCAATTCCTTATTTAATGTCTGGGATTGATTTTGGTTCTAAGAACTGACAAGTATCGGTTATGACAGGGAAGTAAAAACAATTACTTGTCAATTAGTGATAGATTGTTAAGAAAATGATAGGTTAATTGGTTTAACATTATTTTACTGTTGCTTTTGATGTAAAAAGACATACATAAGTAGGAGGCTATTTTGTGGAAATAGGATTAAGTACGTTTGTAGAAACAACACCGGATGTTGAGACTGATAAGGTCATTAGTCATGCACAACGAATTCGAGAAGTAGTGGATGAAATTGTTTTAGCCGATCAGGTAGGTCTGGATGTCTTTGGAGTAGGAGAGCATCATCGCGAAGATTATGCTGCCTCATCACCTGCTGTCGTGCTCGCTGCCGCGGCGTCACAAACAAACAGGATTCGTTTGACCAGTGCAGTTACCGTTCTTTCTTCTGACGATCCTGTACGAGTTTTTCAGGATTTTGCCACGCTTGACGCTATCTCAAATGGACGTGCTGAAATCATGGCAGGAAGAGGATCCTTTATCGAATCATTTCCGTTGTTTGGATATGATTTAAAGGACTATGATCAATTATTCGAAGAGAAGCTGGAGCTGCTGTTAAAAATAACAGCGTCTGAGAAAGTAACCTGGCTAGGCGGACACCGACCAGCCATAAATAATTTGGGTGTGTATCCAAGACCAGTTCAGGATCCACTGCCAGTGTGGATAGGCAGCGGAGGCAATCAGGAATCTGTCATTCGTGCAGGTCTGCTCGGTTTGCCGCTTGTTTTAGCAATTATTGGAGGAAGTCCACAGCATTTCGCTCCTCTTGTAAAGCTCTATAAGAAAGCAGCTGAACAAGCAGGTCATGATGCGTCAAAACTACCGATTGCCTCGCATTCACATGGTTTTGTTGGGGAAAGTACAGAAGAAGCGGCTGCGAAGTTTTTCCCTTCTACCCAACAGGCGATGAACAAATTAGGTCGTGAGCGTGGATGGGGAAGGTATGACCAAACAACTTTCGACTCGGCTCGTAGTTTACATGGTGCCTTGTATGTAGGTGATCCCCAAACAGTCGCGGAAAAAATCATTAACCTGCGAAAGAATGTAGGAATAACTCGCTTTATGCTCCACTGCCCAGTAGGCACTATGCCTCATGAGGATGTTATGAGATCCATCGAACTATTAGGAAAAGAAGTGGCGCCGATTGTTCGTGAAGAAGTAGCTAAGTGGGAAAAGGAAAACGAAGGAAAGTTGTAGAGCAAAACGGGGAATGGAAAATTTTTGATGGACATGTGAATAGGAGGGGAAGTATGATTAATGGGTACACGAGTGAGTTGCATAATTATGAAGGACCTGATCTAATATAATGATGAGAGGGGTTTCCCCAATGAAACAAGCTTTGTTAGTCATTGATGCACAACAGGAATTGATTGAAGGAAATGAAAATGAGAGTAGTGTTTTTAAAAAAGAGGAACTCTTGAACGCTATTAACTTGGTTATTGAAAAAGCAAGAGAATCGGAAGCATTATTCGTTTTTGTGAGAGATAAAGATGTGGCAGGCGGAGAGGGACAAGGTTTTCAAGTCCACCAGAAAATTAACATCCCTCCCACTTCGGTGATATTTGATAAAAAAGCGACCAATTCATTTTATGGTACAACTTTGCTAGATTACTTGAAAGATCATGAAATTGAACATCTTGTTATCATGGGATGTCAAACAGAGTATTGTATTGATTCTGCTGTGAGAACCGCAACAATCAATGGATTTGATGTAACATTAGTAGCAGATGGCCATTCGACAAAAGACTCAACTGTTCTGTCCGCTGAACAAATCATAGGTCATCATAATAAAACATTGCATGGGCATTACAATGTCGACAACTTTGCAGTTGTTCGAAAAAGTGAGGAAGATTTGTTTGAACCCATTCATAATAATTACCGATAAAAACTAATAGACAAACAAATTTATTACAAATTTTTTGGATGGATTAGATACAGAACGTTTTGATTAAGAAATAGAGTAGGCTGAAATGTGTTGTTGTACTAACAGTATCTAGGGATTTTTAAACATGCAGATGGTTAATTGTTTATTAATTTGCAATGTTTTCTTATTGGAAGGAGCTTGGAATCCCAAGCTCCTTATTTTATTTCACTAAAGAGCGCGTTTGTTTTCGTGTTAACTTAATACAGAATAAATCTAAAAGTATAATCATTTTCAATACCTAAACTAAATAGTACAAAAGACATAAGGTTATTTCTAATAGCATATTATTTGATTATCGTAGCATTATCTTGTTAGTGAGGGGGGATAGTACGTGTTGTTTGATTGTCATCGAAGGGAGGACATAATTGAAAATCAAAGAATTTTTAATCAATGCTATTACGAAAGGTATGTTAATTGGTGTATTAGTAATGGCTTTATTCTTTGGAGTTAAAAACGTCCTGGCAGAAAACGACACTTGCAATTAACATCAACCCAAACTTTATTGATGTTCTAAAAGAATTAATTCAGCCCTAAATCATGACGAATGAAAAAATCTCTTAATCTCTTTTTGGTCGCGAAGCCATCTAAGTCAGCTATCTTCCTTAATATGAGGGTTGCAGCTGGGGTTCGAAAAACATAACAACTGATTAAATAGAAGAAATATATAATAAAGGAACTATTAAAGGGGGGAAACACGATTGAAAACATTTTTAAGCGCCATACCATTATCATTACAACATTTGTTTGCGATGTTTGGTGCAACCGTTTTGGTGCCAGCACTCACCGGTCTTGATCCAGGAAGTGCACTTATTGCCAGTGGTGTAGGTACATTGATTTTCCACCTCATTACACGCGGAAGGGTTCCTACTTATTTAGGTTCATCCTTTGCCTTTATTGCTCCACTTGCGTTGTATGTGGGGAAGTTGGATTCACCGGGTCAAGCCGTCGCTGGTCTTATCAGCGTATCCGTAGTTTATGCGCTGGTATCACTTGTCATTGCAACCGTTGGCTTTGATAAAGTGCGAAAGGCAATTCCACCAGTCGTCGTCGGACCGGTTGTCAGCATTATCGGGCTTTCCTTGGCGACAACGGCTGTCACCAATATGGCGGCGACACACTGGGACGCTGCCATCGTGAGTCTTCTTGCAGCAATTATCGCGACGCTTGCTGGTACAAAGGTGATCCGCCTCTTGCCAATCATCTTCGGACTTTTAATCGGGTATGTTTATTCCGCTGTGCGCGGCTATGTTGATTTTCAAAACATTGCAGATGCACCAATTTTCGTGCTCCCACATTTTGTGATGCCAGAGTTTACATGGGTTGTCATCCTTGGCATGGCACCGATTGCACTTGTTACCATCATTGAAGACTTAGGTCATATGTTTGTATTAAACGAGATCACTGGAAAAGACGTCACAAAAAATCCTGGCTTCGGGCGTATTCTTTTGGGTAATGGTCTTGCCACCCTTTTCTCCGGATTCATCGGCGGACCGGCGCAAACCACTTATGCTGAAAACCTCGGTGTTCTAGCCATCACACGCCAGTTTTCCAGTAGGATCATACAAGGCGCTGCTGTTCTTTCGATTCTTCTTGGCTTGTTCGGTAAAGTTGGAGCTGTTATCCAATCCATACCAGTTGCAGTGATGGGCGGCATATGTATCCTATTGTTTGGTATGATCGCCGCAATGGGGATCCGGCACCTTATTGAGGAAAAAGTGAGTCTGGCTAATATGAAAAATTTGGTCATTGTCGCGATTATCTTCATCATCGGAGTTGGATATGCTCATAATGGTATCGCCTACGCTACCATTGCCGGATTGCTCATCCATTGGCTCGTACCCAATTTTACGACAAAGAACGAAAGTTAAAATGAAAAAGCCATTCCAAAATTGCAGAGGAATGGCTTTTTCATTTGTAGTTCAACAACTCAGTCATAGTAAGAATGTTTAATAAAATGCAATTAACAGAATGTGATATTTTTTGTCTCTTAAAGATTGAGAAGAAATGTACTTAAACTTAAAATCGTAATGACTATATAAAAGTTGATGGATAAAAACAATTTTTCTGTAGAAAATACTCCTATTAAATTCTAATTAGGAGTGTATTTATGGAACAAACACTTTATGAAAAAGTAGGCGGAGAAGAAGCGATTGCAAAAGTCGTGGACTATTTTTACTCCGAGTTGGTTCTTAAGGATGATACAGTTAATCATTTTTTTAAAGATACGGATATGGAAAAACAACGCCGTCATCAGTCAAAATTTATTAGTTTTGCATTAGGCGGTCCAAAGCAATATACTGGACAATCTATGGCAAAAGCTCACGAAGGGATGAATCTCCAACCAGCCCATTATAATGCTATTGAAAAACATCTTCACGATGCTCTTGCTCACTTTGGAGTAGATGAAAAAGACATTGATATAGCTTTAACTAAAGTAGCAACTCTAAAAGACGATATATTGTATAAATAACTGTTATTCTGCTAAGGAATTTTTGAATGGAAGATCGAGTTGCCATTAAAGGTAGCTTTTTCTTTTTGAACAAAAGGATCAGGATAGAGGGGTAGGGATTATTTAACTTCCCTTAACCCCTTCCCTTCAAGAATCTCTTGAATTCCTTCTTCACAAACTCCATATGACCTCCAGGAGCAAGTTTTACATACACTTTGAATATCGGAGGGGACGATATATCTTCGGATGAGAAGCTCTATGTCCTTCCAATTCAGAATTTGTCCGATGTTAAGCCCTAATTTCTCTAAAATAACTGCATCTCTTTCATAAATATTGTCATCTTGGCAATGGTATTCACCTGAGTTTGGGTACTTTTCACACAACTGATCGGGACCCTTTACAAGTTGAATTCTTGTCTTGGGGTTGTCCCTCAAGGTTTGATGCAGGCTTGTCATATTTTCAACGTATTCTTGGGAATAGCCCATTCCCCGATAGCCCAAAAGGCAAAAAAGATGATGACCTCTCAGCTTATACATAATTTCCCCTCATTCCAGGTTCGGTTAAATACTAAGGTTAACCAAAATAATTAACTAGTTAACGAATTGTATTTATCATAACATATCATATGTAATCCATTGAGAATTTTTTATCACTAACGTGGTGGAATCACCGATGCGGATGGTCGATAGGATGCCTTTTCTCAATAAAAGAGTGGACAAATCTAATCCACTCTTCTATTATTTCTTGAGAATAATTTTACATCTGAAACATTATTTGGTATAACTGAAGTCCCATTAAAATCCCTATCTTGGGTAAGATTTTCAAGTCTCCTTATTGCTTCATTAAACTCCTCCACAGTCATTTGTTTAGTTGCGAGCAGGGAAGTAAGGATGGCAAATGCAATTGGAGTCGTATCAACAAATACGTCTACTTGCACATCTACATCAGAATTGCCACTTTGTCCTATCGTATTAATGTTTTCACTGTTAATCCTTACATCATCTTTTTCGAAAGCAAGAGATTCAGAGGTGTTATTATTCGTCTTTGAGTTTTGCCAACCAGGAAGGATTTGCCTGTTCCTACCTCTGTATTTTCCCATTATTTCCACCTATCCTTATTAAGGGTGGAATACATTTATCCCACCCTCAATGGTTAATTACAAATCAACATCCACATCTGTATTTTGGTCTTGATCGTTGTCTTGGTCTTGATCAGATCTTACTCGTGCATTACTTCTGCTATTTAGTACAATATCTACGCGAGAATTTCCTGAGTTATTGATTGTCGCTCTCGCAACATTTGTATTTTTGTCAGTATTACGTACTACTGCATCTGCATCTGATTCTGATTGGTTGCGGACATCGTTTTCAAAATCAGTATTGACATCAACATTTACGTTCGTGTCATTACGGCGGTTTCTTCCTGAATTTCTTCTTGCCATTTTTGTAATCCCCCTAAATTTTTAAAATTTATTAATAGAGTTTAAGAAATATTTATAAAATATCTTAAAAATCAACATCCACATCGGTATTTTGTTCTTGATCATTTTCTTGCTCTTGATCAGATCTTACTCGTGAATTACTATTGCTATTTAGTCTAATATCTACGCGAGAATTTCCTGAGTCATTGATTGTCGCTCTCGCAACATTTGTATTTTTGTCAGTATTACGTACTTCCGCATCTGCATCAGAATCTGATTGGTTGCGAATATCGTTTTCAAAATCATTATTTATATCAACATTAACGTTTGTGTCGGTATTATTACGGCGGTTTCTTCCTGAACGTGCCATATTATTATTTTCTCTTCTTGCCATTTTGTAATCCCCCAAAAATTTTAGATTAATTTATAGAGTTTAAGAAATATCGATTAGAATATCTCTTGAAAATCAACCAACACCCACATCAGTATCTTGGTCTTGATCATTGTCTTGCTCTTGATCAGTTCTAACACGAGCATTGCTGCGGCTGTTTAATACAACATTGACACGAGCATTTCCTGAGTCGTTGACAGTTGCTCTCGCAACATTTGTGTTTCTGTCTGTATTACGTACTTCTGCATCTGCCTCTGATTCTGAACGGTTGCGAACATCGTTTTCGAAATCAGTATCTACATCAATATCTATGTTATTGTTATTGTTATTTCTATTGTTATTGTTGTTCCTATTGTTGTTGTTGTTGTTATTAGATGTTCTAAACCCACATTGATTTCCTCGATTATCAAATTTTTTCTCAATCAATCTAATCCACCCCTTTTCCTTTACCTGTTAAACAGTTTATTCTTCAAATGTATTAAGGAATGGACAAATTACCGAGGGACAAACACCTTTTTTATTTTATGAATCAATTTAATACATCATGTTTTTCCACTAACGATTCAGGTGTTCAAGAAGAAAACACAATTCTTTGTGTCGCTCTTGAGATAGATAGCGACTAAAAAAAACTACCTTGTTCAGGTAGTCTTTTCAGATAAACGTTTTAAAATTATAATGTACTTTTAATATTATTGAATTATTTATACATTTCATTTTCTAAAATAATCACATTTTCATTGAAAGAGGTACTAGCAACATGTTTCGTGTTTTCAACTAACCGAAAAATATTATCACAGCATTGTTTAGCACCTTTTACTAATAACGGTACACCAATAAAGTCAATTTTCAATCCTCTGGAGAAAAATCCCCCTATTGACATAGCAATTGGAACAGTTGGTGATGTATTGGAGAGAACTATTTTTTCATCAAAATGATATTTTTCTTGTAAAAGTAAAGTCAATTCTTTTAATGCTGGGACAACAAGTTTACTCCTTTTCCGTCCTATTGTATAAACTGAGTTGCCGTCTTCATCATTCCCGTGAAAAATGATTTTTCCAAAATCCTCATTCGTTAATTGATTGAAATATTTTACATTTAATATTTCTTCCGTGGTTAGTTTTCGTTCCGATTGAGGTAGTTGTTTTAAATGATATGCAGCAGCCAAAGAAGTGGTATGTGTCCCTCCATAATCATTATAAATATAAATCAAAGAAACCATCCTTTATCATCATTATTTTTATTTTTATTATGGGCATATATTCTATTTTAGATTCGAACTGAGGAAAACCAAACATTCATATTATACTTTGCGTTATTTTTAGTGTTTCATATAATAAAATTTCAAAAATAATTGTATGTTTGTCCAAACATTTAAATTCCTTTTGAATTTACTGAAATCAAAAGGAGGTGCAAAATAATGAATAATGACGTTGTTTCTATTGGAGCAAATTGTGTAGTAAGAATTGGGAATCGGTTCTTTCTACTGGTAGAAATTGAAGTTGAAGTTATAGACTTAGAGGAATTTGTTTTTATCCGAATTTCTGAGCAGGAGTTTAGAACGTTAATAAGAGCGGGTGTCCAACGTTGTACAATTGCAGACCGTATTCCACGTAATAATGCAGAATTCATATGCGTTTTAATAGAAAATGGTCGAGCATTTTTGGTTTTCGACGTAGAAAATAATGAAGACGAAGCTGTACTTGTTAGAATTTCATTATCAAGAGCAGAGGAGTTAATCCGTAGAGGAGCAATGAGATGTACTGTAATTAATAGATAAAGAAAAAGTTATTATGTTTCTGCAAAGAAAAACAAAAGTAAATTTAACATATTGAGTCGTCTAAACGGCTCTTTTTTTTTGAAAACAAGTTTGTGAAATATTGTTCTTAAACTTTCGGGGGTGATTCTTCAATAAAGAAGGATCGCTTATTCTTATTTAGTAACGGGTCAGTTGAAGTAGGTAATAGTAAGGGTGATTTGTGACATTTTTATGAATATTATAGTGAGGATGTTAAATAACTCAATCGGAAGTGATAGTATCAGTAGTGTTAGAATATGTTTGAATAAGTGAGATATTGTTATCTTTTGTTATGGGGTTTTCACCGTGAAAACAAAGGAGGTGATATAGTGATGCTAGCTAACGAAAGGCAACAACAAATAAAAGAATTAATCAATCAGCGTAAAAATCTAAAAGTGTCGGAGTTAAGTGAAATCTTTCATGTTTCTGACATGACCATCCATCGTGATATAAAGCCACTTGTTGAGGAAGGGATTGTCGAAAAAACATTTGGAGGTATAAGTCTGATAGAAAAAGCAACCCGGCAAGTAAATAACAATGAATGTGTGGTCTGCTCTCGCCGCATTCAAGATCGTTTGTCTTATCGCTTAATCCTTACAAATAATAGGGTTGAGTCTGCCTGTTGCACCCACTGTGGTATGATACGCCATAAATTACTAGAGAAAGAAGTAATGGAGGCATTGTCATGCGATTTTTTCACACATACGACCATAAGTGCAAGAAACGCGTGGTTTGTAATTGATTCAACCATAGATTTAAGTTGTTGTCAGCCACAAGCTATTCCCTTTAATCAAAGAGAACATGCGGAAGGATTCGTTCGGGGATTTGGCGGGAAATTATTTTCTTTTTCAGAGGCGATGGATAAAATGACGGGACAAATTTCACAAACGAAGGCTTGCTGCCAGCATGACTAGTAAGTAATGGATATATCTTCTACAGAGTTTGTACATAGTGGTTGTTAAAAGTATTAAAAAGTTTAGGAAAGGGGGCATACTCTTGAAAAAATTCATTTTATTCTTTTTTTGCGTATTTTTTATACTACCTTCCATCATAAGTGCACACACCAGTCTGTCTTCTTCCAATCCATCCGAAGGACAAGTTGTGACAGAACAGCTGGAAGAAATCATCCTTAATTATGCTACTACTATTGAAGAATTAAGCACAATGGATTTAATGAGGGACGGATCTAAGATACCTTTAAAAGATATAAGGGTTGAAAACAAGCAATTGATAGGTGCAATTTCAGAGCCATTGGCTAACGGTTCGTACAAAATTCAATGGAAAATCGTTGGGGAAGATGGTCACCCGATAACAGGCGAAATAAATTTTACTGTTGACAGGGATCAAAATCAATCAGAAACGGATTCTGTTTTAATTGAAGAAAACCAAGGGAAGCAAGAGAATAACAGCCAAACCAATCAGACAGAACAAAAAAACACTAGTGATACAGTTGAACAGCCAGATAATAATTCTTCATCCACCATGCTAGTAACGATAGCGATTGTTTTGATCGTTATCTTTGGAATCGTACTATTATTGCTCACAGGTAAGAAAAAACGTTAAGCATTTGTGTCTATTATAATTTGTTGAAGGGAAGAGATTATTAATGAAAAAGATGATGACCTCGCTTGCAGTAATGTTAGGAGCATTTTTACTTTTTGCAGGAATTGCAAGTGCACATGTAACGGTCCTGCCTAAGGAAACAACTCAAGGAAGCTATGAAATGTTTACCGTAAGGGTACCATCTGAGAATGAAACGGTACCAACCACACAAATTAGAGTGGAATTTCCGTCAGCCGTGAATATTAGCCGAATTGAACCAAAACCAGGCTGGAAATATGAAATTCAAAAAGATGCTTCAGAAAAGATTACGAGTGTAACGTGGACAGCAGAAGAAGAAGGGTTAAAATCAACAGAATTTGGACTATTTAACATTCAAGGAAAAGTTGCAGACGACGCAACGGAAATTGTATTTAAAGCCTATCAAACCTATCAGGATGGAACCGTAGTAGAGTGGGTTGGAACACAAGATGCTGAAAAACCTGCGTCTGTGACTACAGTTAATCCAAAACCAGCTGATGGGTCCGGGGATCACCATAGTACAGTTAAGACAAATGAATCTAAGGAAGAAGTAAAAACGGAACAAGCTAATAAGGAAGAAGTAAATGAAACAACAAATTCTTCAAATGCTCCACTTTATGTATCGATTGCTGCTTTAATTGCAGGGTTATTATCGCTTGTTATTTCTCTAAAAAAACGTGCATAATTATTTCTAAAAAGACAAGAGATTAGATTCCCTTGTCTTTTTCTTATTGACTCACGAATGAGTTTAGTTGAAGAAAAAAATGACTCCTTTATGTCGCATTTGACAAAAAACTCCACACAAAAGGTACATAAAGAAAGAGAAAACCTTTAGTTTTAATATAGAAAAAGATAGTTTCATCTATAATAACCATTTAAAGCCATATAAGCTGAATAAATTACACATTCAATTATTAGTGAAGATGACTATAAATTTTACAAGTTATTCTTAAAAGTTAGAGCTACAATGTAGAAAGTAAAAAAACTTTTTATTGAAAGTGACATAAATTCACATAATAGATGGTAAGCTTGCAAACATTTTCGAAAAATGGTATTCTAAGGAAGAATTATTTTTGTTCGGTGTAAAGGATAGTATTAATAGAACTTTTCGTCTTAATGATCACTGGGAGCAAGGATAGTAACATATTGTGTGCAAAAGCACACATCAGGAGGAAACACACATGGAACAAGGTAAAGTAAAATGGTTTAACGCAGAAAAAGGATTTGGATTCATCGAACGCGAAGCTGGAGACGATGTATTCGTTCACTTCTCAGCAATCCAAAGCGAAGGTTTCAAATCTTTAGACGAAGGTCAAGCAGTTACTTTTGAAGTAGAGCAAGGTCAACGTGGACCCCAAGCTACTAACGTTCGCAAAGCTTAATAACAATGTCGGACATAGACAGGCTCTATTTTAGAGTCTGTTTTTTTATTGTGCTAACGAAGCAGGATAATTGAAGAAGGATTTGTATGTAAATTAAAATGAGCCTCCTTTTATCTGGGAGGCTTCTATTGTTATTCTTGTTTAAATAAAAAAGTTTGTTTGAACATACTTTGCCCATTTTAGATCAACTATGAAGTATTCAGAAGAAAGCTCAATAAACGAACGGACATGCAAATTAAATACATACGCACCAACTAATCCCTACTTATAGGTTGCTGCGGCAGCCTTTTTTATTGTGCAACGTGCATGTTAGTTTAATAAGGATTTGGACTTTTGTGGTAAAATAATACATATTATTGTTGTCAGGGGGCATGCATTTGGAGTCACTTATGATGGTTTTATTCGTATTTTTAGTTTGTATGTGTATTAGTTCGGTTTTGAATATACTTTTTAAAATGACCAAAAAAAGGGATTGGGTTGTAACATTATTAATCAGTTTAGGATTTTCTATAATAATCGTTCCTCTATTA
The DNA here is from genome assembly GCF_000759675.1 of Neobacillus niacini. Classification (GTDB taxonomy): domain Bacteria; phylum Bacillota; class Bacilli; order Bacillales; family Cytobacillaceae; genus Neobacillus; species Neobacillus niacini_A. The sequence goes on along the minus strand of NZ_BAWM01000036.1, from coordinate 48,939 downwards.
GCTGGTTAGTTCCAAGGTTAAAATAGAAATATGGAGGAATAGCTATGAACATAAATATAATAGAAATAGTTTCAAATATTCAAAGTAAGGGTGGTTTCTCAGGTTCAGTATTTGTTGAAGATAAGGATAAGGTTTTACTAGATAAAAACTTTGGGTACGCCAACCGTTCAGATCAATTAGAAAATAATTCTGCTACTCGCTTTGGAATAGCATCTGGATGTAAACTCTTTACGGCAATTGCAATTTGTCAGCTTGTAGAAGAGGGAGAAATTTCTTTTGATTCTAAATTGAGCGATTGTCTCAAAGTTGATTTTAAACATTTTGATAATAAAGTTACTGTCCATCATTTACTGACACATACTTCGGGAATACCAGATTATTTTGATGAGGATGTAATGGATGACTTTGAGGATCTTTGGGTCAATAATCCTATGTATCATATAAGAAAGTTAAAAGACTTCTTACCATTGTTTCAAAACGAGCCTATGAAATCTCAAGCACGGGAATCTTTTCACTATAACAATGCTGGCTATATTTTATTAGGATTAATTGTGGAACAAGTAAGTGGACTTGAATTCTCTGATTATGTTCAAAAACATATTTTCAATAAAGCTGATATGACGCAATCTGGATACTTTTCATTTGACTCTCTACCGCCAAATACAGCATTAGGCTATATCGATAAACCTGATGGAACTTGGAAAACAAACATCTATTCTTTACCTGTAAAAGGTGGTTCCGATGGTGGAGCATTTGTAACAGCTTATGATATGGCTAAACTATGGAATGCACTTATGAATTACCAACTATTAAATGAAACATACACAAATAAGCTATTATCCACTCATACACAAGTCAATGAAAGTGGTTACTATGGTTATGGTATTTGGATTAAGAAAAAAACCGATAACAGTATCCTTAAATATCATATAATGGGGTATGATCCCGGTGTTAGCTTTCATTCTGCTTATTATCCTGGCTTATCTATTAAGGTCGTTGTTTGCTCAAATAAGTCAGATGGAGCATTTGATATAATGAGTGGTATTGAACAAGAATTAACAAAAATTAAGACCCTGTAATTACACACTGCATTTCTGTAATATACACATAGTAGCGGATGCCTTCTGCGATACGTTCACCTGCTTTCTAGAGTACGCATGCTTTGGGCTATCCGCCTTCCTTATTTGTTAACGACGGTTTTCAATATAATTTACGACATCACCGACTGTTTGAAGCTTCGCTGCAACTTTGTCACTAATCTCGATCGCGAATTCATCTTCAATTTCCATCGTCAGGTCCACCATATCTAGCGAATCAGCATCGAAGTCCTCTTTGAATGATGCTTCCGGTTTGATATTCTCCATTTTGACACCAAGTTGGTCTGCGATAATAGGCTTTAACTTTTCAAATGTGGTCATTTCGACATCCCCCTAAGTATTTCATAACTACCATTATAACAACCTATTTCGTAACGTAAAACATAAAAGTATTGCCAATATCCGGCGATAGCGCTGGGCCTTTGTTCAAGTTAAATCCGTCGGTGTCTTTCATAGTTAATTTTGACCCATCGCGAGAAAAAGACGCGAGTGAAAAAATAAATGAGGTTTAGAACAATTGTTCGAAGGTGGCACAGCGTTAATGCCACTTGATAAGTATCCGTTTAGTGAGAAGTATGGCTGGATTCAAGATAAGTATGGCTTGTCCTGGCAGATTGTTCCAAGTGAGATGGACGAGATGATGAGAAAGGGCACACCGGAGCAACTTGCGCGGGTAACGAAAGCATTTCTTAAAATGAAGAAATTTGATCTTGTGAAATTACAGAAAGCATACAAGGGATAATGAGAATACAGCCGATGGAAAATATGAGTTAGTCAAACAAATCACGGAAGAGTTCAAAGAAATGCTTAAATGAAACTAAATTTTCCCTTGAAGGTAATATTATCAGGCATATAATAGGGATTGGATGTCTTTTAGTTGCTATAATAATTGAAAGAAGTAAGAAAGAAAAAAACAATCAACTAAAACCAATGGGGGCAAGAGTTAAAGAACCGGGATCGCTGCTGCGGTCTTTTTTCTTGTTGTACTAAGGGGTCAGTTCAAGAAGGATATACCATTTCACGAATAGAATATTTACATAAAAAACGAAGGTAGGAATCTTTTTACAATAGGGAATTTCATTATTTCTGTTATTTATTTTTCGCTGTGGTCTATTGTTTGAGGTACTTCTTTGAACCGAAAATTAAAAATCAAGATATTAATAAACTGATTGTAGACATAGTTAGAACTGCAATTTTAGACTTAATATTTCTCCAGTTAATTAATCTCTTTTTCAACTACCCTGAAAATAAACTTCGGCAATTTGGCAAAAAAGGAAATACTTAAGAAAACGCAGCTCATTCATTTTTTTTAAAAGGGGAGGGCGCCTAATATATTGATTTATTGTAGGTAAGTTGTATAGATTAAGATGCTTCAGGTTCTTGTAACGTAACAGTTTATCCTATGCTTTGGAGTCCTCGTAGTGAATGTCGTACAATTGATTGCTTTCCCTGTTTATTAAAGTAGTTCTCGTCTAAAAAGAGGTCGCTAGGTCGTTATACATATTAGGTTTATCCCTTATCTAATTTAGTATAGCTCTCAATCTTTGTAACCGAATAAGCCGCATAGTAAAGAGTTAAAAAAATTATAAAATCATATAGAGTGGACCAATTCTTAGGGTTGTAAAAGTCGATGGCACTAAAGAAATTCATTCCTCCAAAAGCAGCAATTGAAGAAAATAAGATTCCTTTTAACAAGGTATTCATTTTTGGTTTTATTTGTAGAGCGAACATTACACCAACTGGTGCTAAAGTAAAGTGATATGGTAAAAATAGAAATGGTGATAGAGGGATGATTACCATTGGGTATGACCAGAGCCCTAAAGATAATGCTGCAAGATCTATTGTAAGTGATAATATAATAGTCAGTAAGCCACCTAAAAGGAGACGTCCTGCACTATCTTTCTTCCTGAGTCTAAACCAAACAATCCATGGAACAATAAATAGTGCGAGACCAAACCACCATTGCCAGGTTGAGAGAAATTCTTCCGTCACTGTATTTGCAAGTAAAGAACTTATCTCAGTGAACTGATTATAAGCTTTTTCTGATTGAGCGAGCCCCTTCTCAAATGCCATTTTCATAACATCTCCCTAAAAAATAGTAATAATATATTTTTTTCAGTTAAGTTATAATTTATGCAATTGTGTATCTTAAGAAAAACAGGTGCCTCCCCCCTTATAGGAGATGTTCTTTTTATGATTGAGAAGCATTCCTGATGTTAGCATAATCACTTTTATTATTTAAACAATGTCATCATTGTAGGCTTTTTTTCATACTATATTTTGGAGGTGAAAAAATGCCTAGAGTAAATTACCGCAGTTCAGATGTTGACTTAATGGCAAGGATGATGAGAGCAGAAGCCGAAGGTGAAGGAAAACAAGGAATGTTATATGTTGGAAATGTAATTGTTAATCGTCTTAAAGCAGATTGTTTAGACTTTAAAGGTTTAAGAAAAATTCCCGATGTCATTTTTCAAGTACAAGGAGGAAATTTTTCTTTTGAAGCTGTTCAAAAAGGAAATGTATTTTATCAAAGAGCGAGAACTGCTGAAAAGAGATTAGCAAAACAGAATTTGGATTATTGGAGACAACACCCAGGGAAATATGCTCTTTGGTACTTTAATCCGTATGCTCCATGCCCTCCAACATGGTACGGTCAACCTCATTCTGGTCAATTTAAAAATCATTGTTATTATGAACCAAAACCTGGAACATGTGATAGTGTTTATATCGGTAGTTAAGCTTACTCTTTGAGTAAGCTTTTTTAAATAATATTTTCTGAGTAATATATTCAGGGTTTTCAGCGGGATAAAAAAGGTCCTCTTGGAAACTTCCTTCCTCAAGCGAAATCATCCGTTTTTCTAGAAAGTGACAACTGGAAAGGTGCGTTGCGGCGATCTTTTTTCTTGCTTTACTCACGAAGCAAGTTAGTGGAACAACTGAGTTAAATATATATATTGAGGTGAGAATCAATATGTCAAATATAGAAATAAAGAAAGAACAGCTGCCTTTTGTGGCAGCTTGTTCTTACCAGTTGGAATCTAGAAATACCGTTTTAATCTTTTATTACTAGAATCTACGTCTTCTTCTTCTTTCTCTTTCGAATTCAAAGCGTCTTCTTCTATCTATATCAAATACAAATACAAAGGGGAAAAACAGTCTTCTTCTAAAGTCGTCACGAAAAAACCGATCTCTTCGGTCAAATCCAAAAAACGGCATTTATTTCATCCTCCTATCATTTCAGAAGTCTATATGACAACGGGACAGATGAACTTAACCTGCCCTTTATTCCGTACAATTTAGTAGGCCATAAAAGAAGATCCGACAATGATAAGGAGAATAAACAATACTATAATAAAAGCAAATCCAAATCCTCTTTCTTCACCCATTTATTTCACCTTCAGCATGAACTTAAAAAGTCGGTTTGAACATTAACACCAACTGGAAAGTACGATAATCAACAAAATGAACAATACAACAATTAATACAAAGCTACTGCCGCCATAGCCACCATAGCCATAGCCCCCACAGCCGTAACCAAAGCCCATATCTTCACCACCTTTTGGATTATCTGAAGAATAAATATTCCTTATATATGTATTTCAAAAGACAAGAATCGATTGGACATTTACCATGGTGTTAAGACAGAATCAGCGATTTGGTTAAACAGTTTCAAAAAATACAAAAAAGCGTCTGCAATACATGCAAACGCCTTTTCAGGGTGAAAACATTGAATGTTCAAACCGAAAATAAAAACCAAACCAAGGAAAGTAGTATTACTGATAATAAGGTTTGAAATTTGGATTTTCAGAAGATAATATTCTGAACTTTGATAAACCTACTTTTTCCATATTTATATAGCAATCAATCAATAAGGATCCTGCAAAATAGACTTACCTAATTTGATACACTATAATATCAAATAGTAAAACACAATACGAACAAGGTGAAGTTGATGAAAAACTATGCGCGGGTTTTCCGGGGGACTGCTTTTACGAGCAAGTCACCAACAGAGGTACATATTTTAAAAGAACATCTTTTCTGTATCAGTGAAGACGGACTGATTGAGAAAGTGGTTGCACCAGAAAATCCAGAATATCAGACGATACTACAAACTTACCAAGATAATCTTCAGTGTTTAAAAGATGGTCAGTATTTTTTACCGGGTTTTGTTGATTTGCATGTACATGCGCCGCAATGGGCGCAATCAGGGACGGCGTTGGATATTCCCCTTTATGATTGGCTAAATACATACACCTTTCCATTGGAATCTAAATTTTCGGATCTTGGTTTTGCCAAAAAGGTGTATCAAGATGTTGTCAGCACGCTGCTGGCAAATGGAACTACCACGGCTCTTTATTTTGCAACGGTTCATAAAGAAGCAAGCTTACTGCTAGCAAAAATTTGTGCAGAAAAAGGACAGCGCGGTTTAGTGGGGAAGGTGGTTATGGATAATCCTGACCAAACCTCAGAAATCTACCGTGACGCTGATACGCAAACGGCATTAAAGGATACCGAGGAATTCATTTTAGCAGTCAACGAATTAGCCCAATCAACGAAACAGGGTATTTACCCTGTTGTAACACCGCGCTTTATTCCAAGCTGTACTGACGATGCCTTAAAAGGGTTGGGAGAATTAGCGGCTAAGTATGATACATATGTCCAATCGCACTGCAGTGAAAGTGATTGGGAGCATGGATATGTACAGGATCGTTTTCAAAAAAATGACGCTTTTGCCTTACATGATTTTGGACTTTTACGAGATAAGTCGGTGATGGCGCATTGCAACTTCTTAAATGATGACGATGCCGATTTATTTGCAGAAACAGGCACCGCAGTCAGCCATTGCCCCATCTCTAATTCTTACTTTGCTAATAGCGTCATCCCAATTGGTTATTTACACTCAAAAGGAGTAGCGATTGGATTAGGCTCCGATATTTCAGGCGGTTTTTCACCAAGTATTTATGATAATGCCAGGCAAGCTGTCATATCTTCGAGAATGTTAGAGGATGGAGTGGATACTTCACTTCCAGCTGAAGAACGAGGCGTGCCAAATTCACGTATTACCATTAATGAAGCTTTCTATTTTGCAAGTGCTGGCGGGGGAGAAAGTTTAAGCCTAGCAATCGGCCGATTAGAAGAGAACTATGCATGGGATGTACAAATCATCGATACGACAGTAGCAACAGCAAAACTACCAATTTATGATGAAAAGGAAGACTTACATGACGTCTTCCAAAAAATCATGTATTTAGTTCGTCCAGAAAATATCTGTGAAGTTTGGGTGCAAGGTGAAAAAGTACATTCACAGTAGTATTAAATAGGAACCCAAAATACAAATATTAACAGGTTCTGTTCCCTAATTGTAAAGTAGATGTCTATCAAATTGCGTGATAATTTGATAGGCATTTTTTGTTGGAATATAGCGATTTCTATGCATTTCTGTTCTTAAAGATTCTTGCAAATGACCTTATTTCCATTGTACTTTAATGAAGAAAACAAAAGTCGACAAATTATGGTAACTTTAAAGTATAATGTGTAATGAATAAATACTAATATTGGTTCTTACTTAATGTATGATGATTGTTTGTATAGAACAGTCATAAACATAATGAACATGATTATTGCAGGATTCAGATATTGAAGAGAATTTGAAAGGTAACGAAGATGAGTATAATTAAGGATTTTTTGCTGCAGCTTACGTTTATGCTAATACCCATATTTATATACTATACATTTATTACAGAGAGGGTAAAGAATGATAAAAATAGAAAAGTAATCAGGACCATTATGTGGGGAATAACAATAATAGCTTGCATGTCCTTTCCAGTGGTTTTTGGTCAAAATGCTCGTTTAGAGTTAAGAATTATTCCTCTATTATTTGGGACCTTATATGGCGGATTTTTGTCAGGAATTTTCCTATCAGCACTTATCATCCTATATCGACTTTATTTTGGAATAGATATAGGATTTTATAATACTGTTCTAGTCTTATTATTTTCCCTGCCTGTAATATTGTATTTTCAAAAATCGTTTGCAAGTTCGAAAAAAGATTTAAGGGTAAAAATTGCTGTGGGTCTTTCCTTTTACTATTGTTTTATTGGCCTTACTTTTTTTGGAATTCTAAGAGATTTTTCCATAGATTATCTTAAAGTGCAGATTATTCATCTTATCTTTGCAGTGGTAGTTACTTGGTTCTTTGCTATGTTAGAAGAAACGATCAGGGAGATTCACCAGCTACGATTAGAGTTGCATAACTCGGAGAAAATACGAGTAATAAGTGAGTTAACAAGTGTTTTCGCTCATGAAATTAGAAATCCGCTGCAAGTTACTCGTGGGTTTCTGCAACTTCTAAACGAACCTGATCTGCCTGATCAAAAGAAGGAATATATCCAAATATCCCTTGAAGAATTAGACCGTGCAAATGAAATTATTAATGATTTTTTATCTTTTGGAAAACCATCCATTTATAACAACGAAAGAATAGACGTAGGTTATCAATTACAACGTGTAGTAAACATCATTCAAAGTTACACCCTGAACCATAATGTTGAAATTAAAACTGATATTCTTGCTAACTGTTGGATTTATGCTAACCCTCAAAAATTGAATCAGTCTTTGATTAATATTTTGAAAAATGCGATAGAGTCTATGCCGAATGGTGGAATTGTCTGGATTACATGTACATCAACTAATGATGGATATATAAATATTAACATTAAAGATCAAGGGATTGGTATGACAAAAAAGCAAATTGATATGCTTGGATCTCCGTATTATTCCTTAAAGGAAAGTGGGACAGGACTAGGTATGATGGTAAGTTTTCAAATTGTACGTTCATTCAAAGGTAAAATACAAGTGAACAGTGAAAAGGATATTGGGACAGAATTTATTATTCTCTTACCGAAGATAACTTAACGGATGAGTCTATTTATAGGTCGGCGATTGGAATAGAATAAATAGGGAACCTAGGAGGAATATTTAACAATTACTTACTTAAAAGCAGACGTCAATCAAAGTGATTTTTATAAAAAAGAACAAACACGAGCGGAAGTGACCGCTCGTGTTTGCTGTTTTAAAATGGATAATTAATTTTACCTGTTTCAACTAACTGCTTTAATCCACCGAACATTAAATTCCAACCATGTTCAGAACCATCACGATACTCAGTTTCGGCTTTTTCAATATCTTCTGCAGTCCAACCTTCCTCATACAGTTCTAAAACGTTCATAATTAATTCCTCGCTTCTTAAATTTATCACTGAATTGTAGATATCGAGCTATTTAGTGTAGATTTCCTGAAAAAGTGTGTAGATATCGAAATAAAATGTGTAGAAATCGGACAAAAGTGTGTAGATAAATTCAAAAAGTGTGTAGATATATTAAATAAAGGAGGCAGCAGCGAGATAGAATGCGATTGATATGACTCCTCCTATCAAGGAAACCTTCAATTTATAACGTGCATACTCGACAATCGGCAAATCCATAATGGAAGCAGTCGTAATCGTGGTATCTCCCAAAGGTGAAGCTAAAGCCCCAAATGCGCCACTTGCAAATACTGCACCTACGGTTAACGGGATGGATGCCCCAGTCGAGACAGCCAAACTAACGCCTAATGGCATAAACAATCCCCATGTTCCCCACGAGGAACCTATAAAGTAGCCGACAATCGATCCGAGAAGAAAGATCGTGGCTGGAGTTAACCAAGCTGGTAAAAAAGCCCCCAAAGTTGAACTGATAAAGGTAGAAAAACCAAGATCCTCTGCAGATAGTGTAAGTGACCAAATCAGTACGAGCAGACTTATCGCTTCCATCATCTGATTTCCGCCATCATAAAAATGGTATAACAGCTCACTAAGATGTTGCCGTCTTATAATATAAAAAATGAACGATAGGATGAGAGTGATAAAAACAGCTAAGAGCATGACAAAGGTTGCATCTGCAATAGAAAAAGCATCAAAAACCGTTTTTGCTCCTTTACTCTTACCGTCCTGCCACAACAAAAACAGTGATAATCCTAAAAGTAAAAAAACAGGTACAATCAAGTTCCAAGGCTGTGCTTTTACCATCGATAATTCTTTTTTAATTCCAATTCGATGAAATTCATGCTCTTCTTCATCCAGCTGCTCTTGAACACCTTTTACATTGGATTTCCCAGTACCACGATTCCATATGGTTTGGATTAATCCAATAACAAGCGTAATAATGGCAAAAAAGTTAAACAAGATACTCAGTAAGAATACTTTGTAGGGTGACATACCAAAATCCAATTCCCGAATACTACCTTCCACTAAAGAAACCATGAAGCCAACAAATGCGGTCGCGACCGGTAAAAGAACAATGACAGACTCAGTCGAGATATCCATCGTCAGCCCGACTTTTTGCTTGGAAACGTTCATTTTTTTCGCAAGGGATTTGACGACAGGTCCTATCATCATAATCCGAAACATCGGCATCATAAAGGTAAAAGGGAGGGTTAGCCAGATCAATCCAAGCAGCCCGCGCTCACTCTTAATCTTGGTCCCAACCCATTCAGAAAAACCTTTAATCCCCCCAGAAATGTTCATCATCCCCACAAGACCGCCAAACAAGTAAAGAAATCCGATAATTTTAATATTGGTCTTATCTGAAAGGGTTGTGACCATATAGGATACACTTTGAATCGTTCCATCTAATATATCCGAGGTGAAAATCAAAGAACCCACAACAAGCCCAACGACTAGACCAGGTAAGATATTTTTTAGCCAGATAGACATGGCAATAACAATTAAAAATGGTAACAGAGAAAGCCAAGTATGTTCCAAAGCATCTTCCCCCTGTATTCGTTTTTCTACATATTGGTATATTATTGCCCTATCGATAGTAATAAAAAAGCAAAATAACAAATTTAGTCAAGATTCTTGCATTCAGGAACATTATTTGTAGAGGATACGACGTTTATTAACTACAAGGATCTTATTTTCAATTAAATCAAATCATGGAAAAAGAGTCATTTAAATAGAAGAAGTTGGTTACCGACTATCATGTAGTTAATCAACTTTTTTTCGTTTAGCAAAGTTATGGTAAAAAAATTTGATATTTAAAAGACTATAATATATAATATATATAAATCATATATAATATACATTATATTTAATTGGAGGTAACCATGGATGTAATTGATTTTAAAAATATCCTTTGGAACTACACAAGGAAGATTAATGAGAGAACCAATAATTTAATTAACACTTTATGTGACCACCATGGGATAACCACATTGCAAGGAAGGATACTAATAGAAATACAGCAACATGGAACTCATACAATCGGCACCTTAGCAAGTCGGTTACATATTGCCGGAACTAATATATCAACGATGTGCAAAAAACTTGAAAGTAAAGGATTTATCGAACGTGTAAGAGATGAAGGAGACGAGAGAGTGGTAAAGGTAGCTCTTTCAGAGAAGGGAATTAGTGTGGTAGAAGAGATCAATCAAGAATTAATCGAGAAAATCTCACATTCCATTCAAGGGGAAACAGATCATTCATTGACCGAAATCATCAATGGTCTCAAGAAATTGAATGAATTGCTGGAAAAAATGGACTGAACGTTTAATATAAAAGGAGATATGCATCATGTGGGAAGGAATTGTATCAACTTATTCTTCAATGTTAGATTGGCATATGTGGGCGGAGGTGTTAACCTCACCAAAAGCTTGGGGGTTAATACTATCTTTGGCCGTCCTCGAATGTATCTTATCGGCGGATAATGCGTTAGTGTTGTCAGCTTTTGTTAAGCCATTACCAAAAGAACAGCAAAAAAAGGCATTGGTATATGGTCTCTGGGGAGCTTATATATTCCGATTCATCTTTATCGGTTTAGGAACATTTTTAATTAAATTATGGTGGATTAAATTAATCGGTGCCCTATACTTGTTGTGGCTTGCAGTTAAATTCTTTAAGGACAAGCTACTTCACAAGGAGGCAGGAGAAGAGGGAGAACAAGTACAACCAAAAGGCTGGTTAGTGAAAACATTTGGTTTCTTCTGGGCAACTGTTATCTCCGTGGAGCTTATGGATTTAGCCTTTTCAGTGGATAGTATCCTGACTGCACTAGCTGTTTCTGAAGAAGTTTGGGTCATCTTACTTGGTGGTATGATTGGGATTCTACTTATGCGGGGTGTGGCGACATTCTTCATCGCATTAATGGACAGAGTCCCTGAGCTAGAGACGACAGCCTACATTTTAATCACCTTTATTGCGATTAAAATGGGATTAACGTTGGTGGATTTTCACATTGCAAACGAAATTTTTATCGGTTTCTTGGTATTATCATTTTTGGTAACATTCATTATCCATTATATTCGCAAATCTAGAGCAGAAAAGTACTCTCATTAGGAATGGAGTTATCAACCGAAAAATGCTGCAGCTAATTTTTGCTGCAGCATTTTTCGGCTTTGATATTAAATCGACAATCTCCAAATATCAGGTATCATGGTAAAGAGCCAGGCCACTTAAACAAGCCATTGATTCTGAATTAAAGATAAGATTATTCTATGGTTACGAAACTGGAAGAATAGACACCTGAAAATCGACCATTCCTGAATGTGGGTAAATAAAATCGCCAAAATACAGCTATTTATGAAGAGTAGGGACATCTATCCTTACTCATTTTTTTGCCAAATCGATTATTTCTTATCTATCCAACGGGGGTTTATGCTGTATTTTTTATAAATAAAAGTTCAACCCATGAAAGCATGCGGATTGTCAACTTGGCATGCGTTTTATTTTGGGAATCTGCCAAGAAAACAGTGTTCTTATCTTTCCAAACAAACTGTTTACCGGATAGCACATCTGTCCTTTTTTCTTAACACATGTACATCCATACAGTCAGTCATTTTCAATTTCTAAGCAAATTACCAGCATGGGTAAATTGGTATGTTTCTTGCATTTCATTTTGTAGAGCCCATTTCCCAAGATTAAAAATGGAAGCGGTTCCAAATGAAAGTGAAATGGTCAGAGAGATCCGATTCCGCAATATGTCAGGAACGTTGTGGAGGTGAGCAAAAAAATAAGAATGAGTTTTGTGTACAAAGATTTCAATAAAAATTTAGGGGTGAAGGCTGAGTGAGTGAAATTTCAATCTTAAATCGTGTGGCAATTGGGGATATTGTTCGAAGGACAGCCGCAAAAAATCCTGATAAAACAGCGGTTATTTCCGGTGACAGAAGAATTACCTATAAAGAGTTTAATAATGATTGCAACCGCTTTGCCCACTACTTGTTAGACCTTGGATTAGAAAAAGGAGATAGTGTAGCTTCGATTTGCGGAAATTCTTGGCAGTTCTTGGTTGCGATTTTTGGGATTGTGAAGGCTGGTTTAGTTTGGGTTCCGATAAATCCTGGTGTTTCCTTTAATGAAAAGTTCTATATCCTTTCGGAAGTTCGGGCGAAAGTGCTGCTATGTGATGAGATGTTTTTACAGGGTAAAAAAGAGGAGTTATCAAGCATTTGTCCTGAATTAATCGTTATCGGTAATGGTGCGCTGGAGGCTGAAAAATTTGAAAATAAACTTCACTCCCAGCAAACATTCGAGCCCGAAGTAAATGTAGCTGACAGAGATGTTGCACAGATAATGTTTACGAGCGGCACCACGGGAACACCTAAAGGAGTGCTAATCAACCATCAAGCGGTGTTCATTGCCAGTCTTGCCAATATTATCGAAGCCGGAATGGTGAAAGATGACATTGCCACACTCATGATGCCGGCTTTCCATTGTGCACAGCATACGCTGGTGGCGTCCTTCTTCCATCTAGGTGCTACGGTTGTCATTATTCATGGGTTCGAACCGGAAGTATTTATGAAAACGGTGGAAAAAGAAAAGATTACCTGGATGTTTGGTTTGCCGATGATGTACAGAGCATTTCTCTATCATCCTTCCTTTGAAAAATATAATCTATCAAGTTTGCGCTATTGTTTATATGCAATGGCTCCGATGGACCGGAATACGCTTGAAAAAGGTATAAATGAACTAGGCTGTGAATTCGCACTTGGCTCGGGGCAAACCGAAATGTACCCGGCAACCTGTGTTTTCAAACCAGAGGACCAGCTAAGGAAATCTGGACCATATTGGGGAACACCGTCATTGATAACGGATGTAGCCATTATGGATGAAAACGGGAAGCTACTTGGCAAAGGGGAAGTAGGCGAAATCGTTCATCGCGGCCCTAATGTCATGGATGGGTATCTGAATAATCCAGAAGAAACAAACCGAGCAAGACAACATTGCTGGCATCATACAGGAGATTTAGGATATCTTGATGAGGATGGGCTGATAGTGTTTGTCGACAGAAAGAAGGACATGATCAAGACAGGCGGGGAAAATGTTGCTTCTATTCAAGTGGAACAGGTTCTGTTGTCATATTACAAAGTGTTAAATGCTGTTGCGGTTGGACTTCCACATGAACGCTGGATTGAGGCGGTAACGGCATTTGTTGTCCTAAAGCCAGGGGAGGAAGCCACGAAGGAAGACATTCTTGCATACTGCACAGAACATCTCGGCTCATTCCAAGTCCCAAAAGAAGTGTTAATTGTAAATGAACTCCCAATGACCACCACCGGTAAAATTCAAAAGCACGTCCTAAGAGAAAAATACCAAAGTTTATATTCTAATAATCCAGTCTAAAGATTCGTTTTTCTAATAAATTGGGAGGTGTTAGAGTTTGCAAGATTGGATTGTTCATAGAGCCTTAAAAAGAGCTGTATCCCAATATCCTGATAAACCATTTTTAATCTGTAATAACGAAAAAGTAACCTTTAAGGAGCTAGATAAAATTACAGATGCGCTGGCGTCTGCACTGTTAGAGGAAGGATTTAGGAGAGGAGACAACCTTGCGATCCTCGCATTGAATCAGTTAGAGTGGCTTTACAGCTATTTTGCTGCCGCAAAGATCGGTGTTGGTGTGGTGGCTTTAAATCCTCGCTATCGTGAGGCAGAACTAGAATATATGCTAAACAATTCTAAGGCGAAAGGAATTGTTTCCATTTCGGATCATCAGGGATTTGATTTTTCTGGTTTCTTCCAAAAATTTCGTAAAAAAGTCCCGACTGTTGAAAAATATATTTTTATTGAAAAAGGTTTTGAGGGCAGTCTGAAGTTAAATAATCTATTAAATTATGAGGTTAATAAAAGCAGTCTGGATCAGTGTAAGCAAGATGTAAAGGAAGATGATACTGCTATCGTCATTTATACATCTGGTACAACTGGAAGGCCAAAGGGCACTTTGATAACAAATCGAAGTATTTTAGAGTCTGCACTAGCCCAGGCAGACCACTTATCCCTTGGGGAAAAAGACTGTACAGTTGGGAGTCTGCCACTTAACCATGTCGGGGGAATTACCTGTGCCGTTCATGCGCTATTAGTGAAGTTTGGAAGCATTGTATTAGTTCCAGAATTTATACCTGAAAAGGTACTGCAAGTCATCGACCGAGTAAAACCAACGATGTTTGGCGGAGTTCCAACCATGTATCTCATGCTCTGCAATCATAAAGATATCGATAAATATGACCTGAGTTCAATAAAAATAGGTATTGTCGGTGGTTCCAATGTCGATCGCAGTCAGTGTGAGTTGATTGATATACACTTCCAGAATGCTAGAATCGTAAATTTATATGGACTTAGTGAAACATCTGGTGCGTGTATTATGACGAGGCTGACAGATTCTGTAGAAAGAGTTCAGGAAAGCATTGGCGTTCCAATCGGTGATTTTAAGATAAAAATTGTCGATAGTGAACAGAATGAGCTTCCTCATGGTGAAGTCGGTGAACTAGCCGTTAAAGGGGATTGCAGAGCCAAAGGTTACTTTGGGCTTGAGGAAGAAACGAAATTAACCTTTTCAGAAGATGGCTGGCTGTATACGGGTGATATGGGGTATCTGGATCATGAGGGGTATTTGTTTTTGAAAGGACGTAAGAAGGAAATGTATATTCAGGGTGGATATAATGTTTACCCTCTAGAGGTAGAGAGCATTCTTATGTCACATCCGAAGGTTTCTTTCGCAGCAGGAATTGGAGTACCGGATCCGTTCCTAGGTGAAGTGGGTCTGTACTATATTATCCCAAAAGAAGGAGATGTGATTTCAGAAGAAGAAGTGAAAGTGTTCTGCAAACAGCATTTAGCGGATTATAAAGTACCGAAGCAAATTGTATTTGCAAAGAATCTCCCTCAGACACCAGCGGGGAAGATTCAAAAATCAGTTTTGAAAGAGCAATATTTAAAACAGCTGCCAGCTAAATAGACAAAAAACAACCATATGGGGCACATTCCCATATGGTTGTTAGCTTTAAGAGGAGGAGAATTTAACCTCCAATTCTTCCATAATATGATACTTTTTTATTTTTTGATAAAGAGTGGTCCTGCTGATTCCCAGTAATTCTGCCGTTTTTGAGCGGTTTCCCTGGCATGCCAGTAGGGCCTGCAGGACCACCTGTTTTTCAGTCTGGTTTATTGATTGCTTACGGTTAATCGCAACAGTAGGCTCGGGTCTTTTTAGCTCAATAGAAGTAGGTGCTTCATGTAAGTTCAGTTCTTTAGGCAGGTGCTCCATTTCGATCCAATTCGTCTGACTGAAATGAAAGGCTCGTTCCAAGACATTTTCTAGTTGTCTAATATTACCTGGCCAATGGTATTGTTGAAAGCTTCGAATCACTTGCGGTGAAACCCCAATGATATTCTTATTGGTTTTCGTATTAATTTTATTAATAAAATGGGTGCATAGTAATGGAATATCATCGAGCCGTTCTCTCAACGGGGGAATGTGTAATTGAATAACGTGAATACGATAATAGAGATCCTCCCTGAATTTCCCTTGGTTTACAAGCTGAATTAAATCTTTATTGGTAGCCGATATAATTCGTACATTTACTTTTGTTGTTTTAGTTGCACCAATTCTTTCAAACTCTTGTTCTTGCAGAACTCGTAATAGTTTAACCTGTAAGGATGGCGGCATATCACCGATTTCATCGAGGAAAAGAGTGCCATTATTGGCCAATTCAAATTTCCCCGGTTTACCTCCTTTTTTCGCTCCAGTAAACGCTCCATCTGCATAACCGAAAAACTCGGATTCTAATAATTCTTCCGGAATCGCCCCGCAATTGACTTTAATAAAAGCTCCCTTACGGCCGGATTCATTATGGATGCCTTCTGCAAACAACTCTTTGCCTGTGCCGCTTTCACCGGTAATGATGACATTGGAAAAAGATTTAGCGGCAATGACCGCATCCTGTTTAAATTTTTCCATTTGAGAATTCTGTGAGACTACATGGGCAAATGGATGGGTATCTTTGGATATTCGGTATAATTCTCCCCGATAGTAGGAAATCTCACTTTCTAATTTATCCATATGTAGAAGGATATCTTTCCAAGCATCAAGCTGGCGGAAAATGATTTTGATGATGGCACCGAGCCTTTGTCCATCTTGATAAATGGGCATTTGGGCTACAATGCACTTTTGGTTATGGATGGGTATAAGTTCTCCCTCCATTTTTTGATCGAACTCCAAACTAAGCTGAGCAGGAATCTGCGGTGCGATTTTTGTAATATGCTGACCTAGTACCTCATCCTGATGTTCAATATGAAAGAGTTCCATGAATCCATGATTAACCATTGTAATGTGTCCGACCTTATTCATAACAGCGACACCATCATAGGCCAATTCCAGGGCACTATCTAGAATTCTCTTTAATTGTTTCGTCGTTTCTAATTCATTCGCAATGTTTTCATAGGAGGTAACATCGCGTAAAACCACCATGGCACCGGTGACACGATTTATTTCCCTGATCGGGATAAATGAAGCAATGATCGTAATGTTATTAAAACTAATTCTTTTGGCGTCTTGAATAGTTCCAGTTTTCAAAGTTTCAATCAACCATCTTCTAAAAGGCGGAAGGAAACGATCAATAGGTGCTTGTAATAAATGTTTGCCATTTAATTGGAGAAGATCGAGCGCTGTTTGATTAAAGGTAGTGATTCTGAGATTAGAATCAACTGTGATGACCGCATCCTGAAGGCTTTCAATCAGTGACTTCATTCGATTTATTGTATCCTCCAAGACAGCCATATGGGAGTTGACCAAGTCTGACTTTGTCATAATGCCAAAGACCTCTTGATTATGGTCAAGAACGACTGCGTGACTGACATTCCCTTTCAACATGATATCTCTTGCTTCAAGGAGGGACTGATCTTTATGAATGGTAATAACGCTTTCGTTAATGAGTGGTCTAATAGGATCATCGATGGATGTGTTATGAAGTAGTGCCCGATAGATGGAGTTTTTGTGGATGATTCCTGTAAGTTTATTGTTTTCTGTAATACAGCCGATGTCAACACGATGTTCAAGGAAAGCAGAGATCGCTTCACGGATTGTGCTATTCAGGGATAAATTGACGAAATTAACGGTAGTAAAACTCCTAACCTTCAAATATTCCCACCTCAGTATTCAGAAAATTAATACAATTCATATTATAACGACGGAACCCTGATATTACAATCTTTTATTGTTAACTTCTTTAAACAACTGTTCACTTTTGTGTGCAGTACTGTTCAGCTTTTTCTTTCTAAAAAATGATTCGAGTACAATGCCCATCATTTCATAGCTTCATAGAAAATTGGCACGGATATTGCACTATAAGATATAAACAGAAATAAAATCAAGAGGTGAAAATGATGGTTTATGAAACAATCCTCTACGAAGAAAATGAAAACGTTGCCAAGGTGACGTTGAATTTACCTGAAATGAGAAATCCCTTAACAGAAAAGTCGACTAGAGAGCTGGTTCATGCGATTAGAAAAGCTGACCGTAATCCTGAAATTAGAGCGATTATCCTTACGGGTGCTGGAAAAGCCTTTTCCGCCGGCGGCAATTTAAATGACTTCAAGAAAAATCTCGAGCGGACTGCTCCTGATCTCTATTTTGAAGGAAAAGAGAGTACAGAACTGTTCAAGTTAGGTGCTGAAGTCAGTACTCCATTAATTGCGAGTGTAAATGGTCCGGCATTAGGCGGGGGAACTGGACTTGTTGCGATGTGTCAGCTTGCCGTGGCATCGACAGAGGCGAAGTTGGGGTTAACCGAACTGAAGCTTGGTCTGGTACCGTTCGTGATAATGCCTTGGGTAAGACGTGCCGTCGGTGACCGAAAAATGATGGAAATGATGCTAACAGCTGAAATCTATTCAGCAGAACAGGCAAAAGTGCTCAATCTCGTCCATCGAGTGGTCAGCCCGGAGGACCTTGAAAATGAGACATGGAAGTTGGCTAGACTTGTTGCCAGCTTTAGTCCACTGGCAGTCAAGTTAAGCCTGGATGCTTTTTATTCTACAGAACAGATGGATTTGATAAAGTCTTTTGATTATTTGACAACTTTAAGACTTGTGTCGTTTATGAGTGAAGATTTAAAAGAGGGAGCTACAGCCTTTCTTGAAAAAAGACAGCCGTTTTGGACCGGAAAATAAAGAGGGAGTGAGTGTAATGAGAGAAGTTTTGTCTACAATGTCAGGTAGCGTTTGGAAAATAGAAGTGAAAGAAAATGATGTGGTCAAGGAAGGAGACGTATTGGTTATTCTGGAGTCGATGAAAATGGAAATCCCGATTGAATCCACACATTCAGGGGTGGTATCAGCCATCAAAACGTCAGAAGGAGAGTTCGTCCAAGAGGGTGATGTCCTTGTAGAGATAACCACTACTGATTAACGATAAGGAGGTCATTTAAGATGAAAAAAGTGAGAATAGGCGCCGCACAGGGATTTTATGGCGATACGATAGAGCCTGCAGTCTCGACAGCGGAAAAAGGAAATGTCCAATATCTTTGTTTTGACGCCTTAGCAGAGCTAACCATGGCGATCCTGGTAAAGGATAAAAAGAAAAATGAAAATGCGGGTTATACAAAGGATATCTCTCTGCAGATGAAAGCATTACTTCCATATGTAAAACAAAAAGGGATCAAGCTTTTAACCAATGGAGGCGGCATCAATCCGATTGGTGCGCAGCAAGAAATCCTCCGGGTGGCAAGGGAAATGGGAATCAACGGCTTAAAGGTAGCGGTCGTAACGGGGGATAATGTCATCGACAGACTTCCTGAGTTTCTTGAGAAAGGGTATCCATTGAAACACATAGAATCAGGAGAACCAGTAGAGGAGATAAAGGAAAGACTAGAATTTGCCAATGCCTATATTGGGGCGCAGCCAATTGTAAAAGCCCTAGAGGCAGGTGCAGATATCGTTGTCACAGGAAGGACGACCGATACGGCTCAGTTTTTAGCACCATTAATCTATGAATTTGGTTGGGGAGAGGAGGAATGGGATAAGCTAGCCAGCGGAGTATTCATGGGGCATTTGCTAGAATGCTCGGCCCAATCCACTGGCGGCAATTACAGCGGCAAGTGGTGGGAAATTGAAGGCTTTGACAAGATGGGTTATCCGATTGCCGAGGTTTCGGAAAACGGTGATTTTATTATCAGTAAGGTAGAAGATCGGGGCGGATTGGTAAGCGTCGATACGGTTAAACAGCAGATGCTCTATGAAATTCATGATCCTGCAGCCTATATAACCCCAGATGTAGTCGTTGATTTATCCAATGTGAAATTGGAAAATGTTAGACCCAATCAGGTAAAAGTGACAGGAGTAAAAGGGCATCCGCGAACGGATACCTTGAAGGTGGTCATGGGCTATGAAAATGGCTATGCAGGCCAAGTGATTGTCGGATTT
Source organism: Neobacillus niacini (assembly GCF_000759675.1). Classification (GTDB taxonomy): domain Bacteria; phylum Bacillota; class Bacilli; order Bacillales; family Cytobacillaceae; genus Neobacillus; species Neobacillus niacini_A. Next base: position 29,109 of record NZ_BAWM01000036.1, on the reverse strand, counting down.
TCATGGCCAGATGCGATGATGAAAGCCAAAAAAGTTGATGAAATCATTCGCATTCAGTTGGAGCGGAATGGGTTGAATTACGAGGAGGTAAGAACAGATTTTATGGGATATAACTCCTTAAGTGGTCCTCTTGCACATGATAACCAAAGTGAACTCAATGAAGTGTTTTTACGTATGACCGTCCGGGCAAAAACAAAGCCTGAGGCTGCAAAGTTTAGCCGATTGTTCCCTCCATTAGCTTTGAATGGTCCGCCATCAATGAGCGGTTTTACTGGGAATGCAGCCCCAAGAGCCTTGCTTGGAATGTGGTCAGCCTTGCTGCCACGGGAAGAGGTTGAAAGTCAAATACAAGTAGAAGTAGCGGAGGTGTAACCGATGGCGATTGTAAAGCTGAAGGAGATCGCCCAAGCACGGTCTGGCGATAAAGGAAACAGTATCAATATTGGCGTTTTTGCTCCTAATCAATCAATCTATCAACTTCTTTTAACAAAATTGACTACTAATACAGTTAAAGAGCACTTTTCTGGTCTTGTAAAGGGAAAAGTGACCCGATACGAAATGCCAAATATCTTGGCAATGAACTTTGTTCTTACCGAGGCATTGGACGGTGGGGGTTCTTCTTCGCTTCGACTTGATAACCTTGGAAAATGTTTTGGTTCCAATATGCTTCGTATGGAGATAGAAGTGGACGATGAATTATTAACAGATCTATAAAGTGAGGTGTACAGGGTATGACGTATGAACCGTATTTTACAGAAGAGCATGATCAACTGCGAAAAATGATCCGCAGATTTGTTGAAAAAGAAATTTCACCTTTTGTCGATGAGTGGGAAGAGCAGGGAGTATTTCCACGGTCACTATTTACTAGAATGGGTGAACTAGGTCTACTAGGCTTACATTATCCAGAGTCGGTTGGAGGTCAAGGGGGAGATTATTTTTCCGGTATCGTCCTTGCTGAAGAGATGAATAAATGCGGCTGTGGCGGCGTACCGATGGCGATTGCTGTCCAAACCGATATGGCAACACCGCCAATCTTTAAGTTTGGAACGAAGGACCAGCATGAACGTTTCTTAAAGCCCGCCCTCAGAGGGGAAAAGATTGCGGCGATTGGTATTTCTGAACCAAACAACGGTTCTGACGTGATGGGAATCCAAACAAGAGCAAAGTGGGACGGAGACGAATGGGTCATCAATGGGACTAAAACATTTATTACGAACGGAACGAGAGCAGATTTTGTGACACTTGTCACGAGAACTTCTGACGATCCTGGACCAAAAGGAATCTCTCTCTTTCTTGTCGAAACAGACCGGCCAGGTTTCTCTGTCGGGAAAAAGCTGGATAAAGTCGGCATGTGTTCCTCTGATACGGCAGAGTTGATTTTCGATAATGTCCGCATCCCTAACGAAAATCTATTAGGTGAAGTAGGAAAGGGCTTTTATCAAATCATGTGGCAGCTTCAGGGAGAAAGAATGATTGGTGCGGCTGGTGCAATTGGCAGCGCCGAACATGTATATGAACTGGCATTGAACTATGCAAAATCAAGGGAAGCCTTTGATCAGCCGATTAGCAATTTTCAGGTAATCGCACATTTGCTTGCAGAAATGAAGACGCAAATTGAGGTGTGCCGGGAACTAACCTATGCCACAGCCTACAGATTCTCGAGAGGAGAAGTTCCATCAAAGGAAATTTCGATGACGAAATTGGCTGCAGCTCAAATGGGTCATTGGGTAGCGGACCGGGCTCTGCAAATTTTTGGCGGGAATGGCTATATGGCAGAATATCCGATTGAACGGGCCTGGAGGGATAGCCGACTTCCGCGAATCGGCGGCGGTACCGATGAAATCATGAAGGAGATTATCTCGAAGCAAATTGGCTTGTAGCCAAGGGAGGAGGAGCAGGATGTCACACTGGATATTTACGGAAGAGCATCAGATGTTTCGTAAAGCTGTACGCTCTTTTTTGGAAAAAGAAGTAGTTCCATATATTGAGCAGTGGGAAAAAGACGGTGAAACACCGCGAAGTTTATATAAAAGAATGGGCGAATTAGGTTATTTGGGCATTAAGTTTCCCGAAGAATATGGCGGCAGCGGACTCGATTTGATCATGGAAGCTGTATTTACCGAGGAATTGTCAAGATGTGGCGCCGGTGGTGTCGGTGCTGCGATTGGATCACATACCTCGATTGCGATGACAAATATTTGGAAATATGGAAGTCATGAGCAAAAACAAAAATACCTTGTACCAGGCATTAAGGGAGAGTTAATCTCCGCGCTAGCGATTACAGAACCAGGTGGTGGCTCGGACGTAGCTGCCATTAAAACGACGGCGAAAAAAGATGGGGATTATTATCTCTTAAATGGCTCAAAAACGTTTATCACAAACGGTGTCAATGCTGATTATGTGGTCGTGGCCGCAAAAACGAAGGATGAACCGGTCCACAGAAATGTGAGTCTTTTTATCGTCGAAACGAGTTCAGAAGGGTACTCTGTGGGAAAAAGTCTAAAGAAGTTAGGATGGCGATCATCTGATACGGGAGAGATATTTTTCGATGAGGTAAAGGTTCCAAAGGAAAACTTGATTGGCAATGAACATGAGGGCTTTCTTTATATCATGAAAAATTTCCAATATGAAAGAATGACATTGGCATTAGGGTGTATCGGGGCAGCCGAGAAAGCATTGGAATTGGCGATTAAATACAGTAAGGGAAGAATTCAATTTAACAAGCCATTATCAGAATACCAGGTGCTGCGCCACAAAATGGTCGATATGGCAGTGGATATAGAAAAAGCGAGGAACATCACTTACCGGGCACTTTATTTGTATAACAAAGGTGAAAACTGTGTGACCCAAGCCACCATGGCTAAAGCTGTTGCCACTGAAATGCTGAATCGCGTGGCAGATCAGGCATTGCAAATACATGGCGGCAATGGCTATATGATGGAATTTCCAATCCAGCGGATTTGGCGTGATGCCCGTATCCAAACGATAGGCGGAGGCACCACACAAATTATGAACGAAATACTATCAAAACAATTGGGAATCATCTCTTAACTTAGGAGAATGACAAAATACCTCGCAAAGGATGTGCTGAAGTTGGAACGTGAAAGAAAAATCCTCGCAGAAAGAGAAAGAATCTATAAAGGTGGACCTGATCATGAAAAGATCAAAAAATTAGGGAAATTATTTGTTCGTGATCGTTTGAAGTTATATTTCGATGATGAACAGCCCTATTACGAAACGGGATTATTTGCGAATGCCAATAAAGAAAAACTGCCTGCAGACGGAGTGGTGACAGGCACAGGGAAAATCGATGAGCGATTAGTCTTTTTTATGGCCAGTGATTATACCGTTAAAGCAGGTTCAATTGGTAAGTATCATGGCGAAAAGATATTGCGGATTCAAGAGTCAGCCATCCGTGGCAGACGTCCGATTGTATATTTGATAGATTCCTCTGGCGGACGTATTGATGAAGCCGGTGGGTACCACGTTGAAAAATACTCTGGGGGTAAAATCTGGTATAACCACAGCATGCTTTCAGGGCGTGTTCCGCAAATCGCCGTCCTTTACGGACCATGTTTTGCAGGCACCGCCTACATGCCGGTATTTTCTGATTTCGTGGTGATGGTCGACAAGATATCAGGGATGGCGATCGCTTCCCCTCGAATGGTCCAAATGGCCACCGGGCAAAAGGTAGATGTAGAGGAGCTTGGTGGAGCCACCATGCACACCACGAAAAGCGGCTCAGCTGATTTTATTGCCAAATCAGAGGAAGAGGCGGCTCAGATTGTAAAAAAACTGCTGTCTTACCTTCCGGATCATTTTGAAGGAAAAATACCTGAATTTCCAGCCGTAGAACCAAAGCGTTCTCCTGAAGAGATTGATAATATCATCCCAATGGAGCCGAACCGAGCCTATGATGTCCGCAAATTAATAGAAGCTATCGTGGATGGTGATAGTTTCCTAGAAGTAAAAGCGAACTACGCAAAAGAATTGGTAACAGGATTTGCGAGATTAAATGGGAAAACAGTAGGCATTGTTGCGAACCAGCCAATGCAAAAAGGCGGAGCGATTTTCCCTGAATCCTCTGATAAAGGAGCGAAATTTGTCTGGACCTGTGATGCCTACAATATTCCTCTCCTCTATTTATGTGATACTCCAGGATTTATGGTGGGTACCAAAGTCGAGCAGGAGGGAATATTAAGAAAAGGGCGCAATTTCATTTACGCCAGTTCAACCGCCAATGTTCCAAAAATGTGTGTCATTGTTCGGAAGGCTTATGGAGCCGGAATATATGCCATGGCAGGACCAGCCTATGAACCAGATACCACGATTGCGCTTCCATCGGCAGAAATTGCGATAATGGGTCCAGAAGCAGCAGTTAATGCTGTTTATTATAATAAAATTCATTCCGTAACCGATCCGGAAGAAAGAGTGGCATTGATCCAAGAGCTGCGGGAAGAATACCGTGCAGGCTATGACATTATCAAGCTATCTGGCGAACTTGTCGTGGACGACTTAGTGGTACCGAGTGAATTACGTAAAGAATTAATCCGGAGATACGAAACCTTTGAAAACAAGGATTTTCCACTTCCAGCCAAGAAGCATTCCACTATTTTAAGCTAGGGAAGAAGCATTTTCCAATTTTACTAGGGAGTTGAGGAGGCTATGGTAAAAGGAATAGGGAACTGGCTCGTAAAGCATAGTAAACTTCGGCCTGACAGGCTTGCACTTGTCTACAATGAAAAAAGATTCACGTATTCAGAATTAAATGATCGGGTAAATCGTTTATCGAATGCCCTTATTTCTAAAGGGGTAAGAAAAGGCGACCGCGTCAATGCACTTTTATTCAATACGAACGAAATGGTGGAATCGATGTTTGCCTGTGCAAAAATGGGAGCGATTTTTGTTCCGATTAATTACCGGTTAAGTGTGGAAGAAGTTCTTTATATTGTGAATGATTCCAGGTCTTATCATTTCATTTACGACTCCAGGATGAAAGCATTGGTCGAAGAACTGAGGTTGAAAGAATCTAGTTTGCTAGAATACATCCACGTAGGCAATCATCCTCGTGAAAATGATTCTGTTTACGAGGATTTAATCGCAAATGCCTCAAACGAAGAACATGATTATGATATACGTCTAGATGATGTTCATATGATGATGTACACATCCGGTACGACTGGGAAACCAAAAGGAGCCATGTTAACCCACGGGAATACACAGTGGAATGCCATTAACATGATTCAAAGTACTCCGGTTGACTACACGGATATTACGTTGTCAGTAGCACCATTATTTCATATAGGTGGAATGAGTGTTTTTACAACACCATTAATGTATAAAGGCGCAACCATTATTTTGGAGGATTTTTTTAATCCTAGTAAAATCCTCCAAAAAATCCATGGTGAGAGAATTACTTGTTTATTCCTTGTCCCTGCCATGTGGCAAGCATTAACAAATGTCGAAAATTTTGAAGCATATGATATTTCATCCCTAAGATTTGCCGTATCTGGCGGCGCACCATGTCCGATAACGGTAATTGAATTTTTCCAAGAACGGGGCATCCCGTTTTATGAAGGTTTCGGTCTAACAGAAACAGCTCCATTTGTCAGTATACTCGACAAAGAAAATACAATCAGAAAAAATGGCTCGGTTGGAAAGGAGCCAATTCACACAAATGTCCGCATCGTCGATCCAGCTGATCGTGATCTTCCCCCAGGCCAAGTTGGTGAACTCATTGTCAATGGTCCGAACGTGATGGCTGGCTATTGGAATAAACCTGAAGAGACGAAACAAGCCATTAAAAATGACTGGTTCTATACCGGGGACCTAGCGAAATTTGATTCTGAAGGATTTATTTATATCGTGGATCGCAAGAAAGACATGATTATCACAGGTGGAGAGAATGTGTATCCCATTGAAATTGAGCAGGTATTATATCGACACCCGAACATTAAGGAGGCTGCTGTCCTTGGTTACCCGGATGATAAATGGGGCGAGTCAATCAAAGCAGTCATTGCGTTGAAAGACAGCAGCAAGCCTCTTAACGTTCAAGACCTCGAAGAATTTCTTGATGGAAAAATTGCCAGGTTTAAATTTCCCAAACAGGTGGAGATTGTTGAAGCATTGCCGCGCAACGCAACTGGGAAAATTCTGAAAACGGTACTAAGACAAAGAGTTTAACGGAAGGGTGGAAAAAATGTACGATAAATATTTTGAGAATTTTGAAGTAGGCGAACAATGGAAGTCAAGAGGGCGGACCATAACGGAGACCGATATCGTTATGTTTTCAGCGATAACGGGAGATTATTATCCGCTGCACACCGATATCGAATTTTCCAAAAATTCCTTTTTTAAGCAGCGGATTGCTCATGGAATGTTGGTGCTTTCTTTTGCAGTAGGTCTTACGAAAATGGAACCGGGCATTGTGGCAGCTAATTATGGGATAGATAAACTTCGGTTTATTCATCCTGTATTCATTAACGATACCATTCATGTCGAGCTTGAGGTCATAGACCTTGTGGATAAAGGCAATGGAACGGGTGTAGTCACCGTGAAACAGACCATCGTCAAACAAACAGGTGAACCATGTATTGTGGGTATTTCAAAAGCATTAATTAATAATGAAAGACGCTAAATCAAATAGCTCTGCAGATTTCCTTTAAGAAAAAAATGGGGTGAGCACATATGAAGGATCAAGTTGTCATAATTACCGGTGGTTCAAGTGGAATGGGAAAGGCAATGGCCAAGAATTTTTTAGAAAAAGGGGCAAATGTCGTGATCACCGGGAGAAATGCCGAGAGATTGGAAGAAACGAGACAAAGCCTAGAGCGGTATGGGGGTCAGGTACTACCGATACAAATGGACGTTCGCGATCCTGAAAAAGTCCAGTTTATGGTCGATGAAACCGTAAAACACTTTGGCAAAATTGATCACCTGATCAATAATGCAGCTGGGAACTTTATTTGTCCCGCAGAGGACCTATCCATTAATGGCTGGAATTCAGTCATTGGCATCGTTTTAAATGGTACATGGTATTGCAGCCAGGCTGTTGGCAAGCACTGGATTAATACCCAAACAAAGGGGAGCATCTTAAATATCGTCGCTACATATGCATGGGGTGCTGCAGCTGGCGTCATTCATTCTGCCTGTGCAAAATCGGGCGTATTAACGATGACGAGAACGTTGGCTGTGGAATGGGGTGAAAAATACGGAATCCGTGCAAATGCGATTGCCCCTGGACCAATTGAAAACACAGGTGGAGCAGATAAACTTTTCGGCTCAAATGAAGCATTACAAAAGACGATTGAAAGTGTTCCATTAAGAAGGGTAGGCCGACCAGAGGAAATTGCTCATTTAGCTGCCTTCCTGCTTTCACCGCAAGCAGAATATATCAACGGCGACTGTATCACGATGGATGGCGGGCAATGGCTTAAACACGCTCATTTTTAATAGGGAATAACCCAATCAGGAGGGATGAAGAATGGAACCACCTGTATTATACAAAAAGGAAGGAAATAAAGCGTATATTACGTTTAACAGACCAAAGGCATTGAATGCCATGACACCGGAAGGTTTTGAAATGATTGGCAGTTATTTTCTGGAGGCACAGAATGACGATGATATCCGGGTAATCATTCTAACCGGAACAGGAGATAAAGCCTTTTGTTCAGGCGCAGATTTAAAGGAGACGATTCCATTATTAATGGAAGGAAAACTTGATCAAGAAAAAACAGAATCAGCGATGCTGAAAAATGTTCCTGTCTGGAAGCCCATTATTGCAGCGGTCAATGGATTTTGTCTCGCAGGCGGGATGGAAATTTTAGAGGCAACGGATATTCGCATCGCTACGGAGGAGGCACGATTCGGACTTCCGGAACCGAAATGGTCCATAATGGCCGCGGCTGGGTCGCTGGTAAGACTAGTAAGGCAAATCCCCTATTGCCGCGCCATGGAAATCCTTCTTACAGGAGAGCAGTTAACTGCCCAGGAGGCAAAGGAAATTGGGCTAATCAATAAAGTGGTGGCTAAAGAGCAATTAATGGAAGAAGTAGAAATAGTGGCTGAGATTATTTGTAACAATGGTCCCATCGCTGTACAGAGTACAAAAAAAGCCGTTTTGCGTTTACTAAACCTGCCAATGGATCTCGCTTTCCGTGAAGAGTGGAGTTATTCAGAAGAAGCATTTAAAAGTGAGGATTCGAGAGAAGGGATACGGGCTTTTATTGAAAAGCGTTCACCGAACTTTATCGGAAAATAGACAAGAGCAGGAACCTTTTAGTGAGGTATCCTGCTCTTATTTGTTTTAAATGAAAATGTCTTTTTTCGTTTTATTTTTTCTTCCATAAAAAGTTGTGCTTAGCCAATTAAGATAGCTCAGGTTCCGGTTTTACCCAAAGCTGAGACCAGCTCTCTATTTCTCGTAAGATACGTTCTAGTGAATAACCTTTTTCTGTTAAAGAGTACTCTATAATTACAGGTGTGTTAGGTATAACCTCACGTTTAACGATTCCTTGATGTTCTAAATCCTTTAAACGATCGGATAATACTTTACCACTTATGCCAATAGCGGATTGAATTTCACTAAACCGCTGCGAGCCTGATAACAGCTGATAAATAACTAATGCACTCCATCTTTGACTGAGTAGTGAGATGGCTTTTTCAAATTTTGGACAAATAGTAGGTTGTTTCATACTACATTACACCTCTCTTATTTAGAGTATACCACAAAATGTCATTAGTTTACAAAAGTAAATCTAGTTACTTGACAATATATAATAACATTAATATACTTACTTACATAAAGTAACTAACTGTTATTTGTTTTTAGCTGATAAATTACGAATTTCTTAAATCAAATGTTTTTCAATCATAAGAGAAATGACTCTAGGAGGGTTATTATGGGATTTCACACTAAACCAACTACATTTGTAGGGCATGTCAAAATTAAGGTGGAAAATTTAGAGCGTTCATTAAAATTTTATCAAGATGTTCTAGGTTTTGATATTTTAGAGCAAACAACCTCAACAGTAACACTAACAACGGATGGTAAAACTAGTATTTTGTCACTTGTACAGCCTGAAAATGTAATACCAAAACAGGGAAGAACAACAGGTTTATATCATTTTGCTATCCTTTTACCAGAAAGATCCGATTTAGCCAATATTGTGATTCACTTAGTGGAAAAGGGAATAAAATTTGGCTCTTCCGATCACCTTGTAAGTGAGGCATTGTATTTAGATGACCCAGATGGAAATGGTATTGAAATTTATATCGATCGGGACCCATCTGAATGGAGTTGGAAAGGCGAAGAAGTGGCTATGACAGTTGACCCGCTTGATTTTAAAAATCTTTTGACTACTGTTAACTCAGGTAAAACGTGGCAAGGAATGCCGGAAGGAACGGTAATGGGTCATATTCATTTACATGTTTCTGAATTAAAGAAGACAGAAGAATTTTATGTGATAGGACTTGGATTTGATGTGGTAAACCGATATGGCGGGCAGGCGCTATTTCTTTCCGCTGGAAAGTACCACCATCATATTGGAGTCAATACATGGAATGGCTTAGGGGCACCAACTCCTTCCGAAAATAGTGTAGGTTTAGAATCTTTTACACTCATTTTGCCTAATGAAGAAGCACGTAATCAATTAGTTTCTAATTTGAAAAAGATTGGTTCCAATGTTCATGAAGAAAATAAAAAATTTATAACTTATGATCCTTCAGGAAACCGAGTCGAGTTAGCAATATAAGATAGGGAGGTATCCGAGTGTCTACTATAAATAATAACGGCATTGAAATAGGAATCTACACACTTGCAGATATTGGTCCGGATCCTCTTACAGGAAAAACGATAACGGCCAAGCAACGAATGAGTGAAATTATTCAAGCAGCAAAGCTTGCTGATGAAGCTGGACTGGATGTTTTTGGGGTAGGGGAACATCATCGGTTAGATTATGCCACCTCATCCCCAGCAGTTGTGTTGTCTGCTATCGCTCAAGTAACAAAGCGTATTAAATTAACAAGTACTACAAGTGTGTTAAGTACCCTTGACCCAGTTCGCTTATTCGAGGATTTTGCCACATTGGATTTGCTTTCAGACGGTCGTGCAGAAATCCTGGCAGGCCGAGGTGCCTTTATAGAGTCATTTCCCCTTTTTGGGTATAGCACAAACGATTATGATGAGCTTTTTACAGAGCATATGGAGTTGTTATTACAACTAAATAAAAATGAGAAAGTCACTTGGTCGGGGAATTTTCGCCCTTCCTTAAGGAATGCAGAAATTTCACCACGACCTATACAAGATCAAATACCGATTTGGATTGGTGTTGGCGGGACACCTGAGAGTGCCGTCCGTGCTGGAAGATTTGGGGTTGGAATGGCGTTGGCCATTTTAGGGGGAGATCCATTACGTTTCAAACCGCTTGTGGACCTTTACCGTAAAGCAGGAATGGAGGCAGGTCATTCACCAGAAGTATTAAAAGTGGGTGTAACAGGACATGCATACATTGCTAAAACTACTCAGCAGGCCAAAGACGAGTTCTTTCCTTATTATTCAAATTATTGGTCCTATGTGAATCGCGGGCGGGGGATGGGATCAAGGATGTCAAAGGAAGACTTCGAGTATATGGCAAGTCCAAATACTGCATTGTTCGTAGGAAGTCCACAGCAAATTGTAGAGAAAGTTCTTCGTCAACATGAGCTATTTGGTCATAAACGTTTTCTAGCGCAAGTTGATATAGGCGGGTTACCTTTTAATAAAGTAGCCAAAAACATTGAATTATTAGCAACTGAGGTTGTTCCATTGATTAAAAAGGCAACTAGAAAATAAATTATTTAATTGGAGGAAATCATTATGAACATTGCAGTTATTGGAGCAAGTGGAAAAGCAGGAAGTCTGATATTGAAAGAAGCAGTAAGCAGAGGGCATAAAGGAACAGCGATTGTAAGAAATGCCTCTAAACTTCAAGATAAAAATGTAGCAGTCATTGAGAAAAATGTATTGGATTTAACAGTTGAAGATTTAAAAGCGTTTGATGTTGTTATTAATGCCTTTGGAGCTCCGCTTGGAGAGGAACAAGCTCATGTGGATGCGGGTCATGCGTTAATCGAGGCGTTAAAAGGAACAAGTACAAGATTAATGGTTGTCGGAGGAGCTGGAAGTCTTTTTGTCGACGAGAACAAAACAGTAAGAGTGATTGATACTCCTGAATTTCCGGAAATCGTTAAACCAACGGCTAAAGGTCAAGGGAGGAACTTGCAAGAATTACAGGAAACAACTGACTTAGCATGGACATTTATTAGTCCTTCTGCTGTGTTTGATGCTGAAGGAAAAAGGACTGGAGCTTATCAGTCAGGGAAAGATAACCTTCTTGTTAATTCAAAAGGTGAAAGTTATATCAGCTATGCTGATTTTGCCATTGCAGTAGTAGATGAAGTTGAAAATCCTAAACATCTTAACGAAAGATTTACTGTTGTAGGTGAAGCGGAATAATATATATAAAGAGTCCTGAGACTAATCAAGTGTCTTGGGACTCTTTTAGTTTTGCTTATTTTCCTTCATCATCTCGATCCATGTTGATCTAACCGAGGTCTTCCTTCACGTTAAAGCTGATCTTTCAACGCTTGCCATGATTTTTCTACTTCTCGTTCATATTCAATTTTTGAAAAAATTAAATCAAATAATAGGGTTGCTACTAAACTTCCTATAATCGCCCAAACATATATCATCGTTGAATTGTCCTCAAGGTGTTTACTATCTTACTAGATTTTGACATACGTTTGGGCATAAGTATTTTGTTGTAATAAAATGGTGGAATTTTACATTTAAGATAAGATTAGCACAATGTGCTCCAGATTCTAGTGGTGTTGGCGACGGAGTGTTGTTCAATGATGGAGTAGGCTGCATTGGTAATGGCTTGTGCTAATGTTTCACCTTTTGCGCGGATGTTGTTAAAGCTAACTTCGGATTCTCCAGCTGTTGAAAAAGTAAACCCGAATTCCTCCAGTCTTTTAACAATAAGCATGGCGTGTTCAAGGTTTTCCTCAGGTTGAAACTCAGAATCGTGAATGAAAATACCCTTTTCATAATCAAACCAGCGATCCCATCTATTCAACTTCCAACCTAAAATTCTCCGAGCAATTGAATCAGTTTTGTTCATCTCCATTACCCCATTTCTTAATGTTATATAACAGTTATATTATTATTAATTATTATATAACACAAGAAATAAAACGACTACATTTTTTAAAAAATATTTATAAAAAAAGCCAAAATACACAAGTTCTGCATAAAATCCTGCATATTTTAGGCTATTTAGATTTTACTCCTTATTGTGTTAAGGTCAGGATAGTTGAATAAACTTTTATTTAGTATAATTAGATAATAACAATATGCAAGTAGAAATTGGGGGATTATATTGCCGTTATCAAATATAAATCTATTCATTTGGAAGCCATTTTCAACTTCACCGCCACCACCGTTTACTCCAGCTGCCCGGTCATTTCTGAATAAGCTTATATCAAAAACAGATTAGGAATCTGCGAAATATAAGCTGTTTCGCAGATTCGAAGGAGTAGACGATGAAATCTAAAATTCAGTTCCTATTATCAATGGTAATCTTTGGTACGATTGGCGTATTTGTAAGATACATTGATTTATCTTCGAGTGAAATAGCTTTATTACGTGGTTTAATTAGCAGTTTATTTTTAATGGCAGTTATGTTCATGATGAAGAAAAAATTTCCATGGGCATTGGTTATAGTAAATGCTTTAGTATTATTACTTTCGAGTATTGCATTGGCTGGAAATTGGATTTTCCTTTTCCAAGCGTATAAGCATACGACCATTTCTAACGCAGCACTAAGTTATTATTTTGCACCTGTGTTTGTTCTGATTCTTTCTCCACTTATACTTAAGGAAAAATTATCAGCAAAGAAAATAATCTGCATTGGTATAGCCATGCTTGGTATGTTGTTGATTGTTGGTAATAGTGGTGTAAGTACATCTGGAGTAGATAATTTACTTGGGATTGGCTATGGATTAATGGCAGCTGGATTCTACGCTTCATTAATGCTATTAAACAAGTTCATCAAAAACTTGGATGGGCTAGAAATGACATTAATTCAGCTTGGTACAGCGACTTTGCTTCTCATGCCATATGTATTCTTTACTGAAGGATTCGGCATTTTGGAAGTATCGAGTTCTTCCATTCCATTTATTTTAATCTTAGGGATTGTACACACAGGTATTGGATTCTTGTTATTCTTTTCAGGTATGCAGAAATTAAAAGGGCAGAGTATCGCTGCATTAAGTTATGCAGACCCAATCACATCATTAGTGATTTCTGCAGTTATCTTGCAAGAGCAAATGACATTTATTCAAATGTTTGGTGGAGCATTGCTTTTAGGCTCAACATTTGTTAGCGAAAATAAATCAATGAAATTTTCAATATTAATGAAAAAACCGGCTAAATAAAGTAACAAACAGTGGGAAGCATTCGTTTCCCACTGTTTGTATTAAATGGTTTCTTTTACTTTTAATGTTTTTACGAGTAAGGAGCTGGTTTCGTTCATGATAACTCATGTAGCCCTAAACCCCTATGTGTTTGCTATTTCCACCGTTGCCTCCAGTTCAATTTCCACATTCCCTTGAATTGCACGGCTGATCATGCAGGATGTTTCCGCTTTATTAATAAGCCGCCCCGCCAATTCAACGTCTTTTTTAGAAGCTCCGGGTTTCAAAACAATATGAGGACGGTGAATAATTTTTTTATACGTAATAACTCCCCTGGTTACATCAACAATGCCCTCAGAATCCATTGTTAAATCTACCTTTTCAAGCCCGCTGCGTTCCATCATAGCAGCAAGAGTAATGATAAAACAGGTTGCCGCGGCACCAAGCAGCATCTCATCAGGATTAGTGCCGACACCCGGTCCATCCATTTCCGGCGGGATAGAGACTTTTGTTTTCAAATTCCCGGCCTCAATTTCTCCGACATCATTCCGTAATCCCGGCCAGTTTGCTTTTAAGTGAAATACATGTTCTGACATGATAAATACCCCCAATTCGAGTTTTGCTCCCACGTAATTTAGAAAATATGGTATGGTTATTTGGATATGTTAAAAATGGAGCAGTGATGAATGAAAATTATTCTTAAAATGACCCTATTACTCATTCTTTGTTTATACTTAGCGATTCTTTCAAAATTAATTTTGTTTAAATATATACCTCTATCTGAGATTATTAATCATTTTAACTTTACGTATGATGAATACCACTGGCGGTCGAATAATTTTGTTCCCTTCAAAACCATCTATTTTTATCTGTACTTAGCCGATATCAATTTAAATATCCGTATTGAAAACCTAGTAGGAAATATCATCGGTTTTGTGCCTTTCGGATTTATTTTACCATTGCTGGCTAAAAAGTTTCAAAAGCTTAGTGCTGTGACCGTTTCCACCTTTTGCTTAAGCTTGACGTTCGAACTATTGCAGTTAGTATTTGAATTCGGCAGCTTTGACGTGGATGATTTGATTTTGAATACCATTGGTGGACTCTTGGGTTACCTGCCTATTAAACTTGCTTTCTTTAAATCCAATCGAAAATAAGGAGAAAGCAATTCTAGAGGTAAAATGATATCAAAATATCATAATAAGGTTTAAAAACATATCACAAGGACCGCCATACGTTAAATAAAAACACTCGAAAGATCTATAAAAAGATCCACCGGGTGTTTTTTCGCTGTCATTGGCAGGAATACTATCCGCCAATAGTTGAATATTTTTCGCTTCTTAAGTGCTATAGGTAAAATCACCTCAGTGGTTAATTTTTGATGACATACATTAGTGTGAAAACGCAGGTTGATAAGGTTCTTGGCAACAGTTCCAGTCCTTCCTTTGTAAGAACTGTACTTGCGTGAATTTAATCTGAACTTATTTCCTTTGAGTCCAAGTTTATACATGATGTGTTGAACCTTTTTATGATTCACTTTGAACCCACGGTTTTTCAATTCTATAGTCTAATACATCCATCTTAAATTGAACAGAATAAACGTCATTGTGCTGCTTTCGCATCAACCCATCCATCCCGTATTTTTCAAATACTTTTACCCATTTTTTTTGTTGTACTGCTTTTTATACCATGCTTTTTAGCCAATAAATCATATCCCAGTTTTCCTTCTTGATACTCTCTTACTACCATTAATTTAAATTGTTCGCTATATTTTGCCATAAAAATACACCCCAAAAGTAGATTTCACTCTAACTTTTGGGGTGCAGTACAGTAACAGGCTTTTTTTCTATGCAGGTGCCGTCATCAAATCCTTGTTAACCTATTATTACATCGTTTTGATAAGCCAGCGTTGCAGGGTTCGTATTGCCACACGTCAGGTACCAAGGCTCACCTAGCGGTCCCCCTGCTGAAGCAGGACTTACTAGTTCATCGAACAACATGCTTTCAACGTTGTAGCTTCGCACCGAACCTGTTGTAGCTACATCTCCACCCGTAATGGGAACTAACAGTTTTCCGCTTGGTCCGAACAAGATTGCCTGAGCGAATGCACGAGGCTCTCCCACGGTATAGAGGTCAATCTTGTCCTCGTCAAGATAAGCGCCTGTTTCTCCGTCGAAAACGAGAATTTTGTCTGTGTCATTAATGACTGGGCGAATATCTCGGAAACTGGTGATGTAGAGTTTACTGCCGTCGGGATTGAATACCAAGCCTTCAGGTCGGTGGAGGTTGTTGGTGCTGTTACTCTCTATAAATACTCCTAGGTAATCCCCTGTATTCGGGTCGAAGCGCAGCACCCAGCCGCTATTCTGATCGGAAATGTCGAAGACGGAAACATACAGCAAGCCATCGGGACCGATCACCAAACCGCGGGGATAGAAGGCCTGTTCGTTGAAGCCAGGGTGGTCAAGACTACCGAGAAACACCCCCGTGGTTCCATCATACGTCCGCAGTTTTCCTGGCTTGTTCCCGTGGTCCATAAAGTCAGCTACAAACAGGACGTTGTCATCAGAGAGGATTATGCCGCGCGGCGCGAACGGGGCGTTGTCTTTTTCTTTGGAACTGACGAGTTCGTTCAGAAACCGCCCACTTTGTCCGCTGTACTTCAACACGTTGCCGTTATTCTTGCGAACGTTCTGGTTGGCTACAAGCAGATTCTCCTCATAGGCGAAGAGAAGTCCTCGAGGACCGTTCAAGCCGCCGCTTCCTGGTACGACAAAGGCGCCGAGGTACTGCCCCGTTACTGGGTCGAATGTCTTTACGGTGTTGTCGCTGCCGTCACCGATGTAGAGTAAATCCTGCCCCGTGCTGAGCGGACTAAAGCCAGGCACACCCGTGTAAATTAATTCATTTTCCTTTTGCAAATACCATTTCCCCTTCAAAAACTTTTTTTAAGTAAAAAATTAATTTTTACCTAATGTAAATTATGTGGACAAGTGATTTTTCGAAAGGGACAAACTAGCTGATAAAATAACACAAATTTTGAATTTGATTGAAATAGATATTAATTCTATCTCTCAGAAGTAAAGTTATTTTGTTGTTACTTAATTTACTATATATGCATTGAAAAATGTACATTTGTTACATTCCAATATTGGTTTGATTTTAACTTCAGTCTCAGTAATTGTAGCCTCTCTAGTAATTATTCTCATTCTTATTAGAGCCATATTATTTAGAAAGCTATCAGAAGGGAATAAATAGTCCTTCCATATTCTATTAAAGGAAAAGGTTTTTTTGAGTTTATTTTCAGTTCATATAAACATGATATCCTTTGTTTATTAAGAAATCAGAGGTGAATATAATGCAAAAATATATGGCTAAGAATCATTTGCGTTATTTAAAGGGTTTTAGTTGGTTTGTTATTGTATTAAGTGCTGTCTTGGTCCTCGGAGGGACACTTTCAGTAGTGGGATTTTTACCAAACAGTATATGGAGGGGCTTAGATCTTTTTCTGACTAAAATGACGCAAATTTTTGGATTTGCTGCCGTGTTCCTAATTCTTTTTAGAATGATATGGATATTGATGAAAAAGAGTAAAGTTCCAAATGTTCGCTGGATATTCTCCACATGGCAGTTTCTAAAAAAAAGGCATGTTTTATTTGGGGGGATTGTTACGGCAGCAGGAACTGCACATAGTCTATACTTTCTAATTTTTATCCCTAATGACATGAAGGGGGTTTACAGCGGGTTGGTAGTTTTCGCCGTCATGATTGTCATGGTGATTATCGGCTATAAATTAAATCTAAAAGAACGTACAAGCAGAGATGTCAGAGTTCCACATACCATTTTAGGGATTGCCTTTATTTTTGGACTAATATTCCACATGGTAGCTCTACACTAGGATGAATATAAAATTAAGCATTAACGGCGTTTCAAGTATTATTAATATTCGATTTTCATATTTTACCATCGCAACAGCATTAGGAAATTTCATTTTATTCTTTGTTTACACTCTTATTCAGGCAGGATTGTTTTCACAAGGTTTTAATCAGTATGTAATTGGAATCATCATTCTTTCAGGATCTAGTTTATATTACTTTTTTAAAAAAGCTTTCTTTGCGAAAAAAAGAACTAAAAAACAATTTGATTAAACCATTTAATAGGGATTTTCAGATCAAATAGAAAATGTTAACTCATGATAAGAGGAAGGAATGAAGAATATGAAATTACTAGAATTAAAACATGTAAATAAATCATATAAACTTGCTGGAAAAGAATCAGTATCCATTCTGCGCGATGTGAGTATAAGCTTTGAAAGTGGCGAATTTGTTTCCATCTTGGGAGAGTCCGGTTCGGGAAAATCGACATTAATGAACATTATCGGCGGGATGGATTCTGATTATCAAGGAGACGTCATCGTACAAGGGAAAACGCTGAGATCGATGAAAGAAAAGGAAATTGATGCCTACAGAAAAGAGAAGATTGGATTCATTTTTCAAAGTTTTAACTTAATCCCTCATTTATCAGTGCTTGAAAATGTGATGATTGCAATGCAAATGTTGGATAAAAGCGAAAAAGAACGAATGAAATGTGCTATGGAGATTTTAAAAGAAGTTGGTTTGATGAATCATGCGAAGAAACGGCCAAATCAACTTTCTGGTGGCCAAAAGCAGCGTGTAGCGATCGCACGTGCTTTGGCAAACGACCCAGAGATTATTTTAGCTGATGAGCCAACAGGCTCACTCGATCAAGAAACAAGTGGACAAATCCTTGAACTGCTCGATTCGATTGCCAAAAAAGGCGTCCTCATTATTACCGTGACGCATTCACAAAAAGTAGCTGATTTTGGCAGTCGGATTGTATCGGTAGAGGATGGGCGTATTATAGAAGATCAGTTTTTAAAAGAGCGTTACACTACTGTCAAGGGAACGGTACAGAAAAAAGGAAAAAATTTAAGTTTAATTGCTTCTTTTAAACTGGCTATGAAAAATATGAGATTAAAGGCGAAAAGAAATATTCTCGTCGCTTTGGGAGGATCCATCGGAATATTCAGTGTCATTTTAATGTTATCTTTAGGCAACGGTGTTACAGACTATATGAATGATGAAATTAACACAAATTTGAATCCTCTTCTTGTCGATGTGGTAAAGTCGGATGAAGCAGAGGCAGTAGAGGAGCAGGGAGGACCGCCCAATCAACAAATGGGGGGTGCGCCATTTACAGAAGAAGACATAGCTACGATCAGCGGATTGAAAAATGTAGAGAGAGTAGAAAAAGTGACAACAATCAGGGGAAAAACCAATGTTATATACAGTGAAAAGAATTATGAGCTGCCGGCAATGGCAACTTTAACCGATACGATTATTAAGGGTAATATTGAAGAGGGGACACTCCCATCTGAGAATGAAGTGTTGCTGACGACATCTTTTGCACAAAGTTTAACCAGTGAAGTGACATATGAGTCCCTCATAGGAGAATCTATTAAACTGTTTATTAATGAAATGGGAGAAAATAACCAGCCAATCACAGTGGAAAGAGAACTTATCATATCGGGTATTTATGCTCAGGAAGATATTGGGCCAATAGAAGGAGCAAGTGCCTACGTTTCGTATACGACGCTTGAAGATGCATACAGCGAACAGAAGTTAATATTGCAGCCGGTACAGCTTAATGCGTATGCAAAAAAACAGGTTGATGTAGAAGAAATTAAAGCAGATGTGGAAAAAGCAGGCTTCGTAAGCTCTCCGATTGCAAGTATAATGGAACAAGTAACAACGTATGTGAATATGGCAACATGGCTGTTAGCCGGAATTGCGGCTATCTCCCTGCTCGTATCGGGCATTATGATATTAGTAGTCCTTTATATCAGTGTTGTTGAACGAACGAGAGAAATTGGTATTTTACGGGCGATTGGCGCAAGGAAGAAAGATATTCGACGCATTTTCTTTTCAGAGTCTGCTCTAATGGGCTTATTGAGTGGTGTAATTGCTGTTACAGGAGCCCTGGTTATTAGCATTCTTTTAAATAATGTGTTATCCAACAGCTTCGGTGCTGAACTGATTCAGCTTAGTCCCGAATACATGCTGTTTGGAATGGGAGCCAGCACATTGATCAGTGTGATTGCAGGATTACTCCCATCATCGAAAGCAGCTAAACTCGACCCAATGGAGTCACTCCGATACGAATAATGAGAAGGACCAAAGCCTTTCCTAACGTTGTATAATAGGGAATGGATAGGTGATTGGGGGATACTAAATGAATAAGATTTTAGTCGTGGATGATGACCCACATATTCGGAAGTTGATAAAGCTTTATCTTGAAAATAGTCAATTCACCGTTGTGGAGGCAGAGGACGGACAGAAAGCACTAGATTATGTGGCACATACAAAAGTAGATTTAATGATTGTTGATGTCATGATGCCACGTGTAAATGGCATCGAATTAACAGAAGATATTCGCGGGTATTTGGATATCCCGATATTAATGGTAACAGCAAAAGGAGAATCGATGGATAAAGTTAAAGGGTTTCAGGCCGGAACGGATGATTATTTGGTGAAGCCCTTTGACCCTGTGGAGTTGGTCCTGCGGGTTAAATCCCTTTTAAAGCGCTACAATATTTCTGCATCAAAGGTAATTGAAATTGGTAACGTAAAAATTGACCTTGAAACATTGACCATTTCTTCAAATAAAGAAATAGTATTGCTAAAAAAGAAAGAATGTGAACTACTATTTATGCTGGCCAGTTCGCCAGGTAAGATTTTTACCCGAACACAATTGATTGAAAGCCTGTGGGGAATGGACTATGAAGGGGACGAACGGACAGTGGATGTTCATATTAATCGCCTGCGTCAGCGGATTGAGCCTTTCTCATCGTTAACAATCACCACTGTTCGGGGGCTTGGATATCGTTTGGAGGAAAAATAAGGTGTTTAAAAAAAGCCTGCGTATTCAAATTGTTGTTACTTTCATCATGATCATACTTATTAGCCTCTTTTTATCATTTGGTATTACTCGCTTGATTGCAGATAGGGAAATTACCTTTGACGAGCCGTTTTTGACGATTGCAAGTGACGCTGCCAATCTTCTTGCAGCAGCTGATCCGGATAGGCGTAATCAAGTTCTGGGTATTTTATCCAGATATAATATACATGGTGAAATTTTAAAGCAAGGAAATGTACTGCCTTTTTCATTAACAGAAGAAGAAACTTCTCTGCTATTTCAGTCTGATAAACAAGAGCCGTTCTTTTTAAATACAAGGGAAGGTCCTGTGCGATTCATTGGAGTGCCGAATATCGATGATAGTGGAAGTTCATTGATCGTAAAGGTGGACTTTACCCACTTTTCAAAGGTCATGCAGCGCATCTTACTCATTAGTCTTATTTTGGTATTGGTTATTGGAAGTCTGTTTATTCTGCTGGCCTCTAACTACATTGTTAAACCAGTAAGAAAACTGACAAGCGCAGCGAAAGAAATGGCAACAGGAAATTTATCCGTTCGGCTTAAATATAAAAAGGATGATGAACTCGGGGAATTGATAAAAAGTTTTAATCATATGGCTAGTGAACTTCAAAAAATTGATAAAATGCGAGCTGATTTTGTTAGTAATGTTTCTCATGAAATTCAGTCGCCAATCACATCGATTCGAGGATTTACAAAGGCGATTAGAGACGGTGTCATTCCACAAGAGCATCAAAAAGAACATCTTGATATTATTTATGAGGAAACGTTAAGACTTTCAAAGCTTAGTGATCATTTACTTCGGCTTGCTTCACTCGATTCAGAAAACCATCCTTTTCATCCAGTAGACTATCAATTGGATGAACAGCTACGAAGAACGATTCTCGTGTCGGAACCGTTATGGACGGAAAAAAATCTTGATGTTGAACTCGATCTCAAGCCTTGCAAAGTTAAGGTTGACCAGGATTTGTTTAAACAGGTATGGCAAAATTTGATTACTAATGCGATTAAATACTCCGATAAAAATGACAAAATTGAAGTGAAAATGGAAATAGTTGATCATGAAGTCCGCGTTCATGTAAAAGATACTGGAAAAGGAATTCCAGAAGAAGACCTTCCATACGTATTTGACCGATTCTATATGGTGGACAAAGCAAGAAGCCGTTCAGGAGGAGGAAATGGGTTGGGGTTATCGATTGTGAAAAAGATCATCGAACTTCATGGCTGTCAAATAAACGTAAAAAGTGAGGAAGGAAAAGGCAGCTGTTTTACGATTTCCATTCCGCTTTAGAATAAATATATGATTTACTAAATGAATATGGTTACCAACATCGCTTTTTAAAATTTATAGACTCTCTTTTGTCCCCCGGTGATCTAAAGCTTTAACGTGACAAGGGACTGACCCCATTTTAAAAAAAGGGGTGGAATGATGATTCCAACCCCTTTTTTTCGATAATCAGGCTTTTCCTTTGAAATCTGCTACTTCCTCTATTATTTATTCTTGTGATGTTTTCCAGGCAACTATTCTTCGTAGCTTAAGCCGAAGCCGAAGGTGTAGTCGTCACCAACTGAATTTGTATAGGTGTAATCGTATGTTTCTGCATAACCAGGAACGTCAGATGCGTTTTTATCAACGGCTTCTTGGTTCGCTGGGACAGTTATTGGCAGTTTACCAGTTGGGTTGAATCGTCCGCGCAGCACATCTAGCAGCGCCTCTCCCTTGACGTTGTAGGTTGCCACAACTGCAGCAGCCCCAGGCTCAACTTCATCGATTACCCACGGGTTGTTCATATTTATAACCAAAGCAGTTGGAACTTTGTTTTCAATCTCCTTAACTCTTTCAACATTAATGCCAGTGTTTGTGCCTAATTTGATATCCACTGGTGCATGAATGTCAACTTTGTTCTCGTATGCAGTAGGGCGTAACATAACGAGTGCAGAATTCGCCTCTTCGAGTGTATCGACGATGGTTAATGAAGGCTCTTCTTTTTTAATAAGATCCTTTAGGGCAGTGGTCCGAGCGGCACTGTTGTTTCCGGCGAAAACTTCTACATACAATTTTGTTGTAGCAACTTTTTCGTTAGTCAGTGGCAGCATATTTTCGTTGTTGCGCAGTAATGTAACCGACTTAAGGTGTGCTTCATCGGCACGTGCTTGGTACTCAGCCGAGTCGGCAATAGATTGTGCCTCAGCAGGATTAGTGTACGGGTCCTCGAAGAGACCAAGGTTGAACATCTCAGTGAGTAGTAGCGATACGGATGGATCGAGGTCTTTTTCGTCAACTAGACCTTTGTTTACCGCTGAAATCAGCCCGCTTGGGTCGTTGTTATCAGAGAAGATGTTGGTCCCGGCATCAATAGCCTTAGCGAACTTTTCCTCTATCGATAGGTTTTGAACTCCATAGTCCATGTTGGTTAGCACACCACTGTCACTGTTGACATAGCCGGTGAAGCCCATCTCACCCCGCAGCAAGTCTGTAATTATTTTCTTGTTATATGCCCCTGCCACTTCCTCAAACTGTTGGGTTTCAGAGTACCAAAGCTCTTTCGGAAGCTGCACAGCACTGCCCTCGTTTTTCGGAAGATTATAGTAGGACATTACCGAGCTCGCCCCAGCGTCAATGGCTGCTTGGAATGGTGGAAGCTGATACTTGTATAAGCTTCCCTCAGTTGGATAAACTGCAAACTGACCTTCCTCGTTGTGTGGGTCAAGACCATTGAGCACGGCGCCATCACCAGGGAAATGCTTGATGGTCTGGGCTATAGATTTGCTGCTGAGCTCCTCGCCCTGGAAGCCGAGGACTAATTCACGTGCAATCTCCGCGTTCAACGTTGGGTCCTCACCGAAGGTACCAGAGATTCTACGCCAGCGTGGTTCAGTAGCAGTTTCAATTTGGTAGCCGTAGGACTTTTGGATTCCAGAAGCGCGCCACTCATCTCGGGCAATCTCAGCGAAATCACGGATTAGGTCTATGTCACCAGTTGCCGCAAGACCCAAGGTACCTGGCCAAGTGGAAAATTGACCAGAGGCCTCGCTGATTCCGAACTGGTTTTGCTCATTGATGTGGTTACGTGGGTTAGAAGTGAAAACAAGTGGAATCCCAAGAGGTGTGGCCTCCGCTATCTTTTGATAAGAGTTCGCCCGAGTGGCTAAAGCTTCAGCTGTAGGGTTATCTCGAATGATCACAAAACGAATGTGCCGGTTGTTGACATAGTCATTCATTACTTCCGAGTCCCTTCCTAAGGAGGTGATCTGCATAATGCCTGCTTTCTCCTCCATGCTCATCCGTGGTAGAAGGTCAGCCACACGCATTTTTGTGGGTAAACGCCAGTCCTCGTAGCGGTCAAGTTTTCCGTTTGCGTTTAGATCTTTAAACTCACGCTGGCCAATCTTGATGATAGGCTTAACTTGGGCCTCAACTGACGGTGCTTTCTTGCCTCCGGCGTTGGAGTGATCAGGTGGAGCAGCGGCGAATGTGGAGCCTGCGACGGTCGCGGCTAGTACACTGGTTGCAAGTGTAGACATAACCATTTTTTTTAATTTTTTAGATTTCTTAGCCATTTTTTTGCCTCCTTTTTAATATAGGTCGAAAGTATTTGACTACAAAAGACGCCGTTTATGATTTAAACTATCATTAATCACTCCCTATTAATCCATAAATTTGTATAACCTGTTATGTAAGCGTTAACACCCGGGTTATGTTTTGATTATATAGAATTTTTAATTAATATTGATATGTGATAATTTTAGTTATTTTTGTGATTATTTTAGATTTGATTTGTTAATTTCTTTGTTAAGCTTTTTTCTGAAAGTAGAGATTTATATAGTTCTAGGACAACGAAAGAAATCGGTGATTTTGTAAAGAGGACCTTCATCAAAAGTCGATGAAAATCTGTTATAGTATGTTTTTTTACTTTTGTTTTCAGAATCTTCAATTTGTCCTATTGTAAGTTACTATTTTCCAATGTAAAATACAGGTAATAAGTGGTGAATGAGTATTCATTCATTCGAGGGGAGGATGAAAAAACTACTGAAAAACCTTGAGTTGGAGAAAACGAAAAAATTTAACAGAGGTGAGAGAGTATGTCCGAAATGAATCCTTACGATTCTTTTCTACGAGTAAGTGAAATGTGGGAAAAGGGGTTAAATGGATTGTTATTTCAATCTATTGATAACAACCCATTAATCCAAATGACGAAGGTAGGCATTGAGGCGAATTCTAGATACATAGAAAGGCTAAAAAGAAATCGGGAACTGATGGCTAATTATATGAATCTACCCACAAAAAATGATGTAGCCAATGCGGTCAAACAAACCATCCAAGCTGAAGAAAAAATAGATATTCTTGAAGAGAAAATCTGGAATTTGCAAGAAAGTTTTGCTTTAGCAACAGATGCGCAAAATAAAATGCTTGGAGAAATACTAGAATTCACCAAACATATCCATTCGGAATGGCAAAAAACATCACTGGAGCTTGCTAAATTATCTGAAATAAAAAATGAGTTTGAGGCGATGAAGGAGCTTTTGCAGAAAGAAAAAGAAGAACCAGTTCTGACAGCAAAATAAAGGTGAAGGAGAATATATGATGGCGGTTAAATCACTAGTAAATATCCCTGTTCTCAATCTTGAAACGGAGACGCAGCGGTGGAACACTATTTATAAAGTTATGAGTGAACCAAAGCCTGATATTGAATCTACACCTAGAAAAGCGGTTTGGAAAAAAAATAAATCTGTTTTGTGGTATCACCCTGCTCCTGAGAAAAAGTATAATACTCCATTGTTCTTGGTTTATTCTCTATTAAATAAAGCCTATATTCTTGATATCTCTGAAGAAGGAAGTGTCATTGGCAACCTTTCAAAACAGGGGTACGATGTCTATTTGCTAGATTGGGGTTCTCCTGGCTTGGAAGACAAGGACCTCACTTTAGATAACTACATTTTCGACTATCTAGAAGTGGCGGTAAAAAGGGCATTAAGACATTCAGGTGCAAAAGAAATATCTTTGATAGGATATTGTATTGGTGGAACACTTTCCGCTATTCTGACATCACTAACGGATCTGCCAATCAAAAATCTCGTTCTGGCAGCGGTTCCAATTGACTACAGCGATGTCATTGTTCCTAATAAATGGGTGAAAGCACTCCAAAAGGGGACACTCAATTTTGACCGGTTCGCAGATGCTTACGAAGTCATCCCATCAGAGTTTTTATATGCAATCTTTATGGCGCTGCAAGGATTTAATATCGGTCCAACGATAAACCTAGTCACCCGTGCCCATGATCAAAAATATGTAGATAAATGGCGGAGAATGGACAAATGGATGAAAGACGCCGTTACCTTTTCTGGTGCAGCATTCAAGCAAATGTTCAATGAATTATACAAAGATAACAAGCTTGTCAAAGGTGAAATGAAGATTGGCGGTAACAAGGTGGAGTTAACCAATATTAAATGTAGTACATTGGTGATAACCTCCACAAGGGATGAATTAGTGTTAGAATCACAAAGCCTTCCTGTCATGGATCTTATTTCAAGTGAAGATAAAACCTATCAGCTTGTGGAAGCGGGGCATGTATCTCTATGCTTAACCGGCCAGTTTGCTTTTGCGATTGATCCGTGGCTCTCGACCCGTTCTAATAAAGTAAAATAAATTATTGTTGACAAGCCCAAAATTGTAAAAACCTTGGTCTATTGAATACAGACAAAGGTTTTTATTTTTTTAGTACTAATGAGTCAGGAAATATCCTCAGGTAACAATAACTGTTATTCAACGGGGGATTTGATCCAGCTCCAAAGGCAAAAAGGCATATTCTCCGTCCTTCATAATCTCACATTTACGAACCGGGATAGGATGTTTAAAAATTGGCCCATCTATTACTGTAGTATGGAACTCTCCACCTTCTCCGCAGGGGTCAATACCACGAGCTTCAAGTTCATTCACGTATTCACGGGTTAACGTCCGCCCTAAATCGTCTTCACGCATTCCTAGTGATAGATTAACAGTTACCATGATCGTTACAAATCCTAGATTTATGAACTCTTCGACAGCTTCACGATGATTCATTTCCCATAAAGGCATCCCAAGCTTTAATCCAGCCTTCTTCGTAACCGTTTCATGCCAACAGCCATGAGCAGGCATATCCAAGTCTCCGGTTACTAACAATTCTGCTCCTTGATTTTTAGCGTTTTCTAAAAGACTGATAAATACTTTTTCATAATCAGTCCAACTTGCAGCTGCAGTATAAACAGGCAAACCGATAGAATTAGCTTGGGCATGTATGAGTTCCGGAGGCATTCCATGGGATCTGGAACGTTTCCCTTCTTCCTCCAGCATGACAATCAGTCCAACCGCTTCTCCGACCTTCATTGCTTTATAAAGAGCTAAGACACTATCCTTTCCTCCGCTAAAAGAAGCAATAAATTTATGCCCTTGAGCACCATTTTTCCAATCCTTTAATTCTGTCATTTATATCTTTCCCCTTTATTCTAAATTACTTTTTTCAAGCTCATAACTATATACATGCTCTACTTTTTTATTCTATCAAAATTGGTCTTATCAAAAAATGAAAAATCTTCTTAGAATTCAAGAGCTGCAATGATAGAACCTTCCCCTTCTTCTCATCGCTTCTCTTATAACATGTTGTCTAATAGGAAAAATCTCAATGACACGAATAATGGGTTTAATGATTTTTTCTAAATTAAAGTCCTTATCCATATTAGTATCTTGAAGTGCAGTTAAAAACTCTTTCACATTGATGAAACCACGAATATGATCTTTATCCCCATCAACAACAGGGTACCGTGTATAATACTCACTTTTAATAGTTTCGATAATATCGGTGTAATTTTTTTACTAGTACCTCTCAAAAAATATCAATTTTGTAGACGGGTTATCTAAATCGAAAAAAAGTCACAAGATACATTAATGGATATTTCAGGTTACTGTCTTTTTTTGATAAACTCTGCAAAAAATAAGACCCTTCGATTTAGGGAAATCAAGGGTCTTACCTTATATAAAAAATAATCTAATTATGAGCCTTTTCAAGAGCTAGTTTAATACCAAAACCTATTAGTATAGTACCTGTGATTCCTTCAATAATATTTTGTGTTTTAGGTTTTTTCATAAAAGCACTAATCTGATTAATTAAATTGACATAAAGTAAATACCATACCGCAGTCAAAACTGTATAAGTGATACCCATTATTAGAAATGGTAAAAAGGTATTACTTCCAGTGTCAACGAATTGAGGCAAAAAGGTTAAGAAAAAAACAGCAACTTTGGGATTTAGTATATTTGTAAGGAATCCTTGCTTAAAACAAGATTTGTTTACAAACTGGCTTTTTGTGTTCATCTCAACGCTTGCTGCTACTTCCTTTTTCTTCAAAGACCATAATGTCTTAGCTCCCAAATAAATTAAGTAAACAGCACCCACGTATTTGAAGAAAGAAAATAATAACGCTGATTTCACAATGATGGCTGAAAGTCCTAATACAGCAGCAGAAGTATGGATAAGAAGGGCACAACAAATACCTAAAGCTGTTTTAAGACCACCGATACTCCCAACGGTAACAGTATTTTTTGTAGTAATTGCAGTATCGGGACCGGGTAAAATAATTAGAAAAATACACATAAGAACAAAAAGATAAAAGTTTTCCATTTTATTATCACCTTTCTGATTATGATAAGTTCTGAATATGGTATTCTTACGTTGTATTATATATAAATCGTGTTATTAATTGAACATAAATCTTTTTTTTTTGATGTACTTGTTGAACTAACGGGACGCTGCTTCGGAAGGAACGCTTTTCTTATTCAAGTAACGCACCCATAGTTGAACAAGCATAGGTAATATAATAAACCATATCTCCCTACTAATGGTAAAATGATGTTATAAAAATGGAGATATAATATGGAACTTATTGGTTGGATATCCCTATTTAGAGAATGGATTAGTCTTAATGACAAATACGGATTTAGGTGTCCATCAATTAAAAGGGATTATTGGCGAAATATATAATTCCTACGATTCTGGCTTGTGAAGAAATGTTCTAAAACTACTGTTGGCTTTAATTGAATAAGATCCGGTATAGACTCTAGGACATAAATTTCTATTAGAACCACTAAATTAAGACACTCTCAAATGAGAAGGGCTTTTGTTTTTTACAAACAATTTACAAAGATTTTATAGGGTTTTATTCATTTTTGACTAATTCTTAATGTAAGAGATATAAAAGGAAGGATGTGGAGAGAATGAAACGTCAAAGGACTTTTTTTATTTTTAAAGATCTGATTTTTGAAATCCAGAAACCAGAAATTACACTAAAGCAAATCAGAGTAGCACAGGTTAAAATTGAAAATGAGGAATATAAAGAACTGAGAAAAAAATTCGATGAAGATGTTTTTCATATTGAAAAAAAACCTGAAGGATGGTTTATAACACAGAAAGAGTAAGCCCCACTCTATTTTGAGAAGGGCTTTTTACTTCAAGTAAATGTTATCTTATTTAGCTAACGTAGCAGGTAAGTTCAATTGTATGAAGGTCTGTTTTGACAGATCTTTTTTGTACTAACTAGCTATAAAATTGAAGAATAATTATCATTTAAAAAGCACTCCCAAGTTAAAAGAGGGCACTGAAAAACTTACGTTTTTAGAAATGTAAGCATGGTCTAGACAAAAAAACGGCAATTTCTTGTTCGATTTTGAAC
>NZ_BAWM01000037.1 GCF_000759675.1 Neobacillus niacini | reverse complement strand
TTCAAAATCGAACAAGAAATTGCCGTTTTTTTGTCTAGACCATGCTTACATTTCTAAAAACGTAAGTTTTTCAGTGCCCTCTTACATTACTGAGAGGAGTTTTCGATTTTCCTTTTTTCAGGTCGAATATGAGTTATGAGTCCATCTAATTCTGTAATATAAAACTCTGTTTCAGGAGCAGTTCTTAAATAATTGTCTTGAATTAATTGGTAATAGTTCACTCTCCGATTTGGATCGAATCGCAGCATCGGATATTCCTTTCGTTCCTTAACATATAAGTCGACTGCTTTTTGGACCATGTCCATTTCGCCTGGTATTTTCTTTTCGTTTTCCTCAAAAAGATCATAGGTTTCTTTAGACATATAAAACTGCTTAGATGGAATCCCACCTAAAATATTTGCGAGTTGTTTAAAATCGATGCTGTTATCGTTCTGGACAATAATTGTACGGTAGGCACCTTTAGGAAGATTATCTGAAAATTGCCTCACTGCTATCCGAACCTGGTCAATGGTGATATCAATTATTGGATAGTCTTGGGCTTCATTCTGATTACTTTGTAAATCATTTTTATTCTGAGAGGTCTTATTTACTGGTTTTTTTATATATTTTTGTACAATTACGTATCCTGTAAGTCCTCCAATCCCAGTCCCAAGAAAAGTAAAAATGATTGTATACAAATGCTCTATCATGCCAAACCCCTTTCTGCATAGATTAAAAAAGCGCTACTGCTCACAACATTTTACTAAGTAGGCGCTTTCATTATAAAGCTAACCATTTATTATTGCAACATAGTTCGCGTTTTATTCTGAATTTTCAGAATCATATTATTTGTATGGTAAGTAACAAAATTAATATAGGATTGGTTATGCTATGAATATTGTTCGGGATAGTATTAATATTGGAAATAGAGCAGCCATCTATGATGGCTGCCCTGGGATAATATTGGTGGAGAATTAGTTTATAGCCAATGTTTCCTTGAAGCTTATTTGAATTTCTTTTATTTCGTCATTATAGGATAAACAAGTTTCGGTATCCTCAAAAAACCATACATCATTTCCTTCTATATAGAAGTTAATACCATTTATTTCTTTAGTAAAGCCAATATTTGATGGTGACTCTGCTGAAAACGCCAGGCTAAAGCCCTTGTGTTTTTCACCAAAACCATCATATTGTGGAAACATTCTCACGGTATTGATCTGGAATTCATTTGTAAACCACTTTGCAGCTTTTTCATCAATAGAAATTATCATATAAGATGCACCAACCTTTTCCAAATGGTAATAGCCATAATAAGATTGAAAACATTTAATTTAGGAAGAAATGTTAACCATTTCTTATGTTATTAGATTAAGGCATTTTATTAGATTTGCATGTGACATTCTTCACAAGGATTTCTATCTTAGTGTTTATTTTAAAAAATGTTCAAAATTCCGTAATAAACAACATAAAGGGTGGATACTAAATATATACAAAATCGTTCAGAATTATTTTAGAATTTGTAACATATTTAGGGTGTTCAGGGTGATAAAATGGATTTAATACGAAATGGGGAGATACTAACTATGGAGCAAAAGCTTGATAAATTGACCGAAAACATTTCTGATATTAAAACGCTAATTAATTCTTTCAATAAAACCTTAGAAAACATCGAACATAGACTTTCTCGATTAGAGCAAATGGACAGTATTGAGCATCGAGTTGAGGTTAATCAAATTGACTTATCAGATATTAAAGAGTCATTACAGCGCATTGAAGACGTACAAGGCAATGTAGTAAAGCACTTAGAAAAAAACTTAGGAAATGGTGAGGAAATTAAACACATTAATCGCCGCCTGGATTCACACTTAATTAAATTAGCTAAAGCAGAAGAAGAAATTATTATCTTAAGAAACAAATAACTGCAAAAGAAAAAGATCAGATGCGATAATCTGATCTTCTTTCTTATTCAATAAAATGTAACCGTTCTCAAAACTACTTAAATAGTGATTTACCACCTTTGTATAGTAGTGCTAAAGAAAAAATCATGACTGCTAATGCGCCTACGATATCAAAAATTGGACCTAAGAAACTTAAAAATGATACCGGTTCAACGCTCATTAATGCAAATCCAGAAAGTATTGACGCTAAAAATAAGAAAATTAATTCCATCGTTATTTCTCCCCCCTTTAGTTTAGAATATGTTTTTAAAGGTGATGGTGATTGGATTATTGAGCAATTATTACAAATTTATTACAAAAAAACAGACCAATAATCACTTTGGTCTGTTGGAAAATTCAATTCATGAGAGTACTTCAGTATGAGGTAAAGCAATTTTATTTGTGTTTGCTTCTTCTTCACTTACAAGCTTTGTTACCTCGATATATTTTATATGGTGATCCTCCATATCGAGTATTTTAAATGCATAGGTTTCGTGATGAATGGAGTCTCCTTCTTTGGCTTCATAATTCTCGGTTAGTACCCAACCGCCTATAGTGTCAATATCTTCATCATCAATATCGACTCCCAACAAATCATTTACTTCTGTTACAAGAACCTTGGAGTCAATAATATAATGGTTTTCCTTAATTTTACGTATCATTGGAATCTCATCCGAATCAAACTCATCGCGGATTTCGCCAACAATCTCTTCGAGGATATCTTCAACTGTAACAAGACCTGAGGTACCGCCATATTCATCCATTAATATAGCCATATGCATTCGATCTTTTTGCATTTTCACAAGCAAATCATGAATGGGTATGGTTTCTATTACTCTAATAATTGGACGAGTATAGTGTTCAAGTGTTTTAGTTGAAAGGGTTTCTTTACTGATTAAATCCGTGACCATTTCCTTAATATTAACTAGACCAATAATATGGTCTTTATCGCCATCAATAATTGGATATCGCGTATATTTTTCCTCACGGATTACCTGGAGAAAAGTATCCAGCGTATCATCTTTAGATAATGAAACGATTTCAGTTCTTGGAACCATAATTTCTTTGGCAATACGGTTATCAAATTCAAAAATTTTATTTACATACTTAAACTCAGATTGGTTAATTTCGCCACTTTTATAGCTTTCAGAGAGGATAATTCGGAGCTCTTCCTCAGTATGTGCCATTTCGCTTTCAGAAACAGGCTTAAGACCAAAAATGCTCGTTACAATTCGCGCTGACCCATTTAATAACCAAATAAAGGGGTACATCACTTTATAAAAGAGAATTAGAGGTCGTGACATAACCAGAGTAATCAATTCAGCTTTCTGAATAGCCAGTGTTTTAGGTGCCAGTTCTCCTACGACAACATGTAAAAAAGTAATTGTCGCAAACGCAATCCCAATTGATAATATGTGGGAAACACCTTCAGGAATTTCTAGTCCATTAAAAAGGGGAACGAGCAATTGCTCAATAGTTGATTCCCCAATCCAACCTAAAGCAAGGGCAGTAATCGTAATTCCCAACTGACAGGCTGAAAGATATTCATCCAAGTTAGAAATTACTTTTTTTGCTGAAATAGCACTCGAATTACCTTCCTCAATCAACTGATCAATTCTTGAACTACGAATTTTTACAATAGCAAACTCTGAAGTTACAAAAAAAGCAGTTAACGCAATTAAAATGGCTATTATAACCAAGTTAAATATGTCCAAATAAGTTCCCTTAGCTCGTTAAATACGAGTTAAGGAGTCACCTCCTAGTAATTTAAAAAAATTAACTCGTTCCATTCAAAAGGGATTTCATCAAGACTGATTTTTGCATCATTAGATTTGTTGTGAATTTTTCTTTTTGCAGGTCATCCAATTTTTCAACAATTGGAATTAGGTCAAATAAATCATTCTGTAGCTGCTGCATTTGTTGTATAACAGCATTCACATGTTTTTCCACTTCTGAATCACGAATTGTTTTGTCTTTCTTCATATCTAGTTTTCTTTTAATCTCGTCAAGAGGATAGTGTAAATTCTTACAATCTTCAATAAACTTTAAATCCTTTAAGGATTCATCAGAATAAATTCGGTAATTAGATTTAGAACGTTCTGCGTTTAATAAACCAATTGATGTATAATAATCAATTGTCCGTTTAGAGACCATTGCGATTTCTGCTAATTCACCGATACGATAGACAGCCCCATCATATCACCTCGATTATCTAAATTTAAAAATAATTATAGTAAATTACAACTGTACAGTCAAACGTTCTAGTTGGAATATTAGTTGGTATCAACATTTTATGAAAAAAGACCTGTCTGTATGAATCGAAAAATTATAAATTTTTAGAAAATAAGGTAGAAAATAAACGTCTCCTACATTGGAGACGCAGCAATAGGTAATTTAATTGTAAATACTGTGATTTCTGGATTTGAGAGACAGGTTAATTCACCTTTGTGTTTTTCAATGATTTCATTACATACGAATAGTCCGAGACCTGTACCAAGTTTTTTTGTTGTGAAAAATGGCTCGAAAATTGTTTTTCTCCATTCTGCAGGAATCATTGGTCCATTATTGGAAATTGATAAAATTACATGAGTATTGTTCTCTATATAGCTTTTAATTTCAATGGTTGGGTTTGGGATTCTGTGATGGTTTAATACATCAATCGCATTAAAAATAATATTAATAAAGACTTGTCTCATTTCATCTGCATATCCAAAAAGGGTAATCTCATCGACTATATCTTTCTTTATTTTCACCTTACCGTCTAAAATACTTGGATATAAGAAATTTAACACTTCATCAATTAATTTATTTTGATTAAAATGCTCCTTTTCTTTTCCAATTAATTCCTTTTTGGACAAAAGTAGAAATTGTGAAATACGGAAATTAAGCTGATCTAACTCACTTGATATGATATCCAAATATTTCATATCAGGGTAGTCAGCCTTAAGAAGCTGAATAAAACCTTGAATAGAGGTAAGTGGGTTTCTAAATTCATGGATAAAGCTTGATGTCATTTGCCCTAAAAGGGTTAAACGGTCTTGGTGAGTTGAATCAATAAACATTGTTTTTTCTTCGATAATTTTGTTTTTAGATTCTGTGTAATGAGTAACTGCGAAATAAAGAAATTTATCAAAGCAGAAATTTATCTTATTAATTGATTCTTGAAGGTCATCCCATTCTAGACCTGCCTTACTAAAATAACTGTATAAAACAGTTCTTCCAAGATTAACATTATATACAAAGTCCCCAATATTAATATTAGCCAAAGCTCTTTCTTCAGAAATTTCTATCGCTTGCTTTTGGATAGACTCTAAGAGTTCCTTTTCACTCATCGTATGCATAGTTAACACTATATTAAAAATGGCTATTCCATTTTGACTTATTTTTTCTTTATAGGGATCTCCGTTAGATATAACAATTGAATTCTCCCACTCACGAATCAATTTCTCTTTATTCTTATCCAAAAAAGTTATTAAATCCATTTGTACCTCAGATAACATCACAGTTTCCTCCTAAGAAATTGCCGAACTGATTAAAGTTAATTCGTGATAATAGCTGAAAATCCCTTTAAATAAAGATAGGTAAATTTTATTAATTTAATATTTGTATAAGTATAGATAATTTAATTATACCATGAATGGAAGTTTATCCTTGTAAAAGTCCTATAAAAATAGTATATTCGTTTAGAAAATAATTAAATATTTCCACAGGGGGAGCTGCTTTTAGTGGCTGAGAGTGAACGTTCGAGTTCTGACCCTATGAACCTGTTAGTTAACACTAGCGTAGGGATGTGGTTTGCCGAATCTTAATGCAAGCAATGCAGACTATCCTTAAACGTCCTGCATTGTTTTTTTGTTTATACTGGCGCCATATTAGATTTTAGTAGTAAACCTATCGGACGTTCTCCAGAATACAAACAAATAAGGGGGAACATGTATGGAGAAAAAGCATAATAACACATTATTTTTAGTAGAAGTAGCAGTATTTTCAGCACTAGCTTATTTATTGGATTTGGTTTCAGGATTATTGTCATTAAAAATATGGCCTCAAGGAGGATCCATTTCTATCGCGATGATTCCCATTTTCCTAATGTCATTTCGTTGGGGAGTAAAAGGAGGAATCTTGTCTGGATTTTTACTTGGATTACTACAGTTCATCCTTGGTTTTTCACAAATATATACACTTCTACAAGGTATTATTGATTATGGTATTGCCTTTTCAGTGGTTGGTTTAGCAGGTATATTTGCTTCTCAGGTGAAAGATTCCCTTGTAAATAATAATAGAAGAAAATGGGTCACATTTGTTCTATTGGGTACATTTTTAGGTAGTGCATTAAGATATCTTTCTCATGTCCTATCAGGAATTGTGTTCTTTGGCGAATATGCGCCTGAAGGTCAGCCAGTAGCTGTTTATTCCCTTCTTTACAATGGAACATATATGCTCCCAAGCTTCATCGTGTGCGCGGTCATTGTGATCCTTGTCATTAGTGCAGCACCCAAAAAAATGATATAAGAAGAAAAGATAGAAAAGTCTATGACTTATCTATCTTTTTTTTTTCGAACTTTTGTCACAGAATAAGCCATCTTTTAATGATAAAATAACGATATAAATAAAGATAATCATTCTCAATTAACCTATGTAAGGGTGATAGCGATGTTCGGTTCGTTTAAAGTAGGAGAAAAAGGAAAAATCATTAATATATCGAAAGTTGGCCGAATGGTGCAAAGAAGGTTGTTGGACCTAGGAATAACGGAAGGTTCTGAGGTTTGTATCAAATGCGTAATGCCTTTTGGGGGGCCAGTCATGATTGAATCGTGTGGACAGTGTGTCGGTCTCCGTCTCAAAGAAGCGCGCTTAATAGAAGTGGAGAGAGTTTAATGGAAATCGCACTTATTGGAAACCCGAATACCGGAAAAACTTCATTGTTTAATAATCTTACAGGATCCTATGAATATGTTGGGAACTGGAGCGGTGTTACAGTTGAAAAGAAGGTCGGAGTTTTCAAGAATAATATAGGAAGATTAATTGATTTGCCAGGGGTTTATTCTCTCAATCCATTATCAAAGGATGAAGGGGTTGTTACTTCTTTTTTCTTAGAGGAACCAGTAGACAGGTTGTTAAATATTTTAGATGCTTCTCAATTAGAGCGTAATTTGCATTTAACAATACAATTGCTTGAATATGAAAAGCCGGCATTAATTGGTTTGAATATGGTTGATGTCGCTGCCAATCGAGGCATTCATATTGATACGGAAAAGCTATCACAGATTTTAGGAGTACCTGTCGTACCTGTTGTTGCAAGGAATGGTAAAGGTTGCGATCGATTAATAGAGGTCATTTCAACAAGTTCGAATCATTCAAAGGTAAAAAAACATGTTTTTTATGGAAAAGAGATAGAAGATGCTATCTCTGAATTAAGTATTGATCTAATAGGAAAAACAGACCATTCACCTAGATGGCTTGCCCTTCAACTTTTTGAGGGGAATGAATACGTAAAAAATTATCTTTCCAAACTAATAGAACCTACTAAACTAGAATTATTCATTTCTCATTTGGAGTCTGTATTAAACCAAGAAAATAAAAATAAAAAATCGCTGGCAAACTACATTTATTTGAAAAGAAAAGAAGTTATCGAAAAAATTCTAGTGGCTTCTGTTCGAAAAGTTCGTACTGTTGTACCTCTGACAGAAAAAATTGACTCCATTGTAACTAATCGCTATTTAGGAATGCCGATCTTCTTAATATGTATGTATTTGATGTTTATGTTGACCTTTGATTGGCTAGGGACTCCATTATCTGACGTTTTGGATGGAATATTAACAGGTCCAGTAACCACAGGATTTGAAAAATTCCTTGTTACTATTAACGCTTCAGACTTTATACATGCACTGATTATTGAAGGATTAATTGCCGGTGTTGGTGGAGTACTCGTGTTCGTTCCACAGATATTTATTCTTTTCTTTTTTATATCCTTATTAGAGGATTCAGGTTACATGGCTAGGGTAGCTCTTGTTATGGACAGGATTATGGAGTCTGTTGGGCTAAATGGTAAGGCGTTTATTCCGATGATGATTGGATTTGGCTGTAATGTACCCGGTATCATGGCTGCTAGAACGATTGAAACTCCTCGTGAAAGACTAATGACCATATTATTAACACCACTAATGTCATGCTCTGCACGCCTGCCTGTATACGCATTGTTTGTTGGCGCATTTTTTGTGGGTCATAAAGCACTAGTGGTATTAAGTCTTTATGTTCTTGGTATCGTTGTTGCTTTACTATTAGCTAAAATATTTACTAAAACCTTATTAAAATCAGAAACATCGTTATTCGTTATAGAATTGCCTCCATATCGTCTCCCACAGGTACAATCACTTTGGAGAAGTACTTGGGATAAGGGCAAGGGTTTTGTTAGAAAAGCAGGAACGTTTATCTTTGCAGGCTCTGTTTTCATTTGGCTGTTATCGTATGCTGGTCCGAATGGATTAAAAGTCGATATGGATGATAGCTTTTTAGCTGCTATAGGTAATTTGTTTGCACCGTTATTAGAGCCCATCGGATTTGGCACTTGGCAGGCGGCTGCATCCTTAATAACGGGTTTCCTAGCAAAAGAAGCCATTATCTCAACGATGAATATTATTTATTTTGTTCCAGAAAATGCGAGTTTGCAAGGTTTATTAAGTGATTTTTACACACCACTTGCTGCCTATAGCTTTATGGTTTTTATTCTATTATATATTCCATGTTTAGCAACTGCGGCAACCATTTACAAAGAGACAGGCTCAAAGAAATGGACTGCTTTTTCAATTCTTTATGCATTATTTATTGCCTATGTTTTATGTTTGGTTATTTATCAGGGCGGTAAACTGTTTGGACTAGTCTAAATTAGGGAAGGTGTACCATATGATAGCAAACATCATCATTGGCACTGCGATTTTTGGTTACGCTACTTGGGCATTAGTGAAATTTATCCGTAAATCAAAAAAAGGGAAATGTGCTGCTTGTGATCTTGAAAAATCCTGCTTAAGTCAAAGTCAATGTGGGATTCCGACGAAATAAAACCATAAAAACTGCTATCATTTAAACGATAGCAGTTTTTTCTTTTAAATATAAGGCAACTTGTGTAAAATTACACTAGATAGGAAGTGAAAGAAGGTCTATTTATGAATAGAGAAGAAATTATTAGGCTAGTTTCAAATAAATTACGATTAATCCGTACAGAAGCAGGCTATACCCAGGATAAAATGGCAGAAATCATTGGGGTATCAAAGAAAACCCTTGTACAGGTCGAAAAAGGAAGGGTTCTTGCTGGTTGGTCTACCGTTGTTTCGATCTGTGCTTTATTTAGAGAAACAGAAACGGTCCAATTTCTATTTGGAAATGAACCGCTGGAAGTCTTAGAGACCGTTGCACGCGAAGGAATTGACTATCGGAGAATGAAAACGTTCGGAGGACGAATTTGGTGGCGGGTAGTATCGAGAAAAAATGGTTTTGTTCTTCAACAAAATATTCTTAGTAAGCATTTTCGGATATTAGATGAAAAACATTATCGCATTTTTAGCAGTTTTGATGAGAAACATTCCAAAGTACGCTTTAAAGAATTAACTATGAATGACTAAGGAAAAGCAATCGATTCTAATATCGAATGCTTTTTCTTTTTTTATCCACTCATTGGAAGATGAGAGCCCGCGAATTTCAAAAAGAAGAAAGAGCGGTCACTCATAAGGTAGATGAGAGCCCGGGAATAGCAAAAAGAAGAAAGAGCGGTCACTCATAAGGCAGATGAGAGCCCGTGAACTGCAAAAAGTAGAAAGAGCGGTCACTCATAAAGTGGATGAGAGCCCGCGAATAGCAAAAAGAAGAAAGAGCGGTCACTCATTAAGTAGATGAGAGCCCGCGAACTGCAAAAAGAAGAAAGAGCGGTCACTCATAAGGTAGATGAGAGCCCGCGAATAGCAAAAAGAAGAAAGAGCGGTCACTCATTAAGTAGATGAGAGCCCGTGAATAGCAAAAAGAAGAAAGAGCGGTCACTTATAAAGTGGATGAGAGCCCGCGAATAGCAAAAAGAAGAAAGAGCGGTCACTCATAAAGTGGATGAGAGCCCGTGAATAGCAAAAAGAAGAAAGAGCGGTCACTCATTAAGTAGATGAGAGCCCGCGAATTTCAAAAAGAAGAAAGAGCGGTCACTCAAAAGGTAGATGAGAGCCCGCGAATAGCAAAAAGAAGAAAGAGCGGTCACTTATAAAGTGGATGAGAGCCCGCGAATAGCAAAAAGAAGAAAGAGCGGTCACTCATAAAGTGGAAGAGAGCCCGTGAACTGCAAAAAGAAGAAAGAGCGGTCACTCATAAAGTGGATGAGAGCCCGTGAATAGCAAAAAGAAGAAATAGTGGTCACTCATTAAGTAGATGAGAGCCCGTGAACTGCAAAAAGAAGAAAGAGCGGTCACTCATAAAGTGGATGAGAGCCCGAGAACTGCTAAAAGAAGAAAGAGCG
Organism: Neobacillus niacini; assembly: GCF_000759675.1. Taxonomy (GTDB): domain Bacteria; phylum Bacillota; class Bacilli; order Bacillales; family Cytobacillaceae; genus Neobacillus; species Neobacillus niacini_A. The sequence continues at coordinate 133,329 of NZ_BAWM01000037.1, read as the reverse complement.
GTCACTTATAATAAGTCCATTGCTTACATCCAATAACTTTATAATATTTCTGCAGGATTCTCCGAATCGTTTTTCTAGAACCTATCACCTTACACCAATCAAAAATAATATTAGTAGTAACTCTTAGAGTTGGAAAAAGCAGCTTTAACTCTTCTGCACTACGTATAACAGCTGATTCAACCTCCTCCTCAAAACCGCAATTTTTACACGTAAGTTTCCTTTCGTCACAAGTAATAAAAAATGAATCGCATATAGCACAAGTCATTCCTTTTTGCAGTGAATGATATTCGTAGGGAGGTAATTTAGGATAGGGAGATTCAATTTTGTGATCCGCTATTAATTTGTCAGCAAGTTTCTGCTGCATCCCATTTAGGTTAAATGGTTTTGAATTTAGTTTTTCCATAAAGCTGCTGAGCTGTGGGGGGAAAATAATCGAATCATTTTGGGGAGCTTGATATAAGAAGAATTTAGGATTGATAAAAACTAGATAGGGAAGAATTCGAAAAGGGAACCCATTTTTTTTGAGATATTGTTGGAGCAAAGTTTCGGTTCTCTTTAATTGGTGTAATGGATTCGTAATTGGCCTTTTGGCACTACATAATTGGAATTCACCATCTTTGTAAAAATAATTGCCCTCATAATTTTTTACTTCACAAGGAATAATCGTATCTTGAATGATCAGGGAGGAATCAATTTGAAATTTTGAATGATTTATTTCGAGCATTATATCGTTTAAAATAAACATTTCTCTATTGAGGTTTGCTGCCGTCAACAGGTCAAATGCGACTTCCCCTTCATATCCTTTCTTTAAGTATAAATACTGCTTCCTTTCATCTTCAGATAAAATCATTCTTGTGTTTAAGAATCCCAATAATTTTAATAAATCTGATTCATTTCTAGATTTTAAGAACATACTCCACTTCCTTTTCTCGAAACTATACCCTTATCATATAAAAAATTTCATAATGATGTTGTTACAAAATATCTACAAAAACAATTTAGAAGATTCTTGACACCTTTTATCCGCAAAACTTGGATAAATTTTCCCTATTTTGGGAAAAAGAAAATGATGTCATTCATTTTGGATTTTTTCATTTTTTAAGGAGGATTTATGAAAAAGGTAGTGAATAATTGGAAGCGATGGCATATGAACCAAGTGATGGTTCTTTCGTTTTCTCTTTTAGTTTTGGGCTTTCTAGGTATCATATATGCATATTCGATGGATGTGGATATTTCTTCGCTTAAGAATGAACTTCCCCAGGCAACCATATTTTATGATTTGAATGGTGAGGTTGCAAGTAAAGTTTCTGCTAATAAAAATGAAGGTATTTCAATTAATCAGGTATCTGACTCTATGAAAAATGCAGTCATTGCAATAGAGGACCGCCGATTCTATGAGCATCATGGTGTTGATTTTATAGGTATTACAAGAGCACTTATACGGGACATAAAAGCTCGTGGGATGGTTGAAGGCGGCAGTACGATTACCCAGCAGTTAACAAAAAACACACTACTCACCTCTCAGAAAACCCTAAAAAGAAAAGTTGATGAAGTGTTTTTAGCTATGAAAATAGAGAAACAATTTAGCAAATCAGAGATCCTTCAAATGTACTTAAATCAGATCTATTTTGGTGATGGTGCCTGGGGGATTAAGCATGCAGCACGGAATTATTTTGCCAAAGAGGTCAAGGATCTATCTATTAGCGAATCAGCCTTACTTGCAGGTTTAATAAAAGCACCTTCTGCTTTAAATCCATATCATCACTTGGATAAGGCAACACAAAGGAGAAATCTTGTACTTGGACAAATGAAGAAGCAGGGCTATATTACAACTCAGCAATATGAACAAGCACTAAATGAAAAAGTAATTTTAAATAATAAAGGCGGGGATCCGTTTCGTGGGAAGTATCCTCATTATGTTGATCAAGTTTTTGAAGAAGCAATTAATGTATACCATTTATCACAGGATGAATTATTAACCGGTGGGTATCAAATATATACAGAGCTTGATCCTACCATGCAGAATGCTATGGAGAAAACCTATCAAAAAGACGATTTATTTCCAAAGGGTACTGATCAAATGGTCCAAAGCGGCGGGATATTAGTTGATCCAAAAACGGGTGGAATCCGAGCAATTGTTGGTGGACGAGGAGAACATACCTTTAGAGGTTATAACCGTGCAACGCAATTAAAGGCACAGCCAGGTTCTTCGATTAAACCGCTTGCAGTCTTTACACCGGCACTCGAAGATGGCTGGAAAATAACAGATATGTTAAAGGATGAACCAATGAGCTTTGGTGAATATGAGCCAAGCAATTACAACCACGAATATGCCGGGGAAGTACCCATGTATGAAGCAGTAAAAGATTCAAAAAATGTTTCAGCTGTCTGGTTATTAAATGAAATAGGAATAGAAAAGGGATTAGATTCAACCAAGCGCTTTGGAATACCATTAAAAAAAGGTGATCGAAACCTAACACTTGCACTTGGTGGATTAGAAGAAGGTGTTTCTCCACTGATAATGGCTGAGGCGTATTCCGTCTTTCCTAATCATGGAGTTAGAACTAAAGCTCATGTAATCAAGAAGATAGTTGATACAGAAGGGAATATTGTTGCTGAGTGGAAGGAAAAAAAGGAAAGAGTCACTACTAAAGCTGTGACAGATCACATAAACACTTTGCTCCTTGGAGCTGTTGAACACGGATCAGGAAAAAGCGCTCAAATACTAGGAAGAGAAATAGCTGGGAAAACTGGTTCGACACAAGTACCAATTGAAGGAGTTACAGGGGTCAAGGACCAATGGTTTGTTGGCTATACACCACAATTAATTGGAGCCGTGTGGGTAGGCTACGATAAAACAGATGAAAAACACTTCTTGAAAACAACAAGCAGTGCAGGAGCAGCCATTGTGTTTCGTGAAGTCATGAAGGAAGCATTAAAAGGTACTCCATCAAATAGCTTTGATGTCCCCCGCATCGATACATTGATTCAAAAGAAGCAAGAGGAAGAAATGAAAATCAACCGAGAATCGATTGAAGAGCATTTTAATAAAGGTGCTAGAAAATGGGAAGAAAAGTGGAGAAAACAAAAAGAAAAATGGGAAAAGCGATGGAAAAGAATAGGTCCAAATAATAGTCATTAATGGAAAGGCACGAAGAAATTCGTGTCTTTTGTGATAGAATTTAAATTATTCACTAAATAAAATGAACGAAATTTTTACTTTGACGTCTTATACATATATAGAAGGCTGTGTTAAAGCTAAATGTTGAAATTGGCACTCTGTTGATTTGTGCGGAAAGCGAAGTGTCTGGAGCGGAAATCAGCAGATAGAGTCAAATAGAAAAAGAGGGATAGATGGGGGAAAGTGAGGACAAGCGGCGATGGATCCGTTAATAAAAAGTGCAAAAGAAGGGGATCATCTTGCATTTGCGATGTTGTTTAAAGAAAATTATCCGTTCCTTGTAAAGTATTTAATGAAAATTACAATGAACCCTGATATTGCTGAAGAACTGGCACAAGAAACAATGGCAAAATGTATTCAAAAAATGCATCTCTATAATGGTCAAAGTAAATTTTCAACTTGGCTGATTTCCATTGCCACCAATGCTTATATAGATCAATGTAGAAAGCAAAAGAGAGAAAACAAATGGAAAGGACAGGAAGAAGTTTATCGAAAACTGAAATGGCAATTTGAAAGCCGGAATGAGGAATGGAACGATGCGTTAGAGGCATTAGGTAAATTACCTGTAGACGTTCGGGTTCCCATTGTGCTGAAGCATTATTATGGATACTCATATGATGAGATTGGTACATGGATGAAAATATCCTCTGGAACGGTAAAATCAAGAGTTCATAATGGAATTTTGGCAGTAAGAAGGGAGCTGAAACTTGGTGAAGAAACAGAAGGTCGTCATACTCGGAAACGAAAAACAAAATAAACATGACTTGGATGCTATTCACAAACTGCAAGAAGGATTAGGCAAGGTCGATCAATTCCCAGTCTATACTCCAGATCTAGAATGGTTTGAAAAAATGGTTCTAACTGAGAAACAAAATAGCAGAAAGAAATTTGTGAAAGAACTATCATTGTTTCTTATGATTGCATTATTCATATTAAGTGGAATCATCGTATCTTTTTATCAAATGCCAGTGGTGTTTATCCTAATTCAACTAATTACTCCGATATTTATTGGATACTACACACTTACTAGGTTTAATAAGAAGGTGAAAATCAATGAGTAATGATTACTCACTAACTGTTATTATTCTCGTTGCTGCTATCCTGTTACTCCAAAGTATCTTTTTATTCTTAGACGCTAGGAAGCGCAATCACAACTATTGGTTATGGGGAATCGTCGGTCTCATTCAAGCTCCAATGCCAACGCTTTTTTACTTAATATTTGTTCGGAAAATTTTTCAGAAAAAGTCCGATTAGCATATTTTAGTACTGCCTAATGGGATGGGAAAATTCTGAAAAATAGGAATTGACATTTAAATAATCTGGTGATAATCTAACAAAGGATGTAAAAAAAGGAAATGGAGGGTTACAAAATGATTGTATTACACAGCACTTTAACAGCAACTGAATATTTGAATGTAACCTGTCCATGCATACCTTCTATTTAGGAAGCACATTACTATTGTTTTGTAATATTTAACACAGGTTGCGTTCTTTTTCTTACGTAACTTGTGTTTTTTTGTCTCTTTTTTAGTGTCGAGGCATACTGCACTCTATTGCGGTATGCCTTTTTGTTTTTATATAGGGGGGGAAAGGGATGTTTTCGGTATTAAAGAAATTAAGTTGGTTTTTTAAAGAATATTGGAAGCGTTATGTAATTGCGATAACGTTATTAATTCTAGTTGGGATTCTAGATGTTGTGCCGCCTAAATTAATAGGAATGGCAATTGATGATATTCAACTTGGCGAAATGAGTAATGGAAAAATCGTAAAATATGTGGGTTATCTTTTCTTAATCATGGTTTTCTCATATGGAATCACGTACGTTTGGATGTATAAATTATTCGGAGGTGCCTTTCTTGTAGAAAGAAAGTTAAGATCCCGATTCATGAAACATTTATTAAGTATGTCGCCTACTTTTTATGAGAAAAATCGAACTGGTGATTTAATGGCGAGAGCAACAAATGATTTAAAGGCAATATCCATCACCGCAGGGTTTGGGATATTGACACTAGTAGATTCAAGTGTCTGGATGCTTACGCTTATAATTACCATGGGGATATTAATTAGCTGGAAGCTAACCATTGCAGCAATCCTTCCCCTGCCGATTATGGCTTATATCATGCAAATTTACGGAAATAGAATTCATAAGCGCTTTATGGAAGCACAGGATGCATTTGGGGATTTAAATGATCGAGTTTTAGAATCTGTTGCAGGTGTAAGGGTTATTCGTGCTTATGTTCAGGAAGAGGCAGATGGCAGGAGGTTCCATCAATTAACAGAAGATGTCTTTCAAAAAAATATTAAAGTTGCGAGGATTGACTCGTTATTTGATCCAACAGTAAAAATACTGGTCGGAATAAGCTATATGATTGGCCTTGGCTATGGTGCCTATTTAGTCTTTAATCAGGCTATAACCTTAGGTGACCTTGTTGCCTTTAATGTTTATTTAGGGATGCTAATTTGGCCGATGTTTGCGATAGGTGAATTAATTAATATCATGCAAAGAGGAAATGCGTCCCTAGATAGGGTAAATGAAACATTGTCCTTTCAGGAGACAGTAGAGAATCCTTCACAGCCAATTATGGTCGAGGCTGCAGACAGAATTGATTATAAAGAGGTAACGTTTCGATATCCTTCTTCCAAAGAGGATAATTTAACCAATATTTCTATTCACTTGCTTCAAGGACAAACATTAGGGATTGTCGGAAAAACTGGGAGCGGTAAAACCACACTTATCAAACAGTTATTAAGACAATATCCTCTTGGAACGGGAGAACTGTCCATCTCTGGTGTTCCACTCAAGGAACAGTCACTGAATCAAGTCCGAAAATGGATTGGTTATGTCCCTCAAGATCATGTACTTTTTTCAAAAAGTGTAAAAGAAAATATCTTATTTGGGAACACAGAAGCAACAGAAGAAGAATTGGAGAAAGCCATCGACTTATCTGCATTAAGAAAGGATTTAGAACTGCTCCCAGATGGTTTAGAAACACTTGTTGGTGAAAAAGGAGTAGCACTTTCTGGCGGTCAAAAACAAAGAATATCAATTGCTCGTGCGTTAATAAAAAATCCTGATATTCTTATTCTTGACGATTCCTTGTCGGCTGTTGATGCAAAAACAGAAAAGAGAATTATTGACAATATTCGTGAGATAAGAAAAGACAAAACAACCATTATCACTACCCACCGAATGTCTGCTGTTCAACATGCAGACCAAATCCTTGTTCTTGATGATGGTCGAATCATCGAAGAAGGAGCTCATGAACAACTGCTTTCTACTGATGGCTGGTATAAAGAACAATATTTACGTCAGCAAGTGGAAAATAATCTAGAAGAGGAGGTGACAGCATGAGTACAGGCAGGCGATTAACCCAGTATGCATTAAACTATAAAAAAATCATTTTTGCTGCATTATTTATGCTGACCATTTCCGTCGTTACTGATTTGGCAGGTCCATTCATTGCAAAAAATATTATCGATCAGCACATTTTAGGCATTGAGTCCGTTTGGTATGAAACAACTAAAGGGAAAAACACAGCAGAATATAACGAGGTATTTTATAAAAAAGAAAAAAACTTTTCCAAGGTTGAAGAAAAGGGGAAAGAAATTAGAATTTTGCAGGTTGGAGCAAAGTTTGTCATTGTGGAAGAAAAGCTTGAATTCGATGGAAAAAGAACATTTGAAAAGGGGATTTTAACACTTCAAAAAGGAACAGCGAAGGTTGAATATGACGCAAAGGAACTTACCAATAGGGAGTTAATGGCGTTCTATCAACTGGAAATCCCAGGGATTATTAAACTGCTGATCATTTATTTCTTTCTTTTAGTGATTTCAGCTATTTTCCAATATGGACAGCGATTTTTGCTGCAGAAGTCAGCAAATCGAATCATTCAAAAAATGCGTGAAGATGTTTACGGACAAATTCAACGGCTTCCAATCCAATACTTTGATAACCTTCCAGCTGGAAAAGTGGTTGCTAGGATTACCAATGACACGGAAGCTATACGTGAACTATATGTGACTGTATTAGCACAATTTTTCACTAGTGCTATATATATCACAGGAATATATGCGGCCCTATTTATCTTAGATGTGAAGCTGGCAGCCATTTGTTTAATACTATTGCCGATCCTTTATGCATGGATGTTATTATATCGAAAGTTTGCTTCAAAATACAATCATGTTATTCGTTCTCGAATAAGTGATATCAATGCGACAATTAATGAATCCATCGGTGGTATGAGTATTATTCAAGCCTTTAGAAGGGAAAAAGAGACAGAAAAGGAATTCGAAAAGCTTAATACTGAGCATTTTACGTATCAAAATAAATTATTAAGCTTGAATGCTTTAACTTCTCATAATTTAGTGGGGATTCTTAGAAATCTTGTTTTTGTTGCATTCATTTGGTACTTTGGGGGTCAATCGTTAAATCCTGCTTCTGTCATTTCTCTTGGTGTGCTCTATGCTTTTGTTGATTACATTAATCGTCTATTTCAGCCTGTACAGGGAATTGTCAATCAATTAGCCAATTTGGAAACTGCCCTAGTTGCAGGTGAAAGAGTATTTAAGCTTATGGATGAACAAGGTGAGAATGTAAGTACTGAAAGAATAGAAAGATTTCATGGTAATGTACAATTTGATCATGTGTCTTTTGGTTATAAAGAAGGTGAGTATGTTCTAAACGATATTCACTTTGAAGCGATACAAGGGCAGACCGTTGCTCTTGTAGGTCACACTGGTTCTGGAAAAAGCTCGATTATGAATCTGCTTTTCCGTTTCTATGATTGTCAAAAGGGAAAAATTCTAATTGATGGTAAGGACATTGTCAGCATACCTCGTCAAACGATTCGAAATCATATGGGAATTGTGTTGCAGGATCCATATTTGTTTACTGGCACGATAGCCTCTAATGTAAGCTTGAGTGACCCATCGATAACAAGAGAAAGGGTGGAAAAGGCATTAAAGGATGTTGGGGCAGACAAAGTCTTTAAAAACTTGGAAAATGGATATGATGAACCGGTTATTGAAAAAGGGAGCACTTTATCTAGCGGACAGCGCCAGTTAATCTCCTTTGCAAGAGCCCTAGCTTTTAACCCAGCAATCCTAATCTTAGATGAAGCCACATCAAGTATAGATACTGAAACCGAAGCTGTTATCCAAGAAGCTATGGATGTCTTGAAAAAAGGAAGAACTACGTTTATTATTGCGCACAGGTTATCAACTATTCGCAATGCTGACCAAATTCTTGTGTTGGATCGTGGAAAGATTGTCGAACGTGGTTCACATGAAGAATTGATGATTCTTAAGGGCAAATATTATCAAATGTATGAACTCCAAAAAGGCAGTGCCGGACTTGCGGGATAATGTTCACAAAAAATTCACTTCCACATTGATAAACTGTTATTTTTATCACAGGTAAATACCCTTTATTATGATACTTTATAGATGTTTAAGCTCTTTCATAATAAAAGGGGTGGGATAAATGGCAGATTACTCAATCGTAAATGTAATTGGAAGTTTCTTAATTCTCTCGTATTATATTGGATATATGATCGTTAAACATTAAAGTGCAGACATAAAGTCTGCATTTTTTTTTATAAAAGATGAATAAGGATAAGAATATAGATACAAAAATGAAGTAGAGAGGTGTGAAGCTATGGAAAAGTTTAGATTGGAAAAAGATACTCTTGGTGAGGTTCAGGTCCCAGCTGATAAATATTGGGGTGCACAAACACAACGCAGCCGCGAAAACTTTCAAATTGGTACCGAAAAAATGCCACTAGAAGTGGTTTATGCTTTAACCTTAGTAAAAAAAGCGGCTGCAGAGGTTAATCATGATTTAGGTAAACTGGAGAAGAATAAAATGGGTGCTATTCTTACCGTATGTGATCAAACGCTTAAAGGAGAGTTTGATCAGCATTTTCCGCTTGCCGTCTGGCAAACTGGAAGTGGTACACAGACCAATATGAATGTGAATGAGGTTATAGCGAATCGAGCAAATGATTTATTAAGCAGTCAAGGAAGTAAAGAGAGGATTCATCCAAATGATGATGTAAATATGTCTCAGAGCTCTAACGATACCTTTCCAGCTGCTATGCATGTTGCTGCGTACATAAAAATTACTGAGAAATTAATTCCTGCTCTCAATGATTTGAAAAGCACTCTTATTACGAAGGAAAAGGACTTTATGAATCTTGTGAAGATTGGGAGAACCCATCTTCAGGATGCGACTCCAATAACACTTGGTCAAGAAATAAGTGGTTGGAGGGCTATGCTTGAAAAGAATGAAAGCATGATAAAAGAATCAAGTAAGTATGTACTTGATCTTGCAATTGGCGGTACGGCTGTAGGAACTGGTATAAATGCCCATCCACAATTTGGTGATAAGGTTGCAGAAAAGCTTACTGCCTATACAGGGTATCCATTTAGGGCTTCATCAAACAAATTTCATGCATTAACGAGTCATGATGAAATCGTCTTTTTACACGGGTCAATAAAAGCGTTGGCTGCAGATTTAATGAAAATAGCCAATGACATCAGATGGCTTGCCAGTGGACCAAGGAGTGGTATTGGGGAGTTGATTATTCCTGCCAATGAGCCAGGAAGTTCTATAATGCCGGGTAAAGTAAATCCAACGCAAAGTGAAGCGTTAACGATGGTGGCATGCCAAATTTTTGGGAATGATTCAACCATTGGGTTTGCGGCGAGCCAAGGAAACTTTGAATTAAACGTTTTTAAGCCAGTGATTATTTATAATTTAATTCAATCGATCACACTTTTAACAGATAGCATTCGTTCCTTTAATGAAAAATGTGCGATAGGAATTGAAGCCAACAAAGAAGTCATTAATAAGCATGTTGAACGTTCCTTAATGCTAGTAACTGCATTGAATCCCTATATTGGTTATGAAAAAGCAGCTGAAATAGCCAAATTAGCTTTTAAGGAAAATTGTACATTAAAAGAAGCAGCCGAAAAAACAGGCTATGTTACTCCAAATCAATTTGATGAATGGATTAAGCCTAATAACATGGTCTAGTATTAGGCAATGAAAGCCCCCTCCGATATTGGAGGGGGCTTAAGCCATATTATTTATTTTTTTAACTGTGTTTGCTTAAAGATTAGCGTTGGAATCCGCCAAGTTGTTGCTCTGCCATTGCTACAAGACGCTTAGTGATTTCTCCTCCGACAGAACCGTTGGCACGAGAAGTAGTATCTCCACCTAGATTAACACCAAATTCTGAAGCGATTTCATACTTCATTTGATCAAGTGCTTGTTGAACGCCTGGTACTACAAGTTGATTAGAGTTGTTGTTACTAGCCATAGTTGAATAACACTCCTCTTAATAAGTTTGGGGTCAGTATGGAATTGAACCATTCTGGTTATGATAACCATGCCGCCTTGGCCTAACCCATTTTAAAAATTATTAGATATTGGAGCATACTTTCTTTTGTTTGGCTGGGTTAGCCGAGAAAAAGCTGAACCCCGCTTTTTCCTAGGACTTGCACCGGCTTATGACCCTTTAGTTGGTAACCCTTCGATGTAAGGTTGTTGCTTGCTTTGTAATATTTATTATGATTAAAAACGGACTGCTTATTCGATTTATTATTTGGTAATTTATTCCTTTACATAGTGCCGTAATAGTAACACACACTAACCTCATACAATAAATTAAAGGGTGAATGGAAATGTCAATATGCCCAATATGCAACGGTTTACGAGACGTATATCTTCTATGCGCACATTGTGGGGAACAGATGTTGGATAGTGGACGGCTAATGGATTTCTATGATGATTATAGTCCGTACATGGAAATTGATTTAATGAAAATGGAAGATGGTTATCCTGACACGAATACAGACCAAAAATGCCCGCACCTCTACCAATGTCTATTCTGTCAGAAGGATGAGGTAATCTTTATTAAGGAATAGATGTATAAATGCAAAAAAGGTCCCGCGAATACGGGACCTTTTTTAGTAACTTTGAGAATTGTCTAGCTACAGCGCCTAGGGGTAATAAGCCCCCGGGCAAGGCGCTTCCGCTTTTCTACTCATTAGCCACGCGAATGCGGGACTCAGTTTCAGCGTCAAAGAAATGACCCTTGTTTAAATCAAATGCTAATTCAAGTGAATCCCCTGGGTGAATGTCAGCTCTTGAATCAAGGCGGGCAACGAATTCCTGTCCGTCAACACTAGAGTAAACCATTAATTCTGCACCAGTTAACTCAGCTACATCAACATTTGTGGTAATTTTTGTACCAACAGATGCTTCGATAAATACAGGCTCGTCATGGATATCCTCTGGACGGACACCAAGGATAATTGATTTTCCTACATATCCTTGCTCGCGAAGAACTTTCATCTTACCTTCAGGTACTGCGATAGCAGTTTTGCCTATTACAAATTTGCCATCTGCTAGTTTACCGTTAAAGAAGTTCATTGCAGGTGAACCGATAAAACCGCCAACAAATACGTTTTCAGGCTTTTCATATACTTCTTTTGGTGTTCCCACTTGTTGTATAAGACCATCCTTCATAACGACAAGTCTTGAAGCCATTGTCATTGCTTCTGTTTGGTCATGTGTTACATAAATAGTAGTTGTGTTTAAACGACGGTGAAGCTTAGCGATTTCAGCACGCATTGCAACACGAAGTTTTGCATCAAGGTTTGAAAGAGGCTCGTCCATTAAGAATACCTTTGCGTCACGGACAATCGCACGTCCTAATGCAACACGCTGACGTTGACCGCCGGATAATGCTTTTGGCTTTCTTTTTAAGTAAGCTTCTAATCCTAGAATTTTTGCAGCTTCATTTACACGACGATCAATTTCATCCTTCGGAAACTTACGAAGTTTTAAACCGAAAGCCATATTATCATAAACGGTCATATGCGGATATAGTGCATAGTTTTGGAAAACCATTGCGATATCACGATCTTTAGGAGCAACATCGTTAACTCTTTTTCCGTCAATATAAAAGTCACCTTTTGAAATTTCTTCAAGACCAGCAACCATACGTAAAGTTGTTGATTTACCGCAGCCAGAAGGACCAACAAATACGATAAACTCCTTATCTTGGATATGTAGATTAAAGTCTGTAACTGCTGTAACTTTATTATCATAAATTTTATAAATATGATCTAATTTTAATTCTGCCATTTTTGAAAACCTCCCTGATATGATTAGTTTTAGTTTATATGAAAAGGTTTACAAAAAATATGGACACAATGCACAAAGTTCCAAAGTTAATTTTTGTGCATGTTGTCCTCATATAGAAGGCACGCAAGAAAGACAGTGAAAGCCCCGTAAAAGTCTTTTAATTGTACTCCGGTTTTATCAATAAATTTATCAATCCGATATTGAAGTGTATTTCGGTGAATATACAGCTTTTTAGCAGTTAGACTTGCATTCAAATTATTCTCCAGAAAGACTTTTATGGTTGTATATAACTCTGGATCTTCTAAAAATACAGCTGAAAGCTCGTTGTTGACCTTATCTTTTATGTAATCAGGGAGATTTAATGCCACAAAAGCAGGGAAAACCTTTTCAAAGGTAATAATATTTGTGCTTGTTATATTTTTCTTAGCAAATTCAAAATACTCTTTTTCTTGTTGAAAATGGTTTCGCAATTGACTCGAGAAAGGGTTGATCTTGCCGATATAAAAAGAAACCTTTACATAAAAATCGCTTTCTAACGTATCAGCTATGGAAGTTAACTCACTTTCGGTAAGGGATAATTGTCTTCGTTCTTCAATAACAATTCCATTATGATCATCTTCCCATATGATTTGTACTTCGTCAGGAAAAAAGCCTTTTATGGCTGATTCGATTTCGGATTGGTCAACCCCATTACCTTTGATGTGGAACTGAATGAATCGAAAATTACTTTCGGAACTCAGTGAGGGCTTGGACCCATTTAATAGTAAAAACTCATGCCATTTTCGTGAAAGCGTGGTTGATGGCATAGAAGGAATTTTCACTTGTTTGTATAGAACTTGAAGAAGGTTTAACTCTTTTTCTGTTAGACTTGTTTTCGGAATTGTAAGCCAGTTCCGCTCAGATTCGTCATAAAATATGTAAAATTGATCAGATGTATGGTGTGGCTGTTCAGTATATAGTACTGAATTTGCGTATAAGGACATAATTTTTTTTAGCAAGGTCAACTTCTCCGTTTAGAAAATTTAAATAATAATGTACTAATTATATCATTATTTGCCGGTATTAATTAAAAAAGGCTAACTCGTGATCATTTCAACGTGTCAGCCTTTTCCTTATTTATTCATTTGATTGAGAAGGGGGATCCTCTTCAGTAAGATTACGTGCTTCTTCAATATTTGTTGAATCATGGCGAGAATGAACGGATCCTCCCGACATACCTTCGTTAATCATTCTGTCAATATCTAAGTAAACTTTGTCTTTTCCTTCATACTGCAAGTCTTTTTTTCCTTCTTCCACAGAGATCATTTCCTTTCCTAGTTTTTCTTTAGTTTGCGGAAAGGGTAGTATTTCATTCAGTCATTCATTATTCATAAACATGGAAGAGCATTAACTCGTGGATTTGGCTTGTAAGTGTATCAATGTTATCCTGTTCGGGAGTATTAGCTGTCCATTCAATTTTTCCAGTTTGGTGATAGATACCTGAATATCTTTGTTTTTTATAGTAAAAAGAAAAATTCCAACCTGGAATATTTTTATTTTCAAATAGAGGCTTAAACTGAAAGTGTGTCAGCAACGATAACATCTCCCTTATTTGCTAATGGTTACTATTAGCTTACGGGAAAAAATGAATACAATCCAGAATTAATTTCAGTTCGTTTTATTGCCAGTAAGCTGCAGAAACAATTGACATAGATGTTCAATTTTTCTTTCTTCAATGTCGGTCTCATCAAAGCTCATCGGTTTTGAGTTAACTTCGTATATATAGTACTGCCCTGATTGACTGAGCCCTATATCAATTGAAAATTCACCGAAAAAACCAAACTTTTCAGTTAGTGCTTTGCCAATGTGTTCGACAACGGCTTCAATAAAAATATCGTGTTCCTCGGTTTGTAGTTGCTTATATGGCAAGAGCCTTCCACCTGAAGGTATATGAGTGGTTATATCCTGTACTTGGGATTGTCTGATTCCGATTCCAGTAACCTGATAATGATCATTTTCGGAATGTGCAAGAATACGAAAATCAAACCTTTTTCCATCATATAGGCTGGACTTTATTTCCTCTTGAGCCAAATAGTTCTTCTCTCTAAGTTTGCTTTCCCACTCTTTCCAAAAATAATCAAATGTGACGAATTCGTCATTTTCTTGTAATCCTTTTATATAGACTTTTTTCTGTGTATCTAGTTCTAATTTAAAAATCCCATTCCCTCTTGCAGATTGAGAAGGTTTTAAGTAAATGGATTGGTATTGAGACAAAAATGCAGAAAGTTTATGTTTATGATTGGCTTGTATGGTTTCTGGCAGAAAGGTGTGAAGAAATGGGTGGTTTTTAAAGAGGTGATAAAGCTCAGATTTATCAATAAATCCTGGATTAAAAAAGGGAATATTTTTCTCTTTCAAGAAAGAAAAAAACGTACTGCTTTTTAATTCCTCTTCTGACCTTCGGAAGGGTATTCGGTTATAAACAAGATCTGGAAAAGGAGAGTTTATTCTTTCCCATCCATTCTTTTCTGGAATAAATATGAACCCATCAATTGAATCTTCATGAACTCCATCCGGTGTAAAGATAAAGCTTACTCCATTAAGTGAAATAAGCTTTTTTTGCAATTCAATAAAAAGTGTGCCATTCCCTGCAATCGAGCCATCCTTTTTCCGTGCAGTCAAAATTCCGATAACGGGAACCAGTCTTTTGCTCCATGGATTGATGATTACCATTTGATAACATCCTCAGGGTGAAGAATGGATTGTTCAGTCAAAAATACGGCAAAAGCCATTGATAGCTTACATGTGAGTTGATCGAAATCCTTTAGTGCTGGGTGACTGAAAATAGATCTCCCTGGTTTAGAATTTGCTTCAAATAACCAGACATCACCATGTTTATCAATTCCTAAATCAAAACCAATCTCTGCAATAATCCCTTCCATGTTATTAGCGATGCTGTTACTTAACAGAAGGGCGGCATTTACGAGCTTTTCTGTATGAAGGTTACACTCTTCCTGCTGAAAAATTTCTGCAAGTGTTTTAATTTCCCCGCCACTTCTAGCATGGGTAGTCACGCTGCCACGCCCTGCTATTTTTGCAGCCAATGCTGTGACATGCCATACACCCGCATCATCTTTATTGGTGTGAATACGAAAATCAATGGGTCTCTGTTCATGTCGCAATAAGTGAATTCCTTGTTGAACAATCATTTTGTCTAAATTACGATTAGCAAAAACGGTCTGAAACAATCCTTCTAAAGACGAAAATCTCCGTAGACGATTTACACCATCACGGTCTTGATAGCGGCAGTAATATTCGTCTTGAATTTTATCATATAAGATTTGATGAACACCTAACCCTAGGCTTCCATTTATTGGTTTTAGATAGATATGACCATATTTGGAAAGCATATTTTCAATCATTGAAAAGGATGTAAATGGATGTGTTTCTGGGAGATAAATAGTGACTGAATGGTCCTGTTGTAATCTTTCATAAATATCAAGCTTGCTGAAAAAGCCGGGATTATACCATGGAATAAGATATTCCTTTTGCAAAATTTCTTTCACTTTTACTAGTTTAGGGTTTCTTTCACTTTTTCGATTCGGCAGTCGATCATAAATAACATGTGGAAATGGCACCTCAATCGTCAGCCAATTGTGATCGTGATAAAAATACCCATTAATTGTCCCCTTATCCCAGTTAATATGCTGTTCTCCAAAAACAAATGGAATCGCACCAACTTTAGTTTTTACCGATAATAATTTAGAGAAAAAGTTAGTTCTGTCACCTAAAGGGCGGAGTGGGAATGGAGTGAAGCCAGCTGTAAATATTCCTACTAGAGGTCCAATATTAAGGACATGATGTTCTACAAATACATGCAATTTTATTGCAAAATCCGGAAAGTGTAGTTTTTTTTGAACTTCATTGCTTATCACAATAGAATTATTTTTATTAGGATGAGGTTTAAAGTCAGCTTCGATTGCCCTTGATCCAAATGCAATTTTTTTAATAACCTTATCCTTCAAGAGCTCATGAGGACAATATACAACTAATTGGCTGTTTTTAGCAATTTCAATGGTATAGCGTTTTCTCATAGTAGCTCTTCCTTTCTTTATAATCAGATTGAGTAAGGTATTTTCCATATAGAAGTGGGGCAAGGAATAAGGTTTCTTCTAAATCTGGCTCTGTTTGTAAAACTACTTTTCTTCCTGGCTTTGAGTTAACATCTAGGATCCAAAGGGCTCCATTCTTCGCCATTCCGATATCGATACCAATTTCAAATAACGGCAAAATTTCCCTTTCAAGGATTTTTGGGAGATTGGTTGTTATAAAATTTAACTCCGAACAAATGTATTCTTTGCTAGCTTGTGTGGAGGACCAGGAAGTAAAGTCAAGCACCGAGCCTCCGGCACTTAAGTTTGAAAGAATACCTCCAGTATTTCCAATGCGAATTCCCTTTCCACGCTCTACCCAGACACCTTTTTCGTCTTTCTGAAGTAGAATTCGAATATCAAATGGCTGTGAAGAAGGATTAGATAATTCAAGATAGGGCTGGAGTAGGTATGGCCGAAAGTTAATTAAGGGTTGCAGCCATTGAAATAACTTTGTCTCATTTGGAAAAATTCTTGAGATAATTTTCTTATTCTTTTCGGTTTTGACATGGATGGTTTTATTGTTTTTCTTTAAATAATAGATCCCGTAACCTTGAGAGCCATTTATTGGTTTAATAATGATTTTTTTCTGTTTGTATAAGGCATTTGCTACTTGTGCGCAATCTTTAATTGACTGTGAGTGGGGTAAATAGGGAGATAATCGAGAGTTGGATAATGTTTCATATAATTCTAGTTTATTAGGCAGCCCAAAGCCTAGAAAAGTAATATCATCTCTGCTTTTTAACCAAGAAACAATGGGGATACATTGCTTTGAATGTTCATCATCTCCGTAAAAACAGCGATCATAGATGAGGGAAGGGATTGGAAATTCACCGTCAACCCAACTCTGTTTTGTTGCACAAAAGCGTCTCCCTTGGACTTGTTTGGTAAGCGGATGAATAGAAGAAGGTAGAAAGTGGTAACACTCCATGCCGCAAGAATGACTGCGTGCAGCTATTTCGTGAATATACGATGCTTCACTTTCTATGTTTAAGGTTATTATTCCAAAGGTTTTCATCTATGAATCCTCCATTTCTGAGGTTGAATCTAATGCAAGCTTAGTACAAAACTGAATAATTGCTTTGGCAGATGGTCTTATTTTCATTTGACCATCTTCAAAGTTTTTCGATGGCTTTGAATTAACTTCAATAAGCCAAGGTTTACCATTTTGGTCGATTCCAATATCGATTCCGAGTTCTCCAGTGATTCCAGAAATCTTTCTTTCAATGATCATGGCTGTTTCGATGGCTAAATCTTTCATTTGAGTAATTACCAACTTAGCATCGCTAATACTCATGTTATCTATTAGCGCGTTTATTGGAGTCATTATTTCCCCGCCCCTAGCAATATTCGAAACAAACTCATTTTCTGCAGAAATCCGGGCAACCACAGAGGTGACAACCCAGTTGTTTTGTTGATTTTTGTGACATAGTACTCTATAGTCCATCCCTCTAAATTGATAGGTAAGGAGTGGGATTCCCTGTTGGATAATGTAGATTTTGTTTTTCAACAAGGGTTTTAGAAGCTGATATGTCTCCTCAAAGGTAAGGTTAACTTGCTTGTTTTCTAATTGTGTTGTAACGGAAGATTCTAATGAAAAATGGTTATTTTCTTTTTGTAGTTTGAATATGTTTCTCCCTTGACTTCCATGTACAGGTTTAATAAAAACAGTTTCATATTTTTTTGCAAAAGCTATTAGATTATCCTTTGTGAAAATATTTGTATCTGGTATATAAGAATGAAGATGATTTTCATTGATTAAGTGCTCATGAACCTCCCATTTTGAAAGAAAGCGATCATTAAAAATAGGGATACTTAACTCAGCAAGCGTGTTGCGAAATAAATGATATTCTTTACCAAATTCTAACCTGCGTGAATGGATCCGATTATAAATAACATCAGGAAGGGGTAGTTCTGCAGGCTTCCATTTTCCATCGTCAAAGTAATATCCTTGGAGAGAGAATTCTGGATAGGAAAAAACATAAAGGAAACCTGCCTTGTCTGTTACGCCATGATGAAGTTCTTCACAAAAACTGTGGATTGAACGAAAATAGGGTTCCTCATTTCCTTTGTTTTGTGTAAAATCTGTTACCAATCCAATGACTGGTCCTAAAAAAAGTGAATTAATTTCCTTTTTATATATGGCATGAAATTTATATCCTTGAATCGGTAAACAAAAATACCGAAATAGATTTTCAGGGAAATGAATCTCGTTAGGGTTCATTTCTACAGTACGTATTTCTACTTTCACCATTTTCTTTCCTACAGAAATCTTAATATCGTGTGTTTCAAGTTGTAGTTGTTTCAACAGTTGAGAGGACATCTGAGCAAAAATGTCTGTACTGTTAGCTGATTCCATAGGAACAATTGTGATAGGGGGCATAGTCACTCCTCATTTATTGGCGAATATGTGTTAAAAATAGGCATTAGTTGATATGGTATCGTATGTTATCGCCTAATGGATGGTGATTCATAATTGGAGCCTTATTGAACATTCTCGCATTTACCAACATAGTTTGTTATAGTTATTAAGATTATTTTCATAAGAGGAGTGGGAACAATGTCCGTTAATTTATACGATGCAGCTTATGCATTAGAAAAAGCTATTCGTCAAAGTGTTGAGTATAAACAATTACAGCAAATGTATAATGAAGTAAATGCAGACCCAGCAGCAAAAAATATGTTTGATAACTTCCGCAAAATTCAAATGAGTTTACAACAAAAACAAATGATGGGGCAAGAAATATCAGAGCAGGAAGTCCAGCAGGCGCAAGCAACGGTAGCACTTGTCCAACAAAATGAAAAAATCTCTCGACTCATGCAGGCAGAACAGCGGATGGGCATGATTATTGGGGAGCTAAATCAACTAATTATGAAGCCTTTAGAGGAACTATACGGAAATTTATAAGAACGTAACAAAAGCTTTCGGTTTTTCCGGAAGTTTTTTTCTTTTCTAATGCACTTGTTCTATCTTTGGGTGAAAAATCATAAAAGTGATATAAGGGTATCTTCACCAAGAACAGGGGGCAGCGTAATGATTTATCGTTTGCTTGCATTAAATATTGATGGAACTCTATTACAAAGTAACGGGAAAATTCATAAGTCAACTAAGGAAGCTATTGATTATGTTCAGCAAAAAGGAATTTATGTAACTCTTATGACATCACGAAGTTTTCCCTCAGCCAAGAAGGTTGCAAGGGCATTAAAAATAAAAAACCCGCTAATCACTCATCAAGGTGCCTTTATTGCAAATATCCAAGATAAACAAAATTATGTCCAAAGAATTAACGAGAATATTACTTATGATGCAGTTCGTTTTCTAGAAGGTATGCCCTGTCAAATTAGGCTGGTACATGAACAATTTTCTTTAGCAAATAGGCTGAAATTAAACAACAATTTGTTGGCAAAAACCGTTTTTACATCAGGTGATCCTGTTTTTTATTCTCAGCAATTTGTTTCGTCACTAAGTGAATACTTACATGATCAACCTGTTACTCCACCGAAAATTGAGGTTTATTTTGAAGAGGAAAGTGACCTTCAGGATGCGAAACAGGCTATTGAAAAGATGTTTACAGAAATTGAAACCATTCAATTAGACAGGTTGCGATTAGATATTGTCGCAGCAGGTGTTTCAAAGTTAAAGGCGTTAGCCTATCTTGGAAGCCACCTTGGTATCCAGCTAAAGGAAATGGTCGTAATCGGTGAAGGCTTAGATGATATTCCAGTGATTGAAGCAGCAGGGTTAGGCGTTGCAATGTGGAATGCCGAATTCGAGGTAAAAAGAGCCGCGGATTGGGTAACCAGATCAAGAAATGAGAATGGTGTAGCCTATATGGTTAAAGAACACTTCAGAAAACAACAGCCAATTGAGTTTTTAAGGAAAATGAATATCATTAAAAAGTGAGGAAGGAGACATCATCGTATTCATGCGGTGATGTCTCTTTACTTTGAGAGCCCGGAAACAGCAAAAAGAAGAAAGAGTGGTCACTCATAGGGGTTATGAGAGCCCGGAAACAGCAAAAAGGAGAAAGAGTGGTCACTCATAGCGGTTATGAGAGCCCGGAAACAGCAAAAAGAAAAAAGAGTGGTCACTCATAGCGGTTATGAGAGCCCGGAAACAGCAAAAAGGAGAAAGAGTGGTCACTCATAGCGGTTATGAGAGCCCGGAAACAGCAAAAAGGAGAAAGAGTGGTCACTCATGGGGGTTATGAGAGCCCGGAAACAGCAAAAAGGAGAAAGAGTGGTCACTCATAGCGGTTATGAGAGCCCGGAAACAGCAAAAAGAAGAAAGAGTGGTCACTCATAGCGGTTATGAGAGCCCGGAAACAGCAAAAAGAAGAAAGAGTGGTCACTCATAGCGGTTATGAAAACTTGAAAACAGCAGTCAATGATTTCCATTGTATTGACCTTATAATATTGATTCTGTAAACTTAAAGGAGTTTTAAATAGTGTCTAGCTCAGCGCCAAGGGGCTCGTCTTATGCTTATCGCTCCTGGTCAAGGCGCTTCCGCTTTTCATAGAAAAAGGTGATTTTTGTGCGAATTAGTGTTTTAGGTTTAGAAGATGAACGATTTGACAGGACATTGCAGCTCATCGGAAACTTATTTTTCGAAGAAACCGAGATTATAATAGTTAAAGATGAAGATGTAGATTTAATTATAAATTTTTCTTTAGTAAATAACCACTTTATTTATGTTACAGCTGTTCTCAAAGATAAAGAAGGAAATTCCGTTACGGAGAGCTATGAAAAGGAATTCAAGCCTGTGCATTCAGAGAAGGAAAAATTCAAGCAGATCAAAAATGCAGTTGCTCATGTTTATTTAGTCCTTTTACAGAATTGGACAGGTATCACCCAAAAGTGGGGAATCTTAACTGGGATTAGACCAACCAAGCTATTACATCGTAAAGTACAGGAAGGTATTCCTCAAGAAATAGCCCACCAGCAATTAAAAGATGATTACCTAATTACAGATGAAAAGATCAATATCATGCAGCAAATTGTTGACAGGCAGTTAGCCATTGTTCCAGATCTCTATTCACTTCAAAAAGAAGTTAGCATTTATATCGGTATTCCATTTTGTCCAACAAAATGTGCATACTGTACATTCCCGGCCTATGCAATAAACGGCAGACAAGGATCCGTTGATTCGTTTTTAGGTGGTCTTCATTATGAAATAAAAAAAATCGGTGAATGGTTAAAGACAAAGGGTATACAGATTACAACTGTTTACTATGGCGGCGGTACACCTACTAGTATTACGGCTGAAGAAATGGATATGCTTTACGAAGAAATGTATGCTTCATTCCCGGACGTTGAAAAGATACGTGAGATTACCGTTGAAGCGGGTCGTCCGGATACAATTACCCCTGAAAAATTAGAGGTATTAAAGAAATGGAAAATAGACAGGATTAGTATTAATCCACAATCCTATACCCAAGAAACATTAAAAGCTATCGGGAGACATCACACGGTAACGGAAACAATTGATAAATATCATTTAGCAAGAGAAATGGGCATGAACAATATTAATATGGATCTCATTATTGGTCTGCCAGGTGAAGGGATGGCTGAATTTACACATTCACTTGCTGAAACAGAAAAGCTAATGCCCGAATCCTTAACCGTTCATACCTTATCGTTCAAACGTGCATCAGAAATGACGAAAAACAAGGATAAATATAAAGTGGCAGGTCGTGATGAAGTAGAACAAATGATGAATCTTGCCCAAGAATGGACAGGTAATCACGGATATGTTCCCTATTATCTCTACCGACAAAAAAACATTCTTGGTAATCTTGAAAATGTTGGCTACGCATTTCCAAATCAAGAAAGCATATATAATATCATGATTATGGAAGAACAGCAGACGATTATTGGGCTTGGATGTGGAGCAGCAAGTAAATTTATCGACTCAAAAACAGGGAAAATTACCCATTTTGCTAATCCTAAAGATCCTAAAACATATAATGAAAGCTTTGAAGCTTACACGGAAGAAAAAATGAAAATATTAGATGAAATTTTCTCTGAAAGAGGATCTCTTGCTTAATAGGCAGGAGATTTTTTTATCCGAAATTGGGTCTTTAATAGAGGAAATGTCATAAACTTGACGAATATTTTATAGGATAACAGTCATAGGATACTATGATTTGAAAACGCTTTCAGTTAGGGAGGGGATTTTAGCAATGATGCAAACACCTTTAACAATGCCACAGATGATTGAAAGAGCAGAAAAGTATTTTCCAAAGAAGCAAGTAGTTTCTAGAACAGCAAGCGGCATTCACCGTTTTACGTATAAACAAATCGGTGAAAGAACGAGAAGGTTAGCAGATGGTCTAAAAAAACTAGGTGTAGAAAAAGGTGATAGGGTAGGAACACTTGCATGGAACCATCATCGCCATCTAGAAGCATATTTTGCGATTCCGTGTATCGGTTCTGTCCTTCATACGATTAACATCCGTCTTTCTCCACAGCATATTTCTTATATTATCAACCATGCAGAAGATAGTGTCCTCTTAGTAGACCCTGACTTAATTCCATTACTTGAAAAATGTGCATCTGAGCTAAAAAGCGTTAAGGCTTATGTAATCATGACAGACGACAAGGTACTTCCTGAAACCACACTTTCACCAATCTATCATTACGAAGATCTATTAGCTGAAGCAAATCCAAATTTCAAATATCCTGAAGATATAGAAGAAAATGATCCTGCTGGAATGTGCTATACATCTGCGACTACAGGACATCCAAAAGGAGTCGTATACTCCCATAGAGGGATTTTTCTTCATAGTATGGCTTTAGGGCTTGCAGATAGTGCGGCAATGAGTGAAAAAGATATTGCCTTACCAGTGGTGCCTATGTTCCATGCCAATGCATGGGGAATGCCATTTGCAGCTGTATGGTTTGGGACATCCTTAGTGTTGCCGGGACCATATTTTACACCAAAACTACTTGCAGAACTTATTGAAAGTGAAAAAGTTACCATAACTGCGGGTGTCCCAACGATTTGGCTTGGTTTGTTAAAAGAACTTGATGAGGGCTCTTACGACCTTAGTAGTTTAAGAGGAGTACTTTGTGGCGGTTCAGCAGCTCCTAAAGGGATGATTAAGGCATTTGAACAACGTCATAACATCCCATTCTTACATGCATATGGTATGACTGAAACAAGCCCGCTAGTGGTTATTTCAACATTAAAAAGCTATCAGGAAAATTTAGATTATGAGGAAAGACTAGAAATAAGAGCAAAGCAAGGTGTCTTAGTTCCTGGATTAAGCATTAAAATTGTCGGCAAGGATGGAGAAGTGGCTTGGGATGGCAAAGAAATGGGAGAATTATGCATCAAGGGTCCGTGGATTGCCTCCGAGTATTATAAGGATGAGAGAACAGAAGATGCATTTCATGACGGCTGGCTTCACACAGGTGATGTAGTAACGATTGACGAGGAAGGGTTTGTAAAAATAGTCGATCGAACAAAAGATTTAATTAAGAGCGGTGGCGAATGGATCTCTTCCGTGGATATAGAAAATGCCTTAATGGCCCATGAATCGGTGTTTGAAGCGGCAGTAGTTGCTGTCCCGCATGAACAATGGCAGGAAAGGCCGTTTGCTTGTATTGTGTTAAAAGACGGATATAAAGATATGGTGACAAAGGAAGAGTTAATTGAATTTTTAACGCCCCAGTTTGCTAAATGGTGGCTTCCTGATGAAATCTTGTTCTTAGAGGAAATTCCGAAGACTTCTGTTGGGAAGTTTTTAAAGATGACATTAAGAGAGCAGGTACAAAAGGAAGTACTAAGGAAGTAAGTTTTTAAAAGGACAAAGAGGCTGCTCTTTGTCCTTTTAGTCGTAAAAATAGTTATAGTAAGTAGCGATAGTGAAAATTCCCTATATTATGAAAATTTATTTTTTATCACTGCAATTCAAGCTATAATGGAAATGAATATAAGTTTATGGGAGGCGTTTGGGGTGACGATTAATTTTGTAACGGATAAGGTAAAGGTGAGGGTGAACGGACGGGTTGCAACAGTTGAAATGAATAGACCGGACGCGTTAAATGCACTCGATGTGGAGATGATAAGGGGACTTGTCAGCAAACTAAAGGAAATATCTGAATCGGATGATGTTGATGTTGTCGTTTTAACAGGGAATGGCAGAGCTTTCTCAGCAGGAGGAGATATTAAAACGATGCTTTCTGACTTGGATGAAAGCGGATTCTACCCTGTGATGGATTGTATTAGTGAATTAATCATGACTCTTTATAGTATTCCCAAATTGACAATTAGTGCTGTAAATGGTGCAGCTGCAGGACTTGGATTCAGTCTAGCATTGGCCACTGACCACATCATAGCTGACAATACGAGCAAACTAGCAATGAATTTTATCGGGATTGGTTTAATACCAGATGGTGGTTCCCACTTCTTTTTAGAAAAAAGATTAGGAGAAATTAAGGCAAAGCAGGTCATTTGGGATGGTAAAATGATGAATGCAAAGGAAGCTTTTGAACTAGGGTTGATTCAGGAAGTTGCCGAAGGAAACCTAGAAGAAACTTTAGACGCTAGAATATCGGATTGGCTGCAACGTCCTGTTCAGGCTATGATAAAAACGAAAAAGATACTAGCAGATATGAACCGCCCACAATTACTTAAGATATTAGAATTAGAAAAACAAGGACAATTAAATATGCGTCGAACTTTTGATCACCAAGAAGGAATTCGAGCATTTATTGAAAAGAGACCAGCAAAGTTTATCGGAAAATAAATAAAAGAAAAAAGAAGCATTTGTTGCTTCTTTTTTCTTTTAAAAATTAAGAATGGAACAGCAAAAGCTTTCCACTTGGTGATGTACAGCGATGTGTTTTCTCAAGTAAATTCTTTTCTGATAACAGCTTTTCTGCTAATTTTTTTGCTGCCGCGTCATCATCAGCTTGAAACGCTTCATCTGCTATTTTTTCCCCATTTGCTTCAAAGGCAGTTAATTTGTAAGTTTTCATCCTTTATCCTCCTAAGTGTTAATTGATATTATAATATTTGCATAATTCTTGATATTTTGCAAAAGTGAAACTTTTCCAGAGGAATTTCGTAGTAATTTTGAGAGGGGGAATTCGTATGGTTTTAAAACTTGAACATGTAACAAAGCGATTTGGCAGTTTTACGGCTGTTAAGGATTTATCCATCGTTATACCTGAAAAAGAAATGTTTGGCTTTTTGGGAGCAAACGGTGCAGGGAAAACGACAACGTTTCGGATGATTTTAGGGCTGCTGGATTCTAGTGATGGAAGAATTACCTGGGATGATCAGCCAATCAATTATTCCACAAGCCATTTAGTTGGCTATCTTCCTGAAGAAAGAGGTTTATACCCAAAATTAAAGGTCAGCGATCAAATTGTCTACCTTGCGAGATTAAGAGGTATGCTGAAAAGTGAAGCAGTTTCTGAATTGAAATATTGGCTGGAGAGATTTAAAGTTCCAGAATATGAAAATAAAAAAGTAGAAGAGCTCTCAAAAGGAAACCAACAGAAAATTCAATTCATTGCGGCGGTAATACATAAACCCAAATTATTGATTCTCGATGAGCCATTCAGCGGTTTGGATCCTGTTAACGTTGAAATGCTTAAAGAGGCAGTTCTTTTATTAAAGGAAAATGGAACGACCATTGTTTTTTCAAGCCATCAAATGCATCATGTAGAAGAGATGTGTGAGCATCTTTGTATTATGCATAAAGGAACCCCAGTAGTACACGGTTCTTTAAAAGAAATAAAACGTGCCTTTGGTAAAAAGAACCTTGTTATTCATGCTGATTTTCCATTGGATTCTCTGAAAGATTATCCAGGGGTGGTTAAGACTAAAACCACAGCAGAGGGAATTCATCTCCAAATCGATGGAGAATACGTTGCTGAAAAAATTCTTAAAGATATAGTAAACAAAGGATTCATCAGAAAATTTGACCTTGAAGAGCCTTCTTTAAATGATATTTTTATCGAGAAAGTAGGTGATTCCTATGAATAAGTTTTGGATTATTTTATTCCATACGTATTTAAATAAATTAAAAACAAAGTCATTTTTGATCACAACATTGTTGACGGTAGTCATCACTTTAGCGTTGACCAATATGAGTAATATTATTGAAGTTTTCGATAAAGGAGGCGGTAAAGAAAAGGTTGCGGTTTTAGATGAAACAGGTCAGCTATATGTACCGCTTAAAGAACAAATGAGTGCATTAAATAAAGACCTTCAACTGACAGAGTTTGACGGCTCTGAAAAAGAGGCTGAAAAGGCAGTAGAAGAGGGAGAATATGCAGGAATTGTCCAGCTTCGTTATGATGCAGAACAATTGCCTGAAGCTACATACAAAGCAATGAGTGTAGCGGATTCATCAATATTTTCCGATCTTCAGACAGGGCTTCAGCAAATGAAAACAATGCTTGCAGCTTCAAAAATTAACCTAACACCAGAGCAGCTCCAACAACTATATGAACCAGTTTCTTTCGAGAAAATTGCTCTTGAAGAAAACGCAAAAACGGAAGAAGAATTGAATCAGGCTCGGGGACTGGTTTATGTCCTGCTGTTTATCATCTATTTTGCAGTAATCATGTATGCTAATATGATTGCAATGGAAGTGGCGACAGAAAAGTCATCGAGAGTGATGGAAATCTTGATATCTAGCGTATCACCGATCAAGCAGATGTTTGCAAAAATACTGGGTATTGGTCTGTTAAGCTTAACTCAGCTTGCAGTACTACTATCAGTAGGTTATTTCTCCATAAAACGGAATTTGTCTTCTCTAGAAGGTGGTTTTTTTGATGCATTTGGATTTGGTAATATTTCGTTATCAACCATTGCGTATGCTGTTGTTTTCTTTATCTTAGGGTATTTCCTCTATGCTACCCTAGCTGCCTTTTTAGGTTCGCTCGTCAGTAGGATTGAGGATGTTCAACAAATGATTACACCAATGACCTTACTTGTTGTGGCAGGATTTATGATTGCGATGTTTGGTCTTGGAAAGCCAGATTCTCCATTTATAGTCATAACATCGTATATACCATTTTTCACACCCATGATTATGTTTTTACGTGTAGGAATGCTGAATATTCCTGTTTGGGAAGCTGCATTAGGGATTTCAATCCTATTGGGGACAATAATTTTCTTAGCAGTATTTGGTGCCCGTGTTTACCGTGGCGGTGTACTAATGTACGGAAAATCAAATTCCTTCAAGGATATAAAAAAGGCTCTGCAATTAACCAAAAACGAATAAATTTTAAAAGCTTTGCCTAAAATGGCAAAGCTTTTTTAAAATTTCTATTCAGAACGTGCATTCGGTTTTTGTGGGTGTTACAATAAAGAAAAACTCACTGAAAGGAGCATTCTATGAAACAGATATCATTTTTACACGCTGCAGATCTGCATTTGGACAGTCCTATGGTTGGCTTAAAGCATTTGCCTGCTAACATCCTTTCAAGAGTGAGAGGGAGTACGTTCGCAGCATTAGAAAGACTTACAGCAGCAGCTATTGATCATAACGTAGATTTTGTTATTTTAGCCGGGGATTTATATGATGGTGAAGATAGAAGCTTACGTGCACAATCACGCTTCCGGAATGAAATGCAAAAGCTTTCACAAAAGGAAATTCCCGTTTATGTTATTCATGGAAACCATGATCATTTAAATGGCTCATGGGTACATCTTGATATGCCCTCGAACGTTCATTTCTTTGGCAGTGAAGTGGAAATGAAGGTATTCCATACAAAACGTGGCGAGACAGTCCATCTATATGGATTTAGTTATCTTCAGCGACATATTCTTGATAAAAGAATCGATGACTATCAAAAACATGATCCTGCCGATTTTCATATTGGAATCCTTCATGGGAATGAAGGTGGAGGAACGGACCACGATAATTACGCCCCATTTTCTATCAAGGATCTCCTTGAGAAACAATTCGATTATTGGGCTTTAGGACATATCCATAAACGGACAATATTATCTGAAACGCCGCCAATCATTTATCCTGGTAACCTCCAAGGACGTAATAAAAAGGAATTAGGGGTAAAGGGATGTTATCATGTTACGTTAAATGAATTCGAAACCAAAAAGGTATTTGTAGAAACTTCTGACGTGGTATGGGAGGAAGTTTCGGTCGATACCGCTTCCGCACAAAATTTTCAAGAAATCTTTCAATTGTGTCAACTTACAATCGAACGGCTGCGTAAAGCCGGTATTGGTACTCTACTAACCTTGAACCTAAAAAATGTTCAATTGGATGATTTCCAAGAGCAAAAAATCCTGGATATAGAACTTCTTGAGTTATTGTTAGACTATGAAAATGATGAAGAATCATTTGTTTGGATCGTTAATTTGAACCTAGAGGATAACCAGCAGATTGATAGAAAAAATTTAATGAATGAAGCTGATTTTTATTCGGAGCTTTTTGCAACAATCGATGACTATCAGAATCCCGAAAATGCAATAGCACCATTATATGAACATCAACTGGGCAGAAAATATTTAAAAAGTTTAACGGAAAGCGAACAGAGAGAATTAATGGAAAAAGCTGAGAAACTTTTAATTGGATTATTGTATCAATAGAGAAGGGAGATGATTGGTTGAAAATCCAAGAGATACATATATACGGCTATGGTCAAATAAATAATGTAGTCATAAAGGACTTTTCTGACTTTCAAGTGTTTTATGGTGAAAATGAAGCAGGAAAATCCACGATCATGGCATTTATTCATGGAATTCTATTTGGGTTCCCAACGAAGCAATCTTCGGAGCTGCGCTATGTGCCGAAAAACGGATCAAATTATGGCGGTAAGCTAAGAATTTTCTTTGATGAGTTTGGACTTGCCACTATAGAGAGGGTTAGAGGAAAGGCTTCTGGGGACGTTATGGTAACGCTAGAGGACGGGATGACAGGAGATGAGACCCTTCTTAAGCAATTACTAGGAAATATGGATAAAGGGTTATTTCAAGCGATTTTTTCATTTAATTTACATGGCCTGCAAAATATCCACCAAATGAAAGGGGAGGAATTGGGCAAGTTTTTATTTTCAACTGGTACACTCGGAACAGAACGACTAGCGAAGACTGAGGCAGAACTCCAGAAAGAATTAGAAGCCCGTTTTAAACCGAGTGGGAAGAAGCCGGTGGTAAATGAAAAACTAAAAGCCCTTCACGAACTTAGTGGTGAACTAAAAAAAGCAGCCGGCAAAAATCAAGAATACGAAGGATTGATCTCAGATAAAGAAAAGATACAAAAAGAAGTAGAGAGAATAAGTAATTCTCTGCAGGAATTAAAGGGCGAGGTTGAAAAATTAAATGAGTGGCAGAGGATCCATTCACTCGTCAAAGAGGAGAGATGGATCAATACTGAAATCAAGTTATTAGGGGAATATTCATTCCCTGCTAGAGGTGTTGAACGACTAGAAAAAATAAATCAGCTAATTTACCCCTATAATGCTCAGATTTCAAGTTTAATGGAAAGAATCACTCAATTAAAAAATGAAGTTGCCTCTATACAGCCAGAAAAGCAATTGCTTGCTAATGAGTCCCAGATTCTTGCTGTATTAGAGAAGGTGCCCATTTATGAACAGCTGACTTTAGAAAAACAACAATGTGAATTGAAATTGGTTGATTTGGAAGAAAAAATCTCCATCATAAACGAAAGACTACACTTACCTTTAAAAGAAGAAGAAGTCCAGACGATAAACACGAATATATATATAAAAAATCAAGTAGAGCAGGCAGCACGAAAAAAGCAAAAGCTTTTAGATGTAAAACAGGATCTTGAGGAGAAATTTCGAGAAGAAAAAAACTCTCTTGAGGAGCTAGAAGGAAAAGTTCGCTTTACAGAAAGCCAAATGATCCCACTTCATGAAAGAGCAAGGCTTGAAAAGTTAGTAAGTGAGGAAAGTGAAAAAAGAAAAGTCGAATACGATTTAAAGGCAGTCCAAGACAAAATAGAGTATTATCAACATACTCATGAACAAGATAAAAAAACATTGGCTAAGATCAATAAGCAAAAACAAATTCAATTCTTAACCATTGGAGCGATATTGCTGGTTCTATCACTGTATGGCTTGTATACAAAGCAATGGATACTGTTAGTTTTTTGTGTATTAGGAAGCTTTCTAATTGGAGTTTTCCTTAGTAAAAACCTTACTCGTAAAAATGAATCAAAGAGCAATCAGGAACTAAGTCGGTTGTTAGAAAATGAAAAAAAGTTAATGCAAAAACTAGAGGAATATATAAATAGTAACATCCCAGCCATTCTAGAAAAATTAAATCAAGATAATCACAGGAAAGAGCAGCAACAGCTATTAAAGATAAAGCTCGAACAGCAGCAAACTCAATATGAAAAAGTAATCAGGAAATTTGAGGAGTGGGAAATCGAAGCAGCAGAAAATAAGGAAATGATAGTAAAACTGAGCAGTGAACTTCATATACCGGAATATATTGCCCATTCTTTTTTCCTTGAAGCATTTCAGCTAATTGAACAATATAAACTAGTAGGAAGAGAAAAAAAGAATTTGTTAGCAAGGTTGGAAAAAATTAGCCTTGAACAGGAAAACATTACGAAAAGACTCACTTCTTACTCAAACCAATATTTAGTAGACCAAGCTAGTGATTTTTCAAAAATTGGGTATTTATTACGGAACAAACTAAAGGAAGAACATGGAAAGTTAATAAAAATTCAAGAAAAGCAAGGAAAGCTTGATGACCTTGAGGCAGATCTTAATCAAATGAAACTGGAGCAAGCACATCTAATCGCAGAAAAGAAAAAACTCCTTGAAGAAGCCAATGTAGAGGAAGAAGAGGCATACTATAAGCTTGGTAAAAAAGTCGAAAAAAAGATAAAGCTCATCGAAAGGCTTGCAGACATAAGTAAGCAGGTACAATCCTCTTTCCTAAAGCAAGTCGAGATAGAAAGATTGTTTCAAATTCATAATGTAGAAGGACTATTAATCGATTATCATGAAGAGAAAGAAACGTTATCATCTAGATTAATTGAACTGCAGGAAAAACAAGCCGCTGCTAACTATCAGATTCAAATTCTTGAAGAGGGAGGATCCTACTCTGAGTTACTTCACCACTATAAACAGCAAAAGTTTGAGATAGTGGAAGCTGCAAAAGAATGGTCAGTATTTTGTTTAGCACAAAACATACTATCAAAAACGGTTGAAAAGTATAAAAACGTCCATTTGCCTAGAATGCTTGCTAAAGCAGAGGAATACCTTTACTTTCTTACCGAGGAACAATATGAGCGTATACACCTTCAACAGTCCGGAACTGGTTTTCTGATTGAAAGAAGTGATCACACTCTATTTGAGGCAAATGAGTTAAGTCAAGCTACTACGGAGCAAGTATACGTTTCTATTAGATTGGCGCTGGTGGTCACACTTTACGAAAAGTATCGTTTTCCCATTATCATCGATGATAGCTTTGTGAATTTTGATGCTAACCGAACCAAAAAGGTGATGGAGCTTTTAACAACGCTTAAAGATAATCAAATATTATTTTTTACCTGTCATACACATTTACTTCAGTATTTTCAACCAGAAAAGGTTCAGTATCTTCATAAAGGGAATGTCGAAGTAATTTCATAGAGAATGTTATACTTGTATTATTGGGAAGGAGCGAGAGAGATGAATAAAGGAATTCTACAATATGATTTTGGAGTACAGGTGGATCTGTATTTACTTATAAAAAGCGCTACAAAAGGGATTGCAAGTAATGGAAAGCCATTCTTAACACTTATCCTTCAAGATCAAAGTGGTGAGATCGAAGCAAAACTCTGGGACGCCAACGAAGAGGATGAAAAGAATTACACTGGACAAAAAATTGTTAAAATTATCGGGGATATTCATAATTATCGTGGTAAAAGCCAGCTGAAGATCCGGCAGATTCGAAGAACAGGACCAAGTGACTCCGTTAAATTGGAAGATTTTTTAGAGACGGCTCCATTAAGCCAAGAGGACATGACCAGCACACTGACACAATATATTTTTGATATGAAAAATCCAAATATCCAAAGAATTACCCGCCATTTATTAAAAAAACATCAGCAAGCGTTTTTAGAGTATCCAGCTGCAACAAAGAATCATCATGAGTTTGTGTCAGGACTTGTCTATCACGTTGTTAGTATGCTTGATCTAGCCAAATCCATTGCAACACTTTATCCTAGTCTTGATAAGGACTTACTCTACGCAGGAGTGATCTTACATGATATGGGGAAGGTGGTAGAATTATCGGGACCAGTTTCTACTGTTTATACAGTAGAAGGAAATTTACTTGGTCATATTACAATTATGGTAAA
Source organism: Neobacillus niacini (assembly GCF_000759675.1). GTDB lineage: Bacteria > Bacillota > Bacilli > Bacillales > Cytobacillaceae > Neobacillus > Neobacillus niacini_A. The sequence goes on along the minus strand of NZ_BAWM01000037.1, from coordinate 100,556 downwards.
TGAAATAGGCAAAGCTGCTGAGGAGCTCGGGATATCTGGTGAGGAAGTGTTAATACTCCAACACCTTGTATTAAGTCATCACGGAAAGGCGGAGTGGGGCAGTCCAAAGCCGCCATTAATTAAAGAAGCAGAAATTCTCCACTATATCGATAATCTTGACGCAAAAATGAACATGCTCGATCGTGCCTTAGAGAGAGTTAAGCCTGGAGAATTTACTGAACGGGTATTTGCTTTAGAAAACCGCTCGTTCTATAAACCACTATTTCATAAATAAAATAACCCGACTGGGTTATTTTTTTTTGCACATAAGAATATTTATCTATAACTCGAATATGTTGTATAAAAAAGTGGACAACCACTAGCGAAAGGAGTAAAAATTAATGACTATTCCAATTTGGGTATATGCAGTCGTGGCTGGTATTGTAATAAGTGCATTGATGGCCATCAAAACAGGCAGAGAAGAACGTATGTTAGAAATGGAGAATATTGAAAAAGAGGGAGAAATTTATTTAACCCGGCTTGAACAAGAAAAGGAACGGCGTGACGGAGAAAGAGCGGCTGCGGAATAAAAAAACAGAAGGGAGCTCCCTTCTGTTTTTTTTTTCTTATTGTGCTGCAGTTGCTGGCTCTAGTGCGTTCTTCAAGTCTTTGTCACTTATTTTTACTTTTGCTTCTTTAATTTCTTTTTGCATGATTTCATTAATCTTTTCATTCGTTAATTTTGAAGATTTTAATTCTTTTTCCATTTGATCTTTCATTTCTTCAAAGGACTTCTTTTCTTTTTTGTCTGTTAGTTGAATGATATGATATCCAAATGATGTCTTAACTGGTGCACTGATTTCATCTTTTTTAAGTGCATATGCTGCAGCTTCAAAATCAGGATCCATTGCTCCTGGACCAAACCAGCCTAAGTCACCGCCAGCTGCTTTAGCCGCTTCGTCGGTAGAGTAAGTATTGCTGACGTCCTCGAATTTTTCTCCTGCATCAAGCTTTTGCTTCACTTCTAATGCAGTCTTTTCATCAGCAACAAGAATATGACGAGCCTTAATTTCAGGCTTATAGTTATCGTAGTATTCCTTTACTTCTTTATCTGTTACTTTGATTGATTTCATGGCAGCTTTTTCCTGCATCATGCCGAGTTTCATCGTCTCTTTAAAGGCTTCTTCATCTGCGTAACCGTATTGTGCTAGTGCAGCTTCAAAGTTGTCTCCAAGCTGCTTTTTTAATTCGGCAACTTTGGCATCCAATTCTTTGTCGGTTACTTCGTATTTCTCAGCTAGGACTTTTTCATAGACAAGCTGTTGTAATGCTTGTGCCCCTACCTTTTCCTTCATTGCTTCATAAAGTTCATCCTGTGTAATATCTCCAGCACTGCTTTCTGCTACAGTAGAACCGCCGCTTTGATTACATGCGCTTAAGGCAATAACCCCGCCAGCAAATGTAAGGGCTAACATCCATTTTTTCATGAGGAACCTCTCCTAAACAGTAAATTCTTGTGGGTTTTTGTCCACAAACTATACTATACCATAAATGGTAACCACTGCAAAAAATTTCTGTGTATTTGTTTCTCGAATTCTGGGCATTTACCTATTGCGAATTCAGAATTCGTACATACGATAACATGTAATAAAAAAAAAGAACTATTCAACTGCCCATCGGCTAAACGTATTGTTTTCTATGGATGATTACCCATTAAGAAAAAGGTGGACTTTTTCTAAAGAAAATAAGGTAAGCGCCTAGTCGAAATGTTTAAAGCTTGAATAGTATAACGTAGTAAATAATAAAGGAGGTATTACGATGAGTGGTGGACACGGAGCAGGATTTGCATTGATTGTAGTCCTATTCATTCTATTGATTATTGTTGGAGCATCTTGGATTTGCTGTTAATGGAATATATATAATGATGCAGACAACAGCTTACCATTTATGAAAGGGGAGAAATGTGTGTCTGGTACATTTGGTTTCCACGGTGGAGGATTTGCTTTAATAGTAGTCCTTTTCATCCTATTAATAATTATTGGGGCTTCTTGGCTATAACCTGAAAACAAATTAAAAGCGATGAGAAATTTCTCATCGCTTCTATTTTTGTGTAACCATGCAAAATTACATAAAGTAGGCCTATGTATACAAAATTTCCACATAGGAAGAAATCAATAATATCGTGACAAGTACATTAATTGTACGAAATACTTTATGCTGGCGTTCTTCTGGAATATCCTTTTGAATACAAAGGGAATTGGTCATCTTGTTAACATAAAACAAAATAAAAATGGCCAAGACAATAAAAATGGAGATCATCAACGATTCCCTCCCTGATGTTCATTTATGTTAATACATTATCAAAAATTCACAAAAAAAGATAGTTAAAAGGAATGGTAGAAAAGTAGGAAATAACTTTTTAAAAAGTATATCTCTGCCTGAAAAGGGTAAATAATGAACATAGGAATGTAAAGCAGTGACCGGAGGTCGAAGTCAATGGATTATTATATTGAATTACAAGCCCGAGTGAATCTTCTCGAATACCATCAAAGGTTGCTTTTAAAGATGCTAGCTGCCCCAAATCTTGAATTCTATAGATTGGTAATAGAGAATGGAATTTCAGAACAGGAAGTAGAGGCATTCGACCAACTATGTGAGAATTTGAACAAAAAAATGGAAGAACAAAAAGCGGAAGGGTTTATAAATTTTCATCCGCTTTTTAATGAGTTTCTATATTTATTACCGGAAAAACTTGACGCAAAGGAAGTAGTTCAAGCTTGTATAGAGCAACACCTATACGAAGCCCTTTTTAGAGAGTTTATTAAATGTCTTTAAACATCAAGAGAGTTCTTGTTCTGTTTTCTCCATCTTCTTAAGTTTTCCATCATCTTCTTTAAATTCTGTTTCAATATTTTGAAAAGAACGTTCAAAGATCTCCATAAAGTCCTCGCCATAAATATTGCGAACAATGGCCATCATTTCAATAATATCGGGAAACTTCCCATATAATTCTCTTAATGGCAGGGCGCCAGAAAATGCGGCATTGCCTGTAGGCTGATAGGATTCCATAATTTTTAGAAAGATATCTTCACCTTCAGGGGTGAGCTGAATATACGTATTCCGTTTATCGTTTTCTTTCTTTGAAAATTGAAGCAATCCTCTTTCTTCTAACTTTTTTGAAAAATTAAATGCTGTTGAGACATGCATGACACCAAACTTTGCCACATCTGAAATGGAAGCCCCATTTAAATGATATGCAATCCAAAGAATATGATGTTCATTAATATTTAAATCAAAAGGCTTTATCCATTGCTGCCAATCCTTCTCAATCGATTTCCACAAGGCTTTACTTAATTGTCCAATCCTTTGGGTAAATAGCATCGCTTCTTTCAATGAATACTGTTTCTCCGACATCCCCATTTTCACCTACTTTTTTATTTCTCTATTAACATTATGCCAATAAAATAAAAATTAATAAAGATGTAAATTCACAAAATTTTTAGAAATTACGTTTTTTTCTACTTGATATTTATATTTTTTTATTTTTAGTACTAATCTGAAAAGATATTTCTTCTTTATTTTACGTTTTTTCTCCTAATAATTCCAACCTTTTGAATATTCAACATAGGGAAGGACAGAAAAACATATTAATGATAGTATCAACTCTTGGGTCTTCAATAGGGGGTAGTATATGAAAAGCGTAATTTCGGTTCTTTTTTTACTAAGTATATTGCTTTTTGCCGGTGCTATTTGGAATACGTTAGCTTTAAAAAGACCAGGGTTTTATCCACCTAAACAAGTTTTAAAAAAACGTGCATCAGCTTTAGCTGGCGGTGGAGGTATAATTTTGGTTGTGACCATTATTTTATCAAGGTTTTGATCATTCATATTAGATGCTTATAGAAAGAAAAGAACCTTTCTGAGGTTCTTTTCTTTTGTGTTATTTTGAAATGGCAATAGATGATGATTTAGTTCTTTTTACAACTGAAAGAGCAACTGGATACAAAATAACCATAATTATTGTGTTCAGTGCAATTGCAGGTAAAACACCAGCAGCAAAAAGTGCTGTGAAAGAACTTGGTAATCCTACAATGAAATATGCTGCTCCCAAAAAGACAGAGCCTGAAACTAATGTCCCAACTGCAGTTAAGATAGCAACACTAATAATTGAGCTTCGGTATTGCCTTAATGCCAAAAATAAACCAAAAAAGATCAAGGCTGTTATCGGCTTATCAATGATGTTCGGAAGCTGACCACCTGGAAAACCGGTTGTGAGCGCTGATAATCCTCCGGTTACAATAGACAATAGCATAACACTTTTAATATCTGGAATAAGAATAATTCCCAAAAACATCATTGCCAGCATCATATCTGGTTTAATTGTAAGAAAGGCCGGCATTACCGTGTGCAACACTACCCCAATTCCCGCCAAAAGCGATAGGACTACTAGATTCTTTGTATTCATTTCTCATCTCTCCTCTGCTGAACTCAGCTATTTGTTCCTCCTGTAGTGCGCTAAATGCCTACAGCGAAAAACTTGTTATCATTATAGCACAGGAATAATAGAATAATAAAGAAATAATTTTCAGATAATTTAATCCTTCTTTATAAGTGCTTACTGATATTTTCTGCCATCTCTCTTAGTGTTTGTTGAGAATAATCGCTCGTATTTGTTTTCCATACGGCGCCAAATCCATCCCCTTGACCATAGCGTGGAATTAAATGCATATGGAAGTGATAGACCGTTTGTCCCGCATGTTCACCGTTATTATTAACTAAATTTAAACCAAGGGGCTTATATTCCTTTTTTAAGGCATTTGCAATTGCCGGTACAGATTCAAAAAGGTTTTTAGCGATCTCAGGAGTCAGTTCAAACAAATTCTCTTTATGGACTTTAGGAATAACTAGTGTATGTCCTTTTGTTACCTGACTAATATCTAGAAAGGCTAATACATGTTCATTTTCAAATACTTTTGCTGCTGGGATATCACCATTAACAATTTTACAAAAGATGCAATCACTCATTTAATAAACAACCCCTTTACTAACTTTTATCCGTATTTTACCATATATAGCCGCAATAAAAAAGAAAGAGACAGGATCCGCATGGAATCCTGCCCTCTCGAAGGGGAATTGCTTCATATTATACGTTCATTCAGGAATTACGTTTGATAAACACCTCATTTGATAATTTAGTGTTTTTTTATAAACAGTAATCTTTGTTCAAGCTGACCATCCCCTATGTTGTTTTTATATGTTTTACCAACTTATAAAAACGGATGATAATCTGCCGTAAACACCTCATTTATTTTTTTGATAAATAGCTGGTGTTAGTTGAACTCTAAATGGTTACCAGGCAACTTGTGCAAAACAACCATCCCCTTATTTGAAACGTTTTAGAAGCTACTTGTTTGAAAAGTTAAATGTCTTTGACAGACACCTCATTTCAAATTGTTGATGAATCACTTCATCGAGTAGGTGTTTCCCCTTCAAATATTATGATGTCCCGTTTGAAATGAAATATACAAAAAAAAACGTAAAGAATTTGAAATCCTATTTTTATCAATTTTGATTTGGTAAAATGAAAGGTAATTATGTTATGGAAGGACGGAATACATGTCTTTATTATCGATTGAAAGCCTAACCGGAGGGTATACAAGGAATCCAGTTCTAAAAGATGTAACTTTTGAAGTAAATGAAAAAGAATTGGTTGGATTAATCGGTCTAAATGGTGCCGGAAAAAGTACAACCATTAAACATATTATTGGTTTAATGGAGCCGCATAGTGGTGCAGTGAAAATAAATGGACATTCAATTAATGAAGATAAGGAAGTTTATCGGAAAATGTTTACCTTTGTTCCGGAAACACCAGTTTTATACGAAGAGCTCACCCTTGAAGAGCATTTAAGATTAACTGCTATGGCGTACGGATTAGATGAGTCTACATATAAGACAAGGGTTGAGAAATTACTTGCTGAATTTCGAATGGAAAAAAGACTGAAATGGTTTCCAGCTCATTTTTCTAAAGGAATGAAACAAAAGGTAATGATCATGTGCGCTTTTTTAGTTCAGCCTTCTCTTTACATCGTTGATGAACCATTCGTTGGTCTAGACCCACTTGGAATTCAATCTTTGCTGGACTTAATGAAAAAAATGAAAGAAAACGGTGCGGGTATATTAATGTCAACCCATATTCTAGCCACTGCCGAAAAATACTGTGACAGATTTGTCATTCTTCATGAAGGAAAAGTTCGTGCAAAAGGTACTCTTGATGAACTGAGAGAGCAGTTCTCAATGCCTGCAGCTTCTTTAGATGATCTATATATCCAATTAACGAAGGAAGAAAAATATGTTTGATGAGAAAAAGCTATGGAAAGACAGATCTGTCCATCGTTTAAAAGAATTTGGGGTTTATCTTCGTTATATATTAAATGGTCACCTAGTCGTCGTCTTGCTATTTTTAATAGGTACGGCTGCCTTTTATTATCAAAATTGGATAAGTTCATTGTCACCGGATTTTCCTGCAGAGATTATTATTGCTGTCATATTAGGTGTGTTTTTAACCCACAGTCCTGTTTATACTTTTTTACTTGAAGCTGACCAGGTATTTTTGATTCCGCTTGAAACGAGATTAAAGCCTTATTTTTTCCGTTCTGGATTGATTAGTCTCATCTTTCAAGGATATATTTTATTGATGGTTTTAGCGGTATTGATGCCAATGTATGCGCATGTCAGTGCAAACGGCTTTCAATCATTTTTTATTTTCCTAATCATCCTGTTGGCTATTAAAGCATGGAATATTGCGGTAAACTGGAAGATTCATTATTTTGTGCAGCCATCTGTTTATACTTGGGACATGTTCGTCCGGTATTTCATTAATGTGTTATTTACCTTCTTGCTTTTTAACAATGCAAATATCCTTTTTTTACTGATATTTGCTTTAATTATGGCGTCTTATTATCGCTCCTTTTATATCAGGACAAGAAAAATGGGGTTGAAATGGGATCTGCTTATTGCTCAAGAAGAGAAGCGGATGTCGTCTTTTTATCGACTAGCCAATTTATTCACAGATGTACCGAAAGTAAAAGATACTGTGAAAAGAAGAAAATGGCTGGACTTGTTTATTAATCGAATTTCCTTTTCACAAGATAATACTTATCATTATTTATTCGCAAGGACATTCCTTAGGGCATCAGATTATTTAGGTCTTTTTATTCGATTAACGGTAATTGGTGCATTTGCCGTGTATTTTATCTCCTTTGGGGTGGGGCAAATCGTTCTTTCTCTCTTATTTATTTATTTAACTGGGTTCCAACTGCTGCCATTATGGAATCATCACCAAAACAAGCTTTGGGTTGACTTATATCCAGTGTCTCAAAACCATAAAACAGCTGCTTTTCATTCCCTTCTAATGAGGATTCTTATCATTCAATCCTCGATATTTTCCGTAATTATTTTGATTAAAGGGGAATGGTTGTATGCGTTATTAGTCCTTCTCTCTGGACTACTATTTAGTTTTTTATTTGTAAATGTTTATAGTAAGAATAGACTAAAAGCATGAATGGATTCGGAGAAAAACTAATATCCTTTTGCTAAAGGGGGTGGGAGCATGAATGAATATGAGTTAAAGGTATATGGTGAAGTGGTCGAATGGAAAAGAAAACTAACAAGACGTTCAGGGATGATGAATCGAATTTCAAAAAAAGCTCAAGGCAGATTAAATGAAATGATTCCTGAAAAGGTTCACGAAGTGATGACAGAAAGCATAAAGGGAATGGTCAAAACCACGTTATTTGGATCACAACTCACCACCAACAAAGATCAAGCTGCAGGACTAACACTAGAAGAACGTGATGAATTAATGAGAAAAAAGACAGCTGTCTTTCAGAAAACTGCACTGGTTGAAGGTGCGGGTACAGGGGCTGGGGGAATCCTGCTTGGGCTGGCTGATTTTCCTTTACTACTTTCCATTAAAATGAAATTTCTTTTTGAAGCTGCAGCTATTTATGGATTTAACACGAAAGAATTTGAAGAGCGGCTATTTATTCTTCATATCTTTCAGCTTGCATTTTCAAGTGATGATATCCGTCGAGAAACATTATCTGAAATTGAAAACTGGGATGAGAGAAATCAAGAACTTGTTGAAATGGATTGGCGTAAATTTCAACAGGAATATAGAGATTATATAGATCTTGTTAAAATGTTCCAGTTAGTGCCAGGAATCGGTGCATTCGTAGGTGCATATGCCAATAACAATCTTCTTAAGCATTTAGGAGAAACTGCGATGAACGTATATAGGTTAAGAATCCTAAAAAAAGCCCCTGAACTTTAATTGAGTTCAGGGGTTTTGCTTATTTAGATCCGTGTATTTTTATTGCTGCAGTCCCAAGCGTTTTTGCTGCTATTAACATGGCATTCTCATCAATATCAAACTTTGGATGGTGGTGTGGATAGCCTGGATTGGCACCAGGGGGTTTTGCGCCTGTGAAAAAGAAGGTTCCTGGTATTTCCTTTAAGTAATAGGAAAAATCTTCTCCCCCCATTTGCGGCTCAGATTCCTCAATCGTAATTACCTCAGGAACTTCCTTCGCCGAAGCAATAAGAAATTCTGTTTCTTTTCCATGGTTGACTACTGCTGGATAACCTCTCTCATACACAAAGTTATATGTGCTGTCAGACAAGTAACATGTTCCTTTAATAATTCTATCCATTTCCTCTTCAATGTATTGACGAACATTATCATTAAAGGTTCGGACGGTCCCAATAAGCTTTGCTTTATCCGCTATTACGTTAAATGCATTTTCAGACATAAACGTGCCTACTGTAACCACCGCTGATTCAACTGGATTTACCTTCCGACTGACAATTTGTTGTAAATTTAAAACTAGCTGTGAAGCTGTGACAATGGCATCCTTTGTCTTATGAGGCTGTGCACCATGTCCGCCTTTGCCCTGGATATCAATTTCAAAACGATCAGCTGCGGCCATAATCGGGCCGGTTCGATATTGGATGGTTCCGGTTGGTTCACTTGCCCATAAATGAGTTCCAAATATGACATCAACACCTTCTAAACAACCATCCTCAATCATTGTGATTGCTCCGCCTGGTGCAAATTCCTCAGCATGCTGATGAATAAAGACATAGTTTCCTTCAAGGTCATCCTTCAATTCATCCAGTACCTTTGCGAGTACAAGAAGAGTTGCTGTATGTCCATCATGGCCACAGGCATGCATGACCCCCGGAACTAATGATTTATAAGGTACATCCTTTTCATCATGAATAGGTAAAGCATCAAAATCTGCTCTTAATGCCACAGTTTTTCCGGGTCTTTTACCATAAACTTTTGCTACAATACCATTTCCTCCAATATTTCCTTTTACTTCAATTCCAAGTTTTTCATAAAATTCCTGTATATACTGTGCGGTGTTATATTCTTGAAAGGACAATTCCGGGTGCTGGTGCATATACCGACGAATGGATACCATTTCTTCATAGTAATCTTCTAATTTTAAAAACATTTGCTTCAACATATGAATCCTCCAAACACCTAAATTTTTATCTTGTTTTCAAACTATTTTAACACTATTACACTATTATGTAGATTTAAAAGTTAATTTTCTTTATAATTTTATAGAGTTTGTTAAGAGAAAGGATTATAAAAAATGGTAAATAAAAGAAATAGTTATACATACTTATATTTAGGTTTTGGTGTTGTAATAGCACTCTATACTTCTATCAAAGTAGCTGCTAAACAAACTTTTTGGATAGATGATAAGCTTGCTGATTTATTTGCTTATGTACCAGATGCATTCAACCCATTTTTTCTTCTATTAACGGAACTAGGAGATAAAAAAGGAATCGGTATAGTCGCATTGCTTGTGTTGGGCTGGTTATTGCTGATAAAAAGAAATTTCTTAGGGGCTGCCGCTATTACTTTATCTGTCGCTCTAGGAAATGAAGTTAATAAACTTCTAAAGGACCTTATTGCACGCCAAAGACCTGAACTTGAACATCTGGCACATGTCGATAGCTTAAGTTTTCCAAGTGGACATGCCATGGTAGGATTAACTTGCTATTTTTTTATTGCCTATCTTGTAATTGAAGAAATGAAGTCAGATACAGCAAGAAAAATGGTTATCCTATTAACAGCACTGTTATTACTATTAATTGGTGCAAGTCGAATCATTCTCCAAGTCCATTACCCTACAGATGTTATTGGCGGTTATGTATTTGGTTATATTTGGGTGATGGTATCGATATTTATTTACAATTTCTTTAAAAAGAAATTGAAAAAATAACCATAAAAAAGAGGCCGCAGCCTCTTATTTATATTAAGAACATAGCTACGATAGTAGTAACTGCAAGACCGATTACGACTGGAAGTAGATTCCGCCTTGCTAACTCAAATGGGTCAACATTACAAATAGCTGCTGCAGGGATTAATGCCCAAGGTACGAGTGTTCCGCCTCCAACCCAAATGGCAGCTATTTGACCAAGAGCAGTTAGAGTGGCAACCCCTTTACCTATAGCGACCGCAAATAAACCTGCGACTGACCCTGCTAGTGATATTCCCGAAAATCCTGAGCCATCTAAACCTGTAATAGCTCCTACCGTGGTTAGTGTCACGGCTCCGACCACTTTACTCAACGGAACAACATTTGCTAACGCAATACCAAGGTCATTTACAATTCCATGAGACCCATTTGGTAAAAAGTCACCAATGATTTTTCCAAAACCAGCGTCACCTAAATAGAAGAATGCTGCAATTGGAATGACGGGGCCAAAAACCTTAAATCCGAATGTGAATCCTTCGATTAAATAGCCTGTAGATTTTTCAAGACCCTTGGTTTTATGGCTGACCATGGTAATTAGGAGAAGGATAAAGATTGAAGTGCCGCCAATTAAAGCAGTTGCGTCACCGCCAGTCAGGTCGAGGATAAGCATTCCAGCAACGTCGATGGCAAATAAAATAGGAACAAGAATGGCAAAGAATCGTTTCTGCCCAATAGTAAGGAGATTTTTCTCAGAGGTTGTTTCTAATTCTGAATCCATAGGCACATAAGGAGTTGGCTGCAGTACACCGTTTTTCATATCTCTCTTTAGGAAATAGAAGGCTGCAATAGTGGTGACAATCCCCATTGTAAATACTAACGGAATACTAGCGCTGATGACATCACTGATTGGAATTCCAGCAGCATCTGATGTTAATTTCGGTGCTGCCTGAATGACAAAGTCACCTGATAAGGCTATACCATGCCCAAACAAGTTCATTGCCATTGCAACACCTAAAGCTGGAAGTCCCGCTCGTAAGGCAACAGGAAGCAGTACCGCACCAAGGAGGGCAACAGCCGGAGACGGCCAGAAGAACCAGGAAATGACCATCATTAATATACCAATGGTCCAATAAGCGAGTGCAGGGTTACGGATTAATTTTGTAAAAGGTGAAATCATCACATCGTTTATCCCGGTAGAAGTTAAGGTTTTGCTCATTGCCACAATAATCGAAATGACTAAAATGGTGGATAACAACTCCGTAATCGCATAAATAAAACTGTTGAAAATACTGCTAACTGAATTGCTTAATGATCCCGTTGCAGTTATGGCAATCAGGAATATCCCGACAATACAAATAAGTGTCGTATCTCTCCGTTTGACCATAAATCCAATAATAAGAGCAATAAAGACAACAAATATCCAATGGAGAGCTGAAAGCTCAATAAGCATATAATGACCTCCTTTCATCTTCATCTAAGGACGAAAAATAGGCATTCGCCCTTAGGTTGTAATACAGAATATGAATCTGTATTAAAGTGGTGAAAGGAATTTAAAAATTTTAATAATGAAAAAACGACTTTTTTTTGACACTTATCATCGTAACCTATACACAAATAGGAATAATCGATATAGTGAGAACTGTGCTATGTAATCTATGAAGTTTTTAATTTTTTGCTACATATATTAAAATATAACCAGACATGTCTTTTTGAAAGGTGGATTTATTTACATGACGAAGCAAATCAACGAAACATTTTTAAAAGCAGCAAGAGGAGAAAAGACAGACCACGTACCAGTTTGGTACATGCGTCAAGCAGGGCGTTCACAACCAGAGTATAGAGAGATTAAAGAAAAGTACTCTTTGTTTGAAATTACGCACCAGCCTGAGCTATGCGCTTATGTAACCCGCCTTCCTGTAGAACAGTACAATGTTGACGCGGCTATTCTCTATAAAGATATCATGACACCGCTTCCGGCAATTGGAATGCAGGTTGAGATAAAATCTGGTATTGGTCCTGTAATTGACAATCCAATCACTTCATTAGCAGATGTTGAAAAACTTGGTGAAATTCATCCTGAAGAGGACGTACCATACGTTTTAGACACGATTAAATTGTTAACTCAAGAACAATTGTCAGTACCTTTAATTGGATTTTCTGGTGCTCCTTTTACGCTCGCCAGTTACATGATTGAAGGAGGACCTTCGAAAAACTATAATAAGACAAAGGCATTCATGTACTCTGAACCGAAAGCATGGTTTGCTTTAATGGAAAAACTCGCTGATATGATTATCACTTATGTGAAATCGCAAATTAAGGCCGGAGCTAAAGCAATTCAAATCTTTGATTCTTGGGTTGGGGCTTTGAATGTTGAGGACTACCGCTACTTTATTAAGCCAGTCATGATTAGAATTTTTACCGAACTCAAAGAAGAGAATGTACCACTGATTATGTTTGGTGTAGGAGCTAGTCATCTCGCGATGGAGTGGAATGACCTTCCGCTTGATGTAGTTGGATTGGACTGGCGTCTGCCGATTCAACAAGCAAGAGAAATGGGAATTCAAAAAACGGTTCAAGGTAATCTTGACCCAGCAATCCTGTTGTCACCTTGGGAAGTAATTGAAGAAAGAGCGAAAGCCATCTTAGATCAAGGTATGGCTCAGGGAGGCTATATCTTTAATCTTGGCCACGGTGTATTCCCAGCTGTAAACCCAGCGACGTTGAAAAAATTAACCTCATTTGTCCACGAGTATTCTGCATCTAAACTAAGCAGATAAATACTATCCTCGAGTGTTAATATTGGTAAGATAGCAGTTTTTTTGGCACAATAAAATATGCATAAAAAAGAGGGCCCTAATATTTAGAGGCCCTCTAAATCCTGATATGAGGTCAATATTATAGGACAAGTTCTTATTATTTTGGAAGCAACAAGACTTAAAGATGAGGTGCGGATGATGACTAGAAAGAAAATGGGATTACTAGTAATGGCATACGGAACCCCATATCATTTAGATGACTTGGAACGTTACTATACACATATTCGGCATGGCAGGAAACCTACTCCAGAAATGATTGAAGAGTTAAGGAATCGCTATGAAGCAATTGGCGGTATTTCACCTTTAGCTAAAATTACAATTGAGCAGGCAAAAAAACTGGAAGAACATATTAACCAGGTTCAAGAAGAAATACAGTTTAAAATGTATCTTGGCTTAAAGCATATAGAACCGTTTATCGAGGACGCCGTTAAGGAAATGCGTTCAGATGGAATTAATGAGGCTGTTAGTATAGTCTTGGCGCCTCATTTTTCAACTTTCTCGATTAAGTCCTATAATAATAGGGCAAAGGAAGAAGCAGAAAAACTCGGTGGCATGACGATCACTTCAATTGATAGCTGGTATGATGAACCAAAATTTATTAACTACTGGGCAGATAAAATTAAGGAAATATATGATCAAATGCCCCAAGAAGAAAAAAATGACGCTATGATGATCGTTTCAGCCCATAGTCTTCCAGAGAAAATCTTACAGTTTGGTGATCCTTATCCAAGTCAGCTTCAGGAAACAGCTGATCTAATTGCAAAACAGGCAGGAATTAGCAACTATGCGATTGGCTGGCAAAGCGCGGGGAATACACCTGATCCATGGTTAGGTCCAGATGTCCAGGATTTAACTCGGGACTTAGCGAAAGAACATCCATATAAGGCATTTGTTTATGCACCAGTTGGCTTTGTGTGTGATCACTTAGAAGTACTCTATGATAACGATTACGAATGTAGAATAGCAGCGGAGGAAGTTGGAGCAAGCTATTATCGTCCTGAGATGCCGAACGCACATGAAGATTTAATTGATGCAATGACCACCGTTATATTAAAAAAATTAACCAACTGATCGAAATTAGTAAAAGAAAGAAGGGTGACATCCGTGGCGGAAGAAAAACAGAAGGTAGCAATCATTGGGGGAGGAATTGCTGGGCTTACTGCCGCATTTTACCTTCAAAAAATCATTAACGATAAAAAGCTGCCTCTTGAAATCAAACTTATCGAAGCGTCACAACGTCTCGGAGGTAAAATGCAAACAGTTATAAGAGACGGTTTCACCATTGAAAGAGGTCCTGATTCCTTCTTAGCAAGGAAAACCAGCATGATTAGACTTGCTAAGGAAGTAGGGATGGAGGATCAATTAGTATCTAATTCGACAGGGAAATCCTATGTTCTTGTGAATGACAAGCTCTATTCGATGCCCGGGGGTTCAATAATGGGAATCCCAACTGAAATAGGACCATTTATTACTACTGGGTTGTTTTCAGTCCCAGGAAAACTAAGAGCAGCTGCGGATTTTATCTTACCAAGATCTGCTGGTAATACAGACCAGTCTTTAGGTGAGTTTTTCCGAAGAAGGTTAGGCGATGAGGTGGTTGAAAATTTAATTGAACCGTTATTATCGGGAATTTATGCCGGTGATATTGATCAAATGAGCTTAATGTCGACCTTCCCACAATTCTATGAGGTTGAACAAAAATATCGCAGCCTGATCTTGGGGATGAAAAAAACAACACCTTCAAAACCGAAAACACAAGAATCATCTGAGAAGAAAAAAGGTGCATTTTTAACCTTTAAATCTGGTCTTCAGTCCTTTGCGGAAGGTATTGAAGCGAAAATTGACCCTAATTCGATATTAAAAGGGCACCGGGTTGATAAAATTACAAAGATAAATAAACAGTATGAGCTTTATTTAAATAACGGTGAAACATTGTTTGCTGATTGTGTTGTTGCAGCCACTCCGCATAAAATAACACAATCCATGTTCTCAGACTATCGTTTTTTTGATCCATTTAAGTCCGTTCCTTCAACATCTGTTGCCACGGTTGCACTTGCATTTCCCGAAGAAGCCATAAAAAACGATATTGATGGAACGGGCTTTGTTGTTTCTAGAAATGGTGATTATTCTATAACAGCTTGTACATGGACACATAAAAAATGGGTTCATTCTACTCCAAAAGGCAAGGTACTGCTTCGCTGTTATGTTGGAAGAGCCGGAGAAGAAACGATCGTTGATCTTTCTGATGATAGAATCATTAAGATTGTTCTTGATGATTTAAGCAGGACAATGGATATTGGTATGCAGCCTGAGTTTGCTGTTGTTTCGCGCTGGAAAGATTCCATGCCACAATACACAGTGGGACATAAACAGCGACTAGATACTATTAGCGAACTAATTAAATCAGAGCTGCCAGGGGTCTTTTTAGCCAGTGCCTCCTTCGGCGGTGTAGGGCTTCCCGATTGTATTGACCAAGGTGAAGAAGCGGTAAAAGGAGTATTAGAGTATTTAAATGTAAAAGAATAAACCAGAAGCTGTTTTTAATAGCTTCTTTTTTTATTAGCTAGCGTTTTTGAGTAAAGTAAAGGTATGGTAGAACTAGAAGGGGTTGTTAAAATGAAATTAACCATAATAGGTTATTGGGGTGGATACCCGAAAAAAAATGAAGCAAGTTCAGGATATTTACTTCAGCATGAAGGATTTAATCTATTGATTGATTGTGGCAGTGGTGTTCTTGCGAAGATGCAAAATAGTATAGAACCTGAAGAGCTTGATGCTGTGATGATTTCCCACTATCATCCAGACCATATTGCAGATATTGGGGTACTGCAGCATGCTCGGTTGATTCAAGGCTTTTTAGGGAAGAGTTTTCCGACTTTACCTATCTATGGACATTCTTTTGACAAAGCAGAATTCACCAAATTAACCTATAAAGAAATCACGAAGGGAATTGCCTATTCACCTAATGATGTTCTGACTGTCGGACCATTCCAGGTTTCCTTTTTAAAAACAGACCATCCAGTCCCATGCTATGCAATGAGAGTAGAGGCAAATGGAAAATCCATTGTTTACACGGCGGATAGTTCCTTTAAAGAAGAGTTTATTGAGTTTAGTAAAGACGCAGACCTGTTATTATGTGAATGTAATTTTTATCAGCAGCAAAATGGGAAGTCTGCAGGACATATGAATAGCATAGATGCAGGGGGATTTGCAGCAAGAGCAGGTATTAAACAATTAATCTTAACCCATCTTCCGCATTACGGAGATTTATCTAAGCTTATCAGTGAGGCAAGTACTGAATATACGGGTATAATAAAACTAGCAGACGAATTTCAAACCATTTCACTATAAGAAGGGGAAAGTTAGTATGTTATTTATTGATAATAAAGGCATTACCGATCCACGAATAAATCTTGCAATTGAAGAATATGCCTTAAAAAATCTCGATATCAATGAAACGTATTTGTTATTTTACATAAATGAGCCATCGATTATCATTGGAAAAAACCAAAATTCAGTAGAAGAAATTAATACGGAGTATGTTGAGAGCAATGGAATCCATGTGGTACGCAGATTGTCTGGCGGGGGAGCGGTTTATCATGACCTTGGCAATCTTAATTATAGTTTTATAACAAAAGATGACGGCGATAGCTTTCATAATTTCCGCAAATTTACGGAGCCGGTGATTGCAGCCCTTAAACAAATGGGGGTAAATGCTGAATTAAGCGGTAGAAATGATATTTTAGCTGAAGGCAGGAAAATTTCCGGGAATGCCCAATTCTCAACAAAGGGGAGAATGTTCACCCATGGAACGCTTCTTTTCAATTCTGAAATGGACCATATTGTTTCAGCTTTAAGGGTGAAAAAAGATAAAATTGAATCCAAGGGAATCAAGTCAGTCCGGAGCAGAGTGGCGAATATTTCAGAGTTTTTGACAGAGAAATTGAATATTGAAGAGTTTCGTTCCTCTTTGCTGAAATTTATTTTTCAAGGGAAAGAAGTAACGGAATACGTGCTTTCCGAAGAGGATTGGGAGAAAATTCACCAACTATCAAAGGAACGCTATCAAAATTGGGATTGGAACTACGGGAAATCTCCAAAATTTAATCTCCAGCATTCCCATCGTTTCCCAGTGGGGCAAATTGATGTCCGCTTAGATGTTGATAAAGGAGTCATTGAGAACTGTAAAATATACGGTGACTTTTTTGGTGTTGGGGATGTAAGTGAAATTGAGAATAAACTAAAGCATGTTCGCTACGAAAAGAGCAAGTTAGAAGCAGCACTTAAAGATGTTGATACAACCTACTATTTTGGAAATGTTTCAAAAGAAGAATTTATCAACTTAATTTATTAGGAGTTTAACACGGTGAGATATATTCATCGTGTTTTTTTAGGTAGATGACACGAAATTTCGTTAATTGTTGAAAAAAAGTCCATACAAAACTCCATTTCCCTCATAACATATAGGGCGTTCATCTTTATCAGGGAAACATAGGAGTGAGGAGAATGAGAACAATTGTTTTTATTGGATTAAATAAATCCGGGTCGAGCAGAGAAGCTGTAAAAGCAGCAAATGAATTAGGATATGTTACGGTTGTTTTTACTGATCAAGAAAAACAAATCGAGCAAAGAAGTGAATATATGGATGTTCATCAACTCACTTTAGTGGATACAAGCAACCTGGAAGAATTAAAAAACCAAATATATTTATTGCAACAACGGGGAAATGAAGTGGTCATCATTACCAGTTTTGTAGCAAAATATGTTCATATAGCCTCCACATTAGCCGATGAATTTTGTGATAACTATGTATCAACGAAAGCCATTTCGATTATGGAAGATAAAGAAAAAACTAGAACTTTTTTTGCTAGACAATCATTCACGCCCAGGTTTAAGTTAGTAACGAAAGATGTTCAATTGCCTTTTGCTCTCACTTACAAGAAATTAAAGTTCCCAGTGGTAGTGAAGTGTCCTTCTTCAACTGGCTCAAAGGATGTTTTATTTGCTGCAACCATGAGAGAATTAGAAAGAAAAGTAGGTAAACTAAGAACTAAATATCCAGATGAAACGATTATCATTGAAGAATATGTGGACGGCGAACAATATTTAGTGGAGGTTCTTGTCACCAACTGGAAGATTCTCATTGGTGTTATCATCAAGCAGGAAATTACAAAGGGGAAACGGTTTATTGTTACAGGGTATGGGGTGTTAGCCGAAGTACCGTCATATCTAGAAGAGAGTTTACGGGATGTGATTGAAACAATCGTTTCCTCGTTAGATATTAAAAATGGTGCTTTCCATTTAGAATTAAGATTGACAGAGAACGGCTGGAAATTGATTGAAAGTAACCCAAGGATATCGGGTGGTGCGATGAACAAGATGATCCAAGCTGCATTTGGTTATAGCTTAGTAGAAGAAACACTAATGATGTTAGCTGGAGGGGTACCATCACTAGAAAAACGCACTAATAACTATGTATTTACACAGTATGTCATCCTTGAAAACAAAGGTATATTAGAAAAGGTTACAGGTAAGGAAAGGGCTATGGCAACTCCTGGAGTAGTTGAAGTGTACGTTAAGCCAAAGAGCGGGACGTATGTAACACCTCCGTTGTCTATGGGGCACCGGTATGCATATGTTATTGCTCGAGGAAATACGCTGGAAGAAGCACAAAGCATAGCGAAGCATGCAGCTAATGAGCTTACTTTTCATTTGAGAATTGAGTAAGAAAGATCCCCATAACATTAATTTGGGGGTCTTTTTAGTCTCTCATAGAACATTTTGCTTGAATACTTAAATTTCTTTAAATATAATATATTTAGAAAATTTTTACGATTTAGTGAATGAATATTCATTCACAAAAGGGAGGGAAATTATGAATTTATCATCTAGACTTCAGGAAACTGCAAAAAACTCAGCAAGCAAAACCGCCTATTATTTTATGGGACAAGGTACTACATATGCTGAATTGGATGGGGCGATTACAAAATTCGCATCTGGGCTAGAAAAATTAGGGATTAAACAAGGGGATCATGTTGCTTTGTTACTCGGTAACTCACCACATTTTGTCATAGGTTTATACGGGGCATTAAGGTTAGGAGCAACCGTCATTCCTGTTAACCCCATTTATACAGCAGATGAAATTGGTTACATACTAAATAACGGTGATGTAAAACTTGTAGTCGCGTTAGATCTGGCTATTCCATTAGCTGAAAAGGTCCATGCTTTCTTGCCAAAAGTAGAGAATTTTATATTCTGTGAAACAAGTGAAAATGGTATTTCTCAGCATAATATTGAAGCACTGACACTTTACTCTAAAATGAAATCGTTTACAGAAATAGTTGCCTCTGGAGACCTTTCATTTCAAGGACCAGAGCTGCAGGATGATGACACAGCGATTATTCTTTATACTTCTGGGACCACAGGGAAACCAAAAGGTGCCATGTTAACCCACAATAATTTATATAGCAATGCTAGTGATGTGGGCGACTATTTAAAGATGACTGAACAAGACCGCGTCATCACGACCCTCCCAATGTTCCATGTATTTTGCTTAACGGTAGCACTAAATGCACCATTATTGAGTGGAGCTACCATGTTGATTACACCAAGGTTTAGTCCAAAGGAAATTTTTGATTTGGCAAGAGAGTATGAAGCAACTGTTTTTGCCGGAGTTCCAACGATGTATAATTTCTTATTCCAATACCCTGAAGGTAATCCTGAAGATTTTAAATCTCTAAGATTATGTATTTCTGGCGGTGCTTCTTTACCTGTTGCCCTGCTTAACAATTTTGAAAAGAAATTTAATGTTCGAGTTTCTGAAGGTTATGGTTTATCAGAAGCTTCTCCAGTGACCTGCTTCAATCCATTGGACCGTCCACGTAAGGCTGGTTCTATCGGAACCTCCATCCTTCATGTTGAAAACAAAATAGTCAATGAACTTGGAGAGGAACTTCCTGTTGGAGAAGTGGGAGAATTAATTGTTGCTGGTCCGAATGTCATGAAAGGCTATTACAAAATGCCTGAAGAAACAGCTGCAGCCATACGTGATGGCTGGCTATTTACTGGGGACCTAGCTAGAATGGATGAAGATGGATACTTCTATATAGTTGATAGAAAGAAAGATTTAATTTTAGTTGGCGGGTATAATGTCTACCCTCGCGAGGTTGAAGAAGTGCTATATAACCATCCCGATGTAGTAGAGGTGGCTGTACTCGGTGTACCGGATTCAGACCTAGGCGAAGCAGTAAAATGCTATGTTGTGAGTAAAAATCCGAGTACGACTGAAGAGCAATTACTAGAGTATTGTAGAGAACATTTAGCCAAATATAAAGTTCCTTCTTCGATTGAATTCTTGGAAGAACTCCCAAAGAATACAACAGGAAAAATTTTGCGACGAGCATTAAAAACTCAAATCACCCAAACAGTCTAAAAGCAGAGTGGAATCTCATATAGTTAAAAAGGGCAGGCCTGTCAGCCTGCCTTGTTTTGAAAAGAGAGGGGAGAAAACCTGCCCAAATACTTGCAAATGGTCCAATCGCGTTGCAACAGGCAAAATTCGCTATAAAAAACGGCATGTATGTGGACTTGAACACGGGGCTTCAGATAGAAAGGAAGGCATATGAAGTAACTCTGCCAACTCAAGATAGAATAGAAGCGCTTCAAGCATTCGCAGAAAAAAGGAAACCAATTTTTAAAGGAAAATAACATGGCTGGTGCGCCATGTTTTTTTATTTCCTTTTTTCCGAAAATTTGTTAAAATTTATTTTTAATTGTAGAGAGAAATATGTCTAGCTTCAGGCGCTATCGGCTCGAGGTCGTAAGACAATCCGTCAAGAAGGTTAAAGAACAACCTTCTTGCCGGCTCGTCTTACGCTTGTCGCCGATAGGTAGGCGCCTTACGCTTTTCAATGAGGGGGATAATGTTGGCAGATTTTGCAATAGGAAGAGAAAGTTCTGAGTTTAAAAAGGGCTTACAGGCAGGGATAACCATTGGTATTGGATATTTTCCGATTGCACTGACTTTTGGGCTTCTCGCAAAAACATCAGGACTGTCAATTTATGAATCAGTGCTTATGAGTATGATTGTCTTTGCAGGGGCGTCCCAATATATTTCTTTAAGCTTAATTGCCTATGGAACAGGGATATTTGAAATTGTTTTAACGACCTTCATTGTAAATATTCGTCATTTTCTAATGTCGACGGCCTTGAATGAAAAGTGCGAAGATGACCATCTTGGGAATAAAATGCTATATTCTTTTGGAATTACCGATGAGACATTTTCTGTCGTGGCGACCAAAGAAGGGACAGCGACGACTGGTTTTATGTTTGGAGTAAATTTATTGGCCTATTCCAGTTGGGTTATTTTTACTGGGATTGGTCATTTGATAGGGGCAAGTCTGCCACAAACATTACAAGAAAGTATGGGTGTTGCCCTTTATGCAATGTTTATTGGTCTCTTAGTTCCATCTTTGAAAAAAAGTGTTAAAGTATTATTTCTAGCTGCCCTTGCTGCGATATTTAATTCGATTTTTACACTTGGCGGCATTATGGCACAAGGATGGGCTATTGTGACCTCAACCATTTTGTCAGCGGTTGTGATTGAGTTGATTGAAGTGATAAAAGCAAAGCATTGGGGTGTAAAGCATGAAAAGTGAAATTTTATGGATGATTATTGGAATGGGTTTAGTTACCTATATACCAAGGATGCTGCCGTTTGTTTTGTTTAAAGGTATGGAGCTTCCCCCATTTATCCAGGGGGTACTTAAAAACGTTCCATACGCAACACTTGGCGCATTAATATTCCCAGCTATCATTTTCATTCAAAAAGATGATATTTGGTATGGAATAGCAGGTGCTGTAGCGGCATTTGCTGCTGCTTTCTTAGGGGCAAACGTAATCGTTGTTGTTCTAGGGTCAATCACTGTCCTAGCTGTATATTCATTTTTTCTATAAGTCGGTGTAATCCGGCTTTTTTTAGTTCTAAATATTATCTTTTTAATTAAACTATGTATAGAGAGGTTGTACAAAAAGGGGGACAACATTACATGGTTAGAAAAATGGGAGTCTATGCAGTTTTGGCCTATGTGATATATGGATTGTTTTTTTATTGGTATTTATTTTACTTTGCAGATCCAAGTCTGCCCTTTGAATATCAAGGAACGAAAGCGGATCCTGCAACTTTTTTAAATGGCAGGGAATTAATGCTAAGTGAAGAGTATTCAAAAATAAGAAATTTGTTATTTTTCCTATCTACACCGTTTGAATGGCTTTTCTATTTTCTGATTTTATTATTTGGATTTTCTAAGGCATTCAAAACATGGGCAGAGAGTTCATCTAAGTATAAATTGCTTCAAACGGCTATTTACCTTATATGGCTTTCATTATTTGCTTTTCTGGCTACATTGCCTCTAAGCTATATCAGTTACACCTTGTCTAAAACCTATAACATTTCAACACAAACCTTCGCCTCTTGGATGAAGGAGGAGTTAATAGATTTTTGGATTAATTATGGGACTTTACTGATTATTGTTCCGGTCCTTTATTGGCTTATGAAAAAAAGTGTTAAACGCTGGTGGCTCTATGCTTGGTTATTGTCTATACCTTTTACTCTGTTTATGATGTTTTTACAGCCAGTTATCATCGACCCGTTATATAATGATTTTTATCCTTTGAAAAATAAAGAATTGGAAACAAAGATATTAGCATTAGCGGATAAGGCACAAATTCCCGCCGAACATGTTTTTGAAGTGAATATGTCCAACGAGACAAATTCCTTAAATGCTTATGTTTCAGGGATTGGCTCGAATGCCCGAATCGTTCTCTGGGATACAACTTTAAATAAATTATCAGACGATCAAATATTAGTCATCATGGCGCATGAAATTTGTCATTATGTTGAAAATCATATTTATATTGGAATTGCGGTCTACTTACTGATATCACTATTTGGTTTGTATTTTGTGTATCGAATTATGAATTGGGCTATTAAACGCTATGGGAAAGAACTAAAGATTCCGGAAGTAAAGGACATACGATCCCTGCCTTTATTTTTTATGATTATTTCAATGCTCATGTTTGCAGCCAGCCCTTTCACCAATCTCATCTCCCGTTATGAGGAAACAAGGGCCGATAGATATGCAATTAATATGACTCAGAATACAGAGGCAGCCATTACAGCTTTTCAAGAATTAACCCGCTCAGGATTAAGTCAGGTTAATCCGCCGCTATTAGTGAAAATATTCCGATACACACATCCGACGATGTTAGAACGTATTTCCATGCTGGAAGAATATGAAGTGAAACAAAGAAAATAATAAAAATGGGAAAGGAGAATTTATTCTCCTTTCCCATTTTTATCTTAAATACTGTCCCTACGATCCGAATCGTTTGTTAATTTCAACTAATTGTTTCGATAAGAGGTAAAAGTTGTTTTTATCTCGATGGTCAATTGCAAAGTCAATTTTTTTCAGCAGTTTTTCTCTTTCAACATTTAATTGAATCTCAAATAAAAGCATATCAATGTATAAATCCTGGACAAAATTCTCTTTCCGTTGACGTTTCATGGCACCAATTTTCATCAATTCCGTGTATGATTTCTCATTCATCAAAATCACCTCTGATGCTTTTTAATATTATATGGATTTTTTTTGATAATATCAATAAATATTTATAATTTTCAGATTTATTTTCCTGTAATAACTTTGTGACTAAATTCGCAACAATTCAGAAAAATAAATCAACCATAAAGTAATCATGATATGATGGATAAAATTGCTAATGGAGTTGAAAATATTGAAGCTAAAGCAAATTGAAGAATATGAGGTAAATCCATTTACGATGTTCGTTAAACCCATCGTGTATGGCAGTAAAATTTATTCGGAGATTTTTGAAGTAGAAGATGAATTTTTATCCCCCTTTAAACCACTCGATATAATAAGAAGTAGTTGTGAATATTATGGAAGTGATTATGAAGGTCGTAGGAATGGTACAAAACTGCTTGTTGGTTATGCACATAAGATTCCTATTGCAATTGATCCCACAAACCGCATTTTTTTCTTCCCTACCACATCACCAAACCGTCAAGAGTGTATTTGGATTTCCCATGAACATGTAAAAAAGCCGGTCCGAATTAATCCTCAAGAAACGTTAATCCTTTTTAATAATAATCAGTCTTTTAGTTTCCCTGTTTCATGCAGCTCGATTATTTCTCAACTGGAGAGAACAGCTTATTTAAGGACGAAGTTAATGCAAAGAATTGAACACAATGAAAGAAAATCATTTTATTTATTACAACGACCAAAGACCTTGGAGGCATCAGAGGATTCTTATGAATATGGCAAACAGAAGATTAAGGATAAACATTAACATCTTAACGGGACAGGTGCTGTTTTAGAAAATAAAACTCCATTAATTCTTGAACTTTATTGCGTATTCTTGGATTAAAGTAATTATGAGCTTCTTCATACCCTTTATATAAGAACATATACATGGTAAAGGCATCGTCCCGTTTTGTTTCGATTACTTGGAGATTATTCTTCTTCATATATTGTTTAACTTCTGTTAATTCCTTTTGGATGCTCTTCATCGTTTCTTCAATTAGTTCTAAATAGGGTTTTTTTAATTTAAAAGGACTTTTTTCCACAACTGTTAAATCACGATTTAAGACAATTAATACCATTGGCAAGTAGATGGCTTTTTCCATTATATTACGATCCTCCTCTGGAATCCTAGTCATCCCATCATCGGCTCCTTTCTTAATTTCGTTTACAGAACACCTGTTCTTATTTTATCATACAAAAGTCTGATGGAAAACGCAATGCTTAAAAGCTTGCGGTTTTTTTATTTGCAAAATTTGGTGCTTGTGTGAGAAAGTTTTTGATAGAAGGATATTATCTCGGGGAAAATGAATTATATATAGACACAATAAATTGGTCGTTAAAAATATGACAAAGATGGGTGAGTCAGTATGAGATATGAAAAGCATAAAAGAAGGAAGAAAAGAACATCGACAACGATATTATTAGCCGTGTTGCTGCTAGTTGGAGCAACAGCCGGTTATTCGTATTATCAGTATAAACAAGGAGTAAATCAATCCTTAGAGAAAATTAATAATGAAAATGAGGAAAATAATGTTAACGAAGAAGTTTACACTTTTGATGGTAAAAAGGATCAATATGGTGCAACCAATATACTTTTATTAGGGAGTGACGCCAGAGAGGGTGAGGAAAAATCTCGGGCCGATACAATAATGATTGCGCATTATAATGAAGACAAAGGGACTTATAAGCTGACTTCTATCATGAGAGATATTTATGTAAATATCCCTGGACATGGTAAGCATAAAATCAATTCTGCCTTTATGCGTGGCGGTCCTGAACTTATGAGGAAAACAATCAAAGAAAATTTTGACATTGATTTACAGTATTATGCGATTGTTGACTTTGAGGGATTTGTGCAATTAATTGATGAAGCCTTTCCAAATGGCGTAGAAATCAATGTCGAGAAGAGAATGGAAGATTATATTGACATTCCACTTGAACCAGGACTGCAACGATTAGATGGGGAGCATATGCTTAGCTTTGTACGATTTCGACATGATGCTATAGGTGATTTTGGTCGGGTTCAACGTCAGCAGCAGGCAATTCAGGCGATAAGTGATCAGCTTTCAGGCATTCAAACCATCCCAAAACTCCCTAAATTAATGGGTGTGGTCACACCATATATCAACACAAACATGGATACCGGAGATATATTATTTATGGCGAAAGATTTCTTTGCAAAAGATAGAGGAAATATTGAGACCTTTAGAATTCCGATAGAGAATGGATATAAAGACGCAAGCATAAAAGGGGAAGGTGACGTTTTAGATTTAGATCTAAAGATGAATAGAGAGGCCTTTCACCAATTTATCACTCAATAAGCTAAGGAAACAGCAAAATTTTAAGGAGCAATATTATGGACTTTGAAGCATTAAAGGCATGGTTCACAATTGAAAATATTATGGACTTAATTCAAGAATACCGATCCTTTGGACCGTTACCTGGTATCGTGCTGCCCTTGATTGAAGCATTTTTGCCGTTTCTGCCATTGTTTTTATTTGTAATGGCTAATGCGAGCGCTTTTGGGCTATGGTTAGGGTTTTTATATTCTTGGTTGGGGTCATGCTTAGGAGCCTTACTACTTTTTTTTCTGATTAGGAGGTATGGACAAAAAAAGGTATTTTCTTTTCTCTCAAAACACCCAAAGGTCCGAAAGTTAATGGATTGGGTAGATCGTCATGGTTTTGGACCGCTCTTTTTACTTCTTTGTTTCCCGTTTACACCATCTGTTGTTGTAAATGTTGTAGCGGCTCTTTCGAAAATCAGTATTTATCAATACATGCTTGCTGTAGCAATTGGCAAAATGGTGATGATTTTTACCATTAGTTTTGTTGGTTATGATCTTCAATCATTGATTACTCGGCCATACCGTACTGGCATTGTTTTTCTAGTTATTTTTATTCTTTGGTATGTTGGAAAAAGAATTGAAGTAAGATTGAATAAGAGCATGGAAAATGACCATAATGAGGAGATATATAGAGGTAAAGAGTTGAAGAAAAGGAGGAGTTAAAAGTGAATATTGAATGGAAAAAAGAGGGGATTGAATGGATTAAAGCTTTTGCAATTGGAATCATCATTTTTGCTTTTATACGAACATTTTTCTTTTCTAATTATGTTGTTGAGGGAGAATCAATGATGCCTACTCTCCAGGATGGAAACAAATTAGTAGTCAATAAGCTAGGCTACCAAATTAGTGACCTGAGTCGTTTTGATGTCATTGTTTTCCATGCAAATGAGAAAGAGGATTTCGTCAAACGTGTGATCGGACTTCCAGGAGATAAAATTGAATTTAAAGACGATCAATTATATATTAACGAACAAAAGTACAAGGAACCTTTTTTAACTGTTTATAAGCAAGAGATACCTGGAATGAAACTTACAGGTGATTTTAGTTTGAAAGAGATCACAGGTGAAAGTACTGTCCCAGAAGGAAAGTTATTTGTTCTAGGGGATAATCGCTTAGGCAGTTGGGATAGCAGGCATTTTGGATTCATCTCTGTCAGCCAGGTTGTTGGAAAAGTCGACCTTCGATACTGGCCGCTAAACGAAATGGATGTTCAATTTTAATTAGATAGGATTTAAAACCTGAGAGTACGATGATGATATCGTCTCTTTTTTTGTTTAAAAATTACCATTAATGGTTTTAATCTGTATGAAGTGTTCCAAACGTTTGTGCTCTTTTTGTGATAAAATGAGTGTATTAAGTTTGTAGAAGGGTAATCGGAAAGCGAGGAAGAAACATGTCTTTAAGAATGGTATCCGGAAGGTCGGGAAGCGGTAAAACTCAAATGTGTATGAACGAAATACAAGACCGACTGCTGGAAAATCCAGAGGGATCCCCGATTATTTATATAGTTCCAGAGCAGATGACGTTTTCAACAGAATATCGTTTGGCGACCAATCCAAAACTTGGTGGTATGATTCGTGCACAAGTGTACAGTTTTTCACGATTAGCTTGGAGAATTTTGCAGGAGACTGGCGGCATAAGCCGGTATCATCTAAGCAGTGTTGGAATAAGTATGCTCATTCGAAAAATTATTGAAGATAAAAAAGACCAATTAAAATTGTTTCAACGTGCTGCTGATAAAAATGGCTTTGTTCAGCAAGTAGAACAGATGATTACTGAATTCAAGCGCTATTGCATTACACCTGAAGAGCTATCTCAAGAGGCTGAAAAGGCCAATGAATATGGTGAAACAGCTTCTAGAGCCTTGAAGGATAAACTGAATGATTTAGAGATTATCTATAGACAATTTGAAGATGAAGTCTTTGGAAAATATATCGATTCCGAGGACTATTTTCGTTTGCTTTCAGAAAAGGTTTCTGAATCAACCTACTTAAAAGATGCCGAGATCTATATAGATGGTTTTTATAGCTTTACACCACAGGAATACTTAGTCATGAAAGAAATAATGAAGCATTGTCAGAGAGTAACCGTTACAATGACGACTGATCAAACATCCTTTGATACGCCGCCAGATGAATTGGATTTATTTAGATTATCTAGTGAGGCTTGCTGCTCTATTTACGATTTGGCAAAAGTTGAAGGCATCGAAATGGAGCCTCCGATCTTTCTTTCTCAACAGCAGAAATGGAATGATTTATCGTTACGTCATTTAGAGGGTAATTTTGATACAAGACCAGCAGACCCTTATTATGGACAAACAGACATTCATATTGGTCAAGCTGTTAATCGTAGAGCTGAGATAGAGGGGATAGCGCGCGAAATTCTTCAGTTGGTTCGGACAAAGAATTACCGTTATAAAGATCTAGCCTTATTGATAAGAAACGGCAGTGACTATCATGAAATTGTAGAGCCGGTTTTCTCTGATTATCAAATTCCCTATTTTATCGACCAAAAGAGAACGATGCTGAATCACCCATTGATTGAATTAATCCGGTCAACCATGGAAGTGATTCATTCATTTTGGCGATATGAGCCTGTTTTTAGGGTAATTAAAACAGAATTGATATACCCACTTCAGGAAAATCCAGATAGAATGCGGGAAAACATGGATAGGCTAGAAAACTATGTCCTTGCATATGGAATTAAAGGGAGTAAATGGACAAGAAAAGATCGATGGACTTACCGTCGCTTTAAGGGTCTAGAAATGGAAGCAAATGTTCAAACAGATGCTGAAAAAGAAATAGAACAGCAATTGAATGAATTAAAGCTTATGGTAACAGCCCCGATACTCCGCTTGTCAAGAAGGCTTAAAAAGGCAGATACAGGTCGGAAGTTTTGTGAAGCAATCTATTTATATTTAGAAGAATTAGATATTCCTTCAAAACTAGAAAATTGGAAAATGGAAGCTGAACAAAAAGGCAATCTTGTAAAAATGCGTGAGCATGATCAGGTGTGGAATGCCTGTATAGATCTGTTAGATCAATATGTGGAACTATTAGGGGATGAATCTATTTCCTTAAAGTCTTTCTCCGCTATTTTAGAAGCAGGATTTGAATCACTCTATTTTTCACTCATTCCCCCAGCACTAGATCAAGTAATAATCGGAGATTTAGAAAAGTCTAGATTAACAGACATAAAAGCGGCCTTTGTTGTTGGTGTTAATGAG
Source organism: Neobacillus niacini (assembly GCF_000759675.1). Classification (GTDB taxonomy): domain Bacteria; phylum Bacillota; class Bacilli; order Bacillales; family Cytobacillaceae; genus Neobacillus; species Neobacillus niacini_A. Next base: position 71,313 of record NZ_BAWM01000037.1, on the reverse strand, counting down.
GGAATACTACCAGCTAAAATTGCCGATGAAGGGATATTATCTGGTGAAGAACGTGAAATGCTGATAGCTAAAAATTTGACTGTGGCACCCAGTAGCAGAACACGTCTATTGGACGAGAATTTTATTGCCTATAAAGCACTAACCACACCTTCAGAGGCTCTCTATGTCAGCTACCCGCTTGCAAATGATGAAGGAAAGGCATTAATTCCTTCCTCGTATATTAAGAGATTGAAAGATATGTATCCAAAATTAGAAGAGCATTTTTATGGTACAGATCCTGCTGAGTTAACAGAAGAGGAGCAGTTGAATTTTGTTACCAATCATAAAACAACTCTGTCTTATTTAACCTCTCAGCTTCAGTTGAAAAAACGGAATTATCCTATATCCGAATTGTGGTGGGATGTATATAACTTTTATATAAAAGGGGAGTGGAAGGGGCGTGCAGAGAAAGTATTCTCCAGTCTCTTTTACACCAACCAAACGGTACAGCTTTCAAAGGGAACAGCGGATGAATTGTATGGTGATACGATACAGGCTAGCGTTTCACGAATGGAGTTATATAATGGCTGTGCCTTTTCTCATTTTGCACAGCATGGGCTAAAGCTTCGTGAACGGCAAGTTTTTCGTTTGGAAGCTCCTGACATAGGAGAACTATTTCATGCAGCTTTAAAGCATATCTCTGATTTTGTAAATGAGCAAAACCTTAGCTGGGCATCTCTTACAAAGAAGCAATGTGAAGAACTGGCTAGGGAGGCAGTGAATGCTTTAGCTCCTAAGCTCCAAAATGAAATTCTCTTAAGCTCAGAACGCCATCATTATATCAAACGAAAATTAGAACAAATTATTACCAGGGCCTCTCAAGTGTTAAGTGAACATGCAAAAGTAAGTGGCTTCTCACCAATTGGATTAGAATTGAGCTTTGGACGTAATGGCAAGCTCCCGCCATTAACGTTTTCACTAAAAAATGGAAAACGAATGGAATTAGCTGGCCGCATCGATAGGGTCGATCAAGCAAAGGGTGAAAATGATCATACTTACTTGCGTGTCATTGATTATAAATCGAGTGAAAAGGATGTAAATCTTAACGAGGTATACTATGGACTTGCCCTGCAAATGTTAACATACTTAGATATCGTCATTACACATTCAGACGAACTGGTAGAAATGAAAGCAAGCCCTGCAGGAGTCCTGTATTTTCATGTCCATAACCCGTTAATAAGCTCTGCCAAATTGCTGACGGTTGATGAAATAGAAAAGGAAATCATGAAAAAATTCAAGATGAACGGTTTAATGGTGGGTGACCAAGAGGTCCTCAAGCTGATGGACCAAACGCTTGAATCAGGTGATTCACAAATTATTTCGGCGGGTATTAAAAAAGATGGCAATCTTACGAAGAAATCAAAAGTAGCGAGCCTAAATGAATTTGACGAGCTAAGGAATTATGTTCGAAAGCTCTATCAGACTACAGGAGAGGCTATAGTCGATGGTCAAGTTGCTATTGCCCCTTTTAAACTGAAAGATAAAACGCCTTGTACATTTTGTTCCTACAAATCCGTTTGTCAATTTGATGAGTCAATTGAAAATCATTACCGAATTCTAACACCGCAGTCCAAGGAAACAATCTTTGGGTTAATTAGAAAGGAGGGTGGCGTAAATGAGTAGTTTTGTAATTCCACCTAAACCTGTCGGGGCAAGTTGGACTGAAGATCAATGGAAAGCCATTATGGAAAAAAATAAAGATATCCTTGTTGCAGCAGCAGCGGGCTCTGGTAAAACGGCTGTCTTGGTAGAACGAATAATCCAAAAGATACTTTCGGAAGAAGACCCTATTGATGTCGATGAGTTATTAGTCGTAACATTTACCAACGCATCTGCCGCCGAAATGCGTCATCGAATCGGTGAGGCATTGGAAAAAGCGATAAATAAGGACCCAGGATCCAGACATTTACGCAAACAACTAAGCTTACTAAATAAAGCATCGATTTCAACCCTGCACTCCTTTTGTATGGAGGTTATCCGTAAATACTATTACCTCATTGATGTCGATCCTGGTTTTAGAATCGCTGATGAAACAGAGGCACAATTAATTAGAGATGAAGTAATGGACGAGTTGTTTGAAGAGGAGTATGGGAAAAAGGATAATGAGCGATTTTTTCGGTTAGTAGATTCCTTTACCAGCGACCGGAGTGATAGTGCCTTAATGGATATCATCAGGGATATTTATGATTTTGCACGGTCGAATCCTTTGCCAAGTCATTATTTACAGTCAATGATTGATATGTATGATGTTTCGGCTATAACAAATCTAGAAGAACTGTCTTTCATTCAAGCATTGCTATTTGATATTGAACTTCAATTAGAAGGTGCTAAGGAAATGATACAGCATGGATTAGAAGTGACAAAGCTTCCAGCTGGTCCGGGACCAAGGGCAGAAAATTTTCTAGATGATTTAAATGTGATTGATACTCTTATACAGGCAAATCGTGACTCGTGGTCAGCTCTTTATAATGCAATGCAGACCTGGTCTTTTACAAGAGCAAAACAGGTAAAAGGGGACCATTTCGATAAAGAGTTGACTGAAAAAGCTCAAAAGCTTCGTGATAAGGCTAAAAAGAAAATTCAAGATATCAAAGAAGAGCTTTTTCTAAGAAAGCCTGAAGGTTTCTTACATGATATGGAAGAAATGCGCCCACTTATTGAAACTCTTGTCCATTTAGTCACTGTTTTTTCTGAGCGGTTTGAGAAAGCAAAAAGAGAAAAAGGGCTGGTTGATTATGCAGATTTGGAGCATTATTGTTTAGAAATATTAACAGGGGAAATTAATTCTGACGGAGAATTTCTTCCATCGGAAGCTGCATTAGCCTACCGCTACCATTTTAATGAGGTATTTGTTGATGAGTATCAGGATGTAAATATGGTTCAGGAAACCATTTTAAAGCTAGTTGCAAAAGAAGATGAGATAAATGGTAATCTGTTCATGGTAGGTGACGTGAAGCAATCAATTTATCGTTTTCGATTAGCAGAGCCAAATCTATTTTTAGGGAAATATAACCGTTTTAGGCAGGATGGTAAAGGTACAGGATTACGAATTGATCTTGCACGTAATTTTAGAAGCCGGAAAGAGGTGCTTGAAGGGACAAACTATTTATTTAAACAGATCATGGGTGTCAGGGTTGGAGAAATTGAGTATGATGAAGCTGCTGAACTAAGGCCGGGTGCACCATATCCTGAAGATGAACCATTTCCAATAGAGCTATTGCTGATAAATCAAAAAAATGATGGTAAAGAATTGCCATCAGAGGCTGCTGAATCAGAAGCTGAGACCGTAACTTCCGAATTTGATGAGGTGGATTTAGAAAAATCGCAGCTTGAAGCTAGAGTTATGGCAACAAAGATTAAACAATTAATTGCGAAGGAAACCAAAGTTTATAATCCGAAAACAGGAACTTACCGTCCGATTATGTATCGAGATACGGTTATCCTGCTTCGTTCCATGACCTGGGCACCACAAATAATGGAGGAATTTAAACAACAAGGAATTCCAATTTATGCGAACCTTTCCTCTGGATATTTTGAAGCAACTGAAGTAGCGATTATGATGTCGTTGTTAAGGGTGATTGACAACCCATTCCAAGATATCCCATTGGCCTCTGTCTTACGATCGCCCATCGTGGGGCTAAACGAAGAGGAGTTGGCACAAATACGTCTGCACAATAAGGGGACTTTTTGGGAATCTTTTAAGAGATTCTGCCGCAGCAGCCCGACAGAAAAAACAGAACTTTTATATGAAAAGGTCCGCCGTTTTTATGACTATTTGGAACAATGGCGGTCCATGGCGCGCCAGGGGTCACTTTCGGAATTAATCTGGCAGCTTTATCGGGATACACAGCTTTATGACTTTGTAGGTGGTTTGCCAGGTGGCAAGCAGCGCCAAGCAAACTTACGCGCTTTGTATGATCGTGCTAGGCAATATGAGCAAACCTCGTTTCGAGGGTTATTCCGCTTTCTACGTTTTGTTGAGAGAATGATTGAAAGAGGAGACGACTTAGGAGCAGCTAGAGCGCTTGGCGAGCAGGAAGATGTTGTTCGAATTATGACCATTCATAGCAGTAAAGGACTTGAGTTTCCAGTCGTTTTTATTGCGGGATTGTCGCGCAACTTTAATATGTCTGATATCCGGAAGCCCTATATGCTCGATAAAGAGTACGGCTTTGCAGCAAAATATGTAAATGTGGAAAAACGTATTTCCTATCCCTCTTTACCGCAAATTGCTTTTAAGCGTAGAAAGAAAATGGAAATGCTTGCAGAAGAAATGCGGGTTCTTTATGTGGCGTTGACACGGGCGAAGGAAAAGCTTTATTTGATAGGAACTTTGAAGGATGCAGATAAAAAAATAGAACAGTGGAGTGATGTATCTACTAATACAAACTGGCTGCTCAAGGATTATGAAAGAGCAGCGGCAGGCTGTTATATGGATTGGGTTGGACCAGCGCTGATTCGGCACCAGGACAGTACAGGTTTAAGAGAAATGGAGATTCATAATCCTCTTGTTCCAGACGAGATTACCTATCACTCTTCTGCATGGAAAATTATCCGAATGAGTGCTGATGAAATTAAAAATCAGGAATTAATGAATAGCATGGAAGAGGACTCCTTTTTAGAAAAGGTAGAGAAAAAGGAAATTATCCCCGCAGCCTCACCTTTTAAAGAGGAAATACACTCTCGCTTAACATGGGAGTATTCCTTTGCCAATGCCTCGACCCATCGCTCAAAGCAATCTGTATCAGAAATGAAGCGGCAGCGGGAAATCTCCGATGAACATAGTGGCACTGAATTGTTAAGTAGATTTAAAAAAGCCATTACGAAGCGCCCTAAGTTTATGCAGGAAAAGTCGTTAAGCCCTGCTGAAAGAGGGACTGCTCTGCATATGGTCATGCAGCATGTTGATATGACAAGACCTGTTACTCATGAGTCTGTTGAGACACAAGTAGAGTGGATGGTTAACAATGAACTGTTAACTGTCGAGCAGGCGGAAGTCATTGATACACAACTAATTGGGAAATTTTTCGAATCAGATTTAGGTAAGAGGATAATAAATGCAAAGGTAGTACATCGTGAAATTCCCTTCACCCTGTCATTGCCTTCGTCAGAAGTTTACCCGACATGGAAGGATGAAGATGAATCTGTTTTTGTCCAGGGGATTATCGACTGTGTTTTTGAAGATGAAAATGGACTCGTCCTTATTGACTTTAAATCGGATGGGATAACGGATCGTTACAAAGGCGGTTTTGTTCAAGCAAGACCTATTCTTGAAGAGCGATACCGACTACAAATCAATTTATATACAAAGGCATTGGAGCAAATTTGGAAGAGAAAAATTAATGAAAGATATTTATTCTTCTTTGATGGAGCTCATATTTTAAAGCTTGAAAAAGAAAATGAATCATAAAAAAATAAGCGACATAAACCTATTTTGGTTTATGTCGTTTATTAATTATTCCCGGCTATAGGCTGGTCAATCAAATTAGCATCAAGTACATTTGTGCCGCTTAAACCGTTAGCAGTAAATATGATTCCCCCTGTATTAAAGCCTCCAGAACCTGCATTGACCTTTGAAGCACTTTTTGGAGAAATAAATACAGTATCCCCGAATTGAACAATTCCACCACTTACATTCACGATCTGAACTGGACCAATTATCGCTGGCATTTACTAACATCCTTTTATTTACTTGCCCTTAGTAATCTTGTGATATCGTATTCAAACGTCCTTGTCATTGTTCATCCTTTTTATGATGCAGATGTCTGATATGTTTTACCCGTGCTTCCATTGAGACGTTTTCACTGTTTCCAACGTGCAGTATGGCATCCGAAGACATTGCAAGGATTGATATAGTATTGACCTTAATAATAGGAAAGCTATTATGAGTAGATATCGTCATGCGCTCATTGATTGGTGAAAAATGGATTGGTTCTGAAAACACAGAATAGTTTGAAAAATTACCTTCTTTTGAATTAAAAACTTCAGCTTCCCTTTGAACAGCCAAGGCGCGTGAAAATCCATTAATAATACGGGAATCTCCAAGCTGGATGATAGAGGCAAAGGAAGCAGAGGTCACATTAATGGAGTTTACGACGGAAGATCTCTGGAGCATATTCTTAAGCCCGCCTAAAAAAGTGGCACAAACGGCCCGATGATGAGTGATTCAGCGGGAGTGTCGAAAGTTGCTCCCAATTGAATTGTTTGTGTGTCGCCAACCATTACGAGTGAAGCGCTTGCTACGCCTAGAATTCTAATGGTATCTACACAGATGTCCCGATTATATACTTCAAAGTTCATTTTGTGTATTCATTCCTTTCACGTTATCTGGCAAATGATTAATAAAAATTAGAATACCTTTTCTGATTTCCTGCTTGAGTAATTCAATAATGCTCTCCTCTGTACTATGTTCGCCTTCACGTTCTCTGGCTGCAGTATTTTGTATATGGTAATCAATCCTAGCTGGAAGCTGTTTCATGATATCTTGTTTGATAAAAGCTAAATAGGAATCATCTAACTTTACATTTAATTGATTTTGGGTTTCTTTAAATAGTGCTGGAAGTTCGGTTTCTAAATATTTATAAATAGATTCCTCTACTTTCATGGACCGCTGCATTTGTGCTTTAGGATGGATGGGTGTTTTTAAGGATTGATTTTCTACAGCAAAATCTTCAATATTAGCCAAATCGGATGGATTTAGTCCAATGTTTAATGTTCCTTCAAGAGTTTCAACCTTCAATTGATCGAATTTGTATTCAATCTTATCAACCCGAACACTAGGCTTTTCCTTTAATTGTTTCATTTCTTCCTGAAGTTTCTGGATGGTGTGTTCCAGATTAGCAATTCTATTTTCGTGTGCATGCAAAGTCATTTGGACCCATTGAAGAAGTTGTGAATAATCCTGATACATACCATCACCTCACAGTGTATCTTCTTCTCTAGCGATACTTGACAAAGGCACTGCAAAACTAGATTGCCCGCTTGTTGTTTGAGTGACTCCTGTCGTTGGCGCGGGCTGGGTAAAACCTCCTGTATTATACAAATGGGAGGCAGGTTTAATAATACCGGCACTGCCAATTTGCAGGACAGAAGAATTTATAATACTGCTAATTTTTATAAAGTTTATTTGAATAGACTGCTGGATATAAAAATTCATCTAAAACCAACCTTTCCTTAAGCATTAAGGAAGATTCCTTGATCAATACCATCTGCATCGTATGTGTTCGTATTACTTAAATTATTATTATGAACATTTAAACTTTCACCCGTATTAAAGGAACCAGCACCGGAGAAAGTTCTTGCAGATGAAAATGGCATGATTTTGTAGACATCTCCAATATGAAAAACGGAACTGCTGCCAAGTGATATGACTTGTGCAACTCCTACAATAGCTGGCATAAACAACACCCTTTACCTTTTTTCTCCTAATATCGTATGTATGGGTTGGTGTAATGTGATTCATTCGCCTAATAAAAGTAAAAAGTGATATTTTTAAAAATCTTATAGTAGTATGTTGGGAAAATAATAAAAATAAGTGAAATTACCTATAGTTTTATCAAAAATGATATATTAGTAGGATATGAGATAAAGGTAAAAGGACTTATTATGGGTATAAGAGGTCAGTCGGAAAATAAAAACACTGATTCTCGATAAAGGCAAAACTGATGAAAATCAGTGACGCAAAACTAAAGGGGCTAAGGTGCGTTTGCACTACGCCAGCCAGTTACCGAAAGAACAGGGTGTTTTTCGTAGGCTATAGCATTGTTTACATAGTTTTTTCTATGTACATTGTTGTACTTCATTTGTTAACCCCCCTTTCGGTAAAGGTGGGGTTATTTTTATTTGAATCAACAACCCTGCCAAACCGTTCATATCTTCTATATGTTTTGTGAGAAAAGTAGGTTTTCAAAAAACAAGAAAAAGGTAGGTGGAAAGTATGGGGCTATTAAAACAAATCCAACAAAATAATCAGGGAAAAGGTGTAGATAACAAATTGTCGAAGTCAGCAAGGCTGGCCATTAGTAGGAATTCATGGAAACCTCTAGAGCTACAGGATCTAATTCGTAACGGGACCATGTCAAAAGAAATGGCCCTCTTCCTCTGTACATGTGTTAAAGCCAGATTAAATATTCTAGTATGCGGAGGAACAGGGGCAGGTAAAACAACCCTTGTCAATGCTCTTTCCACTTTCATTCCAAAAGAGGAAAGGAATATTATAGGAGATGTTCGTGGTAAAGATGTACGTGAAATACTCCGAAAAGAAAATAAAGGACTTGATGGTTTTCTTGCAACAGGACACTCCAGCAATCCAAGTAATATGATTGACCGCTTGGAAATCATTGCCTATCTTGAAGGGATGAATTTGCCTATTAAAGCAATTAGGGAAAAAATCGCTGGTACTATTGACATCATTATCCACCTTTCACGTTTAAATGATGGAATAAGAAAAATTACGAAGATAACAGAGGTTCAGGGAATCGAAGGGGAAAATATTGTGCTTAGAGATATTTTTACTGTTAATCCTCTTGAAGGTTCATATTATTAGATCCAGCTTTTTTTTAGGATTTTTGGGATGCCTATGGTATGATAGTGTTGCTATAAGCTATGATACATAGGAGGAAGATTAAATGATTCACGGTCATGTTACTGCTTGGGTTTTAGCTCTAATTTTATTTATTGTCGCCATATTTTTACTAAAAGGCGGGAAAGAAAAGGGCGCTAAAATTGTCCGAATGATCCTGCGTGTTCTTTATCTGCTGATTATTGCAACAGGTGTTGGACTTCTATTCATGCTGTCTAATATTGATTTGTTGTATATATTAAAAGCAGTAGTTGGGATATGGATAATTGGTTTATTTGAAATGATTCTAAGCAAGGTTGCACAAAATAGAAAAACATCTATTTTATGGATACAGTTTGCCATCGCCTTCTTGCTTGTATTGTATTTAGGCTTCGATAAATTGCCAATGTCTATTTTTTATGTATAAAACGGTTTATTAGAAAGAGCTGTCGGGTTTCCCGGCAGCTCTCTTTTAATTCAAAAAAAGATGACAAGTATTGCAAATAGTTTTACTATTTAAGTAAGGGGAGAGGAGTGTTATATATGCTAGTAAGAGTGTTTGCTAATCTCCGGCAAATTTGTGGCGGAGTTGGGGTTGAGGTTAAACCTGAAGGTCAACGGGTGATCGATGTACTTGATAAAATGGTTGAAATGTTTCCTGACCTAAAGGATGAAATATTCACGGCTGAAAAAGAGTTACTTCCATTTGTGCATGTATTTATTAATGGAAGAAATATCATTCATTTGAATGGACTTGAGACTATTGTAAATGAGAATGATCAATTTGCACTATTTCCTCCAGTTGCAGGTGGTTAAAATGCCAGAGCAGGAATTGGAGTTTCGAGGAATAAATCGAAAACATCTTGGCATGTATTTTGAAGAGTTAGGCGGTAAACAAATGACAGATGAATTTCCTTACGTCTATAAATCTAACGATTGGGTTGGAGAAATAGTAAGGGAAGAGGAGCTTTTGATTACATCAACATTTAAAGTGAATTGCGTCCATATTCGATTTCAAACATTAGAGGACAAAACGCTTAAAGAACTTATCAAAAACTATCGTGTTAAAACCACGAGAATAGGAGGTTAGTTGTTTTCCTCCAAAAAGGCTTCTGCAAGCAATGCAGAAGCCAAATTTTGTAATTATACTAACTGATTTTCAGGGTCGATAATCTCTAGCTCACGGAGTTTTTCTTCGGTAACCTTTCCATTTTTCCAGCCGCGAACTTGGTAATACTCGTCAAGCATGATATCCATACGGCTTACTTCTCCAGCACTATTACCAGATGCAGGCTCCTCAGTGAAGCGTTTTGGAAGATAGTCATCTTCTTCTTTGTCGAATCCAGCTAGGTTATTATAATAACGCTCAAGATTGTAGATTCTTTCTCCAGCCTTCATCACATCATCTGCTGTCAGTAAAACGCCAGTCATTGCGCTATATTGCTCAGCATAATGCTCAGCGTTTTCAGAGAAGGACGAAAACTTACAAATGTTCATAGAGTCAGAGAAAGCAAGCATATCTTGGAATATTTTTAATAACTCACCTTTTCCTTCTGGTTTCAGGCGATCCGTTGGTTCAGGAATACCAGCAATTTCACTCGCTACAGTATAGCCGCGTAAATGGCAGGCTCCGCGGTTACTAGTTGCATAACCGAGACCGATACCTTGAATTCCACGTGGATCATATGCAGGAATCGACTGACCCTTTACAGACATAGAAAGTTCTGGTGCACCCCAAGAAGCTGTTGCTTTTGCCGGACCTTCAGCAAGAATACCTCCGAATCCTTCACGGTACGCAATTTTCTTTGTTAAGTCAATCATTGAATCAGCATCGCCCCAGATAAGCTCTTCGGTAATTAGGCCCTTTTCATACGCTTCCATTGTAACAGAGAAGCAATGACCTAGCTCAATGGTATCAAGCCCATACTCATTACAGCGGTCAATCAGATAGGAAATTGCCTCTGCATCGCTTAATAAGCAGTTAGATCCTAATGACCAAGCAGATTCAAACTCAATACTTTCGACTCTAGTTTTATACTTTCCATCCTTAACTTCAACTTCAATTTTGCAGCCCACAGGACAAGCATGGCAAGTATTATTTTTAACAAGTAAATGCTGGTTGACATATTCACCACTATGCTTTTCAGCCTGATCCCAATGGGTGAACTGAGAGTTCTTAGTTGGAAGGGCACCAACTTCATTGATGATGTTAGTTAAAACGTTCGTTCCATATACGGAAAGACCGCCTTTATTTGGGGCTGTTAAGCCGCCGTCAAGAATAGCTTTAACTGCCTTTTTGTTAGCCTCTTTATACTCTGTTTCTAACTTAGGCTGTGGCATATTTCCTTTTTGAGGGGCTTTAATTACAATCGCTTTCAATTTTTTATAGCCTGCAACAGCGGCTGTTCCTCCTCGTCCTGCTGCTCGGTCATGCTCATTAATAAAGGATGCGAACTTAACTGTGTTTTCGCCTGCTTGACCAATTGTCATTACACTAAGGTCTTGTTCACCATATCTTGCTTGCATCGTTTTAACCGTTTCTCTTGTTCCTTTTCCCCAAAGTTCTGAAGCATCACGCAGGTCAGCCTTACCATCTTCAATAAAAAGATAAACAGGCTTGTCGCTTTTTCCGGCAAGGATGATATTATCGATGCCTGCCCATTTTAAGCGCGCTGCAGTCCATCCACCCATATGAGAATCAGTAACCGTTCCTGTTAACGGAGACTTTGTAACAACACAAAGACGTCCACTCATGGAAGAACGTGAGCCCGTTACAGGGCCTGTCATGATGCAAAGAATGTTTTCAGGAGATAATGGCTTTACTTCAGGGCCGTTATCAAGAACATACTTAACCCCAAGCCCACGACCGCCAATGTACTTTTTTGCATCCTCTTCGTTGATAGGTCTGTAATTAATAGTGCCTGCTGTTAAATCAACTACCACTTCTTTGTTTTTAAAACCACCTAGATTCAAAGCTTTTCCCTCTCTTTCATTTATATTAAAATACATAAATAGGATATTCCTTTACAAAATATCTAAATAAACCCAATTTATATTATACAATTATTTTTGACTATTTAATATTTAAATTTTCTTAAAATTCGATTAAAATTAACAAGTACTTTTAATCTAGAAAAGAGGATTAGACATGGAAGATTTAGGGCGATACTCAAGACAAATTCTTTTTTCAGGAATAGGGAAAGAGGGACAGTTGAAATTGCTGAAAAGCAAGGTGGCTATTGTTGGTGTTGGCGCACTCGGAACGGTATGTGCCAATCACCTGGTCCGATCTGGTGTAGGATACATAAGATTAATTGATAGGGATGTAGTTGACCTTTCAAATCTTCAGCGTCAATCCCTTTTTAATGAAGAAGATGTACATCTAAATCTTCCCAAGGCAGTGGCTGCTCAAAAGAGACTGAAAACTATTAACTCCACTGTTACAGTTGACGCAGTGATCGCAGATTTAAATCTTGATAATGCTGAAGAATTATTAATAGAGTTTGATGTCATTGTTGATGGTACAGATAATTTTATGACCCGCTACTTGATCAATGATGTTGCGGTTAAGTACGGGATACCTTGGGTCCATGGTGCAGCAGTTAGTTCAAGAGGAATGTTTGCCGTGATTAAACCTGGAATAACACCGTGTTATCGTTGTCTATTTCCGCAGGTGCCAGCTGGAAGGGGAGAAACATGTGATACGATTGGTGTTCTGTCACCAATTACAGATATTATTGGTTCCTTTCAAGCAATAGAAGCAATAAAATTACTATTAGGGGCCACGACGAGTTCTAGCCTTGAGCAAATAGATATTTGGGACACTTCCTTATTCTCAATGAATATTAGTGAAGGGAAAAATCCACAATGTCCGTCATGTGTAAACCATCAATTTGACTTTCTTGATCGTTCATCAACCCTGCAAGAAGCTTATAGTTCTCTTTGCGGTCGCGATACCGTGCAAATATATTTTAGGGAAAAGCGTGAACGAGACTTAAGTAAACTAAGTGAACACCTAAAAAAGAATGGAAAAGTTTCCGGAAACCAATTTTTACTTCGCTTTTCTCCTGATCAAGAAACTAGTATCGTCGTTTTCAAGGATGGACGTGTATTGGTACATGGTACAAATGATGTCGTAAAAGCAAAATCACTTTATTCAAAATACATTGGGAACTAAATAACAGAAAAAAGGTGTGTTTTTCTTCAATATGAAAAACGCACCTTTTTATTAGGCTCTGTTACTGCTCAAAAATGAATTTGACACTCTGTTGATTGGAGTGGAAGGCACGAAGACTCCTGCGGGATGGAAAGGTCTTCGGGAGACCCCACAGGCGCATAGCGCCGAGGAGGCTCCCGGACCGCCCGCGGAAAGCGAAGTGCCTGGAGCGGAAATCAACTGACAAGTTTAACAGAGCCATTAATTATGAAATCATCTTTTCAATAACCAATCGTTTTCCAGTATTTAAGGTAAATTCAAAGCGGTCATTTACCTTTTCAAAATAACAAAAATGGTGCTGAACATTACAAATCTGTTCCTGGTTATCGAAAACAATAAAGTTTACGCCATCTTTTCGATTCTCATCGGATAAAAATGATAAGTGATTATAACAATAGATACAATCATAAATAGAAAAGTCTAAAGAATTTAATGTCGTGACAAATTGAAAAAAAGCGTCATCATTCATTCCCTCTAAAAGTCTTTCTAATGAGTAAATTAAATGCTTTCTAATTCTAACTTTATCATGGTCACGAAGCATAATAATCTCATTTCCACTTCGAACCTTTCCTGATTCTATTAAGATTCCTTTCCTCCAACGATTTACGCGAAATATTTCAATCTCTTGCTGAAGGAAGTCATCTAGCATCGCAGCTTCTTCTGTTTCTTCATCAAAAAAGATCCATTGATCACTTATTTGTTCAACTGCTCCTTCGTTATAGGCCCTCAGTTGAAAATCCATTAGTTTAATTCTTTGTTGTCGGTTCATGTTTAACCTCCGTGCCTAATACTTCATTTTCTTTGTAGACATCTTTGTGAGATTTTATAACTTGTTTATCTTTAATTTGGACAATTTACCAAATAAATTGGGCTGAATAGAATAAAAGCATGTAATGATATCCAGTGTCAGTTACTGGAGAGAGGAGCTTTAATTATGTGCGGAGTATCAGGGTGGGTTGATTTTACAATTGATATTAAGAATGAAAAAGATACATTGGAAAAAATGGCAAATACCCTTGCGAAAAGGGGTCCAGATGAGACAAACCTTTGGATGAAAACTCATGTTGGATTTGGTCACAAGCGGCTGATTGTTGTTGACCCTGAAGGGGGAAGACAGCCAATGACTAAACAAAAAGATGGTATACAATATACAATTTGTTACAATGGGGAGTTGTACAATACTGAAGATATCCGCAAAATTCTCCTTACTAAAGGATATTCTTTCAAGGGTCATTCTGATACAGAAGTTCTGTTAACTGCCTATATAGAATGGGCGGAAGAGTGCGTAAATCATTTAAACGGTATCTATGCCTTTGCCGTTTGGGATCAAAAGAGAGAGCAGCTTTTTATTGGACGGGATCGATTAGGAGTTAAACCGTTGTTTTTTACAGAATTAAATAAAGGGATTGTATTTGCTTCGGAAATAAAGTCAATTCTGGCGAACCCTGGAATGAAAACAGAGCTGGAATATGAGGGGCTTGCTGAAATTTTCGGTTTAGGACCTTCGAGAACGCCAGGTTCTGGTATTTTTAAAGGAATTAAGGAGCTAAGACCCGCCCATGCGATGACTTTTTCAAAAAACGGCTTGAAGATCTGGCGCTATTGGAATGTAAAAAGCGATGTCCATAAGGATGATGTAGAAGAAACGGCTGAAAAGGTACGCTATTTGGTAACAGATGCAGTTACTAGACAGCTAGTGTCAGATGTTCCACTATCTACCTTCTTATCAGGCGGTCTTGATTCAAGTATCATAACTGCCATTGCAGCGCAAGGCTTTAAAGAACAAGGTAAGGGTCAACTTCATACTTATTCTATCGACTATGAAGGAAACGATCTCTTTTTTAAAGCAAATGAATTTCAACCAAACGCGGATGAGAAATGGATTAATATTGTGACAAAAGAGTTTGCGACTAAGCATCATTTTAAAACAATTTCTCAGCAGCAATTAGTGAAAGACTTAACAGAAGCTGTTCATGTACGTGATTGTCCTGGTATGGCCGACATTGATTCATCCTTACTTTGGTTTTGTAAGGAAATAAAGAAGGACTTTGTTGTTAGTCTTTCAGGAGAATGTGCCGATGAGATTTTTGGAGGGTATCCTTGGTTCCACCGCAAGGAAGATTTAGAGAGACCTAGTTTCCCATGGATGCGTTCTGTAAATGAAAGAAATAATTTACTACGAGCCGATTGGCAGCAAAAACTGAAGTTAAAGGATTATGTTATTGAAAAATATAATCAAGCCATCCAGGAAACACCCAAATTGGATGGAGAGGGCATGGAAGAAGCAAAACGGAGAGAGCTTTTTTATATTAATATGACACATTTTATGACAACGTTGCTCGACCGAAAAGATAGAATGAGTATGGGAGCAAGTCTTGAAGTTAGAGTCCCCTTTGCGGATCACCGTCTTGTAGAATACGTTTGGAACATACCTTGGGATATAAAAATGGTTGATGGCAGGGAAAAGGGGATCTTAAGAAAAGCATTTAAAGGGATTCTTCCTGAGGAAGTACTTTATCGAAAGAAAAGTCCTTATCCAAAAACCCATAATCCAGAATATACTCTGGCTGTTCAACACCAATTGAAGGAGATATTAACAGATAAGACCTCAGTACTATACGAATTATTCAATCGTGATTTACTAAATGAACTTGTTGAATCTGCTGGTAATTCGTTCGAAGAACCTTGGTTTGGTCAGTTGATGTCGGGTCCACAGCTACTAGCCTATTTTATTCAACTAGATATTTGGTTTAAAGATTACAATATTAACATAGTAAATGGATAGAAGTTAATAGTTGGATTCACACCTTTATTCGATTAAAATGAGTGTATGGAAGGGGATTGAAGATGAAAAAAACCTGGATTACACTCATTTTAATTTTTACTTTTGTTATTTCATCAGTACCAGCATATGCAGAGATAGAAAGGGAGACCCGGGAATGGCAGGATGAAACGGTTTATTCTATAATGGTTGACCGTTTCTTTAATGCGAATACGAAAAATGATAAGGAAGTTAATACACTTGATCCATTAGCCTATAATGGCGGTGATTTTCAAGGTGTCATTGATAAGTTGGATTATCTAAAGGATATGGGCTTTACTACAATCCGGCTAACATCGATATTTGATAACACTGCAGGTGGATACCATGGCTATTGGGTAAATGATTTTTATCAACCTGATGAGCATTTTGGCTCATTAAAAACATTTAAGAAACTTGTTCAAGAAGCGCATAAACGAGATATGAAGGTGGTTATTGATTTTGTAACCAATAATGTCTCTACAGAGCACCCATGGGTAAAGGATTCCTCGAAGCAAAATTGGTTCCATGAGAAACGAGATATTAGCAACTTGAATGACCAGGATGAAATAGAAAATGGATGGGTGAATGGTTTGCCTGACCTTAATCAGGACAACCCTGAGGTGAGAAATTACTTATTGGATGCCGCTAAGTGGTGGATCAACAAAACCGATATTGACGGTTATAGTCTTCCAGAAGTAAATCATGTACCTGTGTCCTTTTGGAGTGATTTTTCAAAAGAAGTAAAGTCGGAAAAGGAAAACTTTTTTCTATTAGGGATAACCTCTCCCAACAGTTCAGTAGACCTTGATAAATATGAAAATGCAGGAATTGATAGCCTTACTGATTATCAACATAGTGAAGATTTAAGAAAAGTCTTTGCTGCCACCAATCAAACTTTTAGTAGTATGAATGATATTAAGGTTCAAAAACCGGAATTACAGCCACAATTTTTTGATAACGAATTTACGCATAGATTTACTAGAGATATTGTTACAAATAAACATTTTCCAGGGGCACGCTGGAAGACGGCATTAACTTATATTTACTCAACTCCGGGTATCCCTGTTGTTTTTTATGGCAGTGAAATAGCATTAAATGGGGGAGAAATTCCAGATAATCGCCAGCCAATGAATTTTCGAACAGAAAAGGAGCTCATTGATTTTATTACGAAGCTTGGTGAATTGAGAAATCAACTGCCTTCGTTGACTCGCGGAAGCATGGAAATGCTTTATGAAAAAGATGGGATGGCTGTTTATAAACGTGTCTACGAGAATGAAACAACGATTATCGCCATTAATAATACAAGTGAATCTCAAAACGTTTCTTTAAACAATGAGCAAATTGAAGGTGGTAAAGAATTACGAGGGTTGCTAAACGGAGATCTGGTTCGCAGCAATGATGATCAATATGATCTTATCATCGATCGTGATGAAGCAGAAGTTTATGTGTTAACCAAAAAAAGCGGCATTAATCTACCTTTAGTCGGGTCCTTAGTAGCAGTTTACATCTTGTTCACTGTTTTCATTTTAAAGGTTAGGAAAAGAAGTAAGTAAATCTTTGAAAAGTGCGATACTTCCAAATAGAAGTATCGCATTTTTAATTACGATTTTGAGATTGTATTATCCGTTTACAATTTTCCCTCCGTTTACGTGGATGATTTGACCACTTACGTAGGAAGAATCATCAGAAGCAAGATATACATAGCTTGGGGCAAGTTCATATGGCTGACCGGCTCTGCCCATTGGAGTATCTGTTCCAAAGCTTACGACTTGGTCTTCAGTGAATGTTGAAGGAATTAGCGGTGTCCAAATAGGACCCGGTGCGACACCATTTACTCTAATTCCTTGTGGTGCAAGGGATTTGGCGAGCGAACGTGTGAAGGTTACAATGGCACCTTTTGTGGCAGAGTAATCCAATAATTGTTCATGCCCAGCATAGGCAGTGATAGAGGCCGTATTGATAATAGTTGCACCTTTTTTTAGGTAGGGCAGGACCATTTTAGACATATAAAAGAAGGAGAAAATATTAGTCCGAAACGTTTTTTCAAGCTGTGCTGAAGTAATATTTAGCAAACTTTGCTGAGGGTGCTGCTCTGCTGCATTATTTACTAACACATCAATCTTTCCGAAATGTTCGATCGTTGTATTGACAGTTTCCTTACAAAAATCTTCATTGCCTATGTCACCTGCAAAGAGCAGGCATTTACGCCCCTCTGCTTCAACAAGTGCCTTTGTTTCTTCAGCATCCTGATGTTCCTCTAAGTAGACAATGGCAACATCTGCACCTTCTTTTGCAAAATAAATGGAAACGGATTTACCAATGCCACTATCCCCGCCTGTTATAATAGCTGTTTTTCCAGCTAATTTTCCAGCACTTTTATAGTTTGGATCCACTGAAACAGGACGAGGATTCATTTCACTTTCGATACCAGGCTGATGATTTTGATGCTGCGGTGGGAAAGCCTTCTTTTGCTGCTGTTGTTTGTTGTTGGTCATTCATTTTCTACCTCCCAGGTTATTTACCGTATTAGTTTGAGATAAAAGAACGAAAATATGACCAAATAAAAGGCGAAAAGGAATTCTTCCTTTTCGCTTGTAGATAAAAATCATCTATAGTTAATAAATTGAACATCGATGGTAAGGTCTGCTTCTCGTACCAACGAAATAATCTTTTGTAAATCATCACGGTTTTTGCCACTTACTCGAACCTGGTCGTCTTGAACTTGGCTTTTTACCTTTAGACCGCTATTTTTAATAATCGTGTTAATTTTTTTTGCATTTTCTTTATCGATGCCTTGAACAAGTTTTGCTCTTTGGCGAACAGTCCCACCAGAAGCTTTTTCCATTTTTCCATAATCGAGATTTTTAATTGGGACACCTCTTTTGATTAACCTGCCGAGCAAGACATCCTTAAGCTGATCCATTTTATATTCATCATCTGAAACTAGAACAAGCTCTTCTTTATCAAGTGTAACCTCACTTTTGCTTCCTTTAAAATCATAACGTGTTTTTATTTCCTTCATCGTTGCGGTAATTGCATTTGTAACTTCAGTAAATTCGACTTTGGATACAATATCAAATGATTCATCTTTGGCCATAGTAATAATACCTCCAATATATTTTTAATAACGTTATGTAATCCTGCTAAAGTTTCCCTTTATGGCTACATTATAGTAAAATATAGCAGTTCAAACAACCCTATGGAAAACGATAGGAAAGAAAAGGTGAGTTAATATGTCTTTACAAGAACTTATAGGTCAAACAGTTACCTTAACGGTAGCACGAAAAGCAGATTTCGGCTATTTTTTAACTGATGGAAATGAAGATGTTTTGTTGCATATAAATGAGGCAGACCGGGATTATGAAGAAGATGAAACCGTTGAGGTATTCCTTTATGTCGATTCCGAAGGCAGAACGTCTGCCTCTACAACCATACCTGAAATTGCAATTGGAAAATATGCTTGGCTTAAAGTTGTTGATACCAACCCTAATATCGGTGTGTTTTTAGACATTGGGATTAAAAAGGATTTATTATTAGGGATTGACGATCTTCCAGTCCATAAGTCAGTCTGGCCTAAGGCAGGCGATTTGGTTTATGTTACTTTAAGGGTGAATAACAACTATCTTTTATATGCAAGGCTTGCAACGGACCCTATTATAGAAACGATTTCAACAAAAGCAACTAGAAAAGATTTTAACAAAAATATTCAAGGACATATCTATCGGACAGCAAAGGTTGGAAGTTGGATTTATACCATCGAGGGCTTTAAAGGATTTATTCATGAGTCTCAAAGACAAAAAGAGCCACGATTAGGACAAATGGTGGAAGGCAGGATTATAGATGTTAAGGAAGATGGCACAGTAAATGTATCTTTACTGCCAAGGAAAGAGGCATCGCAGGATTTGGATGCTGAGCGTGTTTTTGAATATTTAATGAGTAGAAATGGAGCGATGCCTTTCAATGATAAGAGCATGCCTGAGGAAATACAAGAACGATTTCAGTTAAGTAAAGGAGCGTTTAAGCGAGCACTTGGGAAACTCATGAAAGACGGCAGAGTGTACCAAGAAGGCAGCTGGACTTACTTGAAAAAAGATTAATTTACAATACATACTCTACTCTAAATGACGGACACTAAACATTGAAGGAATTTTGAAAGGGGTATGGAAATGCCACATACATCTGATAATGATAAAAAAGCACAAGACAATAATGCATTTAGACATGAGAAGAATATGATGCGAGAAAAAAACCGTCAAGCTGGTAAAAATCAGTATTCTAAAAAAACAGACCATAAATAAAAATAAGCGGGCAACATCCCGCTTATTTTTTATTTTATTCTGATGGCAGTTTGCTGAGAAAGAAAATAGCAATTGCACCAGGTCCTGTATGGGCTCCAATTACTGAGCCTATATTAGAAATATAGGTCTCTTTAGGATGTAATTCTTCCTCAATTAATGATTTGACTTCTAATAGTGTATCCTCTGAATCAGCATGGCTAATTCCTACAACTTGATGACTGAAGTCTTCTCCACGTTCCTTCATGAGTTCAACTAAGCGTCGATACACTTTCTTTTTTCCACGTATTTTTTCAATCGGAACAAGTTTACCATCTTCAACATTCAAGATCGGCTTGATGTTTAGTAATCCACCTAGAAAAGCTGACGCTTTCGAAACCCGACCGCCCTTTGCTAAGTAATCTAAGTCTTCAACAGTAAAAAGCTGTTCCATATGCTGACTGCGGAATAAAACATCTTTTAAAATTTCTTCCTTTGAGACGTTTTCTACAGCAAGCCTTGCTGCTTCTTTCACGACTAGTCCGAATCCAAGCGAAGCACACTTAGTATCCACAATGGTTAAATTAAAGTTTGGATATTTTTCCTTCACTTGGTCAAGAATCATAACAGATGTCTGATATGTACCAGATAATTCTGAAGAGAAAGCAATATATATTCCATCTTCATTATTTTCAGCCATTTTTGTAAAGACTTCCTCAAATAATAAAGGAGAAACCTGGGAGGTTTTAGGAAGATCGCCGCCACGAATGGAGTCGTAAACAGTTTTAGGATCAATCGTTATAATATCCTCATATTCTTGTCCATTCACCTGCACCTTTAATGGAAACAATGTCACGTTATGATCAGAGTAAAAATTTTTCGGTAAATCGCTTGCGCTGTCAGCTAGTATTTTTACCGGCATGAAGCTCACCTGCTTTCAAGCTAATATAGTTAGTTTCAGTTTACCGGTTTCATCCAAAAAATACAATTATCTACATTGAAATGACTCTAAAAATGAAGGAGATGGTGCTTTTGTTTTGGCTCCAAACTAAAAAAACGGTAATAGTGATTATCGGTGCATTCTTAAATGCACTTGCAATTAATTTATTTTTAGTTCCGGCAAATATTTATTCCAGTGGATTTACAGGATTAGCACAACTGCTCTCGAAAGTAATAAGTGATCAAACACCAATTAACGTTTCAATGGGTCTTTTATTGCTATTGTTAAACATTCCAGTAGCAATTTTAGGTTGGTTGAAGGTTGGGAAGTCCTTTACTATTTATAGTTTTTTTAGTGTTGCCTTATCATCTTTATTTTTAGAATTAATCCCGATTACACAGGTATCAAAAGATATTCTCCTTAATGCTGTATTTGGAGGGGTAATATTAGCAGTTGGTGTCGGAATTACCTTAAAATGGGGGGCATCAACTGGGGGTTTAGACATTATTGCGATGGTTTTATCTAGAATGAAAGATAAACCGATTGGCAGTTATATGTTTATTTTAAATGCATTTATTATTATTACCGCTGGCTTTTTATACGGCTGGGAAAAAGCTTTATATACGATTGTTTCCTTATATGCCACAACGAGGGTGATAGACGCTATCCATACTAGGCATGCCAAGCTTACAGCGATGATTATTACAAAAAAAGCAGATGAACTAAAGAAAGCGATTCATTCAAAGCTAGTAAGAGGTATCACCATGATTCCTGCTAAGGGAGCTTTTTCTAATGAAGCAAGAGACATGCTGATGATTGTTATAACCCGCTATGAGTTATATGATTTAGAACGAATTCTTGCTGAGGTTGACCCAAATGCATTCACTAATATCATTCAAACAACTGAGATTTATGGATTCTTTAGGCGTGAATAAGGAGGAGGGGGTAAATCGTGAGAGGTGTTTTATGTGTGATTTTGTTTCTTTTTCCCTTTAGTTTAAAAGGGGAAGCAATTTATGGTGAAAACGATCACCGATTTCAGTTTTCAGTAATTCCCGTTGCTGGGCAGGAGAAGGTAGAATTTGAGCTCCTTATCAAGAATAACGAGGATACTCCATTGTATTTTGAGTTTCCTACCTCACAATATTTTGAGATTTCTGTTACAGATCCATCTGGGCATGAGGTATATCGATATTCAAAAGGGCGCTTTTTTTTACAGGCATTGCAAACCATTAAAATTGACCCTCATCAAACCTATAGAAAAGTAGAAAGTTGGGATTACAGAGTGAATGGTAAAAGAGCTCCTGCAGGGCAATATACTGTTACAGCCACTCTATTACCAAGAAAACTAAATGATCAACCATTAAGTAACAAACAAACAATTGTCAGCAAAATGAAATTTAATCTTCCAGCAGAAAATCCTGTTATTAGGAATGTGAAGGTGGAAGGGAGTAGTGGCAAATATTTAATAACTGGCGATACTAAGGGGTCAAATGGAACTCTTTATTATATCGTAGAAGATGGACATGTTGAATATATTGCAGAAAAACCTATTAAAACAACCGGTGGTCAGGATTGGGAGCACTTCAAAATTGAAGTTGATATTCCTAAAGAGAAACTTTCTACCAATGGTACATTACTTTTAAATGTGTATGAGCGCAGCAGTGAAAATCAAATAAGAAATAACTATCCAGTTATATTAGAAAAGTTTTATTAAAAAGGCAATGTTACCTCTGATGATATATTGCGATTAGAACCGTGTCAAGGGCTATTGGTGACCGAGATCTGGTTTGGAATAGAGAAACTGGTCACCAATGAGAGCTATTGGTGCCCGGGATCTAGTTGGAATGGAGAAACCGGTAAACAATGAAACATCATGATTACCGAAATCAGAAGAAAAATGAAAAAGAGGTAACCATAAAGTCTTCATGTTGACCGTAATCAAACACTTTATGAATTATCGTGAGCCGTCTCATTTATTTAATACCATATTTTCACTATAAAAACTCTACAATAGTAGTTAACAGAGCCATTAAAAAAGAAAAGCTGGCACGTTTCAGTAACGTGCCAGCTTTTCCGATTATTTTAGTTGTTCAAGCTCATTTTGCATTTCTTGGAGCTGACTTTGTTCTGCGAATGTAGAATTAGCGAATGCAGAACTTAATGCATTCTTTGCCTTCGAAACCACAGAATCACGATCAGCAGGGTCGGCGGATTTCGCCATCTCAACAAATCTTCTTGCTTCTTGGAACAACAGGTTTCCCATTGTTATATTCCTCCAAGCGAGGAGTCACGCACATTGGACATTTTCTGGGCTTCCGCTTCAGCATAGGTCATGTGGTAAGGAATACGTTCATCATGCTTACTGACAGTATCCACCCCTTGCTGGACAAAGCGTTTTGATTTGTTTCGTTTACCCATTGTAATCCCTCCAATTTGGTGAGCTTGGTGTGAAGCAGCGATAGTGCCTCACAGAAATAGTATGCTCTATTGAGAGTATTTCATTTAGGTAAACAATGGTGAAATATTGCACTTATTTTAAGTTTAACAAATCTGACAAATAAATTCCGATTCCATCTTCCTCATTGGTCAGGGTTACTTCGTTTGCGATATTTTTGACTTTATCAATCGCATTACCCATTGCAATTCCATGACCTGCATATTCAAGCATTTCTAAATCATTATCTTCATCGCCAAAAGCAATAATTCTTTCAGGCGGTATGTTGAAGTACTCTGAGGCTTTTTTTAAACCAACAGCCTTGCTTAATCCAGTCTTAATAATTTCAATTACATGCCATGGTGCCGCCCAGCTGCGGTGGTCAATTACTTCTGCATGAACTTCTGACAAATGTTTACGAATATTCTTTAATTCATCTTCCTCTGTATGAATTAACAAACTTGTAGGAGAATCATTTAAATAATTTCGCAAATCACCCGTGGTTACTTTTGGATTTCCCATACTAAAAATATCTAACAGTTTTTCATCATGATAGTGTAAATAAACATCATCAATGACTTCGGCAATAATATTGTGAAAGTGAAATGAACGGCACGCTTCCACAATCTCTTTGGCCACTTTTACATCGAGAGGATCATGAAAGAAACCCCAGCTTGAATCGAGCGGGTGATGCATGAAGGCACCATTAAAATTAACAATAGGAGTGTCTAATCCAAGTTCGTGATAATATGGTTCACTGGAACGATAGGGTCTTCCCGTCGCAATCATCACGACGTGTCCTTCTTCTCTCGCTTTACTTATAACTTTTTTTGTTTTCTCGGAAATCGTTTTATCATCTTTCAATAAAGTTCCATCTAAGTCCAATGCAATTAAATGTTTTTCTGCCATATTGACTCCTTTTTGAATTGTTTTCTAAACAATAAGTCTAAGCTTTAGATAAATGGTTAATGAAATGATACACTACAACTATGAAATTTCTTTTAATGTTGAAAAGTCAAACCATTATAATTACTATGTTAACAATTTTATACCTTACCTGTAAAAAAATTCACTTCATAAGATTTTGATTTCAGATATAATTAATTTGCCCAGGAGGATTTACCTAAATGATTATCGTGGAAAAAAGTTTTCTAAATAATATTCCCTTTCTACATATAGTAAATAAAAATGTACAACAAAAGAAACTTCCGCTCGTTATTTTTACCCATGGTTTTACCAGTGCAAAGGAGCATAATCTTCATTATGCGTATTTATTAGCGGAAAAGGGATTTCGAGTCATCCTGCCAGAGGCTATGTATCATGGTGAAAGGGAGCAAGGCTTAACGGAAAAAGATCTATATAGTCATTTTTGGGGAATTGTCATCAAGACTATCCATGAATTAAACGATTTTAAGGAATACTATGTAAATGAAGGCTTAGTAGACCAGGAGCAAATTGGACTTGCGGGTACTTCTATGGGCGGTATTGTGACCTTGGGTGCTTTGACCAAATATAAATGGGTCAAGGCAGCTGTCAGCTTAATGGGGATGCCAGCTTATGAGAAATTCTCACATTGGCAGTTAGAACAATTACAAAGCCTGGGAGTTAAACTTCCTTTTACTGATGAGCAAATTGCTGAGCAATTATCTGTACTTCGTCAATATGATTTGAGTCTGCAGCCAGAAAAGCTTGAAAATAGACCATTATTATTTTGGCATGGAAAAAGAGATCCAGTGGTACCTTATCCGTTAACGTATCAATGTTATCAATCCATTAAGGATGAGTATGAAAAATCACCAGGAAATATTCAGTTCATAACCGATGAACAGGCTGATCACAAGGTTAGCAGAGAAGGTTTAAAAGCAACGGTTGAATGGTTCGAGAAACATTTATTAAAATAAGAAAGAGGAGTGATTATAGATGAATGAAGAATTAAAAGAGAATATTATGGGTGCGTTAGAACTTGTAATAGATCCAGAATTAGGTGTAGATATTGTAAATTTAGGGTTGGTATATGATGCTGAGATGGATGATGAAGGAAATGTAACCATAACCATGACTTTAACATCAATGGGCTGCCCTCTTGCTGGAACAATTGTCGACCAAGTAAAAAGAGCGTTAGCAGATATTCCTGAAATAAAAGAGGTCGAGGTTAATATCGTGTTTAACCCGCCATGGAACAAGGAAATGATGTCTCGTTATGCAAAAATTGCATTAGGAATTCGGTAAGGAATGATGAAAAACAAGATAATTTTAGTTAGTTCAAACCAACTAGGCCGTGGTGACCAAGTTCTAGGTGAAAACATACTTGAAACCTATTTTACCTTAATGAAACAAAGAGAAGAACTTCCTGCAGCTGTATTTTGTATGAACAGCGGTGTGCTGACTATGACCGAAGATTCCTTCGTATCTGTTCATTTAAAAGAGCTTGAAGAAAAAGGTGTAGAAATCTTAGCCTGTAAAACTTGTGTTGACCATTATAAAGTGGAAGAAAAATTAACGGTCGGTAAAATTAGCGGAATGGCTGATTTTATTAACTTATCAGCTAAATATGAGGTTATAACTATATCCTAGAACAGCAGAATTTCTGCTGTTTTTTTTGACTTCACAAAGTGGACATATAATTTTGTAGGTAATGTGAGGTAGTTCACTTATCCATAGTGGAATCCCCTATATAATACAGGTAATAAGGCTGTTTGGTTTTGAAATGGCCGTTTTAGGAGGCGTTTCATATGGCTTTTGGCCGAGATTTTAATAAAGATCCATTTATTGTAATTTGGGAACTTACACGTGCATGTCAGTTAAAGTGTTTGCACTGTCGTGCAGAAGCCCAATATAAAAGGGACCCACGCGAGCTATCATTTGATGAAGGAAAGAACTTAATTGATCAAATATACGAAATGAATAATCCCATGCTTGTCTTTACTGGTGGAGACCCATTAATGAGACAAGATGTTTTTGATATTGCAAAATATGCAGTAGAAAAAGGCGTTAGAGTTTCCATGACACCAAGTGCGACACCAAATGTTACAAAAGAAGCAATTGAAAAGGCGAAAGAAGTTGGTCTTTCCCGCTGGGCATTTAGTATCGACGGGCCAACAGCTGCGGTTCACGATCACTTCCGGGGAACAGCAGGTTCCTTTGACCTTACAATGGAAAGAATAAAATATTTGCATGAACTAGAAATACCGATTCAGATTAATACGGTAATTTCTAGATATAATATTGAATACCTTGATGAAATGGCAAAAATGGTTGAAAACCTGGGCTGTGTACTGTGGAGTGTCTTTTTCCTTGTCCCAACAGGAAGAGGCCAAGAATCTGATATGATATCTCCAGTTGAGCATGAGAAGGTATTTAGATGGTTGTATGACCTAAGTAAACGAGTTTCTTTCGATATAAAAACCACTGCTGCTCAGCATTACCGTCGTGTAGTTATTCAGCAAAAAATGCGTGAAGCAAAAGAGAAGACGGATGAAATCAATTATTTAAGTGCCTTAACAGAACAAGGCTTAACAGGATCGATTGATGGACTTGGACGAGCACCAAAAGGTGTTAATGATGGAAATGGTTTTGTATTCATCTCACATATAGGAGATGTTTACCCAAGCGGATTATTACCAGTTAAAGCTGGAAATGTCCGCGAACAGCCGTTAGCAGAAATTTATCGTGAATCACCAATTTTCCAATCACTAAGGAATCCAGATCTCTACAAAGGGAAATGCGGTGTATGTGAATTTCGTCATGTATGTGGCGGTTCTAGGTCAAGAGCTTATGCGATGACAGGGGATTACTTAGAAAGTGAGCCGTTCTGCGTTTATATCCCAAAAGCATTAAGAGAAAAACAAGTTCAGTAAATAAAATAAAAATGGAAGCAATCATGATTGATTGCTTCCATTCTATTATTCAATGCTGCAATATACAGCTGGACAATTTTCACAGCCGATTTCATCTTTTAAAAACTGAAGATCTAAAATAGAGATTTTCCCTTTTTTAATATTGATGATCTTATCTTTTTTCAACTCACTTAGGATACGGTTTGTGCTTTCTCTCGAAGTTCCGCAAAAGTTTGCAAGTTCCTGGTTGGTTAACGGTAAATCAATTAATATTTCATTTTCCTTATGAATACCATAGCTATTAGACATTCGAATTAACGTAGAGAAAAGTGCTCCTCGTTTTCCATTTAAGACTAGGTCACGAAATTTTGTCTGTGTTTTACGGAAATGGTCACTCATCCATTTCATAAACTCGAAAGCAAGCTTACTATTTTGGAAAATTTCACTTTCAATCACATCTTTTTTGATGGCAACGATCTCACCTTCCTCTAAGATTTTTGCACTTAATAAATATCTTGGATTGTCAGTAAAAAGCGTTAATTCTCCACAAATATCATTTTCTCCACATATTCTTAACGAAAGTTCACGTCCATCTGAAGTAATTTTACTGATTTGAACTTTACCAGAAACAATAATATAAAGTTCTTCGGCGAGCATTCCTTCTTGAAATAAATAGGTTCCTCTTTCACTTTTAATTTTCCGATCTGCGAATTTGAGTAATTCTTTTATTTCTATTGAATGGGTAGGTTTTATTTTAGCTAACATTTTTTTCACCTCAAAGCCATAGTTTGTCTTAGACTCTTTTTCTGGATTCGTTAGTCTTATTTTAACTTAGGTTTTGACATTAGATAGGAGTAAACAATGACAATACAGTGAAAACTTATCGGAATATCTTAAATGAGGTATAGAAATATATTATAATTCGTTTATCTTGTGACGATATTTTTTTAGTGAATTTCTAACTTTTAATAAATCTACAATAGGTACGTTAAAAAATGTCAAAAGAAATGTTAAGATAGTGAATAAAGTAACAGTATTTTTTACAAATAGTTGGTACACTTGTTATATAATTCGCTTTTGAAAATAATGGAGTTGATATTAATGGAAAAGACCATTATTAAAGATAAACTGGATCGTCCTTTACGTGATTTAAGAATTTCGGTAATTGACCGTTGTAATTTCCGTTGTCAATATTGCATGCCTGCAGATCAATTTGGTGATGATTTTGAATTTCTGCCAAGAAGTGCGCTGCTGACATATGAGGAAATTGAAAGAGTAGCAAATGCTTTTGTTAGTGTAGGTGTGGAGAAAATACGTCTTACGGGCGGTGAACCACTACTTCGCAAAGATCTTCCGATTTTGGTTAAAAAGCTCTCTGATATTGATGGGTTAAAAGACATAGCTTTAACGACAAATGGAGTCCTTCTTCCCAAACTCGCGGATAGATTAAAAGAATCTGGTCTGAAAAGAGTGAATATAAGCCTTGATACCTTAAATGATGAACTGTTTGGTAAAATCAATGGACGTGGTGTTGGAACCCAGCCGGTCCTAGATGGGATTGAAGCAGCTAAGAAGGCTGGACTCAGGGTTAAAATCAACATGGTTGTTAAAAAAGGTCTTAATGATTCGGAAATAATCCCGATGGCAGACTTTTGTTTGAAAAATGGCTTGGAGCTTCGGTTTATTGAATATATGGATGTAGGTTCATCAAATGGCTGGAAAATGGATGATGTTATCACAAAAAAACAAATTTATCATCTACTAAAAGAGCACTATCAATTAGAGGCTCTTGATCCAGCTTATTTTGGTGAAGTTGCAAAATTATATAATTATAAAAATACAGACGTTAATGTAGGGTTTATTACTTCTGTCTCAGAGTCATTCTGCAGCAGTTGTACACGCTCTCGACTTTCTGCAAATGGACAATTTTTTACTTGTTTATTTAATGGAAATGGTCATGATATCCGTAACTTTATGAGAAACGGTGCAACAGATGAAGAATTAAGAAACCGAATCACAAATATTTGGGATGGTCGAAATGACAGGTATTCAGATGAAAGAACAGAAGAATCCGCAAAAAACCGCAAGAAAATCGAAATGTCCTATATAGGCGGTTAACCTCTCTTTCTCGAAAGAGAGGTTTTTTATAGAAAAAAGAGGCTGTTTTGGCAGCCTCTTTAAATATTTAGAAATATCTAGGGAATAGGATGTTATTTTCAAGATGTACGTGCATAAATGTAAGTCCTTCTAAGTCTTCTAGTCGCTTATACACTAAACGATACGTTCCACAAGCATCTAAAGGTAGAGCGTAATCAGAAGTTACGGCTCGAATCTGTCTTAGAATTTCGCCTGCATGATCATGTTCTTTTTCAAGTTCAACAATCATGTTGATAGCGTCTTCCCGATTTTCTACAGTACCATCAGCAAGTTGTTTAATTAATGGAAATACAACTGCTTCCTCTTTAGCCATATGCTCCATTAATTCTTTTTTGAATTCATAAAATAGCTCATAAACAGTTAAAAGCTCTGGATGGCTGTCACCATGCACACGAGAAACCTTGGTAACATAAGGGCTAAGTAGTAATAATTCCTCTTCAGATGTACGGTGATAATGGTTGATAACATGATCAATAATGGTAGTTGAATCTGATTTAGTCCAAACCTCTAAGTCAGTTTCAGTTGAACTATACTTTTCAAATACTGCTTTTAATTCATCCATCAGTGCTTCTTCATTTAATCCATTTGCTGCAATTGCCTCGGATAATGGAATATTACCCCCGCAGCAAAAGTCGATTCTGAATTTCTTGAAAACATCACTCGTTTTTGGCAGCTCATTCACGATATCTTTAACCAATGTATTTGTAGAAAAAGGGAAAGTAAACATATTTTCCTCCTAAGATTTTTGTTAGTTTCGTATTTCTATCTTAAGGATAAGGTATTCCTCAAAAAAAAGGGGTGACCTGAATCACACATTTAATATGATTTAACACTTTTTTGTTTAATGGTGTGATGTTTGCTATATTAGTGACTTTTAGATAGGCTTATAATGAAATATGTATCATCTAATTTATTTAAATTTGATTCGTTTCTTGCAGGAGTGATGGAATTGTTAGAAAGAAGAAAACCAATCCCGATTGGGGATGCAGTTAAAAAAATAATGGAATATCAGCTAAATGGTAAAACAGAATATGTATCAATCGATGAGAGCTACGGCCGCTTTTTATCAGAAGACTTAATTGCTACGAGTGACGTCCCTCATTTTGATCGAGCACCTTATGATGGTTTCGCTGTCCGGTCTAAAGATACAAAGGAAGCTTCAATCAATAATCCAGTAGAATTTATTGTGGTTGACCATATTGGTGCGGGAATGACGTCCTCTAAGATAATTAAAGAATACGAAGCAGTTCGAATTATGACAGGAGCAATGATGCCAGAAGGAACAGATGCAGTTGTCATGTTTGAAGTCGCAAAAGCATATGACAAAAATGGGACACCATTTATGTCGATAAAACGAAGCTTTAATAAGGGGGACAATGTATCCTATCGAGGCGAAGATGCCAAGGAGGGTGAAATCTTAGTAAAAAAGGGAACATTAATAAATCCAGGTATTCAAGCGATGCTGGCTACATTTGGCTATCACCAAGTTCCTGTTGCTAGAAAACCTATAATTGGGCTGTTTGCGACTGGAACAGAATTACTGGAAGTGGATGAAGAATTGGTACCTGGTAAAATCCGCAATAGTAATTCACATATGATCGCTGCTCAAATACAAAGAACTGGGGCAATTGTTCATTATTATGGTAAGCTTCCAGATGTATTTGAAACATGCTTTACAGCAGTAAAAAACGCGTTAGATAAAGTAGATATTCTTATTACAACTGGTGGAGTCTCTGTTGGAGATTTCGATTATCTCCCTGCAATATATGAAAAGCTAGGTGCTGAGGTTTTATTTAATAAAGTTGCGATGAGGCCTGGAAGTGTCACGACAGTAGCACAATTTCAAGGGAAACTACTCTTTGGTTTATCAGGCAATCCTTCTGCCTGCTATGTTGGGTTTGAGTTGTTTGCACGACCAATTATTCGTAAAATGCTGTTTTCTACTACTCCTCACCTTCGAAAAGAAAAAGCGGTGCTTGAGGTTGATTTTCCCAAAGCTAACCCATTCACAAGATTTGTACGCAGTGCATTTTCCATTAGAAATGGCAAATTAAGTGCGACACCAAGTGGATTAGACAAGTCCAATATTATTATGAGTCTTTCAGGAGCTAATTCCTTGATGATTCTTCCTGGAGGAACAAGAAGCTTTAAAGCAGGTGATGAGGTTGAAATTCTCTTGCTTGAAGACCAAGATGGCAGTGAATGGCCTTGGTAAAGCCAGTAATCTATCAGGTAGTTGGATACCAAAATAGCGGTAAAACCACTTTTTTATTAAAACTGATTGAAGTATTAAAAAATGAAGGTATAAAGACGGTTACCATCAAGCATCATGGGCATGGAGGAAGACCAACAGTTCCCCAAAAGGACTCAGCTAAGCACCTTGACGCAGGAGCAGTTGCTGCTTTGGTTGAAGGAGAAGGCAGGCTGGTTCTGCAAGCAGATAATTCCACTTGGACTCTTAATGAACAAATTAGATTTATGGATTTTTTTCGCCCAGATATTATCTTGATTGAGGGACATAAAATGGAGCCGTACCCTAAATTACTCATTCTTAGAGATGAAAACGATTTTTCTCTTATACCCAGGGTAACTAATATTAAGGCAGTTATTATCTGGAATAATGATTTAATGGCTGGCGTTCGGGAGCATTTAGAAGTTCCATTATTTCATATTTCTGAGGAAATTGCGGTGACAGAGATAGCAAAAGAATTAATAAAAACTTGTTCATAAGGTTGTTGGGAAAAATTAATAATATTATCAAAAATGTTACCTTTATCACTGTAGAAGAAACATATTTCCGTTAAAATACAAATTGGGGATTATATGTTTGTTAAATTATTTAAGTAGAGGTAAAAAAAATCGGTCAAGTGACCGATTTTTTTATTTAGTCTATTTTACAGATTTCTGTAGAACAGTCCTCACAATCAATTTCATACTTTAGATAATCTAAGTCATGGATTGTAATAGAACCTTTATCAATCGAAATAATTCCTGTTTTTCTTAAATCACTTAGCAATCGATTGACTACTTCACGTGATGTTCCGCAAAAATTAGCCAGTTCTTGATTCGTTAACGGCAATTCAATAAGGATTCCTTGATTTGTTTTTATGCCGTAGCTGTTAGTAATTCGAATAAGTGTAGAATATAACGCACCTTTTTTACCATGCAGGACGAGGTCTCTAAATTTAGTCTGTGTTTTCCGATACTGCTGACTCATCCATTTCATGAATTCAAGCGAGAGTTCATGATTCTTGGCAAGTTTATCCTCAAGAACATCCTTCATAATAACAGCCACTTCGCCGCTTTCAGCCACGCGGGCACTTAATAAATATTTGGGTGCTGGAGAAAATAAATCAAGTTCCCCAATAAAGTCTCCTCTTGAACACATTCTTAGTGTAAGTTCCCTGCCATCTAGAATAATCTTGCTAATTTGAATGATTCCACTTTGGACAATATATAATTCATTTGCAGTCGAACCTTCTTGGAACAGAAAAGTGCCTTTTTCAATTTTCTTCATATGGTGAACCGTATCAAACAGTTGTGTTAACTTTACAGGTATTTCTTTTATTGACTGCATAAGTATAACCACCTTTAAAGGGGCGAAATAAATCGCTAATTTGCTTTCCTAAATAAATGACAGTCAAGGTTTCATTTACTAGATAATACTATAATTATATTGTTAACAAAGCATATATATCAATAATTGTGGCATAAATTCATACAATCGTCAAAAATAATCCTCCTGATTGAAATGCTGGTATAATTTCATAATTATTCCTTTAATGACCCTAGATTAAATGGAAATAATAATGATGTACATGAAAAGGAGGGACAAAAATGGGGCAAAATCGTCAGTTTAGATCAGGACAAAAGGCACCAAATAATGGTGTATATATAGAAGTCGGCGATACAGGTGATAATGTAAATAAGCCAAAGAAGATAAGGCTAAAAGCAGGAGACACCTTTCCTGAAACGTCAAATGACGAACGCATTTGGACTTACCAGCGTAAACCTTAAATCATTCGAAAAAGTCATCCCCTTGGATGGCTTTTATTTTATATTTGTTTACATACTCGTATATAATAGAATCAAATAGGTCAAAAAAGGTCAAAGGGGTGGGAATATGGATTTAAATCGAATGACAGAGCGAATGCAAAAGGGTATTTTGGATGCACAGTCATTAGTAATAAAAAGCAACCATCAAGAGGTAGACGAACTCCATTTATTTTTAACACTTCTTCGTCAGGAGGAGAGTTTATTAAAAGCTATTTTAGAAAAAGCCGATATCCGAACGGAAAGTGTTGAAAAAGCATTACAGTCAGCCCTAGATAAAAAGCCGCAAGTTACAGGAAGCGGTGCTGAGCATGGGAAGTTATATATCACATCCAAGCTGCAACGACTTTTTGTAAGTGCTGAGGAATTTGCATCCAAATTTTCTGATGACTTTATTTCAATTGAACATATTTTATTAGCTGCTTCCTATACGAAAGATTCTGAAATGCAGAAGATATTAAGGTCAAATGGAAAAACCGCGGAATATATTTTGTCCGCAATTAAGGAAATTAGGGGGAACCAAAGAGTGACATCACAAAATCCTGAAGCTGTTTATGATGCACTTAATAAATATGGGAGAGACCTTGTAGCCGAAGTGAAAGCAGGCAAACTCGACCCTGTCATTGGAAGGGATGCAGAAATCCGTCATGTCATTAGAATATTATCTAGAAAGACTAAAAATAATCCTGTATTAATTGGTGAACCGGGCGTAGGGAAAACAGCGATTGTTGAGGGGCTGGCCCAGCGTATTGTAAGGAAAGACGTTCCAGAGGGTTTAAAAGAAAAAACCATTTTCTCATTAGACATGAGTGCGTTAATTGCAGGGGCTAAGTTCAGAGGTGAATTCGAAGAAAGATTAAAAGCTGTATTGAACGAAGTGAAAAAAAGTGAAGGACAGATTTTGTTATTCATTGATGAGCTTCACACGATTGTAGGAGCAGGAAAAACAGACGGAGCTATGGATGCAGGGAATATGTTAAAACCAATGCTGGCTCGTGGGGAGCTTCATTGTATTGGGGCTACAACCCTTGATGAACATCGTAAATATATTGAAAAAGATCCTGCACTGGAACGTAGATTTCAGCAAGTCCTTGTTCAAGAACCTAATGTAGAGGACACGATTTCCATATTGCGTGGTTTAAAAGAAAGATTTGAGGTTCATCATGGGGTAAAAATACATGATCATGCTCTCGTGGCAGCAGCAACATTATCTGATCGGTATATAACCGATCGCTTCCTGCCAGACAAAGCAATTGATCTAGTGGATGAAGCATGTGCACTTATTCGAACTGAAATTGACTCCATGCCGACAGAGCTTGATGAGGTTACACGTAGAGTGATGCAGCTGGAAATAGAAGAAGCAGCCTTGAGAAAAGAGCAGGATGACGCTAGTAAAAAAAGGCTTGAGTCACTTCTAAAGGAGCTTGCTGAGTTAAAAGATCAAGCAAATAGTTTGAAGGCTATTTGGCTGCATGAAAAACAAGGAATACAAAAATTGCAGGAGAAAAGGGAACAACTTGAGAAACTGCGAAGAGAGTTACAGCAGGCAGAGGATAAATACGATTTAAACCGTGCTGCAGAGCTTCGTCATGGTCAGATTCCATTGGCAGAAAAAGAATTGATGGAGCTTGAATCAGCCACATTGAATAATGAACGGTTACTTCGCGAGGAAGTTACCGGAGAAGAGATATCGAATATTGTTTCAAGGTGGACAGGAATTCCTCTTTCTAAGTTGGTTGAAGGTGAACGGGAAAAACTCCTGCGATTAGAAACCATATTACATGAACGGGTAATCGGGCAAAATGAAGCGGTACAATTAGTTGCAGATGCTGTTTTACGGGCACGTGCTGGGATTAAGGACCCGAACAGACCAATAGGATCATTCCTCTTCTTAGGACCAACAGGGGTAGGAAAGACAGAACTAGCTAAAGCGCTGGCAGAGGCATTATTTGATAGTGAAGAGCAAATGATTCGCATCGATATGTCGGAATATATGGAAAAACACGCTGTTTCTAGGCTGATTGGAGCACCTCCAGGTTATGTGGGTTATGAAGAAGGTGGACAACTAACTGAAGCCGTCAGAAGAAGACCTTATTCCGTTATTCTGATGGATGAAATTGAAAAAGCCCATCCAGAGGTATTTAATATTCTCTTGCAGGCACTTGATGATGGAAGAATTACAGATACACAAGGACGAATAGTAGATTTTAAAAATACAGTCATTATCATGACCTCCAATATTGGCTCTCATTTCTTGCTGGAACGAAATGAAAATGAAGTTGAAATTTCAGAGGCGACGAGGGAAAAGGTTCTTGGACAACTAAAGAGTCATTTCCGACCTGAATTTTTAAATAGGATAGATGAAACGATTCTATTTAAACCTTTATCGTTAACAGAAATAAAAGATATTGTAGTCAAAATGATGAAGGAACTTCAAAGTAGACTAAGGGAACAGGATATTGAAGTAACAATTACGGACAGTGCGAAAGAGTTCATCGCTGTAAATGGCTTCAACCCTATTTATGGTGCAAGACCATTAAAGAGGTTTATCCAACGAAATATAGAGACAAAACTTGCAAGGGCCATCATTGGAGGAAAAGTTCACAATCACTCTGTTATAAGCGTTACAACTGAAAATGGAGAATTAACAATCTCTATTGGTTAAGGTAATTAAAAAGGTCATCCAGTTTATGGATGACCTTTCTTAATTCTATTTAGTGTTTCTCTACAGGTTCATTTGGAAGTACTGCCGTTGCAATTACAATCAAAATGAAAACACCAACAGAAACAATTGCACCTGAATTGAAGTCGAAAACTCCACCTTCTGTCATAGAACTAACTACATATGAAAGCATTTGCACTAAAACAAACACCCAAAAAAAAGTCCAAAAATATCGCACTATCTTTCACCTCTACCCTATTTATCATCTCTAATAATATTACCATATGCTTTTGAAATAATAAACGCAAAAATTGAAAACACCCTTTGTCGGCACTTTAATGATAAAAACACTGGTTCCTTGAGGATACAATAGGCTATATTCCCTTTCATCTCTTGTGAAATCACATACAATATTTTGAGGAAATATGTAAAAGGAGATTTAGCGATGGAGAACCGGAATTTTCAGATGGATACCCAGTGGAATATCATCCATTACCCGGAAAAGCCCACAGGTTTTGGAATTTTAATAATTGGAGATGAAAGGCATTTTGTTGACGAAAGCATATGCTTTTGGACTCAGAATGAAGGTAAACTGGCCATTATCAACCAATTGAAAGAATCAGGATATACTATATTTTCCTCAAATTTGTATGGGCGAAACTGGGGAAGTGATCATGCTGTAGAGCTTGCACAAAGGCTGTATCAGCAAGTAATAAGAAGTGAAATTCTTAATAATAAAGTTCATCTAATAGCCGAGGGAATGGGAGCTCTTGTTGCCATAAGGTTAATGGAGAAGATGAAGGGACAATTAAGGTCAGTTGTTTTAATAAATCCCATTCTTTCATTAAAGAAACATATCGAACTTGAAAAGGAACACAAGTTTTTCTATAAAAAGTTAATGAGAGAATTATCAACTGCCTATAAGATGGACCAAGTCACACTAGAGAAAGAACTTCAAAATATGGAAGATGAAGTTAGATTGGATAGGGATATTCCAATAAAAATTATCCATGTTATGTTTAGCGGTAAATCATATAATCAATCAAAACAGCTGCAACAATTATTTACAAATACCAAAATTAGTCCAACATATATTGTTCCAGAAAAAAAGCAGCAGCTTGGAAATATGATGAAAAAGTTTTTCAATCAGTTTGAGAAGGTGCTATAAATACATCCTCCCCTTAGAAAGATATATTTCTTAATGAAACCGCATAGGATTCATTAAAGAACCATGGGGAGGCAGGAATAGTAATGGACAAGGTCGTTATTGTTGGAGTATTTGACTTTGTAAATTTTTATATATGCAAAGCATTACTTGATGAAGGGATTGAGGTCAGGGGAGTACAAATTGAATCAGAGGATACTGGGGATATTCTAGTGGAGAAAAGATTAGAAATCGGACGAAATGCTAACTTTACTGAGATTTCATTAGGGGATATTTCAAATGATTCATACGAAAACGAGACGATTGTACTCTCAGTTTACGACCTTTATATGCGATATAAGGAAGGATACTTACTAAACGAAGATATGTTAATCAATTTAATAAGTAAGAACCATTGGGAACAAATTGTTATTCTAGTTCCAAGCCAATTGTTATCAAATGTAATTGAATCAAAGGCTGAAGTTGTTATCGATGATTTCATAAAAAGGACCAGAGCCCAGAATAAAGATATCCAATTGCTCTATTTACCTACTATATTTGGACCGTGGCAGCCTGATACCTTTATGTTTCAACATTCTATTCTAACTGATATGAATAGGGAGAATGCATTTAAAGGGCTGCGGGAGGAGACAGGAGACGCCCTGTTTATTGATGATACAGTGAAATCGATAATAGAAATAATCGAAACCAAGGAGCCGGGAAGATTCCTACTCCAAAGTGGAAAGAATAATCAATGGGATTTATGTGCAGTCTTCCTTGGATTAAACAAACAAGGCATAAACGACCGAATTAAAGAAATAAAGGATGAGGATTTAACCAAATCAATCGTTAATAGTACCGTTCCTATATCTGTTGCGTTGACTATGCAAATAGACCATGCCCACCGCTTAAATAGGTGATTTTTACCGTGTAATTAATAGAAAAAAGCTGCCGATTATCAAGGCAGCTTATTTTTTCTTCAAAAATTGTTCTACATAAGGATAAACCATTTGTATTAATGGTTTTAAATTTTGGGAGGAATCCTTCAGTTTTACTATGTTTTCTATGATTGATTCTACATCAAATGTTGATGGTTTATTATTAGGTACCCCACGGTGATTGTGATTATGTGGCATAGCCCCATTTCGATCACCAAACATAAATTTTGAAAAGCGGTCATTCTGACTATGTGTTTGACCCTGTCTTTTCTTTTCCATAGTCCAGCCCCTCCTTTTTGTATGATTTCTCCATTTAGAATATGAAGTTTATGAACAAATGGTATGGACATAAGTGGGGGTATGGTTGATTTAATTGTTGCTTAATTATACTTTCATTTGATAAAATTAGTACCAAGTCATAATAATTGATAATAAAAATGATTATTTATATAAGGAGATGATTCCTTGAACGCTGGAATTGTTGGAATTGGAAGGTATTTACCTGAAAAGGTAGTTACAAATGCAGATTTAGAAAAAATCATGGATACATCAGATGAATGGATTCGAACACGAACAGGGATTGAAGAACGTCGTATCGCAGACGATAATACTAAGACTTCTGATATGGGGCTTGCCGCTGCTCAAAAAGCAATTGAAGACGCCGGAATCACTCCCGAAGAAATCGATTTAATTTTGGTTGCAACCGTAACACCTGATCTACCATTCCCTTCCGTCGCATGTATGCTTCAAGAACGATTAGGAGCTAAAAAAGCAGCGGCAATGGACGTTAGTGCTGCCTGCGCTGGCTTTATGTACGGTATCGTTACTGCGAAGCAGTTTGTTGAAGCTGGAGTTTACAAGCATGTTTTGGTAGTGGGTGTTGAAAAACTTTCAAAGGCAACCGACTGGAATGATCGAAACACTGCAGTCCTATTTGGAGACGGTGCGGGTGCAGTTATCGTTGGAGAAGTATCTGAAAATAGAGGGATTCTATCCTTTGAATTGGGTGCAGATGGCACTGGTGCTAAGCATTTATATCAAGATGAGTATATTATCATGAATGGACGGGAAGTCTTTAAGTTTGCGGTGCGCCAGATGGGTGAAAGCTGTATTAATGTTCTCGAAAAGGCTGGGCTGACAAAAGAAGATGTAGATTTCCTTATCCCTCATCAAGCCAATATCCGTATTATGGAGGCTTCTAGACAAAGGCTTGAGCTTCCGGTAGAAAAAATGTCAAAGACAGTTCATAAATACGGAAATACATCTGCTGCTTCTATTCCGATTTCGCTTGTTGAGGAAATAGAGGCTGGGAAAATTAAAGACGATGATATTATTGTTATGGTTGGTTTTGGCGGCGGATTAACTTGGGGCGCCATAGCGATTAGATGGGGTAAATAAAGGGAAAATAGTTTAGTATACAATGAAGTTGTATGATAGGAGATGTCTAAAATGAAAAAGCGTAGAGTAGTGGTTACAGGTGTAGGAGCGGTTACCCCGCTTGGAAACGATGTTGAAACGACATGGAAAGGGATTATTGAAGGGAAATCTGGCATTGGACCTTTAACAAGAGTGAATGCAGAGGAGTATCCTGCAAAAGTTGCCGCACAGATTAACGACTTTAATCCAGAATCCTTTATGGATAGAAAAGACGCAAGAAAAATGGATCGCTTCACTCAGTATGCCGTTGCAGCAGCACTGATGGCTGTTGAGGATGCAAAGCTGACCATTACTGATGAAAATGCCAATCGTGTTGGAGTGTGGATTGGTTCCGGCATTGGCGGAATGGAAACATTTGAAGAACAATATGAAATCTTTCAAAAAAGAGGATACCGCAGGGTTAGTCCATTCTTTGTACCTATGCTGATTCCTGATATGGCAACTGGTCAAGTTTCCATTACTCTTGGAGCAAAAGGATTTAACTCTTGTACAGTAACAGCATGTGCAACAGGAACTAATTCAATTGGTGACGCTTTTAAAGTAATTCAGCGTGGCGACGCTGATGCGATGATTACAGGTGGAGCTGAAGCACCGATCACGAAAATGTCGGTAGCTGGTTTCTGTGCGAATACAGCTCTCTCTACAAATCCAGATCCGAAAAGTGCTAGCAGGCCATTTGATAAAAATCGTGATGGATTTGTCATCGGTGAGGGCGCTGGTATCATTGTTCTTGAAGAGTTAGAACACGCATTAGCCCGCGGTGCAAAAATATATGCTGAGATTGTTGGCTACGGTGCAACGGGTGATGCTTATCATATAACTGCACCAGCCCCTGGTGGTGAGGGCGGTGCACGCGCGATGAAAATGGCCATTAACGATGCCGGACTAAATTTTGAAGATATCGATTATATTAATGCTCATGGAACTAGTACTGGGTATAACGATAAATTTGAGACGCTTGCAGTTAAGGAAGTTTTTGGAGTGCATGCATATAAGCTGGCAATAAGTTCAACCAAATCAATGACCGGCCATCTTCTTGGAGCTGCAGGCGGTGTTGAAGCAATCTTTACCGTACTTGCTATGAAAGATAGCATTATCCCTCCAACCATTAATTATGAAACAGCAGATCCAGAATGTGATTTAGATTATGTTCCAAATGCTGCCCGTCAAAAAGAAATTAAAGCCGCAATGAGTAACTCGCTGGGCTTTGGCGGTCACAATGCAACGATAGTATTTAGAAAATATGAAGGATAAATGGCTTGACCAGGAACGATCCTGGTCGGCTTTTTCTTTTTGGCTTTGTTAACATTTATGGTTGTATTTGATAAATCCGTGAGTGATAGCCGACAGGCTTTCCCTGTTTTTGTATGATTACAGTGCCAATTGCCTTTATAAGTGACCGGTTTTTCTATTCCAACAAGTTTACGGTCACTCATAGCCTTTATAAGTGACCGGTTTTTCTATTCCAACAAGATTACGGTCACTCATAGCCTTTATGAGTGACCACTTTTTAAATTTAAACAAGATTACGGTCACTCATAGCCTTTATGAGTGACCACTTTTTAAATTTCAACAAGATTACGGTCACTCATAACCTTCATGAGTGACCACTTTTTAAATTTAAACAAGATTACGGTCACTCATAGCCTTTATGAGTGACCACTTTTTAAATTTAAACAAGATTACGGTCACTCATAGCCTTTATGAGTGACCACTTTTTAAATTTAAACAAGATTACGGTCACTCATAACCTTCATGAGTAACCACTTTTTAAATTTCAACAAGATTACGGTCACTCATAGCCTTCATGAGTGACCACTTTTTAAATTTAAACAAGATTACGGTCACTCATAGCCTTTATGAGTGACCACTTTTTGAAATTCAACAAGATTACGGTCACTCATAGCCTTCTTTATAGTGGAAAAACCAAACCCGAACCTCTTTTCATATTATTCATAAATTATACAAAATGATAAAGTATGGAGTGAGGAAATGGGCATCATTCGAACGGATAAATGGCTGGAGGAGGAGTTTGATCGTCCAACAAAAATATGCGAAAAGCTGCTCCCTGATTTCAAGGGGCTTAGTGCTCCCAAAATATATAATCAATTAACTGATTTTGGAATGTATCGAGCATCTAGAATGACCAAGGAAATTTTCAAATCGATGAAGGAAAACTTGGTTTGGGAAGAAGTGGAATGGATTTTTCAGATTTATAAAAAGAAATGGGGAGGTCCAGATATTCCCATCTACCTTTTTCCAATCGGTCAAGATAGAAGTCTTTTTTCCAGACAAGAAGAAAAAGTTAAAGGTGGAGTGTCATACCCGGATAAAATGTTTTTATTTCTTTCGAATCGCATAACCTCGAAAGAGTTAGAGGCATTATTTGTCCATGAATACCATCATATTTGCAGGTTAAATAAACAAACTAAAAGATTCGAAGATTATACATTGCTGGATTCAATCATTATAGAAGGGCTTGCAGAATACACTGTTTTAGTTCATTGCGGGAGAAACTATTTAGCTGACTGGTGTAACATGTATACAGACACTGAATTGAAAAATTTATGGGACGAATATTTATATGACCATTTGGAATTAAAAAAAAGTGAAAGGAAACACGATGATTTATTATTTGGGTCAGGAAGGGTACCCAAATTACTAGGATACGCAGCTGGTTTTAAAATTGTTGAAAATTATTATCAAAATAATCATTATTCTCTAAAACAATCCTTTACACTATCTGCATCGAAATATGCTGAGCATAGCTTTACTAAAAAAAGCCGGAAAAAATAGGCTTTTTTTTTATACATTCCATCTAAGGAATAAATTAACTTATGTCTGCCCATACTGATTGACAAACAGTTTCTTGAAGTGAGGGGTTGTACAATGTTGTATCTTCATGATGTATGGGTAAATTGGTTTGAAGGTGAAGAAAACGGATATAATGTCTGCCACTTTCATGAATGGCGCAAAGATGACGGTGTAGAGCTGTTAGACCAAGCTCCTTTGTTAAAAGTAGAACCGATTCTCTTTAACTATATTGA
Organism: Neobacillus niacini; assembly: GCF_000759675.1. Classification (GTDB taxonomy): domain Bacteria; phylum Bacillota; class Bacilli; order Bacillales; family Cytobacillaceae; genus Neobacillus; species Neobacillus niacini_A. Next base: position 28,770 of record NZ_BAWM01000037.1, on the reverse strand, counting down.
GAACGATCTCTCAGAATTACCTCAACAGCTTCTAGATGATATTTTTCAAAAGGCATACTTAAGAAAAAACCACGAAAGAATTCAACTTGATTATTGCTTTGTAGTTACAGATGGAGTTGGAATACTAGTAATTGATACAATCGGATACTCGATACCGATTAGAAAAAGCAGGCTCATTCCGAGACAAGAGCAGCTAGTATACGAAATGATTGCCAATCATGAGGCAAAACAATATCATTTTCAAAAGAATTCAGTGGATAAGGATTTTCATATTTTATCACCTGAGCCTGAATTGATGACTGGGCTTACGCGTAAAGAGCGTCAGCTAAAACAGCTGTTATTTATGGCACTTGATCAATTACATACATCTAAGAACGAAGCAGAAGTGCGCTATTGGTTTACTGAATGGTGCCCAGAGCGCTACTTAGCTATTCAGGAATTAAACTTTGAGAATGCATGGCTGCAGTTGTTTGAGGAAACGAAATATGGTTGGTCTAGACGACATGAAACATTTTGTGAAAATTTAATAAAGGGTCAGCCATTTTTTGAAAAGCTATGGGAAATGGAGCACGGACCTAAAGTAAATTAAAAAGCCGGTCACGAAAGATAGTTATAGATCTTTCGTAACCGACTTTTTTTATCTTCTTTTTCTTCCTAATCCCATGGCATTTTCCATTTTCTTAAGTGTCCTGCTAGCAACTTGATTCGCCTTTTCAGCACCTTCATCCAAAATCCTGTCTAGTTCACTGGATTCCATTAAGTTATTATATTTTTCTTGAATCGGCCCAAATACATTAACAACTACTTGTGCTAAATCGCCTTTGAAATCACCATATCCTTTGCCATGATACATTTCTTCAAGCTCTGGAATTGTTTTGTTACCAAGAATGGAATAAATGGAAAGCAAGTTAGAGATTCCAGGCTTATTGATTTTATCAAATTTAACAATACCCTCAGAGTCTGTAACAGCACTTTTTATTTTCTTCGTAATTTGGTTTGGCTCGTCTAATGGTGTAATAAAAGCTTTCTTATTTGGATCAGATTTGCTCATTTTCTTTGTTGGTTCCTGTAACGACATAATCCGTGCGCCTACTTCAGGAATGCGAATATCTGGGATCGTTAAAACATCCCCAAACTTGTTATTAAATCTTTCAGCTAAATCTCTTGTTAATTCCATATGCTGCTTCTGATCTTCACCAACTGGGACTAGATCAGTATTGTATAAAAGAATGTCAGCAGCCATTAAAGGCGGATAGGTTAATAAACTTGCGGAAACAGCATCTTTTCCAGCTGACTTATCTTTAAATTGTGTCATTCTCTCTAATTCGCCTATATAGGCGATACATTGCATCATCCATCCTGCTTGAGCATGAGCTGGAACTTCTGATTGGATAAACAAGGTAGCCTTCTGTGGATCAATGCCAACGGCCAGATAAAGGGCTGCCAAGCTGCGGATGTTTTTTCTAAGCTCTAAACGATCCTGTGGGACAGTTATGGCATGTTGGTCGACGATGCAAAAATAGCAATGATAATCATTCTGCAATTCTACAAACTGCATCATTGCCCCAATATAATTTCCAAGTGTAATCGTACCACTTGGCTGAATTCCTGAAAAAATTGTTTTCATGACCAATATCCTCCTATTTTTCTATAAATAAGGCTGTGTTAATCTTGTCTGTTGCTTTCCGCTCCAGGCCCTTCGCTTTCCGCGGGTACTAACCGCCTCCTCGGCGCTAAAGCGCCTGTGGGGTCTCCCCAGCCCTGTCCTCCCGCAGGAGTCTTCGTGCCTTCCGCTCCAATCAACAGAGTGTCAAAATTCAATCATTAGCATTAACACAGCCATAAAAAAAACCATTCATCCCCACAACGATAGGGACGAATGGTTCGCGGTACCACCCTAAATTACTCAAAAGAGTCACTCAATTCCAAAACTATCTTGATTTGATAGTCAGGTATCCTTATAACGCAAGGGTACGTCTTTTCCTACTATTTCAATAGAAGTTCGGAAAAGAAGCTCAAAAGTCCATTCGGTATTTTTCCGTGTTTGTTTTCACCAGCCACAAACTCTCTGAATCGGTTAAAAATACGTACTACTCTTTGTCATTGCCAAATCGATAATTTATTTATTCATATTATAATGAAATGCATAATAGTAATCAAGTTGCAACAGTCTTGTCCGATAAAAAAAGGCGATTTCTAATGAAATCGCTCCCCATTGGGTCATTACTTCTTCTTATTGCCACCAACGCTTTTCCATTTTGTTTGAAACCTGGCGCTTTGTTCAACGAATTCAGAACGTCTTTTTCCTCCGAACACCTTTTCACCGAAACCATTGGTCATCACACCCATAAGTGCAGTAATACCAATAATTAATATAGCAACCATCGATAAATCCGCTATGTACCCAACCATGATAAAACCTCCATTTTTCAATTCAAAAGGTATATTAACTGTTTGTAATGTATAAATCCCCTCATAATTATTTTAAAAGAACTTGGCGATTATTAAAAGAGGGAAACGAAAAAAACAATAAAAGTCGATAAATAATAATGAATGCGTTTTCATTAATGGGATTTAATTGAGAAAATATTTTTGAAAAAGAAAGGATGAAACTTTTTCGGTTTTTATTCGTCTAATATAATGAAATTAATAAAATAGGCTAAAAGTTTGACATACAATAATTTTTGAAAAAGAGATACCTTTTTTAGAAACAGTGGTGTATAATTAATGATATAAATTACTTATTTATAATTATTTTAAACAAGCAACAAAAACTTAGATGGATTTACAATAGATTTGGATAGTAATTAAAAGAGGAGTGTGGAGACGAATGGTAACATTATACACTTCACCAAGTTGTACATCATGTAGGAAAGCAAAATCATGGTTAGAAGAACATGAAATACCATATACAGAAAGAAATATTTTTTCTGAGCCATTATCAATTGAAGAAATTAAAGAAATCCTTCGAATGACAGAAGATGGTACTGACGAAATTATTTCTACACGATCTAAGACTTTTCAAAAATTAGATGTTAACTTAGATACAATGCCATTACAAGATTTATTTGAATTAATTAAAGCTAACCCTGGATTATTACGTCGTCCTATTATCATCGACGAAAAGCGTTTGCAGGTTGGCTATAATGAAGATGAAATCAGACGGTTCTTACCAAGGAGAGTTCGTACATTCCAATTAAGAGAAGCGCAGCGTATGGTAAATTAAATTAAAAGATGAAGCCTTCATTCTGAAGGTTTTTTTTATACTCTTGTCTCCATTAAGTTTGAGATTTCTGTGTCATTTTGTTACAATGTAAGGAATATCTAATTAATAGGCAAATTAATGGTTTTTGCAATTAAGAGTAAATTTATTTCCCAATTTAATACTTTTGTCATAAAATGAAAGTACAAGGATTATATACTTTTTTACATCACAATAATGATCCTTCTACATTGGGAAATTGCTAAAAAGCATTGTCTGCTGGGGGTATTTTGTCCCTTCAATATGGAAACGGAAGGGAGAGGTAAAGATGGAAATCGAACGAATTAATGAGAATACAGTAAAGTTTTACATCTCTTATGGTGATATTGAAGAACGAGGCTTTGATCGTGAAGAAATTTGGTACAATCGGGAGCGGAGTGAGGAACTTTTCTGGGAAATGATGGATGAAGTACATCAAGAGGAAGAGTTCGTTGTGGAAGGTCCTCTGTGGATTCAAGTGCAGGCGTTAGAAAAAGGATTAGAAATTCTTGTAACGAAGGCGCAGGTTTCAAAGGATGGACAAAAGTTTGAGCTTCCAATTCCAAATGAAAAATTAAAGGATTTGTCTGTTGATAACAATTTTGAAGATATATTGGATCAGCATTTCAATCCTGGACATCGCGATGATGATGACCTTTTACCTGAAGATGAGTCTTTAGAGTTTTTAATTGCTTTCAAAGATTTTGAAGATGTCATTATGTTGTCAAATCGTGGTGGACTTGATGATTTAATCACTGTGTTGTACAACTTTAATAATAAATATTATTTATATACTGAGTTTCCTGAAGATTTGTTTGAAGAGGACGAAATTGATGATATCCTAAGTATCCTTCTAGAATATGGTTATGAAACACAGTTAACCATCCATCGTATTCAGGAGTATGGTAAAGAGATAATTTCTATGAATGTTTTTGCTGAAATTAGAAAACATTTTAAATAAACGTGCCGATTTCTATTTTTGAAATCGGTATTTTTTACATTGAATTAATTATTATTGGCGGTGATGAGACTGAAAAACACAGTAAGGGTTGTTTTATTTGTGTTCGTTTTATCCATACTTTTGTTTTTCTTTAAGGAGTATTTACATGGTGGAATTTTTGGTTTTCTGAGTCTTTTAATCACACTGTCAGTTATTTTTATTTCATTTGTAATTTTTTTGGAAAATCGCCATCCGACACAAACCATTACCTGGTTGGTTGTATTAGGGAGCTTTCCATTAGTGGGATTCTTTTTCTACCTATTATTCGGAAGGAGTTATCGTAAGGAGAAAATGTATCGGAAGAAATATTTCCTCGATAAACAAGCTTTTTTAACGGTTGAAGGTGAAAATGACCCGCGAAGTGAAGAAAAACAGAGTTTAATGGGGGAGCACCAAGCCAGGCTATTTTCTTTGGCACAAAAATTAGGGAATAGTCCTATATCCTTTGATACGTCAACAAAGGTATTAACCAATGGGGAGGAAACCTTTCATCATATTCTTGAGCAATTGAACAGAGCCAGACATCATATACATATGGAATATTATATTGTTAGAGATGATGATATTGGACAAGAAATAAAGAATGTCCTAATCAAAAAGGCTGCGCAAGGGGTAAAGGTACGATTCTTATATGACGCAGTAGGTTCTTGGCAATTATCCAAAAGATATATTAATGATCTGAAAAAAAGTGGGATAGAGACAGTTTGTTTCGGTCCTGTTAAGCTGCCGTTTTTAAATAATAAATTTAATTTCAGAAATCACCGGAAAATTATTGTAATTGATGGGATGATTGGCTTTGTAGGCGGACTTAATATTGGTGATGAATACCTTGGCAGAAATCAAACCTATGGTTTCTGGCGAGATACCCATTTGATGTTAAGAGGGGAAGCAGTTCGCTCACTACAGTTAATTTTTTTACAAGACTGGTATTACACGACCAACCATAGTTTTTTAACAGCGGAATATTTGTCCCCGCAAATTGATGAAAAAAATCATGGGGGAGTGCAGTTGATTGCTGGTGGTCCGGATAATGAATGGAGCGTTATTAAAAATATTTTTTTCTCGATGATAACATCGGCAAAAGAATCTGTTTGGATTGCCTCACCATACTTTATCCCTGATGAAGATATCTTTTCTGCCATTAAGGTTGCTGCCCTTAGTGGCATTGATGTAAGATTACTTGTTCCTAACCGACCTGACAAACGAATTGTCTTTCATGCTTCAAGGTCCTATTTTCCAGAGCTTCTTGAGGCAGGTGTTAAGGTTTACGAATATGAACGTGGGTTCATGCATAGTAAAATCGTGATTGTCGACCATGAGCTTGCTTCCATTGGAACCTCCAATATGGATATGCGTAGTTTTCATTTGAATTTCGAAGTAAATGCTTTTTTATTTCGAACAAAAAGTACTCAAAAGCTTGTGGCAGAATATCTAAATGACCTAGAATATGCGAAGCAGCTAGAATTAACCTCATTTAGGAAAAGACATATTGGCTTACGGTTACTTGAGTCAACAGCGCGGTTACTTTCACCGCTACTTTAAGTTCACAAACTCGTCATAATGACGAGTTTTATTTTTATCTATAAAAGGATTTCTTGTTAGGTAACACGAATCTAAGAAGCAAAAGGAGGTAGGTATCCATTTGTTAACGGCACGAACAAAATCAGGAACAATATTTAGCTTAGGTACGGAATATAAGAAAGAGACGCTATTGATTGTACGTAACAGTGAGGAATTTTTTTGTCCAGTTTGTGGGGAAGCTGTTTCCCTTAAATTAGGGAATCAACGAATTTATCATTTTGCCCATCGAAGCGGTACGGTTTGTAGAGATTTCCATGAAGGAGAAACGCTTTATCATATAGAAGGAAAACTACAGCTCTATCAGTGGCTTAATAGACAACAAATTCCTGCAGAATTAGAATATTATGATCCTATAATCGGGCAGCGTCCGGATATCGTGTTCCTTTACGATGGGAACAAATACGCATTGGAATACCAGTGCTCACCGATAACGGAAGAAATATTTATCAAGCGAACGCAAGGCTACTATCAACAGAATTACATTCCCCTCTGGATAATAGGCAGAAAGCATATTAAAGCAAAAAGGAGTAATGTATTCTCCTTGTCGGCCTTTGATTATTTCTTTATAAGAAAAACAAATGACAGGCATTTAATACTTCCTTCTTATTGCCCCGAAGAAAAACAGTTTAATATCCTCAGTTCGATTTATCCTTACTCCATAAAAAATGCAATTGCAAACTGCACTGTACATCCAATCCAAAACACTGAAATTAAAGATATTCTAGAACCCAAAGTAATTAATCAATTAAGCTTCTTTAAATGGTCAAATGAAATGGAGAAAAATACGATTAACTGGTCACTTCATCCCAGCCGCGACCGAAATCGATTTCTTCGCGAGATTTATAATCATAACCTCAACTTATATTTGCTCCCTTCAGAAATCGGCTTACCTGTCCGCCATTCCCTTTTAATTCAAACACCTGCTATTATTTGGCAAACCTATTTGTATTTAGATGTTTTGCTGGATAAATCACCTAATGACCTTATTAATTTGAAGGACGTAGAAAGAAATTACAACCAGAGAATAAAGAATAAAGAGATTGCGATTAGGAATGCTCCACAACTTGCGAATGAAAATTCTTTTCATGCAGTTAGTCAGTATTTTCTTCAACTAGAAAAACTAGGATTGCTGATGAAAAAAAGCGAGACTGTTTATCAACTCCAAAATAAAATCTTCATCCCGAAATCTAACAGGGAAAAGGAAGAACTCAGGAAGAAATTTATCAAAAAAATAAGTCCATACTTGTAAAATAATAAATGAAATATTACTTTAGGGCATAATATAATGGGTAAATCTAAATAAATTAGAGGAAATATCATCAAAAAAGGAGAATATTAACAAGGTTAAAATACTTTTCGTAATTCGTATAATTTTTGAATGGAGGAAGAAATATGGCAAACGAAGCTGCGGTAAAGGCGTTGCCTTCAAGAAGTGAAATACCTGTTGAAGATACATGGAGATTAGAAGATATCTTTTCTAGTGATGAAGAATGGGAAAAAGAATTTAAAGAAGTAAAGAGCCAAATTTCAGGAATTAAAGAATTTGAAGGGAAACTGGGAGAGAGCGCAGAGACTCTTTATAATGCTCTTCAATTTCAGGATAAGCTACTTGAAAGGATTGGCAAGCTGTATACATACGCCCATATGCGCTATGATCAGGACACAACAAATTCCTTTTTCCAGGGATTAGATGACAGAATGAAAAATCTGTACTCTCAAGCAGGTAGTCAATTAGCATTCATTGTACCAGAAATTCTTGCCCTAGAAGAAAGTAAGGTTAATGGATTTTTAAATGAGAAATCTGAATTAATGCTTTATGAGCATGCCATTGAGGAAATTAATCTGCAGAGACCACACGTTTTGTCTGCCGAACAGGAAGCATTGTTAGCTGAAGCTAGTGAAGTTATGGACGCTTCTAGTAATACCTTTGGGATGTTAAATAACGCTGATTTAAAGTTCCCTTCTGTTAAAGATGAAAATGGTGAAGAGGTTGAAATTACTCATGGACGTTACATCCGATTCCTAGAAAGTGGAGACCAAAGAGTCCGCCATGACGCCTTTAAGGCGGTTTACGAAACGTATGGAAACTTCCGTAATACTTTTGCCAGTACGCTTGGTGGAAATGTGAAAAAAGATAATTTTAATGCAAGAATTAGAAAGTATGATTCTGCTAGGCATGCCGCACTTTCAGCCAATAATATTCCTGAAAGCGTGTATGATAATTTAGTTAATACTGTAAACGATAATTTACATTTATTGCACCGCTACGTCAAACTCCGGAAAAAGGTGTTAGGGGTAGACGAACTGCATATGTACGATCTGTATACTCCTCTTGTAAAAGATGTGAAAATGGAAATTCCTTATAAACAGGCAGAAGAGCTTGTTCTAAAAGGGCTTGCTCCATTAGGTGAGGAGTATTCACAAATCTTAAAAGAAGGATTTGAGAATCGCTGGGTAGATGTTCATGAAAATAAAGGAAAACGCAGTGGAGCTTATTCTTCGGGTGCATATGGAACAAATCCATACATTTTAATGAATTGGCAGGATAATGTGAATAACTTATTTACATTGGCTCATGAATTTGGACACTCCGTCCATAGCTACTATACAAGAAAAAATCAGCCCTATCCGTACGGAAACTATTCCATTTTTGTTGCTGAAGTTGCTTCAACGTGTAACGAAGCACTATTAAATGATTATTTATTGAAAACCATCGATGATGAACAAAAACGTATCTATTTATTAAATCATTATTTAGAAGGTTTCAGAGGCACTGTGTTCCGCCAAACGATGTTTGCTGAGTATGAACATTTAATTCATCAAAAAGCTCAAAATAATGAGGCTTTAACAGCTGATCTACTAACAAGTGAATATTATGCTTTGAATAAGAAGTATTTTGGTGAAGAGGATATTGTAATCGATGAGGAAATTGGTTTAGAGTGGTCTAGAATTCCTCATTTCTATTACAATTATTATGTGTATCAATATGCAACCGGCTTTAGTGCTGCAACCGCATTAAGCAAGCAAATCTTAGAGGAAGGTGAGCCTGCTGTTAAACGCTATATTGATTTCTTAAGTTCGGGAAGTTCAGATTACCCGATTGAAGTACTTAAGAAAGCAGGTGTAGATATGACAAGTGCAGATCCAATCAAGGATGCTTGTAAGGTGTTCGAAGAAAAGTTAAATGAATTAGAACAGTTATTATCTTAAAAAGTTAGGGGATGGTACCGCGGGTACCATCCCTTTAAAACCCTCTAAATCTTTTTCTATCATTTAAGTAGAAAAGTAACATAAAAATTCCAATAAAGAAAAGTGGAATACTAATTATTAATGGGAAGACCTTCATAAGGGCAAGGATATGGAGGGAAAACCCGCAAACAATAAAAAGAATCATGAGGATAACAGGTAAATTCTTCATTGAAGTATACCACCTTTTTGTAAAAGTATGTACCAACCTATTTATAGTTTATTGTCCAACATAGAATAATATGATATTTTGACAATTATGTGAAATAACGCACAATCACATTGTCAATAGGTTCAAGCACATGTTATATTTTATACGTGAAGTTAATCACAACAAACATATACCCCTTTGTTTGACCGTGAAAAATTTCTCCCATCCCCTTTGTTCGTATTAATAGAAAAAGACCTTGCAGTTTTTGCTGCAAGGTCTTTTCACGTTCAAATATTATGTGCTAGTCTTCAACATAACGCCAAAAAGTTCCGTATTTAGCCGGAAGCTGCTCAACCTTTTGAAGTAATAGCAATTTTTTCATTTCCCGTTCAACCTGAGAAATTGACATATTATAAACTACTGAAATTTCCTTAGAAGCCACTAGTTTAAAATACTTCAAAAATGTCTCTAATGGCGGTGGCTGATTTTTTACTGGCTGTTCAGAAAGCATTTCTTCAAGAATTTGAACATAGACTTCATACGGGTAAGAACCTGTAATTTTAATTCCTTCATCTTCTGCATTCTCGTTAAAAAATACAAGGGTCGGAATTTCTTGTACCTCCATCTCAGTGGTGATTTTTAAGTCACACTGAAATGCTTTAGCCGAACTTTCAGAATGGAAATCAGAAATGAATTCCTCGACATCTAATCCGACGCTTTTTGCGCAAGTTTTTAGTACTTCAAAATGTGAAATATTTTGTTTATCAATGAAAAGTTCCTCTTGAAGCTTACGTAAAAACCGTAATCCAGCTCTTCTCCCTTGTAATTCAGCAGCCTTTATTGCAATTGAAGCAATATAAGGAGAAGCAACAGGATTTTCTAGCCATAGGCTCCCATCACAGGACATTCCTGATCTGCTTGCTGTCTTTTCCCATAACTCTGCAATCACTTCATAATTTTTCTTTTTGCTTACATTTAAATTTGCGATACGACCACTTAACACGTGTTTTATCGAAAAATATCGCCCGTATTCAATGTGCAGTTTTTTTAAGATAGGCTCAAGTGCCCAACACTCTGGGCATAAGGGATCGATGAACATATATATTTCAAGTGGCTTCTTGTCATTAGTGTAGAATTGTTGCTTTGATGTGTACCCTGGGTTAGTCACGAATTTTCACCTGATATCTTACTGCCATCTGGTATATTAATCATATGTTGTGCAGTAAGATAGAGCCTAGAATAAAATTCATCCCTTAGAGGACCCTCTAATCCAGTCTTGTCCATCGCTTGTTTCATGCAAGATAGCCATGCTTTTGCACGGATAGGAGTAATGGGAAAAGGCAAATGTCGTGCACGCATCATCGGATGACCATGCTCTTCAGTGTACAAAGATGGTCCTCCCAAATATTGTGTTAAAAATTGCTTTTGTTTCCGGGCAATTTCAGAAAATTCATTTGGAAAGATTGGAGCAAGATCAGGATGTTGTGCAACTAGACCATAAAAAGTATCCACAAGGCGATGTAAAGTATCTTCGCCAATGGACTCAAATGGAGTAGGCTTTTTCTCATTCATGTTGACAACTCCTTTTAATATGTTTGTATCTTTATTTTATCAATGCATATTTCATATCTCAAATAAACCGCTTATATTTTTTGCTGATAAAACCGAGCGATCTTATTTTGGGTTACCCGGAATGGTATACCATATTGTTCTAACAGCTCCTGAAATGCAAGTTGACCACTTTGAAAATCTTCCACTTCGTATTCAACCTCATAGTCTTCTGAATTTAGATAAAAGCTATGATCCAATACTAAAAGTCCATCTTTGTAGGGGAATTCAGCCCTTCTTGTTGTGAGAGAACCGAAATATTCTAAACTGTTAAAAGATATATCTAATTGTTCCAGTCTGTCATGAATGATTCCCTTAGGTAATATTCCCTTCTTAGTGGCTTCCATGAATTCATCTTCAGATAAATATTGTGTTGTTTCTAAAAGACCAACGGATGCTGGCTGCTTTAATGTCATCTCATAGTTAACATTTTTTTCCCTGATCCTTAGTGCAGAGCCTAATTCCTTTAATTTAAAATCAGATGTGTCAAAGTAATGATTTGTTTGGCTGATAATTTGGTTTACCTCTACTTTAAATGTGTTAAGAAGAGTTTCATATTCGTCTTTTGTGAGTATATTTTTAAATTCTATTTCAATTGTTTCTGACATTATGATCCATTCCTTTCTTTTCATATTTTTATTGTACTTAGCATTTGGTCGAACCGCAATTCTTGGGAGAAATGGATAGATTATGCTAAAATAGTAGAGTAAAAGGTGGAGGTAAAAATGATGAATAAAAGAATAACAATTAGCAATGCAAACTTTTCGGATAACAAGTTATTATTACATGCTAGTGAGTCGATTAACGGGTTAATCCCAACAGAACAAATTCTCGTTGATTCTAAGCAATTTTCATTTGTTTATCTAATGGAGAATCTAGAGGGTTATACATATATCGACATTCCTGAACCAATTTGGCCTTTATTAAAAGAGACATTAACAAAACGAATTCCAGTTTGGATCCATTTTAATGATGGAGAATTGGAGTTAACAAATTTTAATGAGGAATTAGAATATGTTATAAACAACATAAGAGGAAATAGTAATTATGGTGAAGAGATGGTCACAAAAGTAGAAGGAAATTTTTAACCATATTTTAGTTTTTTATTGAGGTGGAATAATGAAGCATTGGGACCAATTCTTAGCTCCATATAAACAAGCGGTATCAGAGCTGAAAATAAAATTAAAGGGTATGAGAGGACAATTTGAGTTGGATTCTAGCCATTCACCTATTGAATTTGTGACTGGTCGGGTGAAACCAATTGCAAGTATCCTTGATAAGGCAAATCAAAAAGGTATTCCACTAGATAAATTGGAAGAGGAAATGCAAGATATTGCAGGTATGCGAATCATGTGTCAATTCGTGGATGATATTCATCATGTTGTGGGCTTATTAAGAAACCGAAATGACCTAGAAATCGTTGAGGAAAGGGATTATATTTCACATAAAAAAACAAGCGGATATCGTTCTTACCATGTAGTGATACAATATCCGGTACAAACGATTCATGGAGAAAAGAAAATCCTTGCTGAAATACAAATAAGGACATTGGCCATGAACTTTTGGGCTACAATTGAGCACACTTTAAATTATAAATATAAAGGAATCTTCCCAAAAGATATCCAAATGAGGCTGCAACGTGCTGCAGAGGCAGCGTTTCGTCTGGATGAGGAAATGTCATTAATACGTGGAGAAATTCAAGAGGCTCAGGCGTTTTTTACAAGGAATAAAGAGTTTAAACAAGAGGAGAAAAGTTAATAGAAGTATGTAAAGCATATCAGTACAAGGAGCAAACTATTATGAAATTTGCCATAACATCCAAAGGAGATCAAAAATCAAATATCTTAATGCATAAGATGAGAACCTATTTACTTGATTTCGATCTTATTTACGATGAGGATCAGCCGGATATTGTCGTTTCAATTGGCGGAGACGGGACACTTCTATATGCTTTTCACCGATACAGCAGCCGCTTGGATAAAACTGCATTTGTCGGAATACATACAGGTCATCTTGGCTTTTATGCTGACTGGACACCTGATGAAATTGAGAAACTTGTGATTGCAATTGCCAAAACACCTTATCAGGTTGTTGAATATCCTCTGATAGAAGTAATTATTCGTTACCAGCATGCTGGTAAGGAATCTCGATATCTTGCCCTAAACGAATCAACTGTCAAAAGTGTCGAGGGAACATTAGTTATGGATGTAGAAATTCGCGGTCAGCACTTTGAACGTTTTAGGGGTGATGGCCTATGTGTTTCCACTCCCTCCGGCAGTACGGCATACAATAAAGCACTTGGTGGAGCAATTATTCATCCTTCTATTTCAGCATTGCAGATCGCAGAAATGGCTTCGATTAATAACCGGGTCTTCCGGACAGTGGGCTCACCGCTAATTCTGCCGTCACATCATACCTGTATGTTGAAACCGGTTAATCGTTTGGATTTTCAAGTAACCGTTGATCATCTTACTTTACTCCATAAGGATGTAAAATCCATTCAATTTAGGGTTCCTGATGAAAAAATCCGCTTTGCTCGTTTCCGTCCATTTCCTTTTTGGAAGAGGGTTCATGATTCCTTTATATCAGATTCGGACTAATCATCTTCCTGGAGGACACGGCATGAAACCAAATTTTGAACTTCAGTGGAAAATCAATGAACAGCAAGCAGGTCGAATGATCAAGGAATTCTTGAAAGAAAAGGAAATATCTCGGATTGCTCTAACTGATATAAAATTTAGAGGCGGAAAAATTCTAGTAAATAACACTGAAGTGAATGTTCGTCATGTACTAAAAGTGGGTGAAATCGTTACCGTTATTTTTCCTCTTGAAAACCCCAGTGAAGGTGTAGTGGGAGAAAAAATCAAATTAGAGATCCTTTTTGAAGATCCATATTTACTGGTTGTTAATAAACCAGCGGGGATGAGTACCATTCCATCTAGGGAACATCCAACAGGAAGTTTGGCAAATGCCTTGGTTGGTTACTATGAAAAAATTGGAATTAGAGCGACCTCCCATATTGTTACACGTTTGGATCGCGATACATCAGGGATTGTATTAATTGCAAAACATCGGCATGTTCATCATTTACTTAGCAAGCAACAGCAAAATGGTGATGTTAAAAGAACCTACGAGGCCTTTGCTGAGGGCAGTGTAAAGCTTAAGATGGGCATGATTGAGGAACCGATTGGCAGGAAGCTAGACAGTATTATTGAAAGAGAAGTCCGAAGTGATGGGCAATGTGCATGCACCCAGTACAAAGTCTTAAAATGGTATAAAGAGTTCACCCATGTTGAATTAGAGCTAAAGACTGGTAGAACTCATCAAATACGGGTTCATATGTCTTATATTGGTCACCCGTTACTGGGAGATGATTTATATGGGGGAAATCTTTTGCTTATTGAGCGACAGGCACTGCATTGTAGAAGGATTCGTTTCCTACACCCTTTTAGTGGTATGGATATGAATTTCACTGCACCACTTCCTTTAGATATGGATGAAATAATAAAGGCTGCCCTATAAAAGGTCAGCCTTTTGCGTTATTTGGTGATTTCCTAGGAAATTTGTCGATGTTCTTAGGAGTATTTACCCTATTTTTAAGTAAAGTCTTTAAACTTTTCTTTAATGTATGGCATAGTAGAATCTACAGAAACTATTTCCATCTCAGGGTACCTGAGCGCCGTTAACTTACCACCAAAAACGGCTCCAGTATCAATATTATATGTATGATTGATCACTCTTGGTTCTTTCACTGGGGTGTGCCCGTATACAATTATTGAATTACCAGCGTACTGTTTAGCCCAATCTCTTCTAACAGGAGAACCATCAGGGTGTTTTTCACCAGTTATATCTCCGTAAAGGACAAACGTTTTAACCTTTGAGTTTGACTTACCGATAAATTCTTCTTTTATTCCAGCGTGAGCAATAACTAACTTATTTTGATCTAATACTAAATGCAGCGGCGATTTTTCATAAAGATCAATGAACTTTTTTTTGATGGACTGCTGCTCTTTTTTTGGTAATGACTTATATTCTGCAACTGTTGTTTCGAGCCCGTGTGTTTCCTGGACCTTGTTGCCAAGAAAGTAACGATACAATTTATTGCAATGGTTCCCAGGTGTATAAAATGCCTGTTTCTGCTCGATTACAAGACGCCACACAATTTCAGCTACTTTTAAGGAAGATGGTCCACGGTCAGTTAAATCCCCAACAAAGCCAAGGAGCCTGTTGTCTGGATGAATCGGGATTCCGTTCTTCCATTGGTAACCGCATTCCCTTGTTAAAGCTTCAAATTCGGGAAAACAGCCATGTATATCACCAATAATATCAATTTTCATTGAAAAAATTCCCCCTTTATATTTTATTTTTTGTTAACATAGTGATTTTTATAAAAAGAAACCGAAGGAGGATGACATATGGAACAGCATGCTTCTGTAATATCCTTATTAGTTGTAGTGACAGTTGCATTTATAACGCCTATTCTTTTACACAGGTTAAGGTTAAATTATATCCCTGTTGTGGTTGCAGAAATAATTATGGGGCTTGTAATTGGAAAAAGCGGTTTTAATGTGGTTCATGAAGATATGTGGTTATCAACACTTTCTACACTAGGATTTATTTTCTTGATGTTTCTTAGCGGATTAGAGATTGATTTTACTGCCTTTACAGGCGGCAAGAAACACACCACGCTGCCTAGTGGTAAAAAAGAACCAAATACCTTCATGGTTTCAAGTATCATTTTTGCAGGTATATTTATCGTTTCATTAGGGTTATCTTATTTGTTTGTCTTTGCTGGCTTTATTGAAAATGCCTTTTTAATGACACTCATCATATCTACCATTTCTTTAGGAGTGGTTGTGCCAACATTAAAAGAAGCACACCTAATGAAATCAAATATTGGTCAAATTATCTTATTAGTTGCAGTTGTGGCAGATTTAGTGACTATGATTCTCTTGGCTATCTTTGTGTCTATCTATGACCCAGGACAGGGTAATACATGGCTGCTGCTCATTTTGTTTGCAGCTGGTGTTGTATTGTATTTTGTTGGAAAACGATTTAAAAATCGTCCTTTACTAGAATCACTGTCAAAAGGGACAGTGCAAATTGGCACTCGAGCTGTATTTATGCTCATTATCGTTTTAGTTGGGCTTTCTGAAACAGTAGGCGCAGAAAATATTCTAGGAGCTTTCCTTGCAGGGGTACTTGTATCGCTTTTATCACCAAATCAAGAACTGGTTCATAAACTAGATTCCTTTGGCTATGGTTTCTTAATCCCAATATTTTTTGTAATGATTGGTGTGGAGCTGGATATTTGGTCACTATTTGCAGATAAAAAGCTATTGTTATTAATCCCATTGTTATTATTAGGACTTCTGCTTTCAAAGCTTGTCCCGGTTTATTTACTGAAAATCTGGTACGATACAAAGACTGTGCTTGCTTCGGGTTTTTTACTAACATCTACCCTATCCTTAGTAATAGCTGCGGCAACTATTGGGGAGCGTATGGATGTCATTACTCCGGAGATGAGTGGTACTCTGATACTGGTTGCCGTCATCACCTCTATATTTACGCCGATTGCGTTTAAAAAGTTGTTCCCAAAAGAAGTGGCGGTCGTCCCAAAAGTAAGAATTGCCTTTCTAGGAGCAAACCAAGTAACATTGCCTGTTTCACGTGAACTTAAGTCGGGTCTATTCGAACCCGTCTTGTATCATACTAAAATGGATAAATCCGATAAAATGGTTTCAAATTCATTATTTGATATAGTCGAGATATTTGATTATTCATTGGAAACAATCGAAAAAAATAAGATTTTTGAAAATGATATCATTGTCATTTCTACAGGTCATGAACAAACAAATGCTGATTTGGCAATAAAAGCTAAGGAAATGGGTGTATCCAGGGTAATTGCTCGTCTTGAGAATCCCGAAATAGAGCAAAGCCTGAAAGAAAATGAAATTGAAGTTTTCTCTTCATTCATGTCAACAAAAACGTTGTTGCGGGCCTTAATTGAAACACCAAGTGTCATTAACATTTTAACAAATCAAGAAACATCATTATATGAAATAAGAATGCAAAATGAACAGTTCGACGGAATGACATTAAGGAGGTTTCCGTTTACTGGGGATGTTATTTTTGTACGGATTTTTCGGGAAAAAGACTCCATTGTCCCTCATGGTGACACAGAACTGCTATTAAATGATCGTCTGATTGTTACTGGATCGAAGGAATATGTGGATGAATTGAAAAGGGAGCTCGAATTCTAAATGCTATAAATGCTGCTGCTTTTCATTTTTTATAAAATAGTGTAATATTAGTACCAAGTACTAATAACTAATATAAATGTTCAAGTAGGGGGACTATTTTTATATGAATCTTTCTTTAGCTGGAAAAACATATGTTGTAATGGGTGTTGCAAATAAACGTAGTATTGCATGGGGAATCGCTCGGTCACTAAACAATGCAGGTGCACGTTTAATCTTTACTTTTGCAGGTGAAAGGCTTGAAGGCAGTGTCCGTGAATTGGCTGAATCATTAGAAGCAGAAGGAACTCTTGTGCTTCCTTGTGATGTAACCAAAGATGAAGAAGTGGCTAGATGCTTTGCTGATATCAAGGAAGCAGTAGGTACCATCCATGGTGTTGCACACTGTATTGCATTTGCGAATAAAGAAGAATTAAACGGAGAATATATGAACACAACAAGAGAAGGCTTCTTGTTGGCACATAATATTAGTTCTTATTCTTTAACTGCTGTGGCAAAAGAGGCTAGAGGAATAATGACAGAAGGCGGAAGTATCGTCACTCTAACATATTTAGGTGGAGAACGAGTCATTCAGAATTATAATGTAATGGGTGTTGCAAAGGCATCACTTGATGCAAGCGTTCGTTATTTGGCTGAAGATCTAGGCAGGGAAGGGATCCGTGTCAATTCAATCTCGGCTGGTCCGATAAGAACCTTGTCAGCAAAGGGTATTAGCGATTTTAATCTTATTACAAAGGTGATTGAAGAAAAAGCACCTTTACGTAGAGCAACAACGCCAGAAGAAGTCGGTGATACGGCACTATTCCTATTCAGTGATCTTTCTCGTGGAATTACTGGTGAGAACATTCACGTTGATTCAGGATTTCACATTTTATAATGGTAATGCCCGCTATTTAGTTAGCGGGCATTTTTTCTATTCTAATTTCCATGAACGAGTATAGGCAATTTGCATACATATAGAGTGTAGGGCTAGGTAAATGGAGGTGAATTGGATGGAGAAAAAGACAAAACGTGGACCGTTACTTTACGTCTCACAGACTTTTTTAGATACACCTATAAAAAACATGCAGGAAGTTTTTACAAACAGGCAGGAGGTTCAACTGCCGATTGAAGAACCACGGCTAGAGGAGGAAAGCAACAAGAAAAAAGAAGTCCTTGAGGTCTCACTGGCTAAAACTGACTTACCTAAAGAGTCTATAGTAAAAGAAGTGAAGCAGGAGATTGGACCCCAAACTAATCAGGAGATTAAACCCAAAACTAATCAGGAGATTAAATCCAAAACTAATCAGGAGATTAAACCTCAAACTAATCAGGAAAAACAACGTACATTTAATCGTGTAAAAGGCTTTAAGGAAATGGACCTAATGGAGCGTTTAGAATACCTGGATAATTTTCCAAAAGCATTACCATCTGTTCCATGCGTCTTTTATACCGAAGAAAAGAACTACCAAGGCTATTTAGTTGAATATAATGAACAAGATGTAACCATTCGATTTCCAAATCAAACAACTGAAACTATATCTTTCAAAAATTTAAAAGATGTAATGATGATTGGAATAAAGAAATAAACAAAAAAGCCAGCCGAAATATCGACTGGCTCATTTTATTACCAATTGTTAGTCACTAAGACCAAGATCTACATCGGCAATACACTGTATCGCACAGAAACAATTTAAATCAACTGTAATACAGTCATTGCTTGCGCGGAAGCGTTCAACTTGACAGACTCTTTCAAGGTTAATACAACATCTATCTCCGCCAGCAACAAGGTTAACTGGTACAAATCTTCCGTCGTCTCTGCGTCCTGGAATTAGAACACGAAGTGTTGCACAGCAGTTATCAAATACATCTTCAACGCGGAAGAAGATTGATACGCATGCATTGTTCTCGCCGCTAAAGAACGCGTGGAATGGTGAACCATCAGCGTTTTTTAATACAAATACACGAGTATCAGCGCGATCTCTTCTTGCTGGTGACACTAATGAACCAAGCGGTTCCAAGAAACAACTTGGGCAATCTACGCTCTCATCATCTACAGCATTATCTTGGATGTCATTAATTGCACGAACTACATCGCAGACACAGCCATTACTGCTGCGTGAGTCACTATTTCTGCCACAACCCATTAATTACTCCTCCTATCCGTGATATATATCTTACATTACTAACATATTTCAAGAGCACTAATTGGGTAACGGACAATCGCCTTCTCGATTAAAATTAGGCTAAGAAAAGGAAGGGACAGGAATTTATGAACATTGATCTTTTGAATTTTATTATAGTAACATTAGCCTGCTTCCGATTAACCAGGCTTTTTGTCTTTGATAAAATAACAGAGTTTCTACGTGCTCCTTTCTTCGATGAGATTGAAGAAGAAAATGAAGAGGGTACTAAGGAGGTATATTATCTTCCGAAGAAAACGCCAATAAAAAAATTTATTGGGGAGCTGCTCAGCTGTTATTGGTGTACTGGGGTTTGGGTTTCAGCGGCATTGGTAATTGGATACCTTTTTTTACCGGTTATTTTCGTGCCCATTATCCTCGTGTTTGCAGTTGCTGGTTTAGCAGCAATAGTAGAATCCCTTATTCAGCTTTGGTTATAAGTAAAATACGTTAAAAATGGTTGTCCGCCCTAGACAAGTTATTGATTTCTTTCATATCTTAACAGTAGTACTAAAATTTTGGAGTGGTGAAAAGTGAATACAGAAAATAAGAAAACTCAATCAACTAAAAATTCTCAAGCGAAAAAAACTACTAAGAAAAAAGGCTGCGGCTGCGGCAAAAAAACTCAAAGATAATTAGTAAACTGCCAGTTTTGATGGCAGTTTTTTTTTGCACAAATATTTCTAAATACAAAAGTTATGGCAACCTTGTCATAATTTCCGATATTCTCGAAAAAACTACTATGTAGTGATATTTCTATAATTTGAATAAGGGAAGGGAAAAAAATGGTCTACATAATTCGACTAATGTTAATAGCATGTGTAATTTTAATGGGCTCGTGTAGTCAGGATCAGAATGAGAAGGATAGCCAATTGGCTCTCATGAAAACGACCAATCCTAACCCGATTGTTACAGAGCAAAATAAAGGCGTGGACAAGGTAAAAAAAATTGAAAAGGAAGTAAGTAGTTTTGATGAGATTTATGATGTTGCAGTAGTAAAGGGCAAAAAAGCAACACTTGTTGTCTATAAAGTGAAGCATATGCAGCGATTCAACATGAAAAAAATTGAAGCCAACTTAAACAAAACTCTTGAAGAAAATTACCCAAAAGAAAACTTCACTGTGTCGAGTGACTATAAGATCTTTCTAGAAGCTGTACGGCTAGTTGAGAGGAAAAATACTGGAAAGCTTTCTGAAAAGCAGGCTGAGAAACGGTTAAATGAAATCATTAAAATGACATCAGATATGAAGTGAGAAGGGATGAATATCAATGGCGAGCAATCAGAAAAATATGACGCCTCAGCAGCAAAAGTATCAACAACTCCAACAAAGGCACGAACTAAAACGGCCTGTTTTAAAGAATTGCATTAGGGCCTTTTGGGTTGGCGGGTTGATTTGTATTGTTGGTCAAGCAATAAGTTATTTTTATATTTATTTTTTCAACTTTACTGAACAGAATGTCGGTAATCCAACCGTTGCGACAATGGTGTTTTTATCAATGCTGCTAACAGGATTCGGTATATACGACCGTCTTGGACAATTTGGTGGTGCCGGAAGTGCTGTGCCTGTAACTGGATTTGGAAATGCAGTGATTTCTGCAGCAATTGAGCATCGGACCGAAGGGTTTGTATTAGGTGTTGGTGGTAATATGTTTAAACTTGCTGGCTCGGTAATTCTTTTTGGAGTATTCTCGGCGTTTGTAGTTGCACTTATAAAAACGTTACTGGGAATGTGGGGGGTTTTGTAATTGTTAAGAGGTCATCAATCTTGGGTCTTTACTAATCGGCCAATGATATCCGCAACTGGTGTTTCCGGCGGTCCCTTTGAGGCAAATGGAAACTTAGCCAATGACTTTGACATTTTACATGAAGATTTATGGATGGGGATGGATTCTTACGAAAAGGCGCAAAGAGTTTTGCTCGAAGAGACTATAAGAGTTACATTAGCAAAAGCAAAAATGGAGAAAGAACAAATTGAATTTTTATTTGCTGGGGATTTAATCAATCAAATTACACCGACTAGCTTTGCAGCGAGGACCATACAAATACCTTATTTCGGGCTCTTTGGTGCATGCTCAACATCGATGGAAGGGTTGGCGTTAGCCTCCTTTGTGGTCAATTACCAAGGGGCACGTAACGTGTTAACAGGAGCCTCAAGCCATAATGCTGCAACTGAAAAACAATTCCGCTATCCAACTGAGTACGGAGGACAGAAGCCGCCTACGGCACAATGGACGGTTACAGGTGCAGGGGTAGCGCTAATTACTCAAAATGTCCCTGGTCAACAGCAGCCGGTTACCACATCAGCAACAATTGGAAAAGTCATTGACATGGGATTGTCTGATCCTTTTAATATGGGCGGGGCTATGGCGCCGGCAGCTGCGGATACCATTATGGCCCATTTTCGTGATATGGAATTAGATCCTTCCTACTATGATTTAATCATTACTGGTGACTTGGGTAGAATCGGACATGACACAGCCTTTGAGTTAATTAATAAAAGTGGACTCAAATTAGAACGTAAACAATTTCAAGATTGTGGACTATTAATTTATAAGGATGATCAGCCGGTTCAAGCAGGGGCGAGCGGTGCGGGATGCTCAGCTGTTGTTTTATATGGTCATTTGTTAAATCAAATGAAAAAGGGAGTATATAAGCGAATATTAATTGTTGCAACTGGTGCATTGTTATCGCCACTTAGTTTTCAGCAAAAAGAATCGATTCCTTGTATTGCACATGCGGTGAGCATTGAAATGAATGAAGTGGGAGGGTAATTCTTATGTTAGCAATGTATTTTTGGGCATTTGTGGTTGGTGGAATCATTTGTGTGATCGGACAGCTTTTATTTGATGTCGCTAAGCTAACACCCGGTCATACCTTAAGCTTACTAGTCGTGGCAGGAGCTGTCTTAGATGGTTTTGGTCTGTATGAGCCGCTCGTTGACTTTGCTGGTGCAGGAGCTACCATTCCAATAACGAGCTTTGGTAACTCATTAGTGCACGGTGCACTGCAGGATGCAGAAAAGCATGGTCTGATTGGAGTATTGACTGGTATGTTCCAAGTTACCAGTTCTGGGATCTCTGCCGCAATTATTTTTGGATTTATCGGTGCATTAATCTTTAAACCAAAGGGTTGAGAAAATTTCATAGGTTGTCTCTATAGGAGTGCACGGTACACTTTGATGCCTATTCTCATATGTTATTAGTGAGACTTACAAAGTGAGGTGACGCTTTATGTTCGGTGGATATGGTGGATATGGTGGATATGGCGGCTGTGGCTACGGCGGTGGATATGGCGGCGGTTGTTCAACATTTGTTTTAATCGTCGTATTATTCATTCTTTTAATCATCGTCGGTGCAAGCTTCTTTTAATCATTGTCGGTGCAAGCTTTTAAAAAAACTGCAAAGCTTGCAGCGAAAGAAAGACTGGCCATTTCAGTGGCCAGCCTTTTTCTTTTAATAATTGTTTTCACGTTTTTACCTATCCTTCATACAATATCAGTAGCCTATGAAGGAGCGTGATATTTACCATGGATAATGGTTTTTTTAAAAATGTCGAAAAGAAAACTGGCGTAAATATGAAAGATATTTTTGATTTAGCGAATTCCTTACAAAATGCAAACTTTAAAGATGAAAAAACGGTTCGTAATGTTATTCGCCGTGTTTCGGAAATTGCTAACAAACCGGTAAATCAAGAAACAGAAGATAAAATTGTCCAATCAATCGTTAACGACGGCAAACAACTTGATTTTAATACGATTTCAAAAATGATTAATAAGAAATAAGTGATGAAGACCTCTTTCCTTGATGGAAACAGGTCTTTTTGTTAATTTTTCTTTTTTTTCATTAAAGGTGATAAGAAACGCGAAGGGTTAGCCTTTTTGCCTCTGCGATTCTGGGGAACCGAAATAAGAAGCTCATGCTTTGCACGTGTCATAGCCACATAAAAAAGTCTTCTTTCTTCTTCAAGTGCTGCAAAATCGCCATTTCTTGAGCTGTCTAATGCGTAATCATGAGGCAGGCTGCCATCCACTGCTCCTATGATATATACGTTTTTGTATTCTAATCCCTTTGCCCGGTGGATGGTACTTAGACTAACGGCGTCAGGAAAATGCTTACTTAAATTTTTGATTTCCTTGTTCATGGCAGACATATGTTCAGCATGAGACAAGAAAGCTTGTATACTTGTAAAGCCTTTTGCTGCAACTTTTAAATCCTTTAAATCATCAGAGCCTTTATCTTGCTGATTAGATTCATTTCCTCGTTTTTTCAAAAAGTCAAGAAAACCCAGGTCCTTTTCAATAATTTCAATTGACTTTATCGGGGAGGGAAATTTCAACGAGTGAATCAGCTGTACTGCCTTTTTTAATTTCTTTTCTTGAAAAGCATGTTTTGTTTTTATATGGGATAGGGCCTCTAGATAGGTACAATCTTTAAGTATGCTTTCAGCCTTTAAATCTTTGAGCACAGTCTGACTCAAAAAAAGAATAGGTAAAATATCGGATAATGCCTGATTGTCATCCTCATCTAAGCTTATTTTTAGAAAAGCAAGAACGCTTTTTACAATGCGACGTTCATAAAAAGCCTCTGAATCTAAATCAATTTTAAAAGGCAGGTTTGAACTTGCCAGACGTTCAAACACAGCCCGGGAACCTGCATTCGTCCGATATAAAATCGCAAAATCAGATGGTTTTGCTCCTTGCACAATTTTCTCTTGGATGTCAGTTACTATCATGGTTGCTTCTTCCTCTTCATCAAAGGGGAAAAAAAGCATGGGGGACGTACCTGATTCAAATTGTGCTTTCATTTTCTTTAATCTTCTAACCTTATTCTTCATAATCATCTCATTGGCTGTAGAGACAATTTCATGGGAGGAACGGTAGTTTTGATCCAGTGAAACCAATTTTGCGTAAGGGAAGTCTTTTTCAAACTCTAACAGATAACTAGGGTCACTGCCTCTGAAGGAATAGATTGCTTGGTCATCGTCTCCAACAGCACAAACATTTTTATACTTGCCTGAAAGAAGCTTTATCAGTTCATATTGAACCTTATTGATATCTTGAAATTCATCAATGAGAAAATAATGAAAGCGATTCTGGTAAAGTTCAAGTAGAGATGGAGAGCTGCTCAGCAGCTGGTAGCAGCCAATCAGCATGTCGTCAAAATCAAATAAACCTTTTTGTGCTTTATATTCCTCATATTTTTTATAAAGGTAGGCTGCCTTTTCTTCCCATTCGCTTTCCGGTTTCACATTATGAGGGAATAGTAGTGAATTCTTCCAAAAGCCAATCTGCTGAAGCGCTAAATCATATGAAAATTCCTTTTCAGATAAATCGATTTCCTTACCTGCTTCTTTCAAAATCTTATCGCGCTGCCATTCTTTCTTCAAAAGACGCTCTGAGGACCAATTACTACCTTCATGAAACATAAGAATCCGATAAAAAATACTGTGGAAGGTGCCTGT
The DNA here is from genome assembly GCF_000759675.1 of Neobacillus niacini. GTDB lineage: Bacteria > Bacillota > Bacilli > Bacillales > Cytobacillaceae > Neobacillus > Neobacillus niacini_A. The sequence continues at coordinate 4,060 of NZ_BAWM01000037.1, read as the reverse complement.
CACCAAGTTGTTTATTTGGTCCTTTTTTATCTGCGGATAGGTGGTCAGACGATTCTTCATTTCACCAGCAGATTTTGAGGTAAAGGTGACGAGCATGATGTTACGCGGATCAATTTTTTTTACATTAAGCATATAAGCAGTACGTGCTGTGAGTACTCGTGTTTTGCCGCTTCCGGCACCAGCAAGGACTAATAATGAGCCTTCTGTTTCCACGACAGCAGCTGCTTGACTTTTATCTAGTATGACTCCATTTGATGCCAGTTCCCTTAAATAGGAGTCGTGTACAAGCTGGTTTGCTCCTTCATTCTTTTTAAATGAAATGGAGCATTCTATCGTTTTTGCAGGACTGAATAAGCTGGTGTTTTTTGTTGTTTCAATAATGGTTCTTCCTTGAGGGATCCGAAATCCATTCCGTTCCACAATGACCGGTTCCATTTCTTCGATAATTGGTTCCGGGCATGTATGTTGCGGAGATTTTATATGATAAAAATAAGGCTGCTCCTGTATGCCAAGAAATAACCGTACTTTTTCACTACAAACGGGGCAGGATAATTCGCCATTTTTTCCTTGCAAATATAATAATTGATATTGTTCTCTCGCTATTTGGTCAAGAACAATCCTTTGATTTTGATGCATAGCAGTTTTCATTTTTTAGCCTCTTTTTTCAAAAATACGACAAACTCTATCATAACAAAACCTGTTGATATCGAAAAGTGCCCTTATATTCTAGAAATGAAAAAAGCACTTGCCACTTAAGGGCAAGTGCATGAATTTAAATTTTTTTTATCATTGTTTTATGTGGAATTCCTGCGTCTAAAAATTCCTCTGAAACAACCTCATAGCCAAGACTAGCGTAGAAAGGGATAGCTTGTGTTTGAGCATTTAACTTTAATTTATGTAGTCCATTTTTGAAAGCATATGCCTCAATTTCACTCATAATCGCTTTTCCAGAACCAGTTTTTCTAGCTTCCTTTAACACACAAATTCGTTCTACCTTTCCATAACCATCAACAACACGAAAGCGGCCAGCAGCAACTGGTGTGCCTTCATGGTAGGAAACGAAATGTGTAGCGTCATCCTCAAACTGATCAATTTCTTCTTCTTCAGGTACATTTTGTTCGTCGATAAAAACGGTTCTTCTAACAGAAAATGCATCTTGTATTTCATTTTCATTTTCACAAACTTTTACATTCACAGGTGATTATTCCTTTCCTAGGCGAAATGTTTCATACACCGTCCAAGAACCATTTTCTAATTGATATAGTAAATGGAAGCGGTCAATTGTTTCTTCATGGTTTAATCTTTTCATCCTTAATGAGCCATAAACATCTGAATGCTCATCATTAGATAGGTTTTGACCAATCGTAATATGTGGAACGAAAGCATAGTCTAAATTTTGCTCACTAAATTCTTGATTAATTTCAGTATGCAATTGGTTTAACTCTTCAGTTGGCTCTACTTTAAAGTAGATCACATTATTTACTGGCTGAAAAGAGCTGATTTTGGTTGTTATTAATGGAAAGGCATTGGTATTACTTGAAATTTGCCGTAATTTATCTGCAAAATCTACCACTTCTTCCTCTGCTGCTTCAAAAGCATTTTTCAACGTTAAATGCGGTGTGATTAGTGAATAATGCGGGTCATAACGCTTACGATAGGAATTAGCTAAATCTTGTAGTTTTTTTGATGGAAAAATAACAACCCCAAATTTCATATGTCTAACCTCCATAACAAGAATTTTTCTCTGATCAATAGGTGCAGTCGTGGACCTTTCTAACATTATAGCAAATATTCAAAAAATATGAAATGACCTTTAAAACATCATCTTAATGGCTCTTTTTAAATCGGGCTGCCAATGTGCCCATGTATGGTCGCCATTGAATTCATCATAAAAGTATGTAATGGACTTACTTGTAAGGATCGTGGAGAGCTCACGATTAGGTGTAAGGAAGTCGCTTATTTTACCGTTAGTGGTTTGGACTTCAGTTTCTTGATTTCCCACGATGTGATATATTTCTAAAAACTCAGTTTTTGTGAAGCTTTTGACCATACCCATTACCTGCTCATCAACATATGGAGATTGCAGCAGCACTTTTCCAAAGGTGTGCGGGTATTGGAGGGCGGTCAGTAACGATACGGTTGCTCCAAGTGAGTCACCGATTAGCGCTCTTGTGGATCCTATCTGATAGGTTGGAAACTCCTGATCTAAGAACGGAACTAATTCATGTGCTAAAAAGCGAATGTACTGTTGATGTTGATCACTATCAGGATGGTATTTCCTACGGCGATCCTCAACATTCTTATAGGGTATCCCAACTATGATTAAATTTTCAATTTCTTTCGCAAAAAGATACTCATCTGCTAATCGTCCAATTCTGCCGAGTTGAAAATAATCTCTGCCATCCTGGGCAATTAACAGTGAGTATTTATATAATGGAGAGAAATTTGCTGGCAAATAGATGAGAAGAAGCATTTCTTCTCCCAGCTCGTTACTTTTAATAGTTAGTTCCTTTATCGTGCCTTTTGGTATCTTCATACGACAATTCCCCCAATGTTCGATTGATACAACTGCATTTTATCATAACTATGTTGGAAATGCTCAAGGGGAGAGAAGGATATTTTTGGGTATAGTTTTAGTGTAGGAAAGGTTCATTCGAGCGAGTATTTGGCATTAAGGATAAAATATTGTCCCGGCGAAAGGTGCGAACCTGTTTTCGGAGCAGACAATAAGCGCGAATGTACTCATCATTGACTTCCTTCACGAGTAATTTTCGTTGTGAAATCTGCTTGTTTTCCGATAAGTAAATCATCTCTAACGGAATATTTTCCTCTATAGAACGTAACAAAAGCCCATCCATGGTATATCCCGCCTTTCTGATATCTTATACTATTATTATATCCGAACATTTGTTCTTTATTCGAACTATTTTTGGAACGTGCGTTCTTTTAAAAAACTATTGACTTTTTACGTGTTTTTACTATAATTATATTTGTAGCTTAATAAGAGATCTGTTAGCTCAGCTGGGAGAGCGCAACCTTGACAGGGTTGAGGTCGGGGGTTCGAACCCCTCACAGGTCATCATAACAAAGTAGCGTATGAACCTTGTTGTATCAAGGTTTGTGAAGCAGATAGACCATTTGTAGAGCACAGCTACAAATGGTCTTTTTATATGAAATAAGCGTTTTGGTCACAGACTGGTCACAAAGCCTTCGAAAAGCGTTTCTATTTCGCCATTAGGAGTAACTTTATACGGTAAAGGTAAATTCAACGATTCAACCAATATTGAAGTAAGTGCTAAAATGGCCGATGGCAGCGTTCAAACATTTGATTCAATGAATAATTTCAGCGAGGATGAAGAGATAACAGTTAAATTTTTATCATCCACACCATTAGAACTTTCTAAGGTAAAATCTATAATTGTTAATGGTACGGAAATAGACCTTTAGCGATTTGTTCAAACAAAAGGGAATGGAACTATAATCTGCACTTAAACAAACTTGTTGGCATACTAAAAAAAATGATCATGTTTTGACCAAGTAAACAGAATCGTGAAAATCATTACTCCACCTACCAGATTGTGAAATTATGTACTTAAACTCCCATGAAAATAAAAACTGAAAAAGGGCATACAAAAATAGACCCAGAAAAACCAGTTTTAAAAAAAGGCTGATCCTCTAGAAGGATCGTATATAAGATTGGCTGGTAAATCGAGTTGTGGAACCTTTCTACTAAAAGTGAAATCAGGTAAAGCTGGCGCAACAACCAGAAAAAGGATTAATCTCCCATGAGTGCTACCCCTAAAGGGTGCGACAGTCGGTGGTACACCGTGGTAGTTGGAGTCAGACTAACGGATGGGCTCAATGGCACCATAGTTTAAAGACCTTCTTCGCCAGCATTAAAACAGTATGGACTGCCAGATCCATTTTCATTCTCTGTGGGGCAGCGCCGATTTTGCGCTGCATGGATGGCTAACGGGGCAGGTGTGCGGCCGAGCCTAGGTCGTATCATATAGCGGGTGGAATTCCCGTCGAGTAAGAACTAGCCATTCGCTCGTAGCGA
>NZ_BAWM01000038.1 GCF_000759675.1 Neobacillus niacini | reverse complement strand
GCTTCCACCTCTGACCTATCAACCTGATCATCTTTCAGGGTTCTTACTAGCTTGACGCTATGGGAAATCTCATCTTGAGGGGGGCTTCATGCTTAGATGCTTTCAGCACTTATCCCGTCCGCACATAGCTACCCAGCGATGCCTTTGGCAAGACAACTGGTACACCAGCGGTGCGTCCATCCCGGTCCTCTCGTACTAAGGACAGCTCCTCTCAAATTTCCTGCGCCCACGACGGATAGGGACCGAACTGTCTCACGACGTTCTGAACCCAGCTCGCGTACCGCTTTAATGGGCGAACAGCCCAACCCTTGGGACCGACTACAGCCCCAGGATGCGATGAGCCGACATCGAGGTGCCAAACCTCCCCGTCGATGTGGACTCTTGGGGGAGATAAGCCTGTTATCCCCGGGGTAGCTTTTATCCGTTGAGCGATGGCCCTTCCATGCGGAACCACCGGATCACTAAGCCCGACTTTCGTCCCTGCTCGACTTGTAGGTCTCGCAGTCAAGCTCCCTTGTGCCTTTACACTCTACGAATGATTTCCAACCATTCTGAGGGAACCTTTGGGCGCCTCCGTTACTCTTTAGGAGGCGACCGCCCCAGTCAAACTGCCCACCTGACACTGTCTCCCACCCCGATAAGGGGTGCGGGTTAGAATTTCAATACAGCCAGGGTAGTATCCCACCGACGCCTCCACCGAAGCTAGCGCTCCGGCTTCTCAGGCTCCTACCTATCCTGTACAAGCTGTACCAAAATTCAATATCAGGCTACAGTAAAGCTCCACGGGGTCTTTCCGTCCTGTCGCGGGTAACCTGCATCTTCACAGGTACTATAATTTCACCGAGTCTCTCGTTGAGACAGTGCCCAGATCGTTACGCCTTTCGTGCGGGTCGGAACTTACCCGACAAGGAATTTCGCTACCTTAGGACCGTTATAGTTACGGCCGCCGTTTACTGGGGCTTCGATTCAGAGCTTCGCTTGCGCTAACCCCTCCTCTTAACCTTCCAGCACCGGGCAGGCGTCAGCCCCTATACTTCGCCTTGCGGCTTCGCAGAGACCTGTGTTTTTGCTAAACAGTCGCCTGGGCCTATTCACTGCGGCTCTTCGAGGCTATTCACCTCAAAAAGCACCCCTTCTCCCGAAGTTACGGGGTCATTTTGCCGAGTTCCTTAACGAGAGTTCTCTCGCTCACCTTAGGATTCTCTCCTCGCCTACCTGTGTCGGTTTGCGGTACGGGCACCTTTTATCTCGCTAGAGGCTTTTCTTGGCAGTGTGGAATCAGGAACTTCGGTACTATATTTCCCTCGCCATCACAGCTCAGCCTTTACGGTAAG
>NZ_BAWM01000039.1 GCF_000759675.1 Neobacillus niacini | reverse complement strand
TCGCTACGAGTGAATGGCTAGTTCTTTCTCGACGGGAATCCCACCCGCTATATGATACGACCTATGCTCGGCCGCACAACTGCTCCGTTAGTTGAACAAGAAAAGGGATCGCAGCAGCAATCCCTTTCTTAAACTCAAGCACCCTTTAGTTTAAGTGCGTTTATTCACAAACTTATCCTTTTTACAGTTCATTTATTATAGGAATGCTGTCCTGTTGTAAAAAAACGACTGCTCTTATTTGCAATCTCCCTCGTTAGCTCTATTTTGACTAACTACTTCACCAAATGTTCCCTATTAAGCGAATTATCATTCTTGGTATAAACATTAAGATGTTTCAAACCACTTCAAATATAAACTCAATTAAAGTATCTTTAAAAAAGCCGTATCTATTTCTTTTTTTATTTTTCATCTTCTAACTCCCAATTAATTAATCGTTGTTTAACTATTCTGACTTGGAATAACATTTTCAATCCTTTAAATAAATTCTACTTTTATTTTCAATTTCCTTCTTCAGCTAACCTGCTTCATTAGCGGAACAAGAAAAAGAGCCTCAGCTACGACTCATTCTTAAACTCAAGCACCCGTTAGCTTAATAAGAATTTCTTTAATTGTTGATAATAAGAGAAACCTGAAATGGAGGATTCGTATGAAAAAAAGCCTTTTAATAATGATTGCCTTCTTAACTCTTTTCTCTTATTCTCCCGTCCAAGCCGAAACCGTAACTAACAATGATGTACAGTTGCGTGATGACTTGATCTACATTTTGCTTACTCCTTTAATTAACAAAGAAATTGAAAAACATTACGGCAAACCTAAGCAGTTTTATAACAAAAAGATTCTCCAAATCAAGAAACTGGAACAAGGCAGCTACTACTTTGATGTAACAGTTCAGGTAACGACATTTGAAGGAGCACACAATCCCCCTAATGATTTAGTCACCATCACTTTCAGTAATCATCGTTACCCAGGTTGGCGGGCGATTGATTTCAAAAGCAGAAGGTTAAAACCAAACGAAGATCAATACAGACATCCTTAGTAAAAGGGTTGTCTTTTATTGTTCTTCAACAAACCTTCCCTTTCCTTTAGTTGCATAAAAAAAAGAGACCGCCATTGACGTTCTCTTAATGTAACTCAAGCACCCTTTAGTTTAAGTACATTTTTTCACATATTCCTTATAAAACAAGATGCCCCAATAAAAGAAGACACTTCTTTTTAAAGAATGCACTCGATTCTTTTTAGTAAAGTGATTAGCTTTATTAAATTGACCTGCTTCATTAGAAAAAAACATCTCAACATAATAAAAAGGTCCCTTAAATAAAAATATCCATAGTCTGTTACTTTTGAAAAAGATTATATATCTTATTTATAAAATAAGTGTTTGTTAATATTTCCTTGCGTAATAAACCATATTTAAAAATACTACTGCTATATAAAGCGATACAATCAATGTTAATAGATGATATGCAGAAATATTTATTATACCTAAATAGGGATTAATAAATAATAATAAGACGAATATTATTCCTAACATCCAAAAATAACTTACGTAAATTCCACGCTCTTTTATTTTTTGAGCACGTTCATCTTTTGCAGCAAAATGGTCCGATAAGTAGGCTAAGCAAAAGCTCATAATTGTAATGGCAATTAGCATTAACCCTTCTGGAAATTTTCCACTTGAAATATAAGCCCAATTAACAACCATAGCATTCAAAAACATAATGACACCCAATATTAGAAAGATTAATTTACTATTCTTCATTATTTCTCCTCCTCATAAATAAAGATATCTTCAATTTTGCAATTGAAAATTTGAGCTAATTTAAATGCTAAAATAATCGATGGATTATAGCGTTCTCTTTCTAATGAAATAATTGTTTGTCTTGACACTTCTAATTTTTCAGCTAGCTGGTCTTGTGTTAAATCCTTTTTAGCCCGTAACTCTTTTATCCTATTCTTCATTTATTCACCCACTTAATGTAAAGTTAGCTTTACTTAAAGTTTACTTTACATCGGTTCTTAAAGTCAAGTTTGCTTTACATTAAATTTTGATATAAAGCTAATTTGCTTACGTTAGCATAATTTAATTGAGCTGCTGCTCCATTCATTGGACTCCAGATCTTTAAATATTTTTTATCACAATATATACTTTCTAGTACTTCTTGTTACACCATAACTGTAAAGAAACATTAATCCCCATTCACTTGATATTTTATTGCACTAACCTGCACCGTTAGCTTAATAAGAAAAAGGTTGCCGTAGCAACCTTTTTTTGAAGTAAAGCACCCGTTTGTTTAAGTACACTTCTTCACATACTTAGCTTATATTTCAGGAATGCTGTCCAGTAAATCGAACAAGAAAAAGAGCTGCCGCAGCAGCCTTTTCTTTCATTTGAATATGTTCCAAAACTTACCTTTCTCTTTCTTTTCTCTTAACTCAATTAATCCAAATGGGTTATAGAATAAATTATCTTCATCGTATCTTGAATCATTCATTATTGCAATTCTCATTACAGATGTATCTTGTCCAACGCTAAATGTTTCTCCTTCTTTAATTGAGGGTCTTTCAACCAAGTTGTATAGATTAAAATTATTTATTAGATCAGCAGCGTCTTCTGGAGATAACTGAGACGAAGTAATTACATCTGGAAGACCAAAAACCTGCATCCCACAAGAATAGTATACATTCCCTTCCCCAATTAAAGTTACAAAATGGGAATATAAAGGGAAATATTCAGGATTATTTTGAAGTTCTAACCAATCCTCTTTTGAATGGGCTAAACCGGAATTCTCTATTTTAACGGCTATACCACCGGCTTTGAGTAACCCAACACCTAAATCCACCACATTTTTAACATCCTGAATATCCTTTACATCCGTAATCACATATAAGGTATAGGTATGGTTATCTACTTCAACTAAAACTTCTTTTGATATAGATCCCCTACAAGCATATTTAAACGTTTCACTAAGATTAGAATCGTATTCATAGACTTCAACCTGAAATCCTACATTTTTTTGAGCATTATGAATGATATTCCCGGCCATTAAATATCCTCCACTTTTAGAAGCAACGGCTTGAATGATTTCAGTTCGACTCTTCCATTTCCCAGGAATTCCAATTACAATTTGGGTTTTCTCCATATAAAAACTCTCCTTAATTAATTCCTAAAATAAATCTCTCCTAAAAGAATTTGCTAACCTTGAAAGTTACCATACATTTTTTGAAACCTTTTTATATCTTCATTTCCATTAATTTCAATCTATCATAATAACACCATTTAAGTAAAAATTGCTTACCTCAAATTGGATCAACGCACCCGTTACTTTAAGTACATCTCTTCAAAATCACACAATATCTTTATTAGAGATGCTTGTCATATTGACTTTGACTTTCAAACTGAAGAGGCTCTCGCAACATTAAATGGATCAACGTTTCTTTCTTCTAACAGTTCTTCAAACTTATCAGTTCCATACTTAACAAAATATTCATATTCCATCTGTGAAATAAAAAATGCTAACAACATTCTACCATTCTTATACTTAGTCTCATTACAAACATTTCTATATTCTTCTGGAAAAGCGAATGGTTCAGTAAGGTAACCTGCGTTTTTATCGTATTTTTGAACAAAAGCTCTATCAATATTTTCAATTCCACTTATTGCTACTCCTCTTACTACTTCAATTCGGTTACTGATACAGTAAAATAAAGCATTGGCAAGAATATACCCTGCACTATTAAAAGCTCCATCAACCACCATCGAGACTTCAACATTATCGCCTACTATTTCCTCGTACTTACTAAATCCCAGCGTATTATAAACTAAGCATTCTTCAAATACATTTTCGTATATCAAAACTTGTATACTTGGCAATTCTTCATTATTTATAAACACTTCGCGGTCATTTGGCTCTCCTAAAAATTTATTGTAATGGTCGTAGTAAAGTTCTCCAAAGTTAGTCATCCTAAATTTCCCTTCGATAAGTTAACTCCATATATTAATTCTCCATTGTATTTTCCATCCCCTTCTTAAAGTAGTCGAGTAGAAGAGAACCTCTCTACCTTACGGTAGATTGTGTTCTCCCCCCTCCCAGAACCGTGCTTGCGCAATTAACGCAC
>NZ_BAWM01000040.1 GCF_000759675.1 Neobacillus niacini | reverse complement strand
AGCGTTCGTCCTGAGCCAGGATCAAACTCTCCAAGAAAGTTGATATAGCTCATAAAAGTTACGTTGGCTTAGCTTTTATAAAAAAACTAAAAAATTGTTTGTTGACGTTCTTGTTTGTTTAGTTTTCAAAGAACAAGTTTGCTAGTTTAGTAGCAATACAAAATATATTACCATATTCACTTCGTGATAGTCAACATATTCTTTCGTTTCATTCATATGTTTGACTCCCTCTCGAAGGGAACTTTTATATAATAACACCAATCCTATATACGATACAATAGTAATTTTTTCCAAATAACTTAAATAACCAATGAAATTTTAAAAGGTTAGTGCTTGTTTAACTTACATACAAAAAAAGAAACGCGTGAAAGCCTCCACGCGTTGTAATATCTAAGACATAATCCTTTTTTCCCCTTCAATCGCTTTGATTGGATCAATATTTTGCGTAAATTCAAGTGTACCCATGTATTTACCACTCTCGTCTCTAACAGCAAAATAACGAATATATACGTATTTATCACGGAACTTGATCCAGAAATCTTCTGTATCCTTCCTGCCTGCTTTAAAATCAGCTAACAGTTCCTCCACCACATGTACACTTCTTGGAGGATGACAATTTTGAACTGTACGGCCAATAACAGCCTTTGTACGAGCAAAAATTCTTTCTTTTCCATGAGAGAAGTAACGGACTACATCGTCTTGATCAATGAAGGTGAGATCAATAGGTAAATGGTTTAACAGCAGCTCTAGCTGCTTTAATGATAATATCCCTGTTTCCATTTTAATAAATCCTTCAGAGATTGCTTTTTCATCCAATGCATGTCTTTCAGGCTTCCATACCTCTGTAGGTGCAATCAAGCAATATCCAATTTCATCGCTTTCATGTGCTATTTTTACCCATTCATCTTCGGTAAAATTGTTCAATGCCATCGGAAAAAGAATGTTTTCTTCTCTGTAAATCATGGTGATTACTTCTTGATTAACAAAATTTAAAACTTCAATAACTGCCTGCTTGTCCCCATTATAGGAAGCTAACTTCTGCCTTGCGTCTTTAATTGCATCACGGATAAAATCGTTAATCCTCCACATGTTAGTTGTTGGTCCAAAAATGCCGTACGTTTCTAAATAAGGGAAAATTAAATTCTCTTTTCGGCTGTAGTGCTTATCAATGTCGAGCAGAAGATTGATATCTTCTAAAAGCCTTAGCACATTTTCATGACTATCTTCTTTTTCAAACTGCTCCAAATGAACTTGAAGTTGATTATTTACCAATTTGTCTAGTTCTTTATTTTCTAATATAAAGGTGTGGATGGGATGACCTGGCTGTTCCTCTGGCTTATTTGTTTTTTCTATTTCTTCAATTGATCCTGTAAAAATTTCTGTATGTTTTGCATGTAAACGATGCATTTCTTCTAAAGAGAGATCAACAAAATCATCCTGTAGCTGAGAAATTTCATCGATGGTAATTTTTCCGATAAACGCATCAAAATGTGCTTTTACCTCTTTAACATTTTTTCCGTTATGAAGATCTTTAAAGATTTGTTTTAAAATCGCTTGTCGTTTATTTGGATTATTTGTAAGTTGCTCACGATTATTAATTATTTCACTCATAGGTATTCTCCTTCGCTAGTTGCTCTATTTAAATGGGAATGATAATGAATCTCATACATAAAATAACACCTTTTTAAAAATCAGATTGTGATTAACATCATTGGTACGGAAATAAACTTAATAAATGTGATAAATTTAAGAACGAATTATGGACAGAGAAATTGACAGCAATTTTTTTCCGTGTTATATTTATCTCGAATTAAAGATATTTAGTTTCAAGAGATTAATTATCCCCTGTCCCTTAGGACTGTATAGATCTTTAAAGGGAAAAATAAACAAAGACATACTTAATGGAGGAATAAACTTGAATAACTTAAAAGGAATACACCATGTAACAGCAATAACAAGCAGTGCCGAGAAGAATTATGAATTTTTCACTTATGTATTAGGTATGCGTCTAGTCAAGAAAACAGTGAATCAAGATGATATTCAAACCTATCACTTATTTTTTGCGGACGACACGGGAAGCCCAGGAACAGATATGACATTTTTTGATTTCCCCGGTATTCCAAAAGGCGTGCATGGAACAAATGAGATTTCAAAAACCTCCTTCCGTGTACCAAGTGACGTAGCAATTGATTATTGGGAAAAGCGTTTTGACCGATTAAACGTAAACCATACCGGAATAAAAGAACAATTTGGCAAAAAAACGTTATCGTTTGTTGATTTCGATGACCAACAATACCAATTGATTTCAGATGAAAACAATGAGGGAGTTGCTGCAGGTGTACCATGGCAAAATGGTCCGATTCCATTAGAATATGCGATAACTGGATTAGGTCCTATTTTTGTACGAATTGATAACTTTGATTATTTTAAAGAAATGATGGAAAAAGTTCTGCTTTTTAAAGAGATTGCTCAAGAAGGAGATTTTCATTTATTTGAAGTAGGTGAAGGAGGAAACGGCGCACAAGTAGTGGTTGAGTATAATGCAGTCCTTCCACAGGCACGACAAGGATTTGGTACAGTTCACCATGCTGCATTCCGGGTTGAAGATCGTTCAGTACTTGATGAATGGGATCAACAAATGAGGAGTTTCGGCTTACAAACATCAGGTTTTGTTGATCGCTACTTTTTCGGGTCTCTATACTCTAGAGTTGCCCCTCAAATCTTATTTGAATTTGCAACGGATGGTCCTGGATTTATGGGAGACGAGCCTTATGAAACCCTTGGTGAAAAACTATCATTACCTCCATTTTTCGAATCAAAACGTGATCAAATCGAAAGACTCGTACGTCCAATCAATACAGTAAGAAGTACGATTAAATTTAAAAAGGAATAAAAAATGAGCGGATCCTTTGGGACTCCGCTTTTTTCTGTGATTGATTACCACAGTTTAATATGTGATTTCACTATGTCATCATCATTTGTAGCTTCAAATACTTCCACTAATTTAACAGTAGGTTTCTCATTCGTATAATTTCGAAGTTCCTGCTCTAATTTCGGGAACAAAATTTTATTTGCCTGCTCTGCTTCCTCCTTTGTATCCCAATAGTTCAATGCACGATATTCTCCAGATGGATCATCAAAAAAACAAACACTTCCCCTGAACCCATTCATTTTCCTACAAAATATATCAAATTCTTTTGTTAATCTTTCCGCAATTATTCTTTGATTTGCTCCCAGTTTATAGTGTATTAACCGTGCATAATACATTGATTTCCCTCCCATTGCGTAATAATATCAATCACTTAGTACTTTATGATAATGCCTAAGAAAAGATGATTCCTTAAAAATGAAAAAGTGCCAGGCACGAAAGCAGCTGGCACTTGTAATTACTATTATAATGTTGTAATGATAGGTCCATTTTTCGTAAGGATAATGGTATGTTCGTACTGAGCTACATAACTTCCTTCGGTTACATAGGTCCAGTCATCACCTTCAATTTGAAAAACTTCCTCTTCTTTTGTTGAGATGAAAGGTTCGAATGCGATAACCATTCCATCCTTTAAAAGTTCGTCATCCCACGTATCGTGATAATTATAAATATGGTCTGGTGCTTCATGTATTCTGCGTCCAATTCCATGTCCTGTCAGGTTCATGATAACCGTTAATCCGTGCTGTCTTGCCGTTTGGATGACGGCTTTTCCAATTCCACTTTTCTTCGAACCCGGTTTTGCCTTCTTAAGACCTGCTTCAAATGCCAATTTTGCGACATCACAAATTTTTGTTAAAATCTCTTCGCCTTCACCTACTACAAATGAAATACCTGTATCGGCAAAATAGCCATTCTTTGAACCAGAGACATCAATATTTACGATGTCACCTTCTTGAATGACCCTCTTGCCTGGGATTCCATGGGCTACTTCTTCGTTGACACTTATGCATGTGTAGCCAGGGAAATCATATTCACCCTTTGGTGCAGAAATTGCACCCGCCTTTTCGAAAAGCTGTCCAGCTATATCATCCAGATCCTTTGTTGTTATGCCAGGTACTGTTCTTTGTACCAATTCGTCTCTAATTTCGGCACAGATTTTGCCGATTTCTTTTAACGCTTGAATATCTTCTTCTGTTTTTGCTATCATGTGTTTTCCCTACTTATCATATTAATATCGTTGTAAACTTTCCATTCTTATATTTTAGGCTTACTTTTATGAAAAATTCAAGTATGTTTCCTTTCTATATAAAACAAACTATTCTTCTTGATGCCAATGTGCAGGCATTACTAAAGTGGGTGGTAATTTGGTATAGATGTTACCCTTTGCAGCATTCACTTGAGCTTGTGTAAGAAAGATACTCCCAGTTAGATTAGCCCCACTAATATCCGTATCCCTAAAATCCGCACCGATGACATCACACCATCTAAGATCTGCATTTCTAAGGTCAGCAGCAATTAGTAAGGCACCTCTTAGGTTTGCTCCCTTTAGATCGGCTCCTTTCAACTTTGCACCTAAATAATCCATTCCCCGACGTGTATTTTTTGGTTTTTTAGTTACTTGAGCACGAACCAATTCACTTGTACGAATCAGTAACTCATTTACCTTTGCTCTATGCTCCGTAACATCAATGCTCAATATAATTTCTGGACTTTTACTAGTTAGTTCTTCAGTCTCTTCAATACAAAGCTTCACTTCTTTATGAATTGATTTTGCAGCTTCTAAAGTGAGTACTTCATTTAAATACCAAAGCATCTCGTGAAGCTGCTGCATAATTGGATAAACATCAAACATCTCTTGTGCCGTATCTTTGTTTGTACGCCAATCCTTTCCTTTATATGTGACTTGTGATACCTTTTGACCAGCACCAAAACATTCATAAGCCGAACAGCCACGAAACCCATTGTTACGAAGGTCTTTATGTATACCACACAGATAATTGGATTGTAGGTTACGACAGGGGGTTCCTCCGTCTTTATCAAATGCGAAATCGGCTGATTTTGCATAAGGCAAGGCGACACAGCACAAACCAAAGCAATTTTCACAGTCTGCACGTAAATAATTTAATTTATTGTCGTCTATTATTAATGCTCTAGACAAAATGAACACTTCCTTCTATTAAAAAACTTGCCTGTTGGTCTTTTTAAAAATTCACCTAGGAATTATCTTAACACAGAATATACAAGACGTCTTTTCCCCATTTATGTATCGTTTTATAGAGTTGAAGGTGTGCACAATTAGCTGCTATTCGTTACCGTTTTCTCTGAAAATAGTGCGACACGGGCACGATTAAAATTATTAATTCATTCGTTCAATAAAATAAAAAATTATATTTCCTTTTTCTATATAAGATCACGTTTTCCTTCCGGACAAACAAAAAAAGAACAACCTTTTCAAGTTGTTCTTCATTGTGCCTGGCAACGTCCTACTCTCACAGGGACAAAGTCCCAACTACCATCGGCGCTGAGAAGCTTAACTTCCGTGTTCGGTATGGG
>NZ_BAWM01000041.1 GCF_000759675.1 Neobacillus niacini | reverse complement strand
GCACGCCGCCAGCGTTCGTCCTGAGCCAGGATCAAACTCTCCAAGAAAGTTGATTAGCTCATTTTGTTACGTTGGCTAGTTTCTATAGAAGAAACTAATTTTTATTGATTGTTGACGTTCTTGTTTGTTTAGTTTTCAAAGAGCAATTTTACCTTCGCTCGTAAGCGACTTTATTAATATAACACAATGCATTTCACAGTGTCAATATTTTTTTAAAAGAAAACCGTCACTCACGAAAACTTTAATTCATTCGTTCGCAGCGACGGTTATTAATATAACAAGTATCTCATAAAAGGTCAATAGGTTTTATTATTTTTTTAAGATAATTTTTTACTCACCTGATAGCATCGATGATAAATACCATGTCCTTTTGTATCAAGACTAACAACATCAATTAATCCTTTTTCAATTAAATACTCAATTAGTACCGCCAAGTCAACAGAATAAGGGATTAGCTCTTTCTCATTCTGAATTTCATTGAAAGTCCAGTATTCTTTCGTACAAAGAACATCTAAAAGATGAGCACATCCCACTTTGGTACGAGAATGAATCATAAACTCACTGGCCAAAAATAATAACTCCAACCTTTTTTCAATTGGCTCTTCACTGTTTACAAGCTCTTCATATAATTTCACAATTTCAGGTTCTATTTGTTTAACCTGCTGCCAAACAGTTAATTCAGGATGTAGACCATTTTCAATCACTGCTAGTCTTGCTAAGTGGTGCAAAGAATGAACAACATAATTATAGGCGTCAAGATATTGTTTGTTTTCAAAGAGGGCCTTTCCATCGACATACCGTCTGATCAGCTTCGCAAATTCTAACCCCATTTTAACCTTCCGTCCATTAAACGGAAATTCACGGAGCTCAGTTTTTAGATTTGCAATATATTCATTTCGATCAAATAATATTTTCGCGGTATGGAGCCATTCAAATATTTTTCGATTCGTGCCTAATAGAAGCCAGTCTTTTAATTGGCCCTCCGTAATAATATGCATCGCTGCCTTGCTGTCATTATAGGTATAATGCTTTATTAATAACGGCTGTTCTCCCTCTTTTACAATAATTAAAAGAATTACATCAAAAGTATCTGTAGTATGACTTGATTTATGTCTCTTTTCTATCATCAATACCCCAAGTGTATTGGATTGACTAGCCCGTTCCTGATAAATAGGCCGAAGAATGTCTTTCATTCACTCATTCCTCCATTTTTCTCGATAACTATATGTTCGACAGTAATAAAAAATCTCCTTCTTGTATAGAAGACAAATTTCGACATTCTTTAACATAACATTTTTTCACAAGATGTAAATATGGTATAGTTTGTCTAGGAGGGAGAAATATGGCTAAATATTCAAGTAAAATAAATAAAATCCGAAGCTTTGCTTTATCATTAATATTTATCGGCTTTATTGTTATGTATGGTGGAATATACTTTCGCAACTCACCACTTATTATGACCATTTTCATGCTTTTAGGACTACTATTTATCATTGCAAGTACAGTTGTATACTTCTGGATCGGGATGTTATCAACTAAAACGATACAAGTAAAATGCCCAAACTGTGGTAAACACACGAAAATGCTAGGGAAAGTGGATATGTGTATGTATTGTCGTGAACCATTGACTCTTGATCCAAAGCTAGAAGGCAAAGAGTTTGATGAATCGTATAATAAAAAATCTCAAAAATAAAAAGCCGATTATAAATCGGCTTTTGTTTTTTATTAATTAATGTACTTCTTTACTTGTACACTCAGGACATGTCCCGTAAATTTCCAGACGATGATTATTCACTTTAAAGCCTGTAACATGCGAAGCAAGTTGTTCCACTTCATCTAATCCTGGATAATGGAAATCAACTATTTTTCCGCAGTTCTCACAAATCACATGATAATGATGTGTTGTTACAAAATCAAACCGTGCTGAAGCATCACCATATGTTAATTCTTTTACTAAACCTACTTCACGAAATACTCTTAAATTATTGTAAACTGTTGCCACACTCATATTAGGGAATTTTCCTTCAAGGGCTTTATAAATATCATCAGCAGTAGGATGTGACATCGAGTTTATTAAATATTCAAGTATCGCATGACGTTGTGGAGTAATACGTACTCCAGTTTCCTTTAATGTTTCCAATGCTTCTTTTAACTGATTCATCGCCATGCACCTCTATTCCAAAAAAATTCTTAAATTATAATTGTTATAATTAGTTTACTAAGTAATTAATACTTTTGTCAATATTGTAATATCATTATGATGCAATTGATTATCATTTATCATTGTGTAATGTTTGCTCTCTAATCCCCAAGGCATGATTAACATATCGAGCGGTTACAAATAAAAGGTCAGATAGCCTATTTAAATAAGCTAAAACAAGAGGATTTACATCTTCTCCTAATGAAACCGCACATCTTTCTGCTCTTCTAGTAGTTGTACGTGCAACATGGAATGCCCCACCGGAAGAATGTCCTCCAGGCAGGATAAAATTAGTTAGTTCTGGAAGTGATTCATTTAATTCGTCAATTTGCTTTTCCATTTCCTCAATATCACTCGCTTTAAGAGACCACTTTACTTCCTTACCTTTAGGGGTAGCCAGCTCCGCACCAACGTGAAAAAGATTTGTTTGTATTTTATGATACATATTCTCTATTAATTCTTTCTTTTGAAAAGATTCACCTTTTAAATAACTTAGTGCAAGTCCAATCATTGAATTTGTTTCATCGCAGGTTCCATATGCCTCAACACGCAAGTCGTTTTTCGCAACCCTTTGCCCATAAATTAAAGATGTAGTCCCTTTATCTCCAGTTTTCGTATAAATCTTCATATTCTTTCCCCCATAAAAGTTCATTTGTTTTAATACTAATATATGTATGTAAGCAATGGTATTAATTAATTCAGTTATTTTTCTTCATCTCATCACCTATTTAACTTCTAATAACACAAGAGACATAAAAAAAGGGTCGATAATCGACCCAACAAGTTTATCTGAGGAGGTATGCCCTAATAAAATGATATTCAAGGTGCATTCTTTTGCATTGGACAAATGCCTTCACTATAGAAAATAGGCTATAAATAATAATGCCAAATTCCTTTCTCTATTTCCTTATTGATTTTCCCTTGTAATTCAAGATAATCTAGATAACCAATAATTTCAGACATAATACTGAAAAACTCTACTCTCATTTTTATATATTGTGTGTCTCTTTTTAGTACAAGTTTGGCATAAGGATGCACGTACACCGGAATGTCATGGGTAGATACAATGCGGTTGACTAAGCCAATATGGTCTGTATGATGATGAGTTAGGTAAATTCCTGATATATCAGTAAGAATGTAATCACGATCCTTTAAGGTCTTTTGTAAGGCATTCCAGCAATCATCCGTGTTCAATCCAGCATCAATTAGCGTTAAGGAATTCTCCTGTTTAACTAAGAAAAAGTTAAAACTTTTCAATTTATTGGAAGCCGGTACATTAACAGGATATACTTCTATATTGTTCTTTTTTAACACCATATCCCCCCTTGATAAAATAAACACCTCTGCCCGCGTCTTTTTTAAGAGAGGCGGGCCAAGTTGTTATTTACAAACTTATACTATACTCGGACACTAGTATCGACATCTTGCTTTGGTGATGATTGAACTTTAGCTGGTGCTGTTTCTTTATAGAGGAAACATAATAGGAATGCAAGAGCACCTGCAGCAGCTGCTACGTATAATGGTGTTTGAATACCAAACATGTCTGCTAAAGCACCATTCACCATTGGATTTAAGAATCCACCGATTAACTCACCAATACCAATTGTTAAACCGATTGCAAGACCTGCGTATTGTAATGGAACAGACTCAACTGAAATAACGGACATAGGTTTTCTCTATATTTGTTTACAACACTAGCTATGATAATATAGGGATTAAGGTTTATAGGGGGTTCAATATGGAAGTCATTAAAAAAGGAACGACTATTCAATCATTAGAAGTAGGGATGAGCATTGTAGAAACAATCGCCAAACAAGGCAGGCCTTTAAAATTTTCTGATATCCAAGAGTTAACACAGATTACTAAAAGTAATCTTTATAAATATTTGAATACCTTCACACAATTAGGCATCCTGTATCGTTACAAGGTTACGGGAGAATATGTATTAGGAAGCAAGTTGATTGAATATGGGATGGCTGCTGTCGGTCAAGAAAATGTTATCGACCGGGTTTCACCTTTTCTGCATGAAATTAATGAGAAATTTTCGAGTACCGTTGTATTTTCTAGCTGGACCCATAATGGTCCAATGATCGTTAAAGAGTTGAACAAAAATCGAGGGTTAAATATTGGCGCTCAAATAGGAACCTTACTTCCTATTCGATCTGCCTCAGGCAAAGTGTTTATGGCCTTCATGGATGAGCAAATGATTCGTGAATGGAAAGAGAAAGAATTTATGCAAATCCCTCCTGAAAAGATAGGTCTGCTTGAAGACGAATGCAGAATCATATGGGGAAAAGAAATTGCCTTTGCAAGGGAACCACTGGTACCATCCGTGTCATCCGTATCCATCCCGGTATTAAACTATCAGAAAAAACTTCTTGGGTCCGTAACCGTTGTAGGCTTTTCTGAGTTTATCCCTCAAAATGAACATAATGAACTATCACGTTATTTAATAGGTATCAGCAAAGAAATTTCAGGTAGTTTCGGTTATCGGAGACATGTGAAGAGCGAATATTAACTTAGAGGCGGGGGATTTCCCCCGCTTTTTGATGGAATAAAGAACAAAAGTCGCAATCGCACGGTTAGCGCACGACAAGTACTGAAGTGCTCTTTCTGAGAACAAGGAAAATACAAATGAGGGGCAACTATTCCGATGACCATATCTATGAATTTCAAGCTGCCTTTTGGTCCCAAGCAACCCTCTTGTGACCACTTCTATGAAATCCAGGTTATTCACACTAAGTTGAATCTATAATTTCCTATACACAACTAAAAGTGCTTTACTCCAATTGAAGTAAAGCACTTTTAGTGTTAGACATGGGACTTTATGCTAGATTCTCTTTTACATACTGCAGCGCTTCTTCCACATGTCCTTTTACTTTTACTTTTCGCCATTCTTTAGCTATTTTACCTTCTTTATCAATTACAAATGTAGATCTTTCAATTCCCATATACTCTTTACCAAAATTCTTCTTTAATTTCCAAACCTCATACAATTCAGAAACACTATGATCTTCATCAAATAAAAGTAAGAAAGGCAGGTTATACTTATCTCTAAATTTTTCATGTTTTTCTATAGGGTCGGGGCTGACTCCAATAATAACGGAATCTAACTGTGAAAAGTCACCGTGAAAATCTCTAAAATCACATGCCTGAGTCGTACAACCCGGTGTCATATCCTTTGGATAGAAATACAATACAACATTTTTACCTTTAAAATCTGACAACTTCACTTTTTCACCATTGCTAGCTAACAATTCAAAATCTGGAGCTTGCTTGCCTAACTCTATTGTCATGACTATATCACCTCATGGAAAATATTCTCTTCCATAAGCCTAACCAAACATTATCAACAATACAACTATTTAATATCTTTAAATTCTCTATCCATTAATGCACGAGCTACAAAAGCTGCAGGCATCGTATATCCTATCAAAGCTTCAACAACAGCAACCATCCTCCCTAAGCCATGAGGAATAACATCTCCATTCCCAACGGAAAATAATGTCATTGCGCTAAAATAAAAGCTTGTTTCAAACATGTTATAGTTGTTTTCATGATTTATTTCCACAAGCAATGAGATCCCTTTTAATTCAAACAATAAATAGATGAGCCCAAATCCGAGAATAACAGTTAGATAGATGGAACCCAAAAAAAGAGCATTTTCAATCGATACAAACTTTCCTTTAATGGTGTTTGGAATAAACAACGTTCTTATACTCATAAAAATACAGAAAATAACGATTGGAAGTAAGAAATAGAACACTAGCAGCACCTCAATTGACATCAGTTAGTCTATTTCTATGCCAGCTTGGACGATAAAATATCAACAATCCTTATTAAAGTGGCGGGACCGTAAAATTTTTCAAAAGTAAAACAAATAAAAGTCCATTAAAAAAGTGCTATTATTAGGAAGGAATCCATTTCAAGGAGGAAAAATAATGCAATTTACAAATTCTGAACGGATACATAATGAAGCTTTAGAGCATATTGTCGGCGGGGTAAACAGCCCCTCTCGTTCTTACAAAGCCGTAGGCGGCGGTGCCCCAGTGGTAATGGAGCGCGCTCAAGGAGCCTATTTCTGGGATGTCGATGGAAATCAATATATTGATTATCTTGCTGCTTACGGTCCGATTATCACAGGTCATGCTCACCCTCATATTACAGAAGCAATTAAAAAGGCAGCGGAGAGTGGTGTTCTTTATGGAACTCCCACCCCGCATGAGGTAAAGTTTGCTAAAATGCTGAAGGAAGCAATGCCTTTTTTAGAAAAGGTTCGTTTTGTGAATTCAGGTACTGAAGCTGTAATGACAACGATTCGTGTTGCCCGTGCATATACAGGAAGAGATAAGATTATCAAGTTTGCCGGTTGTTATCATGGTCACTCTGACCTTGTTCTTGTTGCTGCTGGGTCGGGACCATCTACTCTCGGGACACCTGATTCTGCTGGTGTTCCAAAAAGTATCGCACAAGAAGTCATTACGGTTCCGTTTAATGATATTGCTCCTTTTAAAGAAGCGTTAGAAAAATGGGGCGACCAAATTGCTGCGGTTCTAGTGGAACCAATTGTCGGGAACTTTGGAATTGTTGAACCGAAACCTGGATTCTTACAACAAGTAAATGATCTCACCCATGAAGCAGGGGCACTTGTCATCTATGATGAAGTCATTACAGCTTTCCGCTTTATGTATGGAGGTGCACAGGATTTATTAGGGATTCAGCCTGATTTAACCGCCCTAGGGAAAATAATTGGCGGCGGTCTGCCAATTGGAGCTTATGGTGGACGTAAGGAAATAATGGAAAAAGTTGCACCACTAGGACCAGCCTATCAAGCGGGAACTATGGCTGGTAATCCAGCATCCATTCTTTCCGGTATTGCCTGTTTGGAAGTACTGAAGCAAGATGGAATCTATGACTACCTTGATCGTTTAGGAGCAATACTTGAAGAAGGTATATTAGAAGCAGCTAAAAAACATGATATTCAAATCACCATTAATCGTTTAAAAGGTGCTTTTACTGTTTATTTTACAAATGAAAAAATTGAAAACTATGAGCAAGCAGAAAATACAGATGGTGAATTGTTTGGAAAATTCTTCAAGCTTATGCTACAACAAGGAATTAACTTGGCTCCTTCTAAATACGAAGCCTGGTTCCTAACCATTGCTCATACAGAAGAGGATATTGAAGCAACACTCCATGCAGTAAATAATTCATTTTCTCTCCTTAAAGGCGAATAATTATACATTTTTTATACACTAAAAGAGAGTGGTTTACACTCTCTTTATTTTGTTCTTCTCTTTGAAAACGTTTACATTGTAACCTTTCCTCACTTATTAGCCATAATATTACCTAATATTTCTATCCATAAATTTGTATAATTATTTGATTTCTGAATATTCGTATGATACTATAAGATTATTATTTTTCTTACAATAAATTTTTCTATCTTCCCCCGCTTTTTGTGGCAACAAATCTCACACTAATAACCTATATAGGAGGTGAAGCGGCTTTAGAGGAACGTCCCTGAAGCCCAATATATATGACCAAAAGATGGACCCCTTCCCTATTTAAAGATTTCCATAAACATGAACACGATGCCTGCGGAATTGTAGCATGTCTTGAAAAAAACAAGCTGCCTACTAGAAAAAACATTTTTGATTGCATAGATGCCTTAGTTACCATGAATCATCGTGCTGGCTTTATTAACGGTGAGGGAGATGGTGTTGGGATTCATGTAGATATTCCAAAAGCGCTTTGGAAAGAAAAACTACAAAGTGCTGGGGTAGACCCATCACTTGTAGACAAAGAGAGCTTTGCTGTAGGTCATGTATTTATCAGCCAAAAGGCTAACTGGTTATCTACTAAACAAGAATTACTTGAGAAACTACAAAACTATGATTTAGATATCATTTTTGAAACAAATCAAGTAACCGATTCAAGTGCTTTAGGTCCAATTGCCATCCAAGAAAATCCTGTTTTCTGGCAATTTGCTTGCCTTTCTGAAAAAACAGGGCAAGAATTAACTAAGGTCTTATTCGAAGTGATAATTGATTTAGAAACCAATGAACATGTACATGTTGCGTCTCTAAGTCAAAATCATGCTGTATATAAAGTAATGGGTGCCGGAGATATTCTCCCTCGTTATTACAAGGATTTAGCTAGTCCAATTGTTGCCTCTACTATAACACTCGGTCATAACCGTTATTCTACCAACACACTATCAAGTTTTTTCCGGGTACAGCCTTTTAGTGTGCTTGGCCACAATGGAGAAATTAATACGATTGCAAAGCTTCGTGACGAAGCAAGAATGATTGGTGTTCCACTCGTAAAGGATGGCAGTGACTCACAAGATTTAAGCCGGACGATGGAAACATTAATTTGCCGTGAAGGATATACATTATTCGAGGCAATCGACCTTTTATTCCCGCCAATTATCAATGAAATTAAGGCCTACTCTGAAGATTCACAAGATTTATATACTTATATTCGCGAAGCATGGGGTCATTTTGCTCAAGGACCAGCTGGAATTATTTCTAGGTATGGAGATGAAGCTGTTTTTAGCGTAGATGCATTAGGTCTTAGGCCGCTGTGGATGCTTGAAACCGAGACTTCTTATTTATTTTCTTCTGAGCCAGGTATCATTCCTTCTAGTGAGTATGTAAACGATCCTAAGCCATTAGCCCCTGGTGAAAAAGTCGGCTTTAAGTGGAATGATAGTAAATTAGAAGTTTACGAGCAGAGACGCTTCCAGAAAGAGGTTTATAATCGTTTTACAAACCGCTTAAATCTACAAGATGCAAGATTACGTTTACAAGTACCATCTTTA
Organism: Neobacillus niacini; assembly: GCF_000759675.1. Taxonomy (GTDB): domain Bacteria; phylum Bacillota; class Bacilli; order Bacillales; family Cytobacillaceae; genus Neobacillus; species Neobacillus niacini_A. The sequence goes on along the minus strand of NZ_BAWM01000041.1, from coordinate 42,917 downwards.
GAAAAAACAATTACCATGAATTATCCCGACAAAATTCATAATGGACAATATAAAGCATTTGGCTGGGAAAGAGACCATATCCAATTAATCGAGCAAATGGCTGAAAAGGGTGTTGAGCCAATTCGTTCCCTAGGTCATGACGCTCCACTGGCAGCTCTTAATCCTGAGCGCAAAAACATTGCGGATTATATCAAAGAAAGTGTAGCAGTTGTTACAAATCCGGCCATTGACCGCGACCGTGAAACGGAGCATTTTTCTACGCGAGTGATTATTGGAAAGCGTCCTAATTTATTTACTAATGAAAAAACCGAAACTGTTCTTGAGCTGACCACCCCCCTTCTTTTAGAGGGTAAAGCTGGTTATAGCTGCTCAGAAACCTTAGGTCAACCTAGCTTTGATCAAGTAGTTCAGCATTTCCAAAAGGAAAAGCTTGTCGCCTTTATTTCGACAACATTTAGGAAAGATGAGAATATTGATTCTGCTCTGACAAGAATCTCAGATGAAGTGGTTCAAGCGGTTCTTTCAGGAAAGACCCTGTTAGTTTTAGATGATGCAAACGCACATCAGGAAGACTTTTACTGGATTGATCCACATTTAGTTACATCTGCTATTGATCAAGCTTTGGTAAAGGCAGAATTAAGAAGAAATTGTTCATTAGTGTTGCGCTCAGCAGCCATTCGTTCGCTGCATGACATGATAACTGTGTTTGGTTTAGGAGCAGATTTAATCAGCCCTTATTACATGTTCATGACAGTCCTTGATGATGCTAATCAACCTCTAATTAATCTTTATGGTGCGCTATCAAAGGGACTAGAAAAAGTAATATCAACCATTGGGATTCATGAACTACGCGGCTATGGTCGACTTTACTCAAGCATTGGCTTACATGAAGATATTGCGAATGTATTAAATATTGTGAACTTCTTTGGTTCTAAAGATATCGAGAATGATTTTGAAGCAATGAAGAATGATTCCTTTTCAAGAGCTGAGGATTACCAAAATGAAAAGGAAAGAGTCGGAAAAACCTTCCACCTCTTCCCACGTATTTGGAAGGCTATAGGTGAAGTTGCTACAACGGGTGATTACAGTGCATACCGAGATAAAATCAGCGAACAGGAGGAGCAAAATCCAACGACCATTCGCCATTTAGTTCAATTAAAGAAGAGCAGTCAAGCAATTTCACCAGCAGATGTTGACATTACAGTTGGAGAACATGATTTGCCATTTATTATTTCCTCCATGTCATTTGGTTCACAGAATGAGATTGCCTTTAGAGCTTACGCTGAAGGTGCTGATCGTCTTAACATGGTCAGTCTTAATGGAGAAGGCGGCGAAATTAAGGATATGCTGGGTAAATATCCAAAAACAAGAGGACAACAGATTGCCTCTGGACGATTTGGAGTTAACGCTGAGCTTTTAAATTCTTCTAATCTATTAGAAATTAAAATCGGTCAAGGTGCAAAGCCTGGTGAAGGTGGACATTTACCTGGTTCGAAGGTAACAGCTAAGGTTGCTGCTGCACGTAATGCAACACTTGGTTCTGATTTAATTTCACCATCAAACAACCATGATATTTATTCAATTGAAGATTTAGCACAAATGATCCTAGAATTAAAAACAGGTAATGACCAAGCGAAAATTGCAGTAAAAGTACCTGTAGTACCAAATATCGGAACCATTGCTGTTGGTATTGCGAAAGCAGGGGCTGATATTATTACACTAAGCGGTTTTGATGGCGGTACTGGTGCTGCCAGAATCCATGCGCTTCAGCATGTTGGGCTCCCAGTTGAAATTGGTGTAAAAGCAGCACACAATGCCCTTCTTGAAAGCGGACTCCGTAATAAAGTAGAAATTTGGGCAGATGGCGGCATGAAGAGTGCCATGGATGTCATGAAGGTCATGCTCCTTGGTGCAAACCGTGTCGGCTTTGGAACTTTATCCATGCTGGCAATCGGCTGTACAACTTGTCGTGGCTGTCATTTAGACACATGTCACGTCGGTATTGCTACCCAAATTGAGTCTGAAGTTCAAGCAAAGGAACACGGACTTCGCCGTTTTGTACCACGTCAGCTTGACTTAGCCGTTAATGGAATCATGAATCTATTTTCATCCTTTGGAAGTGAGTTAAAAGCACTGGCTGCTTCGCTAGGAATTACACATTTACAGGATGCGGTTGGTCGTTCTGATTTATTAGAGCAGGTTAAAGGTAAGAATAAACTTAGCCTATCTCATCTATTAATGCCGCTAGAGATTAGCCAATTCACAAAAACACAAGAAACAAAGACGTTTCAAGAGGTCCAAATGCAAGTAGCTGCGGGTGCCGAGTATTTAGACGCAAGCGTGGATCAATTACATTCATCTCGTGAATTTGAAAGTGTCACCTCTGAACAGCGCGTCTTAGGAAGCAGAGTTTCGTGTCACCGTGTTCGAGGAAGACTTGATGGATCATATCAACAGCTCCCTCCTGTACAGCTTAAGTATAAGAATGGCTCGATTCCTGGTAATGGCTTAGGAGCGTATAATAGTGGAGGTATTGAAATCACTGTTAACGGCGGCGGTCAAGATGGAGTTGGTAAAACTTCTTTTGGCGGAAATATCTTTATTCTGAAGTCTAAAGGAAAAAATGGAATTTATTATAATGGTTCTGTTGGAAAAGGTTTCGGGTATGGTGCACAAAAAGGTCTTCTAGTAGCCCAGGGTAATGCCGATGCCCGAGCAGGGATACGTCTTTCTGGAGCTGATTTAATCGTCGGCGGTTTTGTGAAGCAGCCTATTCCTGAAAAAGAGACTGGAAATATTGGTGCCAATGCGAATATTAAAGGATTTGCATTTGAATATATGACGAACGGTCGGGGATTAGTTTTAGGAGACCCAGGTCCATGGATTTGCGCTGGAATGACCGGTGGTGTCGTTTATGTTCGCCAACAGCCTGAAGTCGGTTTAACGGCAGAAGCAATTATGAGAAGGATTGCTAAAGGTGCTAAAGTTTCAGTCATGAATTTAAGCAAAAATGGGAAAAAAGATGTGAATGAGCTTCTTGGTAAATATACAGATTTACTGGCAAGCGACGGACAGACAGAAGAAGCAAATCTGCTTCGTGCATTACTCACTAACCCAGAAGATCACTTTATTCAAATTGTTCCAGTAAAAGAACAAGCTGATCCAGCTGTATCTACGGAATGATTAATAAGAGAACGTCCGCTTTTAGGCGGGCGTTCTTTTTTTCGTATTAGAAAATATCTTTAACTATAACTTAATTAAATTCATATAATATCTCTTGATAAAATGTTTTAATCCCTGTATAGTACGTAATTGTTCATTAACTGAGTAAACTATGTACAAATCACTTAAATTTGAAAGGAAACCATTTGGAATGAAGTTAGGTGCCCGCATTTTTAAAACGGGAATTGCAATTGTCTTATCACTTTACTTAGCACAGCTGCTGCACTCACCCTCTCCTGTATTGGCAGGCATTGCCGCAATCTTTGCGATTCAGCCAACGATTTATCGTTCTTTTTTAACGATTGTTGAACAAATACAAGGGAATTTAATTGGTGCAATACTTGCCGTCATTTTTGTCCTTCTATTAGGAAACCATTTAATCATCATTGGTTTAGCTGCTATTATTGTTATTATTATTAACCTTAAATTAAAAATTGAAAACACCATCGGACTTTCACTTGTTACGTTAGTTTCAATTATGGAAACCCCTGGTACTGACTTTATTCCATTTGCAGGAATTCGCTTTTCCACCATTATGATTGGGGTTTTTTCAGCCTTTGTTGTCAACCTGGTTTTTCTCCCGCCTAAATACGAGAATAAGCTTTATTTTAAAATATCAGGGACAACAGAAGAAATTATTCGTTGGATACGATTAAGTACTCGACATGACTTCGACCATAATCTTCTAAAAGCTGATATTGAAAAATTAAAAGACAATTTAATTAAAATAGGTCAGTTTTATTTAATGTATAAAGAAGAAAGAAGCTATTTCAAGAAGAATAGTTTAGAAAAGTCAAGAAAACTGGTGATCTTCAGGCAAATGACATCCGCTGCCAAAAGGGCACTTGATACATTAAAAAAACTTCATAGATTTGAAAATGAAATGCTTCATCTGCCAGAAATCTTTCAACAGTCAATTCAAGAGCAGCTCGACAGTGTTATCTATCATCATGAGCAATTAATGCTTAGATTTATTGGCAAAGTACCAACACCGTTAGATAGTGAGACAAATATCTGTATTAATAAAAAGGAACTATTTGACCTCTTCTTAGCTCACCAGAAGCTTTTTGCGGATCAAGATGATCCCCATCTTTATCATACCATGCAAATTATTTCTTCCATTATTGATTACGGGGAGCAGGTTGAACATCTTGATACATTGATAACAAGCTTTCATTCATTTCATCATAATGAAGTAACCATTGAACAGAAGGAAATGGAATGAAAAAAGAAGGGGCTGTCCAAAAAGTCAGGTTACTGACCTTTGGATGCCCCTCTTATTTTTTTATTTTTCAGCTGGTTAAATGGCTCTGTTGATTTCCGCTACAATCAACAGGGTGCAAAATATGTATATAAACCATTAATTTGACTCATCCGAGGTGGTTCATTTTTATTTTTAGCTATGTTAAAGGATAATGTTGATTTTCGAAATGATAAAAGGGAACTCCATATTATCTTGAGGTTCCCTTGTTCTATTAAAGATATTCTTAGCTAAATCAATTCATTGTTATTAAAAGTAATGCGGCACACACAACTATCAAGGAAATCCTAATACATCTCCCTCAACATCCGCTTGGCCCGAAACAACCTTGTTTTTATTGTCGAAAGCTTTATATTCAAATGATTTTCGATTTCTTTCAAAGATTGGTCCTTAAAGTAGTAGAGCGTAATGACCTCTTCATACTTTGAAGGTAGCAGTCTTAATTTGTTTCTGAGTTCTTCTTTATCACAAATGTTTAAAACCTCAGATTCAGGTGTACACACTTCCTCATTGTTAAACAGCTCTAAATCTTCATACAGAAAATCCCGATGACGGTAAGCTTTTCGTAAAAAATCGATACAATGATTGCTAGCAATTCGATACATCCATGAATGAAAGGAACTATCCCCGTTAAACTTTTCACGAGTTAGATAACACTTCACAAGAATTTCATGAGCAAGGTCTTCCGCTAAATACCTATCTTTCACATAGGAAAGTGCCAGTCTGTACAACTTCTTGTTATATTCCACATAAACCTCATTTATCTTTTTTTCATTTATACATTGAGCAACATTCTCTAAAAAAATGGATTTATTTAATTTTGTTTTCACATCTACCATCCTCTTTTTTTCTAGAAAGAGAGATTTACTACAATCCGTGCTCCAGAAGTGACGGTAATCCTGCTTCATTTACACCCTTGAAAGAAGGAAAGAACCGAACGCCCCTGCCTATAATCCTAATTCACAAACATTTCATGCATATATAACTCGAAATTCCCATGTTCATTCGATGAATCTTCTAAGGCTAATTGACCTTTAAAAAGTATTTCACCTGTTTTCACGTCTGCAACAATCACATCCGCATTTATGTTTGAATTCATTTGTGAGGAAGCAAGATAAAGTTTACCGTCTTTTACGATTGTCAGTTGGCCATGCACAATATCCTCTTCACCGAATAGATGGATACTAAATGCTTGACCAACTTGATCGTCTACTAAACTATAAGGTGTTACTACGAGCTCTTGCCCTTCTAATGTCATGAAATAAATAGTAGAACCATCAAAGAAGCTAAGTTGGTTCTCATCTAATCGCAATTCTGGCACATTTATTTTTTCCTTTTCTTTTGTTTCTAAATTGTAGGAAATAATTTCCTGATTGATAACCTCTTCTCTTATAGACTCCGAATCTTCAATCACTTTTTTTTCCGTTTTTACAATGATAAGATGTTCATTCGCTTTTGTAGGACTTGTTCTAATTAATTGTACGTCGATACGGGTATCATCTTGCCCTTCAGGAACCTGATTAATGGCTTTGTGGTTGCTTATTTTTTGATTAGCCATATTAATTGTATAGATATGTTTTTCATCATAGAATTCATCATTATTTCTCATCGTGTTTTGGGTGATAAGGGTTAACTCATCCTTAACCATCTGTACATCCTCTACAAAAACATACTCCAGTTCTCCACCATCTGGAACCTCCATCGTGAAGGAGTTTATGTTCCCATCCTCTTTGTTTAACACAGATATATCAAACTTAAAATCACGCGACCTTAACGAACCCATCTTATAATTTACATCTGCATAAGCCAGAACCTGATTATTCTCAAAAAACAAGTCAACCAAGTGATCCTTTCCTCGCATGAAGGTACGATATTCTTCCTGTAATTCCTTGACCACAGTCGGAGGCTGTCCGATTACCTGATCTAGAAAGGAACGACTATTGTATGTAGATCCGTCCGCGGTGATTTTTAAGTTCGTACTCACATAATTCATAGAGGTAGTATCTGTATAAGATCCCTCCAACACTAATGGTTTAATCTCATCTGCATCACCGCTATGTGTTTGGATAACAAACTCTGGGTATTGTTTCGCTGACGTAGCAGAATTCACATAGAAAGTTCCAATGCTAAGCACAATAACAATGATGATTGCGGCAAATTTCCAGTACTTTTTCATGTTAAACACTCCTTATACGGTAATCTTTTTCATTAATAAGAATCCACTCATCCAAATAGATGCCGCAAGAACAATTAATCCCATTACGATTTCAAGCACAAGCAATTCAATCGGATAGAAAAAACCATTTAGAACAAACTCTTGTAAAAGTAATGGCGAAATCAATACAACTACAGCTAAAGCACTATAGATAAGGCCAGCAAAAATCCCTTTCCATCTGAAACTTCTTTCCATTAAGATCGCGGTAAATAGAATGGATACAACCAACAATCCCGCTCCATAATATAAGATAAGTTCAATAACGCTATTTGGAATAATGATAGTTAATTCAGGCATGCTGTTCACAATTTCTTTCACAGACATATCCGTTCTAAATTCATTAGGCACCATGCCTTTCATAACCAGCATCTCGATTGGTAGTATAATGAGTTGAAATGCGACTAAACCAAATGTCATGATTAGGATATTGGTAATCTTTGCATAGAAAATATTCAATCTTGTTGTTGGGAGCATTAATAATCGGTAAATAAATGTGTTCTTTCCAACCCAATCACGATACCAAATGATAAAGATGTAGAATGCAACACCAGCGATACATAACGCGATTGGACCAACAAACCATACGCTTTTTACTATCTGTAAAAAGCTCATTTGACCGAAAGATTCCAGAAACACTGCTTTTGACATCATTTCTTCATAGAGTTTTTCATTAGCCATGTTTAGATAATCTCTTGATACCACAATAACTCCTACAATTTGAGTGACAAATGTGATACCTAGTAAGACTGCAAATAGTTTCGTAATACGGTTAAGTTCGAAGTTTACGAGCTTCAAGTAATTTTTCATCTCTGATACACCTCTCTCATCACATCAATGACAGACTTCCCTTCGTTTTCACGTACCTCTTCCGCGCTAAATTCCTTTGTAACCATTCCGTCGTCTAGTAGGACAACCTTATCTATTAAATGTTCAATATCACCTATTTCATGTGTCGTAATGATTACGCCGCGATTCTCAATCAAATGACTTGTGAATACATTTGCAATTTCCTCACGACTGAACATGTCAATTCCCGAGAACGGCTCATCCATTAAAACATAATCTACATCAAGTGCTAAACCAAGTAACAGATTAACCTTTGCTGTATTTCCTTTTGATAAAGAAGCAATTCGGTCGCTTGGATTTAATCTGAAAAAACCTAGTAATTCGGTTGCACGTTTCTGATTCCAACAAGTATAAAAGTCATTCATAAACTCCATCGCCTCTGCTATTGTCATGTGTGGAAGCATCGTAATGGCATCAGGGATAAAGGTGATTTTTTCGAATGTATTTTTATCTATCTGTTTTCCGTCTATTAAAATCTGACCTTTATTAATTGGGGTAAGCGCCATAATTGCATTTAAAATCGTCGTCTTCCCAACCCCATTTATTCCAATTAAACAAGTGATTTCACCCTTGTTCGCCGTAAAAGATACGCCTTTTAATATTTTCTTACGTCCGAATTTCTTTTCAACAGCTTTTACTTCTATCATGTTTAAGCCTCCTTATCATCGTTAGCTGTGTACTTTACTCTAACCAAGTCAAGCAGCTCTTCGACCGGTACATTAATAGAACGAACAGATGTCACAAACATATCAACTGCTTCAACAAGCAGCTCATCCCTCACCTTACCTAATGTTTTCCTATCTGTTGTGATTTTACTTGGATGATTCTTCTCCGTATAAATCAAACCCTGTTCCTCCATTTCCTTATACGCTCGTTGCGCGGTATTAGGATTTACTTTCATCCTATTTGCCAACTCACGTCTCGATGGGATTTCCTCACCAGGCATCAATTCACCAACTGCGATTTTTTCCTTGAAATAACGAACAATCTGTAAATAGACCGGATCACGATTATTAAAATTTACATTCATCGAAACAACTCCTATACGACCTTTTAAGTAACTACATTACTTAAGTGTATGTATTAAATGGTTCATACACTTTAGGTGTATTATATGATTAATACATTATGATTGTCAATCCTATTCATAACTATGTATGGTTACTCGTTCCTGAAAATTGGGAACGTTAGTGAATATAGTTTCCTCTTCAACTAAAAGGCGGAAAGTAGTAGAAGAACTTCTAATAGTATTTTAAAAGTGGGTAAAGAATTAAATCACTAACGCTATTCATGGACTTTCATCTACCTTTTGAGTGACCGCTCTTCCTTCTTTTAGCTATTCATGGGCTCTCATCTACCGAATGAGTGACCGCTCTTCCTTCTTTTAGCTATTTTCGGGCTCTCATCTACCCTATGAGTGACCGCTCTTCCTTCTTTTAGCTATTTTCGGGCTCTCATCTACCTTATGAGTGACCGTCCTTTCTTCTTTTATCTATTCACGGGCTCTCATCTACCCTATGAGTGACCGCTCATCCTTCTTTTAGCTATTCACGGGCTCTCATCTACCGAATGAGTGACCGCTCTTCCTTCTTTTAGCTATTTTCGGGCTCTCATCTACCCTATGAGTGACCGCTCTTTCTTCTTTTAGCTATTCAAGGCTCTCATCTACCCTATGAGTGACCGCTCTTCCTTCTTTTAGCTATTTTCGGGCTCTCATCTACCCTATGAGTGACCGCTCTTTCTTCTTTTAGCTATTCACGGGCTCTCATCTACCCTATGAGTAACCGCTCATCCTTCTTTTAGCTATTCACGGGCTCTCATCTACTTTATGAGTGGCCGCTCCTTCTTCTTTTTGAAATTCACGTGCTCTCATCTTCCAATTTTACAAGTAAAGCAAACAAAAACGGGATTTGGTCCACTTTCGCATCCTAGACCCATCAACTTTATTTGAAATTTTACCGAACAGTTATCCACAAGTCTAGGGGTTTTATAGTTTCCTTAGTTTCCTAAACGATAAAAAAATGACGTATGCCATACGTCATTTCTTGTTGCTTATTTCTATGCTTGCAGCGGATTTTTTTCTTTATGATGCTCAAGCTGCTGCACTTGAAATAATTTATAATAATTTCCTTGTTTACCCATTAATTCATTATGTGTGCCCATTTCGACAATTTGTCCATGTTCGATTAATATAATTCGATCAGCATGGGTGATGGTTGATAATCGATGGGCCACAATAAACGTTGTCCGGTCCTTTGCTAACTTTTCAAGTGCTTCCTGAATTAGGTGTTCACTTTCTAAATCAAGGGCTGATGTTGCTTCATCTAGGATCAAAATAGGAGGATTCCGTAAAAATACTCGAGCAATCGCCACTCTTTGTTTCTGCCCGCCTGAAAGCTTTACTCCTCTTTCTCCAACCTTTGTATCATAACCATTTGCAAGATTAATAATAAAATCATGCGCATTTGCCGCTTTTGCTGCCTGATAAACCTCTTCATCTGATGCTCCTGGTTTTCCTAATAAAATATTGTTTTTTACTGATTCACTAAATAAGATATTGTCTTGAAAAACTACGCCAATTTTGTCTCGTAAGGATTGAACATTAAAATTGCGGATATCTACACCATCTAAAAGAATTTTCCCTTCCGATACATCGTAGAATCGAGGAATTAGACTTACAAGTGTCGACTTGCCGCCTCCGCTCATCCCAACTAGGGCGATAGTTTCTCCTTTTTCCACATTAAGGCTGATATTCTTCAAAATCATTTCTTCAGATTCATTGTATGTAAATTGAACATTGTCAAAGATAATGTCCCCTTTCACGTCCTTGCACACAATAGCATTGGGGGAATCGACAATATCGTATTTAACATCTAAGAATTCAAACACCCTATCCATTGAGGCAAATGATTGAGTGAGGGTTGTTGATGAATTTACTAGTCTTCTTAATGGATTGTACAATTTATCAATATAAGCAAAAAACGCAATCATCGTTCCTAGTGTTAAACTTCCTTGAATAACTAGGTAAGCTGAGTAGCCTATGACAAGAAGGGGTGCAACATCTGTTATAGTATTAACTGCAGCAAACGCCTTAGCATTCCAGCTTGTATGCTCAAGAGCTTTTTCTAAAAAGTTTTTATTTTGCTTATCAAATTGTGTTTGTTCAAACTCTTCTATTGCAAAGCTTTTAATAACTGGCATTCCTTGTACACGTTCATGTAAATAGCTTTGAACCTCAGCAAGTGCTTGTGAGCGTGACCGAGTGAGTTTACGAAGATTACCAAAAAAGTACTTTATTGAAATAGCATAAAGTGGAAATAGCAATATAGAAACAAAAGTAAGACTGACATTCATGTAAAACATAATTACGATTGCAATAATAATTGTTGCTATATCGAGCCAAAGATTCATTAACCCCGTAATGACGAATGTTTTCGTTTGCTCAACATCATTAATAACACGAGAAATAATGTCTCCTGATCGTGTATTGGCATAATACTTAAAGCTTAGTTTTTGAATATGTGTATACATTCGATCCCGTATATCATACAAAATTTTACTTGAAGTCCATTGGGCAAAATATTGACGATAATACTCAATAGGCGGCCTTAATACTACAAACACAACAATCATAACACCCATAATGATGAGTAATTTATTTACTTTCTCATCATTAGTTAGACCATTTACCCCAATAATATCATCAACTACATACTTAATGAGCATTGGTATCATAAGCGGAATGGCAAATTTTATTACGCCAATAATGATTGTTCCAATAATTTGAAGTCGATATGGTTTTACAAATTGAAGGTATCTGCGTACACTACTCAAATTAGCCCCTCTTCCTTGATTTACTGCTTTATAACAAACAAAATCCTGTTGAGTCAACAACACAGGAAAGATGATGAAGGCAACTACCATGGCGGTTGTAGGAGCCTTCATCATCTTTCCTAGGCGTTCAAACATTTTCCATTAACGTCTGTAAGTTAAATAACGCTCATACCAGATATCAATAAAATCTGGCGCAAATGGTCCTTTACGCTGCCGAATCCAGTGAATAAGCTTATCAACATTTCTTTTCAGGATTTGGTCAATAACTTCGGGATATTTCATCTCACGACGGTGGCGTTCATATTCATCTTCATCTAACAAATTAAACGTCATATCAGGGAATACCTTGATATCAAGGTCATAATCAATATATTTAACTGCTTCACCATCAAAGATAAATGGTGAGCTGAGATTACAATAGTAGTAAATACCATCTTCACGAATCATTCCAATAATATTAAACCAGTACTGTGAATGAAAATAACAAATAGCTGGTTCCCTTGTAATCCATGTTCTTCCATCTGATTCCGTTACAATTGTGCGATCATTCCCGCCAATCACTAAATTTTGAGATCCCTTTAAAACGGTCGTTTCTTCCCAGACGCGATGGATGTGCCCATTGTGTTTATAGCTATGTATTTGTATTGGTTCACCTTCGATGGGTACGCCCATGATTCTCCCCTTCTTCCTTCCTAAAAGCTTTGTAACCGATCCTCCTGCAATAAAACGACAAATGGTAACAAAGTTATTTACTATTTCTTATTATTATAACGGTTGAATACAGAATTTAAAACAAAAGAGCCATTGATTTCAATGACTCTTTGAAAAAAATTGCATATTTTCCAACCTTTTTTTGATTTTCGACCTATCTTGAAGGCTCTAAGTTAGTTTCACGATAGGATTGAATCACTTCTTCTGTTTGTTTTTCAAATATTCCCTGAATTTCTTTTAACTCTTTTTTCATTTGATTGATATCAAATTGGACACTCTCTAACTCAGTTTCATTCTGCAAAGTCTGTAGTTGTTCTTCAATTTCTTGACAACGTTCAAGCTCTCCTTGAAGGTATAGTAATTTTTCCATTGTCATCATCTGCTCAGATACTAAACGGTTAAAATGATCCATTTACCACACCGCCTTATTTTTTCTTTCTAAATATGTATTCTTTAATAAACAGATTTATCCTTTGACTACTTATGTAGACTGAGAAAAAGTTTTGTCGTATTTTGTCCTTAAACATAAAGAAGGCACTCTTTACGAATAAGAGTGCCTTCTGCTTACGATTTCTTTTAGCTTTGACCAAATTGGCCAGAACCGCCTTGGTTTTTATTAGCTTGAGATTGCTGATTTTGCTTTTTCACTTCTGCAGCATTAGTTTCGCTAGCAAATTCAGTTCCGAATTGGCCAGCTGCTCCAGCTGCACCTGCACCTGAAGATTGAGCGTTTTGTTGTCTTACTTCTTGGATGTTAGTTCCAGCAGAAGTTTTGTTTGGTTGTTGATTGTTTGCCATTGTAATCACCTCCACGAAATTAATATGTCCCCTTTCGTGGAGATTATCCAAAAAAATGATTTTAAAATATCTGCTTAAACAAGTAAGGAAATACCGCCATCTACAATAATTGTTTGCCCGCGAATCATGCTAGATTCTTCTGCTAAAAGGAACATAACACAATTTACCATATCATCAATTTCAACCATTCGTCCTGCCGGAGTTTTCTCCTTTGCTTCTTGTAGAAGCTCCTCACGGTTTGGAAAATGAGTTAATGCCTCTGTATCAACAGCTCCACCAGAGACAGCATTAACGACAATATTTTTCGGAGCTAACTCAACAGCTAAGTACCTGGTTAAGGCTTCTAAGGCAGCTTTAGAAACACCTACCACCGTGTAATTTTCTAAATACCGAATAGATCCTAGAGAACTTATACTGACAATTTTCCCGCCGCCATTTTTCTCCATTAATTTCGCTGCTTCTTGAGCACAAAATAACAAGGCTTTACTGTTAATATTTAATGTCCAATCCCAATGATTTTCTTCTAGTTCCATAATAGGACGTTGAACTCCAGAGGCAGCATTATTAACAAAAATATCCAACCTGCCGAATTCTTCCTCGATTTGTTTGAACATAGCCTTTATTTTACTTACATCACCAACATTCGCTTTTACCACTAATACTTTTCTTCCTAAAGCTCCAATTTCTTCAGCTACTTGGAGTGCCGATGTTTTACTTCTTGCATAGTTGATAACAATATCATATCCATCTTGAGCAAGCCTTAAGGCTGTTGCCTTACCTATTCCTCTGCTGCTTCCTGTTATAAGTGCTACTTTTTGTGTCATATGCTCAAATTCCCTTCATAAACATGTTTTGTATTCATTTTAGCGTTTTAATGCATAGATGACAATGGATTACAAAACCTAAGGCTATTAAATGAGAAAGGAAGAAGATTATGTATGTAGGACGGGATATGACAGAACTTTCTATGGTCTCTAAAGCCGAATGGAGGGAAAGCGAACTAGCCTTCTTTCACCACTCATTACAGCAAATAGCACCCTACTTAAATAGTGAAGGCGTAACCATTCATCGTGAAATCATTGAAGAAATTGAAAATCGAGGCGGGATAAAGCGCCAGGAAGCAGATTATACACATGGAACCGAAGTTGGTTATGATTAATGCAAAAGAACGCCTTACATGGCGTTCTTTTTTAACTACACTCTTTATATAGCTTTAGCATTTTATGAAAAGAAACTGGAAATGCATATCCTTCTATTTCATCTAGGGTGATAAATTTCCATTCATTATTTTCTGAAAATCCCGGGCTTATTGTGCCTGTATATACGCGAATATTCCAGACTAAGTGGGAAAAAATGTGTTCGATTTGACCAATATTCTTTTCTAGCTTAATATTCAATTCAAATGATTCTGTGAATAGGTCTGCTATTTGGGCACGTTCCATCACAAACGGGTGATGAATTTCAACATTTGGAAACTCCCATAAATTTGCTAGCAGCCCACTTGCAGGACGTTTATGAATCAATATTTTTCCATTTTCGTCTTTCACAATAATTGCTGCTAGTTCAACACTTCTTTGTGAGTTCTTTTTCGTTTTAATTGGAAGCTCTGACTCTACTCCCTCATGAAACGCTTTGCAATGCTCCCGAACTGGACAGAGTAGACATGAAGGGGATGTAGGGGTGCAGATTAATGCACCGAGCTCCATTAAAGCCTGATTAAATGAGGAGGGCTTATCATGGGAGATAATCTGTCTAACAGCGTTTTCAAACACCTTCCTAGTAGATGGCTTTGCTATATCCTCCCAAATCGATAGGATTCTGGATAAAACCCTCATCACGTTACCATCCACTGCAGGTTCAGGTATTCCATAGGCAATACTTAAGATTGCGCCAGCTGTATAGGGACCAACCCCCTTAAGGTTTGAAATTTCTTTTGGTGTATTTGGAACCTGACCGTCGTATTTCTCATTTACTTCCTTTACAGCTGAATGTAAATTTCTTACTCGCGAATAATAACCTAGTCCTTCCCATGCTTTTAGAACTTTATCTTCATTTGCGTTTGCAAGGTCTTCTATTGTTGGAAACCATTCGATAAATCGATTAAAATAAGGGATAACTGTATCTACTCTTGTTTGCTGCAGCATGATTTCTGAAACCCATACTTTATAGGGGTCCTGGTCTTTTCTCCATGGTAACTCGCGTTGTTCTGCTTCAAACCAGGAGATTAAATCTTCTTGAAATTTTTTTATCGAGATTTTTTCTATATTTTTCAACTCATTTTCCATTACTAAAATGCCTCCAGCCTGTTAAACAAAACGAATTAAGGGAATATAATAATATGCATTTTTTAACGATAAGCCAATTTGGTGTTTTATACAAGAACTTATTAAAGGAGGATTTTTCCTTTTGGATACTGGAACTCATGTTGTAATGGGAATTGCCCTTGGCGGTCTTGCGACTCTTGACCCTGTAGTAGCTAGCAGCTCTGTAACAGCAACAAGTGTATTAATTGCGACGATTGCAGGCTCACAAATACCTGATATCGATACCGTTTTAAAGTTAAGAAATAATGCCATCTATATTCGTAATCATCGCGGTGTTACCCATTCCATACCCGCTGTGATTTTATGGCCACTTTTACTTTTAGCGGTGATTTATCCTTTTTTTCCTGGTGCAAATCTTTTCCACCTTTGGGGATGGACATTTGCAGCGGTATTCATCCACGTATTTGTTGACATTTTTAACGCATATGGTACTCAGGCCCTTAGACCTTTTACCACAAAATGGGTGGCGCTCGGGGTAATAAACACCTTTGATCCTATCATCTTTGGAATTCATATTGTAGCAATTGTTATTTGGATTTTTGGGGCAGATCCTGGCTATACTTTTTTGTCGATGTTTGTGGTCTTAATTGGATATTATCTCCTTCGGTTTTATGCTCAAGGTAAAGTACGGACTGAGGTTAAAAAACTGATTCCGGATGCTACAGATATCATTATTGCACCAACCATGAAGTTCCATCTATGGAGAATCGCAGCTATGAACAATGAAGAGTTCTTTGTAGGCAAGGCTGAGGGGACAAATGTTGAAATATTAGATCGTTTTAAACGGGTACCTGTCCCAAATACACCTGTACTCGAAGCTGCCAAAAAGGATAAAAACCTTGCTGCATTTCTTTCTTTTTCACCTGTTTATCGTTGGGAATTAGATGAGTATGATGACTATTTCGAGGTTAGATTTATTGACCTGCGGTATCGAAGCAATGGGCATTATCCGTTCGTTGCGGTGGTACAGTTAGATCTTGAGTTAAATCCAATCAGTTCATATACCGGCTGGGTGTTCAGTGAAAAGAAATTACGGAAAAAGCTAAGTATTATTCCAAGTTGAATCCAAATTTTTAGCTATTAAAAGCGAAATCATAGTCGATTTCGCTTCTTTTTGTTATTTTTTATAATTTATCTACACAACTTCTTGGGATATCTACAAACATTTTAGAGATATCTACACAAATACTCAAGATATCTACACATTTTCTAATTATATCTACAAATTCAAAAAAAAAGACCACAATTTAGAAATTGCGGTCACTAGCTAAGTGTTTTCTTGTCTTGACTTAGAAAATCTTTATATTTTGGATTTTTAGCAACAAAGTCATGGAGTCGCCCGCCATAATTTTCAATCCATTGTCTTACAATTCTTTCTGTCATTTCGCTTCCTAGGTAATCTCTTCCTGCCTTTGCAGCGGTCGTTTCAAAATCCTCCCACATTAATTCAACCCATGTTCGTGCTTGATTATAGGATAGTAATTCGTTTTTTTCTAACAGAAGCTTTGCTAATCTTTCATGGTAATCGTTCATACATTCACCTCATTGCCAATTTCTTATAACATAACCTACTCCTAAAATTCAAATACTAATATCACGTGGTAAGCATTGTTGTGACGACACTTTGCTATTCACGGTTTCTCATTCCCTTTTGATGGAGGTACAGCATGAGAAATAAAGCAGTCAATTTCCCAAATCAAAATAACAACAAGCTAGAGGGAGAGCCTCGAGCAAAAGCAGAATATGCTTCAAAAAGAGCCGATGGCACAATCAATACCCATCCACAGGAGCGGATGCGAGCTTCTGGTCAGCGTGAAAAGGATACACCTGAGTATTTTTAAAAATTGGGAGGTTTTACTATGGGAAACCAAAAATTCTTTCAAAACAAACCATTTTCCACACCATGGGCTAATGCAAAACATGCGCATTCCCAAATAAATGGCGAAAGTAAACTTACCCAAGACTTAATCATTCTACAGCGTGAAACTAAGAAGAGATCTCATTAAAAGGCTACAAACCAGAGATTTATTTCTCTGGTTTGCTTTTTATTTTAACCGCTTCAACATTGATATCGGAAGTGCTTCTTCTTTGCCATCACCCTTTAAACGGTACCCCCAGGCAAAAACACCATTCATATAATCAATCTTAAAATATTCACCAGGGCCTCCTTCAAGCTCATAAATCTCACCAGGTTTAAAATCAGTAGGATCTAATAAATAGGCTCGAGCCATTGCTGCTTTTCTTTCGAGTACAGCATATTCACTTACCATTCCCATTTGCTCCGCTTTTCTACCCTTCTCTAACAACTGGGCAATTTCATGCTTTAATTCATGCTCTGTCATCGTACTATATCGTTTCTCCTGTTGCATTCCTTACACTCCCATTTTCGTTTTCCCTCTTATTTTAGTATAGTTATTTTTATGTAATTAATAAAGGGTGAGGGAGAGATTTCAGTGAAAACCATCATTATAACCGGAGCAGGTTCTGGATTAGGGAAGGAATTATCTTTATTATTTTCTCAGAAAGGCTATCATCTCTTATTGACTGGAAGGTCCGTTGATAAACTTTCTGCTGTTAAAAAGGAAATCGAACAAGCAGGCGGTGCGGCCGATTACATTGAGCTGGATGTTCAAAAGGAAGCGGATATTTTAAAAAAAGTTGAAGAAATTAGCAATAGTCACACGATTTTTGGTTTAGTCAATAACGCAGGTGTCGGTCATTTCGGTCCATTTGTTGATATAAGTGAAAAAGCAATTACCGAAATGCTCAACACAAATGTTCTTGGAACCATTTTTATGACAAAAGCTGTATTGCCATTGCTGCAAGAACAGGGTGATGGTCTGCTGATGAATATTATTTCAACTGCAGGATTAAGAGGAAAAGTCAATGAAGCTGTTTATGCCGCAAGTAAATTTGCAGTTCGAGGCTTTACTGAGAGTCTGCAAAAGGAATACGAAAATAGTTCCATTAAAATTAAAGCCGTTTATATGGGGGGCATGGATACACCATTTTGGGAAGGAAGCAATCACGTAGCAGACTCTTCCCGCTTCCGTTCACCTAATGAGGTGGCCAAAATTATTATGGAGCAAATTTCTCAGGATGAGATTATCATCGAAAGTAAAAAATCATGACAAGCAGTGTCATGATTTTTTACTTTCTCCTAGATATTTTTCAATAAGTTCCATTGAAAAGCCTTTACGATATAAGGCTTGTTTCATTTTTTGTTCGTATTCAAAACCACTATATTTACTATACTTCCGATAAGCTTTTTCGCCCTGATACCTAATGGCTTCCATTTCCTCATCTTGTTCTTTATCCGTTTCTGCTTCATTTAGTGCTAAATGAATAACTTCAAAGGGGTAGCCCTTCCTTAACAGAAATTGCTCTGCTTTTTGCTTAGCAATTCGTTGCGACTCCTTTGAACTTTTTTTTATTAACTTTTCAGTTACCTTAATCGCTTTTTCAACTTGATCCTCTTTAGGATACTCGGCCATAGCATGTTTAATTATAGCCTCATTAATTCCTCTGTCTTTTAACTCCATGCGGATTAAGTCTGGGCCCTTATCTGTCGTATTCATTTGAGTTCTTACAAAGGAAAATGCATATTCCTCATCATTTATATATCTATGAGCAGCCAATTTATGAAGAACTTCATTGATGATAGGTTCTTCTACTTCCTTTTGTATAAGATAATCCCTTATTTCTTTTTCAGATCTCATTCTTCTTGCCAAAAAATTAACCGCTAGATTAAAGGCCTTGCGGATGTCGTCTTGAAACTGTATTTCTATGATGGAAAAATCATCAATCTCCAGCCCTTTTTTTAATTGAAACCGAATAAGTACATCGCTATCGACACTAAAGGCATATTCTTCACCTTTACCATAATCCATAAAAATATTAAAGCGGTCTTTATTTTTCTGCTGAGTGGTGATTTTTGTAATAACAGCCATATCATTCACCTCACCAATACTTTACCATATTTTTTCAACAATTGAGTATCATTCCATTCTGAAAAGGTAAAAATGGAGAATGTGCTTAATTTTTTCCATAAGCTTTTTAACAATTAACAAATTAAATGTTGAAAGGAATGAGCAATATGGCAGAAAAGAAGAAAAAAGATAAGGATAGAGGTAAATATTCACTCACCAGCATGCAGGAAGTATCCTACCAGCGTGAGTTTAAAATGGCAGACCGTGCTGGCGGTTTCCATGACAAAAAAACTCGTTTATAAGAAAAGCGGAAGGCGCCTGCTTATCGGCGACAGGCATAAGGCGAGCCGGCAGAAAGGTTGCTCTTTAACCTTTTTGACGGATTGTTTGAAATGTGGAGGCGACTGACCTGGGACGAAGGCATAAGACGAACCCTGCAAGAAGGCGCTTTTTGCCTTCTTCAGGGGGCGGCTTATGACTCGAGTCCCAAGGAGCCGCAACTAGACAAGCTTATGACCGAGGAAAAAGTGTTTTTTTCTTTTTCCCCCGAGCCGATGGCGACTGGAGCTAGACAATAAGTTGGAGTTTTTTCCATTCATGAACTCTTATAATAAGGAAAAGCTATTAGTGGGAACTTTTCTGTTCTCACTTAGTTAACTGTGAAAGGGGTTTTTTACGAATGGGTCGTTCACATGGACATAACGCTCGTGATAAAAATAAAGCATCACTTCCACAGGTTCCAAAAAACATGAAATCAGATGGAAATGATGTGGAGTATTCCGCTGAATTTGCAGATCATGCAGACCTTGAAGCGATGGCACGAGCAAATGCAGCTAACCAGCGTGTTACAAACAAGCGAAGAAAATAACCCTTTTAAAAAAAAATAGGCAGTACCCTATTAAGGTGTAAAAAAAAGAAGCAGGATAATCCTGCTTCTTTAAAAATTTATAAAGGGGGGGAAAATGATTAAATCATCGTGTCCTATAGAGAGATTAGTGCCAAAAACGGCATAGGACCCGGTAAAACGATACTAGGTGATTGTGAATGGAATCACTATCTCCTTTACATCTTCACTATACTCCCCTTCCATACCAATAACAACGGATTTCACAGTTTTTTTACATATTAATGTTAGAAATATGGATGGTATGTGAACTTGATAATTAGAAACTATTTTATTTAAAGTGGTAATAAGGAAATGGTATCTTTTCTTTTCACAAGTTCAATCATATCGAGCCATTCCTGTGGTTTATTTGAAAGAATGGAGTAATAGGTGGTAATGAAATCAGCCACAAGGAATGCAGGAATAGTTTCTAGCTCATCGTTCATTGGCATAAAGCAAAAATCGAGTCCTTTAACAGCCTCACCATTATTTTCCCATGATGGATGTACATAGTCTAAATCAATTCGTTTATAACCTAAATGTGAAAGAACCTCACGACGCACATAAGGGTCCATTACCTTTACACCACCAAACTCATGACCCACCCGATAAGGATCATATATTTCGGCAAACATGCCGAAAAGCTCCTTACCGTTTTCAGCAGCAAGCTTTTGCAAGTCCTTTAAGCGGTTCTGTGCTAAAAATCGCCCTAAGCTTAGTCCAGGCTTACTAATGATCGTAAAGTCTGTCATCGCTATATTCCAATCAGGATAATAACGGTACTCAGTTGCCCCTACAACCTCATCACCATCAACAGCAACAAATACACGAATGCCTGGATCCTCTAAAGGCTCTTTCCATAACTCATACTCTAATACTTCCTCTGGCGGGAAAATTTCTCCCATTAATTCATGCAGTTTTTTAAAGTTTGGGTCTGTAATACTTGTTATACGTTTATATTCCATAAGCTAAGACTCTCCCTATTATTTTATAAATGGATTTTTCCATTCCATTAATGCAGCATAATTACATGATTCTTCATCTTCAAGGTAATTTTCTACAATGCCAATTGGCACTCTTCCGCACCGAAGCAGAAAAGTTATAACGGGGTCTTTCAACTTCCCCATTAATACTTCATTTAGATACTGATCTGGTTTCATTCGATCCGCTACTTTATGATAGCCCGGCATTCTGCCTCCGCCAAGCAGCCGCACTAGTTTTTTCTGAATCACGACATGGTACATGGCCTGCATCATCAGTTTTCCAAGACCAAGTTTTCGAAACTTTGGTCGTACACTGATATCCACAATATAGAGTGAATCTCCACTTGGATTATGGTTCTTAATGTAGCCATGATTCGTAATTTCTTCCCATGTATGTGCAATATGGTTAGGGTCGAACTGGACACAAAGCCCTGTAAGGGAACCTGCTAATATACCATCTACTTCAATACATAGTGCGCCCTCAGGAAATAATTTTACATGGTTTGATAATTGCTCTTTATTCCACCATAACTCTGACGGAAATGGAGGAGGAAAGCATTCTGATTGTATTTGGATAAGCGCCGCAAAATCTTCTTGAGTGTAATTACGAATGACCACTGGAACTGGCTTTTCTTGGTCAAAAACGTAAAATTCACTATGATACAAAGCAACTCCACCCTTCTTTATTATTTAAAGTAAGTGTAAGTTTTGAACTTAGTTTACTGTCTAGCTCCAGCGCCCAGCGGCTAGTGTACTTCGCCCTTTTCCCTACGATAAGTCAACATCGAATCGCTACCGCTCTCCGTGTTTCCTTTATCTCATTCAAAGAGCTACAGTCCATACGCCGCTGAACGGGCGCTTTCGCTTTTCTTATTCCCAATCCGGATATAAATCTGTTCTGCGATCACGCCAGGTTGTTACTGATCCTCGTTCTCTAACTTCATATAATAACTCCAAATCAAGGTCGGCTGTAACAACCATATCGTTGTTCAGTTCTCCTTCCACCAGAATACCTTTTGGTGGGAACGGAATATCATTTGGCGTTATGATTACTGCCTGGCCGAAATTAGCACGCATGAAATCAACAGTCGGCAAGGCACCGACAGTTCCGGTTAAAACAACATATACCTGGTTTTCAACAGCACGAGCATGACTAGTGTAACGAACGCGATGAAAGCCGTGGCGGTCATCGGTACATGAAGGACAAAAAATCACATCTGCTCCTTTTGCCTTTGCCATACGCACGATTTCAGGGAACTCAATGTCATAGCAGGTGAGCAGGGCGATTTTACCTTTGTCTGTATCAAAAATTTGAAAACTTTCACCTTTAGCCATGTTCCACTCGTTCACTTCTGTAGGCGTAATATGAAGCTTTGCCTGCTCGCCAACCCTTCCATCAGGATAAAATAAATGAGCTGTATTATATAGCTTTCCGCCCTTTTCAATAACATGAGTCCCAGCAATAATATGCATGTTCGTTTGTCTGGCAAACTTCGAGAACAATTCACGGTATGCTTGCGTGAAACCTGGTAGGTCATTTATTGTCAGACTCTGCCCCTGCCCATTTCCAATCGATAGAAGTTGTGTGGTGAAGAACTCAGGGAAAAGTACAAACTCTGCTCCAAATTCCTCAGCCGTTTTTATATAATGCTCGCATTGTGCGGCAAATTCTTCAAAAGAGTGAATTGTATGTAGATGATACTGTACAACAGATACGCGTAATTTCATTGTTCTCCTCCTCTAGAATTAAATCTCTTGGTGAAATTATCTAATATTTTTGATAGTTATACAAATAAAAACCACCATTAGGTGGTTTTCGATTATTTACCTAGTTTTCCCTCTGCAAGCTCGATTTGTTTTATCACCTGTGCAGGTGATGTCCCTCCGAAGCTATTTCGAACGGCAACAACATTCTCTGGTGATAAAACCTGATAAATATCCTCTTCAAATAACGAACTGAACTCTTGGTATTCCGCAAAACTTAAATCAAGTAAGAACTTTTGCTGTTGAATTGCATATAAAACAATCTTCCCGATGACTTCGTGTGCCTCTCTAAATGGCAAACCTTTTCGAACCAAGTAGTCCGCAATGTCGGTGGCATTCGAGAAATCATTATTAATCGCTTTACGCATGATGTCTTTATTAACTGTCATCGTTTCAATCATTGGTGCCAACAGCATCAGGGACCCTTCCAGTGTCTCCACTGTATCGAACATCCCTTCCTTATCTTCCTGCAAATCCTTGTTGTATGCAAGCGGCAAGCCCTTAAGGACCGTCAAGAGGCCAATCAAATTCCCAAAAGTACGACCAGTCTTTCCTCTTAACAACTCAGGAACATCAGGGTTCTTCTTTTGCGGCATAATGCTGGATCCCGTACAAAAAGAATCATCAAGCTCAACAAATTGAAACTCTTGGCTTGACCAAATAACAAGCTCCTCAGATAATCTTGAAATATGAGTCATGATAATGGAACCAATCGAGAGGAATTCTAAGATAAAATCCCGATCACTTACTGCATCCATACTATTTGGATAAATCGTTTCAAAGCCGAGCAGCTCTGCAACGCGTTCACGTTTGATAGGAAAAGTGGTTCCTGCTAAGGCACCTGAACCAAGTGGTAGCCAATTAACACGCTTTAAACTATCAATCAGTCTCTCTTTATCTCGTTCAAACATCCAAAAATAAGCCATTACATGATGTGCGAATGAGACCGGCTGGGCTCGCTGGAGATGAGTATAACCTGGGATTAACGTGTTAACATTCCCCTTTGCCTGTACAAGCAATGAGCCTTGAACATCTTCAAGTAATTTAATTAATTCTGTTGTCTTTGTGCGTAAGTAAAGGTGCATATCGGTTGCAACCTGGTCATTTCGACTACGACCAGTATGAAGCTTACCACCTACAGGACCTATTTTTTCAATCAATAATTTTTCAATATTCATATGAATATCTTCATCTTCAACTAAAAACTCAATCTCGTTTTGATCCACCATCTTTTTGATTTCAAGAAGGCCAGCTTTTATTTTATCAGCATCCTCAGATGGAATAATACCGCATTCGCCTAGCATTTGAACATGTGCCATGCTGCCGGCGATATCCTCTTTGGCAAGCTTTTGATCAAAGGAAATGGAAGCTGTAAATTCTTCAACTAACTTATTGGTTTCTTTCGTAAATCGTCCGCCCCATAATTTGGACATTGATTGCTCCTCCTTAAAAACTAACAAGTTTGCCCTCGAAAAGGTTTCGAGGGCACCCGATTATTATTTCATTATCGTTTCTTTATTATTTACCTCAGAATATACCTTTGTTGGTAATCCCCAAATTTTAATAAATCCAACAGCCGCATTATGGTCAAAAGCATCGCCTTTAGAGTAAGTTGCCAATTCTTCATTATAAAGACTGTTTGGTGACTTACGACCGACAACTGTATGGTTGCCTTTGTGGAGTTTCACTCGAATAGTACCCGTAACTACTTTTTGCGTTTCATCAATAAAGGCATCGAGAGCTGGTTTTATTGGTGAATACCAAAGTCCCTCGTAGATGATTTTTGCCATTTGCTGTTCTACTTGGGTTTTGAACTGTGTTACTTCACGTGTTAGTGTTAAGAATTCTAATTCTTTATGAGCATTAATCAAAATTAAGGCAGCAGGATTTTCATAAACTTCTCTAGATTTAATTCCTACTAGTCGATTTTCAATATGATCGATACGACCAACGCCGTGTTTACCACCAAGCTCGTTCAAGGTTTCGATTAATTGCACCAATGGCAGCTTTTCACCATTCAGAGCAACAGGAACACCTTGCTCAAATTCAATTTCCATATATTCCGCTTGATCCGGTGTTAATTCAATTGGAGCAGTCCAATCAAAAGCAGCTTCAGGCGCCTCTGCCCATGGATCTTCTAGGACCCCTGCTTCGCAAGCACGTCCCCAGATATTCGCATCAATTGAGAAAGGATTGTCTAAATTAACAGGTATTGGAATTCCATTTTCCTGTGCATATTCAATTTCTTCATCACGAGTCATGCCCCATTCACGAACAGGTGCAACAACCTTTAAACTTGGATTTAACGCCTGAATGGAAACTTCAAAACGAACTTGGTCATTCCCTTTTCCTGTACAGCCATGAGCAACAGCTGTTGCCCCTTCTTTTTCAGCTACTTCTACCAATAATTTTGAAATTAACGGTCGAGATAGTGCAGAAGATAATGGGTATTTTCCTTCATATAAACAATTTGCCTTCAATGCTGGCAAAATATATTCTTGTGCTAACAATTCTTTTGCATCGATCATATAAGCTTTAATAGCCCCTACATTCAATGCCTTTTGTTTAATCGCTTCTAGATCCTTACCCTCACCAACATCTAGACCTAGTGCAATGACATCATAGCCATATTTCTCCTGAATCCATTTAACTGAAACCGAAGTATCTAATCCTCCTGAATATGCTAAAACAATTTTTTCCTTAGCCATTATATATTCTCCTCGCATTTACATGAATTTATATTCAACCAATAGAATTATTATACATCAAATTTCAAAAAAATCTACTATTCTAGTAAAAGTTTTAAAATTGCTTTTTGAGCATGAAGTCTATTCTCTGCTTCATCAAACACAACAGAATGTGGGCCATCAATGATTTCCGCTGTTACCTCTTCCCCTCGGTGTGCAGGTAAGCAATGTAAAAAGATATAATCTTGTTTAGCATGCTGACAAATTTCCGCATTTACTTGATAGTCTTCTAAATCTTTTAGTCTCTTTTGCATTTCGGCCTCTTGACCCATACTGGTCCAAACATCGGTGACAACAATATCAGCATCCTTGATTGCTTCTACAGGATCATGTGTAATGGTGATTTTGCTTCCCGTTAATTTGCCCGTTTCAATCGCCTTTTCCGTTATCTTTCCATCAGGTAGATATCCAAGGGGGCTTGCAATGCTGATATGCATTCCAACCTTTGCGGCTCCTTCCATTAATGAATGTGCCATATTGTTGTTTCCGTCTCCTAAATAGCACATTTTTAAACCGGCTAATTTACCTTTGTGCTCTTGAATCGTTAATAAGTCCGCCATCACTTGAGTCGGATGATGCAAATCTGTTAAACCGTTAATAACCGGAACGGTTGCATGCTCTGCAAGTTCTTTAACAGAGTCGTGTGAAAAAGTTCTAATCATCATACAATCGATATATCTTGATAAAACTTTTGCTGTATCTGAAATACTTTCTCCTCTGCCAAGCTGAATATCTCTCGAACTTAAGAATATCGCATGCCCCCCTAATTGGAGCATCCCTACCTCAAAGGAAACCCTAGTACGAGTAGAAGACTTTTCAAAAATCATCCCTAGAACCTTTCCGCTCAAATAAGGATGTGGTTTCCCCTGTTTCTGAAGCCTTTTTAATTCCTTTGCTTCCTCTAAAAGGTAAAGAATCTCATCAGTATGAAAATCGGACAAGGATAAGAAATCCTTGCCTTTTAATTGTGGCTGTTGTGACACACCCTTTGTGTTCCATTTAATCACATTTGACATGCTCCACACCGCTCTCTTTGATATTGTAATATTCCGTTACTGTACGTACCTCTGAATGAGTAATAGATTGAGCCTGAAGACCAATCATTGCCTCAACTGTATCTAGATGAGTAAAAACCGGTACATTGTAGCGAGTTGCTTGTTCACGAATATAAAAACCAAATTTAATTTTATTTCTTCCTTGGTTCGGTATATTAATGACAGCTTGAATGGTATTGTTTTTTAAAAGTTCATTTACATCTTCGTTATTCTTAATAACCTTTTCAATTGTAAAGCCTTTTTCTTGAAGGAATCTTGCTGTCCCTTCCGTTGCAGCTAGCTTGTAATTTTCATTCACAAACTGCTTGAGAATTGACAGACTGGCTGGTTTTTCCCGATCGGATATGGAGCAGAATAGATAGTTCTCCGTTTCTCCGCTTGTTGTAGGGAAAGCTTTTTCGAGCGCTTCATGAAAAGTTGCTCCTAAACCTAAAACTTCACCTGTTGATTTCATTTCCGGCCCTAATACGTGGTCGACTCCCTTTAATTTACTCCTTGAAAATACAGGTGACTTTACCGAATAATAATTAGGCTCTACTAATAAACCATTTTCATTAGATAGAGAATCCAAGGATACTCCTAATTGAACCATTACAGCCCACTCAATCATTGGAACTCCTGTAACCTTGCTCATAATTGGAACCGTACGTGAAGAACGCGGATTTACTTCTAAAACAAGAACTTGATTCTGATAAATAACAAATTGGATATTCATAATGCCAACAATCGGTGCCGATTTGGCGATTTTTTCAGCGTAATCAATTAATGTTTCTTTCATCTCTTTCGCTAATGAGATAGGTGGAAAAACACTAATACTATCTCCAGAATGTACTCCCGCTCTTTCGATATGTTCAAAGATTCCTGGGACGATTACGTTCTTTCCATCACTAATGACATCGACTTCACATTCTAATCCAGGTATATATCGATCCACTAATAACGGCCACATTTTTTCCTGTGAGGAGTTCTCCTCAAGCTGCTTGATATAGTAGTTTAGTTCTTCTTCTGTAAAAATAGTAAACATGGATTGCCCGCCAATTACATAGGACGGTCGAACCAGCACTGGGTAGCCAAGTCTTGCAGCTGCATCAAATAATTCATCTTTATGAAGGACAGTCTCACCCACAATATGTGGAATGTTTAAGTCTTCAAGCAATTGATAAAATTCTTTCCGATCCTCGAAGGTATCGACACTTTCAACAGTTGTGCCTAAAATTTTCACACCTTCTTCTTGAAGATCATGCGCTAAATTAATGGCTGTTTGCCCGCCAAATTGAATTAACACACCTTCAATCTTCTCTTTTTCAATAACAGTAAGAACATCTTCAGCAGTTAATGGTTCAAAGTAAAGGCGGTCTGCCACAGAGTAATCCGTACTAACTGTCTCAGGATTATTATTGATTACGACTGCCTCATAGCCCATCTTCTTAATTGCTTTTGCAGCATGGACAGAGCAGTAATCAAATTCAATTCCTTGACCAATTCGGATTGGTCCTGAACCAAGAACAAGAATCTTCTTCGTATTTGTTACCTCCACCTCATCCGCTCCAAGCCATGTTGAATAGTAATAAGGGGTGACCGCATCAAATTCCGCAGAACACGTATCGACCATTTTATAGCCTGGTTTCCAGTTAAGTTCTTTCCATTTACTCCTTATTTGCTTTTCATCAATGCTGTAAATTTGTGAAAGCAGCTTATCGGAAATATTATGACGCTTCGCTGTTTTTAACAAAGAAAGGGGTACATCATTCCATGCATAAGAAGCTAATTCCACTTCTAAAGCAACAATTGAGTGGATCTTGTATAAAAACCATGAATCCATTTCTGTCAGTTCCTTAATTGTATCAAGGGAAATCCCTCTTCTTAATGCTTCTGCTATCATAAATAATCTTTGGTCATTTGGTCTTTCTAATTTTTCAAATAAAACCTCATTGTCTACATTTTTATTTGATTCCAAACAAAGTCCAAATATATTTATTTCCATCGAACGGATGGCTTTGTTCAGTGCTCCTTCAAAGGTCCTGTCAATCGCCATTACTTCCCCAGTTGCTTTCATTTGTGTTCCTAACGTACGATCCGCTTCTGGGAATTTATCAAATGGAAAGCGTGGAAGTTTTACAACAATATAATCAATCGCTGGCTCAAATGATGCAAAGGTGTTACCTGTTATAGGGTTCACAATCTCATCCAAATGATAACCAACGGCACATTTTGCTGCCATCCTTGCAATCGGATAACCGGTTGCTTTTGACGCTAATGCGGAAGAACGGCTTACCCTTGGATTTACTTCAATAATGCAATATTGGTTGGATTCTGGATTAAGTGCAAACTGGATATTGCAGCCGCCAATAATCTCTAATTCTCTAATTACTTTTAGAGAAGAATTTCGCAGCATTTGGTATTGGACATCCGTCAATGTTTGTGATGGAGCGACTACAATTGAATCACCTGTATGAACTCCGACAGGGTCCATATTTTCCATATTACAAACAATAATACATGTGTCATTGGCGTCTCTTATGACTTCATATTCAATTTCCTTCCAGCCTTTAATGCTTCGTTCAACAAGTACCTGATGAATCGGGCTTGCAGCTAAACCCTTCTTCAGAACATTTTCAAGCTCTTCATCATTATGGGCAAAGCCCCCGCCGTGTCCGCCTAGTGTATATGCCGGTCTGATGATAACGGGAAAACCTATTTCTTTGACGAACGATACACCCTTTTCATAGGTATGAATAATAGCTGATTCCGGGATTGGTTCGTCAATCTTTATCATTAAACTGCGGAACCGATCACGGTCCTCGCCATTTTTTATCGATTCTACAGAGGTTCCTAATAGCTGTACATTATATTTTTGAAGAATGCCTTTTTCATAGAGTTCTACGGTTAGATTTAATCCGGTCTGTCCGCCTAAGGTCCCGATAATTCCATCAGGCTTTTCCTTTTGGATAATTTTTTCAATGGTTTCTACGTTTAATGGTTCGATATATACTTTATCGGCTACAGTTTCGTCAGTCATAATAGTTGCAGGATTATTATTGATTAATACTACCTGTATTCCCTCTTCTTTAAGAGCGATACAGGCTTGTGTTCCTGCATAATCAAATTCCGCTGCCTGCCCTATTACAATAGGTCCTGATCCAATGACTAATACTTTTTTTAGGTTTTTATTTAATGGCATAACGTTTTTCTCCTGCTGAATTTATCTGATATACAAAATCCTCAAGTATATATTCGGTATCACTTGGACCAGGGTGTGCCTCCGGATGAAATTGAACCGTTTGAATTGGATAGTGTCTGTGCTTTAATCCCTCGATCGATTTATCATTAACATTACGGTAAGTAATTTGAAATACCTGCGCGTCAATACTTTCATCGACCACCACATACCCATGATTCTGAGCAGTAATCTTCACCTTACCTGTTCCCAATTCCTTAACGGGATGATTCCCTCCACGATGTCCGTAGGCAAGTTTCTCTGTTTTTGCACCATATGCAAGGGCTATTAACTGGTGACCAAGACAAATTCCTAATGTCGGATAATGCTGGGTAATTCTTTTGATATCTGGGAACCATTGCTTTAGCGCCATCGGATCTCCAGGTCCGTTGCTTAATAGCACTCCGTCTGGATTCAATGCATTGATTTTTTCAAAAGATGTATTAAAAGGTACAATCGTAACCGAACAATTTTGATCTAGTAACGCATTAAGAATTGATTTTTTAAATCCAAAATCCATTAGTACGACGTGTGGTCCTTTATTATAGAAATATTGGATTTTTTTTGTAGAAACCTTCTCCACCCAAAATGGTGTTGTTTCATATCCAGAGAAATTCTCTTGCTTAGCCTTACTTAAAAATCCTTTTACCGTCCCGCGGCTGCGAATCGTTTTCACAAGTAATCTTGTATCCACACCTGCAATCCCAGGAACGCCTGCCTGCATTAGTTTTTCAGAGAATTTATTAATGGATTGGTAATGGCTTGGAGTTTCACATAAATCTCCAATAACTACTCCAGCTAAGGCAGGTGAAATAGCTTCATCGTCCATCGCATTGATTCCATAGCTACCGATAATTGGATAGCAGAACGTAATCAGCTGGCCAGCGTATGAAGGATCTGTAATGATTTCCTGATAGCCAGTCATGCTTGTATTAAATACAACTTCTCCAAAAGTGTCTTTGTTTGCACCTATTAGTATTCCTTCAAAAACTTCTCCGGTTTCCAAAGTAAGATATCCCTGTTCCAAAACACTCACTCGCCTTTCTCTATACTTTGGAAAGTTTTTTCCAATGCTTTGGTGAATTCGTTCATTTCTTCTTTAGATGCTGTTAATGGCGGTAATATTCTTAACACATTGGGTCCGGCTGTAAGAATTAGAAGTTGATGTTCATGTGCTTTTTGGACAATTTCTAGCGCATTGATTTCAACAACAACCCCTTTAAGCAGACCTTTTCCTCTTATTTCTTTTATAAAAGCGTACTTTTCTTTGAACTTGTTAAGCTGTTCATCTAAGTACACTGAAGTTTCATTTACTTGATTTAACAAATTGCTTTCGAGAATATGGGTTACAGTCGCTACTCCCGCTGCTGTTGCTAATGGATTTCCCCCAAAGGTACTTCCGTGAGTACCAGGTTCGAACGCTTTTGCCGCCTTTTCTTTCGCAATGATTGCCCCAATTGGAAAACCTGAGCCAAGACCTTTTGCAACACTGATGACATCCGGTTGAATACCATATTGTTCATAAGCAAACAGTGTTCCAGTCCTGCCGATTCCTGTTTGAATTTCGTCAACCATTAAAAGAATGTCTTTCTCTTCGCAGATTTCTGCGATTTTCTTTACCCATTCCGGATTTGCCGGAATGACCCCGCCTTCACCTTGGACGAGCTCCAGTAAAATCGCTGCTGGCTGAAGTCTTTTTAACTGATCAAGTGCTTCAATATCATTAAATGGCAGATAACTAAAGCCTTTGACTAATGGAGCAAATCCCTGTTGGATTTTTTCCTGTCCTGTGGCCGATAATGTTGCCAATGTTCTGCCATGAAAGGATTGCTGAAAGGTAATGACTCCGAAGGAATCTGTTCCTTTAACCTTCTGTGCATATCTTCTTGCAAGCTTAATGGCAGCCTCATTTGCTTCCGCTCCGCTGTTGCAAAAGAAGACCTTATCCCCACAGCTATTGGCAGTAAGCAGTGCAGCAAGCTCCTGCTGATTTGGAATGTTATAAAGGTTTGAACAGTGCCAAAGATTTTGAAGCTGTTCTTCAAGCTTTTCTTTAACGACATCAGGTACATGCCCCAAGTTACAAGTGGCAATGCCTGAAGTAAAATCTAAATATTTTTTCCCTTGATCATCCCATACATAGCTTCCTTTCCCCTTAACCAATGTAATAGGAAAGCGGCTATACGTAGCCATTACTGGCGAAATTGGGGAGACGGAAGTTTTAATGGTCATTAGGCAATCTCCTCTTCTAAAACAATTTTTGTTCCAATATTTTTACCGTTCACGTATTCTACCAAGCTATTTTTTTCAAATCCATCAATGATACCGACCATCGGTATTTTATGAACTAACCCATCGATGGCAGCTTTGACCTTAGGGATCATCCCGCCATAAATCGTTTTATTTTCGATTAGTTCTTCCACTCTTGCTTTGGTAACCTTATCTAATTTAGCTTTTTTACCATTTTCTTCGACTAAGATTCCTGGTATATCACTGATAAAGCAAAGATTGGCTCCGAGCGCCTTGGCAACTGCACTTGCTGCAACGTCTCCGTTTATATTGTATCGCTGTCCATCTGAATCAATTCCTATTGGTGAAACGACGGGTATATGTCCTTGGTTTACTATGCTTTCGATGACTGCTGTATTCACTTCAACGACTTCTCCTACAAAACCTAAACTTTCATCTGAAGTCGGGATCGCTTTTAACAAACTCCCATCCACTCCACTTACACCAAATGAACTACCGCCTGCCTCAATGATGTTCCGTACTACTTGTTTATTCACCGTTCCGCTTAAAACCATTTCTACAATATCTAATACCTCGTGGTTGGTTACTCTTAAACCATTTACAAAGGTAGTTTCTACATTTAAGTTTTTTAATAGCTTGTTAATAAGTGGACCGCCGCCATGGACAATAATCGGTGTCCATTCTCCTTTTTGATGGAGGGATATGACATCTTCATAGAACGACTTTGGCAGATTTTCTAACACACTTCCGCCACACTTAATGACTATATAGTTCATCTTTAACCCTCCACTTACGTGCGGTAGGATGCGTTGATTTTCACATAATCATAGGTTAAATCGCAGCCCCATGCCGTTGCACTTTCTTTACCTTGATTTAATTCAACAAGTATTTTAACTGTTTCCAGTTCTAGGTACTCTTTAACTTCTTCTTCTACAAAAGGACTTGGTAAGCCATTTTCGAATACTTTGTAAGGACCAATTGCTACTTTCAATTTATTAGGTTCAACAGGAATTCCTGAATATCCAATGGCTGTAACAATTCGTCCCCAATTAGGGTCAGTGCCGTAGATAGCTGTTTTCACAAGATTTGAAGATATAATGGATTTTCCAACAGCTCTTGCTGCTTCATGACTGTATGCTCCGTTTACTTGAACTTCAACGAGCTTGGTTGCTCCTTCACCATCTCTTGCAATTTTTTTAGCAAGCTCTTCACTCACTAGTTTTAATCCTGATTTGAATAAGTCCCAATCTGGATGGTCTTTTGTCAGCTGGTCATTACCTGCTAACCCGTTTGCTAAAACTAAAACCATATCATTTGTACTTGTATCACCATCAACCGTAATCATATTAAATGTCTGATTCGTTATCTCTTTAAGAGCAGAAAGCAAATCCTCATATGCAATATTGGCGTCAGTTGTGACAAAACCGAGCATTGTCGCCATATTCGGGTGAATCATACCAGAACCTTTAGCCGCTCCGCCAATACTGACTGTCTTCCCGTCAATTTTCATTTGAACGCCAACCTGCTTGATACAAGTGTCCGTTGTTAATATTGCATTCTTGAAATTTTCTTCCGTTGCATATTTGGTCTGAAGAATTTGATTTATGCCTGTTTTCACCTTATCCATCGGCAACAGTTCTCCAATAACTCCTGTTGAGGTAACTGCAACGAGGTGGTCCTCGATGCCTAACTCGTTGGCAAAACCTTTTTGCATTTCAAAAGCGTCTAACAATCCCTGTTCCCCCGTACAGGCATTGGCATTACCGGAATTGACGATGATAGCTTGGATTTTATGTTCTTTTGCTATACTCTCTTGAGTAACTAAAAGGGGAGCTGCTTGAAAAATGTTCGTTGTATACACGCCAGCAACTACAGCTGGAACTTCGGACACAATATAACCAAGATCAAGGCGTTTTCTTTTTATCCCACAATGCATGCCACCTGCTTTAAATCCCTTTGGCAACGTAACACTTTCTTCTTCTAATACAACGATTTCTTTATTTGATATTGCTGGCAACAATTTAATTCCCCCTTGATCGTCTTCATTATTTGGCATCTCATGCCTCTATAAAACTTTTCATCTATTATTCAATCAATATTTTTATTAAGGATATAATGGTATGTCTTCAAGCCCTGTACTAACAGCCCAACCATTCATTAAATTAGCATTCTGTATCGCTTGCCCTGCTGCCCCTTTAACTAAATTATCGATTACCGAAATAATCGTAAGTCGATTCGTTCGAGGGTCAACATGCAATCCGATATCACAATAGTTACTTCCATAGACTTCTTTTGTTGCTGGATAAGTTCCCTCTGGTCTAATCCTTACGAATGGATGATTTTCATAAAACTCTTTGTATAAATCATTAACAGTATTAGTTGAAATCTTTTCTGTTAAGTTAACATATGCGGTGATCATAATTCCCCGCGTCATCGGAACTAAATGTGTAGTAAATGTGATAGTTATTGGATCACCAGTCTCATCTGTTAGAACCTGTTCTATTTCAGGAATATGTTGATGTGCACCTAGTTTATAGGCTTTAAGATTTTCATTTATTTCTGCATAATGCGATGTTAATGAAAGACCCCTGCCTGCACCGGATACCCCTGATTTTGCATCAATGATAATAGATTTCGAGTCAGCAAGATTTGCTTTCAGGATTGGCAACAAACCTAGGCTAGTTGCAGTTGGGTAGCAGCCCGGATTGGCAATTAGCGTTGCACCTTTAATTTCTTCTGCGTAAATCTCACTCAACCCATAAACTGCCTTGCTTAAATACTCCTCGGTTGGTGCTGAATGCTTATACCATGTTTCATATTCATTTTGCGACCTAAGCCGGAAATCCCCTGAAAGGTCGATTACTTTAATACCCTTATCGAAAAGTTGCGGAACTAATGAGCTGCTAACACCCGACGGCGTTGCGAGAAATACAATATCGTTTTCCCTGCTTATCATTTCAGCATCAAATTTTTCAAGTGTTAGATTAACAATGTTTGACAGGTGTGGATAACTGTCACTAAAATCGGAACCTGCTTGCGAATTTGAAATAACCGTACCAACATCTAAATAAGGATGCTTTTGAATCAATCGGATCAATTCAATGGCTCCGTAACCAGTCCCTCCAATTATCGCTGCTTTCATTTCATTCACTCCTGCGTCTTCTATATAATGAATCATTATACATTCTAATTAATAATTATTCAATAAATAAATTGCCTAATTTTCAGTTTTTATCGAATTTTTTTACCACTATTTTTGAAAACGCTTTCATTTAATAATGTATGTTTATACATATTTTATGCATATCTTAACTTCCTTCAAAATCGGGATTTTTTGAGTGGTATTGGTAAATACTGTTATAGAGTGTAAAGGAGGAACGCAGATTGTTATCTACTACATTAACATTTAACAGAAAAGTTGACCTTGCCAAATATGACTTACCTTTTTTAAAAAAGAGGTCTTATAGCCACTATGAAATCTATCTTGACAACTCCGACAAGGGGCTAGGCAATATCCACATCAATAATATCAGTATTAAACTAGAGTACTCGAGTGAATTACTATTGGAGGAATATATCATTATTCACGACATTATCTCTCGATTAAAACAAGGGAATGATGTGATAGTAGACGATTCCAAAAGTTTTTTAGGGTATTTGTCTGATGGGGAACCAGTATATATGATTAAAAATTGGGAGCCTTGGATAGAGTACCTTCAAAGCTCGATGAAAAATTGTCTATAAACAAAAAAGAGGTGAGCGCATGTTATCTGGTAAAGTCATTTCGGTGATCTCGGG
The DNA here is from genome assembly GCF_000759675.1 of Neobacillus niacini. Lineage (GTDB taxonomy): Bacteria > Bacillota > Bacilli > Bacillales > Cytobacillaceae > Neobacillus > Neobacillus niacini_A. The sequence goes on along the minus strand of NZ_BAWM01000041.1, from coordinate 7,080 downwards.
TAAAGGCGGGGTCGGTAAATCGACTGTTTCAGCCAACCTTGCAGTTTCATTAGCCAGACAGGGAAAAGCGGTTGGTTTAATTGATTTCGACATTTACGGAAGCAGTATCCCCAATATGATGAATATTAGTTACGGTCCGAAATCAATGAATAATAAGATTATCCCCGTCGAATCACACAACGTAAAAATCATGTCAATGGGCTTTATCGTAAAAAATAATGATCCTGTTGTTTGGCGAGGACCTATGCTAGGAAAAGTAATCAATCAATTTATCAATGAGGTGATATGGGGTCCTCTTGATTACTGCATAATCGATATGCCGCCAGGGACAGGTGATGTTGCAATGGACGTAAACCGCCTGATTCCAAGCTCCCATCAGATTGTCGTCACAACCCCACATCCTACTGCCTCACATGTAGCAGAAAGGGCAGGCAAAATGGCTGCAATCAATAGTCATAATATTTTAGGTATCGTGGAAAATATGGCATATTTTCAGCCGCCAGACCTCGACCAAAAATATTATTTGTTTGGCAAAGGCGGGTCAGAGCAATTAGCAGCAAAATTGGGGACAAATCTTATTGCCCAAATGCCAATCTTAGCTCCAAGAGAAGATGATTATGAACCTTCTATATATAAAAGAGGATCCCTGCTCTTTGATAAATACAACGAATTAGCCGATAAAGTACAAGATACTATTGCTTAAAAAAATGGTGGTGTCCCAATACGGGGCACCACCATTCTTATTTTCCTAAAATATTTCCTTTGTATCCTTGTAATATCCCATGTGCTTTTTGTTTGTCATCCTCACTAAAACCATGTTCATCCAGTGTGGAAATGAAGTTCCCGACCATTGCTTCAAAATGTTCATCGTTGATTGGGATATCTTTATGTGTGTTTGTTATTTGTTCATTACTGTATTTTCCTTCACCTAGTCCATGCTCTAAAAATGTCTTTGGATGATGCTGGATTCTCTCCTGGTCATGGTCCTTAAAAAATTTGCTCATAAGATCATCAGCATGAATTTTTTGAAAGAAGTCTTTCACGACTGAAGTTATTTTTTCATCATTTATTTGCAACACTTCCAACCTCCTTTAATGATCCATTACCTTGTCCACTCTTCTAAAGAATAGATAAGTAATCAGCGTCAAAACAAACATAAAGCCTAAGGCCAGTACATAGTATAAAAGATTTCCGTAATGCCCTGCTAGATATTCCTCTACCATGTATTGAATAAGGATAATTTGCACGGTCAGCAGACTCATAAAAATCCACCATGCCATTTTCATATAAGCCGCCTCCTAATGCTGCGCATGAGTAATTCCAACAGCGTAGATTTTTTTATTCTTAAATTTCAACTTAATGGATGGGAGAGCACGTGGCGGCGGACCAGCGAGAACTGATCCATCCTCCACATTAAAGAAGCCATTATGACATGGGCAAGTTAGCTTCCCAGTATCCTTTTCCCAATAGACAGGACACATTAAATGAGTACATTTGCTGTTATAAGCCCTATATTCTTTTTCAGAAATTCTTACCAATATTGCAGAATCATTTTCATCAGGATAATAGAATGAAACACTCTGACCCACATCAATATCTTTTTCTTTAACGATAAATACCTCAGACTCATGGGCTTCTTTTACACGATTTTTGGATAACGCTATTAATGGGGTTGAACTTACAAATAATACGCCCATAAGGGATAAGGAAGAGGCAATAAAACCTCTTCGATTTAATTCTAATTCTTTATCTCTTTTGATATTAAAAGACAACCTACGAAGAAATTCTTCTATTTTCTTCATGATTAAACACCATCGCCTTCTCTATATCCATATCTGTTTGTTTCCGTATCCGGCATTCCAATAACCGTACGAGTTTCAATGACAGTACCGCCAAAATCCCATTGAAATTGTACAGGTTTCGGTGGTTCGAATTTAATATCGTCTTCATCAACAAAACGAATCGTGTCTGTCGGACATACACTAGCACACATTGGCGGTCTTCCTTTTGAAGTACGGTCATAGCACATATCACACTTGTACATAACTTTTTTTACATCATCTACTCTTGGAATTCCAAATGGACAAGCGTACGTACAGTTTTTACAGCCAATGCATTTTTCTAAGGAGGCAGATAATACCGTTCCATCGTCCGCGACTGAAATGGCTTGCACTGGACATGATTCAGCACATGCTGGTGTAACACAGTGCATACAGGGGGTTGGCGAAGCTGCCACCGTTTCCCCTGGATTTAATTCGTCAACAAACATTCTCGATAAATGGTCATGTCCGCTGCATTCCTCACATCCGATGACACAAGCCCGGCAGCCAATACATCTTTCGTAATCAATATATAAGACCTTACCCATGCTTTTCACCTACATGCGAGGAAATCTTTTCTAATTTGACAGCACAAACCTTAAATTCTGGTATCTTTGATTTTGGTTCAAGGGCTGGATTCGTCAAATGATTAATTGCCAAGGATTTCCCCCAATGATAGGGAACGAACACCATGTCCTCTCTCGTGATTTTTGTAATTCTCGCTGGGAGCTCGATACTACCCCTTGGACTTGATACCTTAACAGGTTCTCCTTGGGCAATGTTATACTTTTTCGCTAAATTAGGATGAATTTCCACATACGGGTCTGGACAAAGATTTCGAAGTGCCTCTATTCTTCGGGTTTGATTTCCGCTTAAATAGTGAAATACAACTCGTCCAGTCGATAAAATGATTGGGTATTCTTTACTCGTTTTTTCATTTGGTCCCTTATGTTCAAATGCTAGGATTCTTGCTTTTCCATCAGGGAAATTAAATTTCAAATCCTCAAACAATCTTGGCAACCCTTGCGACTCCTCTGTTGGGCAAGGCCAAAATACCCCCTGCATTTTATCAAGCTTTTCATAGGTGATTCCGTAATAATCTGCGGTCCCACCTTTACTTGCAACACGCAATTCATTAAAGATTTCCTCTGGAGAGTTAAATTGGAAGTATTGCCCCCTGCCAAGTCGTTCAGCAATTTCACAAATGACCTTCCAGTCTCGTTTCGATTCACCTGGTGTACGGTCAATTCCTTTCACACGCAACACACGGCCTTCAACATTAGTCATTGTTCCATTGTCTTCAATCCAAACGGTTGATGGCAGAACAACATCGGCTAATTCGGCAGATTCTGATAAAAAGAAATCCATACAAACAAAAAAATCTAACCCCTTAAGATACTCACCTACATCACCAACAGTTGGTGATGAGACGATCGGATTGCTGCAGATTAATAATAACCCCTTAATTTCTTTTCCGAGTGCCTGTAACATTTCAAAGGCAGATAATCCTGGACCAGGGATTTCCGATTCATCTACACCCCAAACTCCTGCAATATACTCTCTTGCTTTCGGGTCGGTAATTTTCCGGAATCCTGGCAGCTGGTCTGTTTTTTGACCGTGTTCCCTGCCACCTTGACCATTGCCCTGGCCTGTAAAGGTTGCAACACCTGATCCTTTTCGTCCCATTTTCCCAGTTACTAAGCATAGATTGACATAATTTGAAACAGAGTCCGTACCCGTCGCGTGTTGTTCGACTCCGCGGGCAAACATCGTCATCCCGTTCTTTGCCTGGCCGAATATTCGAGCAGCCGTTATGATTTTGTCAACAGCAACCCCCGTAATCTCAGAAACATATGCAGGTGTATATTTCTTTACAAGTCCCTTTAATTCTTCAATGCCAGTTGTATGGTTTTGTATAAAGTCATGGTCGATTAAATCATCTTCAATCATGACATGCAGTAAACCATTTGCGAGAGCAACATCGGTACCTGGTCGAATATTTAGATGGACATCTGCTACTAAAGCTGTTTTTGTTTGTCTAGGGTCGACGACAATTAATTTAGCTCCTCTATCTCTTGCGCCCCAAATGTACGGCATTGACAGAGGATGACACTCTGCTGTGTTTGAGCCTGCGATTAGCAAGACATCAGAGAATTTAATATCTGACCAAGGATTGGTCGATCCTCTATCAATTCCAATACTTTGATTAAACCCGACAGATGCCGATGACATACAATAACGGCCATTATAATCGATATTTTTTGTCCCAAGTCCTATCCGTGCGAATTTACCCATTAAGTAACACTTTTCGTTTGTCATAGATGAACCGCTATAAATCCCAAAGGCATCTTTCCCATACTTGCCTTGAATTTCTTGGATTTTTGATACAATCAAATCCATTGCTTCATCCCAGGTAGCTTGTTCAAGCTTTCCATTTTTTCGAATAAGCGGGTGAGTAAGCCGCTCCACATGCTCTGCCTGCCGATAAGCACTTACTCCTTTCGGACAAAGCCTGCCTCCATTCATCGGAAAATCATATCTTGGCTCGACTCCAAGGACTTTTTTATCCTCTTTGCTGACACGAATGTTCATCCCGCATTGCATGCCGCAGAAACAACAATGGGTAGATATCAGCTCCTCGCCATCTCGTAAAATCGCATCATAATCTCTTTGCGAGTAATCCTTATTTTGTGCATGACCCATCTACTGGCCTCCTCCCTTCTTCAATTGAAGTCCATTTTTCTCATTGCTTTCTAACACGAGGTTCGCCTTACGGAAATGAACATCGGAGCCATAGGCTCCTAATCTGTGACTAATTCTTCGGCACTGTGAACACAGGTCTGAAAAATGGAGGGTTGTCTGATCAATGGGGACAGTCAAATGTCTTTTTTCTAATGCTAATTGAACATCCTTGATTTGTGTGGCTGTCGCATATTCTATCCCACATCTTGCACATTGTTTCTGTTCCCCCATCGCATGATACATAGGAACGATCACAGCTAAAAATCGCAGCGGTAAATGCCAGAACTTACTGAAAGGAAAATATAAGAGAAAAACAATGACGGTTATTTGATGCGCAAGACCAATACCTAAGTAGAAAGCCCCCTCCATCCACAAAGCTGATACGGTTAATAAGGAGCCAGTTATGGAGATTGCTATTAGTAGAAAGAGTGGAAAAAAATCATATTCCTTTGATTGTTCGACAATCTTTTTTTCGTCTGTTACTCTTCGATACAGTGCCATACCGCAGCCAATAATAACGGCGATACCCGTCCAATTTAAACCGTGATAAATGGCAATAGCGAGAGGTGAGTCTACTCCCATACGGAATAATGGAATACCAAAAACTACTGCTGCATATGTCTTCGGTTCAACTAATTCAAAATGAAGCCAATTAAGTACAAGTGCAAAGGTAATTCCAAATGAAAACAATACTCCCCAAGAAATAAACATATGCTGTGCCCAGCGATAGACTGATCGATTTCTAATAAACTTTTGCTCTCCTATATTGGTATACAGAGTCTTCAAGACAAACGCTAGCCCCTTGGCGCTAAACATCATTTTGATTCCCTGCTTCCACAGCCTTCTGGTTGGAGGTCGTAAGGTCCATGAGGTGATTCTTATAGTTAATAGAACAAAGCACAAAATAGTTGCCCATAAATACCCGTATAAGGCCATATCAAAATATCCAAATTGTTCAGATCCAATATAAATAGAAAAAAATACAACTACTAATACGATAAAAACATTTCGTGCGGATTTTTTTGAAAAAAGCAGTGAATCTTCTTCATATGGATAAAAGTTCATATACCAAACTCCTTTACACATTGTCTCGTTTAGTATGCCAAGGCACTATAAAATAATTCCCAGTAATTTAGCATGTATAGGGACTTAAACTCTGGTTATCAACATGGAAAACTATGGTAGAATAAAGTGGAGTTAAGATTAGTTATAGAGGGATGGATTTGAATGATGAGGACACGGAAGACTTTTTTTACCTGCATAGGTATTTTTACACTAATTATGCTGCTATACTTTGCTTTTTTACATTTTAAAATTAGAGAACATACGAATATAGAAATACCTAATCATGCTGACTATATTATTATTCTAGGGGCACGCGTTAAGGGAGAGATACCTTCGTTGGCTCTTCAATATCGAATAGACGCAGCGGCAAGCTACTTGAAGAAAAATAAAGAAACGATTGCGATCGCTTCCGGAGGAAAAGGTCCAGGAGAGGAAATTACTGAGGCAGAAGCGATAAAAAGAGGATTACTTGCACAAGGCATTGATGGAAACAGAATTTTATTAGAAGATAAATCAACGGATACGAAAGAGAATATCAAATTTTCCAAACAACTAATTCCGAATTATCTCGAAACGGGATTACTTGTAACAAATGACTTCCATCTATACCGTTCCCAGTCCATTGCTAAAGACCAAGGTTTGAGCTTAAAAGGCATCCCAGCAGAAACTCCAACCATAGCCATTCCAAAATCATATACAAGAGAGTATCTTGCGATAACCAAATATTATCTAATGAAAATCTTCCAAAATTAGAAACCATTTATCTAACGCCTTTCATTATAAATACTTTAGTATTCTTTTAATTCATCATTCCATAAAATGCTTTCTTCTACACTTACATACTGTGTAAATTATTCATTAGAAAAAACTCACCCTAACAATCGAGGGCACTGAAAAAGTCCGCTTTTACAATCAGGGGGTCAATTGCTCGATATTAGTCGAGCGATTGACCCTCTTTTGCTTTATACTAAAGATATCAATGTGTGTAGGTGGTATCGAAATGATTTCAAATCAAGAAACCCTCAAACTTAGTCCGTTTATGGCGATTTATGATATCGTCGTGCCGAAGGATAATATGCTTCGTCAAATTAATGAACTAGTGGACTTCAATTTCATTCTAGAAGAACTAAAAACAAAATATTGCCTTGATAATGGCAGAAATGCAGTATCTCCAATCCGTATGTTCAAATATTTACTATTGAAATCAATCTATGATTTATCAGACGTAGATCTAGTTGAACGCTCAATATATGATATGTCATTTAAATATTTCTTAGATATGGCACCTGAGGATCCAGTTATCAATCCAAGTTCATTAACGAAATTCCGTAAACTCCGTCTTCAAGATGTGGGTTTATTAGACATGCTCATTGGAAAGACGGTTGAAATTGCATTAGAAAAAGAAATCATTAAAAGTAAAACTATTATTGTCGATGCCACACATACAAAAGCA
>NZ_BAWM01000042.1 GCF_000759675.1 Neobacillus niacini | reverse complement strand
TCTGAAGAGCCCGGTGCGGGAAATCCGCACGCCGGGTTCTGTGGGGGTTTGAGTCGCCAATCAGGCGACCTTTCTACCCGGAGGAGCTGAAATTAAATGAGGATAGCGTAAGCTATCTCATTGAAATCAGTTCTCTACTCTACAAGTAAAGAATCAGGTTAGTGTAAGAAAAGGGATGAAAATATTAATGTTTTTATTTTTTATTTGGCAGAAATTGTGAAAGATAAAGGAGTGGTTGCCATTGGCTAATAAATATTGTCCTATATGTAAAGAAGAAAACAGATGTATTAGAGGTTCTGGAGAACACGGTAAATGCTGGTGTGACCTAGAAAAATTTCCAAATGAAATCTTTGAATTGGTTCCTCTGGAAAGTATAAGAAAACATTGTATATGTAAAAAATGTTTAAATATATTTAGAGAAGAGCAAAAAAATGAACAAAAATAGGAGTGAACTCATCAAGGATCATACTCAATAGAAGACAAGCTGCTTATTGAACTATAGGGTGCAAGAGTTAAAGATCCAGCTGCCATTTTGGTGGTTTTTTTATTTGACTAACGGAGCAGGTGTGCGGCCGAGCTTAGGTCGTATCATATAACGGGTGGGATTCCCGTCGAGTTAGAACTAGCCATTCGCTCGTAGCGAGTCATGGAGGGCTAAAGGTAACTTTAGTCTTTAAGCGTAGACAGTTAGGTGGCAGGCCGAAAGCCAAATGGTTGAAGGGATTGAGCTCCATAATGTAAAGGAGGACTTATTGTTTTGAATTCAAAATGTATTAAATTTTACAATTTCGGAAGTCCTCAAGATGTATTAAAAGTTGAAAATAAAGGCATTGAACCTCCAAATAATAATGAAGTCCTTGTTCGGATGTTAGCACGCCCTATAAATCCTTCTGATTTAATTCCGATTAGAGGATCTTATTCCCATCGGATTTCTTTACCTAATATTCCTGGTTATGAAGGAGTTGGGATTGTAGAAGATGTAGGTCCTTTAGTTTCTCATCATCTTATAGGTAAACGAGTTTTACCTTTGCGTGGGGAAGGTACGTGGCAAGAATTTGTTAAGACATCAGCAGAATTAACAGTTTCTATACCTGATTCTATTGATGATTTTACGGCATCACAGATGTATATCAATCCCATTACAGCTTGGGTCACTTGTACGGAAGTTTTAAATTTAAGACCGGATGATGTTTTATTGGTTAATGCGTGCGGTTCTTCTATTGGGCATATTTTTGCTCAATTATCGAAGGTTTTAGGTTTTCGATTGATTGCAGTGACTAGGAATAATAAATATACAGAAGATTTACTCCATCTAGGTGCTTCTTATGTGGTAGATACTTCTAAAGATTCGCTTTATGAAACAGTTATGGAATTAACAAATGGAATGGGTGCGGATGCTGCTATTGATTCCGTTGGAGGTTCATCTGGAAATGACTTGGCTTTTTGTGTCCACCCTAATGGGAACTTTTTAACCATCGGTCTTTTATCAGGGATACAAGTAAACTGGGCAGATATTGTAAATAAAGCAAAAGTGAATGCTAATATATTTCATTTGCGGAATTGGAATAAAAATGTCTTGGTAAATAAATGGCAAGAAACTTTTAATCATTTGATAAGACTAATAGACGATCAAAAATTACGTTTGATGATGGTAGATTCTAAGTTTGACTTGTCGGATGTAAAAAAGGCTATTGGTGTTGTTGAATCTTCTAAAATGATCAAAGGGAAGGTATTTTTAACAAGCTATTGAGTTAATTCTTATTCAACCAAAGGGGTGCATTACTAGAATATCCTACTGCTAATTTTGGCAGATTGAAAGCAATTCTCTATAAGGAGAATTGCTTTATTTTGGTATTATTCTATCCAATATCCATTTCATTTTCTCTTCTTAAGATTCTTATCTCATTCATCCCAATATAAAAAGACATACTCTGGTTCATGCTCTTTTTTCAACTCATCAATACTTGCTATTTTATCTAAAGTTTTCTGTTTATTCGTACGTAAAGTATTACCAGCGTTCTGTTTTAAGCCCTTTTCATCCATGATATACACTCTCCTTTTTAGCATAGTTTGTGCCCTGCTCCTCTTCTTATTCTTGTTTGAAAATAAATAAAATGCTCAGTTTAATGACTGGGCAATTTTATTTACAAAGAGCACCCCTTTTTTATGATACTTTTGAGATAATTTACAAATTGGGTCTAATTTGGACGGATGGATAGTAGTAATGTTCTAAATTAATCCACTCTACCATGACCAAATAATGGAGTGCTTGCTATTTCAAGTATAAAAAGTACAAATATCTAGTTATATCGTACCTGGCTGATCTAGAAAAGGACAATTCCTCCTAGGTGAAAAACTTCGAAGGGTATTACCTTTCCACTTACATTATTTGATCTTGGATACGTTTATCAATTACATCAGGAACTTCTTGAAGTGAATCTACAGTTAAAAAAGCACTACTATGATTAACGTTAACTTCAACCATGTTATATTGCCATTCACTTTCTGATGGAATGTAGATTGCATGGATATCCATTTCCAGTGCTGGGACAATATCAGTTCTTAATGAATTTCCAACCATCCATGTTACATTAGGGTCAGCTTTAATGGTTTTTAAAATATCGGATAGAGCTGTGGTATCTTTATGTTCCGAAATAAAAATGCGATGTTCAAAATATGTAGTCAATTCTAACTGGGTAATTTTTCTGCGTTGATTAGCCTCATCTCCTCCTGTGTGCAAATATAATTCATGTCCCTCTTCTTTTAAACGTTGTAGCGTTTCATTCATGTATGGAATAGGTTCAACAGGAATCCCGAATACCTTAAAACCCAACTCTCTTAAATATTGGATTTCATCTTTTTTCTTTTCCCTCCCAGTTAAGTCGCAATAGTATTTATAAGTACCAACAAATGACTCGGGAAACCGATCTGACTTTAGACCGTGCTCACTAATCGCTGCAATATCAAGTTGAAGCTGCTTCTGTTTTATATCTTCCTCTGTAATCGATTCAAACCACGCCATCATTTGGTTAGCGAATTTGTCTATTACTAGGCTAAAATATCTATTACAGTATGATAATGTATCATCAAGGTTAAATAAGATGTTTTGTTTTTTCATTTTTTACTCCTTTTCAAGAATATAGCTTTAACTATTGTTCCACTATGACTAAGTTAATATTACTGATTAAAGTAAGCAATATGTCAGAGTTCTTCAATTAATGGGGGAGTTTACTTGAAGAAGGGTTTTCATATATTATGGCGATTTTCACTTAATTTAGGGAGGGGAAAAAATGAATGACCTATATGGTAGACTTAAAACCAAAAAAATAAAGATAACTGAGATTCCAAAATGGGGACCTTATTTACGAAAGAAATGGGAGAATAATTTTGCTAATCAATTAAGTGATAAAGATAAGAAATCAATTTACCTATTTGATACTGGTGGTTATTGTGGCTATTTATGGCACTTGTTTAGTTATGAGAAGAAGGATTGTTTGAAAGGAGAAAAAGCTGAAGCCGCATTCAATAATCAACCAAAGAATAATTGTTATGTGTTTTATCAACATTCAGATTTTGCTCTTTTTCTAGAAAATGCCTCTATGTTTAATAATGATGACCTAATAAATGAACAAGATATTTATATTGTAGATAAAGGATTTAACTGGACTTACATACAAACACACGAAACTGAATGGTGTGGTCCATATTTTAGCGTTAAATGAAAATGAGGGTATTTCACTAACAGATGCAGGAAATCTAGTTCCAGCTGCTATTTTGGCGGCTTTTTCTTTATTCAACTGAAGGGAGGAAGTTTAAGAAGAAAGAAGAATTTATTAGGGGAAATGTGTTGTTTTTATAACAGTTAAAATTAAGCAATTTACACATTAAAGGGAGAAAAGCATAATGTCCAAGTATGAAGATCTGTTTCAAGAGTATGTTTCTGAATTAAACAAGGCTGTTATTGGAGAGGAAGAGCGACTTAAAAGGATTAAAGAGATACATCGAAATAAGTTCCAAAGCGAGCAAGAGTTAGAAGAATGGGAAAAGAAGGGTTTGGGAGCCTCTCAACTCAAGGACGTATTATTACAGTCTTTAGAAAGTATTGGTTGAAGTGTGATGAACTGAACCAACTAAGTGAAGAGAATGATGAAATAGAGGAAGATGAAGACGAATATGTTGATTATGTGAATCCAAGGGATTTTGTTGTGGATTGGCTGTCTGGGTTGCATGAAGGGTTATATGAAATTATTAGTTCTATGCCATACTACCCGATTGGAATTGACGAGGAAGAAAACTATTGTTGATTTTCAAGAAGTATGATTATGTGAACCTATCTTGCTTTAAGAGAGGTTTTTTTATGAAATTTCTTTTTGAACTAACAGGTGCTATTCTTCAAGAGGAGAATGGCTTTTTTTATTGAACTAAAGGTGCAGAATATTTGTATAAAGTATTAAAAGAATGCAATAGTTTACATTTTACTTAAAAACTGTATGCTATAAAAACTAACCATTCTTATTATATAAACAATGACATGAATGTAGGATTTTTTTCATACTATATTTTTGGGAGGTGTTGAAATGCCAAGAGTAAGGGCTAGAAGTCATGAAGTAGATGAAATGGCAAGAATGATGAGAGCAGAAGCAGAAGGCGAAGGACAGCAAGGAATGTTATATGTTGGAAATGTAATAATAAATCGTGTTGTAGCACAATGCTTAGATTTCAAAAGTGTAAACACTATTCATGATGTAATATTTCATATACAAGGAGGAAATTATTCTTTTGAAGCAGTGCAAAAAGGGAATGTATTTTATCAAAGATCAAGAACTGCTGAAAGAAGATTAGCACAACAAAATATAAATGGTTGGAGAGATCATCCTGCGAAATTTGCTCTTTGGTATTTTAATCCAGCGGCGCCAGGGTGTCCTCCTACATGGTACGATCAACCTCATACTGGTGCATTTAAAGAACATTGTTTTTATGAACCAAAACCTGGAACATGTGATAGTGTTTATAGAGGTTAAGCTTACTCTTTGAGTAAGCTTTTTTACATAATTAGAATATTTACACAAAATAAAATAATACTTTTAGTAATAGTTTTTATCCAAGAAAGCAAGATTGTGAAATATTATACTTAAGCTAACGGGTGCAATAGATAAAGATGAGATCGCTGCGGCGGTCTTTTTTCTTATTCAAATAAAGTGGCTGTTTAGTACAAAAAGGAGTTATAGCTTTTCTTGTTGAAGTAAAGGAGTAGAATAGGTTTAAAAAATGAAGGCGGTATAACAAAATTCATTTTGGAGGGATGGACATGAACCAAAACAACGCAACAAACAAAAATACAACGCAAGTAGGTGAACGCGAGATTGTGATCACCCGCGTATTCGATGCTCCACGCGATCTTGTGTTTGATGCTTGGACGAAAGAGGAGCACCTGTCGAGGTGGTGGGGACCTCGAGGTTTTACGACGACTTTTCAGAAGTTTGATATGAAACCGGGCGGTACATGGCAGTTTATCATGCACGGTCCTGATGGCATTGATTATCCCAACACCAACGTCTTTGTCGAGGTAGTTAAACCCGAGCGAATCGTCATCAAACATGCTGTGTTTCCCCATTTTCTGGCGACAGCAATCTTTGAGGATCTGGATGGTAAGACCATACTCACTTATAGGTCAGTTTTTGAAGAAAATGCCGCTGTATTCGATAAGGTGAAAACATATGCCGTCCCAGGTGCCGAACAGACCATGGATCGTCTTGAGGAGCATCTGGCAAGTATGTCTTAAAAGTAAGAGGCCAGCCTCGTATTGATGCCCCCGGTAACAGCTCGCTATTTATTTCGAAAGTATGAAATCGTTTCGTTTTGAGGCTTCCGTAAAACCTGGCAAAACACCAGGTTTTACAGTCCAAGAACGGCACAGAACACATTCCTAAAGGCTGCCAAAACTGTTGGCAGCCTTGCTGTGCTAACGAAGCAGGTTAGCAGGTTTGTTGAATAAGTGTTCACAAAATATTGGTATTTTATTGTATAATTGGATTATGAAACCATAGGAGGGAAGTATTTGATATTAAATACATTAATACCTATATCAATATTAGCTGGAATTGTTGTTCTTGGATTCCTAATGGTTAAGTTAGTTAAGGTGTTAAAAAAATAAAGGAGTACAGGTTAGATTGTTCAATATGAACAGTCTTTTTGTATCCCTAACATTAAGCTTGTGAAGTATTACACTTAAAGTAACGGGTTCTTTAATTTAATATCAAGCTGCCGTAAAGGGGTGGCTTTTTGTTTTGCATATCCAGCATAAGAAGCTCGATAGGTGAAGAAGTATGACACTAAACTCATAATTTTCTCGTCAGTTTAAATGGAGGGGATTTTATGTTAAGTAAAAAAACAGTCTCGTTAGTGGTAGCTAGCCTTGTAGTTATGATTGTAGGTTGCTCGAACAAAGATAGCAATGATACTAAAAAAGCGATGATAAAAAGGTAGCCTCCAGTGAAGAAATTAAAGGTCCCAATGTTGAAGGGTACGTTACAGAACCAATAACAAACAGGGCATTTTTACTAGATGTGAAAAAGGGTGACCAAATATTACAGACAGGTACGTTAATACAAATAGGAGTAGATGACGAAACAATGTTAGACAAATTAGAAGTAGGTCAGAATGTAACAGTTTGGTATGGAAGTCCTATTTATGAATCATATTGTAAATGGATTTAACATGAAGGAGCTTATAACATGACATCGAAAGTTTTATGCAGTATTTTTGCCTTATGTGTTCTAATGGTAACAGGACAGCAAGCCCAGGCAGAAAGTATCCTAATATCAGATAAGGAATCTGTAAAGAAAGGAATAAATTACATATACCCCGGGAATAAAGAAAAAGTATTTACTGAAACTGTAGACCAATTTTATGAGGCATTAATGAAAAGGAGTTATCCTGTTCATCAGGAGTTTTACAGAAAACATTATGAGTTTTACAAAAAACATAAGAATAAACTTGGTAACATGGATACTGCACTTTTTAAAGACATGCCCGATGCATCAGTAAATTTTAGAAAAAAGGTACTTTTTCATGAGGTGGAAAAATTTAATTATATAACATGGGATGGAAATGGTATTCTTACTACCAACCCAGATATAAAAATGAAGTATAATCAGGCAGTCAGTCCAGATAGACAGGTATATTTTTTCTATTCTTTTAAAGACACAGATAAAGAGTTTAGGGGAAGATGTGCAGTATATGATGTAGAAACAAAACAACTACTTGCTGGTGGAGATACCTATATTAATAAGTACCCAACAATAAGAAGTAAAAATTGAGTCAAATTCAAATCTAGACTTTATTTAATTCTTCATGCTTGTTGCACTAATGGGTGCAAGAGTTTAAGATCCAGCTGCCATTTTGGTGGCTTTTCTTATTGAAGAAACTGTCAGGGTAGTTGAAGAAGAAGATACATTTTATTTAACAATACAGGACAAGTTATATGTATAAAGTTAATAATGAAAGGACTTATAAAATGGTTCAGGTGGTTATTTGGTCTATATTTATTATTCCTTGGATTTCTTTGATCTTTTTAGACCGTTCAGCAATTCGAAGATATATGCCTGTTGCTCTATTTGCCACAGTGCTCAACACAATATTGGCACAAATGGCTTGGACATATAACTGGTGGAAATTTAAAGAGACTCTTTTTAGCTGGGACAAAATAGCACCATTATTTACTGTATATGGCATTTTCTTGGTCGGTACAATATGGATATTTTATTTTACATTTCGTAAATTTTGGATATATATTATTGTTAATTTAATAATCGATCTCTTTTACGGGATAGGGTTTACTAAAATGATAAACAAGCTAGAGATAAGAGAATCTGGTAGTTTCACTCCACTCAAAAACCTTTTGACAATGACAATACTAGCCGTCATTTTATATCTTTATCAGTTATGGCAGGAAGATATCTATAATAAGGAAAAAGTTTAGTGAAATTATTCGATTCCTTTTATAAAGAAGGACTTTTCTTCAACTACCATGAAAATAAGTTTCTTCAAGATTAGAAAAATGACAATACTTAAGAAGACCCTGCTCAATCGTTAAAAAAAAGAGGAGAGCGTTCATTAATAAGTCTATGGATTAGGGTTGACTGGATCAAGGTCAGTATCAGTATTGACACTTCCTAACCATTTTCATTCTCTGTGGTGCAGCACTGATTTTGTGCTGCATGGATGGCTAACGGGTGCGAGAGTTGAAGAACGGAGCTGTCATTGTGGCAGCTTTTCTTATTGTACTAACGAAGCAGGATAGTTCAAGTAAACGGTATTGAAAACTACATTGTAATATGATACATTTAATGAAAATTAGAGGTGAGTATTTATGCGTTCATTTAAGAAAACATTTTTCTCGTTCTCACAACTACATCATCATATCAAGTAGCCTTGCTATTCGATTTATAAAATCGCAAATAGGAAGGCTATTTATCATTAAACCGTATTTGATTAAGTTCAACACTTAAATCAAGTGCGGTTTTTTATTTTTATAAAAAAATTTGGAGGTAAAGAAAATGAAGAAAATGGATTATCAAAATGTAAAGGGTACACAAGATTACTTACCGAATGCCGAAGTAGTAAGAAGGGACATTAGAAGAACATTAGAAGACGTATTCATCCAATACGGATGTAAACCACTGGAAACACCAATATTAAATTACACGGAATTACTTGCTTCTAAATATGGTGGTGGGGCTGAAATATTAGAAGAAATGTACACATTAACTGATAGAGGTGAAAGAGATTTAGCTTTACGATATGACCTCACTATACCCTTTGCAAAAGTTGTTGCAATGAACCCGACACTTAAGATGCCTTTTAAGCGATATGAAATTGGTAAAGTATTTAGAGATGGACCAATCAAAGCAGGAAGGTTTCGAGAATTTACACAATGTGATGTTGATATTGTAGGTGTAGATTCACAAATAGCCGAAGCTGAATTAATGGTTATGGCATTAGATGCATTTAGGAAACTTGATTTAAAGGTAACCATCCAATACAACAATCGAAAATTACTAACTGGAATGCTTGATGTATTTGGTACAGATTCTGAAAAAATTAATAAAGTGGTTTTAATTCTAGATAAACTTGAAAAAGTCGGATTAGAAGCTGTTATTTCTGAACTTAATGATCAAGGATTATCAACTTCAACGATTATTTTTATTAAACAGTTTTTAACAGATGGAAGGAATTCAAGTCTAAGCTATTTTGAAACTTTTTCCGAACAAAATGAAGAGGTAAGGCAAGGTCTAAATGAATTAAAAGAGCTAGAATCCTACCTAGAATTTCTAAGTGTTAATAAACAGTGCATATTTAATCCATTCTTAGCAAGAGGTTTAGAGATATACACGGGTACTATTTATGAAATATTCTTATCTGACCAATCTATTAAATCAAGTATTGGGAGTGGCGGAAGATATGATAATGCAATTGGTGGGTTGATAGGTACAAACGAAAACTTTTCAACAGTGGGAATATCATTTGGCTTAGATGTAATTTATACGGCTATGAGTACCTCTGAGAAAGAATTAAAAGAGAATTCGAATGTAGATTATTATATAGTTCCATTAGGTACTCAAAAGGAATCCTTATTGGTAGCAAATTATTTAAGAAATAAAGGCTATAAAGTCGAATATGAAATGAGTAACAAAAAATTAGGAAAAGCTCTTGATAAAGCAAACAAAGAGAAGATTCGCAATGTTATTATTATTGGAGAGGATGAAGTCAAAAATAATCAATTCAAAGTAAAAGATATGTTTTCAGGTGATGAAAGGATTGAATTATATCAATTTAACTGATAAAAATAATTCTTATTCAAGTAACGGGTGCTTTTGTTAAGGATGATGATCGCCGCGGCGGTCATTTTTTCTTGTTGAACTAACTGGGCAGTTTAGTTTAATAAAATCACCTATAATATGATAGTATTGGATTTATTATAAGGGGGTTTTTATATGACACCAGAACAAATTGTTAGAGAATTTTTTGAAGAAGTACGATCAGGTAATAATCCTGATTACTCAAATCAATTAATGGCAGAACAAGTATTGGCACATCAAATTGTATCTGAAGAAGAACAAACAGTGTTGAGGACACCTAAAGATTATGCTGAACACGTAAGAGAAATGATTGAAGCATATGGTAATTTTTCATTAGAAATTCAAGAATTTTTAGTAGACGGAAATAAAGTATATGTACGATGGAAACAAAAAGGTACGCACGTAGGAGAAATCGATGGATACCAACCTACAGGGCTCCCAGTAATACAAATGGCAAGTGCGGTGTATAGAATAGAAAATGAAAAAATTTCAGAGTATTGGATTCAGATTGATAGGTTAGGAATTCAAAAACAATTAGAGTGCAATAAAAATATTAAAAGTGTTTAATTTTCAATGTATTTGTTAATAAACGCTTGTTCAAATAACGGGTGCGATAGTTTAAGATCACCAGCTGCTTCGGCGGCTTTTTTTCTTGTTCCACTAACGGAGCAGGTTAGTTCAAGAGTGCTGTTTGATCTTTGTTCAACAATTTGGCCATATTGTGGAATACGGAGTAAAGCTATTTTATAATTTACCTAACTGGAATTTAGTTGAAGAAGGAAAATTTTTTTGAAAGGATACTTTTGAGCTTTGTAGGAGATATAACAAAAATTTTAAAAAGATGTACAAGAGGGAGGCACTAATTAATAAACGACCTCGTTGGTTGAAGAGATTGTATTACCCCCCTTTTTTATGCATCCACTAGGCTTCGGGCAGTTGCCCGAGCAAATGGAGCAAATCAGGTATCTACTCTTATTCTCTTCATAGAGTTATTTCTGCTAATGGAGATCTTGGAGATATGATGGGGGAATTCAAAGGAAAGCCTTGCTGCTTGAATTGGAGAGGAAGGCTAACAAATAAATACATTTAAAAAGAGCGTTAGAATAAATAGGATTCTAACGCTCTTTAAATGTGAGACTTGAACATTAAGTCTTATTAGCGCGGTAACTTTCACTCTTAACGGAATTAGTACGGCACTTATTTGCAAAATGGGTGATTAAGGTCTTAGAATTAATCACAATTAATCCTGCAATGATCGTGATTCCCCCGAAAAACATGAGCCATGTTATCTTTTCCTGATACAAGACCTTCCCAAGTCCTAAGGCAATGATGGGGGAGATGTAGAGCCATGTGGACGGAAATATCGGGTCCGTTTTTGAAACAAGCCAATAGTATATGGTATGGGCAATCATAGAGCCAAAAACGGTCAAGTACACGATCGATCCTATTGCATTCTTATTTGCAAGATCTCCTATGTTTATCTGCTCAGATGTCAAAGACAGAAGCAGAAGCAATGCACCGCCGTAAATCATTTGAGTAGCATTCAGCATAATAGGTGAGGTGCCTGAAAAACGCTCTGACACCTTTTTGGAATAGATCGTTCCTGCTGCATAACCCACTTGACCAAGCAAAATAAGGAAGCAGGCAATCAGCCATATTGAATCGTAGGAAACAGTCAGATTCGGCATAAGGAGCAGAGCCACTCCAATCAAGCTGATTGCACATCCTACAAACGTTCTTATAGATAACTTAACGTGCAAGACCATTGTTTGAATCAGCAAAATCATAATTGGTCCCGTTGCAGACAGGACAGCACCAACTCCGGAAGCAACGTACTGTTCCGCCCAATAAAGCGTAGCAAACGTTCCGAATGTTAACGTACTTCCTGTGATGAATGATTCTTTAGAAAAAAGAACAGCCAGATTTGCTTTTTTTCTCAGCGACATCATTAAAAATAGAAGGATTCCTGCCATGAAAAATCGGATCCCTGCTGAAAAAAATGGAGGAAGCCCTTCGTCTACTCCTATTTTTATTGCCAGGAATGTTGTCCCAAAAATCAAGCACATACAAATATAGTTAAAGATAATCATGTAAATCCCTCCTTGCTACTCATCATATAGGACGGGAAATAGAACAGATTCATTGTAGGTAGAACAGATCGCAAACCTTGGTGCTAAACTGATATTGGGGGGAGTTCATGTGAAGATAAAATCCTCAGAGCTTTATAAGCAGATTTACGATTTGGTTCTTGCCAAAATTGAACGTAAAGAATGGAAGGAACATGAGAAACTGCCTTCTGTAAGAAGAATGGCGGAGGAACTGAAAGTAAATCGGTTGACTGTTCTAAGAGCTTATCAATTACTAAAAGAACATAAAAAGATATACGCAAAGGAAAAATCAGGGTACTTTGTTAAGCCTGAAGATCCTTCTTTTTCTTTGAATGAATCTCAGCTGCCAGAAATCGCTGACTATCCTTATAGCCACCTGTTGTCATCGATCCATCAGGTGGCTGTTGACTATCAATTCTCTCAAGCCCTTATTGATCCGAATCTCCTGCCGAATTCTTATTTATCTGAATATGTCAAAAAGGTTTTTACCCTCTATCCCAAAGTGCTTGGCACCTATTCGACTGTTCAAGGGGATGAGGAATTGAGGACAGCCCTTTCAGACTACTTTTACAAGACGCACCATTTTTTTGCACCAATTGATGAGCTGTTAATTACTTCAGGTGCTCAACAGGCCATTGATCTCGTGGCAAAGGTTCTGCTCAGGGCGAATGATACAGTATTAGTTGAGAGGCCTACATACAGCTCAGCTATTGATATTTTCAGGCAATATGGTGCGCGTATTATTGGGATTGAGATTGGGCAGGGCGGTTACGATCTGAATCAGCTAGAACATATCTTAAAAAAAGATAAACCGCGGTTTTTCTATACAAATCCAACCTTCAATAATCCAACAGGCTGCACCATTTCTGCTCTGCAAAGAAAACAGCTGGTGGAACTTGCAGAAAAGTATCAATGTGTCATCGTTGAAGATGATCCTTTCAGGGATATTTATTTTGATAAGGCTCCTCCATTCCCGATTTATTCGTATGATACCGATGGCTATGTTATCTATATCCGCAGCTTTAGTAAATACGTTTCGCCTGGATTGCGTATTGCAGCCGTAGCTTGCCGTCATCCGCTAATGAGCCACTTGATTACTTCGAAGTCACTCGCTGACAACGGGACGGCCCTTATTAATCAAAAAATGTTCCTGCACTATTTTTTCTCGGAACGAATGCAGATTCACTTGGAGAAATTGCGAACAGCTCTATTTTTAAGGAAAGAAGTAATGAGAAATGAACTGGCTGCAACGTCATGGAAATGGACAGATCCATCAGGAGGTTTAAACTTGTGGGTGGAACTTCCAGAACAAATTTCAGTTGAAAAGCTCCTTGATGCCTGTTTGGAACAGTCCATTTCCTTCGTGCCGGGATCTATATGTGATCCAGATCAAGCCCTTAGAACGTGGATTAGACTGAGCTTTTCGTATGCAAACGAAATACAGCTGCAAACAGGCATGAAAAAACTAATGATGGTAGTTGAAACGATAAATAGTGATTCCGCATATCGACAATGATTTTTGAAAGAAGGTTTCAAATTGAAAATCACATTGCAGACCTGCTACTGCTGATGATCTAACAATTGAGGTGCAGTTCAAAAAGAGATCTTTTTATTTGTTCCGATTATTAATATTAGTAGATTAATGCTAGATCAGTAGGAGGAAATGAATGAAACATAATATTTATGATAATCAGATTTTCTTTAATGGATATACGTCTTTACGTGAGGGTGGAGTTACCTCTAATGATTTTGTTGAACAGCCATCAATTAAATCTACAATTACAAACCTTAAGGGAAAATCAATATTAGATTTAGTTTTGGAAAAGATTATTGAACCACAATAATTCCCTACTGGATTAGAGCAAATACCGAAATTTAATAATGAAAGCCGGAGACCGTCTTTTATTATTATTAAAACAAGAAAATAATTAAAATTAATAACTTGTTGTTTTCACTAACGGGATTGGAGCTGTCTTTAAGGCAGCTTTTTCTTTATGCAACTAACGAAGCAGTTGTGCGGCCGAGCATAGGTCGTATCATATAGCGGGTGGGATTCCCGTCGAGAAAGAACTAGCCATTCACT
>NZ_BAWM01000043.1:6573-17651 GCF_000759675.1 Neobacillus niacini | reverse complement strand
GGGGCGGCGTGGAGATGTACATTAAATGGTAAAATATGGAGTAGTAGCTAACTCCTTTATTTAACTATGCCTTCACGAAGCCAAAATAATCTGAACTCATTTAATTTACCCATAAATCCCAATACAAGGGTTATGAAATCCTGCGAATAAGTGAGCATTCAAGAGATATTCGTATCAAACTGAGGGAGTTCAATAAGGATATACGGTAAAATAAGGGTATTATGGTGAGGTGATTGTATGAATATAGGTAGCGAATATTTAAAAACAGTTATTCAACGATTTATGGATGCAAAAGTTACCGCTGAAAAAGCCTTAGAACAATTAACCGAAAGCGAATTATTTTGGGCTCCGAATGAAGAGTCCAATAGTGTCGCCATTATTGTGAAACATATGAGTGGTAATATGGTATCTCGGTGGACTGATTTCCTTACAACAGATGGAGAAAAAGCCTACCGAAATCGTGATGATGAATTTGTGGGAGATATTCAAACCAAAGAACAGATGATGGAACTGTGGGAATTTGGCTGGGATACCTTTTTTAACGCATTGAAAAGTATTGAAGATGAACAACTCTTAAAAATAATTACCATCCGAAATGAACCCCATTCAGTTATGGAAGCTATTGAACGCCAAATGTACCACTATTCTTATCATATTGGGCAAATAATTTATGTAGCAAAAATTTTAAAATCAGGTGATTGGAAGGCATTAACTATCCCTCGAAAAAAATAAAAAATTGATACTTCTTCAACTAACTGGGTGCTTTTGTACAATAAAACTTTTTATTAAGGAGCTGATGTTCAATCAGCTCCTATTTCAGTATTTGTCTGGATAGTTGCACAAGTATTTAGTAAATTTGATTAATGAAGCATATTTCTTAGTTGAATATTAAAAGCATTATTCAATAAAAAAACTGGCAATATAAAGGTGCAAAAATTGATAGGGAAATTTTATACCAAATAACTTTAGTAGGGACTTAGATTAAATTTTTAAAACAACTAATAATAGTTTAATTTTTTTTGTAACGTTTTTGTGTTTAAAGAGTCTTACATTTGAAAGCGTGGTGATAAGGTGACAGAATTTAATGAAGTTTATAATCAATATTTTGGTACAGTTTATAAATACGTATTTACTTTATGTAAAAATGCAACTCTTTCAGAAGACATTACGCAAGAAACTTTTTTCAAAGCACTAAATAGTATTGATACTTTTAATGGTGAATGTAAATTAAGTGTTTGGCTGTGCCAAATTGCTAAAAACTCTTTATATACACATCTGAAAAAAGAATCTCGTTTTGATCAAAATATGACTCTTGAAAAAATAACGGATGATAAAAGTTTTGAAGAAAGATTAGGTAATAAGGAGACTGCATTTCAAATCCATAAACTTGTGCATGAGCTAAATGAGCCTTATAAAGAAGTTTTTAGCTTAAGAACATTTGGGGAACTATCATTCTCACAAATTGGGGAATTATTTGAAAAGACAGAGAGCTGGGCAAGGGTCACGTATTATCGAGCAAAAACAAAAATAAAGGGGAGCATAACATGAAAATTTCTTGTGAAGTAATTAATGATTTATTACCACTTTACCACGATCGTGTATGTAGCAAAGAAAGTGTCATACTTGTAGAAGATCATTTATCAAGTTGTGAAAAGTGTCAAAAAGAACTTCAGTTAATGGATAGTGAATTAATTATTACAAAAGACGAAAAAGACGAGAAACAAACTATAAAAAAAATAGCAGACAAGTGGGAAAATGAAAAAATGAAATCATATAATAAAGCCTTAACTCGCATATTAAATATATTTGGAAGTTTATTCATCTTAGCAGGTATAGGTTGCTTGGTAAGTTTTAATATAATAGGCTCAAAAGTTTTACCTGATGGTACACTTTCAGAACCTTTCTTCTTAATCCCTATGGGATTTTTGATTGGATTTTTGGGCGTATTCACATTCGGTGTATCATTATTAGTTTTTGTTTATAGTAAAAAAATAAATAAGTAACTCATCTTCAATAAAAAATTTTCTTATACAACTAACGCATGCTTATGTTAAAAATGGGATGGCTGCGACGATCCCGTTTTCTTATTGTGCTAACGGGGCAGGTTAGTGAAAGAAGGATTTTGGTCAATTCGAGAGGAATAGTAAATTGTAAGCTATTTAATCAGGTAGTAGATGATAGTTATGAAGTTGTTTTTATGTATTGTTTTTAGTGGAATATTAGGGTTGAGTTTACTAATGATAATTCCTCCACAAATCGCTGGTGTTATTGCCTTCGGTATTATTGTAGGCAGCATTTTTAGGGGACTGTACTTATTACAGGATATACATAAAAAAATCTCTTCAGTTTTGCCAAATAGAGATAAGGTACAACAAGACGATTCATTGTAATATATGTTTGTGTTAATCAGGAAGGATTGAACGCTTTTAAAGAGACTCTTATTGAACAAACGGGGGCATTACTGGAACAACGGTAATGCTTTTTTTATTGAAGTGACAGGAGGGTAAACTACAACAAGAAATATGTATCTATATAATTTATCATAGAAGGAACTTAATTTTGAAGTATATAAAGTCGTTGTTGAACTAACTGGTGCGTTAATCCAGGAAGGGATTAACGCTCTTTTTGTAGAATTAATTGAACTAACGCAGCAGGTAAAGAAAGTAATTCACAAAAAAGGGGGATAAAAAGTGGATTTATTACTTTGGATAACTGTTGGTTTCTTTATAATCGGATTTGTTGTTCTCGCTTCTATGAAAAAAAGTATGGAAAGTAAGCTCGCTTTTATAAAAAGAAATATGGAAAGTAAGAAAAGTTCAACTAAATCCATAGTTTGGTGGATAGTGGGAACCACAGCTTGGGGGATAGTGAGTATGAATCTTATTGTGTGGTGCTTTTCTGCTAATTGAAGTAAAATTTAATGAGTTTTTGGCAATGGTTTTAGAGGGAAGTAGTTCATTTTTGTGAAGAAATGTACTTAAACAAACAGGTGCATTACTGGAACGAGGGTAATGCTTTTTTTCTTCTTCAAGTAACGATGCAGGATACTTTAATAGGTATTTTAGTTTTTTTGGGTAAAATGTTAAATGATGGAGGAGATGTTTTGAATAAATTTCTAAAAATCACACTTGGTGTTTTGGGTGTCATCTTATTAGGAATTGGACTACTTGTAGTTGCTTTTGTATTAGAAATGAAGCCTGATAAAGATGAAGAGGAAAAGATAAAGATTCAAGCGGAGCAATATTTAGAAGATAAATTTAATGATAACTTCGAGGTATATGACACTCTGTATGATAATATAGGAAACTTTGGATTTGAATATGCCGCTAAGGTTAGGGATAAGAAAGATAAGACAGAATTTTTAGTTTATTATGATAATGAAACAGAACAAATAGTTGACACATACATTGCTGATAAATGGGGGGATGATTTAGAAACTGAAATACGTCCTTTTATTAAAGAGAATTTTGGAAAAGCAACAGATTTCCATGTTTTCATTATCAATGATAAAATTGGGCAAGAATTGGGTATTGACCCTGTTAATCCTAAAAGTTATAAAGAATTTGATGTTGCACCTACCATCCGAATTACTGTTCATCAAAAAAGGAGCGACAGGGACGAAAAAATTCTCAATGAGTTCATATCTTTTCTAAAAAGCGAAGATAAATTGCAAAATGGTTCGGTTATTATGGAGTATATCGCTGAAAATGGTGTAATTTTAGATGATGAATGGGGTAAAGAATTTTAATTAGATCTTTTCTTCAATTAACGGGTTGCGTTCGTTGAAGAAGAAAACTAAAGACCACTTATATGTTGGTCTTATTTTTTGTTTACACAAACGGAACGCTTGTTCGTGTATAATGATAATGAGGAGATGATTCTAAATGGCAATTCGTGACCGTGGTAAAATGAAATGGCAGTCAGCTTCATTCTTACCGCTAGCTTTTGAAATGACAAGCGAAATGTTTAAGGACCAAGCTCGGACTGCTAAGCCAATATTAGACGAACATCAGACGGAAGAGTTCGACCTGCGTATAGCATACGCAACAGAATACAATCATGCGGTAAAGCTAACCGGAATATAAGCCTTTATGTTTTTTATCTTATCTAAATTAACGGGTGCTTAAATTAAAGAAGGGATGGCTGCGGCTAACGGGTTCCCTTTTGAGGTGCAAACATTGCAAATCACATCACATTTTTTGTCACTAATATCAATGCAATTCTCAATGGAATTCTCTAATTAAATAACAATAATAAACGCATAGAAGGGATAGCTTAATCGCTATCCCTTCATCTTAATTTCACTATCTAATCCCGTTGGTTGAAGAAAGTTGTTGTCTGTTTTTATTGAGTGTCTTCGTCGCTTTTGTACTCCAAAATATCACCTGGCTGACAATCCAAAGTCTTACATATCGCTTCTAATGTTGAAAAACGAACCGCTTTTGCTTTTCCATTTTTCAGAATGGAAAGATTCGACATAGTAATTCCAACCCTCTCCGAAAGTTCTGTTACGCTCATTTTCCTTTTTGCCAACATCACATCAACATTGATGATAATCGCCATGATATTCACCTCAGATCGTTAAATCATTTTCTGATTTTATATTAATAGCTTCTTGTAAAAGTCTTTGGAGAACAGCAGCAAAAACGGCGATCACCATAGAGGCGAAAATAATGACCAATCCGATTGGTATGAAACTTGGAGGGTCAATTCTTTTCGCCATGAGATAGTAGAGTGGCATACCTAGCAGGTACAAGGTACTAATCGTGATGGCACAGTATTTTATAATCTTTAAAGCCTTTACCGATAATTCCGAGAACGCTTGGTTCTTATCAATATAGCTTAAAAGTTTAAAAGCTTGATAAAGAGCAAAGTAAAAGGGCATCGCTGCCGCGTACATATCGATTAAAACGAGAGATTTCATATAAGGAATATCTGGATACAATTCTCCAGCAAAAATCCCGATCTTAGGCACCAAAAATATGCACAAAGCAAGAACTGCAATTCCAGCCAGAAAAATAATTACCTTTAAGAAAGTGGTTGAACCTCGTTTAACATTCATTTAAAACACCTCACTTAGTTAATGACAACATGATTTTATCATTTTATTTATCGTTTTACAATAAATTCGTATTGTTTTTTATTGTATTATTATTGTTACATGAAGTCCTTCGATATACTTGTTTCTTCGATCAAATTCATGAAGGACATTCAAATATTCCGAGTAAGACCCATCTGGATTCCCCTAATACTGCTTTTTCTTCAATAATAAACGCCATACAAAATTTTAAGAATAAACAAACGTATTATACATTGGGGTCTTTACTTGTTTGTTTTGGAGTTCTAATATTTTTAATAACCAGAGATATATAACTAACGAGTATTACACAATATGTAATGTGTTGCACACTAAACTTACGGGTGCGATTGTTCAAAAGAGTAGTCGTTTTTTGTGCTAAAGCAGGTTAGTTTAATAAAATCACCTTATTTGGTAATATATAGAAAATAAGAATAAAAACAAAGAAAGATATTAAGAGGTGGCTAAGTAAGAATGACAACAAATAATAAATCAGGTGAAAGTAAGAAGTTGTCTGGTCCTGAACAGGTAGCAGAATTTATGAACAACCTTGAACATCCACTTAAAGAAGAAATAGAAGAGGTTCGAAATATCATTTTAAGCACTGATGGTAAAATTACTGAACATATTAAATGGAATGCCCCTAGTTTCTGTTATGAAGGTGAAGACCGAATTACATTTAATCTTCATGGAAAAGGATTTATTCGACTCGTATTTCATTGTGGTGCTAAGGTAAAAGACCGAAAGACCAATGAACCTCTGATTGTAGATCCTAGTGGTATTTTAGAATGGAAAGCAGCTGACAGAGCTATGATGAAATTTACTGATAAAAATGATGTTAAAGCTAAAGAAGAAAAACTTAGAGAAGTAATAACAAAGTGGCTCAAAGTTGTTTAAGATGAATGATGCCCCTTCTTCCACTATCGGGTGCGATTCTTCAATAAAGAAGGATTGCTTATTCTTATTCTAGGTCAGGTTAAAGAGCGTTTAACAATGATACAAATAAATTTTTGCTTGAAAGTATTAGGCAAGATTTTGGCGAGGATTATTATAAGAAAGCTTTAAATGCAGTACAGAAACATATAGATAATTACTCTACTCTAGGAAAAGGGAATTTATCAGGTTTACAAAAAATTATAACTCAAATGAGATATTAGTCTTATTCAAGTAAAAGTGGGTCCTTTAGGAATAGGTTACTGCGGCAACCCTTTTCTTTTTGTGCTAAGCGGGCAGATAAGTTTAATAAGATACCATCCATCTGTTTAATTGAGTGCCTGCTCATGTTATAATGAGGAACTTAGGATAATTACGACTTTTACTTATAATTGAACGGATGCCAAGAAAAGCCTCCGCAAAGAGATAAAATATGGAGGTGTAAGAGAATGAATAAACGATGGACAATTGGTAAAATTAAAGAATTTGTTGAGAACAATTCGGAAAGTAAGTTGCTAACAACTGAATATCACGGTTTTTCTCAAAAGTTACTATTTAAATGTGCATGTGGTAGCAACTTTGAAAAAACATTTACGAAATTTAAAAATAATAACCAACGTAAATGTGACGTATGCCAACCGCCACAAGCTACACGATAACGTATAGCGAATAAACGAAGTGCCGATTTCTATTAAAGAGAAGTTGGCACTATTTTTATTTTATAGGGGTAATAAAAGTGGATGCGCTAAAGGGGGGGTTATACGTATATTCCTTCTTCAACAAACGGGTGCTTTACTACAACAACTGGGCTTGCTGATGCAGTCCTTTTCTTATTAAGCAAACGATGCAAGTTAGTTGAATAAAAGTTGCGTATCGTTTACGCAATTTTTATTCAATTTAACCTAGAAAATAGACAATCAAATGGCTTTCATATATCCTTATTTGTATTTTTGCAATAAGTTGTCAGGATTTCCTAACTTTTTCATAAGTTTGCGAATGTCTTCGGGTTTATTTTGAATAGTTCCATGAAATCGAGGTTCACCACGACCAGGATCAGCAATCGCAACAGCAATTGTATCTTTAGATACGTCTAAACCAGCAAATTTTTGTACATCCTTCATAATATTCGGCTCCTTTTCGTGTGTAGCACTACACTTGGTTTTTATTTTGGGTAGTAACATTATGACCAAGTGTGCAACCTACGTTAAGCGATGGGAGCCGTTTCGTTCATTATGACTAACGGGTGCAAGAGTTTAACAATGAGGTGCTGCGGCAGCTCATTTTCTTTTTGTGCAAACGGGTGCGATTATTCCATAATAATGATCTTAGTACATTGGGAAATAAAAAAGTTTTATTCACAACTTGTTTATATTCGGCTTTTTTTATGTTTATTTTGGTAAGACGCAAAATAGTTGAAGAAAGTTGTTAATGGAAAATTGGGATGGTGTAGTTGTTAAAACGGTGTTCTCTCTTATTTGAGAACATGTAGATCATTATGAGTCAGAGAAAATAATGTTTTACAGAAATTTGTACTTTTTTCCTTGACTGGTAGGTATTCGGGATTTATGATATAAATGATAGTGATAATCATTTTCATTTATGACATTAGAGGAGAGATATTAGTGAAAAATCAACTTGTAAGATTACTATTCTTTTTATTGGTTATTTCAATGTTATCAGCATGTGGTTCAACAGAAAGCTCAAAGAATAGAGAAGATGAGGAAAAATCAAAGGAAGATTCAGAGGAAATTATTATTACCCATTCCATGGGAGAGGC
Organism: Neobacillus niacini; assembly: GCF_000759675.1. GTDB lineage: Bacteria > Bacillota > Bacilli > Bacillales > Cytobacillaceae > Neobacillus > Neobacillus niacini_A. Next base: position 9,864 of record NZ_BAWM01000043.1, on the reverse strand, counting down.
GACAATTAAGACTGATCCAAAGAGGGTAGTTGTTTTGGACCCAGGAGCACTGGATAATGTTCTAGCTTTGGGAATTACTCCTGTAGGGGCACCAACTATGCAACTTGATATGCCATTCCCTGAATACCTAAAAGATCAGACTGAAGATATTGAACATATTGGTACTGCGTATGAGCCTAATATTGAAGCAATAATTAAATTAAAACCAGATGTGATATTTGGTAACAAGCAATACCATGAAAAACTATATGAACAGTTGGAGGCGGTAGGGCCTACAGTAATTGTTGAAACTGCCGGTACTACATGGAAAGAAAACCTTAAGATACAGGCTCAAGCTCTTGGGTTAGAAGATAAAGCTGAAAAACTCCTGAATGATTATCATGGAAGAATCGAAAATTACAAAAGTTCTAAGGGGAAGGATGCAACTTCTACCGAAATCTCTCTATTACGAGCTAACACTGAAAATGTCATGGTTTACCTAAGACAGTCGTTCAGTGGATCGATAATTGAAGAGCTAGGATTTTCCCGACCTGTTTCCCAGCAAAAAGATGATTTTGCGTTAGAATTGAACAATGAAGCCATACCGGAAATGGATGGTGACTATATCTTTTGGTTTACAAGGGAACAACCGAATATAATAGATAGTTCCTTTTCTAATAGCCCTTTTTGGAATAACCTAGAGGCAGTGAAAAATAATAAAACGTTTAAAGTCGGATATGATACATGGCTTAGCGGGCTTGGTATTCAGGCTGCAAACAAAATAATCGATGATGTAGAAAAAATCATAGAATAACATTTCTTTCAAAAAAAATGTAAATGATAATTTGATTTATATTTTTGTTTAGTTTTGTTGCATTTTTTTTATTATTTTGAGTTTGTGAAACATTGTACTTAAACTAACGGGTGCAAGAGTTAAAGATGAGGACTGCTTCGGCAGCCCCTTTTCTTCTTGTGCTATCGAGTGAGTTTAGTTAAATAAAAAAAGGACTGACTATCGCTTAGTCAGTCAATTTGACCGAAGGTGCTTCCTTCGCGTCTACTATATAGTATTCAAGAGATATACAAGCTGTTCATAAATCTACGAATTTGTTGATAGTTTTTTTACTGCAATTTTCCATTGGCATCATTGTGTGAATTAGGACACCATTTCTTCTTCACTAACAGTGGCGATTCTTCAATAATGGAGATCGCTTTTTTTCTTATGCAAGTAACGGGGCAGGATAGTTTAAGTGAATTTCTTCACAAAGTTAATAAAAGCCAATCCTTACTAAGAAAAAGTTGGCTTTTCTAGGCACTATATAATTTTACTGTCGAAGTTGTATCATTCCTCATAATAATAATAATAATAAATATCCTTCTAATTTTTTCAGACACATCCGTTAAGATTTTTCCATCTTGGACCTCTTCCACCCTTTAGCTTGTTACCCATCATATACGTTTTGGTTACAATAACTATCTCCGATTATGTTCACAATTTTTAGTAGTAATTTTATCTAAATATACAATCCTCTCAATTAAAACACCCACTTGTTCCGCAATGATCTGAGGCGGACAAGGCATTCCATTTTTGAACCACCATTCTACGATTTCTAAATAAGCTCCCGCAATAAATCGAAGAAAAACCTCTTCATTTATTCCGTGATTTTTTCCTTCTGTTAAATTCACTTCACCCTTTAACACTTCCATGACAAACTCAAGGAACTGCCTACGGAAAGAAGGGGCTCCTTTACTGACTAACATTGTTGAAAAGAATAAATAATGACTTTCAAAGTATTCGAACCAGATTAGATTCCCATTGATAAAACCCATTTCAGATGCTGATTCAGCCAATTCCCTTAATTCGTTAATATGTTCCTCAATAATTTTATCCAGCAAATCAAATTTATCCAAATAATGAAGATAGATGGTTCTCCGGCTAACATTTGCCCTGTCGGAAATATCTTGTATCGTAATCTGGTCAAAACTTTTTTCAGACATTAGTTCAATAACTGCTTTTTTTATCGCTTCTTGAGATTTGAGTATTCTTCTATCGACATTAGACATTTTGGAAGTCACCAAACTTTCTTTAAAGTATTACACAATTTTAAACGATTTGTGCATTAATGCACGAATCGTTGATATTTAGCAATTGCAGAAATACTGCCTCTCTTTATTATTGTATACATGTGAGAATTAATTGATTGGTGTGTATTTTTAGGGACATCAAATTAATTCATAAAGGTAATAAAAATGATATGGGATTTATCACTCTAAAAAAATGTTGAGGGTAGAACGTTCTGTTAACTAGCGAACCGAACACCCCCTTAGGAGGGATTTTTCATGCTTAAGAAACGAGATCTCTATGAAAGTATCGAGCTATACAAACTCATGACGCATCCAGATGTCTTCCCTTTCGTCCGCCAAAAAGCTGGTTCATATTTAGAATTTTTATTTATTACAAAACAAACCATTGAGGCAGAAGAGAGAGGGGAATTGATATCCCGGACGATACTTGATGAATGGGGGTATCCAATCGGTACCATTACTTTATTCGATATAGAAGGTAATTCCGGGTTTTTAGGCACTTGGCTTGGAAAACCGTATCACGGTAAAGGTTATAATAGCGCTGCTAAAGACGCTTTTTTTAAAGAAATATTTTACGAACGGGGTATTGAATCCGTCTTTATGCGGATTCGGAAAGAAAATATCCGATCCATAAAAGCTGCCGAAAAACTGCCTTATGTTGTAAAAGCAAATGAAACAAGAAAATCAATGTACGAGAAATTAAATGCAGATAGAAATATCTATGATCTATATGAAATCTCAAAAGATCAATACACTTTACATCTATTAAGAAATAGTCCATCAAATAGATTTACAAGAACCCAATTAAAGGAGCAGTTTAATATCCCTTTGGCATATTTAAAAAGGAATTTTAATGAAATTCCTAGTAAGGATATTCATTTAGTTGTATCAAACCCACTTGAAAAAAATATTGGAATACGCTTCTTAAGAAAAAAAGGTTTTCGTGTTGTAGGATATACAATAATTAGCTGATATTGTCCTGACTGATGAGGAGTACAGCATGTTAAATAAACTTGTACATCATAACAATTGCAGAAAGAAGATTTTGACATAACTGCGGAATTAAAAAGTATGGCTAAAAAATATAAAAGTAACATGAAATTGAGGAAATAACAATGGGGATATCAATCAAATTAACCATAGGTGGAAAAGAATATACAGCGACATTAAACGATAACCGTACCAAATTGATACTGATAGATTGTGAAAAAATGCACTTAAACTAAA
>NZ_BAWM01000043.1:0-6323 GCF_000759675.1 Neobacillus niacini | reverse complement strand
TCTCAAATACAAAAAAGCCCTACAAGGGCTTTTTTGTATTTTTAAGAAAAGTGTAATTGGTTTTTACTTAGAAACAGATAACTGATCCAACGATGATTAACAAGATAAACAATACAACGATTAATGCAAAACAACCGCCACCGAAACCGACGCCGCCGTAGCCGTATCCACCACAACCACCAAATCCGCCGTATCCACCATATCCAAACATTAGATAACCCTCCTTTATATACAAATTCCTTATAAAATATGCTGAGAAATTAAGGTGGCAAGGGCTATTTCACTAGTTTTTATGAGGACAAAACTACGGAATATGATTAAAGCAGTAGATAGTGAGCCGAGCGCTGCTGAAAAATGCAAAATTTTTTTATTCAAGTAACGTTGCAGGATAGTTCAATAAGAACAGGGTAAAAGATACCTTACGTCGAATTGATTCTTATAGTAAATCAAAGTCATTTATTGGAGGTATTTATGAATCCTATACGAAATCAAATCGGTACAGTTTTTATTCCTGTAAGTAATATTGAAGAGGCACGTAATTGGTATTGTGACATACTTGGCTTAGCATCAGAAGGCGAAATATTATTTGGTCATTTGTTTATTGTACCTATGTATGGAACAGGGATAGTATTAGATAGCAAAATTTTTTCAGATGAAAATATTTTCAAAGCCCCACTATTTCATTTCAATACTAATAATATAGAGGACGCTTACAAGTATATGAGGGAAAAGAATGTAGAGATAACAACCGGAATAGAGAATAATCGATGGTTTAATTTTAAAGACCCTGATGGCAATCATTTGATGGTGTGTGAGTGTTAAAACCTTATAGGCTAACGGGAGCGATTGTTCAATAAGAGCAATCGCTTTTCTATTTACACTAACGACGCAGGTTAGTGGAAGAAGAAGGAAATCAGATATAATAGAGATTAAGGTGATTTTCAAAAAGAATTGAGGGGAAATGGATGTCGCAAGATGGAATTGTTTTAGTAGCAAGCGTATCAATCTTTAGTGAAGATGAAGTCTTAATTATAAAAGAGAAAAAACCTACTGCTGTTGATAAGTGGAATTTTCCGAGTGGACGTATTGAATATGGTGAGGACATTCCCTATTCAGCTTGGAGGGAAGTAAAAGAGGAAACAGGGTTGGACGTAAAACTGATTGGTACAACTGGTGTATATAATTTTATCAGTAGTACCAACAACCAAGTAATTCTATTTCATTTTATTGGTGAGGTTATTGGAGGTTCTTTAAACCTCGAAGAAGATGAAATTTCTGACAGTAAGTGGATTAAGATAAATGACCTTGTAAAAGTTGAGAATGAAGACTTACGGGAACCAAAGGTATTAAAGCAAATAATTGAAAATTTATTAAAAAAGAACCAATACCCAATTAATATGTATAATGAGCAAGTAATTAATTGAATCCTTCTTCAATACCGGGTGCGTTAATCCAAGAAGGATTAACGCCTCTTTTTGTTGAACTTTATTGAAGTAACGGGACAGGTTAATTGAAGAAGAATTCCCCAATTACTGCTTTATTAAGTGAATAATTGAAAAAATAGTAATTATTTAGAGAGGGTGGCTAATGTTGGAAGAGCTTAAAGAATTAGTTAGTAAATTAGACATCGAATTCGATATAAAATCATTTGGAAAAGATCCTTCATTTAGTCGATTTATACCTATTGCATATGACCCTTTACGATTTGATTGGAATTCTGCTTTTGAAAAGGAATTTGTTGGACTTTTTAATGGACTAATGTTAAAGGTGCTTCAAAAGTTGAAAGAGTTTTTTTGGCTGTTTTTCCAACTGATTATGTATTGGAGAGGTTTCTAGAAGAAGGTAACGAGGGAGATTTATTGTTTATGCATCATCCCTTGTTAATGGAATGTGGAGACCCAAAAGGTAAATGGGGACAAGGATTTCTTCCCATTAAAGAAAAATACATTTTGCAAGTGAAAAAGAAAAAACTATCTATATACACCTGCCACATACCTATGGATTGTCATAAAAAATTAGGCACGAATGTTGCGATTGCCAGTGCATTAAAAGCTGAAATTTTTGAGAGAGAAATATTAAATGAAATAAAGAATGATTTTTTACTAGTATGTAATATTGATAAAACAAACACTGATGAATTAGTTTCAACATTGAAAGGTATTTTTGAAGTTCCCTATATAGATTTTGAAGGTAAAAAATTTAATGAAATTCAAAGGATAGCAATTGTTGCTGGTTGTGGAGATAAAGTTGATTGGATGAAGGAAGCAGAAAGAAATGGCGTTCAAGCATATATTACAGGGGAGGTCCATTGCCATATTGATAACGATTACGGAAAACAAAGATACAAAGAAATGATAGAATATGCTTCTAAAACATCAATGTCGCTTATAGGTGTTTCCCACTCTGCTTCAGAATATCTTGTACATAAAACTTTGATGAAAGATTGGTTTGAAAATAACTTTGATATTAAAACGGTTTTAATTCCACAGGAAAAATAGTGGTTATAAACAATGTTGAAAAATTCTTAATCAAAGGACTTTAATCTTATTTAGCTAACGGGTGAGGCAGTGGAAATGTGGAAGATGGTATTTGTTCTTTAAAGCCAGAATATAAATAACACTATAAAACTAAGGTTAAGGTGGATTCGAAATGGAAAAAAGAGTTCTATTCGACTTTGAAATCGAGTTTACGAATGGCGGTGGAATTCAAGGACAGGAATTCCGTCTTGATATTGATGGAGATGACATTTCTGACGAAGAGTTAGCTAGGTATATTGTAGAAGATATGAGGTTGCTAATGGTTAGTAAAGTACGGATTCTTAACAAGAAAATCATAAATGAAAAACATAAACGAAGACCTACTGACCAGAAATAATAAATGTTTATTTTAAAGAACTACAAGTTTAAGCTGCCATTTCGGGTGGCTTTCTTATTGAACTAAAGATGCAGTTTAGTTGAAGATCGATGTTTAACTTGTGTTCAACAATCGGGCCATTTAATTGAGCAACACTTTTAAAGAAAACTGGATATTTAATTAAAAAAAGCTGCCAATAAAGGCAGTTTTTTATTTACTCGCTCTTTCGTTCATTTTTTGTCTTTTATGCAATGTATGCTTTGTTCCCCATTTATGCATTGCGTGTAAGATCGGTTCCAAGCTCCTGCCGTATTCAGTAATCGAATATTCCACTTTAGGAGGAACCTGTGGATAGACAACACGCTGAATAATATCCTCGTTTTCCAACTCGCGTAATTGAATAGTCAGCATTTTTTGCGTGATTCCAGGCATTCTTCGTTTTAACTCACTGAATCTTTGAGTACCGTTCTTCAATAAATGCAATAAGATAATTGGTTTCCATTTCCCGACTAATATGCATAAAGCATCTTCTACACGACATAATTCTGGTTCTAGATTCATCCTAATTACCCCTTTAGTATCTTTTTGTATACTATACAACTTTTAAGTGCGTACTTTCTAATATGATTATTATGAGTAATAATAACATTATTCAAAGGAAATCTAAAATCATTTTAGATAAAGAGAATTAAAGGGGAGGAAAAAAAGGTGTTAGGATTAGGTTTATATTAATACTGTCTTGCTACATTAGTTGTAGCAATTGCTATAGCTCTCACGGATGCAGGACAATATTCACAGGATGCGCGTTTTTTTAAGGGAAGATAATTATTTGAATGAAAGAGGGTTGCCTTATGAGCCAGACAAATCAAGAGAAGTTTGAATTTGGTGTCTATACTTTTGGAGAAATAATTCCAGATCCCATTACTGGAAAAATAATTTCTGCGGAAGAGCGTATTCAAAATATCATCGAGACAGCGAAGCTGGCTGATGAAGTAGGAGTGGATATTTTTGGTTTAGGCGAACATCATCGCCTGGATTTTGCGGTTTCAGCGACACCTGTTGTGTTAGCAGCGATTGCACAAGCAACAAAAAATATTCGATTAGCCAGTGCTACAACTGTATTAGGCACTGCAGATCCTGTAAGAGTATTTGAAGACTTTTCGACAGTAGATTTAATTTCAGGTGGGCGTGCGGAAATTATGGCAGGTAGAGGAGCATTTATCGAATCATTCCCTCTTTTTGGCTATAACTTGGATGATTATCATGAACTTTTTGAAGAGAAATTACAATTGTTACAAGAACTAAATAATAATGAACGTGTTACATGGCAAGGGAAGTTCCGTTCGCCATTAAATAATAGCGAGATTGCTCCTAGACCAAAACAAAGTAAGATTCCGATTTGGAGAGGAGTAGGAGGAACCCCTGCAAGTGCAGTTCGGGCTGGGCAGGCTGGGTTTGGAATGGCACTCGCTATTTTAGGAGGTAATCCACTTTATGTAAAACCTTTAGTAGAAGCCTATCGTCAAGCTGGGATTTCGGCAGGACACGCAGAAGAGGATCTAAAAATTGCGATCACAAGCCATGGCTATATTGGCAAGACTGCAGAACAAGCTGTAGATGAATTTCACCCATATTATTCAAATTATATTAGAACGATGATGGGAAGAAATATTCCGAAAGAGCAAGTGGCAGCAGCTGTTTCTAAAAACAATGCACTTGCTGTTGGAGGTCCTGAAGAAATCGTTGAAAAAATTCTTTATCAGCACGAATTATTTGGTCATGATCGCTTTATTATGCAGCTTGATATTTGTCAGCCGTTCTCCCAAGTTACAAGTGCGATTGAATTATTAGCTACGAAAGTAATGCCACTAGTAAGACAAGAAATAAAAAACAAATAAATTAAAAAGTTACTATTCCAGAATAGGGCGCCTTAATGAAGTAATGAAAAAGCCCAATTTCTTATTAATTTACGGTGAAGTTGGGCTTTTTAGTATTGGTTTGAAATTTATAAATACAACCTAAAGGAGAGTATGAAATTTTTATGAAAAAAAAATATATTCTAATGATAATAGCTTTATTTATTGCATCATTGAACTTGCGACCGGCAATTAACTCGATAGCACCATTGCTCGAAACGATTAGAACCAGCTTAGGAATGAACGCCTCCGTAGCGAGTTTGCTAACTTCGATTCCTGTTCTTTGCATGGGACTCTTCGCTCCTGTAGCCATAAAGTTCAGCGGAAAATGGGGTATTGAGCGGGTATTGGGTTGGTCGCTGCTTGTCATCGGAGTCGGTACTATTCTTAGATTCTTCACGGATTCGGTCTCATTTTTGCTTATTACCGCTTTTATTGCTGGTATAGGGATTGCATTTGCAGGACCGCTTCTTCCCGGATTTATTAAGCGCCACTTTCCTAAGCATGTGCCCTCGATGATTGCGATATACACGGTTGCTCTTACTCTGGGAGCAGCACTAAGCTCGAGCTTGATCGTGCCGATGCAGAATAGTATGAACTCTTGGCAGAGCGCGCTAGGGATATGGGCGGTCATCGCATTCGTCGCAGTGCTGTTATGGTGGTTGTTCGTTATGCGGCATATTAGACCGCAAGATCTTCCCACTTCAACCGGCACGAAGACGAGAATGCCATGGACATATAAGAAAGCGTGGCTACTTACACTGACGTTCGGCTTGATGGCCATGCTATTCTATTCATTCACAGCTTGGTTGCCAGATATGATTCAAGGGATGGGCTATAGTAAGTCCTACGCTGCAAGCGCGCTTACGATTTTCGTCGTTGTTCAGATTCCAGTAAGCCTTGTTCTGCCGATCTTGCTTCGCAGATTCCCTTCCCGTCGCCTCTGGCTAATGGTTGCAGCGCTGTCGGAACTCGTCGGGCTAGTGATGCTTGCGTCCTCCATTGCACCGTTGATTGCCACGATCTTTATTGGTGTAGGCGCCGGCGCATTGTTTTCTCTCAATCTACTACTGCCTTTGGACGCTACCGACAATCCGCAAGAGGCGGCTGCTTGGTCGGCCATGACTCAATCAGCCGGCTATGTGATCGGGGCAACCGGCCCCCTTATTCTTGGCTGGATTCACGATGCGACGGATAGCTTCTCAACAGCTATAGCGGGGCTGATTGTAATTAACGTAGTGATGATGGTCGTGCAAATCGCCGCCACTACCATAAAAAGAAAACAACAATTGGGAGAAATTAATCGCAATTATAAAATATCATAATTTTATTCACTTAAAGCTAAAAAAGGAGCATAAAAACAATATCTAAAGGTAAACTTGTTTTTGGATTTTGTGAAATATTGTACTTACGCTAACGGGTGCTTTTGTAAAGGATGATGATCGCCGCGGCGGTCATTTTTTCTTGTTGAACTAACGAAGCAGGTGTGCGGCCGAGCCTAGGTCGTATCATATAGCGGGTGGAATTCCCGTCGAGTAAGAACTAGCCATTCGC
>NZ_BAWM01000044.1 GCF_000759675.1 Neobacillus niacini | reverse complement strand
CCTAAGCCGAGGCCGAAAGGCGTAGGCGATGGACAACAGGTTGATATTCCTGTACCACCTCTTTATCGTTTGAGTGATGGGGGGGCGCAGGAGGATAGGGTAAGCGCGCTGTTGGATATGCGCGTCCAAGCAGTTAGGCTGGTAAGCAGGAAAATCCACTTACCGTAAAGGCTGAGCTGTGATGGCGAGGGAAATATAGTACCGAAGTTCCTGATTCCACACTGCCAAGAAAAGCCTCTAGC
>NZ_BAWM01000045.1:136724-218432 GCF_000759675.1 Neobacillus niacini | reverse complement strand
CATACCGAACACGGAAGTTAAGCTTCTCAGCGCCGATGGTAGTTGGGACTTTGTCCCTGTGAGAGTAGGACGTTGCCAGGCAAAACGAAACACAACCTGATAAGGGTTGTGCTTTTTTGTGTTGTTCGAAAAGACAAAATAGTAAAAATTATCTTTTAATTCCCTTAAGCTTGATTTTTAAAGGAGGGAGGGAACCAAAACCCCTTTTTGATTCCCATGAGCTCGATATTTCAAAGATAGAGGGAACCAAAACCTCATTTTGATTCCCATAAACTTGACTTTTAAAGGATACAGGGAACCAAAACCTCTTTTTGATTCCCTTAAACACGACTTTTCAAGGATAGAGGGAATCAAACCTCATTTTTGATTTTTGGCATCTGATTCTTTCCTTCATAATTGATTCTTGCTTAATAAATCTAAATTCAAGAAAAAAATTAATTAATGGCTGTGTTAAAGCTAATTGTTGATTTTGGCACTCTGTTGATTGGAGCGGAAGGCACGAAGACTCCTGCGGGAGGCTCCCCGGACCGCCCGCGGAAAGCGAAGTGCCTGGAGTGGAAATCAACAGCAAAGTTTAACACAGCCAAATTAATTAAAGTAGAAAGAAGGATAAAAAAGAAGTAAGAGAGAAATCAGTGGGTAAAGAATCAAAAAATAAGGAGGATATATATTCAATGAAACTAGTAACCATAAAAAAAGAAGGCAAGCATGTGTTAGGTGTTAAAATTGAGAATGGCCTAATTGATCTTGAAGAGGCATTAAAAGAGATTCCTAATAATCAAGTACATACAAACATCATGGAGGTAATCGCGGGTGGAGATGAAGTCATTTCTGCACTCGAGGACTATATTACCAATCTGCCAACTGAAAATAAAACAAATTATATTAAAAATATAGAAGAAGTTGAGTGGGGACCTTGTGTCACACAACCGAACAAAATTATTTGTGTAGGTTTAAATTATCGCAAACATGCAGATGAAACAAATTCCCCTTATCCAGAAGTACCTATATTATTTAGTAAATTTAATAATTCATTAACAGGACATAAATGTGAGATAGCTGTGCCAAAAGTGACTCAAAGGCTGGATTACGAGGTAGAATTAGGGGTAGTAATTGGGAAGGAAGCGAAGTATGTAAGTAAGGAAAATGCTTTAGATTATGTATTTGGCTATTGTACAGCGAATGATTTATCAGCACGTGACCTGCAAAAAAGGACAAACCAATGGTTACTTGGAAAAACATGTGATGACTTCAGTCCTATAGGTCCTTATCTTGTAACAGCGGATGAAGTAGGTGACCCTAACAATTTACAATTAAAAACGTATGTGAATGGAGAAAAACGTCAAGATTCCAATACATCTGATATGATTTTTTATGTAGATGAAATTGTCAGCTATATTTCGCAGCACATGACTCTTACACCAGGTGATGTAATTCTTACTGGAACTCCAGCTGGTGTTATCATAGGCTACCCAATGGAAAAACGAGTTTACTTGAAGCCTGGTGATTTGGTAACTGTTGAAGTTGAAAAATTAGGTGCACTAACCAATAAATTAATCAAAGAAAAATAATTTTGGGGAAAGAGCCAGGCACTAAGCCTGCCTGGCCCTCCAATGCTGTATGAATTAGCGCCTCGAATATAAACTAAACACCTCATCCCAACTCCACTTTTCATAATAGGAGCTCCCCAAACTGATATCTTTAATCCAAAGCATTTCTCTCATACTATAGGTTGGAGAACTCATAACATGTGCATCTTTTCTATCTGTTCTAATCCAAAATAGATTATTCTTAACTATTTGTGGTCTAAAATCTCCATCTTTTTCAGAAGGAACCGTGATTTGGGTTTGTTTGTTATCTGATAGGCTTATCTTATATAGACTTGGCATAGCTCTTTGGTCCAAGTCCCCAGAACCGTTTTCCTTCGATCGGGAGACGATTACAGTTCGATTATTTTGCCACGTCAAATCACGATCTACAAAACCCCTTGGCGTAAGGATGACATTTTTCATAGAAGGGACATTTAAAACCTGCATTCGTTTATTGATCGTGGCTTCTCGTCCAACACCACTTATATATCCTAACAACCCATTATATGGAGCCCATTGGAACCATGCAGATTCATTTAACATTTCATCTGCCATTTGAAATGTTTTTCCATTAGCAGAAAGGATACATAAAGTATTTCCGTCAGCCGATAAGGAAGCGGTAGGGATTAACAAAAAACTAATCCACTTCTTGTCACTTGACCATTTAAATTCACTAGTAGAGACAAATATTTCATCTTTATCTAGCTTAATTGTATAAAAATGGGTAATAATGGGCTTTTCATTTTTTCTTAGGATAACTTTTGATAAAATAATATCTGAATCTAGTTTTGGACTTTTCTTTGTTGACAAAAGCAAACCATTGCCAGTGGGGAGCCAAGAGAAATTTTCTATGTTTTGGGCTATGGGTATAATTAAGCCTAATTGGCTGGTATCCAAAATAAATAAATTCTTTACAACTTGGAAACCAATTGTATTTTCACTCGGGGACCATTGAAAGTTATTATCAACATTTTCTTTAACCTTAGTATGTCTATTGCTCTTACTATTGTAGAGCCAGAGATCCATAACATCTCCTTCTTTGGCTCCCTTCAAATAAGCAACCCAGCTGCCATCGAATGACCATTTTGGATATCTTATATAACCTGCATCCGTAATTTTAATTTCCTTATCCTTTATTTTAAGCCATAAATGATCGTTTCTGATAAAAGCTGCTTTCAGATTATCCTTAGGTTCCGCTGAGACGAAACCTGGAAGGAAGGTTAAGAGCAAAAAAACAAATAAAAGTATTTTTTTCATTAGCAAAGTCACCCACCTAGTATCTTTAAATCTTATAATTCCCAATAAAAGGAGAAAAATATGTTCAAAATTTTTATTGTAGAAGATGATAAACAACTTGTAACGTTGCTTAATGAACATTTACATAAATTTGGCTTTGATACCCAGCCAGTAGATCAGTTTGATTCAGTTTTGGAGCAATTTGAAAGGTATTCCCCGCACCTTATCTTACTTGATGTGAATTTGCCTAAATTCGATGGTTATTATTGGTGCCGTCAAATTCGCAAAGTATCCACCTGTCCGATTATTTTTATTTCGGCCCGGGAAGGAAAAATGGATCAAGTGATGGCACTTGAAAATGGAGCAGATGACTATATCACAAAGCCATTTGATTACGATATTGCGGTAGCCAAAATCAATAGTCAGCTTCGTCGTGCCTATGGGAAGTTTGCTAGTACACATGGTGATCGATTAATTGATATAGAAGGGCTAAAACTAGATGTAGAAAGATTAACTTTGACGTTTCAAAAACAAAAGGTAGAAATTAGTCATACAGAGGTTAGAATTTTAGAAGAATTAATGAGGAGGTCCGAGAGGGTCGTAAGTCGTGATCGCCTCCTTGAAAAAATATGGGATGATCAAGTTTTTGTTGATGACAATACGTTAAATGTATATATCACACGTGTACGAAAGAAGTTAATGATATTAAATATTGAGGACGCTTTGCAAACGATTCGTGGACAAGGATATCGCCTTTTACCCAATTGGGGGGCACAGTCTTGAAGCTTTTTGTAAGGGAACAAATTCCTCTAATTATCGTCTATATAGCTCAATTAGTTTTGATCTTATTTGTATTTTGGCTTGATGGGTACCAAAATTATTCGATTATCCTGTATGCTGGAATTCTTAGCGGCTGTTTGTTTATCGGATATCTTGTCTATCGGTATCTAACCCACCGAAACTTTTATAAGCGTTTAGAAGAGCCACATACTCCTATGGATGAATTTATCAAGGCAGGTTCTGGGGCTCCATTAGCCACTAGTCTACATCTGTTATTGAAAAGTCAATACCGTCAGTATCAAAATGATTTACATCACTATCAGCATAAACTGAAGGACCATATTCAGTTTATTAATCAATGGGTTCACCAAATGAAGACACCATTGTCTGTAATTCATTTGATGATTCAGGATGAAGATGAGCCTCGCTTCACAGCAATAGGTGATGAACTTGACCGTATGAAAAAAGGTCTAGATATGGTGTTATATACTGCCCGTTTAGATGAATTTGAGCATGATTTTTATGTAGAAATGCTCCACTTAGAAAAGGTCGTACGCTCGGTTACTTCCAATCAAAAAAGGTTATTCATTCGAAACCGTGTTTTTCCCTCCTTACAATTGAATGATGAATTGAGTATAGCTTCAGATGAAAAATGGCTTTCATTTGTTTTAACTCAAATTATTACAAATGCAGTAAGATATACAACGGATGGAAATCGAAAAATTTTTCTTAAAGGCTTTAAACGCGACACTAATGTTGTGTTAGAAGTTCAGGATCAAGGTGTTGGAATCCCCGAAAGCGATCTGCCTAGAGTGTTTGATCCCTATTTCACGGGTGAAAATGGACGGAATTTTCAAGAGTCAACCGGAATGGGACTCTATTTAGCGAAGCAAATATGCGATAAACTTGGACACCGGGTAGAGATTGCATCAACCGTTAATAAAGGGACTACGGTCCGAATCATTTTTTAAAAATCAACCTTACAATCTTGTAAGCTAACTGTAAGTTTATGAAATGGCAGCCAGGTTCCTTTACTAGCTAAAATAAAGACATGAAATAAGAACAAGGAGTGAAGGTCTTGGCTATCTTAACTGTAAAACAATTAGCAAAGATATATGAGGGAAGAGTGGCGCATAAAGCCTTAGATAATATTAACTTTTCAATTGAAAAGGGAGAGTTTGTTGGGATCATGGGTCCATCAGGAAGTGGAAAAACAACGCTGCTGAACTTAATCTCAACCATCGATCAACCGAGCTCTGGTGAGGTTTTAATTAATGAACAGAATCCACATCAATTAAATCGCAAGCAAACGGCATTATTTCGAAGAAGAGAGTTGGGTTTTGTTTTTCAACACTTTAATTTACTGGATACGTTAACGGTTGAGGAGAATATCGTCCTTCCACTTACACTGGACGGGAAACGTGTTAATGAAATGGAGAGGAAGCTTCAAAAGGTTGCCCAAAAACTAGGGATAGATTCTATATTAAAAAAGCGCACCTATGAAATTTCTGGCGGACAAATGCAAAGAACAGCGATCGCTCGGGCGATTATTCATCAGCCTTCGCTTATTTTAGCAGATGAACCAACTGGAAACCTTGATTCAAAATCGGCTAAAGATGTTATGGAAACCATCTCGACGATTAACAGAGAGGATGGAGCGACTGCTTTAATGGTGACACATGATGCTGTTGCAGCGAGCTATTGCCACCGTGTTATTTTTATAAAAGACGGACAGCTATATAACGAGATTTACCGAGGAGATAATCGCCAGGCATTTTTCCAAAAAATTATTGATATGCTGGCATTACTAGGGGGTAACAGTCATGACCTTTCGACAGTTCGCCTTTAGAAATGTTATCCGCAATAAACGGACATATGCCGCTTATTTTTTAAGCAGCGCGTTCTCTGTGATGATTTTCTTTGTGTATGCCCTGTTTATTTTTAATCCTGATATAAAAAAAGGGGTAACCGCTTCGGTAGCGATTCAATTAATGGTTACAGCTGAAGTCATCATGTATGTTTTCTCATTCTTGTTTGTACTTTATTCGGTCAGCACGTTTTTGAAATCGCGTAAGCGGGAATTTGGGATATTAATGATGCACGGGATGACAAGGGGTCAGCTAAACCGAATGGTTTTTTTAGAAAACATGCTGATTGGTATTGGATCCATTATTGCTGGTATTGGTGCAGGAATCATCACAGGTAAATTGTTTCTAATGATAGGTTCGAGAATGCTTGATATTGAGTCCGTTCCTTTCTATTTATCTGGAAAAGCTCTTTCATGGACTATTTTTGCCTTTTTAATTCTCTTTTTATCTATCTCTATATTTACTACGCTGCTAGTCAGGATCAATAAGTTAATTGACTTATTCCAGGCCGGAGAAAAGCCAAAAAAAGAGCCCAAAGTTTCGAAAGTACTTGCGATTTTGTCTGCTATTCTACTAATTGCCAGTTATTATCTAGCAGCTACAACAACACTGGAAACGATGATGATTCGTATTCTACCTGTTGTTTTCATGACCATATTTGGAACCTACTTTTTCTATACCCAACTGTCGGTGTTCATGACCAAATTGCTTCAAAGAAATCGGATATTGTTTTGGAAAAGAACCAATATCATTACATTCTCAAGTTTGGCTTATCGCTTAAAGGATAATGCCCGGATGTTTTTTATGGTTACCATCGTTTCAACGGTTGCGTTTTGTGCAGTGGGAACACTCGCGTCAATGAATGTTTTAAACAAGCAATTTCAATTGGATTTTCCAGCAGCAGTAAGTTATCTTGCAAAGGATAATCAAGCTGTCCACCAGCATAACCTACAGCAAATCGAAAGTGAATTTCAAAAGCGAAATATCAACTATACTACACTTGAGATTCCATTGAAGTATGTGGAAATTGCTGATTCTACTGACCCTTACGCACGAGAAGAAATACCTGTTATTACGTATTCGAATTACAAAAAGATATCAGAGCTTGCTGGTTATCCATTCAAAGAGGACAAACCGACTGGAATGGAAGCACTTGCTATGCTAACGTCGTTAATTGAAACGTTTGACCCACAGACGTATACGCTAAAACAGGAGAACATTAAGCTTCAGCAAAATAAGGCGACAAATAATGTCGTGATTCCCTTTCAACTTATAACGAGTGAAGGACTTGTTGTTAGTGATGAGTTATATCAAAAACTTTCATCTAAAAATACAGTATTATTTACTGGATTTTTTACAGCTGAGTTTGAAAAAACAGCTGGAATGGCTGAAAATCTAGTGGAGAATGGTGCAGTCTTTAATACAAGTAAAAATCCTTATGCGATGACGGTAAGCGGAACATTATATCAACAGCTAATGAGCGTGTATCGGATTATGTTACTTGTAGCCTTTCTAATCGGTGCAGTCTTCTTTATTGCAGCAGGCAGCTTCTTGTATTTCCGATTATATGCGGATCTGGAATACGACCGTCGTTTATATTTGACGGTAAAGAAAGTAGGTTTAACTGATGGAGAGCTAAACAAGATTGTTACACGCCAGTTGGTACTTCTTTTCTTTGTTCCAATCACAATTGCAATCATTCACAGTATTTTTGCCTTCATGGCACTTCAAAGTTTCTTCTCGATGTCCATTGCAACTGAAATGGTCATTGTCATAGCAGGCTTTTTTATCGCACAAATCATTTATTTCTTATTTATCCGTCACCATTATTTACGAAATTTGAAAAAAACTTTAATTTAGAGGCTAAGCTGGTTATCCAGCTTAGTCTTTTTATTTTAATAAACATTTAAGTTCGCTTAAATATTAATAGTGGTTTATAATGGAAATATGAAGAGGTGAAAGAAGTGAACAAAGATTTAGAAATTATATGCAGTAAAATTGTAGATTACTCCAATGCTTTGAGTTCTCTATTTTTAGAGGACTATAAGAAACTAATTAACGATGAGTTTGCCGACCTATCAACAAAACAACAAGTAATCTTAGAGCTCTTAAGGGTGAAAAATCGGACTGTTAATGAAATTTCACACTTTTTATCCATTACGGCCAGTGCTGCGAGTCAGCTCATTTCAAAACTGGAAAAGCAGTATTATGTAAAAAGAGAGATAAATCCTGACAACCGCCGCGAAATTATCGTTCAACTAGGTGAAAAAGGTCACCGCTATAATCAAATGGTAGAAAAAAATCAGCTGTTTATCATTGAAAAGTACTATGCGAAATTGCCGAAGGAAGATTTAGAAAAACTATTAGACATCCATGAAAAACTCTATCATATTGGTGTCGAAGCCCAAAAAGAAGTA
This sequence comes from Neobacillus niacini, assembly GCF_000759675.1. GTDB lineage: Bacteria > Bacillota > Bacilli > Bacillales > Cytobacillaceae > Neobacillus > Neobacillus niacini_A. Next base: position 210,542 of record NZ_BAWM01000045.1, on the reverse strand, counting down.
TTACCTTAGTAAAATAATCCTAGTATAGGACCTGTCAAATGGCGGGTCTTCTTTAAATTAAATGAAAAATTTAATCAAAAGGGTTACACTAACAAAATAACGTACCTAGAATTGTCCAAGATGAGAATAGGAGGTTTAGTCTTTGTTAGAGAATAGTTTTATGATGGTAGTGATTATCTTACTTATCAACATCGTTTATGTTTCATTTTTTACGATAAGAATGATTCTAACGTTAAAAGGGCAGCGGTATTTGGCGGCTTCTCTTAGTATGATCGAAGTCGTTATTTATGTGTTAGGTCTCGGTCTTGTTTTAAATAATCTTAATGAAATCCAAAATCTAATCGCATATGCGGTTGGTTATGGAATTGGGGTTATTGTCGGGATGAAAATAGAGGAAAAGCTGGCTTTGGGCTATATTACGGTAAATGTAATAACTAATGCATATGATAAAGACTTGCCTAAAACATTAAGGGAAAAAGGATATGGTGTAACAAATTGGGAAGCAAATGGTCTGGAAGGCGATCGGATGGCAATGCAAATTTTAACACCAAGAAAATTTGAACTTAAATTGTATGACACGATAAAAAATTTGGATCCAAAAGCATTCATCATCTCCTATGAACCAAAATCTATCCATGGAGGATTTTGGGTGAAATCTGTGAAAAGAGGGAAATTATTTTCATGAGTAAAAAGAAAATGCAATTTGAAGTACAAGAAAATGAAAGTATTGAAGCTTGTTTAGAGCGGATGAAAAAACAGGGGTATGTACCGGTTCGCCGGACGGAAAAACCAATTTTTAAGGAGGTAATTACTGGGAATAAAACTACCTATGAACCGGTTGGAAGACAGATTGTATTTGAGGCCGTCAGCAGTGAGTAAATACGAACGTTATATTTTTTATAAATAAAATCGTTCGTTTTTATTGACCATTTGCCCCTTAAATTGTAATATAAAGGTGTCAAAAAAATATATAAAGTAACACCCTCGTATAATAATGGGAATATGGCCTATAAGTATCTACCCAATTACCGTAAATGATTGGACTATGAGGGGAAGTGGAAATGCCAGAAACGTTAACTCGTTTCAGGGTATTTACTGTGCCGATTTCAGCCCGGACAGACTGCTTTCTCTCATTTCGTGGAAATTGGAGAAGTATCTGTTTTGGGCTTTTTATATTGGTAAAGTAAGAAAAGCGTAAGCGCCTTGAACAAGGAAAAATGCAGTTCAATTTTTCCCAGGAGCGACAGGCATAAGACGAGCCGGTGGGAAGGTTGTTCTTTAACCTTCTTGACGGATTGGCTTAGACCTGAGAGCCCCCTAGGCTGCTTGCGCTAGACAAAGGGGAGAGAACATGAATCCGATTGTGGCGGTAATAATGGGAAGCAAATCAGATTGGGAAACGATGAAGCATACCTGTGAAATCCTTGACCGGTTAGAAGTTCCGTATGAGAAAAAGGTGGTTTCAGCCCACCGCACTCCTGATTTGATGTTTGAATTTGCTGAGAATGCTAGAGTAAGCGGAATTAAGGTAATCATCGCAGGTGCAGGCGGTGCGGCACATCTGCCAGGTATGGTTGCAGCAAAGACCACATTGCCAGTTATCGGTGTACCTGTTCAATCGAAGGCATTGAATGGACTAGACTCACTATTATCCATCGTGCAAATGCCAGCAGGGGTACCAGTGGCAACAGTGGCAATCGGAAAAGCAGGGGCAACAAATGCGGGATTACTGGCAGCACAAATCGTTTCGATTAACGATTCGAAATTACAAGAACGACTCGAGCAAGTCCGTATTGAAGCAAAAATTGCAGCAATAGAAAGTAGTGATGAGCTTGTTTAATAAAACCATTTTACCGGGTCAAACAATTGGAATTATTGGCGGCGGACAGCTAGGACGGATGATGGCCCTTTCCGCAAGAGCAATGGGCTATCGAATTGCTGTATTAGACCCTGTTGAAGATTCTCCTTGCGGCCAAGTGGCTGATTATAAGATTATCGGCAATTATGATGATCTACCAGCAATTAGCCAACTAGCTGAAGTAAGTGATGTCATTACCTACGAATTTGAAAATATCGATGCTGCAGCGCTTGAATGGCTTTGTAATCAAGCATATGTACCACAGGGTAAGAACTTACTTGAAATTACGCAGGATCGAGTAAAAGAAAAAGAGGCAATTGAAAACGCTGGTGTTCAGGTGGCACCTTATGCCGTAATCAATTCGCTGAATGACCTTAATGAAAATTGTGAAAGACTTGGCTATCCTGTAGTATTGAAAACAGCACGAGGCGGCTATGACGGCAAAGGGCAAGTAGTTCTTAAAAATAGTCAGGATATCGAAAAGGCTCAAGTCCTTCTTGAAAATGGACAATGTATCTTGGAAAAATGGATTTCTTTTACGAAAGAAATTTCAGTCATAATCGTTAGAAATTCAAATGGTGAAACAGCTGTATTTCCGGTTGGAGAAAATATTCATCGCGATAACATTCTCCACCAAACATTTTCTCCAGCACGTATTAGTAAACAAGCGGAGAATAATGCAATTCAATCAGCGATACAACTTGCTAATGCCTTTGAGTTAGTAGGGACACTGGCGGTTGAAATGTTTTTAACAGCGGGGGATAACATTTACATAAATGAACTCGCTCCTAGACCGCATAATTCAGGGCATTATACGATTGAGGCATGTGAAACATCACAATTCGAACAGCATATTAGGGCTGTGTGTAACCTGCCCCTTGGTAAGACAGAGCTATTAAAGCCTGCGGTGATGGTTAATATATTAGGAGAGCATGTTCAAAACGTGTTAGAAAAATTAACAAACGTACCAGATTGGAAAGTTCATTTATATGGGAAAGAAGAGGCAAAACTAAAAAGAAAGATGGGGCATGTAACGATTCTATGTGATTCTGTTGATACTGCCCTTGAAGAAGTGAGTAACAGTAACATTTGGGAAGAAAAAAGTCTGGAGGCAAAAAGATGATTGATCGTTATACAAGACCTGAAATGGGTGCAATATGGACAGAGGAAAACCGCTTTAATGCTTGGTTAGAGGTTGAAATACTTGCATGTGAGGCATGGTCTGAGTTAGGTGATATTCCGAAAGAGGACGTAAAGAAGCTTCGTGAAAATGCATCCTTTAATATTGACCGGATTAAAGAAATTGAAGAGGAAACAAGACATGATGTTGTTGCTTTCACTCGCGCGGTATCCGAGACATTAGGGGAAGAGCGCAAGTGGGTGCATTACGGGTTAACTTCAACGGATGTAGTTGATACCGCACTTTCTTACTTATTAAAGCAAGCCAATGCGATTATCCGCAAGGACCTTGAAAACTTTATTGAAATCCTAAAGAACAAAGCGATCGAACATAAATTTACCGTCATGATGGGACGTACGCACGGCGTACATGCTGAACCGACTACTTTTGGATTGAAGCTTGCTCTTTGGTATGAAGAAATGAAACGGAACCTGGAACGTTTTAATCAGGCAGCTACTGGTGTTGAGTTTGGGAAAATTTCCGGAGCAGTTGGAACTTACGCTAATATCAACCCGTTTGTTGAACAATATGTGTGTGAAAAACTGGGTACCCAGCCTGCGCCAATCTCAACCCAAACCTTGCAGCGAGACCGCCATGCACACTATATGTCCACTCTTGCATTGATTGCTACTTCGGTTGAAAAATTTGCCGTGGAAGTTCGTGGGTTACAAAAAAGTGAAACGCGTGAAGTCGAAGAGTTTTTTGCAAAAGGACAAAAAGGATCATCTGCGATGCCTCATAAACGAAACCCAATTGGGTCTGAAAATATGACTGGTTTGGCCCGTGTGATTCGCGGCTATATGATGACCGCCTATGAAAATGTTCCACTATGGCATGAGCGCGATATTTCACACTCTTCTGCAGAGCGGATCATTTTACCAGATGCAACGATTGCCTTGAACTACATGTTAAATCGTTTCGGCAACATCATTAAAAACCTAACTGTGTATCCAGAAAACATGAAACGTAACATGGACCGGACGCTTGGCTTGATTTACTCACAAAGAGTCCTGCTTGCGTTGATTGACAAAGGTTTATCACGTGAAGAGGCTTATGATACCGTTCAGCCAAAAACAATGGAGTCATGGGAAAAGCAAGTTCCTTTCCGCGGTTTGATTGAAGAGGAGCCGAAAATTACAAGCTTGCTTTCAATGGAAGAAATTGCTAACTGCTTTGATTACAACTATCACCTGCAGCATGTTGATACCATCTTTGATCGATTAGGGTTGAATGGGTAAGAGCTATTAATGACCGAAATCGGTTGAGAATCGAAAAAGCGGTCACCAAAGAGGGCTTTTGGTGACCGAAACGGTTGGAAAAATGAGAAAGTGGTAACCAAAGAGGGCTTTTGGTGACCAAAAGCGAGTGAAAATCAAGAAAGTGGTAACCAAGGAAGGCTCTTGGAGACCAAAGACGAGTAAAAACCAAGAAAGTGGTAACCAAAGAAGCCAATTAGTTACCGAAATCTAATAAATAACAAGAATATGGGCACTAACACTGATTTCCAGTGCCTATAATACTTTTAAGATTCCCAATATTGCGAATTAGGAGGCATTCTTTATGAGAGAACTTCTCTATGAAGGAAAAGCGAAGCGAATTTTTAAAACGGAAGATGAACAAACTGTTTTGATTGAGTATAAGGATTCGGCAACAGCTTTCAACGGGCAAAAGAAGGCAGATATTACTGGTAAGGGACGTTTGAATAACGAAATTACTAGTTTGCTATTTTTAAAGCTTAAGGAACAGGGAATTGAGTCGCATTTTATTAAGAGAATTTCAGAAACAGAGCAGCTAGTTAAAAAAGTATCGATTATTCCGCTTGAGGTTGTCGTTCGTAATGTTGCTGCAGGAAGTCTTTCAAAGCGATTAGGGATCGAAGAAGGTAAAGAATTAACTAAGCCACTTGTTGAGTTTTATCTAAAAAATGATGATCTTGGTGACCCGCTGTTAACAGTTGACCATGTCTACGAATTGAATGTAGCAACTTCTGAAGAACTAGCAATTTTAAAAGAAAAGGCACTAATAATTAATACAGTTTTATCAAGCTTTTTTACAGAGCTAGGCATTAACCTCATCGATTTCAAGCTTGAGTTTGGTAAGGACGATGAAGGCAAGATACTATTAGCAGATGAGATTTCACCGGACACCTGCAGATTGTGGGACAAAAAGACAAATGCAAAGCTCGATAAAGATGTATTCCGTCGGGACCTTGGCAGTTTAACAGAAGCCTATGAAACCATTTTAGCCAGATTAGGGGGAAAGCAGCATGTATAAGGTAAAGGTATATGTCACGTTAAGAGAAAGTGTATTAGATCCACAAGGTAAGGCAGTAACTCATTCACTCCATTCGTTAAATTTTCCTGAAGTAACCGATGTTCGAATTGGAAAATATATGGAATTAATAGTCGAAAAATCAGAACGTAATCTTGATGAAGTAATCAATGAGGTTTGCAGCAAGCTCCTTGCAAATCCAGTCATTGAAGACTACCGTTATGAAGTAGAGGAGTGTGTTCCTCAGTGAAGTTTGCAGTCATCGTTTTTCCAGGGTCTAACTGTGATATCGATATGTACCATGCGATTAAGGATGAACTTGGTGAGCAGGTTGAATATGTATGGCATGACACAGAGAGCTTAGATGAGTTTGATGGAATCTTACTTCCTGGTGGTTTTTCATATGGTGATTATTTACGTACAGGAGCCATTGCTCGTTTTAGTAAGGTAATGAAAGCAGTAGTAAAAGCAGCAGAAGCAGGGAAACCAATTCTTGGTGTCTGCAACGGATTTCAGATTTTATTGGAAGTTGGTCTACTGCCTGGGGCAATGAGACGAAATGAAAGTCTATCATTTATCTGTAAACCCGTAAACCTAAAGGTAGCGAACAATGGGACCATGTTTTCTACAGCCTATGCTCAAGGAGAAACCATCTCCATACCAGTAGCGCATGGAGAAGGAAACTACTATTGTGATGAGGAAACGCTTGCTGGGCTAAAAGCAAATAACCAAATCGTTTTCACTTACCAGGATAATCCGAACGGAAGTTTAGAAGATATAGCAGGAATTATCAATGAAAAGGGTAACGTTTTAGGGATGATGCCGCACCCTGAAAGAGCCGTTGATGAGTTATTAGGCGGAGCAGATGGCTTAAAATTATTTCAATCGATTGTAAGAAGCTGGAGGGAAGCAAATGTTGTTAAAGCATGAACCAAGACCAGATCAAGTAAAGACAGAAAAACTTTATCAGCAAATGGGCTTATCCGATGAAGAATTTACGCTGGTTGAAAATATTCTTGGCCGTACTCCGAACTACACCGAAACCGGATTATTCTCCGTTATGTGGTCGGAGCATTGCAGCTATAAAAACTCAAAGCCAGTATTAAGAAAATTCCCTGTCACAGGTGAAAGAGTCCTCCAAGGTCCTGGAGAAGGTGCTGGAATTGTCGATATCGGTGACGATCAGGCGGTCGTATTTAAGATTGAAAGTCATAACCATCCTTCGGCAATTGAACCTTATCAAGGTGCAGCAACTGGTGTGGGCGGAATTATCCGTGATATTTTTTCGATGGGGGCACGCCCTATAGCTCTATTAAACTCACTTCGCTTCGGTGAACTCAACGATTCTGCAAGGGTCCGCTACTTGTTCAAAGAAGTAGTTGCTGGGATTGCAGGGTACGGCAATTGTATCGGGATTCCAACCGTTGGCGGTGAAATTCAATTTGAATCATGTTATGAAGGCAATCCTTTGGTCAATGCGATGTGTGTCGGTTTGATTGATCATAAAGACATTAAAAAAGGTCTCGCACAAGGTGTTGGCAATACAGTCATGTATGTCGGGGCAAAAACTGGTCGCGATGGGATTCATGGCGCAACCTTCGCTTCTGAAGAATTGACAGAGCAATCCGACGAAAACCGTCCAGCCGTTCAGGTCGGTGATCCATTCATGGAGAAGCTTTTACTAGAAGCTTGTCTAGAGCTTATCCAATCAGATGCACTTGTAGGTATTCAGGATATGGGAGCGGCTGGATTAACGAGTTCATCAGCAGAAATGGCAAGTAAAGCTGGAATGGGAATAGAGATGAACCTTGACCTTGTCCCACAGCGTGAAACAGGAATGACGGCATATGAAATGATGCTTTCTGAATCACAGGAGAGAATGTTGATTGTCATCACAAAGGGAAGAGAGCAAGAAATCAACGAGCTTTTCTCTAAATATGATTTAGAAGCAGTAGCCATTGGTACAGTAACAGACGATAAAAAGCTAAGACTGATTCATAACGGAGAAGTGGTTGCTGATGTTCCGGTTGATGCATTAGCCGAAGATGCTCCAGTTTATCACAAACCATCAAAAGTTCCAGCTTATTATCAGGAATTCCAAGCTATGGAGGCGGATATCCCTCACGTTGCTGATCCAAAAGAGACGCTTCTAAAGCTATTAAGTCAGCCAACGATTGCGAGCAAGGAATGGGTTTATCAGCAATATGACTATATGGTGCGCACAAATACAGTTGTGTCTCCAGGTTCAGATGCGGCTGTCGTCCGGATTCGTGGAACTCGAAAGGCATTAGCGATGACGACAGACTGTAATTCACGCTATGTCTATTTAGATCCTGAGGTCGGCGGAAAAATTGCTGTTGCAGAAGCCGCACGTAATATTGTCTGCTCTGGTGCAGAACCATTAGCGATTACCGATAACCTCAACTTTGGAAATCCAGAAAAACCAGAAGTATTCTGGCAGATTGAAAAAGCAGCAGATGGAATAAGTGAAGCCTGCCGGGTTCTTGAGACGCCTGTTATCGGCGGGAATGTATCCCTCTATAACGAAACAAGCGGAACAGCCATCTATCCAACACCGGTAATTGGTATGGTTGGATTGGTAACAGACATCGATCATATTACCACTCAATATTTTAAGAATAACGGCGACCTTATTTACTTAGTCGGAGAAACAAAGGATGAGTTCGGAGGAAGTGAACTTCAAAAGCTGGTTTATGGAAAGGTTTTTGGAAAAGCTCCGGAATTAAATATTGAAGTTGAAAAAGAAAGTCAAAACCAAGTTTTAGCTGCGATTCGTGCAGGAGTTGTTCAATCAGCACATGACCTATCAGAAGGTGGGTTAGCAGTGGCTGTATCAGAGAGTCTGTTTACGAATGAACAGCTTGGTGCGGAAATTAACATCACAGGAAATCAGGTTTCAGCCTTATTTAGTGAAACACAATCCCGTTTCCTATTAACTGTGAAAAAAGAACATCAAACAGAGTTTGAAAGTTTAGTAGCTGCCAAACTGATTGGTGAAGTAAATGATACTGCGACATTAAAAGTCAAAGCTGAAAATAATACCGTTTTAGAAGCTTCTGTAAACCAATTGAAGGATGCCTGGAAAGGAGCTATTCCATGCTTGCTGAAATCAAGGGATTAAATGAAGAGTGCGGAGTCTTTGGGGTCTGGGGACACCCAGATTCTGCACAGCTTACCTATTACGGACTCCATAGCCTGCAGCACCGAGGTCAAGAGGGTACAGGTATTGTCGTATCCGACGGAAATAAGCTTAGAGTTGTGAAAGGTGAAGGTCTAGTTTCAGAGATTTTCACTTCGAACGTGATGGAAGAATTAAAGGGTACGTCTGCGATTGGGCATGTTCGTTATGCGACAGCAGGGGGCGGCGGCTATGAGAACGTCCAGCCCTTGCTGTTCCATTCTCAAACAGGAAGTCTCGCCCTTGCTCATAACGGCAATCTAGTAAATGCCAATTTCTTAAAACATCAGCTTGAAGCACAAGGAAGTATTTTTCAAACAAGCTCAGACACGGAGGTTTTAGCTCATTTAATAAGAAGAAGCGGCTACCCCCAATTAAAAGACCAGGTGAAAAATGCACTTTCGATGTTAAAAGGAGCGTATGCATATTTAATCTTAACAGAAAAAGAGTTAATGGTTGCTCTCGATCCTCATGGATTAAGACCACTTTCGCTCGGATGTATTGGAAATGCTTATGTGGTTGCTTCAGAAACCTGTGCTTTTGATGTTGTTGGAGCTGAATACATCCGCGACATTAGGCCAGGAGAACTGTTAATCATCAATGAGGATGGAATTACCTCTGAGCAATTCGCATTTAATTCTCAGAAGTCGATTTGTGCGATGGAATATGTTTATTTTTCAAGACCTGATAGCAATATCCAAGGAATCAATGTTCATACAGCCCGTAAAAACATGGGGAAAAGATTAGCGGTAGAAGCACCGATTGAAGCTGATGTAGTAACGGGAGTTCCAGATTCAAGTATTTCAGCAGCGATTGGTTATGCGGAAGCTGCGGGTATTCCCTATGAGATGGGTTTGGTTAAAAACAAATATGTAGGCAGGACCTTTATACAGCCAACTCAATCGTTACGTGAGCAAGGTGTAAAAATGAAGCTGTCTGCGGTTCGTGGTGTCGTTGAAGGAAAACGTGTTGTCATGGTTGATGACTCAATTGTTCGTGGAACGACGAGCAGACGAATTGTCTCGCTGCTAAAAGAGGCAGGAGCGACTGAAGTGCACGTAGTAATCAGTTCACCACCGATTAAAAATCCATGTTTTTATGGAATTGATACATCAACAAAAGAAGAATTAATTGCTTCAGATAAATCAGTGGAAGAAATTAGACAGCTGATTGGTGCTGATTCATTAACCTTTATTAGTACAGAGGGGATGTTAGGAGCCATTGTTAAAACAGAAGGAACAAATGGATTCTGCCTTGGCTGCTTTAATGGTGACTACCCAACTGAAATTTATCCAGATACACTCCAATATTATTATCAAAAATAGGGGGGACCATCATGGCGAATGCTTATAAACAGGCAGGCGTAAACATCGAGGCAGGCTATGAAGCTGTTGAGAGAATGAAAAAGCATGTACAAAAAACAGCCCGAGCTGGTGTGTTAGGGGGCCTGGGCGGGTTCGGCGGAATGTTCGACCTGTCTTCGCTTAACCTAAAAGAGCCTGTTCTTGTATCGGGAACAGACGGAGTGGGTACCAAGCTGATGGTTGCTTTTTGGATGGACCAGCATGACACGATTGGCATAGATGCAGTAGCAATGTGCGTCAATGATATTGTTGTTCAAGGCGCAGAGCCTTTGTTCTTTTTAGATTATATTGCTTGCGGAAAAGCTGAACCTGAAAAGATTGAGGCAATTGTAAAAGGAATTGCGGAAGGGTGTGAGCAGGCAGGCTGCGCACTCATCGGCGGTGAAACAGCTGAAATGCCTGGATTATATAGTGAAAATGAGTATGATCTTGCAGGATTTACGGTTGGTGCATGTGAGAAATCCCAATTGATTACAGGGGAAAATATCAAGCCAGGCGATGTGCTAATTGGATTAGCTTCAAGTGGAATCCACAGCAATGGTTATTCACTCGTAAGGAAAGTCTTCAATAACTGGGCTTTAACAGAATATGTTGAGGAGCTTGGCTGTAGCTTGGGTGAAGAGTTATTGAAACCAACGAGAATATATGTAAAACCAATTTTATCAGCATTGAAAAAATTCAACATAAAAGGCATGGCCCATATTACCGGAGGCGGTTTTATTGAGAATATCCCTCGGATGCTTCCTAAGGGACTTGGAGCAGACATTTATGAAAAAAGCTGGGAGATCCCACCGATTTTTAATCTAATCACTACTGTTGGACAAATCGATCAGCAAGAAATGTATAATATTTTTAACATGGGTATTGGCATGGTTATTGCTGTTGATAAGGATATCGCTGCAGATTTGATGGAGCACTTAAAACAATCCGGGGAAACTGCCTATGAAATCGGTGTTGTAACCGAAGAAGAAGGAATTAATATGGGTGGTCGCCGATGAAAAAAATTGCGGTTTTTGCCTCAGGAAATGGAAGTAATTTTCAAGCGATCATTGATGTAGTGAAAGCCGGACAACTTGAAGCAGACATCGCACTTCTCGTTTGTGACAAGCCGGAAGCCTTTGCCGCCCAGCGGGCAAAGGCCGCCCATATCCCAACTTTTGCTTTTAATCCTAAGGAATATGGATCCAAAGAAGCTTATGAAAAGGCGGTTTTGGAGAAATTAACCAGCTATGGTGTCGAGTTTATCGTTCTAGCTGGTTTTATGAGGCTGATTGGTCCAACCTTGCTCGGAGCGTACGCTGGACGAATCGTTAATATCCATCCTTCGCTTCTTCCTGCCTTTCCAGGTAAAGATGCGATTGGTCAGGCCTTGGCTGCAAAGGCAAAATGGAGCGGAGTTACGATTCACTTCGTTGATGAAGGAATGGACACTGGACCCATCATTGTACAAGAACGCTTCCGCCTAAGTGAAAAGGAAACAAGAGAAAGTCTGCAACGGAAAATACAAAGTATCGAGTATAAGCTTTATCCATCCATCCTGCAAATGCTGTTAACGAGAGGGGAAGTTGAAAGTGACAAAAAAGCGCGCACTTATTAGTGTTTCTGATAAAAATGGTATTTCTGATTTTGCTAAAGAATTAGTCAGCTTAGGTTTTGAAATTATTTCAACTGGCGGAACGAAAAAAGCACTTCAAGAACAAGGGATTCCTGTTCTCGGAGTGAGTGAAGTAACCGGCTTTCCAGAAATATTAGAAGGACGTGTAAAAACGTTAAATCCGTTCATTCATGGGGGCTTACTTGCAAAACATGATGACGAACAGCACCAAAAGCAGCTTGAAGAACATGGTATTGATCCTATTCAAGTGGTTTGTGTTAATCTTTATCCTTTTCAGCAAACGATTGAAAAGCCTGATGTAACAACTGAAGCAGCGATAGAAAATATTGATATCGGCGGTCCAACGATGTTACGTGCATCAGCTAAAAATCATCAATATGTAACGGTGGTTGTTGACCCAGTTGACTATAATAAGGTGATTGAGGAATTTAAAGCAGATGGTAAAACGACGTTGGAAACACGTAGAAAGCTGGCGGCAAAGGTTTTCCGTCACACAGCAGCTTATGACGCTTTAATTGCAGAATACATGACAGAACTCGCACAGGAAGAAACACCTGAAAAATTAACCGTTACATATGAGCTAAAGCAGTCGCTCCGTTACGGGGAAAATCCACATCAAAAAGCTGCATTTTATAAAAAACCACTAGGCTCCACTTTCTCCATTGCTAATGCGGAGCAGCTCCATGGGAAAGAGCTTTCCTATAATAATATTAATGATGCGGACGCTGCCTTGCAGATTGTGAAGGAATTTACCGAGCCTGCAGCTGTTGCCGTGAAGCATATGAATCCATGCGGTATTGGAACTGGAAAAAATAGTTTTACTGCTTTTGAAAAAGCCTTTGCTGCGGATCCCGTTTCCATTTTTGGCGGAATTATTGCTTTTAATAGTGAAGTGGATGCAGAGACAGCTGGCAAACTTCATGAGATTTTCTTAGAAATTATTATTGCGCCATCTTTCTCTGAGGAAGCATTAACAATTTTAACAGCTAAAAAGAACCTTCGTTTATTAACGATTCCATTTTCAGGGGCAAAAAAACCAGAGATGAAGCTGACCACGATTGAAGGTGGACTGCTTGCTCAAGAACAGGACACTTTCACGTTAGACAATGCTACGATTACAGTACCTACGAAAAGACAGCCAACTGAGCAGGAATGGGCAGCATTAAAGCTCGGCTGGAAGGTAGTCAAACATGTAAAATCCAATGCTATTGTCGTAACGAAAGAGGATATGACAATTGGAATTGGTGCTGGACAAATGAACAGGGTAGGTGCCGCTGAAATCGCCTTAAAACAAGCAGGTGAAAAAGCTGCAGGTGCAGCACTCGCCTCTGATGCCTTTTTCCCTATGGATGATACCGTAGAAGCCGCAGCAATAGCAGGAATTACCGCAATCATTCAGCCAGGTGGTTCAATTCGCGACGAGGACTCCATCAAAAAAGCGGATGAATACGGAATTGCTATGGTATTTACCGGAGTTAGACATTTTAAACACTAAAATGAGGTGAGATGGGTGAAGGTTCTAATCATTGGCCGAGGTGGAAGAGAACATGCACTGTGTCGAAAGGTTAGTGAAAGCACGCTTGTAGAAAAAGTATTTGTGGCTCCTGGTAATCACGGGATGGAGGATGTCGCAGAACGTCTTTTGATTGACGAAAGTAATCATGAACAACTTATTCAATTCGCGACGGAACAGGGAATTGGTTTAACGATTATCGGACCAGAAGTTCCTTTGCTTGAAGGGTTAGCAGATAAATTTGAAAGCGCAGGTCTAGCTGTGTTTGGACCTCGGAAGCTGGCAGCCGAAATCGAAGGAAGTAAATCGTTCGCAAAGGAAATCATGAGAAAGTATGAGATTCCCACTGCTGAATATGCTGTATTCACCAATTATGACGAAGCGAAGCAATATATTGAAGAAAAAGGCGCTCCTATCGTCATTAAAGCCGATGGACTAGCTGCTGGTAAAGGCGTTACAGTTGCCTTAACCTTGGAAGAAGCATTACAAAGTGCAGAAGAAATGCTCGTTGACCAAAAATTTGGTGAAGCTTCGGCACGGGTAGTCATTGAAGAGTTTCTAGGCGGTGAGGAATTTTCCCTCATGGCGTTCGTAAATGGGGAAGTCGTGATACCGTTAGAAATCGCCCAAGATCATAAACGTGCCTTTGACGGTGACAACGGTCCAAATACAGGAGGAATGGGTGCATATTCTCCTGTTCCACATATTGATAACAAGACGGTTGAGACAGCAATTGAAACGATTCTTAAGCCGGCTGCAAAGGCAATGATTCAAGAAGGAAGAAGCTTTTGTGGAATCTTATATGCTGGTTTGATTGCAAGTGAAAATGGTCCGAAGGTTATCGAGTTTAATGCTCGTTTTGGAGACCCGGAAACACAAGTAATTTTACCAAGATTAAAATCAGATTTGGTTCAGACCATCCTAGATGTTTTAGACGGTGGCACCCCAGAGTTAGTGTGGGATGATCAACCGATGGTAGGTGTTGTGGTTGCAGCGAAAGGGTATCCAGAGCAATATGAAAAAGGTGCTGTTCTAAAAGGCTTAGCGGATTTTTCAAATGAAGTCTATACCTTCCATGCAGGAACAACTAAAAATCAACTAGGTGAATTTGAAACTGCTGGAGGCAGAGTTCTCTTAGTAGGAGCAAAAGCTGAAAGTTTAAAGGAAGCGCAGGATACTGTCTATCGAGAGCTTGAAAAATTATCATGTGATGGAGTTTTTTATCGAAAAGATATCGGCTTCAAGGCTATCGGGCGCGTCTTCTGTTAGAGCGGCGGAGAAATTCAAATAAATGTGCCACAATACCGCCAATTAAACTGATTATTACAAACGACATATCTAATAAATATTCCCAAAACATGATTCATTACTATCATTCAAGGGCTGACCAACTACGGTCACCCCTATTTTTTTTGAGTAGGAATTCTTAGTTTGGCTGCTAATCGTTACCGCTGCTTCCAAAATATCAAGGAAAGGGGCACGATTAGCGACTAATCGTTACCGCAAACTCCAAAAAATCGAGGAGAAGGGCACGATTAGCGACTAATCGTTACTGCAAACTCCAAAAAGTCGAGGAGAAGGGCACGATTAGCGACTAATCGTTACAGTAAACTCCAAAAAATCGAGGAGAAGGGCACGATTAGCGACTAATCGTTACCGCAAACTCCAAAAATTCAAAAAGAAGGGCACAATTAGGTTAATTCAAACTCTTATTGGCAAAGATAGCCGTTAATTAAGATGGATTGTATGGCAAGAACTGATCGACATCGGTTTTGTTTGAGCCATCGCCAAGGGCAAGTGGTGTTTGCTGCTCCATTTCCTGATATCTTTCAAATAGTGCTGTTACAGGACAAAAACGAACAATACCCTCAGCAACCTTCATTGCTCCGCAAATGGCAATAAATAAATAGGAGTCTCTCCATGGAAACTTCACCATTTTAGCCGTACTCCAAGAAAGAATCGTAAGACCAATTGTAATCCTAATTAATGCGTTGATTATCCCGATATTTTTAGTAATGTTCACACTGTTCACTCCTTCACAATATTTTAACAGTAATTATCCAATTCTTTAATGCGTTAAACAGTAATATATGATAGTATAAAGTTAAATTCATTTTTGTAAGGGCTTTCTTTATTGAAAAATCAACATTCTTACTATCTAGCTCCAGCGCCTAGGGGGTCGGGGTCATAAGCCAATCCGTCAAGAAGGTAAAGACCGACCTTCTCGCCGGCTCGTCTTATGCCTGTCGCCCCTGGGCAAGGCGCTTTCGCTTTTATAAATAGATAAATAGCTTCTAAGAAAGGGAGGGTATCGTATGCTGGAACAACGTTATCGATGGAAAAATAAACATTTACGCATGCATGTATCCGTTTTAGATGGAAAAACTTCACCAACCATTTTGTTAAAAAATGCCTTGTATTTAAATCAAACATTTCGCCAGTGGATGCGGGCGAATATTTGGATATATGAAGATCGGATTGTATATGTTGGCGAGAATTTACCGCCGGAATTGGAAAACTGTGAAATCATTGACTGTACAAATGAAATTCTTGTTCCAGGTTATATCGAGCCACATGCCCATCCTTATCAATTATATAATCCCCATACTCTGGCGGCGTATGCATCCCAGTTTGGAACAACGACCATCATTAATGACAACATATCTTTGATTATGAATTTAAAGAAAAAGGAAGCATTTTCTTTATTGAAGGACTTGCGTTCCATCCCAACAACCATGTTCTGGTGGTGCCGGTTTGATGCGCAAACTGAAATTTTAAATGAAGAAGATGTTTTTTCACATAGCAATATTAAATCGTGGTTAGAGCATGACGCTGTTCTGCAAGGCGGTGAATTAACTGGCTGGCCTAAATTGTTAGACGGCGATGATATGATGCTGCATTGGATTCAAGAAGCAAAACGGATGCACAAAAAGATTGAAGGACATTTTCCAGGTGCATCAGAGAAAACATTAGCTAAAATGATACTGTTAGGTGCAGATAGTGACCATGAGGCAATGACAGGTGAAGAAGTATATAACCGCTTAATGCAGGGATATATGGTTTCATTGAGATATTCTTCAATCCGTCCTGACCTTCCAGACTTGCTGGATGATATAAAGAGATTAGGAATTGAAGCCTATGATCGTTTAATGTTTAACACAGATGGTGCAACATCCACGTTTTATGAGCAAGGTATCACCGATACGATGATTCGGATTGCCATTGAAAAAGGTGTACCAGTGATTGATGCTTATAATATGGCAACAGTGAATATTGCCCGTTATTACAACATTGACCATCTACATGGTAATATTGCAACTGGCCGTGTCGCAAATATCAACTTCCTATCCAGTATTGAAGACCCTACACCTCATTCTGTACTGGCAAAAGGTAAATGGGTAAAACGTGACGGACAATTGATTGACGCTTATCACTCCATTAATTGGGACGATTATGGTCTGAAGCCAATGGAACTGGAATGGAATCTAAGCCTTGACGATTTACAATTTTCAATGCCATTTGGCATTAAGATGGAGAATTCGGTTATAACCAAGCCGTATTCCATTGCGATTGATGCCTCTTATGATGAGTTGTCAACCGACCATGATGAATGTTTCTTCTCTCTGCTAGACAGGAATGGCAAGTGGAGGATTAATACATTGTTAAAAGGATTTGCCACAAATCTTTCTGCACTGGCTAGTTCATTTTCCAATACGGGTGACATTATCTTAATTGGAAAAAATAAACGTGATATGCTTGCAGCTTTCGATAGGATGAAGGAGTTAGGCGGCGGAATTGTCATGGTTGAGGAAGATCATGTTGTATGTGAGATACCGTTAAGGCTTAACGGAATTATGTCAAATCTTTCAATTAAGGAATTAATAAACGAAGAAAAGAAGCTGCTTGTTGAATTGAGGGACCGTGGATATTCCTTCTCAGATCCTGTATACAGCTTGTTATTCTTTTCAGCTACTCATTTACCCTATATTCGAATCACCCAACAGGGTATGTACGATGTAATGAACAAAACTGTTCTCTTTCCGTCGATAATGCGTTAAACTATAAAAGTAATTAATTGGTTAAAAAACGTCAGTATTTCTTACTTCCGAGAAAAGAGATAGGAGTGTTTTAAAGTATGAAGAAATTGGCTGTTGCAGCAACAGCAATTCTTTTACTACTCTCTGGCTGCACCGATAAACAAAAGGCTAATGGACCAAAAGAGCCGGTAAAAGAAGTTGAAGAAGTGATACAAGATGAGGTAGAAAATGAAATCCCGTATCACTACCCATTAACTGGGGTAGGTTCAGAGACTAAGACAGATGGAAGAGCAGTGGCGGTTATGATTAATAATCATCCAAAGGCGAGACCTCAATCTGGTTTACACAAAGCGGATATTGTTTATGAAATTCTAGCAGAAGGCGATGTTACTCGGTTCCTTGCTGTTTTCCAAAGTGAAAAACCAGACAATATGGGTCCCGTTCGAAGTGCAAGGGACTATTACGTTGATCTGGCAAAAGGTCTGGATGCGCTTTTTATAGCCCACGGCTATAGTGAAGAGGCAAGAGAATTGCTTGAACGCGGCTATGTTGATAATTTAAATGGTATGGTCTATGATGGAACACTGTTTAAAAGAGCAAGTTTCCGAGACGCACCCCATAATTCCTATATTACGTATGAAAATGTTTTAAAAGGTGCAAAGGAAAAGAAATACTCGATGGATCAGTCTCCGCCAGAGTTTAAATTTTTAACTGAGGATGAAAGTAAATCGGTAACGGGGGATGAAGCGAAATCTGTAATGATTTCATATTCTGCTAGTGGGATTTTCGATTCGATTTACGAATATGATGCTTCAGTTGGAAAATACAAGCGCTACTCTAATGGGGATCAAACCATTGATCATGAATCGAAAGAACCCATTCTGATTGATAATCTGTTTATAATTGAGACTACCCATCAAGTTATTGATGAGGCGGCTCATAAGGAAATTGATTTAGAATCAGGGGGATCTGGCTACTTACTGCAAAAGGGTAAGGTAATCCAAGTGGAATGGAAAAATGATAACGGTGTAATCGTTCCAGTGAGTAATGGCGAAGTTGTACCGTTTGTTCAAGGAAAGACATGGGTCAATGTGGTTCCGACGAATCCGGGTCTTCAAACAAGTGTTTCGTTTAATGTAAAATAATTCTTAACTAATTAAAGGGGTTAAATATATGCAAATTAATAAGTTACGTGGAAAAGAGCTTGATCAGTTATTTCAAGCTGTACTCTCATTGAAGGACCTTGAGGAATGCTATCGATTCTTTGATGATCTATGTACCATTAATGAAATTCAATCATTAGCACAACGTTTAGATGTAGCAAGAATGCTACGTGATGGTAATACCTATCATAAAATTGAGACTGAAACGGGTGCAAGCACAGCAACCATTTCACGTGTGAAGCGTTGCTTAAATTTTGGTAATGACACCTATGAAATGGTATTAGAGCGGATTAAGACGGAAAATATAACAGAAGAAAAATAATCCGAACCGAAGAGACCACTCTTCGGTTTTTCTTTTTTAATCCAGCTCCAGCGCCTAGGGGCTCGGGGTCATAAGCTTGTCTAGTTTCGGCTCCTTGGGACTCGAGTCATAAGCCGCCCCCTGAAGAAGGCAAAGAGCGCCTTCTTGCAGGTTTCGTCTTATGCCTTCGTCCCAGGGCAGTCGCCTCCACATTTCCGACAATCCGTCAAGAAGGTTAAAGAGCAACCTTCTCGCCGGCTCGTCTTATGCCTGTCGCCCCTGAGCACAAAGGGAAGCTCCTTCGAATAATCTTCGCAGGAACAAGCTGTGCTTGTTCCGAAGGCGCTTCCGCTTTTTATATGGTTAGAATTTCTATTAGCGAATTTAGTGTTTTCTTTTTTAATCGAATGAGCTAATGCTATAATGGTGTAATGTAAGATTGAATGGGAGGATCTTGGGATGTATGATTTTCGCGAGTGGCGCCATGTGTTTAAACTCGATCCAAATAAAGAGATATCGGATGATAAGCTAGAGAAAATATGCGGATCCGGAACAGACGCAGTAATGGTTGGAGGAACAGATGGGGTAACCCTGGAAAAGGTTCTGGATCTTATGGCTCGAATTCGCCGCTATACCGTTCCTTGTGTCCTCGAAGTTTCAAGTATTGATATCGTTACCCCTGGATTTGACCTTTATTTTATTCCGACAATTTTAAATAGCAATGATACAAAGTGGATAACTGGACTTCACCATCGCGCAGTTAAAGAATTTGGTGAAATTATGGATTGGGAAGAAATCGTCATGGAAGGCTATTGCATATTGAATGAAGAATGCAAAGCAGCTAAACTGACTTCTGCCATTGCAGATGCTTCGACCGAAGAAGTAAAGGCTTATGCGATGATGGCAGAGAAAATGTTTCATTTGCCAATCTTTTATCTTGAATATAGTGGTCGATATGGGGATGTTCAAGTAGTAGCTGAAGTTAAGAAGGTTTTGGAGAAAACGGTCCTATTCTATGGCGGAGGAATTTCAACAGTTGATCAAGCCTCTGAAATGGCTAAGTATGCCGATGTTATTGTGGTTGGAAACGCCATTTATGATCATTTTGACCAAGCCTTGGCAACAGTAAAAAGCGTACGATGAAATTTGCTTAATTGGATAGAAAGAGTTAAAATAAGAACAAATGTTTGGTATGGTGGTGAAGGAATTGCAATATTTATCAGAAAAGCTTTTAAATGGTTTAAACCCAGAACAACAAAATGCAGTAAAAGCAACGGACGGTCCGCTTTTACTAATGGCCGGTGCAGGAAGTGGAAAAACGAGAGTACTAACGCACCGTATAGCCTATTTAATTGTTGAAAAACGTGTAAATCCTTATAACATTTTAGCGATTACCTTTACAAATAAAGCAGCTCGCGAAATGAGAGAGCGTATCGGGAAAATGATGGGCGGAGCAGCGGAAGAAATTTGGATCTCCACTTTTCACTCCATGTGTGTAAGAATACTGCGCAGGGACATCGACAGGATGGGCTTTAACCGCAACTTTACAATTTTAGATACAGGCGATCAGCAATCAGTGGTTAAAGGAATTCTTAAAGATAAGAACCTTGATCCCAAAAAATATGATCCGCGGGCAATTTTAGGGGCTATCAGCTCAGCAAAAAATGAATTAATTGATCCGGAAGAGTACGCAAAAACCGCTGGCGGCTATTTTGAACAAACGGTTAGCGATGTATATACAGAATATCAGAAACGGTTACGGAAAAATCAAGCACTCGATTTTGATGACTTGATTATGATGACGATTCAATTGTTTCAACGTGTACCTGAAGTGCTTGAATATTATCAACGGAAATTCCAGTACATTCATGTCGATGAATATCAGGATACAAACCGAGCACAGTATATGCTGGTAAAATTTCTTGCGAACCGTTTTAAGAATCTATGTGTTGTTGGGGACTCCGACCAGTCGATTTATCGCTGGCGTGGAGCAGACATTGCCAATATTCTCTCGTTTGAAAAAGATTATCCGAATGCTACTGTTATTCTCCTAGAGCAAAACTATCGTTCCACAAAAAGAATTCTACTAGCAGCAAATAAGGTAATCGAAAATAATGTAACCCGTAAGGCAAAGAATCTTTGGACGGAAAACCCAGAGGGAAACAAACTTGTTTACTATCGTGCAGATAGTGAGCAAGGTGAAGCACAGTTTGTTGCGGGGAAAATTAAAGAATTAATGCGCGATGGCAAGTACAAGCTTTCCGACGTTGCCATCCTTTACCGGACAAACGCTCAGTCCCGTGTAATGGAGGAAGTGCTGTTAAAATCAAATATTGAATACAGCATTGTAGGCGGAACGAAGTTCTATGACAGAAAAGAAATCAAGGACATGCTTGCATATTTGAGGCTCATTTCTAATCCTGATGATGACATCAGCTTACAGCGTATTATTAACGTACCGAAGCGTGGAATTGGGTCAAGTTCAGTAGATAAAATGGCTGACTTTGCTGCCATGCATGATATCTCTATTTTTCAGGCGCTCGACTCAGTTGAGTTACTAGGGTTAAGTCCAAAAATCACCAAGGGTGCCAGAGAATTTAGAGATTTAATTAAAAACTATACTCAAATGCAGGAATTTCTATCTGTAACCGAATTGGTTGAGGATATTTTAGATAAGTCTGGTTATCGTGAAATGCTGAAGGCAGAGAAATCAATCGAAGCCCAAAGCAGACTTGAGAACCTTGACGAATTATTATCTGTAACAAAGAACTTTGAAGAAGTGAGTGAAGATAGAAGTTTAGTTGCTTTCTTAACGGATTTAGCACTTGTCGCAGATATTGATTCGCTAGATGAAGACGGTGAAAAAACAGATTCGATTACCCTTATGACCTTGCACTCTGCAAAAGGATTAGAATTTCCAGTCGTCTTTTTAATTGGATTGGAAGAGGGAGTTTTCCCTCACAGTCGTTCATTAATGGAAGAAGCAGAAATGGAAGAAGAGCGCCGCTTGGCATACGTAGGGATTACTCGGGCAGAGCAAACTCTTTTCATCACAAATGCTCAAATGAGAACGTTGTTT
This sequence comes from Neobacillus niacini, assembly GCF_000759675.1. Taxonomy (GTDB): domain Bacteria; phylum Bacillota; class Bacilli; order Bacillales; family Cytobacillaceae; genus Neobacillus; species Neobacillus niacini_A. The sequence goes on along the minus strand of NZ_BAWM01000045.1, from coordinate 188,962 downwards.
GGGCGTACAAGCATGAATCCTGCTTCCCGGTTTATCCGTGAAATCCCTGAAGACCTTTTAGAAGGTGTGGAAAAAGACGAACGGAAGAATACATCGTTTGGATCAAGAGGGACTTCTTTTGGAAGGAGTACTTCTAGTACAACAGGAACCTCCTTTGGTACACCGGCAACTAGAAAACCAGTCATGAGACCTGTAGCTTCTTCTACTGGCGGGGATACCATCGGCTGGAGAGTCGGCGATAAAGCTGAACATGGCAAATGGGGCATTGGAACAGTGGTAAGTGTTAAAGGAGAAGGCGAAGGAACAGAGCTGGATATTGCTTTCCCAAGCCCAACAGGTATTAAACGCCTGCTTGCAAAATTCGCACCCATTAAAAAAGTATAGGTTATATAGCTCATGGTTGATTGGAGCAGAAGGCACGAGATTCTCGAAATTGCTATGGCATTTCCTTCGTGCGGGGGCTTTTTCAATGAAGCTTATTCAATGTCTTGAGGGAGGCTCCCCGTACCGCCCGCGAAAAAACGAAGTGCCTGGAGCGGAAATCAACACGACCAAAGTATAAAAAAAGAATTGCCCCTATTATGGGGCTATTCTCGTATAATTTTACAATGAAAGGGCTGGATTTATGGACCTTCAAACAGCGGAACTGAAAGTCAATGAACTAAGAAGCCTATTAAATCAATATGGCTATGAATATTATGTGCTGGATCAACCTTCAGTACCTGATGCAGAATATGATCGATTAATGCAGGAACTGCTAGAGATAGAGGCAAACTTTCCAGAATTAAAAACACCAGATTCACCATCTGTTCGTGTTGGCGGTAAGGTACTAGACTTATTTGAAAAAGTAGAGCACCGAACACCAATGCTAAGCTTGGGTAACGCCTTTAACGAACAGGACTTAAAAGATTTTGACCGCCGTATTCGTCAGGCTGTCGGAGATGATTTCTCCTTTGTTTGTGAATTAAAGATTGATGGTCTTGCCGTATCATTACGCTATGAAAATGGCTTGTTTATCCAAGGAGCAACAAGAGGAGACGGAACCATTGGTGAGGATATTACAGCAAACCTAAAGACAATTAAATCCATTCCTCTCCGAATGCGAGAAAATGCAACATTAGAAGTTCGCGGTGAGGCTTACATGCCGAAGAGGTCATTCGAAGCTTTAAATAAAGCGAAAGAAGAACGCGGAGAAGAGTTAGCTGCAAACCCACGAAATGCGGCAGCAGGTTCATTAAGACAGCTTGATCCGAAAATCGCAGCTTCTCGGAACCTTGATGTCTTTTTATATGGAATTAGCGGCAGTAATGAAATAGACGCTGCTTCTCATAGTGAAGGACTTGATTATTTAGATCGTCTTGGCTTTAAAACGAATAAAGAGCGACGAAAATGCCCTACTATTAACGAGGTAATTGAATATGTAAATAGCTGGGTTGATAAGCGCCCGAATTTACCATATGAAATAGATGGAATTGTTATTAAGGTAGATTCCTATGAACACCAGAGCAAGCTTGGAACAACGGCAAAAAGTCCACGCTGGGCGATTGCCTATAAATTCCCTGCTGAAGAAGTCGTTACAACTCTGATAGACATTGAATTAAGCGTAGGAAGAACTGGTGTTGTCACTCCAACTGCTATTCTAAAGCCGGTTAAGGTAGCTGGTACAACGGTTCAGCGTGCTTCCTTGCATAATGAAGACTTAATTCGTGAAAAAGATATTAAGATTGGCGACCAGGTGGTTGTTAAAAAAGCTGGAGATATTATTCCCGAAGTGGTTAATGTGCTGGCAGATCATCGAACAGGTGAAGAACGTGACTTCCAAATGCCAACGCATTGTCCAGAATGTGAAAGCGAGCTTGTCCGTTTTGAAGGAGAAGTTGCTTTACGTTGTATTAATCCGAAATGTCCTGCGCAAATTCGTGAAGGATTGATTCATTTTGTATCACGAGATGCGATGAACATCGATGGTCTTGGTGAAAAAGTAATCAGCCAGCTTTTTGCGGAAAAATTAATAAGTGATGTTGCAGATATTTATAAACTAACCTATGAACAGTTAATAGCCTTAGAAAGAATGGGTGAAAAATCAGTTACAAATCTGTTAAAAGCGATTGAAGCATCTAAAGCTAATTCGTTAGAAAAACTTTTATTCGGCCTGGGGATTCGCCATGTTGGCGCAAAAGCAGCAAAAACACTTGCGCAAAGCTTTGATACGATGGATAAACTAGCTGTTGCAACAAAGGAAGACTTGATTGCGATCAATGAAATTGGTGATAAAATGGCAGATTCCATTGTTGCGTTCTTTGAACAGGAAGAGGCAGAAGAACTGTTGAAGGAGCTAGTGGCAGCAGGAGTTAATATGGAATATAAAGGAGCTAAACCGATTTCTGCGGAAGAATCAGATAGTATTTTTGCTGGGAAGACGGTTGTTTTGACAGGGAAACTTGAACAGCTCTCTAGGAATGAAGCCAAGGAGAAGATTGAAGCCCTTGGAGGAAACGTATCGGGAAGTGTCAGCAAGAAAACGCATCTTGTAATAGCTGGTGAAGATGCTGGTTCAAAGCTTACTAAGGCGCAGGAGCTGGGAATTGAAGTGTGGGACGAGGAGAAGCTCTTGGTAGAATTAAATAGATAAGAGGTGTAAAAAAGTGAAAAAACTTTCATTGCTCGCTCTTTCCTTTGTGATCCTGCTTAGTGGATGTGCACCAAACTTTCAAAAGCAGGAGAATGTAGTTCAAACAAAAGAAGAGGCGGAAGAGAAAGCAATTATTCCAAAATATAATATTTCAGACAACTATTATCGGACGATTTTACCGTTCGAACCTGGGGAAGCGCGTGGTTTAATTGTTGGAAATATTAATACTAGATATGACATTAATGAATTTGAAACAGGCTTGATGAGAATTGCACAACATCAATTCGACCCAAAAACCTATTTGTTCCGAGAAGGACAGGAGTTAAAACGTAATACTGTTAAATTATGGTTGAATCGTAAATTTACAGAGGCCCAACTAAAGGAAGAGGGATTAAAGGAAGAAGATAATATTGGCTTAAACCCGCTAATGGCAGACGGTGCAGATTTTAAGGAAGGGAATAGTAATAGTCCTATCTACTTAGCCCATATTTTAGAGCATGATTACCTAATCAAAGGAGAAAATGATACCGTAAAATTGGGCGGTGTCGTGATTGGATTAGCACTAAATTCCGTCCATTATTATCGTACTGCAGTAGGTGAACCTTACTTTGAGAGGGAGATTGAATTTGCCGAAATGGAACGGGAAGGGAAGAAGATAGCCGAAGAAGTCCTTAAACGTCTCCGGGCAACGAAAAATTTGAAGGATGTTCCGATTACAATTGCACTATTCGAGCAGCAAAGCAGGTCTTCTGTTGTCCCTGGCACCTTTTTCACCTATGCAAATGTTGATAAAGGAAGCTCAACGATTAATACATGGGAGCCGGTTGCTGAGAAGTATTTCCTATTTCCATCAACTGAGGCTCAAGAGGCACACCGTGATGATGTAACGGCTTTTTTAAACTTTAAGCAGGATGTTGAGGAATATTTTCCAAACTTTAATGGTGTCATTGGTCGAGCCTTCTATATTGGAGATCAATTTACTGATTTAGATATTACGATTCCGATACAGTTCTATGGAAAATCAGAGGCCATAGGGTTTACTCAGTATGTAACGGGTCTTGTTCTCGAGCATTTTCCAAATTACATTTCCGTCTCGGTAAGTGTTTCTTCTGTTGACGGACCAGAAGCACTAATCGTCCGCAAGGCAAATGAAGCTGAACCATTTGTGCATATTTATTAACCTGGCTTAACGTCAGGTTCTTTTTTTGCCAAAATATACCCTTCAAGGCTAACCGTTGATAGCAGTAAATGAAACATGTTAGAATGTACAAGGATGTAATGTTTTTACTACATAGGAGGTTTTAAGACATGGTACAACCTTATAAGCATGAACCATTCACAGATTTTACAAATGAAGAAAATCGTCAAGCCTATCTAAACGGATTGAAAACAGTTGAGAGTTATTTAGGTAAAGACTACCCTCTAGTAATCGGCGGGGAAAGAATTACAACAGAAGATAAAATTGTTTCCTATAATCCATCAAATCATGATGAAGTCATTGGCTCTGTATCAAAAGCTAGCAGAGACCTTGCTGAACAAGCAATGCAGTCAGCGGTTGAAGCATTTAAAACTTGGAAAAAAGTGAAAGCTGAAGTACGTGCAGATGTACTATTTAAAGCTGCAACCATTATTCGCCGCCGTAAGCATGAGTTTTCTGCCCTTTTAACAAAAGAAGCAGGTAAACCATGGAGAGAAGCAGATGCAGATACAGCGGAAGCAATTGACTTCCTTGAATATTATGGCCGCCAAATGTTGGCACTTAAAGATGGCGTACCAGTAAATAGCCGTCCAAACGAATACAACCGATATAACTATGTTCCACTGGGTGTTGGGATTATCATCTCACCTTGGAACTTCCCGTTAGCAATTATGGCTGGTACAACAGTGGCAGCGATTGTTGCTGGTAACACTGTTCTTTTAAAACCAGCTTCTACAACTCCGGTTGTCGCAGCGAAATTCGTTGAGGTTATGGAAGAAGCAGGTCTTCCTAAAGGCGTATTAAACTTTGTACCAGGAAGCGGTGCAGAAGTTGGTGACTACTTAGTAGACCATAAAGATACTCGTTTTATTAGCTTCACCGGTTCACGTGATGTTGGGCTTCGTATTTTCGAACGTTCTTCTAAAGTGAATCCAGGTCAAGTTTGGATGAAGCGCTTGATTGCTGAAATGGGCGGTAAAGATACGATTGTGGTTGACTCAGAAGCTGACCTTGAGCTTGCTGCACAATCCATCGTAGCTGGAGCATTTGGCTTCTCTGGTCAGAAATGTTCTGCATGCTCCCGTGCGGTAATCGTTGAGGATGTATATGATACTGTATTAAACCGTGTTGTTGAATTAACAAGCCAATTAACTGTTGGTGACCCAACAGAGCAAGGAACGTTTATGGGCCCTGTTAATGATAACAATGCTTTCAAGAAAATCATGGAGTACGTTGAAATCGGCAAGCAAGAAGGTAAGCTAATGGCTGGTGGCGAAGGAGACAATTCAAAAGGCTACTTCATCCATCCGACAATTATTGCAGACCTTGCTCCAGATGCACGTATCATGCAGGAAGAAATCTTTGGCCCAGTGGTTGGTTTCACGAAAGCAAAAGATTTCACAGAAGCAATCGAAATTGCTAACAATACAGAGTATGGCTTAACAGGAGCCGTTATCACGACTAATCGTGAACACCTCGAGCAAGCTCGTGAAGACTTCCATGTTGGTAACCTATACTTCAATCGTTCATGTACTGGCGCGATTGTTGGTTATCAGCCATTCGGCGGATTCAACATGTCCGGAACAGACTCCAAAGCAGGCGGTCCTGACTACCTATTGCTTCATATGCAAGCAAAAACTACATCTGAAATGTACTAATATAAAAATTATTAAGTCCAATTCGTATGAATTGGGCTTTTTTCTGATTTTAAGGAATAGGAGGTCACCATGGAGTGACCGAAATGGAAAATGAAAAGATGATTGGGTATAACTCCAGGAGGTCTGGAGTGACCGAAATCGAAAATGAAAAGATGATTGGGTAACTCCAGGAGGTCTGGAGTGACCGAAATGGAAAATGAAAAGATGATTGGGTAACTCCAGGACCTCTGGAGTGACCGAAATCGAAAATGAAAAGGAGTTTGGGTAACTCCAGGGGTCTGGAGTGACCGAAATCGAAAATGAAAAGATGAAAGGGTAACTCCAGGGGGTCTGGAGTGCCCGAAATGGAAAATGAAAAGATGATTGGGTAACTCCAGGACGTCTGGAGTTACCGAAAACGAAAATGAAAAGGAGTTTGGGTAACTCCAGGAGGTCTGGAGTGACCGAAAACGAAAATGAAAAGGAGTTTGGGTAACTCCAGGACGACTGGAGTGACTGAAATCGAAAATGAAAAGATGTTTGGGTCACTCCGGGTAGGTTGCAGTGACCTAAATTGTAATTTTAAAGGTGTCTGGGTCATTCCATTCATGAATCATAACTTCTTTTTGACAAATGTGTGAAATGTTTCACAAATGAACACCTATTTGTGATGTACTTCACAAATTTTCGACGTCTCAGCATTTACAATGTATCTATAGAGATAAACATATCAAATGTAAATTCGTAGATTATCCATAAATAAGGAGCGATCCAAGATGAAAAAACTAGTAATGATAGGGAACGGGATGGCGGGAGTTAGAACGATTGAGGAAATTCTTAAACTTTCTCCTGAACAATTTGAAATTACTATTTTTGGACAAGAGCCACATCCAAACTACAATCGCATAAAATTATCAAATATTCTTCAAGGAGATACCAACTTTGAAGATATCATTATTAATCCATTTGACTGGTATAAAGAAAATAATATTCATTTATATACAGGTGAAACAGTAACCAAGATTGATATTGAAAGAAAACTTGTACAATCTGACCAGGGCCGTGAAGTACAGTATGATGAATTAATTATTGCAACGGGTTCCAATTCTTTTATTCTGCCAATTCCAGGTGCGGACAAATTAGGTGTGACTGGTTTTCGTGATATAAAAGATTGTGAAATGATGATCAAGTCAGCGGATCAATATAAAAAGGCAGTGGTAATCGGAGGCGGTCTACTTGGACTTGAAGCAGCCAGAGGGTTATTAAATTTAGGAATGAAGGTGGATGTTGTCCATCTAATGCCAAGTTTAATGGAACGTCAGTTAGATCCAATTGCTTCAAGCCTCCTAAAAGCAGAGCTCGAATCACAAGGCATGAAATTTTTAATGGAAAAGGAAACGGTTGAAATTATAGGTGATGAGCGAGTTGCTGGTCTTCGTTTTAAAGATGGATCCTTCGTTCAAGCAGACCTTGTTGTCATGGCCATCGGGATTAAGTCGAATACAAGTGTTGCAAAGAACAGCGGGATCTACGTAAATCGTGGAATTGTCGTAAATGATTTTATGGAAACTAGTGCACCGAATGTGTACGCCGTTGGTGAATGTGCCGAGCACAGAGAGATTGTTTACGGATTGGTTGCACCATTGTACGAACAAGGAAAGGTTCTTGCTGACCGTATTTGTGGAAACGAAACAACAACATATGAAGGTTCAGTAACAGGAACTCAGTTAAAAGTCGCTGGCGTTGATCTATTCTCTGCAGGTGAGATTTTTGAAGATGGTACAACCAAATCGATTATGGTTTATAACGAATATGAAGGTATTTATAAAAGGGTTTTAGTCCGGAATAACAGGATTGTTGGGATTGTGCTCTATGGCGACACAAAAGATAGTACAAGACTGTTCCGTATGCTTTCTAAAAAGGAAGATATCACGGGGGTATCCATTTTTGAATTACAGTGTTCAGCAGAAGGGGGAAGCGGCGATATAGCCTCCATGCCGAATGATGAATTGGTGTGCGGCTGTAACGGTGTAACAAAAGGTGCGATTGTTGAAGCGATTAAAACGCAAGGTCTGACAACACTTGATCAAGTAAGCCATTGTACAAATGCCGGACGTTCTTGTGGACGCTGTAAACCGATGGTCAATGATATTCTTGCTTATACACTTGGAGATCAATTTGATGCAGCCGCGGCACAGAAAACGAGTATTTGCGGTTGTACGACAATCAGCCGTGAAGAGTTAATTGCTGAAATTAAAGAAAAGGGTTTAACAAGTGTAAAAGAAGTAATGAATGTCCTAGAGTGGAATAATGAAGAAGGATGTACAAAATGTCGTCCTGCCATCAACTACTATCTCGGTATGATCCACATGGATGAATACAAGGATGACCGTGACTCACGCCTAGTAAACGAGAAAATGCATGCGAATATCCAGAAGGATGGAACTTACTCAGTTGTACCAAGAATGTATGGCGGTGTGACAACGGCTGCTGATTTAAAAAAAATCGCAGAGGTTGCTGAAAAGTATGATGTTCCACTTGTAAAACTAACTGGCGGACAGCGAATTGGCTTGTTCGGAGTCAAAAAGGAAGACCTGCCAAGCATGTGGGAAGAACTAGATATGCCATCCGGTTATGCATATGGAAAAACACTACGTACAGTTAAAACCTGTGTGGGAGCCCAGTTCTGCCGCTATGGAACACAGGATTCAATGGCACTTGGAATTGAACTTGAGAAGAAATTTGAACGTCTTGATACTCCACATAAAGTAAAAATGGGCGTGTCTGCCTGCCCAAGAAACTGTTCAGAGGCGGGAATCAAGGATATTGGCTTTGTTGGAATCGATGGCGGCTGGGAAATCTATGTTGCTGGGAACGGCGGTGTCGATCTCCGTGCTGGTGACCTATTAGCTACAGTGAAAACAGAAGCAGAGGTAATGGAAATGACTGCTGCGTACCTACAATACTACCGCGAAACAGCTAATTACCTAGAACGCACCTCTAAGTGGGTAGAACGTGTGGGCTTAGAGCATGTAAAAGAAATCTTAGCAAATGAAGAAACAAGAAAAGCATTAAATGAGCGTATGGACCAAACGTTGAAGAAATACATTGAGCCTTGGAATGAGGCAATCGAAAGTGAAAAAATCAAAGATAAATATTATGCAGTACACACTGTCAAGGCAGGAGAGTGATACGAAATGATTTTAACAAAAACTCGGACTCTAGTTGCTAATTATAATAACCTCCCTGAAGGGTCTGGATATTCTGTAAAAATTGATGATAAGGAAATCGCATTATTTAAAGTAACTAATGGTAAGGTATTTGCGGTCGAAAATCGCAGTCCGCACCCAAAAGGCGGCGTGTTAACCGAAGGTCTCATCAGCGGTGAATATGTTTTTTGCCCGGTTTATGATTGGAAAATCTCGTTAGCAGACGGAAAAGTTCAAGCACCAGATGAAGGACAAGTAAAAACCTATCAGGTGGAAGTTGAAGAAGATAACGTTTATATTATTATTTAAAGAGTTTGGAAGGGTGGCTGCAGGATGAAAACAGGAAAAGTATTTTTAGTAGGAGCAGGGCCCGGGGACGTTCGATTAATCACCGTAAAGGGATTGGAGGCAATTAAGCAGGCCGAAGTCATTTTATATGACAGGCTTGCCAATCCCAAGCTATTGGAGTTTGCTCCGGATGATTGTGAGCTGATTTATTGTGGCAAATTACCTGACCGCCACATATTACGCCAAGAGAATATAAACGATCTTTTAGTAGAAAAGGCACTGGAAGGTAAAATTGTCGTTCGATTAAAAGGCGGAGACCCTGGTGTTTTTGGCCGCGTTGGCGAAGAAGCGGCAGCCATTGCCCACTTTCAAATTCCATTTGAAATTGTTCCTGGCATTTCATCGGGGATTGCAGCCCCCCTTTATGCAGGAATTCCTGTTACCCATCGTGAGCATGCAGAATCGTTTGCAGTCGTCACTGCCCATGATAAATCAACCGATGGCAGGCCAATGCTTGATTGGGAAGGGCTTGTCCGCGGTGTCGATACCATTGCTTTTTACATGGGTGTTGGAAATCTGCCGTTTATCTGTGAAAATCTTATCGCTCATGGAAAACCTTCTACCACCCCAGTAATTTTAATTCAGTGGGGTACATTTGGCCGCCAGAAAACCCTTCAAGGAACTTTAAGTGATATCTCCCAAAAGGTTCTAGAGGCTAAGTTTAGCAACCCGTCGATTATTTTGGTTGGTGATGTGATTGCTCTTCGTGAAAAAATCAGCTGGTTTGAAAAAATGCCATTGTACGGACGTCAAATATTACTTGCTCGGACGAGTGAGAGTTTAAGTGGGTTGGCAAAGGAATTGGTGGAAAAGGGTGCAGATGTCATCGAATTTCCAAAATGGAAAAAGACGAATTTACCTGTTGAGCTAGGTAATGTAACGGAATATGATAAAATTTTGTTCTCCTCTCCGGAAAGTGTCGGCGAATTTTTTAATCCGATCATTGAAAAGGGGATTGATATTCGGAAAATAAAGGCTGATTTCTATGGCGGCTCCAGCAAATCTATTAATGCACTAAAAGAGCGCGGATTTATTGCTAGACTCATCGAAGAAATGCCACAAGAAGGAAGCTTGCTGGTTGTTGGAGAGGATCGTAAATTTGAGGTTGGAAATGCTGATTTCTTAGTCACGAGTAAAAAAGAGCTTGACCAGCAGTTCCTGCCAATTTTTCAACGAATGCTGGAGGAAGCTGACGTGAATACGATGGTATTTCCAAGCGCAGCATCTGTTGGAGTATTTATCGAAGGCTTGAAGAAATGCGGCATTGACGTTTTTGACCTTTTAAAAGATGTACAGGTAGTTTGCATGGGTCAGCAGACAAAGGTTACTGTGGAACGTGCTGGACTCGTGGCGGACGGAATGCCGGAAACTGCAACGAGAGAAGCTTTGGTGGAATACTTAGTACAGCATCCGAAGAAAGGTAGGGGGTGTACTTGAATTCGAACTATCCGATTATATTAAGGCTCGAGGGTAAAAAAGTAGTGGTTGTAGGCGGTGGCAAGGTTGCGGAGCGGAAAGTTACCGGACTGCTTGGTACAGGTTCGTGTATCATCGTGATTAGTCCCAATGCTACAGATGAACTTAGAGGGCTGGCTAGTAGTGGAAAGATAGAGTGGCTTGAAAAATCTTTTTCAAAACAAGACATTGAAGGTGCATTCTTAATTTTTGCAGCAACGAACGACAAAGCGTTGAATCAGTCTATCAAAATGGCATCGAGTGAACAACAGCTTGTGACCATTGCTGATGACCCGGAAGGATCGGATTTTCATGTTCCCTCACATATTCAGCGAGGACGATTGAGCATTGCGGTATCAACAGGAGGAGCTAGTCCAACACTGGCAGGGAAAATACGGGAACAGCTAGAACACCAATTTGATGAACGGTTTGAAGATTATCTAGAATTCCTATTTTCAGCTAGGCAGCGAATATTGAATGAAGTGAAGGATTCCTCTACAAAAGGAAAAATATTAACAGCGATCACCAGTGAAAAGTTCTTAAACAGTCAAAATCGCGAAGCTGACTTTTTACGATTTTTAGAATTAGAAATAATCAACACTGAAAAGGACGTGTGAATTCCCACACGTCTTTTTTGAGATTTTACAAATTAATAAGGTCGTTATCGTACTTTTCTAATTGCTCTTGTAAATTTAAAATGTAATTCATCATTGCTATTCTCACGATAGAAGGATAGTAGCGAGTATTAAGCTCCTGTTCACATTCCTCTAAATCCATCTTTTTTACAGCAATAATTTTATTTAATTCTTCTACACTCATCGATATTCACCCCTAATATCAAAAAAGTCATTGTCATCCACATTCTCCCATTATCCAACCAACTCAATTATCACACTCTCCTAATCTATTTTTATAGTTTCATCATGGACAACTTTTTCATAGTTTATACATATTTTTTCTTGTATAAAAAGTTCATGAATTGGCGAAAAAGATAGCAAAAAGTACCGAGGTGAATTATGAGCGAGAGAATAATCCATAGTTATCAAATCCTAGATCAGTTACGCTTGCCGCATGGTTTATATTTAGCCTCTTCGTCACAGGACTATCAATATGTATGGTTACGGGACTCTTTTTATATGTCACTGCCGTATTTGGAGCAAAACAATCACATTTATGAAACGACCTACCATCGGATTCTAGACTTATTTAGAGAATACGAATGGAAGTTGGATATTCATACCGTTCAACGACCGAGGGAGCAATGGGAATATATCCATTCAAGGTACTCTGCCTCCGAAGTAAGGGAAATTGATTCCCCATGGGGACATGCTCAGCATGATGCAATTGGGGCGATACTATGGGGGATTGGCATGGGCCAACAGAATGGAAAAAGAATAATCAGAGATGGAAAGGATCATGAAGTTGTTCAAAAGCTGGTTGGCTATTTAGGTTGTGTGGAGTACTGGGATGACGCAGATAATGGAATGTGGGAAGAATGGAGAGAGGTTCATTCTAGCTCTGTCGGTGCATGTGTCGCAGGTCTACAGGCAGTAAAAGACATTGTGTTTGTACCAGGAGAATGGATTACAAATGGTTATCAAACTCTTTCAAATCTTTACCCACATGAAAGCAGCGATCGTCCCTTCGATTTGGCTCAATTGAGTTTAATCTACCCATATCGGATTTTGGCAGGGGAAGAAGCGAAAGTGGTTGTTGACCACATTGAAATGAACCTCTTACGGGAGCGAGGGGTAATTCGCTACAAGGGAGATTCCTATTATTCCACCATTGAACATGAAGGAAGACATCACGAATTATCGTTTTACTATGGCACCGAGGCTGAATGGACATTTGGTCTGCCCTGGCTGGCACTATGCCATTTAGAATTAGGTGATCTTAAAAAAGCTAAGCAGTATGTCGCACAAACAGAAAATGTGATGCTCACGGATGGCAGTTTGCCCGAACTATACTTTGCCAAATCTACAGAATATAATTCCAATACCCCGTTAGGATGGGGTAGTGCGATGTATATCTTAGCAAAAGAAAGATATGAACGTATTTCATAAATAGGAGGGCTGTCGATAACTATATCGGCAGCCCTTTTTCTAGATAATACTTTTATTCGGATGAAGTAGATTTAACTGTATTTTGTGCTTGCGTAACGGCAGACAAAGCAGAAGAGATTTCACTGGAAGCTTGTTTCATTGCTTCCTGAGCTAGGGTTGGGTCTGAATTTGCTTTTTCAATTGCTTGACTTAGCAGGGTTTGTGTCAATGTAACATTAGCCTTCGCTTGATTTAATTGATTGACATCAATTTGTGGCATAACAATTCCTCCTTAAAATAATTGTGAATCACCTCTATATCATGACCTTCCATTTGCTAAATATTATTGGGAAAAAACACCTTTTAATGACTTGATCAAATTGGAAACAATACTTAAAAAAACTTCAACAGGGAATTTGTACCTATTTTTGAAAATTTTCTGAAAAAGTAGTTCCATTTTAATTTATTGTGTTATATAATACAACACAAGGAAATACACTGTATTATAACAAAGAGGTGAATAAGTTCATGTCGACGCAAACATCAGGTATTGAAGTAATCGGTGCCCTCAAAGCGCATTACGATGAGATTTTAACAACAGAAGCGCTGAAATTTATCGAGGAGCTGGAGCGAAAATTTGGAGCAAGGCGAATTGAACTGTTACAGTACAGGAGAAAACGCCAAGAGGATTTGAATAACGGAAAACTTCCGGATTTCCTTTCAGAAACAAAGCATATTCGTAATGGTGACTGGACAATTGCTCCATTGCCAAAAGACCTTCAGGATCGTCGTGTAGAGATTACCGGACCAACAGATCGAAAAATGGTCATTAATGCTCTGAATTCAGGTGCAAAGGTTTTTATGGCAGATTGTGAAGATGCAACTTCACCAACCTGGGAAAATATCGTCGAGGGACAAATCAACCTAAGAGACGCAGTAAATCGGACGATTTCCCATGAAAATCAAAATGGAAAAAGATATGTGCTGAATGAGGAAACAGCCGTCCTGCTAGTAAGACCGCGCGGACTTCATTTAGAAGAGAAACATGTGCTGTTTAATGGCAAGCCTATTTCCGGGAGCTTTTTTGATTTTGGAATGTACTTTTTCCATAATGTGAAAAATTTACTGGCTCGACGATCAGGTCCTTATTTTTACCTGCCAAAGCTAGAAAGCCATTTAGAAGCGCGGCTATGGAATGATGTCTTTATTTTTGCTCAAAACAAGCTTGGAATTGCACAAGGAACAATTAAAGCGACTGTCTTACTTGAAACCATTATGGCTGCATTTGAAATGAATGAAATTCTATTTGAATTAAAGGAACACTCAGCAGGCTTGAACTGCGGCAGATGGGATTATATTTTTAGTTACTTAAAAAAACTGCGTAACCATGAAAATATCATTCTGCCAGATAGATCCCAGGTAACCATGACTGCACCGTTTATGCGTTCTTATTCATTGCTTACGATTCAAACCTGTCACCGCCGGAAGGCACCGGCGATTGGAGGAATGGCGGCACAAATTCCAATCCGCGATAATCCACAGGCTAACGAAGAAGCATTTGCAAAGGTCCGTGCTGATAAAGAACGTGAAGCATACGATGGTCATGATGGTACATGGGTAGCACACCCTGATCTTGTACCGGCAGCTCTAGAAGTATTTGATAGAGAAATGCCGGTAGCGAACCAGATTCATACAACCAAACAACAAAAGATTACGATAACAGCCAGTGATTTGCTCGAGACACCTGGAGGTAAAATTACCGAAGAAGGTGTCCGCGTTAATATCAATGTTGGAATTCAATACATTGCTTCCTGGTTATCTGGAAGAGGAGCTGCCCCTATTCAAAACTTAATGGAGGACGCGGCAACTGCTGAAATCTCAAGGGCTCAGTTATGGCAATGGATCCGACACCCTAAAGGTGTGCTCGCGGATGGCAGGAAAGTAACTGCAGCCATGTATGAGCAATTTAAGGATGAGGAATTAGAAAAAATTAAAAATGAAATTGGATCTCACGCTTATGAGAATGGACGTTTCACTGAAGCGGTTGAACTATTTGACCGATTGATCTTAAATGATGAATTTGAAGAGTTTTTAACATTACCTGGATATAAGCTTTTATAAAAAAATTTTAATAGATTAATAGGAGGAATTTAAAATGACTAATTCAAGAGCGATGGAGTTACAAGAAAGCTGGGAAATGGATAAACGTTGGAATGGAATTATTAGACCATATACGGCAGAGGATGTTATCAAGCTTCGTGGTTCTATTGACATCGAACATACATTGGCTAAACGTGGAGCAGAAAAGCTTTGGAACCAGATAAATGAAGAAGATTACGTTAATGCACTAGGGGCACTAACAGGAAATCAAGCTGTTCAGCAGGTAAAAGCAGGTTTGAAAGCAATCTACCTAAGCGGCTGGCAGGTTGCAGCCGATGCAAACCTTTCTGGAAATATGTACCCGGACCAAAGCTTATATCCAGCAAACAGCGTACCAAGTGTGGTAAAACGAATTAACCAAGCACTTCAGCGTGCAGATCAAATCACCCATTCAGAAGGTGACAATTCAATCGATTGGTTTGTTCCAATTGTAGCTGACGCAGAAGCTGGTTTTGGCGGACAGTTAAACTGTTTTGAATTGATGAAGGGAATGATTGAAGCAGGAGCAGCGGGTGTACACTTTGAAGATCAGCTTTCTTCTGAGAAAAAGTGTGGTCACTTAGGTGGAAAAGTCTTATTGCCAACACAAACAGCGGTTCGTAACTTAATTGCGGCTCGTTTGGCTGCTGATGTTATGGGTGTTCCAACTGTATTGGTTGCGCGGACAGATGCAAATGCGGCCGATTTGATTACGAGTGATATTGATATGAATGACGCACCGTTTATCACTGGAGAGCGGACGGCAGAAGGCTTTTTCCGTACAAAAGCTGGCCTTGATCAGGCGATTGCCCGCGGCTTAGCATATGCACCATATGCTGATCTTATTTGGTGTGAAACTTCTGAGCCGAACATTGAGGAAGCGAGACGTTTTGCTGAAGCGATTCATGAAAAATTCCCAGGTAAAATGCTTGCATACAACTGCTCACCATCCTTTAACTGGAAGAAGAAGCTCGACCAAGAAACGATTGCTAAATTCCAGCAAGAGCTTGGAAAAATGGGCTATAAGTTCCAATTCGTTACACTTGCTGGCTTCCATGCCTTGAACCACAGCATGTTTGAACTGGCTCGCGGCTACAAAGAGCGCGGCATGGCTGCATACTCCGAATTGCAACAGGCTGAGTTCGATAGTGAGCAATATGGATACACAGCAACAAGACACCAACGTGAAGTAGGAACAGGCTACTTTGACCAAGTTTCGATGGTTATTACAGGTGGAACATCCTCTACAACTGCGTTAAAAGGATCTACAGAGGAAGAGCAGTTTACAAAATAATCGTAATTTAATCCCCCTCTCCATTTGGAGAGGGAGATTTTTTGGTTTGAGGGGAGGAGTTAGTGGCGGATAACAAACACTCTCCGATAGCAGAAAATACTCTCGGATAGCGACGAATTTTTTGGAAATGAACATTTTTTAGGTTATTATCATACATAATAATAGCCCTTTTAATGGAGTTGATCTAATTGAAAAAGCAGAACGTTGAGGAAGTTCTTCAACAGGGAATACATGGTCCTTTGGAAACAAAGCCTGATGAAAGGCGGAAATTTTTAGGAACATTACGGGAACGCATTATTCTTGCTCTTAAGAAAAACCAAGTAGCAGAGGCAACGATATACCCTCAGGTGGAGAGGGAAATGAAAAAAAATCCTCAGGCCAATCTTTTGTTAAATGGAAATATGGACTATACGCTCTTATCCAAATATGTAAAATTAGCTGCCAAGCACAATATTGAGCACACCATTGTAACCAATAAGGAACATGATGCAGAAGTAGGCTTACTGCTTGCGATGGATCATGCAATCGATAAGGAAGAAATTTATATCATTCAAAAAGAAATCAGTCAGCCTGAACCCGCAAAAAGCAAAGGTCTTTTCGCGAAACTATTTAAACGATAATAAGCAAACAAAAAAGCAGTCAAATGGACTGCCTTTTTTGTATTAACTAGGTTAATTAGGAGGAGGTATATCGAACTATATTTGGATATAACTGGAATTATATAAAAGGTTAGAATATTATTATTTATAAGGAGATTACCAATTAGTCAATTTATATAAGGGGGACAGAAAGCTGGGTAGTAAACTCATAATGGGAACGAAAAGAAAAATGGTCAGGTAGGAAGTGGGCATAAATAATGCCTTGTGCTTTTTACTAGAGATTACTAGATTACTAACCTCTGACCAAAATCTAGGAGGAGAATATTATGAGAAGATGTAAAGTTCTTTTTATCGTGATTGTTCTAATGCTCACACTTACAGGCTGCAAATATCCAACTCTAGAAAAAGCCATTGCTGAAACAATTCCATTTGAAGTACAAGAAGTTTTATACAAGACTAAAAGTGATGGAATGACGATCGTCCTATACACTACGAAAGCAGAAGGGGAAGAAGTTGAACATTTAAAAGAACCGGTGCTGGGAGTTTCTTTCTTTGAAGGGAACGATGAAAAGGGATGGAAAAATGATGGTCCGAATGGCTGGGAGTATGCTGAAACCGAAACCTATTCCACTTATCATGAGAACTACACCAAGTATGATGATAAAGGGAAGATACTTAAAGATATTTACGTTGTGTTTGGAGAAATCAATAATGAGAATATCGCAGCCATTGAAATAGCCGAACAGGATAGTGAAGAATACCAAAAAGCAAAAATGATAAAAAAAGGAAGTAAACGATACTATTTTGGTTTAGGCTTTCGTCCAAAGGTTAGGGCTTTAAACGATAATGGCGAGGTTATTCAACAATAGTTAGTACATAAGGAATTTCTGGGGGATGAATATGCTGGAAAATAAAACACATTTGATTTCATCATTGATTTTATCTTTAGGAATCATGAGTGGCTGTTATCTCCTCGCTTCAAAACCAGCTCCAGCCGTAATTGATTCTGCCAGCAAATCTGAGGTACAAGTCAGCATACTTCTAAATTTAAAAGAAACTTCTGTACTTTTAGGGATATCAGAAGAGGAATTAAAGAAGATTATGGCTGAGGAAAAAAGAATATTAAATACTACAGGTTCTTATGATGGAGCCATGCTTCCGTATATTGTAATTGAGGGAAAGCAGTATTTTGAAAGAACACAATTATTAATATGGGCACAGGAGTCTGCTGCACTACATAAGGAATATGGATTATAGATAGGGCTTGAACAAAAAAAGGGAGCGAAGGCTCCTTTTTTTTGTGTTATAAATCTAAAAAGTACTTAATATGCCAATACTGATGAGGGAATCATTGCGGTGATGCGGAAAAGTTTGGTATTATCAATAGTAAATTGATTATGACAAAAGGGATTGGAGGTATTGAAAAATGTCACGTATTTCAAACGAACAAGTTAAGCATGTTGCGAACTTGGCTAGATTAGCGATAACAGAAGAAGAAGCGGAAAAGTTCACGAAACAGTTGGATGCAATTATCACATTTGCAGAGCAGTTAAATGAATTAGATACGGAGAATGTTGAACCGACCTACCATGTGCTGGATATGAAAAATATCTTCCGTGAAGACATCAAGCAAACAGGGTTGCCACGTGAAGAAGTACTAAAAAATGCGCCAGACCACCAGGATGGACAAATTAAAGTTCCTGCAATAATTGGGGAGTAATAAGAAAAGCAGAAGCGCCTTGCTTAGGGGCGACAGGCATAAGACGAGCCGGTTAGAAGGTTGTTCTTTAACCTTCTACCCGGATTGGCTTATGACCCCGAGCCCCTAGGCGCTGGAGCTAGACAAGGAGGAATAAGGTGAGTTTATTTGATTATAAAGTTTCAGATCTCCATGAACTTTTACATAAAAAAGAAATTAAAGTTGCTGATCTTGTTGATGAGTCGTATAAACGTATTGCTCAAGTAGATGACAAGGTACAGGCCTTTTTAACCTTAGATGAAGAAAAGGCTAGGCAAACAGCAAGAACACTTGATGCTGAGTTTCCTACCAATTCCAATACAGGTTTGTTATTTGGGATGCCAATTGGCATAAAGGATAATATTGTCACGAAAGGTCTTCGGACAACCTGTGCGAGTAAGATTCTAGAGAACTTTAACCCCATTTATGATGCTACCGTTGTTCAGAAGCTTCAGCAGCAACAAACAGTAACAGTAGGAAAGTTAAACATGGATGAGTTTGCGATGGGCTCTTCAAACGAAAATTCCCATTACCAAAAGACGCGCAATCCTTGGGATCTTGATAGAGTACCAGGTGGTTCATCAGGTGGATCCGCTGCTTCGGTTGCAGCGGGTGAAGTGATGTTTTCATTAGGTTCAGATACAGGGGGATCTATCCGCCAGCCTGCAGCTTTTTGCGGGGTAGTAGGGTTAAAACCAACATATGGACGTGTGTCCCGCTTCGGACTCGTTGCATTTGCTTCCTCCCTTGATCAAATTGGACCTATTACAAGAACGGTTGAAGATAATGCATATCTATTACAAGCCGTATCCGGATTAGATCCAATGGACTCCACGTCAGCTAATGTTAATGTTCCTAATTTCGTGTCTGCTTTAACAGGTGATGTAAAAGGGTTGAAAATTGCTGTACCTAAAGAGTACCTTGGTGAGGGTGTAAAAGAATCTGTTCGTCAGTCCGTGCTGGATGCTTTAAAAGTACTTGAAAAACAAGGAGCAGTTTGGGAAGAGGTTTCCTTGCCTCATTCTAAATATGCATTAGCAGCCTATTATTTGCTTTCTTCTTCAGAAGCGTCTGCAAATCTAGCCCGTTTTGATGGTGTCCGCTATGGATATCGGACATCGAATGCTGATAATTTACTTGATTTATATAAGAAATCAAGATCAGAAGGCTTCGGTGATGAGGTAAAACGCAGAATCATGCTCGGTACCTTTGCATTAAGTTCTGGTTATTACGATGCCTATTACAAAAAAGCACAGCAAGTCCGTACTTTAATTAAGAAGGACTTTGAAGATGTATTTGAAAAATATGATGTCATCATTGGTCCAACAACTCCAACGCCAGCGTTTAAAATCGGTGAAAATATTGATGACCCATTAACGATGTATGTGAATGATATTTTGACGATTCCCGTGAACCTAGCAGGAGTACCAGGAATCTCTGTTCCATGTGGATTTGATAATGGTCTGCCGCTTGGCTTACAAATTATTGGGAAGCATTTTGATGAAGCCACCATTTATCGAGTGGCACATGCGTTTGAACAAGCAACAGATTATCATAAACAAAAGCCAGGAATATAGGGGGTGAAGAAGATGGAATTTGAAACAGTGATTGGTCTTGAAGTTCATGTTGAGTTAAAAACCGATTCGAAAATATTTTCGGCAAGCCCAAACCATTTTGGTGCTGAACCAAATACAAATACAAGTGTAATTGACCTTGGTTATCCTGGTGTGTTGCCGGTCCTAAATAAAAAAGCGGTTGAATTCGGAATGAAGGCAGCTATGGCCTTGAATTGTCAGGTAGCCACTCATACGAAATTTGACCGAAAAAACTATTTTTACCCAGATAATCCGAAGGCCTATCAGATTTCCCAATTTGATAAGCCAATCGGGGAGCATGGGTGGATTGATATTGAGGTAAATGGCTACACAAAACGGATTGGAATCACAAGGATTCATTTAGAAGAGGATGCAGGAAAACTTACTCACGGGAATGGCTATTCATTAGTGGATTATAACCGGCAGGGCACTCCTCTTGTGGAAATCGTTTCTGAACCAGATATTCGTACGCCTGATGAGGCTTATGCCTATCTTGAAAAATTAAAATCGATTATCCAATATACAGGTGTTTCTGACTGTAAGATGGAAGAGGGCTCATTACGTTGTGACGCCAATATTTCCATTCGTCCAGTTGGACAAGAAGAGTTTGGAACGAAGACAGAATTAAAGAACTTAAACTCTTTTAATTTTGTACGAAAAGGTCTGGAATATGAAGAGAAAAGGCAGCGTGAAGTTGTCTCTAACGGTGGGGAAATTGATCAGGAAACTCGTCGTTTTGACGAAGCTACAGGTGCTACCTTACTCATGCGTGTAAAAGAAGGTTCAGATGATTATCGTTACTTCCCGGAACCAGACCTACTTGATATTTATATTGATGCGGAATGGAAGGCACGGATTGCTGCTGAAATACCAGAGCTTCCGGATCAGCGGCAAAAGCGTTATGTAGAAGAACTAGGATTACCAGTTTATGACGCTAAGGTGTTAACAGTAACGAAAGAAATGGCTGATTTCTTTGAAGGTACAATAGCAGCAGGTGCAGAGGCGAAATTGGCTTCCAACTGGATAATGGGAGATGTTTCTGCTTACTTGAATTCTGAGGGGAAAGAACTCCATCAAATTGCATTAACACCTGAAAGCTTAGCAAGTATGATTAAGCTCATTGAGAACGGAACGATTTCATCGAAAATTGCCAAGACTGTTTTTAAAGAGTTGATTGAAAACGGCGGCGATGCTGAGAAAATCGTTAAGGACAAAGGGCTCGTACAAATTTCTGATGAGGGGACACTTCTTAAGATTATTTCTGAGGTTCTGGATGCGAATCCACAATCAATTGAAGATTTTAAAAATGGTAAAAATAAGGCAGTTGGTTTCCTCGTTGGGCAGCTAATGAAAGCAACAAAGGGGCAGGCAAACCCACAAATGGTCAACCAATTATTACAGCAGGAATTAAGCAAAAGATAAAAACTAGCTGGCAGATTACAGTCTGCCAGTTTTTTTGTCGAAAAAGCATCGACAATCTTTTTTTGTGATTTCCCGGGAAAAAGTTATATACAGGGGCTTTTGGCAAAACTAATCAAACGTTTGATTAGTCGCCATGCTTCTACCCATTTTTTGTAGAAAAGCCTTTATGTAAAAGGGCTTATCGGCATTCTAATCAATCGTTTGATTAATAGCCCTGCTGAGGATTTTTGTCGAAGGATAACTGGTTTCAAGAAAAGGATGGTCGACTCATAGACTTTAGTTGATGAATCGACAATCTTTTTTTGTGAAATTAGGGTGAAAAGCCTTTGAGTAAAGAGAAATCCCGACATTTAATCAAACGTTTGGTTAGATGACAAGATTCTACCGTTTTTTAATGAAAAACCCCCATTTATCAAGGATTGCAGGGTTTTTAATCAATTGATTAGTTAACTGGAAAATGTAGTAATTTGCCGGACAAATAAATAAAAAATGCCCGGATTAGATGCCGGGCATTTACGTCTATTCTTGTTTTAATAAACGGACACTTTCATCAAACTCTTTTTCAATCGCCTCATTTTTCTTATAAGTGATTAAGCTTAGAAGAACAGCCACTATAAAGTTGAGGATAAAACCTGGAACGATTTCGTAAAGTGTGTCACCAAGCCCAACGTTTTTCCAAACGATAACGGTAACAGCTCCTACAATCATACCGAAAAGAGCGCCCCAATTGGTCATCTTTTTCCAAAATAGGCTTAGTAAAATAGTTGGACCGAATGCTGCACCGAAACCTGCCCATGCATATGCGACAAGGTCTAGTATGGTGCTGTTTTGGTCGAGAGCAAGGATGGCAGCAACAACTGCTACCAAAAGAACAGCCATTCTTCCTAAGAAGACAAGATGTTTGTCTGAAGCTTTTTTGTTCATAACCACTTTATATAAATCTTCCACTAGTGCACTGGATGTAACGATTAATTGTGATGAAATTGTACTCATAATTGCAGCAAGTATGGCTGCTAAAGCAAATCCAGCAAATAAGGGATGGAATAAAATCTGACTTAGTTCAATAAATACTGCTTCTGGATTCTCTAATACATGTTGTGGATTGTTATGGAAGTAAGCAATTCCAATGAATCCAGTAAAGACAGTACCTATAAGCGAGAAAATCATCCAGCCCATACCAATGCGTCGGGCGCTTTTTGTTTCTTTAATAGTGGTGATAGCCATAAAACGTACGATGATATGCGGCTGGCCAAAATAACCAAGCCCCCAGGCCATCGCTGAAATAATTCCAAGCGTTGTAGTTCCTTTGAAAAAATCTAGGTAAGTAGGATCGATCGCTCGAATCGTATCAAATGTTTCTGCAGGACCACCAACAGTGAAAATTCCAATTGCAGGAACAAGGAGCAGGGCAATCAACATCATTAGTCCTTGAATAAAGTCTGTATAGCTTACTGCCAAGAATCCTCCAAATAAGGTATAGGCAATGGTTACACCTCCAACAATGAGAAGTCCCGTAAGATAGCTTGTACCAAAGGAGCTTTCAAAGAAGACCGCTCCAGAAACTAGACCCGAAGATACATAGAAGGTAAAGAAAATAAGAATAACGACACCTGATACTATACGCAGTAGTTTTGTATTATCTTTAAAACGGTTTTCTAAGTAACTTGGAATTGTAATAGAATCGTTAGCAACCTGTGTATACGAACGTAAACGAGGTGCAACTAATAACCAGTTAAGATAAGCACCAATTGTTAAACCAATGGCAATCCATGCATCCGCTAAACCGGTTACATAAATTCCTCCAGGTAAGCCCATTAACAGCCAGCCGCTCATATCAGCAGCTCCCGCACTTAAGGCGGTTACAGCAGGACCTAAAGACCTTCCCCCAAGCATATAATCCGTTAGATTGCTAGTTTTTCGATAGGAATACCAACCGATAAAAAGCATCATGGCTAGGTAAATTCCAATTGATACTAGCTGAAGAGTTTCATTGGACATACATTTTCCCCCTTTGTTATCGTAAAATATAAGTAAAATAATATTCTCTATTTAAAAAATATTCTATCAACAAGACATGACTATTACTAGTGGTAATTTATAGTTTTATTAAAATAGGAAAAAGTGCTTGTAGTATATTAGAAGGGAAAGGTGTAATCCCTAAGTTTGAAAGTGGGTTTTTTAAGGTTTATGATAAAAGTAGTGAAAGGAGTGTTTTTAGATTGGAATTAAATTCTTGGTTTCAAAAAGGTTTAACGAAGGATGAATACATTGACTTAATGAAGGTCAATAAAGAAGGCATGGTTTCCATTTATGATCGCTTTGAGTTGAAGGAAGAGGATAAAAAGAAACTTGAAGCATTCCAATCGAAAAAGTTACGAGCCATTGTTCTAACAGAAGATTGGTGCGGTGATGCCAAGCTTAATAATCCAGTATTGTTAAGATTAGCTGAAGCAGCAAATATAGAAGTTCGATTTGTGCTAAGGGATCAAAACCTAGAGCTCATGGACCAATACTTAACAAACGGAACGTCTCGAGCGATTCCTATTTTCATTTTCATTGATCAAGAAGGAAATGAAGTAGGAGTATGGGGACCTCGTGCACCTGAAATGCAAGCACTTGTTGAAAAGGGCCGCGCGGAACTTCCGGATAAGGATGCTCCAGACTTTCAAGAAAAGCAGATGGATTTTTATAAGAGTCTTGGGAAAACCTATCAAACTGATTCATCGATTTGGCAAACTGTTGCAAACAGTATTATGACTGCCATTATATAAAAAACAAGAATCCCTGGTATTTAGCCAGGGATTCTTTTTACATTTTTATATTGCTATTTTTGGGAGGAATGCGGTCGTTGATTAGATTTTTATCATTTATTTTTGGTTCGATTCCAAGTATAAGATTACGAATATTAGAGCGGTGAAGATAGATTAAAAATAACGTGAAAAATAAAAAAATAAGTTCAAATTTTATTTCTGGCGAAAAATAAGAATAAATTAGTAAGCTAATTCCTACAGAGATGGAGCCGAAAAATACATACTTTGTTAAAAAAATCACCAAAAAGAAGGTAACATAAGCAATTACAGCCAGAGGGAAATTCGCTACTGCTAAGGCTCCGGCAGTTGTAGCGATAGCTTTTCCACCACGGAAGCCTGCAAATATAGGAAAGCAATGTCCTACCACAGCAATCAGACCAAAATAAAGTGGGTCAACATCAAGGTTGAAGTATAAAGGAAGGTAAGCAGCAAGTGCACCTTTACCTATATCAACGAGTACCACGATAATGGCAGATCCTTTGCCAAGAACCCTTAATGTGTTCGTTGCACCAGGATTTTTGCTTCCATGGTCGCGAATATCAACCCCAAAAATAAGCTTGCCCACAATCAGCGCAGTAGGAATACTCCCTATCAAGTAGGCGGAAAGGAGTAACAACCAGAGCATATCATCATTCCTTTGTCAGAGTATCTTCTTTAACAATAGCATTTTACCATACTTCAATGGTATTATTTTAATAATTCCTGAAATAGGAAATATTAAAGGAGCGACCGGCATGGAACATATCGATTTTGGTCAAGTAGCTAAAAGTTATGCCAAGGCAAGAGAAGATATTCCCGTAAGTTTAATGGATAGCCTTTATATCCGAGGTATTTTTTTCGATGGGAAAAAAGTTGCAGATATTGGTTGTGGTACAGGTGCCTTTTCAAGAAAAATGGCGTTGAGGAAAGCCGATGTTACCGGGGTGGATCCATCAAAAGAATTACTGCAATATGCAGTTGCTTTAAATCGTTTGAAAAATTACAAAATACCTTATCTGCAAGGTACTTCTGAGGATACTGGTTTACAAGATTCTCAGTTTGATATGGTAACGGTTATGCGTGCCTGGCACTGGTTTGACCGTGAAAAGGCAATTACAGAAATGAAGCGAATATTAAAAGCAAAAGGGACACTACTTGTGATTGATTCTGGTTTTCTTGTAGGACCATCCGTG
This sequence comes from Neobacillus niacini, assembly GCF_000759675.1. Lineage (GTDB taxonomy): Bacteria > Bacillota > Bacilli > Bacillales > Cytobacillaceae > Neobacillus > Neobacillus niacini_A. The sequence goes on along the minus strand of NZ_BAWM01000045.1, from coordinate 163,669 downwards.
GTGAAAAAGACGTTTGAAGTCCTATCAAGATACGTGAATGGTGGATTAAAGCCAGCAGGGACTAAAGCGGATTCTAAGCAGAGGATTAATGGCTTTCCAGTTGAGTGGTTCGATGAATGGCAAAGGAATGGGTTTGAACTAAGAGATTTTTACAAACTTAACTTTTCCGTTACCTTTACAAAGCAAGAATGGGTAGAAAGAGTGGAATCCGTCTCCTGGCTGGCAGAATTGGAAGCAGGAGTTAGGAAGAAGGCCCTTCAGGATTTATCAGATTCCTTATCAGACGAAGATTCCTTCGTAATTCCACACGACTGTAATGTTTGTGTATTAATGCTGCAAGAATAGATAGATATATACCTAAGACGTGCGACTATGCCGCACGTTTTTTTTGTTTTTGAAAGTGCCGAAATCCATTTGGCACGTAAACTTGAAAATCTGCACGTAAATCTTAAAAAAGTCATTTTAAAGTGGATTAATAGTTGGTAAAATCCCTCAAACGAATGACAATGACCTAAGTCTGGCATTCCTCAGTCTTTTTTATGCTACTATTTTATAGATGATAAAAGAAAAATATTTTTCACAAGAAGTGTAGGGGTTTGTAAATATCACTTCGTCTATTAAGGTGAAGGTCAGATAGAAAGGGGGAGAGAGCGATTAGTGATTTAGCTTTAATACAAAAAGTGTTGGTCGGCAGTGATCATGCCTTTCGCCTTTTGGTTGAGAAGTACCGCAATGATGTGTTCCGGACCGTCTTTGCTGTTCTTCGTGACCAAAAGGAAGCGGAAGATGCCGCTCAGGAAGTATTTGTGAAAATATATACCTCTCTCTCCCAATATGAAAATCAAGGATTTAAGACTTGGATGACCAGAATAGCTGTTAATCATGCAATAGATATAAAGAGAAAACAAGCACGAAGGAAAGAAGAAATGGTAGAGGATTTGGAACATCAATCACTTGGCACTCCAAAGGATGGTGTTGAGAAAGAACTGATTGTTAATGAAAGGCAAAGGCTCGTAAGAAAAAGACTAGACCAGCTTCCTGAGAATTATCGAGATGTCATTTACGGTTTTTATATAGCTGAAAAAAGTTATCAGCAAATGGCCGAAGAACAAAATGTACAGGTGAAAACAATTGAAACAAAGCTTTATCGGGCCCGTGTTTGGATGAAAAAGAATTGGAAGGAGGACGATTTTTCATGAAGCATTACAGTTATGATGAGTGGTTGAGCTATGTTAAAGACGAAGTCAGTGACAAGACCCGCGAGGAACTAGAAAGTCATTTGTATACATGTGACCAATGTCTAGAGAATTATTTACAAGCTATATCCGTACATGAATCATCACTTCCGGTCCTTTCAAACGAGTCCAGCTTTACAGACCTAGTAATGGAGGAAATTTCGAAACAAAAAGTGGTCAATGAAAATCCCGTTCCTAAAAAGCAACCAGTAAAAGCAAAAAAGCCATTCTATCAACAGGCCGCTTTCCACTATTTGATTGCTGCTGCTGCGACACTATTGCTTACTTTTTCTGGAGTGTTTCAATCGCTTGCTACGTATGCAAGTGCTGTAGAAGCACCTAAAGACATGAAGGAAAAAAAGCTTTCAGTGACTGAAGGCGTTATTGATAAGACATTTGCATGGATGGATTCTTTGGAGAAAAAGGAGGCAAATAAAAAATGAAAAATTCAACGAAGGCGTTAACATTATCGCTTTTTCCTGGCCTCGGTCATATTTATTTCGGCAACATGATTCGCGGGGTGCTTTACCTACTAGCTGTTGTTGGCTGCGCATTTATTACGGTCATAGGATTAGTGTCGCATGCAGTGGAGATAGCGATCCTTTCCTTCATGGCAGGTATTTTCATCTACTTAATAAGTTTTATCGATATGGGGGTGCAAATTTCAAAACAAAAGAAAGCGCTAAAAGCAGCCAACCCCGATGTACCTACTTCTCTGGTAACTCAGGAGTCAGAAAGATTTTATACGATTGCGTTATCGTTTGTACCAGGATTGGGGCATTTTCAACTCGGTTTAATGAACCGTGGTGTAACATTGCTAGCAGCATTTTTAGGCCTTGCTGTAATGGTGATATTTGTAACGGCACTTAGCAACCGCGGAGAGTTTATGGTTTTCATGGCTGGGCTGCCAATCATTTGGGTTTATGGATTTTTTGACGCTGTCCAGCAGTTAAATAAAAAGCAGCGCGGTGAGGAGCTTATCGATCGGACGATTTTTGAGGACTTTGAAACACGGAGAGAAGACGGAAAGAAGAGCAAGTCCATTGCCACCTTCCTTTCCATTTTCCCTGGTGCAGGACACCTCTACCTAGGGTTACAAAAACGCGGGATTCAGTTAATGGCATCGTTCCTGTTTTCTATCTATATTTTAGATATTTTACGTCTTGGGATCTTCTTGTTCCTAATTCCGATTATCTGGTTTTATAGCTTTTTTGATGCTATGCAAAAGGTATCAAAATATGGTGAGGAAGAAATCGACGATGTACCGATTATTTCCTATTTTATTAACCATCAAAAGTGGGTTGGAATTGGTCTAGTAGTGATGGGGCTTTATTACCTAATCATGAATGTGATCATTCCTGTCTTTGCCCCGATGCTGTCTAATATGATCAAGATAGATTTAATGTATTGGGTACAAAGATATTTTCAAACGGGGATTGTCTGTGTGCTGTTAATTGGCGGAGGCATTAAGCTATTATCCGGCAGCAAGCAAAAAAGGGAGGAGAAAAAATCATGAGAAGGTGGAAAAACACACTAACAGGGGTAATCTTAATCGGAGCAGGAATTGGGTTCCTTTTTAGAAAAGGGAAGGAGGGGCAGGAATGAGAACTTGGCGTGTTGGTACGCTTTCAATGGGGGCTTCGCTTGTTTTTCTTGGTCTCTTCCTTTTTCTCTCACGTTTTCTAGGATTTGATCTTGTTCATGTGATGTCGGCATGGTGGCCGATTTTGTTAATCGTTCTTGGGATTGAAATTCTCCTCTACTTATTTTTTTCGAGGCAGGAGAAGCCCTTTTTAAAATATGATTTTGTGAGTATAATCTTTGTTGGATTGCTAGGAATGGTAGGAATATTGTTTGCGACACTTAGTGCAACGGGGATTATGGGAAAAGTGGAGGAAGTGGTCGCTAGGGAGGAGCGGTCGTTTGAGCTGCCTGACTTTTCCTATCAGATGGATGATAGTATCAAGCGTGTTGTCCTTAGAACCGTAGGTTACCAAACAACAATTGAAGCAACGGATGAAAAAGAAGTGTCCATGTTTGGAACCTACCGGATACAGACAGCTAAAAAGGAAAAGCTTATAACAAGTGCAAATGACTATGTGTATGCGAATAAAAAGGGAGATACACTATATATAAATGTGAAGACACTTCCTAATGAATTGGGACCATTTGATAGCCATGAAGAAATTGCTTCAACTATTCTAATCCCAAAGGGTGTGCAACTTGAGGTAATAGGTAACGGAAATGAAATTATGTTAAACCCACGGTCACTTGAAAATGACTGGAGTATAAATGGAGCAGGATCGATAGATGTAAAGGTTGCGGAAACAAGCAATTTAAATATTGAAGCCGTTGGTGTAGGTGAAGTAAATGGTAAAGATGGAGCCTGGCAGGTAACGGAAAAAGGGGATCCGAGTGGTATGGAAGGCGTAGAAAGAAATTCTGTTTACCAGTCTGGGGAGGGTAAGTATCATATTAATATCACCAATACTCATTATGTTAGTTTAAATACGAATTAATTCACATATTATTTTTTGCAAAAAAATAAAAAAAGGGTATGATAGTAGACGGCAGAGATATGGATAGAATAATATTTGTGTCTTGGGTTAATAATTGTAAGCCAAGGAGCAAATTGGTAGAATATAGAAGATACCCATCATATGCCATTTATTGATTTCATAAAAATAGGATGATGAATAATGAAACGAGCACGATTGATATATAATCCTACTTCAGGACGGGAAATTCTAAAGCGCCATCTAGCGGAGATTCTGGAGAAACTTGAAGTTGCTGGATATGAGGCATCTTGCCATGCGACAACGGGTGCTGGTGATGCAACAGCTGCTGCTAGGATAGCAGTTGAACGACAGTATGATGTTGTTATTGCCGCTGGTGGTGACGGTACCATAAATGAAGTGGTCAATGGCCTTGCGGAGCAGGAGTTCAGACCGAAATTGGGAATTATTCCATCAGGTACAACAAATGATTTTGCAAGAGCTCTCCATATACCAAGAGATATTGGTGCGGCGGTTGATATTATCACTAAAGGTGAGCGAATTCCAGTGGATATTGGTCGAATCAATGACCGTTATTTCATTAATATTGCTGGTGGCGGCAGAATCACGGAGCTTACATACGAAGTTCCAAGTAAACTAAAGACGATGCTTGGGCAGCTTGCTTACTATTTAAAAGGGATGGAAATGCTCCCTTCCATTAAAGCATCAGATATAAGTATTGAGTATGATGGCAAGCTTTTTGAAGGGGAAGCCATGTTATTCCTTGTGGGGCTGACGAATTCAATTGGCGGCTTTGAAAAGATTGCACCAGATTCATCTATCAACGATGGGCTATTTTCATTGCTCATTTTGAAAAAAATTAATTTAGCGGAGTTTATTCGTGTCGCTACTTTAGCTATTCGTGGTGAGCATGTTAATGACCCTAATGTCATTTATGCGAAAGCGAGCCGGATTAAAGTACATTCTAGTGAAAAGGTACAATTGAATCTGGATGGTGAATTTGGTGGATTACTTCCCGCTGAGTTTGCCAACTTGTACCGACATTTAGAGGTGTTTGTACCACTTGATGATATTCGTCCACTCGATAAACCAAGCGATTGGGAACCGGGAATGAGATATAGCTGAAAAAGGCGCGCTCCATTGTGGAGCGGGCTTTTTAAGTTTAGAGGAAAAGATGATCTCGGTACAGAATATTTATAGGACAAAGAAAGAATGGGGAGGTTTTGAAATGGAAAAAAAGGCATTGATTAATATTGATTATACATACGATTTTGTAGCAGATGCAGGGGCGTTAACCTGCGGTCAGCCGGGGCAGGCAATTGAAAAGAAGATTGTTCAATTGACACGTGAATTTATCGATAATGGTGATTATATCGTTTTTGCTATTGATGTACATGATAAAGGGGATTCCTTTCATCCAGAAACAAAACTATTTCCGCCGCATAATATTCGTGGAACTGCAGGGAGAGATTTGTTTGGTGGACTGCAAACTCTGTATGAAGAGAATAAAGAGCAAGAGAATGTTTATTTCATGGATAAAACACGGTACTCCGCTTTCGCTGGTACTGACCTTGAAATCAAGCTTAGGGAACAGGGGATAACAGAGCTTCACCTTGTTGGAGTTTGTACAGATATATGTGTTCTTCATACGGCGGTAGACGCCTACAATAAGGGCTTTAAAATCGTTGTCTATAAAGAAGCTGTCGCTTCATTTAATCAAAAGGGACATGAATGGGCATTAGGGCACTTAGAACAATCACTTGGAGCGCTGGTTAAATAGGTTTTATAATGGTAAAATGATTGAATATGTTGAAAAAGTAGTTTTTCGGAGGGTTATGATGAAAAACATTTATCAGGATGATAGCTTAACTCTGCATACTGATCTATACCAGATTAATATGGTAGAAACGTATTGGAGAGACGGTATACATAATAAACGCGCAGTGTTCGAATTGTTTTTCCGTAAGCTGCCGTTTGGGAATGGCTATGCGGTATTTGCTGGTTTAGAAAAAGTTATTCAGTATATCCAGGGCTTCCACTTTTCAGAAGATGATCTGGAGTATTTGAAAAATGAAGTTGGCTACCAGGACGACTTTTTAGACTATTTAAAGGGCTTGCGATTTACAGGGACCATTTGCTGTATGAAAGAAGGGGAACTTGTTTTTGGAAACGAGCCCATTTTAAGCGTAGATGCCCCGCTTGCTGAAGCTCAGTTGATTGAAACAGCACTTTTAAATATCATTAATTATCAAACATTGATTGCGACAAAGGCCTCTCGCATTAAGCAGGTTCTTGGAAGCGAAATAGCGATGGAATTCGGTACACGTCGTGCGCAGGAAATGGACGCAGCTATTTGGGGTACGAGAGCAGCATACCTAGCTGGTTTTGAAGGAACAAGTAATGTTCGGGCTGGTAAATTGTTTCAAGTTCCAGTATCCGGTACTCATGCTCATTCAATGGTACAAGCATATAAAGATGAATATGTGGCTTTCCGTAAATATGCTGAAACCCATAAGGATTGTGTCTTTTTAGTTGATACGTATGATACCCTACGATTGGGTGTTCCCAATGCCATTAAGGTGGCTAAGGAGATGGGTGATTCTATTAATTTTGTAGGGATTCGCTTAGATAGCGGTGACCTTGCCTATCTTTCAAAGGAAGCACGTAAAATGCTCGATGAGGCAGGATTTAAGGATGCAAAAATCTTTGCTTCGAGTGATTTGGATGAGTATACGATACTAAACTTGAAAGCCCAGGGCGCGAAAATTGATAGTTGGGGAATTGGGACTAAATTGATTACGGCTTTTGACCAAGCGGCACTTGGTGCTGTCTACAAAATTGTTTCAATTGAAGACGAGAACGGCAAAATGGGGGATACGATTAAAATTTCTTCCAATCCAGTAAAAGTCACGACTCCTGGTATCAAGAAAATTTATCGAATCATCAACAATAATAACAACCATGCAGAAGGGGACTATATTACACTTGCGGACGAAAAACTGCCTGAGAAGCGTCTAAGAATGTTCCACCCAACGCATACATATATGAACAAGATCATAACAAACTTTACGGCAAAAGAGCTCCATGAAGTTATTTATTCTAAAGGTGAACTTGTTTATGCAATCCCATGTCTAGAAGAGTCTCGTGCTTATTTGAAGCAAAACCTTGACGCTCTCTGGGACGAATATAAGCGGACCATGAATCCAGAGGAATATCCGGTTGACCTTAGCCAAAAATGCTGGGATAACAAAATGAGGAATATTGAAGAAGTAAAAGAGAAAGTTGCACAAATGAAGGCGGAATAGATTGGAGAGAGGCACCTGTTAGAAGGTGTCTTTTTGTTTGCAATAATGGGTTCGCGGGATTATTGTGGAAACTGGCGAGAATGTCTCTAAAACTCGCGGGATTAATCCAAATTCAGGCGGAATAAATATAAAATCCCGCGGGATTATTACTAAAACCCGCGGGATTCTAAATTATTTTTGTTTAAAAAAATCCATGAAAGCATGGTAAATTTCTATGCCTTGATACGTAAGCATTCCTGCTGCTGTTAATGAAAATACACCAATCATCAAATAGCGAATCCACATTGTTTTTTCCTCCCTTATTGTAAGTTCTAAGTTTACAAGCGGGGAGAGGAGATTACATAATTCGATTGATGAAAAACCGGAACGAGAAAGATGAAGTTTCTGGTGTGGTTATTAGAAAAGATTCTGTGAAGGGTGACTACGACCAATGAGATTAGGCAAAGTACTTTGACAAAATCAAGATGAAATAAATGTTTTTCTTCATCGTCGGTTTGTGAACTCATACTCCAATCATCTATCATTAACACAGCTTTATTAGAATGATGTGATTGAATGAATAAGTTGGAAGTATGAAGAACGGAAAAGAATATGAAGGCAAGCAGCAATGCGATGGGAAGAAAATTTACCTTCTTTATCGTAACCACCTCCTTCCGGGATTGTTATAATTATAAACACTTTTGTTATAATGTTAAATTAAAATGCTCCGACATTTTACGCGATAGTAAATGGTATACAATCAATTTATGGCTGATTTCGCAATTAGACTGGGTTTATGATACAATCTTGCTAGTCAATTCGGAGTAAAGGAAGTAAAACATGACAAAAACGATACCGGTAAAAAAAAATGATTATATAGATGTGGTGTTTGAGGATTTAACACATGATGGAGCTGGAGTTGCAAAGGTTGAAGGCTTTCCATTGTTCATACCAAACGGGCTGCCCGGCGAAAAGGCGCAGGTTAAAGTAATAAAAGTGAACAAAGGCTACGGCTTCGGACGTTTGATTGAAATTTATGAAAAAAGCCCATACCGTGTAGATGTTCTTAGCAGTGAGATACACAAGTACGGAGGCTGCCAGCTTGAGCACATCAGCTATGAAGGGCAGCTGAAATATAAGGAGAATCAAGTACGACAAGTGCTTACTAGGATTGGTAAATTAGAGAATGTTCTCGTACACCCGATTTTAGGGATGGACAACAACCCATGGCATTATCGAAACAAAGCACAGGTTCCGGTTGGTGAAAAAGATGGAAAGCTGATTGCTGGATTTTTTAAGCCTAGAAGTCATGAGATCGTTGATACAGATGAGAGTTTAATCCAGCTGCCGGAAATTAATGAAGCAGTTCAAGCAGTAAAAGAAATATGCAATGATTTAGGAATATCAGCTTATCAAGAAGAGTCACATAAAGGTGCTCTTCGCCACATCATGGCCCGTTATGGAAACCAGACGGGCGAGCTTATGGTTGTGCTTGTTACAAGAACTGAGGATATTCCAAAGAAAAACAAACTAGTCGAGGAGATTATCGCACGGCTGCCGAAGGTAAAGTCGATAGTACATAACGTAAACTCCAAGCGCACGAATGTGATCCTCGGCGAAAAAACAACTGTCCTTTGGGGAAGTGAAGTAATCTACGACTTTATTGGTGATGTCAGGTTCGCCATTTCGCCACTGTCGTTTTATCAAGTGAATCCTGTCCAAACGAAGGTTCTTTATGATAAAGCACTGGAATATGCTGGGCTCAGTGGTGATGAATCAGTGATTGATGCCTATTGTGGGATTGGAACGATTTCCTTATTTTTAGCACAAAAGGCAAAAAAGGTCTTCGGAGTAGAAGTCGTCCCTGAGGCAATTGAAGATGCGAAACGAAATGCAGAGTTAAATGGTATAACGAATGTAGAATTTGCTGCAGGAGAAGCAGAGGTTGTGATTCCCAAGTGGTATAAAGGGGGAAATTCAGCTGAGGTGCTGGTTGTTGACCCACCGCGTAAGGGCTGTGATGAAACTTTCTTGCAAACCATTATAGAAATGAAACCTAAAAAAGTCGTCTATGTATCCTGTAACCCAGCCACACTTGCACGGGATTTACGAATTCTAGAAGATGGCGGATATAAAACAGTTGAAGTCCAGCCGGTAGATATGTTCCCACAGACGACACATGTGGAGTGCTGCGTGTTGCTAAAATTACGTTAAATAATAGCAGATGGTAACGAAAATCTATAAAAGATTCTCGCTGTGCCGTCTGCTTTTATTTCAATACGTTCAATAAGTCGATGTAATAAATCTGGAGTAAGAGTATCAACCTTTTTAATTTTTGAAAGGTCTTTTTGGATTTTTTTTATTTGCTCGGTAACATTTTTATTTGAAAGTTTGATTTCAATTTCCGATTTTGTCTGGATTAGATGTTTCAAATGAAGTTCATTCTGTTTAATGACATCCCTGTAATCCTGTTGTGAAATGACTTCATTTGCAAGTAATTGAATCAACTTTGTTTTCTGTATGCCAATGTCGTCAATTTGGCGGTTAATGGCTGAAAGCTGTTTATTTAGTTTCTCAAACTCTTTATTCATTTTCTTTTCGAGTTTTGTAAATAAATTCTTTTCCTTAACATCAGCCAATATTATTTCAATGTCAGATAGGATGGACGAGACAAGATTATCTTCTATGACATGATGGTCCGAGCATGCCTTGCTGCCATGTTTATTGTAAGAACCACAAACATAACCGCGGCGGTTCTTTTTATAATGCATGCCCCTGCCACAATCAGCACATCTTAAAGTGTTAGTGAAGAGGTGAATCTCGGCATACGGCTTCTTTCGTTTACGGGTTTCAATTAAAGCTTGTACAGCATTAAAGTCCTCTTTACTGATAATTGGCTCGTGAGTGCCTTCTATGACAATAAATTGATCTGATGTTAAATTCTCTCTTACTTTACTGGTTACACTCCGAGTTGTTTGTCGTCCTTGTACCAGATCCCCTGTATAATGGGGATTTGTAAGGATTGTTCTTATGGTTGACCCATGCCACTTATCACTGCCAGTAGCTTTTCCAGCAATTTGCGCAGGGGTAGGGTATCCGCCATTATATAATCCTCTTGCAATTCGGTCGAACCCTTTTCCTTGCAAGTATTCCTTAAATATACGACAAACAATTGAAGGAGTATCATCATTTCTCAAGAATAGCTTCCCATCACTCAATTCGTATCCATATGGAGGAATAGATCCTTGAAACAGTCCTTTTCTTGAACGGGTTTGCAGAGCGGCTTTTATTCTTTCACCAGTACGTTGAGATTCTTGCTCATATATCCATGCGTACAAACCAAACATGGCACTATTTCCTTCAAATGAGTTAATGGCATTGTCCAATGTAATAATATGAATGCCATTGCGATCTGCGAGGTCACGAATTTTATAGGATAAGCCGCCATTACGTGCGAGGCGTGAAAGCTCTTTTGCAAGTATCACATCAAATTTACGATTCTCAGCATCTTCGATTAACTTTTGAAGGCCAGGCCGTTTGTCAGAGGTTCCACTTTCAACATCCACATAAATGTCGTAAAAGGACCACCCCTTACTTGAAATGTAGTTGAAAAACAGTTCTTTCTGGTTAGACAAAGAGGCCTTTTGTTCTTCTTTGTCCGTTGATACACGGGTATAAATAGCACATCTCATGCTACATCCTCCTTTTCAAGGTCCGAAGATGTAGCAGTGTTCACCTTAATTTCAGAATATAATTGCTGTAATAAAAAGTCAATTTGCTGCTCCAGGATCATATTTATAATTTCTTTAATTGAAAATTTATCATTAAATATGCGTTCTGAAATCAAACTAATACCCTCCTTTGGAAATACAGTTTCACTCGTCCATTTACTCGAAATCAATAAATGGTTGTAATTTTTTGCTCTAAACTTTGTTCATGTTTGTTTGTATAATTTTTTTCAGGTCACATAGGTCTTGGTGACCTACATGACCCTGAAATTATTTATAAAAGAGCAGATTTTTTTAGCTTCATGACTCTTGTTTGCTTTTGACGTTTGCCGACATAGGCCCTAACGATATTACGAACTTCATTTTCAGAGCGATCTACCTCAATCATCTGCCGCTCAGCTAGCATCTTTGAGAGCATATACTTTGTAATAGGAAACCTTAACCCTTGACCTTGAAAATATAGGTTAATTTCCTTCATTACATTTCCGAGAACAAGGTAGTAAAATTCATGGTCTTCCCATCCGATAAAATGCCTGTCATCACTATATGGGTCATCCTTGATATCAATTATGGTTACAGACTTTGTATTAATCAAATCACGAAGACCTTCTGTAAATAACATAGCTGGGTCATGGGAATTCAAATTTAGAGCATGTTTTTTTGCTATTTTTCCTAATTTCTCAAGCGCAAGTGCCAAAGTTTTTTCCTTTTGCTCTTTATCAATAGCTTGGACATGGACATAAAACGAAAGTAACATCTCTAATCCTACTAATAACCAGGAAATTGTTTCTGTGACACGGCCATGTGTATTTATATTTAAGAAACGACTTCTATGCTCATTGAATATTCCTTTTAGCATGGCTGGTAATTGTTCCATTTGAGGTAATAACCACTGAATATACCCTTTAAAAGCATAGCTGTAATAGCTATTTTTTTCCTGAGATGTCTTTAATCTTTCAAGATTAATAGATTCGGACGTAAGCTCAATTTCCAAAAACCTTGCCGTTGTGCTTATTCCAGCCTTCGGTGTATCTTCCCCAGTAATTAAACAAATTCCACGAGGAGGATACGATTTGTGTAAAGATGTATCTGCTTTCATCCTTGATCTACCAACACGATCACCATAACCTCGAAGGATTTGTTGCGCAATTTGTTCCATCCTCTTACTTTCCTGTGAGGAATAGGTAGGATGATAGTCGTCAACCACCAAAAGGGTATCTTTAGTCAAAAATGCCTTTTTTTCAATGGCATTCATTGTATCCCTAAAACTGGCGGGAAGGTCTTTCCCACTACTGAATGCGCCAAAATGGGATTGAAAACACGCCGCCAAAGAGGATTTCTTCGAGCCGCTAGGCCCTGATAACCAAAGAACAAATGCAGGCTCAATCCCAGCTTTTCTAAGCGGCTCACAGAGAGGGGCAAGGCCCACCATTGCAATCAAGGGTAGGGTTACCTCTAATTCAACAGTCTTTAATAGTTCAAGACTTGCAAGTGCTGCCTTTTTTAAATCTACTACCTCATCAGCTGGTAATTGATATTTTTCAAGTTGATTACTTTCTAATTTAACGGTTATGTTTTCCTTCCCAATTGCTCCGCCAGCATGGAGATAAATCCATTCACCGTACACTTTTCTCCATCCTATGTGAGTAAAAATATTGTCTCTTGAACAATCAATAGAAATCGATTGTGCTGCATGGCGAATTTTATCTTTTACGGAGAAACCTGGCTCAATATTTGCTCTTAGCCCCCATGATGATTGGACCCAATTCATTGAGGGGAAATTTTCCGCGGGAAGGTAAATTTCCGGGAATATGCTTTCTTGCTGGGCCATTACACCACTGACGTGGTACATCAATTTTCGGTCAACACCATCATCTTCGACCGTTTCCCTTGTAATAAAAGGAATGAAGTTGCAAAGAGGGACATACTCATCTGCAGACTTCTTAAAACAAAGGTGTCCATTATTAACTGTGTAATTGGTGTTCTTTAAATTCTCACGATATTGGGTTATAATAGTTTCATACAATGATTTGGTTAGAGCAGTAATGTGGGGTTGCTGCTCCCCTTTTGTTTTTAGTTCCGAGAGTTCTTCCTCTGAAAAAACTTCCTTAATTATCTCAACACGATTATCATTCATTAAATATTCACCTCAAGAAATAATGGTTTCAGGTGCTTTACAGTAGCAACTTGTATTTCGAAATCATTTGAATCTATTTCTTCCAGATATTTATCAATCAAAGGCTTGAAGTGATACACCTCAACGAGCTTATCCAAATCCTCGAAGGAAACTACCTGTTTCATTGCTTGATTAAATAAATACCTATAGTGTAGTAGTTCCAATCTAATCTGATTTTTTGTTTCTTCAAAGCCTTGAAGGCGCTTTCTGTCGTTTTGCCATAGGTTGTAATCAACTGCCGTCCATTTATTTTTTATTCCTAGCTGTTTTTGCAGTTTGAGTTTTGCTTCTTTGTATGAAATGGAAAGAAATTTACTTACAAGATTTATTACATTCCCACTCCCGCAGCCTGCCCAACACTTCCAGGTTTCCGTCTTAGGCCAAATACTAAATGAAGGGCTTCGATCGGAATGAAAGGGGCACTTAATATCATAGGATTTACCGTTAAGTCGCCGATTTATTTTTAAATTTAATCCCCCATACTGATTCAGGACATCTTCAATTTTTAGTAGTCTTTTTATTTCTTCGACTACTAAATAGCTAGTGTCTTTATCATTTGTAGAAAAGGTCATAATGGTCACTTCCTAAATCATTTACTTTTAAGGCTCATTGATTGCCTTCATTGTGAATTCCTTATTTTGGAGTCTAAAAAATTTAAGGATTTAATATCACAGATATCCCTCCTTAATCAAGTAATCAATTTGCCACATGTCTGTGGACTGCCTCCTTGGCTAACGGACAGGAGACATCGCCGGTTAGGAAAGTCCTAACATGGTCTATTAAATTGGATGACTTTCTTTTTTACAATTACGTATAGCAACCTTTATGGTCAATTTCCACCCTTACATTAGCTATCGAAATCCCCCATTCTCATTTTTGACAATCTTTTGAGTATATTCGATGTCCTCTTCTGACAAGCCAACTGCATCAGCAATTGCTATTGCATAAATCCAGCAATATTCTAATTTGTAGATTCCTTTAACAACATCTAACTCTTTTTTATTTTCGTCCATTGTGCAGACAGTAAATAGGTTTGTTTCCTCATCTTCAAAAATATTAATCTTTTGAGCTCCAAAGGGGGCTAAAATTACAGGTCCAACTCCTGTTTCCTCTAGTAAATCTCTTGCTCTCTTTGCCAAATCTGTTGTTACTTCCGACAATGATCTAATAACCATATAACCGTCTCCTTAATTAAAATTAAATTCGTTTTGACTTTTTATTGAGCCCTGCTTAATCACTTACTGTTGAAGTAATATTTCAAATGGGCATCTAACCCGTCCTCACTCCATACCACAAACACTTGGTCTAAGGTGCTTATAAGATCACCCACAGCATGGTCGAGTGCCTCCTTGGATAACGGACAGGAGACATCGCCGCCAGGAGGTCCTGGGTATTTTTATTTAGTTTAGTTTATTAATAGTTTGGTTTACTTCTTTTGTAGCATCGATTTATACATATTCTCGGAAGTTATTTGAATCTCGTTTTCAGTTAAACCCGCTTCTTTCATAACCGCAGTTGCATACATTCTCGCGTAATCCAGGTGTAAAAATCCTTGGGCTACGTCTAACTCTTCGTTGTCACTCCAAGAGCAGATGCTATAATTGCCAGTTTTTTCTTCAAATATAAAGATTCTTTTCACACCGTTTGGGACAAGGATTATAGTGTTATAGTTGATTTCCTGAAGGAAATCTCTTGTGCTTTTAGCAACTTCCGTTTCCCTATCATCCAAAGTTTTAATAATTAATTTCATACATTTTCCTCCAAATTTTTTTATTTAATATCACTTTCAATCTCTTTTTGTACTTCCCGGATTGCCTGCATAATCATTGCTTTCTTTTTATCTGGAATTTCCTTGCGAATCCAACGGTAAAAGCTATTTTCAGAGATCCCCAATTTTTCTGCTACTGCCCAATCGGGAACATTTATTTTTGCCTTTTTTATGTCCTGATTTCTGTTTAACATTTTCCTTCACCACCTTATCTTTAGTAATAGTAGTAAGATTACTTACAAGGTTATTGTATTAATTCTTGTGAATAGTGTATATTTTATTATGTATAGAATTAGGTGGTACAAAAATAATTTAGTAATGAGGCGCTGCTTGTGAATAATGTAATTCCATCAATAGAAGATGAAAACTATAAAACGAAACCGGACTTTAAGAACCAAATGCCGTTTTATTCTAATGAATTTTTTGTTTATGAAAACTATGAAATTATCTTAGGAAGTGATGATATTTGGGGAAATCCAGAGGTAAGTATTAAGGCAACAACTGAAAATTACCGTATATTCAATCCCAACACATATCCTCAACATTTATATTTAGAGATAGCAAAGATAAAAATAGATGAAGAAATTGGAAGAATTACTAATGAAAAAGGTGAGTTTGAAGAAATTTTGTTACATCGAATACGTTCCTCTGAATCAAAAAAAAGCCTTTTGAAATTTTCTAAACACTTCGGACTTTTAGGGGTAAGTGAGCGGCTTTATTTTTTTAAGAGGCTTAATGAAGATGCTTTCACCAAAGGGCATACAAATATTGTGGTGACTGATTTTAAAAAGGATTTTATAAATCAAGATATGGTAACTGGAATTTTTAGAATGAAAATAGCAGTGGATTACCTTAATAAATTAGCTGAAGAAAACATTACAGAACATGAATATCTTGACCTTGTGAACATAGTTAATGATGAATTACCCTTTAAACAAGATCGGCTCCAAATAAAGGATGGTAAATGCTATCCGTCAATACTTTTTTCATCTTTAATCGATTTGGCATGGTGGCAACTGCGGGAAGCATTATTAAATGATACGGAATATAAGCACTGTAAAAATGACCGTTGCGGCAACATTTTTGCAGTTACTCATGGAAATCAGGATTATTGCCCACCTTATCCAAACAAGGATAGAAGTCATTGTGAAAATGCCTATAACAGGCGCCTAAAATATAAAAGGCGAAAATTAGCATCAAAAGATTGATTATCTGTTATAATTAAAATAGAACAAACGTTCTGTTCGTTGATACGAAAAAGGTTGGTGATTCAATTGATTCAACTAAATATTAAGCAAAAGAAATTCGCTGACTATTATATAGAAACAGGAAATGCAACGGCCAGTTATTTGAAGGCAGGGTACGAAGCCGAAGGAAATGCTGCTGAAGTAAACGCCAGCCGCCTGCTAAGAAATGCTAAGGTCCTGGAATATATTAAGGAGCGGAATGAACAATTGGAAGTGGAAGTTATTGCGGATATTACGGAAACAAAGCGGTTTTGGACGGAACTCTTGAGGGATGAAAATGCTGACATGAAGGATCGATTAAAAGCCTCTGAATACATCGCTAAAACGAATGGAGCATTTGTTGAGAAAAAGGAATTGCAGGGTGGATTTAACAATAAGATTACCTTTGGTTTTGTAGACCCATCTGTTTCAAGTGCTTAATTAATCATAGTGATTCATAGAGAGGAGTACAGTCATAATGATTGTATTTCTCTCCATTTTTTTGTAGCAATTACAATTGGTTCCACTGTAATTGAAATGGCTGATACCATAAAGGTATTACTGCTCATTAATCACAATGCCTCACCTTTCAGTACACCTGTATAAGCTAGAAGCAAGGAAATGGTGTAATTTGTAATATTCTCTAATTGTTTGGCTGCTGCAAGAAATGTTTAGAGTTCCTCAGCCGTAAGAAAATTACTATTAACCTCTTCATTAGTTTGAATGGTAATCTTTGTAAATCAATTTTTCGTGGGATAATTTCACTATCCACTGCAGCATTAACAGCTACTTTGAATAACCGGTGAAATAAGCGGACCGTACTAGGTTCGTATTTTTTTAAAAGCTCATTAATGTACATGCGTTTATAGGTGGTCTTATCCAGATCTGCCAATATAAATTTTCCAAGTAAAGGCTTCATTTGATACTTAATGGCATTCCCCGAATTTCTCCAGAATTAAGGATTTACTTTTTTCATTAAATTTCTGCGTATTGTAGTGGAGTTCCAATATAAACTTAAAGGTTTTCATCAGTAAATTATCCCCAAATCCCTTCTTGTTAATCTCAAGTTATTTATTACAAATAACCTTATTACTCTTCTAAAAAACTAGAAGTTAAGTATTTTTTAGTTAATCCTATTGTATCGCTTTTAATCAATCTAATTTTTTAAAAAAATAATAAAAAATGGATATTTCCACTCATTTTACCAAGTTTTACGGGAACTTATACCTATTCCACTTTTTGTGACAGCATTTTATAATCGTTCTTGTCGAAGTTTACTAGAATAATTTAGAAAAGAGGGAAAAAGTATGAAAAAAAGGGTATTTTTGGTTTATGTGCTATTTATTTTTATTTGCTTCGATGTTTGAACTTTCTTTCTTTAATCCGTTACAAGGTAAAGCAGCTACTTCCTCAAATCTTTTAACATGGGAAAGTACCTCAAGTGATGTAGAGGATACATTTGTCAGCAATCAAAATCCAGTGTCAAACTATTCTACTAGCCAGTATCTTGTTGTTGGAAAGCATCAAACATTTGGTACCACACGTTCCTATCTGAAGTTTAAGTTGCCTGAACTTCCAAAAGGTGCGGTTGTTCATTCAGCTAAACTCAGTCTCTATCAATATTATAATTCGACCAACCAAGCGTAAATAACAAGTCTTATAATGTCACCATCGAAGCCGGAAAAGTAAGCACTTTAACCCTAAATTAATTGGAGGAACATGTATGAGTCCGGGAAAAAAGAAAAATCAACTCTATAAATCTATTGTTTGGTCAATCATTTTTATGCTGCTGTTGTCTCTCATACCCCCATTACAAGGAAACACATTAGCAGCAGAAACGAAAGAGACTGTTAAGAATGTAAATGAGTTAAAAGAATTAACCGGTTTAAGAACCGAGAAGTCAAAAACATACCTCGATTCTAAAACACGGGAATACGTCCTGGAAGAATACACAGAACCAATTCACTATAAAAAGGATAAAAAATGGGAAAACATTGACAACACGGTTGTCAACGGGAAGCCGGAAACAGATGATGCCGATCTGTCCCTTGAGAACAAAGCAAATAAATATAGTGTGAAATTCGCGAAAAAAAATAAGGACAATCGAACAATCCGATTAAAGTGGAAAGAAAAGCAGCTTGAATTTGGATTGGCCGGTGCAAATCGGGTAACTGGAGAAGTCGAGAAAAACAGTGTGACTTATCCAGGAGTTTTTCCAAATATCGATTTGCGTTTTTTTGTTGACAATAACGCAGTAAAAGAAGAGCTCGTCCTTCATAGTAAACCGGAACAAAATCAATTTACGTATGAAGTCAATATGAAAGGACTTGAAGCTAAAGAAGGACAAAACGGTGAAATTCTTTTTCAGGATAATGAAGGGGATACGTTTTACACGTTAACGAAACCTTTCATGTATGACTCCGTTGAAAGTGTATCTCACGACATGACCATGAAACTTCGCGTCGAGAAAGGGAAAACGTATATCGATGTAACCTTCGCTCAAGAATGGATCAACTCTCCTGATCGGAAGTTCCCGGTGATTGTTGACCCAAGTGTGATCATTCACGATGCAACAACCGAGGATAACATGATTTCCTCTACCTATCCAAACAGTAATTACTGGCTTGACCCATCCATATATACGGGAAAACAAGTGTATTATGGTACAACCCGGACATTGATGAGATTTAATTTAAAGAACTTGTTAAGCGGAGCAAAAATTACATCCGCCAATTTCAGGCTAAGTTCCCATTCCAATACCAACGGATACAATCACACCGCTGGGGTAGGGGTTTTCCCAATTTCAAAATCATGGGATACGACTACCGTTATGTGGAACAATCAGCCAACGATTGATGCCCAAGTCTCAAGTCTGAATGTAACAACAGATGGGGACTATACGTTTTTCATCACCAACCTTGTAAAGGACTGGTACATAGGGAAAAAAGCCAACTACGGTTTTATGCTGAAAAACACCGATGAAAATATAAACCGGAAAATGTTCTGGTCAAGTGACTATTCCGCAGACCCGTTAAAAAAGCCCAAATTAACCGTTAATTATACGATTGAACCGATTGGAGTTGAAAGTTTTTGGACTTCAGCTGAGTCAAATGTTAATACATATAATGGTAATTTTTTTAATCAGGAAATCGATTTTACCATTGACGGTCGCGGATTGCCATTAACAGTCAACAGGACATACAACAGTCGGTCAACAGAATCAGGCATGTTCGGCTATGGTTGGAGTTCCAACCTTGATCAGAAGTTGACTTTTGCATCTGATGATCTAGTTTTATACAGAGATGAAGATGGCACCCAGCACTATTTCTCAAAGAATTCTTCAGGTGGATATGATTCTCCGGGCGGTGTCTATCTTCAGCTCGAGAAAAATGCAAATGGTACGTTCAAATTAATTGATAAAGACCAATCTTATGTAACATTTGATACCACTGGTAAATTAGTTTCGGAAACGGATTCAAACAATAACAAAACAACCTACACCTATACAGGAAGTCAACTTACATCTGTAACTGATCCTTCAGGGCGTAAAATAACAATTGGTTATGGAACTAACGGAAAAGTAAACTCTATTGTGGATCTTGCAAATCGTGAATACAAATATACTTACGATGCAAATGAAAACCTAACGGGATTTTCGAAAACTGATTCTAATAGGGTAATAACTCAAAGTACAGCTTATGGTTATGACACCGTACACCAAATGACCTCGTATACAGATGAAAAAGGCAAACAGATGTTTATGAGTTACAATGCTGATAAACGTCTGGTAAAACACGAACAGCCAGTTACAGTCCAGGGGACTTTACAAACTGATTATTATACGATGGTCTATGATACTTCAACCGGCATTTCCACAATGACCGATGCTAGAGGAGTAAAAACGGAGTACACCCATAATGCCTATGGGAATGTAACAAAGGTTATATCGGATGTTGGCGGTTTAAATTATACGAGGACCTATAACTATGATGATAAAAATAACCTCATTCAAGAAAAAGATGAAAATACGATAAAAAACGGGAGTACTGCAGCGTATAACTATACGTATGATGAAAACGGAAATGTAACAGGCTTTACCAATACATTAAATGAACAAGAAAAAATAAAATATGATGAGAACAACAATCCGGTTGAATTTACAGATGCAAAAGGGAACGTTTCAACCGAGGAGTATGACACCAAAAACAATAATGTCACATCTACTGATGCAGCCACCAAATCTTCTGCTACGAAATATGATGCAAACGGAAATGCAACCGAAGAAACGACTTCCGTTAGCATCGGAGAAAGTTTCTTATTGAACGGAAGTTTTGAGAATGATGGGAACAACGATAATTGGCCAGATAACTGGAAAAAGGTTGGTACTGCCACCTTCACATATGACACAAGTGGTGCTGCTGTACAAAATGCCAAATTAGGTTCAAAACAGATCAAAATTTCTAACCCGTCAACTGCAGTTGCGGTGGAAAGTGACCGGATTTCCTATAATCCACAAAAGAAATATGTAGTAAGTGGGTACATTAAAACCACTAATGCAAATTCGAATGCAAAGCTTGTCATTACAGGCGGCAATTCAAGCGGCCAGATGACCCAAACGATTAGTAGTGCCATGTTGAAAGGGACAACGGGTGTAGAAAGAATGCACTTTGTCATCAACCCGGGGGACCTTCCAAGCGACACCACATTTATGACCCTAAAAGCGTACGTGAATGCAGGTACAGGGGATTATTTCTTTGACGGTTTGCAAATTGAAGAAGAATACTATGGGGCCTTTAACTTAATCGAAAACAGCAATTTTGAATTGGATGCTGATAGTAATGGAGTACCTGACGGCTGGTACTTACCTGGTACCCTAACTTCTTCCGACGGGATTGATTCTACAACAGCTTATGCGGGCGGAAAATCTATTAAATTAACAGGACAACGTGGAGTCGATAAATTTATCCGCCAGGAATTAAAAGTCAATGGAACAGCGGGGCAGGAAATTACCGTATCCGGCTTTTCAAAAGTTGACGCACCGACAACTTCTGCCGGTCCTTATCAGATGAATATTGCCATTAATCACACAGATGGTACCATTCAATGGGTAAACGGTGATTTTGATAAGAGTAAATCACATGACTGGCAGCATGTTTCCCTTAGATTTGCAGCCACGAAAGACTTTAAGTCATTGACAGTTTACTATCAATACAAAGACCAGACTGGAACTGCTTGGTTTGACGCAGCTAAAGCGCAAGCTGGTTCTATTAGGACAAAATCAGAATATGACTCTCTTGGTAACTATGTAATCAATAGTACTGATCCAAACGGAAAAACAGTATGGAAATCCTATGATACTTTAGGAAATGTAACCGGAGAAACGGTTGAAGGAGATACATGGAATTATGAGTATGATTCAAACGACAATCTTACTAAGGTTCTGGATGAGTATAGAAGAATAACAACTTACGAATATGATAAGGCTGGTAATCATACAGAGACCATTAATGCAAATGGTAAAAAATCTGTATCAACTTATAATGAAAGAAATAATATAACTTCATTTACTGACGCACTTGGCCATAGTATCTTATATGAGTACGACCTGGTCGGCAATGAAACGAAAATCATTTCACCAAACGGAAGCGTAATCGAAAATACCTATAACAACGTTGACCGAAAAACTGCCACTTTACACAACGGAGTGAG
Source organism: Neobacillus niacini (assembly GCF_000759675.1). GTDB lineage: Bacteria > Bacillota > Bacilli > Bacillales > Cytobacillaceae > Neobacillus > Neobacillus niacini_A. The sequence goes on along the minus strand of NZ_BAWM01000045.1, from coordinate 142,027 downwards.
GCGTTTCGAGTTTACGTATGATGCTAACGGCAATCTGTTGACAGAAAAAGACCTTCTTACAGGAGTTACCACGACGTTTGTATACGATGCCGATGATAAATTGACGGTGAAGAGCGATTCAACAGGCAAAAAGAATTTATACACATATGACAAAAATGGAAATCTTCTTACGAGTACGTTTTCATCGGGTACATCCAATATTGCTGTTAACCGGTCTGTGGATAAAAACAACCAGACTACTAGCATTACAAGTGGGAACACGGAGATTACTTTTACGTTTACAGAAAGTGACCAGGTTGCTGGTATTAAGAATAAAAATGGCATCTTCTCACTTTATAATTATGATGGAGCCGGACAGATTACCCGTCTACTGACAACCGATAAACAGGGGACTTCAATCGAATCCTTTGATTACACGTACGATGCTAAAGGGAATCGGGTTTCGGAAAAAACGAGCAGTGGAACAGCTCAATTCATCTTTGATAAAAGTGAACAGCTGACAAAGGAAGTACGTCCAAACGGGGATATTTTAGAATTTACGTATGATGCTGTAGGAAATCGCTTAACAAAGAAAGTTACAAAAGGGACCACAGTCACTACAGACACATATACGTATGATGCCGCTAATCAGCTATCGTCAATAAACGGCATGGCTGTGACACATGATAAATCTGGTAACATGACCAGTGATGGAAAGAGAACCTTCATCTATGATGCCGATGACCGTTTGATTGAAGTAAAGGAAGGAACGACTTCATTAGGAAAATACCAATATAACTCTGAAGGTCTTCGCGTCAGCAAAACAACAGGAACTACAACAGTCTACTATACATACGACGAAAATGATAATGTTGTATTAGAGACGGACCATGCTGGAACGATCATTGCATCTTATGTATATGATAATGCTAATCGTCCATTAACGATGACAAAAGACGGCAAGACGTATACGTTTCATGTGAATGTAAGAGGAGATATTACTTCTGTAACCGATGAGGCTGGGATAGTTGTAGCAAGATTTGAATATGATTCATGGGGGAATATTGTAAAAGAAACAGGTACATTTGCATCCAACGTTCCGTTTCGTTATGCAGGTTATCGTTATGACCTGGAGACTAAGCTTTATTATCTGCAACAGCGTTACTACAACCCGGAAATCGGAAGATTCCTCACTTTAGATCGTGTTTTAGGAGATAAAGAAAATCCAATCACCCAAAATGGCTATGCTTATGCTGATAATAATCCGGTTATGTTTGTTGATGCAGATGGTAACTTCGCACACTTAGTAATTTATGGTGGAATTGCTGCTTATAGAGGATATAAATTATATAAAGGGTATAAAAAAGTTTATAAAGTCTATAAAGTTGCTAAAAAAGTCAAAAAAAATACGGGTAGATCGGGTAAGCAAGCTAGACTGAGGGAGCTAGCTAATGATCCTAAGGTATCAAGAAGCCTTAGGGGTGAAATAAAACGAGATATAAATGAAATAAAGCGAAACAAAAGAAAAAACATTAGAGTACCTAAGGGATATCATTTGAGACATAGATATGGCTATGAAGCAAAGAAGGGATATAGTTATAAATATACTGATTTACAAACTATTAGAAGCCATAGAGTTCAACATAAATATCATGGATACTAAGAAGGGGTAGAAATCATATGAATAATGAAATTAATGCAGTAATTAAACTCCCTGCACCAAAAAGGTATGGATACTTTATAAAAAAGGTTGCAGACTTTGAAGAAATATGGGGATTATTTGATGGTGGTTGGGCAATGACAGAAGATTCCGAAGGAAACAAATTAGTCCCGTTTTGGCCTAAAAGTGAATTTGCAGATTTATGTACTGAAGAATATTGGAGGGGTTATAAACCAAAAAAAATTGACTTGGACGATTTTATAAATAAATGGATTCCTGGAATAAAAAATGATGGTATAAAAATAGCGGTTTTTTGGTATAATAACGATTCAGTTGTAATAGATCCTGATAGATTATTATCAGACTTAGAAGAGGAACTAGAAAATTATTAAGACTTGAATTTAAGATAGCACTGAATTTTAGAGATTAATCATTAATCCAGAGTTTATTTAAATTAATTTAAATCGAAGTATTATGTATTGTTGTAAAGTCACTTTGTTTCCTTTCAAAGTGGCTGTTTTTTTTAAACACAACATTTCGGAATTGCATATTCTAAAAATGCTAAAAAGTTTTCATACACCTTGGTTAAACATGCTGATATGCGCTATGTAGCAGGCTAAGGAAAAAAGAAAAAACAATTAACTATAGTTGAATAAAATGTAACGCCGACTAATTATATGGAATAGGCTTTTTTATTTGGATTAAACAAACGGTATCATAACTTAAAAGATGTGACATTGGAAAATAGATGTAATAACATCAATACATCAAACAGTGTCATAACTAATATTCATGAGTGAGGTTATGTAAAATGAAATATGGATACTGCCGCGTTAGTACTTTAGGTCAGGATTTGGAAGTACAAATTGAAAGATTAAAAGTAGAAGGCTGCGATAATATAATCGAGGAAAAATTTACTGGAACTAAGTTAGAAAGACCAAAGTTTAGCAACTTCCGAAAAGAAAGAAGAAGGTATCAAGTTTACATTTGCTCCGTCCACTTATCCAATAAAAAGCCGATTGTTTCTTAACGGAGGAAAAAAATCGGCTTTCTTCATTCAATAGAATATTTTCCCCGTTCAGTTGGTAGGACCTCAATTTGCCAATATCTAAATTACTTAGTAAGACCATTTTTGAGAAAATACATGTTTTGCACATTAATTTATGTTTTTATGATTAGCTATATTTTTTGAACGGTCCATTTAACATCATAATTAGAGTCATTACATTGTGTTTTTGTAAAGAAATGTTTACTTTCACTATGTTGACCAGCGTTCATCCATTCTTTGAGTGTATTAGGATTTACAATGATATAGTCTCCAGCAACAGGACCGTCACAGTCTCTAGTTGCCCAATCATATAATTCACCTAAACCCAATAATAATGCACCCCAAGCTAGATCACCTAATCCTCGTCCTTCATGATGATCTTCTCCCATGGAATCTCTTTTTTCAGCTTCTTCCTTCAATCTGGTAAAAAAGGGTTCCAGTTTTTCATTAGGTTTATGATTGCCACTATTTACTATTGCATAACTAAAGACTAGATTTTGTCCTTCTGGAACCTCCATGTCAATAAAGAGACGATCAATGTCATAATGACCGTTATTTAAGTCTCCCATTGGTTTTATTTCTGACTTTATCGGTTCACCACCGAATGGGTATCCATAAATTTGGACAAAATCCGTATCCTCATGGCGGGATCTAGTATCTTGAATATCAAAGCTATCTATTCTAATCCTTACCCTCATTAAAATGACCTCCACGATTTTAGATTAAAACTAACAACAACGTTATTATTGTTGATTAATTTGTTATTTATTCTTTGTACATGGAATTAAAAATGAGAAGTGAGACTCTAAATGATTTTTGATGATATTACTAAAACAATTCTACGGGTTTGTTCTTAACTGAAGAAGGATAAATAAACTGAATGGACAAAATTGAACGAGTGCTTGAACGAAAGAAGGTAGAAAGGCTCCCTTCTACTCGACTTGTTCAAGAAGCTGTTAAAGAAAGGGCAGGTATTTTACATAAAAGTTTTAATTGCGTAAAGTAAGGTAGCTCCTTAAATGTTTTTATATGCCCTTTTCTATAGAAATGGAAAGCAATTCTTCCATTTCTGCTATAATTTAGAAAATGGGTAGAAGGTGGGGTTTATATGGGAGTGGAAGTTTTAGGATTGTTAATAGACTGCATGGTTAATCTCGTTGTGTTTGTATTGATTGGTTATCTAATCAGCAAAAAGATCAAGTCAAAAAGATTAGTAATTATGATTGTTTCGGTGTTCCTAGCGGTCATAGCCTCAACTGCAAACATCATTCAAAACATGCCGAATGATGAAAAAAAAGAAGTGAAACAAGCAGCACTCACGGCATCAGATGTAAAAGAGAAAGAGAAACCCGTCTCACACCAAACGAAATTCAGTCTGACAGAACTTCAAAACTTATTCGACAAGGTCATTCATGACTCAAACGGCGGTGTTCTTGACATCAGCTATGCCCAGCAAGGCGACACGATAGAAGTCAATGTTAAAGTTCCCAAAGACGGATGGCAACTTGTAGATGAATCAACGAAGAATTCTATGGTCTCTCAAATCGGAAGAGGATTGGAGGTAGCCGTAACAGAAAGCACACTATATACGCCAGGCAAAGAGATATATGTCACTTTTATGAGTGACACTGGTAACGAGGAATTAGCCAACTACTCCAATCAGCAGGTCACAATCAATCCTTATTCGCAAGAAACGGAGTCAACCCCGGTTCAAGTGTCTACCGGATTTTTTACACTGGGTTCTTCCGAAGAAGATGTTAAGCTGATTCAAGGTGTCCCCACTTCAATCAGCGGGGACAGATGGGGATACGGTCTCTCCAGAATTACGTTTACCGACGGATTGGTATCTGGATGGAGTGAGATTGATACCAAATTAAAGGTGGTAATCCCCAAAACAGATGAGAATGCTTCTGCTTTTAGAATCGGCGACAGAAAGCAGGATGTCGTCAATGTGATGGGGACTCCAACTTCCATTACCGGCAATAGGTGGGGATATGGGCTGTCTAGGGTCACGTTCGAAGAAGACCAAGTTTCCGGATGGTCCGAAATTGATGTTCAATTGAAAGTAAAATGAAAACAAGGGATCCTTAATTAAGGTGCCTTTTTGTGTAGGATTTAATTTGTTATTTCCTCAGCAAGTTTTGTACTTCAAACAGAACACCTTACGATATGGCAGTTTTTTGCTGTTCAAGTAGTAAAATTAATAAAAATGTTGAAATATTGTAACATGCATAGCAGCACGACACTGGGTGGTAATATCGGGATAGTTTCGGGTATAAGCCTTTTTTAAAAAGAATAAATGAATCAGAACCCATCCATTTTTAAATTAGGGGATAAATGGAATCCCTTCTCGAAAATACAGCAGATGCAGATAATTCATATTAAGTTCATAACTTTCCCAGCCACCTTAATTTACTAGCCTCATAATAAAGGTAAAAGGAGTGGTTGAATTGAGCCGATTTGTTATTATGGAATTACAAATGAAAGAAGAATTACCTATGTTATATGACATTTATTTTAGGGGACAGGTTCTACTTCATATGAAGAGGAAATTCCTTTTATCGTTGTTGGAACAACTTCAAAAATGGATCGAGAGGCTGCAATTGAATTTTTAAG
>NZ_BAWM01000045.1:0-136542 GCF_000759675.1 Neobacillus niacini | reverse complement strand
AATTTATAGATAATTTTGGGTGTCTAGTAATATTGGATTTATTTGCTTCCGTTGGGTGAATGGTCCTGTAGATAGAATAATGAATGTTGATGGTTCCCATCGTATAACCGGGCTACATGTTTAACATGGGCTATTTGATTAATATTGGTCCCTAGACAATAATCTGTTCCTGAATGAAATAGCCCTTCCGTATTGGAGGGGCATTACTCTTGTCAGTATAAATGAATTTAACAAAGCCACTCATCCTTGTCCCGATTTCTCCAGATTCTTAACCAGATGAGTTAAATCCTCTCCAGTTACAATTACCTTTTCAAGTTTACATTCAAATGGATGATCTTTTTTTATTAACTTCCAAAATTCAAAAGCAACGTTCTCTGGTTTCCTTTTTTTTAATGGAAAATTTCCTCTCTGAAAAATACTATTGTCATTTGTTGTGTAGAAAATCTGAATCAGTACGTTCATTCTCTTCATCCTCGTACAATTTCTTCAACATTTTATCGGTTTCCATTGTCACATCATAAAAATGCACTATCCTTTGAATGTCACTATGAGTAAATCCATTTTCCTCAAATTGTGGAATCAATTTCTTCTGCTTTTCGTTCATAGAGATCATCCACCTTAACTCCTAAAAAGTCTGCTAATTGAAAAGCCTTTTCGAGAGATGGCAAGGTTTTTCCTGTACTCCAATTAGACAATGTATTAGCAGATACCCCTAGCTTTTTCATTATGTATTCTCTTTTATACGGTGATTGTTTAATTAATTGCCCAATGTTGCTTTTATACATTTGAACACCTCACCATATAATTCGACAAAATTCAGTGGTATCCCTTTAACAACATTACTTACAAAAAAATCAAACCATTTTTGTGATAGATAGTTATATATAGATCATAGCGCTCATACCATTAAGTAATCGAGTGAAAGGAGGGGAAAAAACATGAGCAACAAAAAAGTAAAATCAGTTTCTTTTAATATAACCAATCCACAGGAGAAAGAGTTTTTAGAGCGCATGGAAAAAGAAAAGCTAGAGTTCAGTGGGTATGTAAAGGAATTGATTTTCGCAGATGTGCAGCGTCGTAATACACCACTTAAGATTGTCCAACGAAGTAGTAGCGGGGGCATTAAAATAGTAGTTGGGAAGTAATAACGCCTCTCCCTACTGGATATTTCTGTAACACTGTAACTCGGTCGACACTGTCAATTGTCACGACAATCTCAAAAGGGAGGCGAAAAGGTGATAGAAGGTAAGGGGTTAGGTGGCAAGAAGATTCATCGTGTGAACTTGTCTCTTACAAACAAGCAGGCTTTCAAACTGAACCGCCTGGCAACAGCATGCAACATGAAGCCAACGACACTGGCTGCAGTACTTATTGAAAAGGGGCTTAACGATGATAGGTTTGTCTCCATGCTGCAAAAGGAACATTGCACCGAAAAAGCTTACCGAGTGGTCCTCGTCAATAATAATGGTGAACTGAACTACGTATTGAGCGGAAGAGAGGACATAACATGAGCTGGGTCAGCTATATTACAGGCGGTCTGACTGTGATATTGGCTTATGCGTTTTATGCGGTAGGGATGGAAGATGAAGTAGAGGAATTGGCAGTAGAAGAAAATAATCTAATGGTTACAGATTTCTCTAGAAGGTACGTGACTTTAAGCTGTCAGACATGCAGGAAGTTAAAAAAACACAAAGAAGTCGAGCTAAACTTGTTTCAGTGTACTAAATGCAAGCGGCACGTCGATATAAGAGTGTCTTAATTAAAATAATGGTCTGATAGGTGTGATTATTACTAGGGGGCGATTTCCATTAATAGTGAAGATTATTACAAAATGACAAAAGCTGAACTTATTAAGATAATTGAAAAATTAAATGATCAAATTGAGTATTACAAAGAAAGAGAAGAGGATTATGATGAACGGCTGGAACAATTAAATTCAGAAAATGAACGTTATAATAGGAGCATACATGATTATGAACAAAAAGAAAAAGAAGAGGATATTTACAAGCAACTTCCTCATATGAAGCCATTATGGATGAGAAAGGGTTTTGACTATTAAATTTGTCTTTACAATTAAGGACAGTGATTGCCTTTTATTATAGGAATGGATAAAGCCCCTCTCCACTAGGAGAAGGGCTATTTTAAACATATTCAGGTAATAATTCTTTAATCTCTTGTTCTACACTGACCAACCCACTTAACCACAATTCAACAAGTCTCACTCCATCAATTAATTCAATACCTAATCCTTCAGAATATTGCCTGGCAGCTGGGGTAAAAGAACATGTGGTAATCACATAGCCGCCCTTGGCTCCCGTTTTCACCAATAAGAATGAATAAGAGTTATTGGCTTAAAGTCAACATCATGTTGATAACACTTAACTTGTCCTAAAAATAATTCACCTTTAATAATAAAAATCTTTATTGATCTCTGCTCTCTTATAGTAAATTTCGAGGTCATTCAGGTCACTATGACCTATGTGACCTCAAAAATAAATAAATAAAACACATGTGTCCTATTATAAATAAGGCTCCTTACTGCAGTCGTCTGTGTAAATAAAATGCCCCTGTCCACTTTATATTTTTCCTTGAAACTTACTTCCCAAATTTGGTGGGGGATAATACCCAAGTTTAAAATAACCGACATTCTTAGTGTATTGGGTATTCCTAAGGCAACCTATTATCGGTGGAAAAAGAAATATAAAGTCATTGAGTTAACACCATTAGAGGAGATAATCATTAAAAATTGTGAGGAAAACTTTTATCACTATGGTCATCGTAAAGTAAAGCCATTTTAAACAGAAAGTACAGGATAAATGTTAACCGAAAAAACGTACAAAAAATAATGCAGAAATACCAGATCCAATGCCAAAAGTTAAGAAGAAGCGACAGAAGTACATCAGTGGTGAGAGTAATATTGTGGTGCCGAACATTCTTAATCGTAACTTTACAGCAAGTCGATCAAATGAAAAATGGGTAACGGATATTACATACTTACCATATGGCTCAACAATGATGTATTTATCAACGATTATAGACTTATAAAACAACGAAATTGTGGCCTATAAGATAGGTATGAGCCAAGATATTAACCTAGTATTAGTTACATTAAGGGACGCTATAGAAACACGAAAACCAGTAGGATTACTTCTTCATTCTGATCAAGGTTGGCATTATCAAATGAAACAGTATCAAAAAACATTAGAACAGCACCAGAATACACAGAGTATGTCCCGAAAGTGTAACTGTTTGAATAAGGCAGTCATGGAAAATTTCTTTGGCTTATTAAAGTCTGATCTCCTTTATCTATAGGAATTTGACCGTATTGAACATTTTGAACGGGAATTAGCGGACTATATTGACTATTACAATCACAAACGAATGAAGGCAAATTTAAAAGACCTGAGTCCGGTGGAGTACCGAACACAGGTCTTAAAAGTTGCATAAAAATATTTGTATAACTTTATTGGTTCAGATTTTAAAGATGCTATTTGTTTTTTCAACTATTTTAATGAATATGCCGGAGCGTCCGCAGTACCACAGCCATTGTTACAGCCGCAATTGTTGGTATCAGGAGCATCAGTTGCTTGGCAAATTGCTTCCTTTCTGATAGCTTCAGCGAGCTTGGAATTATTGATTATTACTTTCCCTGTATGATCAATGGTTATTTCTTCGGGTGAAAATTCAATTCCAAAAAGTTTTGCACTCATTACTCATTCCTCCTTAGTTAAAATTTCACAATACTTATTCTTTCTCAATCTAGGCATATTTTATTCAGTGCCTAGGACACTTAACGGACAACTCAAAGTGGCAGGATCTAAGGTTGCGAGACCTTTTATCCAAGGAGTTAAACGTTTCGAGTTTAATTCAAGAGTACCATCTGAGCGTAATGAACCTATGTGATTGCGTTGATCGTTCAATGCAACAGTACATTTACCTATTTTACCATCAGCACGAATAATCAAGGAGTTAGGTTGTGAAGCATAGCAAACTGAAAGTTCCTCTTCAGGCTCAACAAAATCATCACCATACAGTTTGTGTTTAAGCATTTTGAGTGCCACTTTTTTTTCTTTAGACGACATGGTCTTAATATTGGCATCGTTTGGTCCACCTAATTTTTCGAGAGATTTAAAGAATACAGAAAAACGGGTATCGTGTATAAACTCGCGACGAATGTCTTCAATTAATGGATCTAGTTGTGTAAAATTCTCAGCATCATGATGGACACGAAGCGTAATCGAAACCGGTTCTTTGCTATCTCGGATAGCTAATAAATTTTCCCATATACGATCGAAAGTACCTTTACCATCGGCTCGTAACCGAGTACGGTTATGCATCTCACGGGGGCCATCGAGCGTGATTTGGTAGCGTAGTACTCCTACTGCTGTCAATTCAGTTAGTGTAGAAGGTGTTAAATAATATGCATTGGTAGTCATAGTACTAACATATCTTAAGTCTGGATTTGCTTTAGCCAATGCAGAGGCATATGCAGAAATATCACGTACAATGTCCTTAGCAACTAAAGGTTCTCCGCCAAACCATGATAGGTACAATTCATTGAGTTCTGGAGCGCGCTTGTCCAGAAAAGCTTTTATTCCTCCAATTGTGTCATCAGACATTCGACCAATTGTGTAATCTTCATAACAATAAGTGCATCTGAAGTTACATTTTTCTGTAGGAAAAATAATAAGCTCCTGTCTTTTATTTGACATCAATGGAGCAAGCCTTGATTCGATATTTGGAATAGCCATAGAATACTTTTCACCTGCTTTCAACCAAGTTTTTACATAATCATTGTTACCGTAATACTAAAAATTATGCGTTGAATACCAGAATATTTGAAAGAACAGAGTGGTCCTGTCTTGAAAGTACCTCCGAATTCAAAGTTAATCCAGCTTTTACTGAAAATCTATCAAGACACATATGATCAAAAGATTACAGATGCATATTATGCCTCTGCAAAAGTTTATGAGTTTAAGCATGGCTTGCCCGAAGGGGTAAACTTACTTAAAGCCAATATTAATGATGAATACATCCACCATCATATTAGCAACCATTGCACCATTGCTATGTAAGCAGTACCACTTTGTTCCTTGCTGTAACCATCCAGTTTTCATAGTGCCATTACTTTCAAGGTAATACTAAGTGCCATATCACTACACCCAACCAGTTGCCATTGCACCACTACTGCGAAGGTAATACCAGGCAACATGTGGATAAAGCCAACCTTAGGACCTAAATCGGTCCTTTTTTATTTTAATTACATAAAGAATATATGTTCTTATAAAGTGGTTAGCATTGCTGTCGTTGTTTAGACCAACTCTGCTTTTTTGAACCGATAAACCAAATAGTTTTAAAACTTTAAATAATAAGTAGGCCACCTGGAATAAAGGCAGCCTTTGGAGGATTCGCTATTTGTACAAATCTCCTTCAATTCCTTTGATTTTAAATCTTTCGACAGTACTGGAAAATTCTCATCCTGTTCTATGCTTGAAAAAATAGTACATGGACCGTGACTGACATCATACATGCGTCATCCGCGTTCTCATCGGTGAGCCGCATTTTGCAGATAATATCGTCACCCTGTACGCTGGTATCGACAAACAGTTGTCCTAGTGGCCGTTCACGCAATTTAGGACTACTCAAATTCCCGTCAGTGAAGCAAGCGTTGATGCCACTTATCCCTACAAGAGTCCAGTTTGCCCCTGCAGGACGAGTTATACGCTTTCTCTGTTCCATGGGGCGACCGGGCTTCAGATGATCGGGTCCACTTTGGTTATGAAAGCCGAATTGAAGGATGGTTCCACCCAAAACTGGACCCAATACCGGTAAAGATTGGACTTCATGTGGATATGTTTCGTCTGGAAGCACATAACTTTCTACCTTAGATTCATTTAATTTCTCAGTCATAATTCACGCTCCTTAGAGTTGGTAATTACCTTTTATAGGATATCTTTTTTATAATGATATATTCACAATCGGAGTGCCATAATTGAACAACGAACAACCTTACGAATATACCTGTTATAGGGGGTATATAATAAAAAAAAACCGTAATTATTACGGTTTAAGGGGTTATCTTGCGTAATACTGTCGGGGATATTACTGGGGATATCGTGGCAGGCATGCCGTAGGGGATAGCGATAAGGCTACAGGTATGACTGCGAAAACATCAGCACGTAGTGCCTGCCGAACGGACCACTTTTTGTCATCAGGGGGTTGAAAGGCTAGAAAAGTATTTGAATTCCACTGAAAGTTATCTCACTTATAATAGTAAGAAGTAAAGAGTGGGAGCCTTCCCACTCTTTTTAATTAACTTCATATCGCTTCAAAAGGTAGGGGTTTATTAATCCCCTCAACGGGAATAATTCATAGAAATAATAGAAGAATTTGTCCGCAAATTTTTTAGATATTAATTAAACCAAATGTTTATCTTTAAAAGGTGAACAAAGCTACATCCATTAATAAAATTGGATTTCTACATTCAGCATTCCACACATGTGGAAGCTGTTGCAAAATTAATATTGAAATAGATAGAAGCTCATTCTAACTTTAGTTTGGATGAGCTTTTTTAAGAAATCTAAAAGAATATTTTTATTGAAAATTTTGGATGGTTAATAAAAAGGGGTACCCTAGTGAATTTTTATTCATTGGGTACCCCTTAATCTCTTTTTAAAACACTTTCGTAGTCCAATCCTCACAATTCCAAATATCGGTCGCAATTTCGCGATAGAAATCTGGTTCGTGGGATACCATCAAGATACTTCCGCGATATGCCTTTAACGCACGCTTCAATTCTTCTTTTGCGTCAACATCCAAGTGATTGGTAGGTTCGTCTAGAATTAATAAATTCGTTTCTGTGTTAATAATTTTACACAATCGAACTTTGGCTTTTTCGCCACCAGAAAGGACTTCGACTTTACTTTCAATATGTTTCGTCGTTAATCCACATTTTGCAAGAGCAGCTCGGACTTCAGCCTGATTCATACTTGGGAACTCGCTCCAAATCTCTTCAATACAAGTGTTGTAGTTGGACTGTTTAACTTCCTGCTCGAAGTAACCGATGTATTGATACTCACCACGTTCCACTTTACCCGAAATTGGATTAATCAACCCAAGAATACTTTTTAAAAGAGTAGACTTACCAATACCGTTTGCACCCACGAACGCAATTTTTTGTCCGCGTTCCATTTTCAAATTCAAAGGGCGAGAAAGTGGTTCATTGTAACCAATAACAAGATCTTCAGCCGTGAAAATATAACGACTAGCTGCACGAGCTTCTTTGAAGTTAAACTCTGGTTTCGGCTTCTCTTTCCCCAATTCAATTACTTCCATTTTGTCGAGCTTCTTCTGACGAGACATCGCCATATTACGAGTCGCAACACTTGCCTTGTTACGAGCAACGAAATCTTTCAAATCAGCTATTTCTTGTTGTTGACGCTTGTAAGCAGACTCTAGCTGTTGCTTCTTCATTTCATATATGTTTAAGAAGTTATCATAGTCACCAACATAGCGATTCAACTCTTGGTTTTCCATGTGATAAATCAAGTTAACAACATTGTTCAAGAATGGAATATCATGTGAAATCAAGATAAATGCATTCTCATATTCCTGTAAATAGCGCTTCAACCATTCGATATGCTGTTCATCCAAATAGTTCGTAGGTTCGTCTAGTAATAGGATTTCAGGCTTTTCTAGCAAAAGCTTAGCTAGCAATACTTTCGTACGCTGTCCGCCGCTAAGATCATCTACATCTCGATCGAGTCCAACATCGTCTAATCCTAGACCACGAGCAACTTCCTCAACTTTTGAATTAATTTGATAGAAATCATTACTATCTAAAGTTTCTTGGAGCTCTCCAACTTCTGCAAGTAATGCATCGATATCAGCACCTTCATCACCCATTTTTGCATAAAGTTCATTGATTTCTGATTCAGCATCAAAAAGATATTGAAAAGCAGTACTCAAAGCGTCACGCATCGTAGTACCTTTTTGAAGTACAGCATGCTGATCTAAATAACCAACACGGACTTTTCGTGACCACTCAACTTTCCCCTCGTCGGGCTGCAACTTCCCAGTAACAATATTCATGAAAGTAGACTTACCCTCACCATTTGCCCCAACTAGTCCAACGTGCTCTCCTTTTAAAAGTCGGAAAGACACATTATTAAAAATCGCACGATCACCGAAACCGTGGCTTAAATTTTTTACGTTTAATACGCTCATTTTTTTTAACCCCTTATCTAATGTCACATGTGGATATCTTACTAGATTTTGACTGCTTTTTCTATATTGAAGTTATTTTTGTATAAAAATGCCATTCGATTTTTGGGCTAGTTGTTGCCCTCTAACGTTTCCTGCAATGTATAGAGACTTCTATTTGACGACCTTCGTAAACTGAAGCGTCACAACTTAGGGGCTAAGGTACCATTTTTTCGTTATTGATGAAGTAGGAATTGACAGTTTAGATGCTTTACCCGTAAAGTTGCTTATGATGCAAATTAAAACGGAGGAAAACAGATGCAATTCATTAATAATCTACTTCTGGATATGGAACTAGATCCTAGATTAGTAGAATATCTTTCGGTTATCATCAAGATTCTGCTAATAGGGCTTATCTGTATCGTTGCCAATTTTATATCAAAGAAAATCGTGATCAGGATCATTACTCGTATCGTAACAAACTCCAAGGTCAAGTGGGGTCAAATCATCTTGGAAAGGCAAGTTTTTCGAAAGTTATCCCATATTGTCCCTTCGATCATTATTTACTCGTTTTCTTCAACCTTTCCAATCTATCAATCAACCATTGAGAAATTGGCCATTGCCTACACCATTATTGTAGGGTTAGTGTTTATACAAAGCTTACTTAATGCATTTAATGATATTTATCAAACCTTTGAAATATCCAAGGTTAAGCCTATTAAAGGATATATTCAGGTGGTTAACATTATTTTCATGACTCTCGGGTCTATCTTAGTTATCTCGAATCTAATAGGAAAGAGTCCTCTTATTCTATTAAGTGGGATTGGTGCTCTCTCGGCCGTTTTGATGTTAGTATTTAAAGATTCGTTATTAGGACTAGTGGCAGGAATTCAGTTGACGGCCAATGATATGGTTCGGGTTGGTGACTGGATTGAAATGCCAAAGTATGGAGCAGATGGTGATGTTATTGATATTTCTTTAAATACCGTAAAGGTTCAAAATGGGGACAAAACAATTACGATGATACCCAGCTATGCCCTTATTTCCGATTCTTTTAAAAACTGGAGGGGGATGCAAGGCTCAGGTGGAAGACGTATCAAACGCGCATTGTATATAGATACAAGCAGTATCATGTTTTGCACAGAGGATATGATTGAGAAATTTGTAAATGTTGATTACCTATCTGACTACATTATTCATAAGGAAAGGGAAATTGCTGAGTACAATGTCAAAAATGAAATAGATAGGAACAATCGCGTGAATGGAAGAGCCCTTACCAATATCGGTGTATTTAGGGCGTATATCAGCAATTACCTCAAAAATCATCCTAGAATCAATCAGAATATGACCATAATAGTGAGACAGCTAGAACATAATGAACACGGATTGCCTCTAGAAATTTATGCATTCACCAATGATGTACAGTGGGCAGTTTATGAATCTGTGCAATCCGATATTTTTGACCATCTATTTGCCGTTGCACCAGAGTTTGGACTAAGAGTATTCCAGAATCCATCTGGGTCTGATTTAAGAAGCATGGTAGAAGAATCGAGCAACAAAACCTTGATTGGCGAAAGAAGCTATTGAAATAATCAATCACCGAAAAAAACGACTGTTTTAAATTAACACAGTCGTTTTTTTTATAATAAAGATCAACTTTTTTAATGCCTTTTTTTTCGTATCACCCTTGGTATGTTGTTTCCATTTCGTTTTTGTACTAGAAACTTTTTGTATATTCATTAACAAGCAGGCAACTTTACAGTTATACTCGTCCCTTCATCCGGCTTACTACGAACCTCTATTGTTCCTTCATGAACCTCTACAATCCATTTACATAAAGACAATCCAAGCCCAGTTCCTCCTTGACTTCTTGATCTGGAATCGTCCGCGCGATAAAATCGCTGAAAAATAAAAGGCAAGTGTTCCTTTGAAATCCCGATCCCATTATCAATTACATTAATATAAATTAATTTTTCCTTCCTGTTTGCCTTGATTTCCACTGTGCCACCTTCTGGAGTGTACTTAAACGCATTTTCAATCAAGTTAATAAATAATCTTCGTAAGAGATCTTCATCCCCGAATAAAATGAATGGATCGGGTATTTGAATATGTAATTCAATCTGTTTTTTCATTTCCAATGATAGTAAATGATTCCTAACATTTTTGAATAAGAGCATTCCGTCAACGGTTTTTCGCTCTATCAGATTTGTATTAGAGGTATTTCTCGATAAATATAAGAATTTTTCTACCATATCAGATAAATAGATGACCTCTTCCAAAACAGCATACAGGACACCTTTATATTCCTCTTCCGATCTATTTCTATTTAAAGCAACATCTAATTCTCCTCGCATAATTGTTAAGGAAGTACGAAGTTCATGGGAAACGTCCGAAGTGAACTGTTGGATTTGAGTAAAAGAGTCTTCTAGTCTGTCAATCATGCCATTTAGTGTTTTAGATAAGTTCTGTAATTCATCTTCAGGTCCTTCAATAGGCAGCCGTTCGTGTAAACTGGTTGCAGTAATGGTATTAGTCGTACGGATGATTTGATGAATCGGCTTCAGAGTTTTTTTCGAAATCAACCAGCCCATCACGATTGATATTCCTAGGAATAAAAAATTGCAGATGATAATAATGTTCCGCAACTGATCAATGGCGAAATGCCGTATCCTGTCGTTTGTAGCAACCGTAATTCTGTATGTAAATTTATTTTGTGATATCAGTTGCATGGACATCGCACGAAGTGGTATTCCATTTAGCTCGGGATCCCAGCTGAAGGTATTCTCGTCCATCTTCTTTAAAGTTTCTGAATCGTTGATGCGTTGACCGTACAAATTGCGAGATTCTGCAATGATTTGCCCTCGATCATTTTCAATTTGCCAATAGATCTCTTCTTGATTTACCCTTTTAAAACTTCGTAATCGGTTGATGTGTTGTTCGATTTTAGAATATGAATCCCCTTCCTCCAAACAATAGGCAATCAAACTAAGTTCTCGGATTAGGATTGAATCGACTTCTTTGGTTACCATTTTAGAAAATGTAAAATATAAGAATCCGCTAAATAGGAATAAAATGAATATAAACATTATCGAATGCCAAATCGTAATTCTCCATACGATACTTTTTAAAAATCTCAAGTTGGTTTATCCTTCACCTTTGATTATATAACCAATACTATAAACCGTTTGTATTAGTTTTAGATCAAAGTTTTTATCGATTTTATTTCTTAAGTGATTAATATAAACATCAACTACATTCGTTCCTATGTTATAAGCATCCGTCCAAACGCGTTCTAGAATTAAGGTTCTAGATAAAATTTTTCCGGCATTTCTCATCATAAATTCCAAAATAGCGTATTCCTTATTGGAAAGGAATATATGGAGTTCCCCTCGAGTCACCTCTCTCGTAGAAGGATTCAATGTCAGATCCGCTACTTGTAAAAGAGGTGATGCCTGTTCTTGGTTTCGTCTTAATAGACACCGTATACGTGCTAATAACTCCGTAAAAGCAAACGGCTTTGTCATATAATCGTCCGCTCCTAAATCGAGGCCATCTACTTTATCTGCCACGGAATCTTTGGCACTGAGAATAAGAATAGGAATATTTTTTCCATTCAACCTAAGTTCCTTAATCAATCGCATTCCATTTTTCTTCGGAATCATAAGGTCAACAATCATAAGATCATAATCTTCTGCAAATGCCAGTTCAGAAGCCATTTCACCATCGTTCGCCACATCTACAACATAATGGTGCTCTCTTAATCCTTGCGATATAAAACGGGCTACCTTTGACTCATCTTCAACCAATAACAACCTCATTTCCATTTCCCCTAACAAAATCACTCATTTCATTTATCAATAGTGATAATCATTATCAATGATGATATAACAATATCTTAAATTATCACTCTATTCTGGTCAATCAGGTAATAGTTTCCATTGGAAATTCAGCTAAAACTAATCCTCTTCTTTAAACAACATGATAATTCCTCATTGAAATTTATTATCTAAACTGATAGATACCTTTAAATACTTAATTGATAATATGCCTTTTATTACTTTTACCTAGTGACTTTATTAGAAAGAAAATAGATTTAATGTTTACCATTTATAACTGTAAGTATTACTTTAAATAGTGTAAAAAATTAAATTTTTTTAATCTTATTTTAAAAAGTTTTTAAGAATTTTTTTATAACATATCGCCATCGGTTAAATAAATGATAATGATTATCATTGTCGATTTTAATTCGGCCTATAAATATTTAGGAGGGGACTTATGATGCAAAATCAAAATAATCCAGGAAAACACTTTTTTCATAATTTAGTTGTTTTAATGCGCATTCTATTTGGAATAGGCTGGCTTTTAGCAGGAGTAACGAAGATTTTAGGTGAAGGGGGTTCTTCAGGACACTCATGGTTTACTCAACCAGGAGTATTTCTAAGTGATTATCTGATAAATACATTAGATAAACCGAATGTACCAGATTTCTATAAATTTTTTATAGAAGAGGCTGCACTTAAGCAAGTGATGGCTTTAAATTATACCATTCCCATCGTTCAGGTGATAGTTGGTTTGTTTCTTATCGCAGGGTTTATGACACTTCCATCTATTCTGACGTGTCTCTTTATGCATATTAACTTCCTTCTCTCAGGTAATATCAATGTAATGAGCCTTACCCTTTATACAAGCGCATTTGGATTGTTACTAAGTGGAAGACAAATATATAGATTAAGCTTGGATCAATATTTCAAATTAGATCATTTATTGGACTTAACTATTAACAAATCCAGAGATTACAATATTCCTACATTAAATGAAATGTATCCTCAAAACGATCTTAAAAAAACATTTGAAAGACGGTATTAACAACTTTACCATACTGACAAAAAAGTTCAGGTATCCCAAAATGAGCGGATCAAACAATTTATCACTTATATTCAAGAAACTTATTTTAGTGAAAATAGTCATATTGAAAAAGAAAAGATGTAAAATCATTAATTCGTTAAGAATAACATCATTTTGACAACCCTATAGACCATTTTTTATAGGGGGATGTGAAAATAAATAGCTTTATAGTATAGGATAAATGACTTAATTACGTAAATGAAGCTATCTCTAATTGATAATGATTGTTATTATCAATTAGAGATTGGAAATAACATCAATTATAGAGTCATAAATTAAGGGAGAGAAGAACAATAATGAAAACACTTCCATGGAAAGTGATGACAACATTCGCTTTGGCTTCATCACTTTTATTAACGAGTGCATGCTCAAACGAGAAATCAACTGCAAAAAAAGAAATAAAAGCAGAAACGGAAACAGAAAAAAGAAGCGTATCTGTCCCAGTCACCGATTATACGTTTGATACAGCCGGGAATATGTTTGCTTATGCAGAATTTGAGCTTTCTGGAGAACCGTTAGTAGAAGGTCTGGGCTTAGATTTAGATGTTCTTGATGTAAGAAAGCTTGATCAACCATCCAAATTTGACTACACAGCAGGTGTAGAGTCATACGAATATTCAGAAGAAGCGATGTATGAAGTGACTGAAAAATCCGGTCTTGGTTTACATTTAATCCACGGCCCGGCGGTTGCAGAATTAGCGAAACAAACAGGAAAAGACGCACCGACTGTGCTAGGTGAACGTTTTTATGAATTGGCAGACAGTGTCGGTTATCCAAAAGATGAACTGTTTAGGAATATGTTTCCAACATTAATTGAATATTCCTCAGGAGACCCGCACTACATACAAAAAGTGGATACAAATGTTTATGCAGAAAATGATGATGACTCCTATGTACCAATTTATCAGGTGAATTTTGAAACGTTGCGCTGGAATCGGGCAAAGATGGACAAAACATTAAATCCGTCGGCTTATGGAGCAACCTTCTTGAAGCAAGCGCTTTGGGCTGGAGACTTTATGGGAGGCTTACATAAAGTAGACAGCGATGAAGAACTTGAAGCAACATCACCGAAAGATGATGATGATGCAAACATCGCGTTAGGGGTTAGTTCAGCTGATGGGATGCAGGGAGCCATTCTGACGGAACAAATTTGGAACAAGCTGGCCTATATTCGAGACGGATTATTCTATGATACTGCTAAAAAGCAGCTGACGGCAGGGACTGGAAGCCAATATAATCCGGCGAATGGCTTTGTTTATTTACCGCACGAAATCGAAGTCGTGGAAGACGGGAATGATGAGATTCCAAGCGCCAAACAATTGACCGTAAAAGATGCACGAAGTATGCTGCAAGATCAATGGCTTATGCTATGGCCGGCATCCGAATTTTACGGTATGACAGATCAGCGTCCGGAAAACAAAGCACAAAACCAAGCGTTTTTAGCTGCCTTTGATGGTAAACCGTTTCCAAGTGCTGCTAAGGAGAATGTAGATGGTTCTGCTGCCAACGATGTAAAGGCATCTGATCCGTATTCCATCAACCGCGATGTATTGCTGCAAGTCTTTAAAAATATCGATTCCATGCACTTCAATAATGAAGCGGGAGCTTTTATCGATGAACATGACGGAAATGCACAGGGAGCCCATGTAGATACATTCCAGGCCGGATACACGACAGAGGCGCTACGTATGTTCCAGCGCGCGATTGACGGTCTTCCCGTCGGATACGCAAATGGTGAGGATGCAAAAGGATTAGAGACAGAAGAAGGAAAGCGTGCACTGGAAATGATTAGAAAGCAAGCCGACTTTATCATCTATGAGTTAAAACGTGAAGATGGCCTTGTTGCGAACGGCTATACGATCGGAAAAGGACAGGACGACAGTGAGCCAACTTTAGATGCACAACTAGGAGCAATCAGAGGCTTGACTGGAGCATTCTTAGCAACGAAAGAAACGAAGTACCGTGATGCTGCCCGTGAACTATACCAGGCATTAGATGAGAAGATGCTAGATAAAGAAACGAATTTATATTACACAACTAAAGATGAAATGAAATATAGCCCAATGACAGCAGGGGCTTTATCAGCTGTCTTCCGCGTTGCCATAAATAACTTATACAACACGGACGGAGATCAGGATACATTGTCTGCCTTGGATCGTGAAACGATTATCTCTCGTTATGTTGCTTTTTACGATACAGTCATTGACGGTCCATCATTACAAGAAGGAATGCAGGCAAGTGAGTTTTGGGATACAGGAGATGCTTATATCGACGGCAAAAAGCTTGGTAACACTGACAAAGACAATGTTCCACAGGTGCAAGCAGGTCACGGGAAATATGGGATTGCTCCTGTATTAGTGAACGTAGAAGTGAAGAAACCGTAAAGAAGGAAACAATTATGATGTGGAAGCGACTCTTACTATTAACAATTTTATCTGTTACGACCATTATCGCTTCAAGTTGTCTAAATGATCAAGCGGTCACGAAAAAAGTGGTAGTCCGTGACTATGCTGTTCACAGTGATAATATGTTGTTAAATGACAAAGGTGATACTCTATATGTTGCCAATATGGATGTGAACACCGTATCGATCCTTGATGCTAAATCGAAAAAAATAAAATCGGAAGTTTCGGTCGGAAAAGAACCACAGCAACTAACGTTAAGTCCAGATGGCCAATACGTGTATGTATCGTGTTTATTTGACAATCAAGTAGACGTTATTTCAATAAAAAAGAAAAAAGTGGTAGACTCCATTGAGGTTGGTATTCAACCGTACGGACTAGTCACGAGCCCAAACGGTGATACACTTTATGTAGCAAACTATCAGTCTGGTACATTATCTATCATTGATACAAATGAGAGGGAAGTAAAGAAGGAACTAAAAATTGGAGACCGACCTAGAACAGTTACCATTACAAAGGATGGCAAAAAGCTGTATGTTCCTCATTATTTAGACGGCAATATCAGTGTCATCAATACAGAAGAAGACAAAGTGGTAAAGACCATCGCCTTGGCCGCTTCACCTGATCAGCCTGACCGTAAGAAAAGCCAGGGGATCCCTAATACGATTGAGCAGTTTGTGATATCGCCTGATGGAAAAAAGGCGTTTGTTCCACACTTGTTAACGAATATCGATACCCCTATTCATTTTCAAGAAACGATTTTTCCTGCTGTGTCAGTTATTGATTTGGAAAAAGACGAAGAAATTGTAGATGAACGAAAAGAGCTCTTTGACGAAATCAATATTCGCGATGTAAAAAATGAAACAATTATTGTATCCAATCCATATGATGTAGCCTTTCAGCCGGATGGCAGCAAAGCCTATGTAGTGATGTCGGGCAGCGAAGACCTTGTCGTCTTTGATTTAACACGAGGTGGAAATGCGACCCAAATTTTGCGCCGAATTAAAGGAGATAACCCACGGGGGATTGTTATTTCAAATGATGGACAGAACATTTTTGTTCATAATGCGATGAGTCATAATTTAGTGTCGATTCAATCAGGTGGAGACAACCCATATGCACGTGCCAAAATGTCGGGAGAGCCTGTAAAGCTGATCAAAGAAGACTCTCTGTCAAAAGAGGTACGGGAAGGAAAAACAATCTTTTACAGTGCCAACAGTGATGAATACGTTTCAAGCATAACGGGGAACAATTGGATGAGCTGTGCCTCATGCCATGCAGATGGGGACATGAATCGCTTAACGCTAACGACAGCAAAAGGTCCACGCAATATTCCAAGCAACGTTGTGACGACGGAAACAGGGCTTTTTTTGTGGGACGGGTCACGCAATGATTTTACGGATTACATTCATACCGTTCAAGGCGAAATGGGAGGCATGATGGAACTTGATCCTGCCGAACCAATTCCAGAAGATGTACAGCACATGTATGATTCACTTCTGGCATTTTTGCAAGATCCAAATTCGTATCCTCCCCCTCAAAGTCCTTATCGGCAGAAAGATGGTAGTTTAACACGGACAGCCGAAGAAGGGGAACGGTTGTTCAACGGAAAAGGAAACTGTCTTAGCTGCCATGGAGGTGAGTTCTTCACGGACAGCAGCAAGGCTGTGAATGAAAAAGGGGAGTTAACGGAACGAAACACGAACTTTCTCCATGACATTGGAACTGGAAGCATACTCGACGTTCCTTCAAAAGGAGATGCACGCGGACAATATCAGAATCCGCGTGACGGAAAAAAGTTTGATACTCCAACTTTAAGGGGTGTTTGGGCCACTGCGCCGTATTTTCATGATGGCAGCGCAAAGACCATAGAAACTGCGATTGAGCGTCATGGAAATAACAGTATTCCGATGTTATCAACAAGGGAAGTGCTGGCCATTGCCGAATATATTAAATCGATTGAATAGTCAAAACCTGTCGTAAAAGCGGCAGGTTTTTTTGTATCGAAAGTATGTATTTTTTCTATCTATGTTCTTATCCTTTACAACCACTTTTTTTAGATACGATTGTTCCTAAATCATATATAGCAAAACTATTTTTCTATATTAATCTAATGATTTCCTTTATTTTAATTGACATCAATTTTCGCGGGATCCTCCTACTCGATTATAAAGTTAGGTTCGATAGAGTATTAGCAACTTATGTTAAAATAAAATCGATTGTCATTTCTAATTCAAAAAGATCCAATAAAAAGGTGGATGGCACGATGTTCTGCTGCATCCTAATGTAAGTATTAGAAAATAAAGGATGGGTGAAAATGTTTAATTTAGCAGCATTAATGCTTGAAAAGGTCGGAATCATTGTCATTGTTGCTTATTTGCTTTCGCAAATGAAATCATTTCGTCATATTATTCAAACCGAGCACAAGACAAATGAGAGAATCCTGCTTATTTTACTTTTTGGTGCCTTCGGGATCATAAGTAATTATACAGGGATTGAAGTTTATTATAATTCTATTAATAGAGCGGCGTGGCTTTCTGATTTAGAACAAGAGAGTGCGCTGGCAAATACAAGAGTAATGGGGGTTGTCATTGGAGGTTTGCTTGGAGGCCCGATAGTTGGTGTTGGTGCGGGACTGGTTGCTGGAGTCCATCGTTACACGCTTGGCGGTTTCACCGCATTTTCTTGCGCAATTTCTACTATCATAGCTGGAATTATCGCAGGTTACTTTGGAAAAAAAAGAAAGCAGACGGGGAAACAAATCACAGCTAGATTTGCTGTAATGATAGGCATGATAATGGAATCCGTACAGATGTTACTCATCCTTGTTATTGCTAAACCGTTTGAACAAGCGTGGAGTCTTGTACAGTTCATTAGCTTCCCGATGATATTCGGCAATGGATTAGGTACATTGCTGTTTATGTTCATTATAAGCGCAATTAAACGTGATAAAGAACTTACCCGTGCAAATCAAACCAACCAGGCATTTCTTATTGCCGATCAAACTCTGCCATATTTTCGACAAGGCTTAAATATCCATTCCTGCAGGGAAATAGCGGAAATTATGTTGAAACTAACCGATGCTGATGCAGTTTCAGTTACAGATGACCATCAAGTTCTAGCTCATGTCGGCGCTGCGTCAGATCACCATATCCCTAAGTCAAAACCGGAGACCGGTTTGACAAAAAAAGTACTCGAATACGGCAAGATTTCAGTTGCAAGATCGAAGAAAGAAATTCTCTGTGTTCATAATGATTGTCCTTTAGAAGCCGCCATTGTGCTGCCGTTAAAGGTAAAAAATAAAATCGTCGGTACATTAAAAATGTACTATACTGATCCTGAAAAATTAGATAGGGTGCAGCAGGAATTAGCGGAAGGACTTGCTAATCTCTTTTCTACACAGTTGGAGCTTGCAGAAGCAGAAAGACAGACGAAGCTATTGAAAGATGCAGAAATTAAAGCCTTGCAGGCACAAATCCATCCGCACTTTTTATTTAATAGTATCAATACCATCTCAGCACTTTGCCGTACAGATGCAGATAAAGCTCGTAAATTACTGTTGGAGCTCAGTTCATTTTTTCGAGGAAATCTCCAAGGAGCCAGGCAGATGCTCCTCCCGCTGGAGAAGGAATTGGCGAATGTCAGGGCTTATCTATCTTTGGAACAGACCCGTTTTCCAAATAAGTACTTCATCGATTTTCAAATTGAACCAGGTCTCGAAAAGGTCCTAATTCCACCGTTTACCCTGCAGCCATTAGTAGAAAATGCGATTCATTATGGCTTTCCTCGAAGTAAATCTGAAGGGATAATCACCATAGAGATTTTTTCCGAAAATAATCAATTGCAAATTATTGTCGCGGATAATGGAAAAGGCATTCCTGGGGAGAGGATAGAAGTGCTTGGTAAGCAAATTGTAAATTCTAAAAAAGGAAATGGCACTGCAATTTTTAATATAAGTGAACGTCTTAAAGGAATTTATAATGGTCAAGCCTGTTTAACAATAAAAAGTCAAGTAGACCATGGAACAACAGTCACGATTTCCATTCCGCTCGACTATAAAGGAGTTTTTGATCAAAATGCTGAAAGCTTATATAGTGGATGATGAACTATTAGCAAGAGATGAATTAAAATACTTGCTGATTCGCAGCAAACAGGTGGACGTATTAGGTGAAAGTGATTGTATCGAGGATGCCACTGCAGATATTTTTGAGCTAAAACCAGATCTTGTCTTTTTAGATATTGAACTGGCTGAAGAGAGTGGATTGGAATTAGCAAAGCAATTAGAAAACGTTAATCCAGCTCCAGCGATAGTTTTTGCTACAGCTTACGATGAGTTTGCGTATCAGGCCTTTGAATTAAATGCGGTGGATTATATTTTAAAACCGTTTGATGAAGAACGTATCGTAAAAACATTGGAAAAAATTAAAAAGATACAAAAAATTGGGGATCAGGATCTTCCCATATATTCCCCTGTGAAAAACAACCACCATGGAAAATTTGCCGTCCTTGTCGATGAAAGAATTATTTTATTAACCAATGCCGACATTGTTTATTTAGAATCCAGTGAGGGTAAGTGCACGATCGAAACAATGAACCAAAAATACAAAGTAAGTGAGGCGCTCGTTGGATTAGAGAAAAAGTTACCTGACTCCAAATTTCTTCGTGTCCACCGCAGTTTCATTGTAAACATCGATCATATCGTAGAAATAGAGCCTTGGTTTAACTCTACCTATAATTTAATCATGAAGAACGGCTCAAACGTTCCAGTCAGCCGGACCTATGTAAAAGGAATAAAGCAGATTTTAGGGTTTTAAATTTTCTGTTTTTTATTTGTCCATTATTGTATTTCATCTGTCGGTTTTTGTAATTCACCTTTCCATTTGTGCAAGTTATCTTGAAAATGAAATAAAAACGTTTTCATTTTGTAAGATATTGATTGTATATAAGAAGAAATGGAGGGGGAGTAAATAATGAATGCGATTTCAATCGTAATTGGTTCGATATGTATCCTCTTAATAGTTTATCGTTTATATGGCACATTTATGGCGGCAAAGGTTTTGAAGCTTAATGATTCAAAGCCGACACCTGCTCAGAAATTTGAAGATGGACTAGATTATGTACCTACCAATAAATGGGTTGTATTTGGTCACCATTTTGCTGCGATTGCTGCAGCTGGCCCGTTGGTTGGTCCAATCTTGGCAGCACAATTCGGTTATTTACCGGGATTGCTTTGGCTGTTAATTGGTGCAGTAATTGGTGGTGCTGTCCACGATATAGTCGTTCTCTTTGCATCAATGCGCAGAGAAGGAAAATCTTTATCAGAAGTTGCAAAGGAAGAACTCGGTCCTGTAGCAGGATTCTGTACAGGCTTAGCGATGTTATTCATTATTACTATTACTATGGCAGGTCTGTCAATGGTTGTGTTGGGCGCACTTGAAAGAAACCCATGGGGAACATTCGCAGTTGGAATCACCATTCCGATTGCAATGGCGGTTGGATTATATCATAAAAAGACAGGCAATTTAAAACTAGCTACAACTGTTGGTTTCATTCTAATCATGGCAGCAATCGTTTGGGGACCAAACATTCAAGGTACATGGTTAGGAGATTTGTTAACACTTGAAAAAAGCACGCTTGCTCTTATTTTACCAATATATGCATTTTTTGCAGCAGCATTACCAGTCTGGTTATTGCTGGCACCACGCGATTATTTAAGTACATTTATGAAGATTGGGGTATTCGCAGCCTTGATCGTTGGGGTATTCATTGTAAACCCAGAAGTTCAATTTCCTGCATTTACAGATTTTATTAATGGCGGTGGTCCTGTTGTTGCTGGTCCAGTTTGGCCATTTATCTCGATTACAATTGCTTGTGGAGCAATTTCAGGATTCCACGCATTCGTTGGTTCTGGTACAACACCGAAGATGGTCAGCCGCTGGAGTGACATTAAAGGTGTAGCTTTTGGAGCAATGCTTGTTGAATGTTTAGTGGCAATCATGGCTTTAATTGCTGCCATCTCTCTACAGCCAGGAGATTATTTTGCAATCAATTCATCACCAGAAAAATTCGCAACACTCGGAATGGAAACAGTTGACCTTAACGAACTGGAGGAAAAGGTGGGAATGGACCTTGAAGGAAGAACAGGTGGAGCCGTTACCCTTGCTGTAGGGATGACATACATCTTCACTGCAGTTCCATTTTTCGCAAAATTAGCATCTTATTTCTATCAATTTGTCATTCTATTTGAGGCTGTCTTTATCTTAACTGCGATTGATTCGGGAACGAGGGTTGCTCGTTATCTTATTCAAGATTTCCTTGGAGACTTTATTAAACCATTAAAACGTACAGATTCACTCGGAGCAAATATCTTTGCCAGTGCATTAGCCTGCTTCGTCTGGGGATATCTTCTTTTCTCAGGGGACATCAGTTCCGTCTGGGCACTATTTGGTGTATCAAACCAATTAATGGCTTCTATCGGACTTATTGTCGGAGCGACAGTAATCCTCAAGATTGCCGAAAAGCGCTGGTACATGCTGACATGTCTAATTCCTCTTGCTTACCTATTTGTAACAGTAAATGTTGCAGGTTACTGGATGGTTAAAAACGTCTATTTCAATGCCGAAAATGCTGGTTTCAGTGTATTAAACGGTATTCTATCCATTGTCATGCTCATCCTTGGTTTAGTAATTATGGCTACTTCAATAAACAAATGGATTAAGCTTTGGAAGATTCCACAAAATGTATTAGTAGAACAATCTGAAAGAGAAGTAGCATAAATAACAAGCACCCATTCGACTTGATGAATGGGTGCTGTTTTTTTATAGGGGATCCTCATTGAAGCTTTGCGGAAATAGATTTGAAGAAACCGAAACCAGATAATTTAAGTATAAGTTTTTCCTTGCCTCTAATACTTTTTTTCATTATTTGGTCCAAGGGGATTTTTAAATTGACGATATTCAATTTAATAAAATTAAGAAATAAGCACAAGCCTTTTAGAATTCCTGAACATATAGTGTTTAACAGAGTGAACAAGCTTTGGGAAAAGGTGGATTGAATTGAAATTAACGAATGAGATCGGTATCCCTTTGGGAGGCAGAAAACAAAATAACAAAGAAATAACACCTTTAGATTTTAC
The DNA here is from genome assembly GCF_000759675.1 of Neobacillus niacini. Classification (GTDB taxonomy): domain Bacteria; phylum Bacillota; class Bacilli; order Bacillales; family Cytobacillaceae; genus Neobacillus; species Neobacillus niacini_A. Next base: position 113,898 of record NZ_BAWM01000045.1, on the reverse strand, counting down.
TGAAATCCAAGAAAGGTCTTTGTTTATTGGAGTTAACATTGGATCTAGTTATCACAATGAAACAGATTGTGCTGTCCTCCTTTATAAAGATCGAACAAATTGGAAATTGAAAACGAATGAAAACGAAGATGCTTTTGAATTTTTGTACAATAATATTAATTTTTTTTCGAAAAATAGATATAAAAATGCGGAAAGTACTTTTTTAAAGGAATATCTCATTTTTACAATAGGCGCTTGTTTAAGTTCTCCAATAAAACCAGAGTATTATATTCGTGATGTCGATGTTGAAAGAAATAATGGAAATAAGATAAATCAAAGATGGGAATCAGAAAGTTATCATAAGATGAGTGATTGGCTAAATCATTTTCCGATATCGGGAGCATCTAAGAGGGTTTATTTAGAAACATGCCCTCAAAGGAATTTTCCTTTTGACATAAAGGAAACAAGAGCAACAGAAAAGGAAAAGTCATTCTTAGTTGATGCATTAAAAAAAATCAATGAAGTTCCAGGTTCTATCCTAAATATACAAGGGTGGAATGAGGAACATTTTAAGAAAGAATATTTTCGAAATGCCTTTGTTTCGATGTTAGTCTCAATTGCTTATACGAGATGGAAATCAATAGATAAATCAGGAAAGTATGACTTCCTAGAAATAATTGCGGATCATGATGGTCTATACTGGCTTCTTGATCAAGAATCACTTAATCATTGAGACCCTCAATTTAGAAAAGCCTCTTTCAGATGAAAGAGGCTAATTCATGTTAATAAAATTAATACGTTTAATCTCCATTATCGTTTAAAATCAGGATCTTCATAAGGGTGAGCAACCCAGCCTGAAGAATCGATAAACAAGCGAACGGCCACAACTTGGCGGTTTTCCACTAAAGTAAAGAAATGGGGTGTGTTAACGGGAACAGAAATCACATCTCCCGGGGACAATTCTACATCAAAATACCCAGCTTCACCCTTGATGGTGAAAATCCCATTTCCTGCAGTAATCGCACGTACTTCATCCTCTGTATGAACATGTACCTTTTCAAACTTTTTCAAAAGCTCGTCCAAGTTTGGAGTAGCATCTGACAATGCAATAACGTCCCATTCCTTATAGCTGCGTCTATTTGCAAGTGATCTAATTTCGTCATCAAAGATCCTTAGAATTTCTTCTTTTTCCTCATTTGAAAGTAAGAAATGATTATGCAGGCTAATAGGTAGTTTGTTCATGTCCCAATGTTCATAAAGGACATCATGTTTATCTAGAAAACTTTTAACCTCTTGTTCTTTTGTTAATCTTTCATTCGTATTACGAATGCGAATATTTGCCATAGTATACTCTCCTTGTTAATTATTTTATTTGAATTTTTTTAGGAAATACATATTAATTTGGTATTCAAAAAGAAATTCAAATGCTTCTAAATGGCGTTTAGCTGTAAAATCACTATCTCCCCAAGCATATATACCATGATTGCGAATTAACACCCCAGGAACCTCCGGTTTGATAACCTTGCTGATTTCTTCTGCTAATTTTGAAATGGAAGAATAGTTTTCTACTATTGGGATGGTTATTGACGCACCTTCTTTCCAAATATCAAAGGCTTTAATAATTTCATGGTTCATGAAGGTAACTTTTCCTTGATCAGCGTAAAGCTCCGAAATAAGGTTATTAGGAATCGTATGGACATGAAAAACCGCTTGACAATTAGGGATTCGTTGATAAATAGAGGTGTGAATTAAAGTTTCAGCTGAAGGTTTTAAGTTGCTGGGAAGTACGAGGCTTCCATCCATATTAACTAAAATATAATCCTCTGGAGTATGAATGGATTTGTCTTTTCCACTAGTGGTTATCGCGATAATAGACTGATTTTGCTCTAATGGGGGACCTTTGACCCGAATGGATAAGTTCCCGCTCGTTGCTGGAAACCAGCCTTTTATCGAAAGTGCTTCTTTCACAGTTTGTAGGGTTTTAAAGGCTTTTTGAATGGCTTCAAGGTTAGTTTTTTCCATTTTTTTGTTATGATTTTCACCTCCTCTAATTTTTAAATTGCTTTAAAATTTCTATTACATCGTAAAATGTCACGAATTCTATATTAGTAGACAACATTAAAAGATTGAGAGCTTAGAAATCCGCTGCACAGCTTCTCGAATTCGTTCCTCTTCTGCAAGCAATCCTAATCGGACATACCCTTCACCATGCTTTCCGAATCCAATTCCTGGTGCGACAACAACCTTTGCTTTCTCTAATAAGGTATCGGCAAATTCGCTTGATGTGTACCCTTTTGGAACTGGCAGCCAGGCAAAGAATGATCCTTTAGGAAGTGGAGCACTCCAACCAAGCTTTTGGAGTTCTTCAAATAAAGCATTTCGTCGTAATTGATAAGTATCAACAAGTTTACCAACGCATTCTTGTGATGAGGTTAATGCTGTAACGGCTGCATCTTGAATGCCGCCAAACAAACCGACAAAATAGTGGTCTTGAAATTGATTGATTAATTGAATCAGCTCATGGTTACCAAGAGCGAATCCGATGCGCCATCCTGCCATATTATAGGTTTTTGACAGAGTATAAAATTCGATACCAATATCCTTGGCACCCGGACGTGATAAAAAGCTGATCGGTTTGTGCCCATCAAAGCCGATTGCTCCATAGGCAAAATCGTGAGCAATGACAATATTATTTTTCTCCGCAAAGCCAATAGCTTCATCAAAGAAGGAACTAGTAGCACAAGCTCCTGTTGGATTTGATGGATAATTAAGGAACATTAATTTGGCATGTTTACACTGGTTAGGCGTTATTTTAGAAAAATCCGGGAAAAATGCATTGGAATAATCTAATGGCATCTGAACCATATCGGCTCCCGCAATAGCAATTCCAGACCAGTAATCAGGATATCCAGGGTCAGGAACGAGTGCAATATCACCTGGATTTAATAAAATTTGTGAAATTTCTACGAGTCCGGTTTTTGTTCCAAATAATATAGCAACTTCCTTTTCTGGGTCCAATGTAACTCCAAATTCTGTTTGATACCAAGTACAGATAGCTTCCTTCAGTTCAATCTTGCCTGTAAACGGTGGATACTTATGATTGATAGGTTTTAGAGCAGCATTTTGTAAAGATTGAACAATATGAGATGGGGTAGGCAGGTCTGGATTGCCTTGTCCAAGATTAATAACGTCATACCCTGAACCAATAAAACCATTAACTTTCCCAACTAATGTAGAGAAAAACTGATTTGGCAGACGCCCCATTTGGTTGGATGCTTTGATTATAAAATTGTTATTTTTCAATAATTAATCACCCCCCTTTAGAAAATAACATATGATGAGATAGACTTTTTAGTGAGTAAACTGAGAAAAACAATTATTTGTCCACCATTTAAAGTCTCAATGTTATTACCCAGTTGCTTTACTAGTGATAAGTATTTGTGAAAGGGAAGAGGAGAAACATGGCAGATTCAAGTTATGGTGTTCTTAGTGAGTTAGAAACAATAAAATTTGTTCGAAAGATTCCGGGTTTATTTGCGAAGAATGCTAACCTCGTGTGTAGGGAAATTGGGGATGGAAATCTAAATCTGGTATTTCATATAAAGGAAGATAGTTTGCAAGGTAAAAGCATCATAATTAAACAAGCTCTTCCCTATGCACGAGTCGTTGGGGAGTCTTGGCCATTAACATTGGATAGAGCACGTATTGAGAGTGAGGCATTGATGATACAAAATACAATTTGTCCTGGTTCAGTTCCTCAAGTTTATCATTATGATCAGGAATTGGCATTAACAGTCATGGAGGATTTATCTACACATATTATCATGCGCAAAGGACTCATTGGCCGTAAACATTATCCGTATTTTGCAAAACACATTGGCACTTTTCTAGCTAGAACATTGTTTTTAACTTCAGATTTAGCTTTAGATCCTCAAACTAAAAAACAAAAAGTACGGCAGTTTATAAATCCTGAAATGTGCAAAATTACTGAAGACCTTGTGTTTACTGATCCCTACTATGATGCAAAGACGAATCAATTTAACCCTCTAATAATGAAAGAAGTAAAAGAGATTTGGGGTCATGTTGAGCTTAAACTCGAAATCGCTAAGTTAAAGGAAAGGTTCCTTACTCATGCTCAGGCTCTTATCCATGGGGATCTTCATACCGGAAGCATTATGGTCACAGAAAAGGACACGAAAGTGATTGACCCAGAGTTCGCATGTTATGGGCCAATGGGTTTTGATATTGGCGCTGTCATTGCTAATCTATTACTGAATTATTGTGCACATGAAGGACATACACTAGATCAAAATGAACGGCTGCAATACCAAGATTATCTACTATATTTAGTGGAGAAAATTTGGACAATCTTTGAAAAAGAATTTAGAAGCTTATGGAAGGAAAATGCAAAGGAACAATTTGCATCTCTACAGGAATATGAAGATGATTATTTGCTGAGGTTACTTCAAGATACCTTCGGATATGCGGGCTGTAAAATGATGCGTCGAGTGATTGGATTAGCCCATGTTTCTGATTTGGAAAGCATTACGGATCCGAAATTAAGAGAAAAAGGAGAAAGATTAGCCCTCGCTATTGGAAAACAATTAGTATTGAAACGGGAAGCAGCACGGGATATAAGAAATCTCACATCTTTAGTCAGGAACGTGGAAAATGGAAAGATTTAAAAGATAAATAGTATCAAAGATTGTTATTTTGGGAGATGAGATAAAATGTATAAAAAACAAAGTCACCTTTTTACATCAGAATCGGTTACTGAAGGTCATCCAGATAAAATGTGTGATCAAATTTCTGATGCTATATTAGATGCCATTTTTGAAAAAGACCCAAATGCTCGTGTTGCATGTGAAACTTCAGTTAGTTCGGATTTAATTGTTTTATCTGGGGAGATTACCACGAACGTCTCTGTCGATTTCTTAAAAATAGTAAGAGACACAATTCGAAATATCGGGTATACAAGCTCAGAGTTTGGACTCGATGCTGATACTTGTAAGATTTTAATAGCTCTGAACAAGCAATCCTCTGATATAGCAATGGGAGTAAATCAAGCGCTAGAAGCCCGTGAAGGTTTAATGACGGAGGATGAAATAGACCAAATTGGTGCAGGAGACCAAGGGCTTATGTTTGGTTTTGCTTGTAATGAAACGGAAGAATTAATGCCATTGCCAATTTACCTGTCCCATAAGCTTGCTAGGCGTTTAGCAGAAGTTCGAAAGTATGGTTTGGTAGAGTATTTACGTCCGGATGGAAAAGTACAGGTTACTGTGGAATACGAAAATTTAAAGCCTGTTCGAATTGACACAATTATTATTTCTGCACAACATAAACCTGAAGTTGAGTTAGAACAAATAAAAAAAGACTTGCATAGATATGTCATTTCTTACGTGGTGCCACCAGAATTGATTGATGAAAGCACAAAATATTTTATAAATCCAACTGGTCGATTCGTGATTGGTGGACCAAAGGGTGATGCAGGATTAACGGGGCGTAAAATTATCGTTGATACGTATGGCGGATTTTCCCGCCATGGGGGCGGTGCTTTTTCGGGAAAAGACCCAACTAAGGTTGACCGTTCTGCAGCCTATGCAGCACGTTATGTAGCTAAAAATATTGTTGCAGCAGGGATTGCAAATACATGTGAAATCCAACTGGCTTACTCTATTGGCGTAGCTGCACCTGTTTCAATAGCTGTTGAAACGTTTGGTACTGGGAAAATAGAAGAGGCTAAGATAGTTCAACTTATAAGAAAATATTTTGACCTTCGCCCTGCAGGGATCATTCAAATGTTAAATCTTAGGCAGCCTATTTATTTTCAAACTGCATGCTATGGCCACTTTGGAAGAACGGATATCAAATTACCGTGGGAAAACACAGATAGGGCAGAATTATTAAAAAAGGAGGCAGAAAAAATAATCACTGAAGGAGCTTAAGGCTGTCAATAATAAATTAAAAAGAACAAAGAAGGTGTCAGACCTACCTTCTTTGTTCTTTTTTGGTTAACAGCACCTCGAAACCTTACCGCCTTTGGCGTTGTAACGGGCTTCCTGTGCCTCACAGAAAAATTCTTTTCTTGATTTCACAGAATCGCCTGGATGGTGCTTTTTCATATGCTCGACGTAAGTTTCGTAGCTTGGAACGCCGACAAGAAGACTAAGGAATTGCTTTCTGTACGAAATAATTTCTATTAATTTGTTAAGCATAATTTTTCAAATCTCCTCCGTCGCGAGGCACAGGTGGTGTCTCATGCAATGGTAATTTGTGGTTTTTAATAATTTTTATCCAAATCTTAATCGCAGAAATTAATACTACAATTACAACCGCCATAAAAATAGCACATAATGTGGCATCAACATAATCATTTATCAGAACTTGTTTCATTTGTGCAGGTGATGCTGCAGGTGCCAGCACTTTTCCATCATTATATGCCTCTTTAAAAATGTTAGCATGTGCTAGGAAGCCGATTTTTGGGTTTTCATGGAATATTTTTTGCCAGCCTGCAGTTAAAGTGACAATTAGCAACCATGTTGTCGGAAGCAGTGTTACCCAAACATATGCTTTTTTGCCCATTTTATAGAGAACCGTCGTACCGAGCAGCAGGGCAATCGCAGCCAGCATTTGGTTAGCAATACCGAAGAGCGGCCATAGTGTATTAATTCCTCCAAGAGGGTCAATAACACCTTGATATAAAAAGTAACCCCAAAACAGTACACATAGCGCCGTTGCAATAATATTTGGAATTAAAGCATCCGTTCTAGCAAATGGCTTATAAGCAGTACCGATAATATCTTGAATCATAAAACGTCCAACACGTGTTCCTGCATCAATCGTAGTTAAAATAAACAGTGCTTCAAATAGGATAGCGAAATGGTACCAAAAGGCCATTAGCGCCTTTCCCCCAATTACATTTGAAAATATTACAGCCATACCGATTGCAAGCGTCGGTGCACCGCCAGTTCTTGAAAGAATGGTTTGCTCCCCAACGTCGGTTGCTAGTGTTTTTAAATCATCTGGAGTTATGGTAAAGCCCCAGCTGGAAACGGTAGTGGCAGCTTGGACAACATCCGTACCTATTAAAGCAGGTGGACTGTTAATGGCAAAGTAAATACCAGGTGTCAATACACAGGCAGCAATCATTGCCATTACCGCAACAAATGATTCAGTGAGCATTGCTCCATAACCGATTGGACGGGCGTGTGATTCACGTTCAATCATTTTTGGTGTTGTACCCGAGGAAACCAAAGCATGGAACCCAGAAACAGATCCACAGGCAATTGTAATAAATAAGAACGGGAAGAGATTTCCTGCAAATACTGGACCTGTACCGTCAATGAATTTTGTAACACCAGCCATTTCAAGATTTGGTGCAACGATAATGATCCCTAACGCTAGTGCAAAGATGGTCCCAACTTTTAAAAATGTACTCAAATAATCACGTGGTGCAAGAAGAAGCCATACAGGTAAGACAGATGCAACAAAACCATAAATAATCATCATGATAGCAATCGTTTCACCTTTAAAGGTAAACATAGCTGCTAACGTTGGATTTTCCGCAACTGTTTGTCCGAAGATTAGTGAAAGAAGTAATAATACAATACCTATGAGGGAAGCTTCACCAACACGTCCTGGACGAATATAACGCATGTAAATTCCCATAAAAATAGCAATGGGAATGGTAGCGGCGATTGTAAACATTCCCCATGGACTTCCCACTAAGGCTTTCACGACTACCAATGCTAAAACAGCTAATAATATAACCATAATTCCTAAAATACCAATCATTGAAATAAGACCGGTTACACGTCCCATTTCGTCCTTAATCATTTCACCGAGTGACTTACCATTTCGGCGCATAGAGCCGAAAAGAATAATAAAGTCCTGAACAGCCCCAGCTAAAACAACACCGACTACAATCCACAGTGTTCCAGGTAAATAGCCCATTTGCGCTGCAAGAATTGGACCCACTAATGGTCCAGCACCGGCAATGGCCGCAAAGTGATGTCCAAATAACACCCATTTATTTGTCGGGACATAGTCTTTTCCATCGTTATGTATTTCTGCAGGTGTTTTACGTTTGTCATCCAGCTGGAACACTTTATTCGCAATAAACTTACTGTAAAAACGGTAGGAAATTGCATAAACACAAACAGCTGCTGTCAAGAGCCAAATTGCATTAATGCTCTCGCCGCTATTTAACGCCATTACTGCAAATCCTGCTGCCCCAAGGGCTGCAATTAATCCCCAGATTACAATTGATTTAAGCGCTTTCATTATTATCGCCACCTTTTCTATATTATACCAATATTTTATTTTATAATTTTGAAAATTAAAATAATTAATTATACCTATAATGACAGACTACTCTGACCAAGTATAAAAATACAAAAGGCAGCCGAATGGCTGCCCTTTGTTCAATCTATTATTCTTGAAAGACCTATTTCATTATATTTTTACACTTGGGCAGATAATTTTTGGTTGAACACATCCGATAAGTAGTCCTCGACTGTTAAGTACAGCAATCCATTGCCTTCGAGTTTTGGCGAGTTTCCTAGAGGAACTGTTCTCTTAATTAATTGTGCATATAACTCAGGCTCTGTCAGATTACGCTCAAAGTTTTTGTTGGCTACATCTTTTATGAGGGCAAGTGCACCGGATATATGCGGTGTTGCCATTGAAGTTCCGCTGAGCCTAGCATATTTTCCGTTTATATATGTTGAAAGGATTTCTTCACCAGGAGCCACTAAGTCTACTTCATTATTCGAATTTGAAAATTCAGAAGAACGGCGTTGCAGATTAATGGCTCCCACGCTGATCACTTCATTGTATGAGCCAGGATAGGAGAATTCATCAGAGGACTCCTGTCCATCTCCCTCGTTTCCAGCAGCACAAACGACTAGAATTTGATTAGCGATTGCGTTTTGAATCGCTTGATGCAATTCAGGTACATCCTCAGAACCGCCAAGACTCATGGAGATGATAGCCACCTTTTGTTCAACTGCATAGTTAATTCCATTTATAATCCAGTCGTATTGTCCTGATCCATTTTTATTGAGCACCTTTAAAATCAGTAAGCCTGCTTCAGGTGCAACACCAATGACTCCGTTATTGTTTTGGACGGCAGCAATTGTACCAGCCACATGCGTTCCATGACCATTATAGTCAGTGTATAAGTCAGGGTTCCCATTATCATCATCTGTAAAATTCCGTCCGCCGATAATCCGTTCACTCAAATCTGGATGGGTGATATCGCATCCTGTGTCCAGTATTGCCACCGTGATTCCTTTACCTTTCGATTTCTCCCAGATTTTTGGAGCCCCAATCATCTTAATACCTTCAGGCACCTCAGATACCACTTCGACGACTTCATTCACTTGATACGGAATTAAACGTAATCTTTTCTCCATTTGTATCCCTCCTGACAGAATTAGTTTTCTGTGTATTCTAGGGAGTTACTAATAGTTTAACAATTCAGAATATATTTAAACAGTTACTTTAGTTGTGTTTTTGTAGAACTAACGTTCCTGTTGAATGAATTTTAATAGACATATTTATTAAACTATATTGTGGTTTAACTAAAGGTTGTAACATTTTTATCTAGCTTGAAAGAATCTTAATAGAATTAGCATAAATGTTATCCATTCTTATAATGAATTCCCAAACCCCTATGTTAAGATAATGCAAAGCCAATTTGATCTATTGGCGAAACATGAACCATTCTTTTTTGAATGATTACATGTATAACAGGAGGTCTTTTTATGAAACGAAAAATACTTGCAATGTTGCTTGCGATAACAATGCTTCTCTCTATTCCTTCTATGAGCTTTGCAGATGTAGTAGAAGGAGATGTTATTGTTTCATTAGGAGAAAACCTAACCGAACAGCAAGAAAAAGATATGTTAGCAGAGTTAGAGGTACCGAAAAACGCACAAATGATTACGGTGTCCAATAAAGAAGAGCATGATTATTTAGGGGAGTTTATTCCTAAGTCACAAATTGGTTCCCGTGCGATTTCATCAGCGAGTATTACTATGGGAGCTAAAGATTCCGGATTAGAGGTTCAGACAAACAATATTACATGGGTTACGGATGAAATGTATATCAATGCCTTGACTACAGCCGGTGTAAAGGATGCAACCATACAGATTTCCGCGCCGTTTGAAGTATCAGGAACAGCTGCTTTGACAGGCATTATGAAAGCTTATGAGGCGACAACGAATAAAGAAATTCCGGAAGAAATCAAAAAAATGGCAAATGAAGAAATGGTGAAAACGGCACAGCTTGGTGACTCGATTGGAGCGGACAATGCTGCTGCTCTCATGGGAAAAGTCAAGGACGAATTCGCCAAGAATGAACCGAAAACAGAAGCTGACTTGCGTACGTTAATTGAACAAGTGGCCGCAGAACTTGGGATTACATTAACAGATGCAGAGTTAGATATGTTAGTAGACTTCTTCAACCAATTGAAGGCGATGGATATTGATTGGAATCAAGTAAAAGAACAGTTAAGTGTGACCGCAGAAAAAGTCTCGACATTTTTGCAATCGGAAGAGGGGCAGTCATTCCTACAGAAGTTGCAAGATTTCATAAATCGCTCACTTGATACGATTCGTGAACTCACTGCTTAATGAACACAAAGTAAAACTTTTAAAGCCCCTCTCAATCGAGATGGGGCTGTTTTGGTTGTTTAATTATAGACAATTTTCTCCCTGCTTTTGAGATAAAAAGCTGCTATGTGAAAGAATCATACCGAATCTAATCAAACGTTTGTGTAATGCATTTTTATGTTGAAAAAAGTTATTTTCACGATTCCTGCAGATGATTAGCGAAAACCGTCACTATTTCCTCGACAATAATTTCTCCTCAAGACTAGCCAAGGTTTGTTTTTCAAAAGGGTTCTTGGACATTTAATCAAACGTTTGATTTGGGGATGCTGCTCGAATTTTGTTGAATACTGAGATGTATTTGTAGATTTGGTAATAATAAAAGGAGAAATTAACACTAGAAGGCGGATTTTTTTTATGGAAAGAATCATTTTGTGGGCATTGTTACTAGTTGGAATTACCCTATTAATATTCAGTTTAAGAAAGCCCTTCATCAAAGACTGGATTATTATTTTTTTATTGAATGCTTATCTTTCAACGTTTATTGGCGTTCTTGTTGTAGAAGAAAACATGATTGAATATCCAATAAGGTTTTTAGATAACTATTTCACTTCGAGCCTTCTGTATGAAAATCTTCTCTTTCCCGTTGTTTGTATTTACTTCTATCAAAAAACGTATAACTCCAGCTTTAAAGGCATTTTTCTATATTGTTTAATGTTCACCTCTGCTTTAACAGTCCTTGAGGTTCTATTTGAAAGATATACCGATTTAATTGAATACCATACATGGACATGGAAGCACACATTTATAAGCACCTTTATTCTCATGTTTTTTATCCGAAGTATTATGCAATTAATAAATCAAAAGGTAAGTAAAATTTAAAAGAAATCCGGCCCAATGAATGAGCCGGATTTCTTAAGTCTCCTAATATAGCTAACCCCAGCTGGAAAATGGTATAAAAGTTCGATACTAATTTATTTGACTCTAAAATAAACTGAATATGAAATATATTACAACTATATATTACCAAAAAAGGAGAGGTTTACCATGAATTCGAAAGTGCTATCGATTAAAACGGTTGTCGCAATCGGTATTGGTGCTGCTGTGTTCATAATTTTAAGCAGGTTTGGTTCGATTCCAACAGGCATACCAAATACAAATGTAGAAACGTCTTATGCGTTCCTGGCCCTAATGTCTTTACTTTACGGTCCTGTCGCTGGATTGCTGATTGGATTAATTGGTCATACGATAAAGGACGCGGTTTTTTATGGAGCACCCTGGTTTAGCTGGATTATCTCTTCAGGAGTCGTGGGATTACTAATAGGATTAGCAGCATCACGGATCAAGCTTCGAGATGGGGAATTTGGTGGAAAAGCTATTATTTCTTTTAATATCATTCAAGTTATTACAAACGCTATAGCATGGTTTTTAATCGCTCCTACTTTAGATATCCTAATTTATGCAGAACCAGCCAATAAAGTATACATTCAAGGCCTTGTAGCGGGTGCGGCTAACATAGTAACAGTTGGTGTTTTAGGAACGTTGCTAGCAATAGCATATGCAAAAACGCGTACTAAAAAAGGCAGCTTGACTCGAGAATTGTAAGAAGTGAATGTCGGTGATCTCCCATCATCGGCATTTTTTATTCGTCTAATAAACAGAAGGAAGTTGAATATGAGAAAACCAGTAATTGAATTTACTAATTTTAGTTTCCACTACCGGGCACAGTCCTCTCCAACACTAAGTGGTATTAATTTGACTATTTATGAAGGCGAAAAAATTCTAATTATAGGACCATCTGGGTCTGGAAAAAGTACATTAGGACATTGTTTAAATGGACTGGTTCCCTTTTTTTATCCTGGTGAAATTTCAGGGAGTTTAAAGATTTTTGGAAAAGAAACAAAAGAGGAAAGTATTTTTAAGCTATCTTCAATGGTTGGTACGGTGTTACAGGATCCTGATGCCCAATTTATCGGTTTAACTGCAGCAGAGGATATTGCGTTTAAACTTGAGAATCAGTTTGTTCCACAAGAAGAGTTATTTGAATCAGTTAACCGAGTTGCTGAACTGGTAGATATGACAGAGCATTTGGATTCAACACCACAGGACCTTTCTGGAGGACAAAAGCAAAGGGTTACACTTGCCGGAAGTATGATTGATAATGTAAATATTCTTCTATTTGATGAACCCTTGGCAAATTTGGACCCTGCAACAGGGAAAACGGCGATTGAACTTATCGACAGTATTCATAAGCAAACTGGAAAGACAACGATTATTATTGAGCATCGACTGGAAGATGTGCTGCATGGTGAGATAGATCGTATTGTAATAATAGATGAGGGTTGCGTATTAGCGGATTTGACACCTAATGAATTATTAAGCTCAAATCTGCTTATAGATACGGGCATCCGTGAACCGCTCTATCTGACAGCTTTGAGATATGCAGGATGTACGATCACTCCAGAGCTGAAGCCTAAAAGTTTAAAGACATTAAACATTGAAGTCAGTAAAACGAAGCTTCATGCATGGTATGAGACCGTGGGAAATGCCGAGAAAAAACCAAAAAATGAGGTTCTTTTAGAATTAAAAAATATTCATTTCGGGTATTCAAAAACAAAAGAGATTATTAAAGATGTTTCATTCCAGATTAACAAAGGAGAATTAATATCTTTAATCGGTAAAAATGGAGCTGGAAAATCAACCCTTGCCAAGTTAATATGCGGTTTTTATCCTCCTGCAGCTGGGGAAATTTTATATGAAGGTGAAAATCTTATAGAACATTCCATAAAAGAGCGGGGAGATCATATTGGCTTCGTACTGCAGAACCCTAATCAAATGATTTCTCAAAATTTCATATTTGATGAAGTAGCACTAGGATTAAAATTCCGTGGAGTACCAGATAAAGATATAGAAGATCAAGTATTTCATGCTTTAAAAATATGCGGGCTTTATGAATTAAGAAATTGGCCCATCTCGGCCTTAAGCTTCGGGCAGAAAAAGAGAGTGACGATTGCATCCGTATTAGTGCTAGGACCGAAATTAATTTTATTGGACGAGCCAACAGCCGGTCAGGACTATAAACACTATAACGAAATTATGGAGTTTTTGTGGAACTTAAATCAGCAAGGAATCACCATTATCATGATTACCCACGATATGCATTTGATGCTCGAATATACAAACAGAGCCATTGTAATATCTGAGGGACAAAAGGTAAAAGAAGACGAACCTGCCAACATCCTTACAGATGAATACGTTATCCGTCTGGCTAATTTAAAAGAAACATCCCTCTATCAATTAGCTAAAAAAGCAGAGTTTCTTGACCAACGAGACTTTGTCAAACGCTTCATTCATTTTGATCGGAGGACCCGGCAGCTATGAAACATAAAATTCTTTCTTACATTCATCAAGAATCCCCGATTCATCGTCTTACTGGAGCTGCTAAACTGATAGGTTTTATTCTTTGGTCATTAACAGCAATGATAACCTATGATACTAGGATACTAGTTGTCATGTTTATTTTAGGGATTATGATCTTTCTTTTATCGAAGGTTGAATTTCGTTATATTTCTTTTGTATTCTATATATTCTTATTATTTTTGTTTATAAACAATATTGCTATTTTTCTTTTTGAACCAATGCAGGGTGTTGAAATGTATCATACGAAGCATGAGTTTCTTCACATAATTGGACATTATTCTTTAACCGCTGAGCAGCTATTCTATCAAGCTAATTTAACGCTTAAATATTTGACCATTATTCCACTGGCATTGTTGTTTATGGTTACAACACATCCAAGTGAATTTGCAGCTTCTCTTAATAAAATCGGAGTGAGCTATCGAATTTCATATGCAGTAGCTCTTGCGCTGCGATATATTCCAGATATTCAGCGGGATTATCAAAACATCTCACTAGCTCAACAGGCGCGAGGGATTGATTTATCAAAAAAACAAAAATTGACCAAAAAATTACGCTATGCATCATCCATCTTAATGCCATTAATTTTTTCAAGCCTCAATCAGATTGAAACAATAAGTGCTGCGATGGAGCTTCGAGGCTTTGGCAGTCAAAAGAGAAGATCATGGTACCATGAGAGACTCTTTACAAAAGCAGATTATTTAGCCATTATGCTTATTGTCCTTTTGTTTGTCTTTTCAATGATCATTACTTTTTGGGATGGAAATCGTTTTTATAATCCATTTATTTAAGTAAGAAAAATAGGCTTTATTAGATTGTGAAAAAATGTTATTTCATCGACTTATCCAATAATGATGGAATATAGCAGTGGAATGACTTATGGTTTTTATGGTTTAATGAGTATCCTTTCTGCCACCTTTGTTTGGAAGTGGGTACCAGGGACAAAGGGAAAAACACTAGAGCAAATGGAGCACTTGTGGAAGGGAAAACAAGATTCAGAAGAAAGTATCATAATTGTCATTGGGGCTGTCCACTGTGGGCAGCCCTACACTATTTTTTCTATATGTATGTGCAAATTTTGAGTCGCCTTTTTCAAAACAGGGTCTTTTATTGGGAAATGCTTTTCGGTGGTCATGGACTGTTATTTTCCCAATCATAAGTAAAGTAAAAAAAACGCGCTTTCTTAAAAAAGTCGGGGTTTCAGCCAAGAAGGCATCCTTAAGCATGGACTATTTTGTTTACCATGGGTTTTAATGAAGTCCATGTTTTTAGGAAGGGTTAAATAATACGAAGCAGCAAATTGTAATAGCACATCTATGAGGTTTTACTATCTTCTTTGATAAAACTATCCACCACAAAAGCAGTTACACCTAAAGCGGTCGAATATTTTTCGAGTTTAGAAAAATCTAATTGCATTTCACTTTGGTGGTACGTGAGTGTATGCTTTTCAATCGTGGTCCGGATTGGCTGCTCAATCCATTCTTTTGCTAACGCTAAACGATTTCCAATGATCACCTGGTCAGGATTAAAGGTGTTAATAATGTTATTAATACCATATCCTAGATATTTTCCAATTTCGTCAAAAATATTAAGCGCGGGTTCATCTCGAATTTCTGCTAATCTAATCAGTGACTCAAGTGAATCTTGGTTCGCCATCTCCAGCAGGGCATTTTCAGAAGCGTAGGCTTCCCAACATCCTCTGCTGCCACAGCTGCAGGGCTTTCCATTGAGATTAATGATCATATGTCCCATTTCACCAGAAAATCCATTTTTACCTTGATATAATTCTTTGTTTAAAATAATCCCGACACCGATTCCAATTCCAGCACTGACATAAATAATGTTTTGATGGTCTTGACCTGCACCAAACTGTTGTTCACCAACAGCTCCTGCATTTGCCTCGTTTTCAATAATGACGGGGACATGGAATAACTCTTCAAGGTCTTTTTTTAACTGAATGTTTGTCCATCCTAAATTGGGAGCAAGAAGGATAGAGCCCTCTTTGTTTACAATTCCGGGAACACCTACTCCTATACCGACAATTCCATACCTGCTGTGAGGCATCTCATCCATTAGAGACTGAATCATATTCTGAACGATTTTCATTATAAAAGGATAGGGGGTTCGGTTAACAGATTGATTTTTTTCAATTAGAATATTGCCTTTTAAATCCGTCAACACGCAAAGTACATAGTTTACCCCGATATCAATGCCAATCGCATATCCGGCCGCCTTATTGAAATGAAGGATCACCGGGCGCCGTCCACCGCTTGATTCCCCAGGTCCTGATTCAAAAATAAGTTCTTCTTCTAATAATTCATTTACTAGGGAAGATACCGTTGCCTTATGCAAACCTGATACTTGAGCAATGTCAGCTCTTGAAATCGGCTCTTTTTCCATCATTAATTGTAAAACGAGTGCTTTATTATTTTTTTTAACTATTTGTTGATTCCATGACATGGTCTCCACTTCTAAAAACTCCTTATTTGGTAGATAGTATCGCTATTTTACCATAGACTTTGTCTTCTTGATATACGAACTTAAACCGCCGTGTTATTAAGGGCTCCGCTAGTCCCTTAAGTGAATGATGACAAATAAACTTGTTTTTATTTTGGAAGTCAATTTTTACGTGTAGTTGAAGCAAACTGACAATGAATAGGACCGTTCAATAAATTTTCAAAACAACTTAGTTTGTCCAATGTACAAACTAAGTTGACGGTGATATAATCTAATCAATTAAAGGTTAAAGATTCAAAGATTAATAACAATCACTTGTAATCTCTTACATGTTGATCTGTTACCTTAAAATTACTAGGAGGAATAAACAAATGGCTTTTTTTGAAACTGTTAATAAAATCAAATTTGAAGGTGCTGCATCCACAAATCCTTTAGCATTTAAGTATTATAATCCAG
Organism: Neobacillus niacini; assembly: GCF_000759675.1. Classification (GTDB taxonomy): domain Bacteria; phylum Bacillota; class Bacilli; order Bacillales; family Cytobacillaceae; genus Neobacillus; species Neobacillus niacini_A. Next base: position 96,973 of record NZ_BAWM01000045.1, on the reverse strand, counting down.
AAGAAAAAATCAACGGAAAAACAATGGAAGAAATTCTTCGTTTCTCCGTTGCTTACTGGCACACATTCACCGCTGATGGAACGGATCCATTTGGCGTAGGAACTGCAATTCGTCCATGGGATCGTTTCTCAGGTTTAGACTTAGCAAAAGCACGTGTGGAAGCAGCATTTGAACTTTTTGAAAAATTAAATGTTCCATTCTTTGCTTTCCATGATGTGGATATCGCTCCAGAAGGAAGCACGTTAAAAGAAACTAACGAAAACCAAGATGTTATCGTCGGAATGATCAAAGAATACATGAAAACTAGCAAGACTAAATTGCTTTGGAACACAGCAAACATGTTCTCTAACCCACGCTATGTTCACGGCGCTGCAACTTCTCCAAATGCAGATGTATTTGCTTACTCTGCAGCGAAAGTGAAAAAAGCGTTAGAAGTAGCAAAAGAACTTGGAGCCGAAAACTATGTATTCTGGGGTGGGCGTGAAGGTTATGAAACCCTTCTAAATACGGATATGAAGCTTGAGCAAGATAACTTGGCCCGCTTCTTCCATATGGCAGTAAATTATGCGAAAGAAATCGGCTTAAACGTCCCATTCTTAATCGAGCCGAAACCAAAAGAGCCTACAAAACATCAATATGATTTCGATGTGGCTACTGGTCTAGCATTCTTGCAAAAATATGACCTAACAGACTACTTCAAGTTCAATATTGAAGCTAACCACGCTACTTTAGCTGGCCACACATTCGAGCATGAGTTAAGAACAGCTCGTATCAACGGCATGCTTGGATCTGTCGATGCGAACCAAGGGGATACATTGCTTGGATGGGATACTGATGAATTCCCGACTGACTTGTACACTAACACATTGGCTATGTACGAAATATTGAAAAATGGCGGATTAGGAAAAGGCGGCTTGAACTTCGACGCAAAGGTACGTCGTGGATCATTCGAGCCAGAAGACCTATTCCATGCACACATCGCTGGTATGGATGCATTTGCAATCGGCTTGAAAGTTGCGAACAAATTAATCGAAGATAAAGTCATTGATAGCTTCATCGAAGAGCGCTACAGCAGCTATACAAAAGGTATCGGTTTAGAAATCGTGGAAGGCAGAACAAACTTCCGAAACCTTGAATTATATGCTCTTCAATTAACAGAAATTAAAAATCAATCAGGCAGAACGGAACGTCTAAAAGCTTTAATTAATCAATACCTGCTAGAAACACTTTCTAGTGTAACTGTTTAAAACCCCTTTAATATAAATCATAAAAAAATGTGCTGGCAGTATATTTACTCCAGCACATTTTTATAGAAAAGGATGATTGAGATGAAATACGTAATTGGTGTGGACCTCGGGACGAGTGCGGTAAAAATATTACTCGTCAATCAGAATGGTGAAGTGTGCAAAGAAGTATCAAAATCCTATCCTCTCATTATTGAAAAATCGGGTTACAGTGAACAGAACCCGGAAGAATGGGTAGAAAAAACCACTGCAGGTTTAGCTCAACTAATCGAGCAATTCGATGGGGATGTAAACGATATCGAGGGCATCAGCTTCTCCGGGCAGATGCATGGCCTTGTCATATTAGATCAGAACAAACAAGTGCTGCGAAACGCTATTTTGTGGAATGACACGAGAACATCGAAACAATGTCAGGACATCTACGAGATTGTTGGCAAACAGCGTTTATTAGAGGTGACCAAAAACCCTGCCTTAGAGGGTTTTACCCTGCCAAAAATTCTTTGGGTAAAACAGGAGGAGCCTGAAATTTTTGAACAGGTAAGTGTATTTATGCTTCCAAAGGATTATCTCCGTTACCGGATTACGGGAAATATCCACATGGAATATTCTGATGCAGCAGGAACATTACTGCTAAACGTAGCAAATCGTGAATGGAGCAGTGAGGTCTTAGAAAGATTTGGTCTTTCCGCTGAATTCTGCCCTCCATTAGTGGAGTCTCATGCATTCGTTGGGACCATAACGGCTGAATTTGCCGAAGCCACTGGTTTATCGGAAGCAACCAAAGTATTTGCAGGCGGTGCTGACAATGCCTGCGGTGCCATTGGTTCTGGAATTCTTTTTGAAGGTAAAACTTTATGCAGCATCGGCACCTCAGGAGTCGTTCTTTCCTATGAAGAAAGAAACGATTTGGATTTTGAAGGGCAGGTTCACTACTTTAATCATAGTGAAGAAAATGCTTACTATACCATGGGTGTAACCCTGGCAGCCGGTTATAGTTTGAGCTGGTTTAAGGATACCTTCGCTAAACAGGAAGCCTTTGATCAGTTTTTAGAAGGTGTAGATGATGTACCGGCAGGAAGCAACGGATTATTATTCACTCCTTATATAGTGGGAGAGAGAACCCCTCATGCAGATTCAAATATTCGCGGAAGCTTTATTGGCATTGATGCAGCCCATGAGCGTAAACATTTCGCCCGCGCTGTTCTTGAGGGAATTACATTCTCCTTAAATGAATCAATTGAGATCTTTAGAAGCAGTGGCAAGACCATTGATTCGATTATCTCCATCGGCGGCGGCGCCAAAAACGAAACATGGCTGCAAATGCAGGCAGATATCTTTAATGCAAAAATTGAAAAGATTACAAGTGAGCAAGGTCCTGGAATGGGCGCGGCCATGTTAGCGGCATACGGCTGCGGATGGTATCCATCCCTAAAAGAATGTGCGCAAGTATTTATTCAAACGGCAAAAACTTATTATCCTATTCCAGAAAATGTGGAAGTCTACAAGAAACTAATTACAATCTATCAACAAGTTTATAAACAAACGAAGGATTTGAATTGGCAGCTGAGAGAATTTAGAAAGTAACTAAGGATGAGAAAGGACTGGCTCGTAAATAGAGTCAGTCCTTTCTCAAACGTTTGATTGAATTTCTTCTTTATTTAAGTTGAGCTTAAATTCTTCTGATTGATTCTCTTTTTCTGATAAGCTTTTATTGAAATAGCCCCCAGTATGGACATGGCTATCAGGATATAAGCGATCCCGCCAATCAACCCCATGGAACGCGGATGAAGGCAGCTCCCCTTCGTTTATGCAACGCCATTGAATAAAAATAGAAAAAGGGAACGTACTGATAATACGCTCCCTGCATAATAGCCGCTATAAGGCTGCAAATTAAGTGATCTAAGTAGACTGCCAATCCTTTGCGTATGGGCGGTCTACTTTTTCTTTAAGTAATAATGGAGTATCTTAACTCGGTTCAATTAGCTTCTAAACGTAAGAATAGTAGCATAGAACAGGACAGCTAGCAGCCTTTGCTGATTGAAAGGCTTCAGATACCTTAAATGAATTATTTAATAGAAGAGAATAACGATATTGATGGAAGCCGCCTAAATCTACCTTAAAATAATTTTCTCTTGATAGTCTGTATAGCCTTTTCTGTGTGACTGTGGTGGATCAAATATAAGGTGAATTTTTGTTGTGACATAGGAGAACCTCCATCATGATTTCTTCTGAGGCAAAAATGCATAGTCAAATACAAATTCTTTCTCCGTCATACGATATTGCTCCAGTGTATAAGGACCACAGCTTCCAGAGCCGACTCCGGTCATAGCATAGTCAATGTTCAATACTGTACAGCCGCTTTTTTGCAGCTCGAAATGGTGATTCTTTGCAGCCAGCTCTTCACGAGTATACTCTGAAGCGCAGAAGCTAAAAGGCGTTGTGCTGCATACCTTGATCGCCGTAGCCGCGTTTGACAATGTGCATTCTTCGGTATCGTAGTGTGAACCGTTCTCCTGCGGATAAATATAGTTCTCGAAAAGCTCCGGCACTGTTGCATGAAACTTGCTTTTATAACAGCCTGCATGCTTATCGGCATAGCTCTCATGCGGACCATAGCCGAAATAGGTGCAATTCTGAAAATCTTCGGTAAGAAAATAGCGCATGCCAAAACGCGGCAGATAGGCTAGATCTTTGCGCACCGATACGTGCAATTTCACTTCTACGGCTCCGCTTCCATACACTTTATAGACTGCCTTGATCGTACAGAAAGGCGCTGCACGATCTGCTACAAGCGACAGAGGGCAGATAATGGTAACACATGTATTCGATTGTTCTACCGACGTTTCGTACGTATAGGCATAAGCCGCATCCAGTCGCAGGCTTTTCCAGGAACGTTTACTATAACTGGCAATTCCAGCCTCAATCATATCGTTATCCGTAGGGGCGCGGTAAATATCAAATTCTGCCGGATGAGCAAAACACTCTTTGCCGTCTACCACACATGAATCAAAAGTACCGAGTGTTGTATTAAAATGATAGGAAAAAGCTTCGCCACACACGAGCCATCCAGTTTCGGTCTGCCTAGCCGTTACGGCGTGATGCGATACCGGCAAGATTACGCTCGATTTTTCGGTGGAAAGATCAAATTGATCAAACCCAAGAGATGTTCCTGCAGGAATCAGTGGATGTTCGGCCATTTGCACATATTCAAATTTCAGATACACACGCGATCCGTCAATTTGCGGCAGTGAAAGCGGCAATTGAGCTTTCGTGTGTGGAGCAAGGTTGAAATCGGCAATGCTGCCTTCGGCTATTTTTGTACCGCTTTGCTCCAGTGTCCAGACGATGGTAAGCGCATCGGAAAGATCGGCAAAGTCTAGTTTATTTTCAGCCCAGAATGTGTTTCCTTGCCTTGTCACATGAACAGGACGCGCACAGTTTTTCAGCTCCAGCAGACCGGTGTGCGGCGTGCGGTCAGGATAGACCAGCCCATCCACACAGAAATTCCCGTCATGCAGCACTTCGCCAAAGTCCCCGCCATAAAGATACTGCGGGTTGCCACTTGCATCATGTTGTACAATAGCATGATCACACCATTCCCACACAAAGCCGCCGGCAAAACCAGAATAACGATAGAACAAATCATAGTATTCGGTTAAGCTGCCAGGGCCATTACCCATGGCATGCGCGAACTCACACAGAATCAATGGCTTTTTACATTCCTGAGCCAGTTTTTCAGCGGTTTCAAGATCCGGGTACATATAGCTTTCTACATCCAGAATATCAAAGCTGAATTTTCCCTGATCCTCAGGTACAAGCAGCTTCGATTCATAGTGAAGAAGGCGTGTGCTGTCCAGATTCCGCATGACGTCAATAGCGGCTAATGTATTAACACCAAAACCGCTCTCGTTACCAAGTGACCAGATCAGCACACACGGGCGGTTGATGTCGCGAGTGACAAGACGCTGCACACGATCCACAACAGCTGTTTCAAACCGCGGATCGTGATGCATAAGCGCATACCAGTCATCCTCGCGCTCGCCGTGGCTCGACCATGCGCCATGCGTTTCCATGTCACCCTCGTCAATCACATAAAAGCCGTATTCATCACACAGATGATAGAACTCTGGTGCATTCGGATAATGCGATGTGCGAATCGCGTTGATGTTGTGCTGTTTCATCAGCTGCAAATCTTGCACCATTTGCTCAAGTGAAGCCACATAACCGGTATCGGGATAGCTGTCGTGACGGTTTACACCTTTTAGTTTGATAGACTGTCCGTTGACAAGCAGTACATTTCCCTTGGCAGATATCGTGCGAATCCCGATCGTATCTACAATCCGCTCCTCAGTGGTATCAAGAACCATCTGGTACAAGTACGGCTGCTCAGCATTCCAAAGTACAGGGTGATCTATGGTCAGGCAAAGTGTGTCATCGCAAGTTTCTCCCTCCGCCACAAGCCTGCCTGCTGCGTCCAAAATTTTGATGGATTTATTAAGAGCTTGACCGAAATCGTCAAATTTGAAAGAGATAGCGGCACATTCTTGTTGTATTGATGTTTGCACCACATAATGGCGTACATGATGTTGCGGGCGTTTCAATAGATAAACATCGCGGAAAATGCCCGACATGCGGAATTTATCCTGCGCTTCCAGATAGGTTCCATCACACCATTTTAGAACTGCGACGGCGATCTCGTTCTCCCCATCTCGCAAGAACGGGGTAACATCATATTCAGCAGTGGAATGGGATACCTGACTGTATCCTACAAAAGCACCGTTGAGAAAAATGTAATGACAGGAATCCACACCTTCAAAATTCAAATAAAACCTAATTTCCTCTGTAAGCTCCACCGAAAAGGTGCGTTTATAAATACCGCACGGGTTTTCTTTTGGCACAAAGGGCGGATTATAAGGAATCGGATAATCAAAATTGACATACTGATGCTTGTCGAAGCCGTACATTTGCCAGTTGGATGGAACGGGAAGGACGCTGTCCGAATTACCTTCCAGAGAAGCTTCAGAAAAGGAAGGATAATACGCGAACTGCCAGCTGCCGTTTAAGAGTAAAACACTCTCATTGTTTTCTTTCGATGAGGTGGCTTTGCCTGGTGCACAGGGAATATAATAAGACCGGTCAGGCATGGTGTTGACCCTAACGATCTGCAAATCCTGGTGATAGTTGTAATTCATCATATCTCTCCATTACCGTGTGATTTATAAAATTTTTACGTCTGCTATCATTGTAGTTAGGAGGATTTTCTTGCTCAACAAACAAATATGTTGTTCTTTTTGTTTTTCAACACTAGAAATCTCTAAAAACTAACGATTTCTTCAAAGTGTTATAAATCGTGGTGGTGCAATTTATTTAACACTATAAAATAAATTGGAATTATATTAGGAAGATAATACTAGAAAGTCGTATTACTAGGAGATCGCAATGAAGCTCTCAAAACATAAAACACATCGTACGAGCTTTCAGCGTAAATCATTTATTTCCTTTTTAATCATCACCATCATTATTACGGTTTTACTTACGTTTTTTCTGACATTTCCTTTTTTGCGGACCACGATTACGATGACGAATCGGTAGAACGACAGATTGACGAGACCGCCAAAAAATTGTTTCATTCAAAAAAGAGGAACAGCTGATCGAAATATTCTAACACCGAACTTTGCCTCAGTTCCATTGCTGAAAGATTGCGCCTATCACCGAACTATGTCGGCCATTTGTTCAAAACAGCACACGGGCAGTCGATTGTGCAATACATTTTTGACTTCCGCATGCAAAAGCTGGACGAATATATGCGCAACACCAAACTGTCTTTATCGACCATTATTGACAAGGTTGGTCTAGAGAGGAACAATTATTTTTACACGCGATTTAAAAAGCATTTTGGTATGTCCCTCAGTGAATATAAGCTGCAGCTTGGACAAGAAATCGATGGTGATTAACAGCTATGTAACATAAAGAACAGCCCTTTTTTCCTTATGGAAATGGGCTGTTTTTTTACGTTAGCTAGAAGAAATTAGAGGATTTATTAAAAATATGAGTTATAGCACAAAATTTTAAGCAGTAGAAAAAGCAGAAAACATCAAAAAGCACAGTTTTTGAGATTGCTGGGTTGAGATCAGCTCGGCTACAATACGAGTGATTCAGCTGAATATTTCGATAAATCGTAGATTTTATTTAATCACAAGTATGCAGCTGAAAATCAAATTACACCATCTGGGGGTGATTAATGAATATAGTAGTAGAATAATATAATGAGATTCAAAGGATTCGCAGCAAAGTTGAATGCAGCAAGGTTGAGTAATGATCGTATTAGTTTTGACTGGAAAAATTATTTTTTTACTACAAAACGGAGGAGTTGCTATGAAACTTTGTAAGATGTTATCACGAAAAATTGTAAGCGTTTCACTCTCGCTTAGTATTATGCTGCCTAATTTTACAGGTGTGGCTTTTGCAAGCAATGATCAAATTAGTCCTGAAGGGTTAATTGATGCCACAAGTATTCAGACCCAGATCTATGTTGAAGTAGGTGGAAGTGACACAGCTGGAGATGGTACACAAGGCAAACCGTTTGCTACTGTTGCTAAGGCCAAAGCCAAAGTAAGTGAAATGATTCAAGCATTACCTGATCAAAAAATGACAAGTGATATTATTGTCAACATCGGCCAAGGTGACTATTACCTTAACGAACCTGTTGAATTCAATGTAGAAGATTCAGGTACGAATGGGCATAATGTTATTTACAGAAGCGCCGATGGCATAGGAAAAGCGAATCTTATAGGTGGTACTAAAATTGAAGGATGGCAGAAAAGTACGGATGCGGATGTAGCGGCAGGACTGCTAGATTCAATAAAAGACAAAGTGTATAAAGTTAAACTCGATCCATCAAAGTTTAATTTTAATGCCTTATACGTTAATGATAAAAAAGCGATTATGGCAAGAACAAAAAACAAGGATATCGACCCGAGGTTTCCAGCATATGGGGGAGAATACCTTCGTTCTGTCGGTGGCGGCATGCATGATATGAATTACAAAGCCGGAGATCTCGATCAAAGATCCATTGATGGAATGGCTAAGGCGCAGGCAGCAGGATATAAAGAGATTGCGCAAGTGTATGTTTGGGATGGCGGTGATTGGGACTGGTTTACCAATACTATCCCTATAGAAAAGATAGATTCAGGCTCAAGAAAGCTGATGTTTCCGCAAGACCCGGAAAGACCTGAGTTATACAGACCTAAGTATCCGATCGGTAGTGGTGCAAGATATTATTTACAAGGGAATATATCTTTCCTGGATGTTCCAGGCGAATACTACTATGACAAGGTAACCGGCGATCTCTATTATTATCCTAAGGAAGAAGACGGAAGTGTAGATCAATGGACCGTCGTAGCGCCAACCATGCAGAAGATATTGTACTTCAAGGGAGACGATAAAGGTGATGGCTCCTATGCGGACTACAAGCTAAAACCAGATCCATTAAAACAGACGCACAACATTAAAATTGATGGATTAACATTAAAAAACACAGAGTACACGAATTATTTTACATCGGGCTGGAATGAGACAGATGCTGGCGGTGGACTTGGAACAGTACCGCCTGAATCCGAAGGCAGCACCAATCCGGCTTACAGCGAGCAAACTGATCGGGTGGAATACAAGATTGGTGCCGTAACGATGATTAATACGAATAATATTACCATCGAGAACACCAAGATCAGAAATATTGGATTGTTTGGAATCGCTATGTATCGGGATAATCAATACAATACTTTCAAAAATATTGATATCGAATTTGTTGGATATGGCGGCATATCCTCTGACGGTGGATATCCAGGCGTAGGCAAATATAATCATTCCCATACAATTACAAACATCGCCATTCATGATATCGGCCAAAATGTTGGTCATGCATCTGGTGTTACATGGATGAATACGTCTAACAGTGATATTTCGCATCTTGAAATTTATAATTCACCAAGAAGAGCCATTATGACTTCCGCTGGTATTCGCCGAAATTCTTTAGACAGCAAATATGATGAACTGACGGATATGTATACTGTAAAAAATAAATATAGCTATATAAATATACATGACATGCAGCAAGATGCCGGAGAAGACAGCGCTATATTCTGGGTTTATCTTCTGAGAGGTAATGAGATTTTAAAGAGACATGGTAACGACGAAAATGTGAAGATCGAAAACGGATACAAGTACTATGATGTTGGACCGGAAAGATATAACTATATGGACCAGGTCATCGTAGATCGTGTCGGAGCACATCCATCTTTACGCGATAAAAATACAGTACACGGGATGGATTTGACCATGGGGGGAAGCGGTACACATCTCTCTAATATTAAGGTTACCAATCCGCAAAGTAAAACAATGCGTATTGAAGAAGCCGTGACCCAAGATAAATTCCACATGGATAATGTTAACAATAATTACTATAACGACAATATATTAAATACATTCGATGATTCACGAATGGAGTATGACAAGATTGGATTAACTTCAGACTTCCCATTTGAAAGATACCATCAAGAAGTATACAGACCGGATACAAACGATATGTATTTCGAAGACGCCTTTGAAAACGGTAACTTAAATTTATCCAAATGGAATATTGAAAAGGGCCGTCCTCATATCAATCAGGTTTATATGTCGGAAGGTGCAATGAATGGAAAGCATTCTCTGGCGACCGATGGTAATAAGAACAAGAGCGGCGTAGTAGTAAGTAGAAAATTTGAAAAAGACTTAAACAAAATTGTTGAAGTCCAGTATTTTGATAAAAGACAAGATTACTCAGGCAGTGACGCAGGCGAGGGCGGCGGCTCCTACGTAATCTCACCTAATGCTTTTGTCAGGGTTGACAATGGTACCGATATCGTAGCTTTGGGTGCTAAAGGAGATACATCGAAGGATTACTATGTATATAAAGATGGGGACAAAGTTGTCACTACAAATGTGGAAAGATCATTTGGATGGCATAATTTCAAATTTGACTATTCATCTGAAACAGATGTGAAAATGTATATTGATGATACTCTTGTCGGCTCTCTTCCAAGGGATTCCTTTAACTATATTGGCATGGGGGACTGGGAAGGCAAAGGCGGAGAAACCTATTTTGACCAAGTGTTTGTATATGGAGGGGTCGCGGCACCACCTGTAGAGGAATTAGAGTTCCCAATCGTGAGCTTGAACAAGCTAGCAACTGCTAGCAGTTCAAAGGGAAGCAACACACCGGAAAAAGCGAATGATGGTTCAGCCAGTTCTATGTGGAGTGCCGGTAGCTCGGAGCCGGGAAGCTGGTGGCAGGTTGACATGGAGCAAAAGAAGAATATTTACCGTGTAGATATCCAGTTCAATAGCAACACGAAATATAATTACCCTTCGACTCCTTCTATGCTGAACAGCAGTTATATTAATGTACCTAAGAACATCACCTTCCAAGTGAGCGATGACGGTTCGAATTGGACGACGGTAGCGTCGAAAGTGACGAATATTCCCAAAAACGATTCGTATAGCCGAAATGAGCCTAAGCCTTATACTTATGTCTTAACGACTTCAGGAAGATATTTGAGATTGCTTTTTGAAGACGGAGCTCAGGGTACGGATATCGATTTTAAAGAAGTTTCAGTGTGGACCAAGGATCAATATGTTATGTACGGCATAAAATCTCCTGCTGACCAAATGGTAAAAGGTGGAGCGGAAAAGACAGCTGAAGCTCTCGGATTGCCGAAAACGGTGAAATTGCTTACCGATGGTGAAGACACTGATGCCGAGGTGAATTGGGAAGTAGAGTCCTCGGATTATGATCCAACACAAAAGTATATTCGTCAGACTTTTACCGTGAATGGAACAGTAACCTTACCGAGTGGATTTTTGAACCCGAACAATGTACCCTTGACGACAAGCATAACCGTAACAGTAGAACCATTTGGTACAGTAGAGGCGGAAGATTATGATAATATGTTTGGGATTCAGACAGAAGACTGTTCGGAAGGTGGAAAGAATGTAGGCTGGTTAGATCCTGGAGACTGGATGGAGTATAACTTGAATGTACCTGTCACTGGGAAATACAAGCTGAACTACAGGGTAGCTGTAAATGCTGGTAATACTGGCAAAGTCAATTTCCTGGTAGATGGTGTTTCGGCTAAAGTAACATCGCTTCCTTCAACCGGTGGTTGGCAGAATTGGGCCACAGTGTCCGATGAAGTTGAATTGACGAAAGGCAAGCATACGATAAGGCTTCAAGTAATTCAATCAGGCTGGAACATTAATAAATTTGAATTAATTCCGGAAGTAGTGGATCAAGAAGCACCAACCACCACAGACAATGCTCCTACCGGTTGGGTGAATGAGGATGTTACCGTACTCTTGAACGCAACTGACAATGGAACCGGAGTCGCAAGCACTCATTACATCGTAAACGATGGAGAGGAGCAAACCGGAAATTCGGTTGTATTCACTAAAGAAGGCGTTCACACTCTGACGTACTGGAGCGTAGACAAGGCAGGAAATGTCGAGCAGCGACATACGGTCACCGTGAAGATCGACAAGACGGCACCGACCTTAAAGATTGAACTGGACCCATCGATACTCTGGCCGGCGAATCACAAGATGGTGAAGGTGAATGCCACTCTAGATTCCAGTGATACCCTTTCGGGAGTCAAATCGGTTGTGTTAACGTCTATTACCAGTAATGAACCGGAAAGCATAGACGGGGATATCCAAGCGAAACTGGGCTCAGAAGATACCTCTTTCAGTTTGCGTGCAACAAGATCCGGTGAAGGAACAGGCCGAGTCTATACGATAACTTACACAGCTACCGACCATGCAGGCAACCAAAGGAAGGCCACAGCCACAGTAACCGTACCGCATGACCAGTCTTGGAAAGTCCAAAATGTAAGATAACGGTACAATTTTAAAAATAGCCCTCTATCATTAACTAAAGTTAACAGTATGATAGGGGGCTCTGTTTTGTGGTACTTAATTCTACAAGATTTAGAGAATGTATTAAAAATATGAGTTACCCCACACAATTTAAAGTATAGAAGTAGTAAAAAACATCAAATTCTACAGTTTTTGAGATTGTGAATTTGAGATCAGCTAGACTACAATGTGAGTAAATTAGCTGAATATTTCGATAAAAAGTATATTTTATTTATCACAAGTATGCAGCTACTTTATCAAATTACAACATCTGGGGGTGATTAATGAATATAGCAGTCCAACGTTCCGACTTCGTCGCAGCGCGACCGTTTGTGAAAGCGGCATCATACGAGGGCGAACGACTAGAAAGGAGTCTTTTCATTAGGTGATATTGCATTATCGTATTTTGAACTTGGGAGAGGATGCTTATCGGTAATAAGTGAATGGCAAGCAATCGTTTGGAAGGTAGAGAATGAAGGAGGAAAAGGGTAAAAATGGTAAAAAATAGCACTAAATTCATTTCTAGCGTATTGGCAACCGTAATGCTTTTTGCATCATTCATGATTGGTTTCCCCGGTACGAAGGCGTACGCACAGCAGACAACAGGTAACGCCCCGTTTATTAACTCGTGGCTGGTATCAGGTCCTTTCGATTCGCCTGTCGTAGACAACATTTATGGATGCGAGGGTGGCGAAGTCATCAATCTTGCTCCGCAGGCATCTGACATAACCGCTTCATCATCGACACTTGCCGTCAACCCTGTTTCGTATTTAGTAGATGGCAACACCAGGACACAGTGGGTGACCGAAAATGATTCCAGTCCATGGGTAAATCTGAAATGGAAGGATCCTATTGCACTAAATGAAGTAAAAATTGCCCAATGGGGCGATTCTCGTCACATCAACAATTGGTATCACATTACATTCACGCTTGAAGACGGCAGCAAAGTCGAATCCGGAAAGGTTGACAGCACGTCTTCCAGCGCTGCTGAGCCAACAGTATATGCGATGCAGTCAGGGCTAAAGAAAGTCGTGGAAATGAAGGTTGAAATCGATAAAGGTCGTACACCTTATCCTTCGATCACAGGTCTTTCAGAGATCGAGGTCTATAACAGACAGACCGACGAATCCACTCCTGAGTCGGGTGTGATCACGCCTAAAATCGGCGATCCATTAGCCTTGAATCAAGAAAGTAATAAGTGGGAGTATTTCGATGATCGCCTCTATAACCGGAACTATGATGATTATCAGGATTTATACGGTTATTTTACAGTCAAAAAAGGCGTCGATACGAGAAACAAATACGTATACGCTCACACCTACATCTACAGTCCAGCAGATCAGCAAGCATATTTTAATGTAGGCGCCAGCGGATCCTATCGACTCTATGTCAACGATCGCTGCGTATCTGCGCCGACCACGCCTGTGGAAGTGCAGAAGGATTTGACCAAACAAGCCATCCAGTTGAAGCAAGGTTGGAACAAGCTGATGCTTCAAATCAAACATACGTACACCGAAGATGTGAATGCCAACAACGTTCCAATCGCGAAAGATCAGAATGTGGCGTACCTCGGGTTCTATGGAAGAGTTGCAGATCAAAACGGCAATATGATCGATGGCATTATCAATTCGGTTGAAGGTGATTCTGACGCCCTAAGTATCGTCAGTCAAGGACTATCGACCGAGGATGACGTTGAAACGCCGCTGCCAACCCAAAACATGCCTATTGGCTACAAGGAATGGCCGTATGTGTGGAATAAATCGACATCGAGTAAAAAGTACGGCTTGTCGGCTTCGGCATTCCAGTTCATGGCGAGCGGAGGCGCACCTGGTTATACTTGGAGCATCGTTGAAGGTAAACTGCCAGAAGGCTTGGAACTAAAAGCGGATGGGACCATCACGGATGGTTTAGTGAACGGCAAAGTCGACCTAACCAGCAGCAAAGGCATCATCAGCATCAACAGTGAGCCGGGAGACTATAACTTTACCGTGCAAGTTACGGACCTGAACGGGAATAAAGCGACCAAGAAGATGAAGATTACCGTCAAGGAACGCCCGAATAAATGGTTCGAAGAAGGGCGAGTTAGTGCTCTAACGCATGCTGCCCCGTCTTATAACTACTTCGTAGATCCGAATTTCTCTGCCGATTTATGGGCGGAAAGAGCGAAGCGTCAGGGCCATTCATTAGTATCAGTTGAAGCACTGCAGCAATTATACCATTGGCCGTCTAAATTTGCGGATCCGCAGCACCCGCGACATACCTATCTCCCGAAAGATGAGAATGGTCAAGTCGTAGATGGATTAGAACAGTTTGAAAAGGCAGTAAAACGACATGGCATGAAATTCGGCATCTATTACGCAACCGAGGGCGGCGGATTGCAACATAATTCTACAGATGTGTTTGTACAGAATGTGGAGGATCTCATTTTGCGTTATGACCCGGTGTACCTTTATTTTGACGGTCCTCAGGCAATGCCCAACGCCAATTATGACGTCATGTACAGTCATGTTCGCAATTACAGCGATGAGATTATTATAAACTCCAATGCATGGGGCGAAGAGTTTGGAGACCCTGATTTAAGAACCGAAGAAGCAGGTGGTATTTACAGTAGTGGCGCTGCAAATCATCTTGTAAAACGTACGATTATGGAACCGTGGAAAATGATACGTACAAAAAACGCATTATCTCCCTATTACGGTAAACGTGACGATTTCAGGCAAGTTGCCAAGGAAATGTTAATGAATGCCGGCAGAGGCTATGTGGATAATAATGATCAGACTGCAGTAGATGGCCGCGGGTCTTATTGGGACTCTGTTGAGGATATAGCGACAAGGTATCCTAAAGCTGAGCAGGAATTCATTGATGTGAGAGAAAGCTTGATCGAATGGTTTGCGCCAGAAGGCAAGCCGGAAAGACACGAGTCGACAACAGGCACAATGCCATATTTCTTGTCGGGCTATGGCTATGAAGATGATGGAAAAGGTAATTATGAAAAATTTGCTTTAGCTAACAGTACTACAGGTCCACAATGGGGATACGCAACGTATAGAGACAACAATGTTTATCTTCATATTATGAAAGGACCTGACAGCAAAAAAGGGTTTGATGCCATTCCTGGAAAGTCTTTAACCATTCGTCCGATTAAAGACAAAGTTAAGTCCGTAACATGGTTAAACAAGGATATTCCAGTAAAATCATTTGTACAAAAAGGTGACAGCCTGACAATCAATCTTGCCAATGTCGAGGAGGATCAGATCGATACGATCATCAAGATTGTAACGGACAATTCTGCACGCAAATATAAGCTTACGAATGTCAATGCAACGGGAGAGCAGTTAAAGCCCTCGTCACTCAAAATCAACGCTGAGGGATATATGACATTTCCAGCGCTTAAAGCAAGGCTTTCAGGTATAAAATACAAAAGTGAGAATCCTAAAATAGCGGCAGTTAATGCTAAAGGAATCGTAACTCCGGTATCAAACGGAACAACAACTATCACTGTTAGCGGTACTTATGAAGGTGTAACGAAACAGGATACATTAAAAGTAACAGCAAAAGACGGCAAAATTTATGTTGGCGAGAGCATGATCGGCGCAACCTTACTCGTGAATGGAAAAGAAGCTTACGGCGAGTTCGGTACATTAGAAGAACTCAGCTATCAAATCGAAGGCAGATCATCAAAAGGCGGAGCAATAGGGCTTGATGCAGCTCAAATTCAATGGCACGGCGGTGTTGTTGATTTACAGGCGGGTGACAAATATAAGCCCGTGGCTATCAAAGAAGTAAATACGTTTACTTTCAAGAAAGATAAAATTATTGCGCCGTTCGTAGATCAACCTACACGAGGAGTCGTTTGGGCTACTGTAACTTTAGACGGCAAAACATTTACAACAAATAAAATATTCATGGACCTGCTGCCATACCAAAATCTTGCAGAAACCACTGAAATTACAGCAAGTCATGCTCAAAAAGAGGCAAAAAATCTGGTTGATGGAAAAACGATTGACGGAATTCATTTTGATCAATCCAAATGGTCGGTTCCCGCAAGTGAAAAGGCATGGATTCAATTTAAGTTGCCGGCAAAGACCGACATTGCCAATATCAATCTGAACTTCAATTCTTCGGAGCAAAGATATATCAATACGCCGAAAACAATAAAAATTCAAACGAGCGATGATGGCGTGAAATGGAATGATGTCATCACCGAAAACGGTCCGACGGGTAATGCTTATTTTGGCTTCTACAACCAATATCCAATCAACACGAAAGCTCAATACGTTAAAGTAATATTTGATGGCGGTTCAAACGGGTCAACGGTGGATTTGCTTGACGTGGCCATAAACGGGATCGATTCGAATTTATTTGATCGCTTCGAATATGAGTATAAACCGATTGATGTGACTACAGGTAAATATGAAATCAAAGCTTTCAAGGGCAATGGCAAACCGATTGATAAAGCTGACGATATCGTAGTAACAAGCGAAAACGAGGATATTATTAAGGTAGGGGATTCAAACCTGCTAACCGCTGTTTCAGAAGGCATGGCAAAGCTGAAGATTAGAGTGACGATCGGCGGACGTCCGATTGAATATGTTACGTATCTTTTTGTTGACGAGTCAGGAAAAATCTATACGGACTCTTATTTAAACAACATTAACGTTACTCTAAATAAAACGGCGATTCAACCTAACCAACCAATCGTTGCTACAATTGAAGGCCTATTAAATACAGGAGAAACAGCCGATTTATCAAGGGCTACTGTAGAATATCAATTTAGCGATCAAAGGCTTTCGGTTGTTGAGGGCAGCAATACGATCATTGTTAAAGGCGATATCGGTCGTGGATTTAATGCGACTGTTGTTGTAAAGGCTACTTTAGACGGGGTAACCGTTGAAAGTCGTCCTATGCCAATTGCTGTAACTAGGGATACTCTCCCTCAGTCACAAATGACGGCAACGGCGACAAGCCAGGAGACGAGTGGTGGAAATAATGCAGCCTCTATGGCGATTGACGGAAATCCGCAGACGATTTGGCATACAAAGTGGGATAAATCTGACGTTCTCCCTCAATCGATTACCTTAAACCTTGGAGGGACCTTCAATATCAATACAATCGCCTATTTGCCAAGGCAATCAGGCAGCAATGGAAATATTACAGGTTATAACGTATATGTAAGTAAGGATGGAGTGGACTTTGCCAAGGTTGCAAGCGGAACTTGGGCAAACAACAGTGCGGAGAAATTCGCAACTTTTACACCGACGAATGCATCGTATATCAAGCTCGAAGCAACGGCTGGCGTAAACGGGTGGGCATCGGCTGCTGAGTTTAATGTCTTTGAAGTGGAAGAAGAGGTAAAGACGATCGTAGACTACAAATCGGTTAATGTAGATACGAAACAAGGTGAAATACCAACACTTCCAGATCAGGTTGAGGCTGTATACAACGATGGAACAACAGGGCTAGTGGACGTTGTATGGGAGGAAATCACTGCAGACATGGTTGCGAAGGCGGGCGTGTTCACCGTTGACGGAACAGTCGAAGGAACAACATTAAAAGCAAAAGCGACCTACAGAGTAACAGAGTAACAGAGTAAAAGTCGTTGATCAACAACCACCAACGACAACAGACAATGCACCGTAGGGTTGGGTCAATCAAGATGTTACCGTACTCTTGAACGCCAACTAACAGTGGAACCGGAGTCGCTAGCACCCATTACATCGTAAACGGTGGAACCGAGCAAACCGGTAATTCGGTGGAATTCACTGAAGAAGGTACCCACAAGCTGGAATACTGGAGTGTAGACAAGGCAGGAAATGCCGAGCAGCGACATACGGTCACCGTGAAGATCGACAAGACGGCACCGACCTTAAAGATTGAACTGGACCCGTCGATACTCTGGACAGCGAATCAAAAAATGGTGAAGGTGAATGCCACGCTGGATACCAGTGATACCCTTTCGGGAGTCAAATCGGTTGTGTTAATGACTATTACCAGTAATGAACCGGAAAGCAAAGACGGAGATATCCAAGCGAAACTGGGCTCAGAAGATACCTCTTTCAGTTTGCGTGCAACAAGATTCGGTGAAGGAATAGGCCGAGTCTATACGATAACTTACACAGCTACCGACCATGCAGGCAACCAAAGGAAGGCCACAGCCACAGTAACCTTACCGCATGACCAGTCTGGAAAGCCCAGAAAGTAAGATAACGGTACAATTTTAAAACTAGCCCTCTATCATTAACTAAAGTTAACAGTATGATAGGGGGCTCTGTTTTGTGGTAACTCAATTCTACAAGATTTAGAGAGTGTATTAAAAATATGAGTTACTCTACACAATTTAAAGTATAGAAGTAGCAGAAAACATCAAAAACTACGGATTTTGAGATTGTTGGTTTGAGATCAGCTTAGCTACAATGAATGTAGCGTTTCAGCATTGAGGGGTGATTAATGAATATAGTAGTAGAATAAAATAATGAGATTCAAGGGATTCGCAGCAAAGTTGAGTAATGATCATTAAATCACTTGTCATTTTTTGATCAGGTAATTCTTGAATCATTTCTTTCACTTTGGCATTAGCAACAGTTGCGAATGGTTTGGCTTGAGAACCATCTTCGTCATGTATTGAATCCCTGTTAAGTGTAAAACAAAAAGAGGGGTTCTCGCCCCTCTTTTCTATTTCCTCAAATAGATCATCGTCAGTCATAAAGTACGGTGAAGCTCGGAAATTTTAGAGAAAAGAATATTTTTTGATGAGCATCACGACGGTTTATTGAAGATATTATTACTTTTTTTAGATGTCGACCTTCATTTGCTTTTGTATAGTGAAATTATGAATCTTGTAAGGAGGAATAAATAGACGAAGAAGAAACGGATAATGATTTCCTGAACCGAAATCATAGCAGTGTAAACATTATTCTGACTCCAAATAGAGGCAGCAATCCTGTCAGATCGATTACGAGCAGCTTATTGGAGACAAATGCCGACAAGTAATATTTAGTCCTGCAGGAACAGGAAACAACACATTAATTGGAGTGTCTCGATGGGCTCCAAACCATCAACATTAGAAAAAATAAGGTGTGATGCTAGACTTTGGCCTCTATGTGCTCAAAATCTGAACCTATTGTTGTGTTTTCTGCATTTATCAACCTATGTATAGTGAAAGGGTAAAGGTGCCCCATTAACTGCATGTAGGGGGAATCGTACGACATGATGCTAAGAAGGAGATGGGGAAGTTGACTAAATTTCAGGATAAGGTTGCGATCGTCACCGGGTCCAGCAGCGGGATCGGCAAAGCGATCGCCGAGACGTTGGCCGGATACGGCGCCCGCGTCGTTGTTTGCGGGCGGGATGCGGAGAAGGGCCGTGAAGTTGTGGAAGGAATCGAAAAGGACGGTGGATCGGCACTCTTCGTTCAAGTAGACCAGTTCCATCCCTCCGCGCCGAATACGCTCGTAGAGCAAGCGGTGAAAACGTGGGGCAGAATCGATTTTGTCGTCAACAATGCTGCCCTGGTGTGCAACAAGCCGATCGAAGCGGTAACGCATGAAGATTGGGACCGGCTCTTTGCCGTCAATGTAAAGTCGGGATTTTTTCTGATTCAGAAAGCTTTGCCGTATTTGAAAGAGACGCGCGGCGCGATCGTGAACATCAGCTCGCTCAACAGCCAGAAAAATATTGCCGGAAATTTCGTGTACGACTCGCTCAAGGCCGCGCTGAACCATCTGACGACAGGGCTGGCGCTGGATCTGAAGGATACGGGCATTCGCTGCAACGCGTTGCTCCCGGCGGGCATCGCGACGCCGCTTCTGAACGATTGGTTCAAACAGCTGTTCGAAGATCCTGCTGAAGCGGAAAGGATCGCCGAATCCGAGAAGCTGAGGGCGGACGTGGGGTCGTCCCAACAGGTGGCGGATGTAGTTGCGTTTTTGTGCAGTACTCAGTCGTCATGGGTCAATGGGGCGCTGATTCCGTTACATGGTGGGTACCAACTAGGATAAAAGTAGTTTAGACAATCCCAGGGGGAGAAGATCAATGAAATCGTTAACGCGCAAGTGGAAAATCTATGCTATTCACCATTCCCATTCCGATGTCGGCTATACCGAAAGGCAATAGAAAATCGAGTAATATCATGTCGATTTTATTCGCCAGGCCGTACGCATCTCGGAAGAAGCGGATACGGGTCGGCGTCCGGAGTGGAAAGGATTCCAATGGACGTGCGAAACGTTCTGGCAGGTCCGGAAGAACTGCGTCAGGTATATAGCTTATTCCAAGGACAACCTTTATTTATTTAATAAACAATAAGCAATACAAAGGGAGGGTGAGCACAATGTCTTCATCGCTTATGAACGGAAGTATCGCGAGTATTCAGGCCTCAGAACGGGTCGTTCCACCGACGTGGGCGATGCAGGAGCAGCAGCTTTTTGAAACGTTGAACAAGGCAGCCAAAGAGTTCGTCGAGCGTTACACGCAGCCCGACGGTACGCTCATTTGGTTCGAGCATTGGCCAGGCATGGATGGGTCGGATGATCCTTATGAAGGGTTTATGAATTTGGCGCTCTTGTATGTGCTCGGAGGAAGCAGCGAACTGCATGAAGTATCTCGAAAAATATGGGAAGGTATTACTTGGCAGTGGACGGAATACGGACAAATCCACCGCGAGTTCGATGCCTATTACGATTGGATGCACCATGGCGAAGGCTATTTGTATTTATATTTTCTTGGTCTGGCGGGACCTTCGACGCTTAAGGATCGGCAGCGCGCCAGCAAATTTGCAGCGATGTATACGGGCGACGACCCGGAAGCGCTGAACTACGATAAGGAGCGGAAGCTTATCCGATCGCCACTGACAGGCAGCCGCGGTCCTCGCTTTGAAGTAAACGAAGAGGATTGGAGCACGCATCGCGGCATTCTGGACGATTACTTAGCGCCTTACGAAGATATTCCGGGCGTCGATTTTGCAAGCGGCAAGTGCCCATGGTCGAACGATGAGGTCTATAAGCAGCTTCTAGCGATGATGAATCAGCGGATGAATCGCGGCGATGTGCCGCTGAATTTGAATGCAACGGGATTAATCACGCATGCGTTTCTTCATAGTGGAGATGAGAAGCTGCGGAGCTGGGTAGTTGAATACGTAAATGCCTGGCAGAAGCGGACCCGATCAAACGGCGGCATTATCCCTGACAATATTGGACTTACAGGTCAAATCGGGGAGTACAACGACGGCAAATGGTGGGGCGGCTACTATGGCTGGCGATGGCCTCACGGTTTCATGACGATTATTGAGCCGCTTACGAATGCCTGCATGAATAAGGTATTGCTTACTGGCGATATGAATGGACTGCAGCTGGCAAGGGAGCAGTTGGATCGCAACTGGGAGCTGCGTCAAGAGAAGGATGGCAAATGGCTGGTGCCATTCAAGCATTTCGACAGCGGCTGGACCGATTATAGGGAGGCGCTGCCAAAGTATCCGATCTATCTTTGGTCGATGTCGATGGCGGATGAGGATGTGGAACGCATAGAGCGCATCCCGAAAGACCATGACTGGAATGCTGTCATAGTGCCGAGGTTCTCTGGCAGGGATCCGGAAACCGGACGGGAGACAAAGCATTATATCGGTAATACGCAGCCTTGGTATCAATATATTCGCGGGCTCAACCCCGATTATCCGCAGAAGATTCTAAGCGCCAATTACGAAATGATTGGCAACCAGCTCGCGAAGATGCGCTCTCCGGAAGGCGATCCGTATCAATGGACCGAGCATTACAGTGAAGGGATTTATTCGGCCATTCACATTTGGCAGGAAATGTGCCCGCTATATTTCGAAGGCCTTGTGCAGCTGACGCTGGGCGGACCGATGCACATTTCGCATGGGGGTCTGCAGCATGGGCGCGTACGCTATTTTGACGCAGCGGCGAAACGGCCGGGACTGCCGCCGGGCGTTTCTGCTCTAGTTGAGAAGCTGACACCGGATTCCGTAACGGTTCATTTGGTGAACACGAGCCTGTTCGATGATCGAGAGGTTATCATTCAAGCTGGCGTATTTGGCGAACATCGATTCTCAAATGGAGAAATCATCAATTCTTCGGACGATGTGACTGGCACGATTGCGGCTCAAGGGAAATGGCTGAACGTATCGATGCCTGCGGGAACAGGCATCACTTTGAGACTGTCCATGGAGCGGTTTGTCCATTCGCCATCTTATGATATGCCATGGCCTAGTGTAGATAAGCAGAACATGATTCATGGGAGGACCGAACAATGAGGATTGATGCCCACCAACATTATTGGCAACTTCAGCGCGGCGATTACGGCTGGCTGACGCCGGACGAAGGACCGGTATTGTATCAAGATTATATGCCGAAACAGTTAAAATCGGTGCTGCAGCGATGCGACGTATCAGGAACGATTGTCGTGCAAGCGGCGCCGACGATGGAAGAGACGGATTTTTTGCTCGATTTATGTGAACAAGAAGAGACATTGCTTGGGGTTGTCGGATGGCTCGATGTGACCGGTGCGGATTTTGAACAACATTACTTACGCTTTCGTACCAATCCGCGTTTTGTCGGGATTCGCCCGACCTTCCCTGCGGTACCTGATGGGGATTGGAGCCGTTATCCGCAATTGCTCCGCAATCTTGCGCTGCTCGTTGAAGACGGCTTTCCGGTCGATCTGCTCATTCGACAGGCCGATCTTCCTGCGATGGTGAAACTATTGGAAGGTGTGCCGAAGCTTAAGGCCATCATTAATCATTTGGCGGTTCCGGATATCGGGAGTAATAGAACGGAACTTTGGGCAAATGGATTGGAAGCGATGGCAAGGTTTGATTATGTCACCTGCAAGTTATCAGGATTAGCAACGGGATCTGGTGGAAAAGGCTGGACGGCATCCGAAGTTGCCCCATACGTCAAGCATGCGATCGATGCATTCGGAACGGAGCGCCTGATGTTCGGAAGCGATTGGCCGGTCTGCTTACAGGCAGGAAGCTTTACGGACATGCTCGAGATGGTTGGCGCAACTTTACCGACTGGATTGACTGAGGCTCAAATCAAGGCTATTTTTGGCGGGAATGCAGTTCGGACGTATCGGTTGAAAGTGAAAGAGGTATAGGAGTGAGGATATGCGTTTACAAGATAAAGTAACACTGATCACAGGTGCTGGCTCAGGCATCGGAAGGAGCACGGCATTGCTGTTCGCTCGAGAAGGAGCATCCGTCATTGTTAATGACGTGGACGAGGTCAATGGCCTTGAAACGGTACGCGAAATTATAGAAAAAGGCGGTGAGGCACTCTTCATTAAGGCCGATGTGACCCAGCCAGAAGCGGTCAAAACGATGGTAGATACAGCGATTGCTGAATTCGGCCGCATCGACGTGTTGTTCAACAATGCGGGCATCAGCGGAGTTGGCGCACTGCACGAAATCGAACCGGAGACGTGGGATCGGATTATGAGCATTAATGTCAAAGGTGTATTCCTGCCTTCGAAATATGTGCTTCCCTATATGATGGAGCGCAGAACGGGCTCGATTATCAATATGTCATCGTGTGTTGCTGAAATGGGCCTCGCGCGCAGAGCTTCTTATGGTGCAACGAAAGGCGCGGTGCTCGCCTTGACTAAATCGATGCAGGTCGATTATGCAGCCTATAACATCCGGGTGAATGCACTGCTTCCGGGGACAATTTATACACCGTTCATGGAGAACTATTTGAAAACGTCGTATGATGATCCGACAGCTGCGATTGAATCATTGAAACAGCGCCAGCTCAGTGGAGAGCTTGGCAAGCCGGAGGATGTCGCTAACGCGGCCCTTTTCCTCGCTTCGGATGAATCCAAGTTCATGATGGGTTCACCGCTGTACATCGACGGCGGCGTTGTATTCGGCAAGAACGCCTAACAATAATAGAATGGAGTGCAGGAACAAATGAAACTGTTGACTTATGAAGATAACGGGCAATTAAAACTAGCGATAAAAACGGAGCAAGGCATTCTGGATGTCGCAGCAGCGCTGAAAAGCATGGCTTCCATGTCAGAAGGAACACTGCCGGTGACCATTCATGAAGTCATCGAAGGGGGAAGGGACGCTGTTGCTGCACTGCAGCGCTTGGCAGACCAAGTGTTAGCTGGCGGTGCGGAGGGCAAAGCTTATTTGCTCGATGAATCGACGATCCAATACGCGCCCTGCGTGACGCATCCGAGTAAAATCATTTGCGTAGGACTCAATTACCGCAAGCATGCGGAAGAGACAAACGCGCCGATCCCGGAATACCCAATCCTGTTCAACAAATTTGCCAATACGCTAACAGGACATGGATGCGAAGTTCCGCTGCCGGAGAAGGTATCGTCGCAGGTCGACTATGAAGCTGAGCTTGTGATTGTCATCGGCAAAAAAGCCAAATACGTAGACAAGGAACATGCACTTGATCACGTGTTCGGCTATTGCAACGTGAATGATCTGTCCGCGCGCGATTTGCAAATGCGAACCCATCAATGGCTGCTCGGCAAATCCTGCGACGGCTTTAGTCCTTTAGGACCGTATCTGGTTACGGCGGACGAAGTCGGCGATCCGAACAATCTGGACATCCGCTGCATCGTGAACGGCGAAGTTCGGCAGCATTCCAATACGTCGGATATGATATTCCATTGCGATGAAATCGTCAGTTATATTTCACAACATATGACGCTGCTGCCAGGCGATATTATCCTAACCGGAACGCCGGCCGGTGTCGTATTTGGTTATCCGAAGGAGAAGCAGGTGTATTTGAAGCCGGGAGATGTCGTAACGATCGAGATCGAAAAGCTGGGTGCTCTGACAAATCACATGGTGAGAGAACGATTGTAGAGGAGTGGAATATGGCAGCAAACAGGGTAACAGAAATCAAAGTGGCTCATCTTCATCCAGATCAAGTCGAGCGGTATGAACAGCTTCACCGCGATATTCCTGCCGGGAATGAACAGCACATGCGGGAAGCAGGCATTATATCTTTGCGGATTTTTCGCGAGGGACTGACGCTGTTTATGGTTGTCGAGTCTGATCCATCATTGGCGCTTCCAGATCGAGTCATCGATCACGAGCTGGAAGAAGAGTGGCATCGGCTGACAGGCGAGTGCTTTACGAGCATTTGGTGGGATGCTAGTGAGATTTATAAGTTGCATAGGGAAGATTCGAAGGCATGAGCGAAATTGACTGTGAAGAAGGATGTAGGAGTGTTTAGTTATTCCTTTGATGCAGTTGATTGGAATAAGATCGGACATAAGGTCGATGCGTCCAAACTTTCAGATGATCACTGCAAAGAAGGCGATTATACAGGCGCAATGGTGGGAATGTGTTGCAGTGATATGCTATATAGAAATGCGTATGCGGACTTCGGATATTTTGAATATGTAGCAGAGGATGAGTAGCAGGTATTCATAAGCCGCTTTTAAATCTTGGTTAAGCCCCGCGTACATTCGCGCCGAAAACTTTGTTAGCGGATCTAGGAGTTTAATCGGTCCTCAATCCAGAGAGGGATGGCATTCGTGCCATCTCTTCTTGTGGTGCGCTTGGCATGATTTTTACTGTTTCTTCGTCCGTCACTCCATATCTCCAATAGTATCCATTCAGATGAATATTCCCATAAGCAACACACTTACAGTTAGGACATGTATCTAAAATAGGAAAATCATTTTCTTTCCCTCTTACCGCATATTCCTTCAAATCAATTCCAAAATCATGAGAAATAACCAAAAAAAAACTCCCCTATTTAATATGCAGAAAATTCAGCATATTGATCCAGGAAAGTATAGTATTTAATCTGTGGGAATTTGGTAAATAATACCACGAATTTAGGGGAGTGCACATGTTATTATGCTGAGAGTGATCCGGAGGTTAAAGAAAGGTGTAGTGTTTGGATTCATAATCATAAAACAAGAAAATTTGAAACTACCTTGCTTAAATCTTCCAATTACCACGAAACATACATTTCGGATGTATCATGAGACTCATTAAATATTCTGAATAGATGGAAACTAGTGAATGTATTAAAAATATGAGTTGCCGTGTGAATTTCAATTGTAGGAAATCATCAAATTCAATAGTTTTTGAGATTGTTGGTCTGTAGCCGCTCAGCTATAATGCAAGTAACTTTACTGCCTCTTTTAATAAATAATCAATAGAGTGCGGTCATAGATAGGGGTGATAAATGGATAAGAAGAAAAGTCGACATGTCACTATAGAATTTAAAACATTTAGTCTCGGAAATGAAAACGCTTTATTATCGGTAGGAGATTCATCAGGGGTATACATAAATAAATACCGAAAAACAAATGAAAACTTTAAAAGTTAATAGAAAGGAAAGGTATAATGATGAATAAAAAGAAATTCTTTACTATCATGATTGCGTTATGTATCGTTTGGGCCCCACTGTTTGGTTCTATACAGACTGCTCAAGCAGCACAAGGGGAAGGTAGTTCTCAAAATAAAATCCAAGCCCAATTCTTTGTTTCACCAGATGGAAAGGATAAAAATGATGGCTCCTATAAAAAGCCATTTGCCACTCTACAAGCTGCCAGAGATGCGGTTCGAAAGATCAATAAGAATATGACAGGTGATATTTACGTATTTATTTCAGAAGGTAAATATTATCTTGATGAAACGATTACATTTGACGAAAGAGACTCAGGTACAAATGGCTATAATATCATCTATCGAAATTTAGATGAATTAGCAAGTGCCGAGATAATCGGTGGTAAGGTTGTTGATTCATCATGGAAATTAGTGGAAAGAACAGGTGCTGACGCTGACTTGCCTGCTGCAGCAGAAGGAAAAGTATACAAAACTCATGTGGGTACAGATGTGATTTTTGATACTCTTTATGTAAACGATCGACGGGCAACATTAGCACGAACTCAGAACTTAAATAAATATAAAAATTTTCAATCGGCTTTAACTCCATACATGAAAAGTAAAGCAGGCGGTATTGGTGACTTGATTTATAGAGATGGTGATCTTGATCAAGAGTCAATAAACGGTATGGTAAACGCTCAACAACGCGGAGACCTGGATGCTTCCGTATATATGTGGGATGGTGGATACTGGGATTGGATGACGGATACGATTCCGATATCTGCGATTGATACTGCAACAAGTAAGCTTGTCTACAAGACCGTTCCAGGCAAACCAGAGATGTACAGACCTAAATATAATACAGGTACGAATGCAAGGTATTTCGTTCAAGGAAATTTAGGCTTTTTGGACGTTCCTGGTGAATACTATTTTAATAAAACAACAGGCGATCTGTATTATTACCCTGAAGGAAAAATAAAAGATCATGAATTTATTATTCCTACTGTCAAAGAAGTGATCCGTGTAGAAGGATCCGATCGCACAAACATGGTTTCGAATATTGAATTTAGCGGTCTGCAATTCAAGGACACCAATACAACGGATTGGTACGCATATGGTTGGAACTGGGGAGATGCGGGAGCTGGTTTAGGATTCTATCCTCCAGAAGCTAAAAATAGTACACAACCATCCTATGCCGAGCAAACGGAAAGAATTGAGTTCCAATACGGCGTGATTACGCTTACAAACACGAAGAACATCACGATTTCCAAATCCCATATCAAAAATTCAGGTATGTTCGGAATCAATCTTTATTTGGCTAATCAAAATGCTGTGCTCAAGGATAACCTTATAGAATACACCGGTCATGGTGGAATAAACATCGAGGGCGGCTACCCTGGTGTGGCTGGAGATAAAAACGGTGATGGCTATAGTAGAGACAATACGATCACGAACACGATTGTTCATGATATTGGCGAGCTCATCGGCCAGGCCTCAGGTATCACCATTCAACAATCAAGCTATAACAAGGTATCACATGTAGAAGTCTATAATTCACCAAGAAGAGGAATTTTCCTAACTGCCGGACATAGTCGTAATCCGAATGTAGCTTTCCCGAATGGCGATAAAGATTTCAATATTATGACAGATATGTACACGCACCATAATAAGTTTGAGTATGTATATTTGCATGATGCCCAACAAGATGGCGGAGACGACGGAGCATTCTTTGCATGTTATCTATATAAGGGTAAGAATTATAAACCGAATTATTTAAACCAAATGGTTCTTGACAGCACAGGTCCAAATCCTTCCATGGTCGATTTTGGCCCTAACAATATGAACTTAGATATGGGTGCCTCTGGCATGGAGTTAAGCAATGTTAAATCCACTAATCCAATGAACTTTAACATCGAAGTGAATACCATTACCCAATATGGGGATGTAATTAAGTTTGATAATACCAATGTAAATTATGGAACACACACCAATCACATTAAGGACTTTGACGACTCCAAGATGGAGTATGACAAAATTGGCGTAACATCCGATTATCCTAAGGAATACCTGCCAGATCGAGAACTCCCTTCAGAACCTGAAGATATCTATTTCAAAGAAAACTTTGAAAATGGACTGGATGATGCTGTTTGGACAACTCAAAACAATCAAGCGAAAATCTCAACAGAATTTATGTCTGAGGGTCCATTAAACGGAAAACTTAGTTTGGAACTGCTTGATAAAACGCGCATATTCAAGAATTTCCCTGAAACCCTGAACAAGGTCGTTACAGTCAAGATGTTTGACCGCCAAAATCATAATCTCGCTTCATACGATTCAGGGCGTCAGAATTCGGCTAGAGTTACCTCTATTGCACGAGCAGATGATGGTAAAAACATCATCGGCATGGGCTTGGATTATAATACAGCTGGTAAGTATGTCGTCCAAGTTGGTGACCAAACGGAAGTTACAGATATCGAACGGACTTTTGGGTGGCATGAACTAAAGTTTGATTATACATCAGGTACAGAGGTTAAACTCTATATTGATAATCAATTGGTTAAAACGTTACCTTCTTCCGGATTTGATTATATCTCACTTGGTTCTGACCTAGGCAGAGGGCAAGCCTTTTATGATGAGCTTTATGTTTATGGCGGGAATCCAGCAACAAAGCCAATCCCTCCAACAACTATGCCTGTACCTCCTGCCTATGATGCATCAGGGGATAATAAGCAACAGCTTAAACTTGATTTCGAAGATGGAAAAGTCCCTAATTTCGAAAAAATCGGCGGAATGCCATCAATCACAAGTGTTGTCTCAGATGGCGGAAATCAAGTGCTAAAGGATGAAATTAGAGATGGCAATGACTTCTATGAGCTGAATGCTCCTTGGGATAATTACCTAGTCAACATGAAATGGAAATTTGATGGATGGGGTAATACAAATGTTCTTGGTGGAGCATACGATAACTTTACGATTTATGTCATGACATCGAATGTGGGGCTGGCTCCAGGAAAAGCACCATTATCCTATCAAATCGTTTATCGAAGAAATAAAAATGGGACGACTGGTTTTCCTGCCAACACTCCATATTTCGAAATAGTAAAACATAGTGCCACTTCAGATACATCACTTGGTAAAGCAGGTGTACCGGCTGGATTTAATCCAAATGAATGGCATAATTTACAGATTCAAACGTTTGATGGTAAAGTAGGATTTGTTTTAGATGGACAAAAATTATTATCTGTAACTGATGGTCAATATAAATCAGGTGGGGTTGGCTTCGGTGGGATTAACGCCAATGTCTACTTGGATGATATCGAGATCATTTCGAATCCAAAATACGTAGATTACGAAAGTGACCTTGGATTTGATAATGTTGTATTAAACGGTAATTTCAATCCTAATTATTATACCTATTATGGTGTGATTACCGATACGAGTAAGCCAATTACGATCAAGAAACCGACGGTCGTCCTTGATGGAGTAGAAATGAAACTACAGGTTAATGGTGAAACCATTCCATTTGATGGTGAGAATGCATCGATTTCGCCAGATCAATTGATTAATGGAAAGAATACGATAATCCTTTCCGAGATCACAACAGCAGGAAGTAAAGACTACACCATCTTTATTGATAAGGCGTATGAGATTCGTTCCATCCATGGAATAGAAGATACTCTATCAACTACCCTTGATCATGCACCAAATCTACCAAAAGAAGTGACCGTAACCTTTAAGGATGGTCGTTCACAATCTGCTAAAGTAAACTGGAGCACAGTAGATCCATCATTGTATAAAAAGCCTGGTACATTTACGGTAAAAGGACAACTTGCAGATCTCAAAGGAGCCTTAAGCACATTTAGTGTCAATGTAACCGTTGATGGCATCCAATCAATAGATAAGCTTGACAGTGTTACTACTTTATCCGGCGTGAAGCCAGAATTAGCGAAAACCATTCGAGCACACTATCTAAACGATACGAGAGAGTTGCCATTGACTTTTGCAGAATTGGATCCTTCCTTATATGCACAAAAAGGTACCATCATAGGTGTTGGGTCTGCCGAAGGATATGAAGGTGATATCTTGCAGATCATAAAGGTAAAGGCTAAAAAAGGATACTAACACCCTTTCACGGGAAAATAAAAAGTGAAATCTATACGATCTTGTATAGATTTCACTTCTTTCACTAGATATGTTTATGCGGTTTAAGCAGCAATCCGTTTTCTTTCCATGTATTCCCACAAAATCTTCGAGCAACTCCCCTGCCTTCCCATTCCGTTTCATACATCTATTCCTTTGTCACTAGATCGGCATCTTTTTCTTTTCCAAGTTGCAACTTGTACTCACTGAGTGACATACCAAAATGTTTTTTAAATCGTGTGTAAAAGTAATTGTTTTTTTCAAGACCAACCTTTTCAAGAATGGTCGACAAAGGCAATTTGGTATTGCGCATGTATTGATCCAGTTTTTGAATACGGAAGTCAAATATGTATTGTGCAATTGACTGACCGTGTGACATTTTGAACAACTGACCGACATAGTTCGGAGATAATCTAATTTTGTCAGCAATGGAGCTGAGACATAGATCCGTGTTGGAATATTCCATTTCCACGATTTCGATAATACGCTGCACCAAAAGGTCGTTGCTATTGGATGTGTTTTTTATTTCTGTTACCTTTTTGCTAATCTTTTGTAAAAATTCATTCATCAAACTATCAATATCTGCGCTCACTTCTGCATGTTGTATATCTTGCAAAAAAACCTGCAAAGTGAATTCTTGATTGTTCTTTATTGCGGGTACTTTACTTAATACACCAAAATAGATTCTGTAAATTAAATGGACTACGCAGAACAAAATCTCATCGTACGTATATTGATAAAGTAGTTTACTGATAGACTGATAGATCGCACTGGCTTCTTCATCATTACCCTCCAGTACTTTTTCGATCAGCTGGTCCTCTTTTTTTACTGAAACGTGAAATTCATCAGCATTGATTTCATCTAGCATGTAGGGACTGATGATACAACCATGTCCATAGCGCATTTTTAAAAGAATCGAATCCTTCATACTGTTATACATGGTTGGTAAATGTTCCAGACCCTGAAACAACGTGCTGTACGCCATAGACAGGGAAATATGCATATTCTTTTCTGTATTCCTTTGTATGTCACCTAACACACTTTCTACGTTATCTTGTAATACCTTATATTGCGATACTGTGTCACAATCTATCAGCATCACAAATTTATCAGAGTCACAGCTAAACACTTCACATTTACCGTAATGATCAGCAATTTCTCCCGCGATATTGACTATCGCATAGCGCAAGGCCCAACGCTCCTTCTGGCTATTTTCAGTTATAAACTGATTGTAATTGTCAATTTTAAACAGGCACATACACAGCTGATTTGTAGCGAGATAATCCAAATGCAAATCATGCAATTTTCCACGTACAGTTTGTATTGAATAAGTTGTACTTTCGCTTAAAAGAGCATTTAGAAATTCTTGTTTGGCAGCATAGCCTGTTTCTTTCATGATTTTATCGAGCTGTGCATTTTGCTCCTTCATGGATTCAAATACAGACAGAATAACTTGGAATTCTTCCGTTTCAGATACAAATGCATCGCTTCTCTCAGGAGCTTCCCCGTTTATAATTTTCGTCATTGCTTGAATAGGACTGTTCAGCCTGCGTGCCAAATACAGACAAATTCCCGCACTTAGAATGAATACGGCTACTACTATACCTGTAGCAACGATCGATGCCGTAATTACATCTTTGAAAATTTTATTAAAGGGTGTAACGCCAATGATGTACCAGTTGTTTGCATTACTTTTGCTGCTCGAAACAAGGTAACGGGTCCCGTCAATTTTTTGCACCCGATTGTTACTGCCATCCAGTTCCTGTGCTTTCTGGGCTAATGAGCGCACTTCACTCATGTTATGAACAAACTTCGGTGAGAGTGCCATACTTAATATAGAACCGTTCGTGTTAACCACAAAAAAAGACGTTTCCTGTATAGGATCATTACCATTGATTGCTTGAATGGAATCCGTAAGCGCTTTCGTTCGAATGTTGACAACAATAGCATTTTTCAGACCAGCTGCAGTGGCGCCAGGTTCAAATAATATATATGAGCAAACTTTTGCCGATTGTGTTGCTTCATCTACCGATGCCACAATGGGACGACCACGATACTCAGCTACAAAATCTTTGTCGGTTAACAGCTTGGCAATCGCCTGATCTGAAAATGTGGATGTTGATCGACGTTCACCGCTCCGTGAGGAGTAAAACAAGTCCAATCCCGCATTGTAAAGATATACACTGTCGATATCTTTAAGTGTCAAAAAGTGCTTGTCAATGACCTTACTTGCTGAAAGCTCTATGCGCTCATCGCTTTCCTTCATATTTAAAAAATTGATAATATCTTTGTCGCTGTACAAAGCATTTCCTAATTTTTTTGCGGTCTCATCAAGATAGGTAATGCTATAATTCGACTGGGCAATCAATTTCTCGTTATAGTGGCTGATCAATGTATTCGCCGTACGCAAATAGGTAAGCGTTAAAAAGGCAGTAAGTAAAACGGTAATGATGATCATCATAATTAAAAAGGAAAAAAAGGCTTTACGTAAAAAACTCGTTCTATATTTTTTTGTTTTTATTGAGAGTTTCATAGCGATCTCCTAACCGTTCGATTTGTATGATCCTCCATTTCGAACTGTGAATAAATGGAGGAGAAAGGGGAACCTTCCTTATCCCCGTAAAGGAATGAGAGTCAGAATATTATTTTTTATTATAATCTTTAGCAATCTTTGTCGCAACGATTTCCAACACTTTGTAGAAATCGTTAGTTTTTAGAGATTCCTTTTGTTTAAAAACTTGGATAATAATATTTTTTATCGTTGAGGTATCATCACTCGATTCGTAGAATGAGTTCAGATATAAAAAATTCACACAGAAAGGAGTCAAATAAATGAAAGTGATTACAAATACAAAGCCATCTCTTCCGAATAAATCCAATAGAACCATACGCAGTATGCGACGGCAGTTGCCTTTCTATTTGATGATGGCACCTGGATTAATTTTTATCACCATCTTATTTTATATCCCAATGGGCGGCGTTCTCATTGCCTTCAAAGATTATAATGCACGCGATGGTATTTTCGGAAGTCCATGGATGGATCCTTTATTCAAAAACTTCGAGTTTTTCTTTAAATCAGACGTAGCGAGAACGGTTACATTCAATACGCTTTTCTACAATCTACTAGAAGCAGTTGCCGTTACGATCTGCGCATTGACAATCGCTATTCTATTAAATGAAGTAAAAAACAAATTTTTATCTGCTACCTATAAGGGGTCCATTTTGCTGCCAACCTTTCTCTCGTGGATTGTCATCCAGTACATTCTATTCAGTTTGTTGAGTGTTGACCGTGGGATTGTCAACAGTGCGATTACAGGAAACGGTGGAGAAGCTATTAACTGGTACAGCGAACCGTCTTACTGGCGCATCATCCTGCCCATTGCTTATCTATGGAAAAATGTTGGTTACTTTTCAGTTCTATACGTGGCGGCGATTGCCGGGATTAACCCCGATTACTATGAAGCTGCGGAACTGGACGGTGCTTCAAAGTGGCAAAAAATTAGACATATTACACTGCCTCTTTTGAAACCAACCATCATTGTCTTATCACTACTATGGGTAGGAAAACTATTCAATGGTGGCTTGGGCGACTGGAACGGATTCTACACGCTTCCTAATGATGCAGGTGCACTTTATCAAACAACAGACGTGATTGACACACTTGTATTTCGCTCGCTGAAAAAGATCAATGATTACGGCATGGCATCGGCAATTGGTTTATACCAAGCGGTAGTTGGTCTCTTCCTTGTGTTAATCTCTAACTATATCATCAAAAAGAAAGATCCTGATAACGCACTATTTTAATTGATCTGCGGAAACAGATGCTATCTTTGTAAGAAGACTTAGACCTGTTTCTATTGGGGGGGAATTACATGATTCTGAGGAAACTGAATCTTTCAAAAATCACGCTACATCTTATGTTCATTACCATGAGTCTAGCCTTTATCCTTCCGTTGATATTGGTTGTATCCATATCGTTTACGAATGAGAAATGGTTGATGCTTGACGGATACCGCTTTTGGCCCAAAGAGTTCAGTACGGCAGCATATCAGTATGTATTCAGCGGAGCGGGCTCCATCCTAAATGCCTATGGAGTTACAATCTTTGTGACTGTTGTTGGTACCCTTTTACATCTGTTGATTACTGCCATGCTGTCCTATTCGCTGACACGACCCGAAGTAAAACATCGAAGAGCACTCACTTTCTTTGTGTATCTTCCCGTTTTATTTAACGGCGGTCTTGTACCACAGTATATTTTACTAACACAAGTTCTGCATCTAAAAGATACCATCTGGGTACTGATTATTGTCTACCTGGTATCGACGGTTAACGTGCTAATTATGAAAAACTTCTTCCGCACGATACCGGATTCATTAATAGAGTCCGCACGTATGGATGGATCGGGTGAAATTCGGACCTTTTTCCAGATTGTCCTACCACTTTCCAAACCGGCGTTAGCGACCATAGGATTGTTTGTAACTATTGCATACTGGAATGACTGGATGACAGCCTCATTGTACATCGAATCACCAAATCTGCGTCCTTTGCAATATCTGCTTCAATCTTTAATGAACAATATTGGCTATTTGCAATCGAACGCACAGGCTTCACAGTCGATGGAAGCAGCTATTGGTATGCTGCCGAGTGAAGGTGCGCGTATGGCAACTTGCGTCCTCGCCATCGGTCCGATTATATTGCTGTATCCTCTATTGCAGAAGTATTTTGAAAAAGGGTTGACAATAGGTGCTGTAAAAGAGTAATTGTTCTTAGGGAATACACCACGAAGCGTTTGTAAAGTTTGAATTATTGGATTTTGGCACTTAATCAATTCGAGTAATACGTTAATGTTTAAGGGAACAACTTATCGCTTCTTATTTCTAGGATGTGGGTAGTCTTGTAACCTTAATAAACCTTAGATTTTAGGGGGTAACACGTAATTTGTCTATAAACCTTCTAAAATCAAGGATTCATTAACTTTTTACTATAGATGTTTTGACAATACAAATATTTGTAAGGGGGAACCACAATGAAGAAATTTGCTTCACTTCTGTTGTCTGTAACACTGCTACTATCGATTTTTCTAGCCGGCTGTACACCAAAAGACAAAAGCTCCACCGGCGGATCTGCATCAGGTGATGATAAGCTACCTGAGCTTACCTTCTATATGATGAACAGTCCGGTCAATGATTTTGATCGAATCATGAAGAAAGCTAACGATATCATTTCTAAAGAAATTGGAGCAAAATTGAATCTAATCATGGTTGACAGCAGTACTTACGCTGACAAAATGAATCTGATGATCAATTCCGGTGACGACTGGGATCTCGCTTTCACTGCAAGCTGGGGAGGTATTAACTTCTTTGAGAACGCTGCCAAAGGCGCTTATGCTGACCTGACGGATCTCCTTCCTAAATATGCACCTGAAACATACTCTCGTATCCCTGAAGGCCTATGGGATGGCGTGAAAGTTGACAACAAAATCTATGCAATGGTCAATTATCAGCAATGGGGCTCTGCCAAGCGCAACGGCTTTGGATTCCGCAAAGACCTTGTGGAAGAAACAGGCTTTGACTGGCAAGCTGTAAAAGACAAGCCTACCATTGAGGCACTTGAAATGATTGGTCCTTTCCTCGGCGATGCCCTTAAGAAGCATCCTGAAATGATTGGATTTGAAACTAGCTCCAATTACAGCTTGTTTGCAAATGACCCGCTCTACTGGAATATGGAAGCGGTTGGCGATATGAGTATCCCTGGCTGGATTAACCTTGATAATCCAGACAAAGTTATCAACCAGTATGAGACAGAAGATTTCGCAAAGTTCACTAAAATTATGCGCGACTGGTATAACAAAGGCTATGTGCGTAAAGATGGCGCAACAGTAAAAGACACTTCTCCTGACCGTAAAGCAGGTAAATTTGTCGCTGAGAAAGTCTATAGCTGGCCTGACCACATCGACTATCCTAGCCAAAATCTCGCTATGTCTATGAATGACAGGGATGGGAAAGCAACTGCTTTAACTGTATCAAATACGCGCACGATGATTCCTGCAGGTGCTGGATCTACGGCAGCTATTGCCGTTAATTCAGAATCTAAAAACATTGAAAAAGCTGTACAATTAATCGAACTGCTTAACACGAATGATGACCTGTATAAGTTGATTACACTCGGTGAAGAGGGTATTGATTACAAATACAATGAAGATGGTGTCTATACTCCTATTGAAGGAAAATATAATTTCAACTTTAACGAATGGCAGATTGGCCAATCTTACAGCCCTACATTTAACCGTGCACCATATGACAAGAACGAAGGTGGGGAAACGGCAAAGGAAACCCAAAAGTTCATTTATGAAACAGACAAAACAGCAGAAACTTCACCAGTGACAGGCTTCGTATTTGATCCGTCTCCGGTGAAGACACAAGTCGCAAACTGCTCTGCGGTTGCCGCCGAGATGATTCCGGCACTAAGCGCCGGTTCGGTAGATCCTGATAAAGTATTACCAGATTTCCTCAAACGCTTGAAAACTGCAGGCGTGGACGACATTATTAAAGAAAAACAAGCCCAATACGACGCTTGGAAAAAAGCAAAAAAATAATCTCACATCTCTCTGTGAAATCCGGTGTATGATCGTTTATCGTACACCGGGTTTCTGTTTAAACAAGCCTACTATAGAAAGGAATCCGTCATGCGCTATTCTCTTATGTGTAAATCATTTACAGATAGTGAAGTATTAAACTATGAAAAAATCAATATGAATCTGGAAAACAATCAAGTTAATTTTTCAAACTATCCTTACCATGCATTAGTAGAAACGCAACCACTTCCACATGGACAACGATTGTCTATTACCTTGTCTTTTCAGGAAGATACAAGCTATCCAATGAATTTTACATTTGCTATGGAAGCGGAGCATTGGCTAAAAGACAACTATGTATTGATGCCCGGAGCGGTTTATAATGGCAATCGCTTTAAAAGTGTACCTCTTCCATACCCGCCATATTATGAACCTTCCCGGAACAGCCGATTTACAGATACCGAAGTCATTACAAGTATTCCACATCTAGATGTGGAGAAGAGGCAATCAAGCATCTCTTTACTTTCTGGGGATATGACATCGCCTTTATGCGGATTTTATGATTTTAACAGCCAATCCGGTTCTATTCTATTGGGTGAGCACCAATCCGGGAGTTATTATACAGGGTTTACCGTTAACGAAAATCAAACGGAGGGGCACGCTTCTTTTGAGATTTCTGTCCCGGGCGTACGAGAAAATACACAATACTTTTTTGGAGATCAAAACGATGGGCACGGCTTTCGCCCTGATGCTTCCGCACATTCGCATGATACTGGCGCCATGTTCAAACAAGGTGAATCACTCACGCTAACTGTTTGTGTCTTTCATTGGCAGCAAATATCTCTGCAAGACTTTTTCAAGCTGGTAAATAGAGCAAAAACTACTTTGGAAAACCCAAACGTCTTTTATAATGTGCCGTTCTATAAAGGGTATATCAGTATCAAAGAGAAATACCAAAAGGAAAACTTTACAGAGGAAGGATATTACTCTGTGGGAACTGATTGGAGCAAACCCCAACAGTGTTGGCAAGCAGGGTGGATTGGAGGAGGAATCAATAGCTATCCGTTTTTGATGGAAGATTCATCCGAACCACAGCAACGTTCCCTGTCAACGCTCCGCTTTATTTTTTCGCAGTTGCAGCATCCAAACGGATGGGTGTTCGGCATGTATGGAAACGGAAGATACTATGGCGATGGTGGCGAAAGTAACCCTGACACGATTTTGTTGGTTCGAAAAAATGCCGATTTGCTTTATTTCGTGCTCAAACAACTATACTGGCTTTCGGACAACCACCATTCCACAATAGAGTTTGATCAGCCCACAAAGGCCCTTTGTGATGCATTTGTACGGCTGTTCCAAACATACGGACAGATCGGACAGTTTATTGATATTGATACAGAAGAAATCGTTGTAGGCAACTCAGCTGGAGCCTGTATGGCTGTGGGCGCACTGTCACTGGCAAGCGACTATTTTCAGTGTGAGGAATACCGCACTACTGCCGAGCGGCTTGGTGAGTATTATTACAACCATTATGTCAAAAAAGGTATGCTGAACGGCTGCCCTGGTGAAATTTGCCAAGCACCGGATAGCGAGGCGGCTTTCGCCATGCTGGAGAGCTATGTGCAGCTATTTGAAACGACTAAGGATAGCATTTGGCTGACTTACGCAGAAGAAACCTGTGAAATTGCCATGACATGGGTGATGAGCTATGACTTTCATTTCCCTGAGGCTAGTACCGCAGCTACACGTGGTGTTCATAGCGCCGGCACAGTATTCGCAAATGCACAGAATAAGCACTCTGCACCGGGTATCTGCACGCTTTCAGGCAACAGTCTGCTCAAACTATATCGCTTTACGGGTAAAGTAGAATATCTGCATTACCTTCATGCTATTTCACACAGTTTGCCGCAGTTTGTATCTCTGGCTGAAAATCCGGAATATACGCTCGAAGGGAAATATTTACCTGCGGGTTACATGAATGAGCGTGTACAAACAAGCGACTGGGAGGGTAAAGAAACCGTCGGAGAATTTCTCTATGGCTCCAATTGGCCTGAAGTTTCCATGTTGCTTACCTTCGTGGAAGTACCAGGGATATATGTAGATTTTGCCAGTCGCCTCTTACAAGTGTTTGACCATGTAGAATGCTCTATTACACAGTGGAATGCGGAATCTGTTGTGCTGAAAATATATAATCCCACCACATACGACACAACGGTTACAATGCTTGCAGATGAACGCACAAACACAAACCATGTGACGCACAATTACTTTCATAAAATGAGGACTATCCCACTTTCAGCCGGACAAGAGATACAAATTGAACTAACAATATAATAGGAGGGTTTTATAATGTTGAATATTGGTATTATTGGATATGGTGTGCGGATCGACATGTTGATGGATGATTTATTCGCACTGCCATATGATGTCCGCATTAAGGCTATAACAGATACCAACCACGAACGTGTGCGGGCTCTAATGAAGAAAGATGGCTCTAAAGAAACGATGCATCAGATGGGAATTGATAAAATCGACGGACTTATGCGTAAATGCGAGATTAATCCAGACTCCATTACCTTTTATACTGATGCTGACGAAATGCTGGACAAAGAGCAATTGGACGGTGTGATCGTTGGAACGAACTGTACCACACATGCTAATTTCGCTAAAAAAGTGCTTAATCGCAACCTCCCGCTCTTTTTGGAAAAGCCGGTGGCTACTTCTATGGAAGATCTAAGAATACTAGCCGAGTGTGAAGCAACTGCAACTGCTCCCACGGTGGTATCTTTTCCACTGCGAGTCTCACCGCTTGTGCAGGAAGTAAAGCGCATTTTGGATGCCGACATCATTGGAAAAGTTGAGCATGTACAGGCGTTCAACGACGTAACCTATGGTTTTGTATATTTCCATGACTGGTACCGTGATGAATCCGTTTCTAATGGCCTTTTCCTGCAAAAAGCAACCCATGATATTGATATCATCAACTACCTGTTGGGAGAACAACCAATAAAAGTTTGCGCCATGAAATCCAAGCAGATTTTCAAAGGCGATATGCCGGCCGGCTTGCGCTGCAGTAATTGCGAACGATGGGAAACCTGCATGGAAAGCACCTACAATATCATTAATGTGCGCAATGATACTCCGCGTAGCGATTATTGCAGCTTTGCAGTAGACACCGGAAACGAAGACTCTGGAAGCATGATTGTGAAATACGAAAGTGGCATGCACGTCATGTATTCGCAGAACTTCTTTGCCCGTAAAGGCGCCGGTAGGCGTGGGGCAAGGCTGTACGGTTACAAAGGCACCGTGGAATTTGATTTTCTTACAAGCGAAATCAAAGTATTTGACCATATGAGTGACAAAGTAACCACTGTCTGTCTTAATGATCAAAATTCACATCATGGTGGCGGTGATCGTGTGCTCATGCGCAATTTTGTACACTTGATGCAAGGAAGAACAACCGAATCTGTAGCTCCATTGAAGGACGGGATCCGCAGTACTCTTGTGTGTATGCAGGCAAAAGCTTCCTCTGAAAGCGAGCAATTTTATCCTGTCACTTTATAGAGAACCGGTAATGGGAAACTGAAAGTAAAGGGAAGCTCGTATTACAATCCTTTTTTGATCATCCCAATAAAATCATATAAGAGTGAGTAATCAATTTGTTCATTTTTTATTATCTAATCTATTATCTTAACTTGTTTACCATGGGAATGGAGTGATACTTGTGACAAAGATAATTAAAAAAGTGCATGTTATTTTCAAAACTCATTTGGATATTGGATATACGGATTTAGGAAAAAATGTAATCAAACGTTATATGGAGGATTTTATTCCACAGGCGATGGAGTTATCCGAACAGTTAGCACGCGAGGAGGGAAATGTAAATTTCGTATGGACGACTGGTTCTTGGTTGATTAACGAATTTTTACAGACAGCTTCAGAGGAAAATCGAGTACGCATGGAGAAAGCGATCCGTGAAAGGCGAATGGTTTGGCATGGTTTGCTGTTAACAACCCATACAGAAATTATGGATCCATCATTGTTTGAATTCGGCCTTTCTCTTTCCAAAAATTTAGATCGGCAGTTTGGAAAAACAACGATTGCTGCCAAAATGACCGATGTTCCTGGACATACGATAGCGATTGTCCCAATGCTGGCAAAGCACGATATTCAATATTTGCATTTAGGTATCAATCCGGTGTCGAAAAATCCGAAGGTACCAATGGTATTCGTCTGGCGTGCAGCAGATGGATCGGAGATTATCGTCAATTATGCCGATGACTACGGCAAACCTTTTCATATGGATGGACTCGAAGACGCATTATATTTTGCTCATACAGGAGACAATCGAGGGCCTTCCACTTTGGAGGAAATTCGCGCATTGTTCGCACAATTGCAGCAGGAGTATCCCGGGGCGGAGATTGCGGCTTCAACACTTGATGCGTTTGCCGAAAAACTTCTTACAGTCAAGCATTTGCTGCCTGTCATAAATGAAGAAATCGGTGATTCGTGGATTCATGGCGTTGCTTCCGATCCATGGAAAGTGGCACACTACCGGGAATTGCTTCGGTTAAGAGACAAATGGAATGCAACTGGTCAATTGGATCCCGCAAGTGAGCAGTACGCACAATTTTGCAATCGTCTTATGCTGATACCAGAGCATACATGGGGAATGAATACATCGGTTTATCTCGTTGACTTTGCTAATTACTCTGCTGCCGATTTTGCAGCAGCAAGAGCACTCGATGTTGTAGATGATACGAAGCTGAGAAAATACGATTACCTTCGCCATTCTGCAAAAGAGAGTAGATCATACGGTGACTACGAAAGCTCGTGGCAGGAACAGCGGGATTATATTGAGGAAGCACTTCGGGCGTTGCCGGAAGTGTTGGCGAACGAAGCAAGACAAACGTTGGAAGAATTGAGCCCGCGGCCTTCCATTGAAACTACTGCGTGCTCACAGCTTGTTCAGGACACGACGGAAATTGAGATGAACGAGTACTACGAATTGGGACAGTTTCAAGTAAGCTTCGCTGCTGACGGATCGATTGTCAGGCTTGTTGACCAATCGGGCAAGGAATGGGCAGATGACAATAAGCGACTGGGAATTTTCCAATATGAAACATTCAGCAAAGAATGTTACGACAGGTTCTTCAAAGAATACGTGACCAATCTAGAATTCCATCACAGCTGGGCGGACAGCGATTTCGGCAAACCAGGTATCGAATATGTAAAGCCAAGGCCAAAACATCAACGATATCCGACGGTATTAAAATCGCTACATCTGAAGAGAAACACCGATTGTGACATCGTTCAGGCGAAACTGAAGCTGCCGAAGGAGGTTTGCGAACAATACGGAGCACCTAAAAAGCTAGCTGTGATCTACACGTTCAATAAGGATGAGCCAATTGTTGATATTGAATTACATTGGAACGATAAGCAAGCATGCCGCCTTCCGGAAGCAAGCTGGTTTTCCTTTGTACCGCTTGTCGACAATCCGAACGCCTGGTTCATGGATAAACTGGGAGAACGGATCTCCCCGTTGTCTGTTGTGAAGAACGGCAATCGGAATATGCATGGTGTTAACTCCGGTCTTTACTAAGAAGGTGCGGACGGAAGGGCCGTTATTGAAACATTGGATGCTCCTCTTGTTTGTCCGGGTGAACCGCGTTTGCTGCAATTCGACAACACTTACGCTCCGTTAACCGGTGGATTTCATTTCAATTTGCACAACAACGTATGGGGCACGAATTTTATGATGTGGTTCGAGGATGATATGAAATTTCGTTTCAGACTGAAGTTGCGGTCAAATTAACTTTTTAGAACAAAAGAAAAATGTATTGAGGAGAAAGGAAGAAAAAGTTATGTTTGAAAAAAGACCATTAAATCCGATTCGTCAAGCTGTTCTTGAAAACGGCATTGAAGAAGGTTATAGTGCTCTCCTGCAGCGAGTGATATCACGGGCTGAAAGCAAAAGCGGCAACGTCTTCACACTTGTAATAGACGGTACACATGGTGCAGATTTTCATGCCCTACTGAAGGGCTTGATCCCTCTTGCTGAAGACCACGGATTTCGCTTTGCAGCAGTGGACACGTATAGCTATTTAAAATCCGGAACAGAGCTGAGGGACCATTTCCGTCAGAACATTACGGATAATCGTGCTTTTGGCTATGTTGCAGAGCAGAAGATTGACGAGTATTTCCAAAGCAGAGCGCAGCACAATTTTGCAGAGTATATAGCAAGGTTAACTGAGACAACAAGTGAGAGGTTATTGTTGGTTGTTTTTGGCCCTGGTGCATTATGGCTTTCCGATGGTTGTTGCGATGCGTCGCTGTTTCTCGATGTTTCACGGGAATACCAGGAAATAGCCCATAAAGGCAACTTACTTAACTTTGGGTTTAGTTGGAATATCGACGCAGTGGAAAAATACAAAATTTCCTTTTTTGTTGAGTGGCCGCTGCTGGAGGGATACCGTAAGGAGCGGCTGAAAGCTTTTGATTGGTATGTCGACATGAACGACCCAAGTTGTCCTGTCCTATTGACCGTTAGTGATTTGCTGGCCGTTATCCGCGACATCGCACGTTTTCCGATGCGTGTTAAGCCGTTTCTAATGCCAGGGGTATGGGGTGGACAATATTTAAAGCGAATCGCTGATTTACCTGCAGACATGATCAACTGTGCATGGAACTTTGAGCCAATCGCCCCAGAAAATTCGGTGCTAGTATCGAAGGGAGAGCATGTTGTTGAAATTCCATTTCTACTCATAATGGCGTTTTCTCACTTGGAAATAATCGGACAGCGCAATGTTAAGTTGTTTGGTGATTATTTTCCTGTCCGCTTCGACTTTTTAGATACGATGGATGGTGATAATCTATCCTGTCAGGTCCATCCAAAGCAGGCCTACCTCCGTGAAAACTTCAATGGATTCATGGAACAGCAGGAGTCTTATTACAT
Source organism: Neobacillus niacini (assembly GCF_000759675.1). Taxonomy (GTDB): domain Bacteria; phylum Bacillota; class Bacilli; order Bacillales; family Cytobacillaceae; genus Neobacillus; species Neobacillus niacini_A. The sequence goes on along the minus strand of NZ_BAWM01000045.1, from coordinate 52,796 downwards.
TATGGAGAAACAAGGCGACGCCAAGGTATACCTCGGATTAACGGAAACATGCACGGAGGAGTCGTTCCGAGAAGGGGTAGAAACATCCCAAGAGACAGGAGACCCGATTCCTTTTACGGAATACGTGCAAGAATGGCCGAGTGAGAAGGGTGGCTTGTATCTCATTCCGACAGGTACTGTCCACTGTTCAGGAAAGGACAATTTCGTACTAGAAATATCTGCGACGACGTGGTGGTTTACATTCAAAATATACGATTACGTGCGTAAAGATTTGGATGGAAAATTGCGTCCAATCAACCTCGAGTATGCATTCGACAATATCGATTTCTCGCGGAAAACCGATTGGGTGCAAAATAACTTGATTCATCAGCCGAAACTCCTTAAGCAACAAGGCAGCAATGAGGAGTATGTGCTTGGAGAACGTGACGATTTGCTCTTCTATGTAAACCGCATCCATCTAGAAGACCGATGGGAGGACGAAACAGAGGACGAGTTTGTTCTACTAAATCTGGTTGAGGGAGATCGCGTTCGTATTATTTCATTGGATGCCGAAGATGTTTTTGTCGAATTTGGTTATGCTGAGTCTTATATCATACCAGCCTCTTTTGGTGCGTATGCCATTGTGAATTTGAGCAGCACGCCGTGTAAACTGATCAAAGCAGGCGTATCAAGGAAATGGAACGTTAGCTTGGTTGATGCAGATGCATAATAACGTATTGGCCTTTGATGTAGGGGGTACATATGTGAAAGCTGGTATCATACGTAGCGACGGTACCCTTGCAGAACCTGTCGTGGTGTATCCCGCCCGGTCGGAGGATACGAGGGAGGAATTGCTGCAGCATTTTGCTTTTCTTGTTAAGGATCTAGGGATGAGGGTTCAAGTGGGGGAGACGATTCGGGGCATAGGATTTGCGTTCCCCGGTCCATTCGAATATGAATCCGGCATATGCCGAATACGAGGTCTAAATAAGTTTGAATCGTTGTACGGTGTTAATCTCAAAGAAGAACTGACGGAGAGAATTGTCGTAATACCAGAGCTACAAGGAAAATGGAGTGATTCTCCGGTTATTGCCATTGAAAATGATGCTGCACTATTCGCGTTAGGTGAATGTGGCTACGGTGTAGGCAAGCCATATCCGAGAACGATATGTTTAACGATAGGCACAGGATTCGGCTCTGCCTTTGTGAGCAGCAACCGGTTGGTCAAACAGGGCGAAGGGGTTCCTCCTGAAGGTTGGTTATACCGACTGCCTTACCGGGACGGAATAATTGATGATTACATCTCCCGGAGGGGAATCATTCAGCTTGCTCATGAGATGGGGATCAAGAACATAGTAGTTGGGGATAACGATGTGAAATGTTTGGCGGAACGAGCCTACTTAGGAGAAGTGCTGCCAGTACAATTGTTCTGTGAGTTCGGTGAAAGGATAAAAGAGGTTCTGAACCCTTTTATCCATTCGTTTCAACCTGATGCCATACTTATCGGCGGGCAAATTGCCAAAAGCGCAGATTTGTTCAATTTATGTCAGATTGCGAGCATTCCCGTTCGTATTACAACCGATCTGTCGGTTAGCGCATTAAAAGGTGTTTATCAGCTCTTTCAAAAATCATGATAACTACTATGAAAATTAACTTCTGTAATTCAGAGAAAAAACGCAATACTGAAGAGGACGCAGCTCATTTGTTTAGAGATAAGAAAGTATAAAATTTCGACTTTGAGAAATGTCCAGCTCCAGCGCCCTAGCGGCTAGTGTCCTTCGCTCTCCGCCCTACGATAAGTCAACATCGGTTCGCTCCGCTCACCGTGTTTCCTTTATCTCAGTTGGAGCGCTCCAGGCCATACGCCGCTGACCAGGGCGCTTGCGCTTTTCTTATTAAAAAATAGGGGAGAGCGCCGAATTCATCGATCTATGGTAAATAAGTGAACTGGATTAAGAGGCTTTAGGTTCTTCGAGCGTAACGGTGTATCCTAAACTTTCGAGTCGTCTCAGAGAATACCGGACAATTGATTGTTGTCTCTGCTTATCAAAGTAGTCTTCACCTAAGTCTACATACATTTCTTTTAACTAGGAGGTTCATTATGAACAGGTTGTTTGATCAGTTTAATGTAATTGGGGATTGGTTATTTAGAATCATGCTTTTAAACCTGTTATGGCTTGGGTTTACCTTGTTAGGCGGAGTCATCCTAGGATTTTTTCCGGCTACTGTTTCACTTTTTGCCGTAATGAGAAAATGGATAAGAAGGGAACATGAAATTAATACCTTTAAATTCTTTATTAGAAACTTTAAGAATTCTTTTGTACAGGCAAATATTCTAGGACTTGTGATTGTGGTGATAGGAATTCTTTTAGCGGTGGATTTACATGTTTCACAAAAGTATATCGGTATTCCTTTTATACACTTCGTTTTATTGTTGATCATCTTACTTTATAGCATAAGTGTCCTATTCTTTTTTTCAACGTTTGTCCATTATGAACTGAAACCGTTCTTCTATCTAATCCAATCATTTTTCATGTGTATTATTAAGCCGTTATATAGTTTACTTGCTCTTTTCATTTTCTTGGCAACAATAACTGTCTTCTATCTCCTTCCTGTTCCAACGGTGCTTTTTGCGGGACCAATGCTGGCCTATCCGATCATGTGGATAGGAAATAGAGTTTTTACATCATTTGATAATAAAAAGTCACATCAGAAAACCTTTTTTGCCTAAACATCAAGGTTCGCAAAAAGCATATTCAATACCGAAATTCAGTAATAGACATTGGAAACGATATTGTATAATGAACATATTAGATAGTAAAGCTGAATAATAAAAAAAACGTAAAAGACGCCGTCTTTACGTTTTTTATGGTATCAAATAATCAATATTACTTATGTTGTTTTCCCTAAATTCTCCTGAGGAAATGGCGGTCATTTTTGGCAGTTTACAGCTCTAATCAAATCGAAGAAATATTGCAGATATTGAGAATGCACTGAAAGCCGGGGCACATGGAGTTACTACATCCCAAAAAGATCTATGGAATTATTTAACAAAAGAGTTTTAATAATCAGGGTAATGAAGTATAGTCGAAATGAGACTGTGTACATGGGGGAGGATTGGGATGGAAAAATTTATTTTATCACTGGATCAAGGGACGACGAGTTCCAGGGCGATCCTTTTTAACAAATCGGGCGAGATTGTCCATGTGGCACAAAAGGAATTTACACAGTATTTTCCAAAACCGGGATGGGTTGAGCATAATGCCAACGAAATCTGGGGATCGATTTTAGCGGTCATTGCCAGCCTTTTATCAGAATCAAATGTTAAGACTGAACAAATAGAAGCAATAGGAATAACCAATCAGCGGGAAACGACGGTTGTGTGGGATAAAGATACCGGGGTTCCTGTATATAATGCGATTGTTTGGCAATCACGGCAAACGAGTGGAATTTGTGATGAGTTGAAAACAAAAGGCTACGAAAATCTTTTTAGGGAAAAAACGGGCTTACTAGTCGATGCCTATTTCTCTGGAACAAAAGTAAAGTGGATCCTTGAAAACGTAGAGGGGGCAAGGCAAAAGGCTGAAGAAGGAAAGCTATTGTTCGGTACAATCGATACTTGGCTGATTTGGAAGTTATCAGGCGGACGTGCACATGTAACAGACTACAGCAATGCATCACGTACACTTATGTTCAATATACATGACCTGAAGTGGGATCGTGAGCTTCTAGATATTTTAGGAGTGCCGGAATCAATGCTTCCAATAGTAAGACCATCCTCCGAGATTTATGCTCAAACAGCTCGTTACCATTTCTTCGGCAAAGAAGTACCGATTGCCGGGGCAGCTGGTGACCAGCAGGCAGCATTGTTCGGTCAGGCTTGTTTTAAGGAAGGCATGGCGAAAAACACGTATGGAACGGGCTGCTTTATGTTGATGAACACGGGAGAAAAAGCAGTTCAATCAGACCATGGTCTGTTAACGACGATTGCTTGGGGTCTGAATGGGAAAGTGGAGTATGCCCTAGAAGGCAGTATTTTCGTGGCTGGTTCTGCCATCCAATGGCTGCGGGATGGCTTACGGATGCTGAAGGATGCGAAAGACAGTGAAAGATATGCTGAAAAAGTTGAGTCAACTGAAGGCCTTTATGTAGTGCCGGCGTTTGTCGGTCTAGGCACTCCTTATTGGGATAGCGATGTCCGTGGCGCTGTGTTTGGTATTACACGTGGAACGAGCAAGGAGCATTTTGTCCGGGCAACACTTGAATCCCTTGCCTATCAAACGAAAGATGTATTGACTGCCATGGAAACAGACGCGGGGATTAAACTCAAAACTCTTCGTGTCGACGGCGGGGCAGTCAAAAACAATTTCATAATGGGTTTCCAGAGCGATCTTTTAAATGTTCCCGTAGAACGGCCCATCGTGAATGAAACGACAGCTCTAGGTGCAGCCTATCTTGCGGGTCTTGCGGTCGGTTATTGGGATAGCCAGGAAGAAATCGCTGCGCAATGGGTAATTGACCGCAGATTTGAACCGAACATGGAGGAGGAACAGCGCTGTCAGTTGTATGGTGGCTGGAAAAAAGCCGTCAAAGCCTCAATGGCATTTAAATAAATATTCATATTATTAATATTTCATTTAATGAAGCAATTTGGTAAACTAATAACAAGTTAATATAATGGCAGGAGAAATGGAGAGACCGCGAAGTATTACCAGCAAAAATGGTAATGTTCTTTGCGGTCTCTTTTCCTGTTTGAGGAGGAAAATGATATGTTCACGAATGTTAAACGAAATCAAATAATTGGTACGTTAAAAGAAGAATTGTTTGATCTGCTGATAATCGGCGGAGGGATTACCGGAGCAGGAATCGCTCTCGATGCAGCGACCAGAGGGTTGAAAACGGCGTTGCTTGATATGCAGGATTTTTCAGCTGGAACATCAAGCCGGTCTACAAAGCTCGTTCATGGCGGCTTGCGTTACTTAAAGCAATTGGATGTCAAGGTGGTCGCTGAGGTGGGGAAAGAGAGAACAATCGTCTACGAAAATGGACCTCATGTGACCACCCCTGAATGGATGCTGCTGCCATTTCATCAGGGTGGGACATTTGGAAGCTTTACAACTTCGATTGGACTTCTGTTGTATGATTTTTTGGCAGGCGTAAAAAAGAGCGAGCGCCGAAGCATGCTTTCGAAAGAGCAGACACTGGAAAAAGAACCACTCATTAAACAGGAAGGCTTAAAAGGCGGGGGCTACTATGTGGAATATCGGACAGATGACGCTCGCCTGACGATAGAAGTACTTAAAGCCGCAGTTGCAAATGGGACAACAGCCCTAAATTATGCAAAGGTAGATGATTTAGTTACAAAAAACGGCAGGGTAATCGGAGTAGCTGTCATCGACCAAATAACCGGAGAAAAGTACGTCATCAAGGCGAAAAAAATCATAAATGCCACTGGTCCTTGGGTCGATACACTTCGAGAAAAGGATGGCTCCAAGAAAGGAAAAATGTTGATCTTATCAAAAGGTGTCCATATCGTCATGGATAAGTCTCGTTTCCCGTTGAAGCAGGCGGTTTATTTTGACACGCCAGACAAAAGAATGATTTTCGCGGTTCCTCGCAACGGAAAAACATATGTTGGGACAACAGATACGTTTTATGATGGGAGCAAAGTGAACCCAAAAATGACCGCAGCCGATATAGATTATTTAATCAATGCGATTAATTATATGTTTCCAGCTGTTAATGCAAAACCTGAAGATATAGAGTCGAGCTGGGCAGGAATCCGCCCGCTTATCCACGAGGAAGGAAAGAATCCATCAGAAATTTCTCGGAAAGATGAAATTTGGGAGTCTCAGTCTGGACTGATTACGATTGCTGGTGGAAAGCTGACTGGGTATCGAAAAATGGCAGAAACGATTGTGGATTTAGTAGCAGGAAAATTATCCACAGAAGAAGGAAGAAGTTTTGCCCCGTGCAAAACAAAACATTTGCCAATATCCGGCGGGGATTTTGGCGGCTCGGAGAAATTTGAACAGTTTGTCGAAGGAGCTCTAGAGCAAGGGGTTAAGGCAGGGTTATCAGAAGAAATGGCAAGGCACCTGGCTTCGTTCTATGGATCCAATGCTCCAGTTGTTTTTGACTTAGTTGCTCGCAACAAAAATGAAGCAGAGAAATTCGGCTTGCCTATGGTGATTTTCGCGAAACTGGTCTACGGAATCAAACACGAAATGGTTGTCACTCCATTGGACTTCTATTTCAGAAGGACCGGAGACCTTTTGTTTGATATCCATTCCGTGAAAAAGTGGCATGAACCAGTCCTAGCATATATGGCTGAAAAATTAAACTGGAGCCAGAGCGAAATGGAGAAATATAAAATCGATTTTAACAACGAAATCACAAACACATAATATTTGTTAATCTCTTTAACATGTGGCAAGGATAATTCCTATTACTTTAAAAGGGATGTAAGCAACAAAAAGTTATACCATGTGATAAAATAAATTGGTTGTGATTGCTCGTATAGACAATTGATGAAAATATGTAAACATTAAGGTTAGAGTAGAATTTTATTGCTTCTCTAATTTTTCATTATTTTTCACATTGATTTAATCAATTGTCATAATGCGAAATATATATCACGAATAACTATAGGTGATGGAATGATTCATAATTATTTAGGGCAAACAATTCGTTTTGAGATAAAATATAAAAAACGTACATCCATGAGCATTTCTATCGATCACTATGGAAATGTTGAAGTTCAGGCTCCTAAAGGAATGTCCGATGAACGAGTGATACAGGCTCTAGAGGGAAAATGGGATTGGATTCAGGAAAAATTAAATGAAATGAAGGAAAGAACGCTTGGACCAAAGTTGAAGACCTATGATCATGGTGAAAGCTTCCTTTATTTAGGGAAAGAATATCCCATTCAGATTTCTCAAAATATGAATATTGAGCAAGACTATGCTGTGTTTGAAAGGGAAAAGTTACATATAGTTGTGAAACAACTTGAGGATGAAAAAATAAGACAAGCATTAAAACGGTTTTACTATCAACAATGTAAAATGTTAGTCGAGAGGAGTATTAAATCTTATCAAAGCAATTTTAAAACAAAGCCACGGTCTATCCGGATTACGGATAATAAGACGAACTGGGGAACCTGTGATTCGAAGCAGCAGTTAACCTTTAATTGGAAGCTGGCAATGGCGCCTCAGCAGGTAATCGACTATGTAGTCGTTCACGAAATGTGCCATATGGTCCATCTGAATCACGATCGATCCTTCTGGCGTCTTGTTGGTAAAATACTTCCCGACTATGAGCAGCAAGAGAACTGGCTAGCATTATCCAGTTGGAAAATGACTGTCTGACATTTGAAACGGATATACTTGTGCTATACATATAGAAATCTTATTGGAGGGTTATAAATGGAGAATAATGATATATTAGTTCGATTACGGTATGCACTAGATATAAAAAATACAGATATGGTTGAGATATTTAAACTAGGCGGCATCGAAGTATCAAAAGATGAAGTGCTAAAAATCCTGACAAAATCAAAAGACAGCTACGATGATGAAGTTGATTATGATGATATTACTGAGGATGAAGACAACATTAAATGTACGAATAGTATGTTAGAGTCATTTTTAAATGGCTTTATTACTTTTAAAAGAGGTAAGCAAGAACCAAAACCTGGACAACCTGATACACCAACACCTTCAAGGAGTAAGGAAAGTGTTAATAATATACTACTAAAGAAGTTGAAGATAGCGCTGGCATTAACAAGTGAGGATATGCTCGATATATTTGAAAAAGCAGGAATTACGGTAACAAAAGGTGAATTAAGCGCCATATTAAGAAAAGAAGGTCATAAGAATTATAAGCAGTGCCTTGATAAATACGCTAGAAATTTCTTGAAAGGATTAGCAATTGTATATAGGTGAGTTCCATGAAGACGATTCTAGTCGTTGATGATGATCAGCATATTCGTTATTTAGTAAAGGATTTATTAATGAAAGAAGGGTACAAGGTTTTAGAGGCACCAGATGGAATAGAAGGACTAAGGCTTGTTGAGAAAGAATTATGCGATTTGGCTATCGTGGATATCATGATGCCGAAAATGGATGGATATCACTTAACCGAAGAACTCCGCAAATTCAATGATATCCCCATCATTTTGCTTACTGCCAAAAGCCAAATTGAGGATAAGGAAAAAGGATATCACTCAGGAACAGATGACTATTTAGTAAAACCTTTTGAGCCGAAGGAATTGCTTTTTAGAGTAAATGCCCTGCTAAGAAGATACGGAAGATTGAATGAATCAAATATAAAAATAGGAAATCTTTTTATTAATAAAAAGAGCTATGAAGTGGAAATAGCTCAAAAAACGTATATGTTACCTTTAAAGGAATTCGACCTGCTTTATTTCTTAGCTTCGCATCCTAATCAGGTTTTCAATCGATATCAATTGATTGAGGAAGTATGGGGTTTTGAATATGAAGGAGATGAAAGGACAGTTGACGTTCATATTAAACGTCTTAGAGAAAGGTTTAAGCATGTAACTGAAGTGGTTTCCATCAAGACCATTAGAGGTGTAGGCTACTCTTTGGAGGTCCAATAAATGAAATCTCTTTATGGTAAGTTTGCTTTTTCGACTATATTCATTATGGTGCTTAGTGGAGTTTTATCATTTGTTATTTCAAATTTGTATTATCAACATTCACTTAAACCTCAAAATGATCATAAAATCACGAATTTTGCATTAGAGATTTCAGAATATGTTCAGACAGATCCAAACATTGATCTAAATGAATACTTAGATCATATAGGGTCAATTGGTTATCAAATATATATCGTAAATGAAGATGGAAGGGAACACTTTTTCGGGACTTCATACCGGGAAAGAAACCTTTCAAATAAGGCAATTGCTGCTGTTCTTGCTGGTGAAATCTATCATGGTATTAATCAATTTCCACATAAGACATTTGTTACTGGATTCTTTGCCAATGAATTAAAGAACACGGTTGGAGTTCCTTTTACATACAAACAACAGAATTATGCCCTATTCATCCGTCCGGATATTAAACTGATGTTTAATGAGATGCATTTATTGTTTGCTTGGCTTTTGCTTACTTCCATTTTTTTAAGTATTTTGTTTGTTTTAATAAGCTCGAAGTACTTAGTAAAACCGATTGTCAAATTAAATCAGGCAACCAAAACATTATCCGAGGGGAATTTCACCATTCATTTGGATATTAATCGAAAAGATGAAATAGGCGACTTAGCTGCAAGCTTTATGAACATGTCAAGAAAGCTGGCTAAAGTAGATCAATTAAGAAAAGAGCTTATATCAAATGTCTCTCATGATATCCAATCACCGATTACGAATATAAAAGGGTATTTGAACTTATTAGATGATGAGGAAATTTCCAATGAGAAAAAGCAAAATCACATAAAAGTGATCCATTCAGAACTCAATCGTTTATCTAATCTTTCAAAACAGCTGCTACTTCTCTCTTCGATTGAAAGTAAGAAGGATTTAATGGACATAAAAGAATTCAATGTGGCAGAACAAATTATAAGTGTAATTCAGCAATATCGCTGGAGAATAAATGAAAGGGAACTTATGCTAAGCTACTCCCTTCCAGAGACAAAAATGAGTGGGGATCCTTTTTTGTTATATTCGGTGTGGGAAAACCTATTAACCAATGCAATAAAATATAATGTGGAGAATGGAAGTATCGACATTACATTAACGAACACATCTGACTCCATTAAAGTCCAATTTAAGGACTCTGGAATCGGATTGGCAGTTGAGCAAATAGAGCGAATCTATGACCGTTTTTACCGTGCAGACCCTTCAAGGTCTAAAGCTGTGGAAGGAACGGGATTGGGTCTTTCAATCGTTCAAAGTATTGTACAAATGCATCAAGGGAAAATAGTAGTGGAAAGTGGTAAAGATAGTGGCACAACTTTTACAGTTATTCTCCCATACAAAGATCCAGACACAAGTAACCAATAGAATTGTCATTTGAAATTCATCTTCCGTTCATATTCATAAGGTACACTCATTATGAAATTATGAAAAAGGTGAATTTTTTTATTTATAGAAAAAATGAGGGGAAACGTATAATGAATATGAAATATAGTAATTTGCTATTAAGGTTATCAGCTATTTTCGGCTTAATTGGAGCCGCGATGGGAGGACATATGGCAGGGTCGTATGATTATGCTTTTAAACCTGTCCATGCCCATATACTCGTTGTCGGCTGGCTTTCGATTTTTTCATGGGCTGTTTACTATCGAGTATTTCAACCAACTGCGAAACTATTATCCGCTTTTCATGTATATACAGCGATAATTGGTGTTGTCGGTTTAACTGTTGGGATGGCACTTAATATTTTCAATTTCCTGCCTAGAGCTGTCAACTTAATCGTTTATATTGGCGGAGGAGCAACACTACTACTTAGTTTCTGTTTGTTTTGCTTATTAGTATTTACTCAAAAAACAAACAAATAGTATTAGAAAGAACAGAAATCTTAGCAACTATTCTATGTAACTAGAATTTAGACCATTCCTCGAGAATGGTCTTTTTGCGTAGAACAGAAAAGATTTTAGATAAAGTTCGCACACGTCTTAAATGTAACTTCCTGTTCATTGTCAGTTCACATAGCGATTATATACTAAGGGGGTCAAATAGAGATTGGGAGGAATTATGATGAACATTGCTTGGAAAGAAATAAAAAAAAATAAAGTAAGGTTTCTGATTTTAGGTTCAATCGTTTTTCTCGTTAGTTTATTAACGTTTATTATATCTGGTTTAGCAAATGGATTATCACAAGACAACGCTGCATTAATTAAAGATTTACCAAGTGGACAATTTTTTATGAATGAAGATGCAGACGAAACCTATAATCTATCAAGAATTGATAGCAGTATACAAGATAAAATCTTAAACAATCAGAAGGATGCTGTAGCATTATCCATTCAAATGGGCTTCTTAAATGATGAGACGGGTAAGCAGCGAAGCGTCGCCTTTGTTACATCTACTGATTCAAAGTTATTTAACCATGTTAAAGATGGTGAAATCGTACTTGATCGGTCATTGGAGGATGAAGGTATAAAGATTGGAGATACCTTAACGAATAATCAATATAGTGGAAATTTTGTTGTAAAAGGTTTTGTCGACCAAAAGAAGTACAGCCATGCACCTGTTGCATATATCAGTATGGAGGACTACAGAGAAATTTACCGAGTCGAAGAAATGCAATTGGTTTTCGTACCGGGTGAAGATTCCTCACTAGAAATCGCTGGACTACAATCTTTCACAAAGATAGATTTTCTCAACACAATTCCGAGTTATAGCGCAGAACAGATGTCTTTAAATATGATTGTTTGGTTTTTGGTGATAATTAGCGGAATGTTGTTTGCTATTTTTTTCTACATGATGAATGTTCAAAAAATGGGTTTATACGGTATTTTAAAGGCAATCGGTGTAAAAACAAGTACGTTGTTCAAAATGATGTGGACACAAATGGTTTTTATTACAGTCATTGCACTTGCCCTATCTGTTACATTCAGTCAAGTTTTTAATATGATTGCACCTAAGGGAATGCCTTTTAGTTTAACGCCTGAAACAACAATTCAATTGTCGGTAGTCTTCCTAATTATCGGATTTATTGGAGCTACACTATCAGGTGTACAAATAAGAAAAGTAGAGCCATTACAAGCGATTCAACAAGGAGAGGTTTAATATGGCATTATTTACGATTGATGAAGTTAGAAAAACATTTACGAATGGTGAAGTGAAGGAAGAAATACTAAAAGGAATTAATTTATCTCTTAGAGAAGGAGAGATAACTGCATTAGTGGGTGCATCAGGTTCGGGTAAAAGTACACTCCTTACCATAGCTGCAGGGCTTCAACCTGCATCAGATGGACAAGTAATATTCGAAGGTGAAAATATGGCTGCCATGGGCTCAGAGCAAGTCCGAAAAATACGAGCAAGTAAATTCGGTTTCGTTTTTCAATTTGCACATCTTGTTCCTTTTCTCACAGTAGAAGAACAACTGATGCTAATGCTGGATGTTTCTGAATCGAAATTAAAGAAACATGAGCAAAAAAAGGAAGTTGATAAAATTCTAAGGTTAGTTGGAATGGGACATCGGAAAAATGCTTATCCGTCTTCATTGTCGGGCGGGGAAAAACAACGGGTTGCAATTGCTCGTGCAATCATCCATAAACCTAAAGTTCTCTTCGCAGATGAACCAACTGCAAGTTTAGATTCAAAAAGGTCTAAGGACGTTATGTCTTTAATCCGGGATTTAACAAAAACGCTGAACATTACTACCCTAATGGTTACACATGACGAAGAAATGCTTGGATTTGCTGATCATATAATTAAAATGAGCGATGGACAGGTTTTGCAAGGTGTTGGCATTATAGTAGAAAACTAGAAAGCAGATTGGCCTTATAATACGACATTCATTTTACCTGTTTTAGGGGTTAAAGCCTTATTTGGAAGGGCTTTAGCCTCTGCTAATCAAACGTTTGATTAACATAATAATTTGTCAAAAAACGGTATAGTTTGTATTACCTTATTTTTTTTGACTGCCACTGAAGGTTTTTAGGGAAAACCAAGCCTAATTTACGACAAAAATTTCCCCGAAAATAACTCAAAGTTCATTTTTTTAAAGGGATTATGCAAAATTAATCAAACGTTTGATTAAGATATATATTGTCAGTAGTTGTCGTCTCGCCCATTTTAAAAAGCGGTTTTTTTGTATCTACTCCTGAAAAACTATACAATGTGAAATATATTTTTGAATGCGAGGAGCAGAAGAATGAAAGCACTAATCTTTAAAAGTTTCGGTGGACCCGAGGTATTACAATATATAGATATCCCTGAACCAGTCATTAGTGAAAATGAAATCTTGGTAGGGATGAAGGCGATTGGATTAAATTTTGCAGATATATACCGCCGAAAAGGGAATTATCATCTAGCAGGAAATCCTCCATACATATTGGGTTATGAAGGTGCTGGAATCGTGGAAAAGGTTGGTGCTGGAATTACCACTATAAAGGTTGGGGATCGGATTGCATTTGCAGATGTACCCTTTGCTAATGCTGAGTTGGTTGCGGTTCCTGTAGAAAAGGCCATTCCCTTACCAGATGATATCTCCTTTGAAACAGCTTCATCCATCTTACTTCAAGGTTTAACAGCACACTACTTAACAAAGGATAGTTTTGAAGTAAAAGCTGGGCAATCGATCCTTGTTCACGCGGCAGCAGGCGGAGTTGGTCAAATTCTTGTTCAAATTGCGAAAATATTAGGCGGACAAGTTATTGGTCTTACATCATCAGTTGATAAATCTAAAGCTGCTTTTTCAGCCGGAGCCGATCATGTGTTTTTATACAATGAAAACTGGATAGAGGAAGTAAAGAATGTAACAAATGGATATGGTGTGGATGTTGTTTATGATTCTGTGGGTTCCACTCTTCAGGAAAGCTTTGAGGTTACTAAAGTTGGAGGTACTGTTGTTTTTTATGGTATGGCAGGGGGTGACCCTGCTCCGGTGGATCCTCGGATGCTTATGGATACTTCGAAAACACTAACCGGGGGGGACCTTTGGAATGTTCTTACTTCGTTAGAAGAAAGAAAAGCACGTTCAAAACAATTATTTGATTGGATCGTGGAAGGGAAAGTAAACGTTCAAGAACCAGCTATTTTTTCGTTAAAAGATGGCGCTAAAGCACATACATTACTAGAAAGTCGAAAAAGCACAGGGAAAGTTTTATTAAAACCTTAAAATGTTTGAAGAAGCTCTTTTTTTCATTGTTTCCCTTTTGTTGGGAATAATGAGAAAAAGGGCTTTTTGATTTAGAAAATTTACATCTAGGAGTTGCTTTAATGTATTTTATAATTAATCTAATAGGCTTTTTTGTTGTGATGGGTGTTGTATTTTTATGTTCTCCCCAAAAGAAAGAAGTTAAATGGAAAGCAATTGTCTTGCTTGTTGTGGTTGAATTGCTTATTACCTGGTTTATGTTGGGGACAGATATTGGCAGCTGGCTGATTAATCAAATTGCTGCATTCTTTACATGGTTAATTGCCTGTGCGAGTGAAGGGATTGCGTTTGTATTTCCAAGTGCAATGGCAAATGAGACAATAGACTTTTTCTTCAGTGCGCTGCTGCCGATTATTTTTATTGTGACCTTTTTTGATATTTTATCTTATTTTGGTATTTTGACATGGATTATTGATAAAGTAGGGTGGCTTATTTCCAAGGTTTCGAAAATGCCTAAATTAGAAAGCTTTTTCTCCATTCAAATGATGTTCTTAGGAAACACGGAAGCGTTAGCTGTAATTCGTAATCAACTGTCTGTTTTAAAGGATTATCGTTTACTTACCTTTGGAATTATGAGTATGAGCAGTATCAGCGGCTCGATTATCGGTGCGTATTTATCAATGGTTCCAGCTACTTATGTTTTTAGCGCCATTCCATTGAATTGTTTAAATGCTCTTATTGTTGTCAGCATCTTAAATCCAACCACAGTGCCGAAAGAGGAAGATATCATTTATGAACCTCCAAAATCGGAGAAAAAGGACTTCTTCTCAACCATTTCAAACAGTATGTTAGTCGGAATGAATATGGTAATCGTTATTTTAGCGATGGTTATTGGATATGTAGCGTTAACAGCTGCGCTTAATGGAATATTAGGGGTGTTTATTGATGGTCTTACAATACAAAAGATCTTTTCTTATATCTTTAGCCCTTTTGCCTTCTTGCTCGGCTTGCCTGTTAAGGATGCCCTTTATGTAGCCCAGTTAATGGGTATAAAATTAGCAACAAATGAATTTGTCGCCATGATGGATCTGAAAAATCAATTGGATACATTGTCACCGCATACAGTTGCTGTGGCAACAACATTTTTAACCTCATTTGCAAATTTTAGTACAGTGGGTATGATTTATGGAACGTTTAATTCTGTGCTATCTGAAGAGAAATCTGCGATTATTGGAAAAAACGTATGGAAGCTACTCGTCAGCGGAATTGCTGTTTCATTGTTAAGTGCAATGATTGTTGGTTTATTTGTTTGGTAATAGATAGTAAAAATCAGTAGGAAAAAAGCCCTGAAAAGTGAAGTGTCACCTTTCAGGGCTTTAAAATTAGTTTTCTACAATTTCTTTACGATTTTTCTTGAACATCTTAGATAATACTTCATAAACGATAGGGACAACAATTAATGTTAATAATGTTGAACTTGTTAAACCACCGATTACTGTAATACCAAGACCTTTCGAGATTAAACCGCCTCCTCCTTGACCAATCGCTAATGGGATTAACGCACCGATTGTTGCGATTGCTGTCATTAGGATTGGACGGAGACGAGTTGCACCGGCTTCAAGTATAGCTTCACGCATACTCATACCATCACGTTCCATATGAATAATCCTGTCAACGAGTACAATCGCATTTGTTACAACGATACCAATTAACATTAATAGACCCATCATGACAGAAACGGAAATTGTTTCACCGCCGATTAATAAACCGACAAACGAACCAATCACTGCAAATGGTAACGAGAATAGAATCGCAAATGGTGCGAGACCTTCACCGAATGTTACAACAAGGATAAAGTAAACAATCGCAATCGCTGCAAGCATGGCGATACCAAGCTGCGTAAAGGTTTCGGTCATATCTGCCTGAACACCAGCGACACCAACCGTTACACCTTTAGGTAAATCTAATTTATCGATTTCTTTACCTACTTCAGATGTTGCTTTAGAAATATCTTCGTCAATAATTGTTCCTGAAACTGTAGCATAGTACTCACCTTTACTGCGTGCAAGTGTATTCAACGTTGTACCCTTTTTAACTGTAACAAGTTCAGAAAGAGGCATTGTCGTACCAAGAGCAGTTGGAACTTCTGTTTTTAACATTTCATCGATTGACTTTGGCTGGGCTGCTTGTTCTTGCTGAACAATTACCTCTAATGTTTCACCGTCTTTTTCAACCGTAGTTAAAACTTCTTGTGTTTTATTAGGGTTTAACATCATTACAATTTGTCCTGCAGTTAAACCATATTGCAGCAACTCATCTTGTTCTACTTGGAATGTATATTCAACATAAGCATCTTCTGCACTAGAAGAAACATCTTCTAGACGTTTATTTTCCTTCATCACATCTTCTACCATACCTACAGCATTATTTAGTTTATCTAAATCTTCACTATAGAAGGTGTAGCTTACTTCGTTTGTTGACATCGAAGTAGGAGCAAAGTTTTGTGACTTCCATTCGCCTGATTGCCCGATATTAAATACATATTCTTCAATTTCCTTGCGCACTTCTGGGAAGTTCTCCATTTCTGGGTCGAAGATGAGGTACATTAATGCACCATCTCCGCCACCGCCCATCATCGCCGCCATTGGATCTCCACTTTCCGTAACGGATACTTGTACGATATCAATATCATCACGTTTAAGCATTTCTTCTTCGACTACTTCTATGTTTGCTAATGTATCTTCTTTAAGCTCGCCTGTTCCTGGGGTGTATGTTAAGTACATCACTTTTTCTTCTTCACTGCCCATGAAACTAAAACCGATTAATGGTGTTAACGCCAAGCTTCCGACTAAAAGTACAATAGAAATAATGGAAGTAATGATTTTATGGTTAAGTGTCCATTTAAGGACTCCTTTGTACCAAGTAGCTAATTTACCAGCTTCTTTATGACTGCCTTCTGTTTTTTCACTATATAGCTTCTTTTTAAATAAGAAGTGAGCTAGTGCAGGAACGACTGTTATCGCAACTAGCAACGAAGCACCAAGTGCGAACGTCATTGTTAATGCGAATGGCATGAATAGCTCACCGACCATACCGCCAACAAAGATAAGAGGTGCAAATACCGCAACTGTTACGAGTGTTGATGACATAATTGGTTTGAACATTTCAATTGTCGCTTCACGTACAAGTGCACGACCAGTTAATTTTTCCTCTTTTAGATGTAGACGTCGATATATATTTTCCACTACAACAATCGAGTCATCGATTACACGACCAATCGCTACTGTAATCGCACCAAGCGTCATGATGTTTAATGTAATATCCATCCAGTTTAGAAACAGTAACGCCATAAAAATGGAAACGGGAATGGATACGATTGAAATAATCGTTGATTTAACGTCACGCAAGAATAATAGAATGATTAATACCGCAATCAAACCGCCAAATAGCGCTTTTTCAACCATAGTTGAAACTGATTCTTCAATGGGAGCACCTTGGTCAAGCGTTACATCGATTTTAAGACCTTCAATTTTCTTTTCTTCGTCTTTGATTAGTTCTTTAACACTGTTTACAACATCCACAGTGTTTTCCTGCTGCCCTTTGACAATTTGAATAGCGATCGCATTTTCTCCGTTTGTACGTGAAACGGACTGAACTCGACCCACTACGTCAATGGAAGCAATCTCGCTAAGTTTCACAAATGGTTGAGGATTCGTTGCTGATGGTGTTACAGGTATTAGCATTTCCTTTAATTCATCAGCTGTCATAAACTTGCCATCAATAGAAACAGCCTGTTCGCCTTCTTCAAATTCAAACAGCCCTAATGAAACAGCTAGATTACTTGCTTGAATCATTTGCTTAACTGTGTCTTCTGTTAGACCATATTCAGCCATTTTATTTTCATTATAAGTAAGTTCAACCTCTTCGATGTGCTGGCCCGTAATGGTAGCAGACGCAACACCGTCGATTTTTTCAATTTTAGGTAGTAATATTTCCTCTACGGTAGATGTTAAGTCTACGATATCTCCGTTGGAATTACTCACACTTAAAGCAACGACCGGCATCATGTTCATACTAATAGCAGTAATGACCGGTTCTTGAGCTCCTTCTGGAAGCTTGACAGCGTCAATTGCCGACTCTAATGCACGTTTTGCTTCATCCATATCTTCCCCGTACTCATACTCTACTTGGATGTTAGCCATATTTGAGTACGAATTTGAATATACAGATTTAACACCTTCAAGTCCTTCTACAGCCTTTTCTAAAGGCATAGATATATCATCCATTACTTGCTCGGGAGTTGCTCCAGGATATACACCCATTACCATTAAGTATGGAATTGAAATGTCTGGAATCGTCTCTGTTTTCATTCGTGTGCCTGAATAAATTCCAGAAACCGTAATAATTATCGTTAGTAACCATACTGCAAGTTTATTTTTTAAAACAAAATTGACTAAGCCTTTCACCGTTACACCTACCCTTAATTGACTTATCTAACTCAAGTATTTATAATACTGACTAACCGGTCAATTGTCAATGATTGTACTTAGGAGCGATAATAATGATGAAAAAACAATTAATTATGGAAAAAGCAATTGAGCTTTTTGCTAAACAGGGTTTTGAAGCCACATCTGTGCAACAAATAACAGAACATTGCGGTATTTCCAAAGGCGCTTTTTACTTATCTTTTAAGTCAAAGGATGAATTGATCTTTGCCTTAGTTGACCACTTTATGATTCAATTCACTTCTGATATTGACTATCTAGTCAGAAATGTCGCCAGTGATCAAAATCTTCTATATGAATTTTATTATGCGATATTTAACTCTTTTCAAAAGCATTCTGATTTTGGAAAAATTCTTATCAAGGAGCAATCGCGATCTTTTGATGAAGAATTCATAATAAAAATGCGTTACTACGACCGATTAATGGAGAAGACCATTTTATCAATGGTGGAACGACTGTATGAAGAAAAAGAGGTAAGAGATACAAAGTATGATTTGGTATTTTGTATTAAGGGCTTTATGAGTATGTATTCACAGCTGTTTTTATTCTATAACGTACCGTTAGATTTGAAATTGCTATCACAATCGTTAGTGGAAAAAACAAATCTGCTTGCAAGAAATACCACAGTCCCCTTTATTACAAAAGATCTTATCCAGATGTTCGACGAACCACTGGGTGAAGAGGTTACAAAGGAACAGATTCTTGAAATTATTCAACAAGAACTAGTAGAAATGGAAGAGTCTATTGAACAAGAATCATTAATTCTGTTAAAACAAGAGCTGCTTGCCCCAACGTTACCAAGAGCGATTGTGAAGGGATTAGTAGAAAATATTCGAAATCATCCACAGACAAAATGGATTTCTTATTTACTACGGAACTACTTCATGGTTTAAAATTAGTTGTGAGGACGACAAGGTATGTAAAAAGGGGTTGATTTCGTGTTCGTTCTAACAGAAGCAGCTAAAGCAGAAATACAAAATAGGCTGGAATTATCAGATTCAACTAAGTTTATCCGATTACAAATGCGTAAAAGTTGTTTTATGAAAGTGAAATTAACTTTAGAAGGCTCTATTCAAGATAATGATAATGAAATAGTAAAGGATAAACTTCATTTCATCATCGACAAAGGTGAATGCCATTATTTTCGAGATAAAAAACTAGATTTTATCCCGGATCAAACAGGTTTTAAACAGTTTGAAGTAATTTAATGTTCGATGGATTTATGGGAGCTCATTATAAAAGATGAGCTCTTTTTTATTTTTGTAGAAATGAAATAGTCTGGTTTTTCAGAATAATGAATTTAATATTATTGACATACTATTAGAAGCGAGTTAGTATAAAAACATCCAATAGCAAATTTACGAACAATGTTCGACAATGACGAACGAAAGAAGGAAGATAATGTCTGAACGTTTAATTCAATCGATTGAAAGGGCAGCTAATGTCCTTGAATTGTTTTTGACCACAAGTCCAGAACTAAGTGTTAAAGAGATAAGTGAAAAGCTTCAATTATCAAAAAGTACCGTTCATGGAATTATTAAAACCTTGGAACATAGAGGGTATCTTCAACAAAATCCAGAGGATTTGAAGTATAAGCTGGGGATTAAACTTTTCACATTAGGTAACTTTGTTGGAAAACATCTCGATATTGGAAACATAGCAAGACCCATTATTAGAGATTTAGCGGATGAATTAAATGAAACCGTTCACTTAGTTACATTACAGCGGGATGAAGTTGTTTATATTGAAAAAGTAGAGGGTCCAAGAGCTCTTACTATTTACTCCCATATTGGAAAAAGAGCACCCGTTCATTGTACAGGAGTGGGTAAGGCAATACTTGCTTATTTAAGTGAAATAGAGGTCGATAGGCTATTATCATCCGCAAGTTTAGAAGCATTTACAGAGCACACAATGACAGATGTAAATCAAATAAAAAAACATTTAGTTTCTGTTCGTGAGACTGGCTATGCAGTCGACGATGAAGAAATCGAGTTGGGACTGAAATGTATAGCCGCACCGATATTCAATCATAAGGGAAATGTAATCGCTTCAATTAGCTGTGCTGCACCTAAAATGAGACTTGATGAAGAAAAGCAGCCTAAAGTAATAGCGGGGATTAAGAGAGCTGCATCTGAGATTTCAACATCTTTAGGTAATAAAGGTAATGTCTTTTAAAAAGAAGCTAGAGTAAGAAAACATACAAAAATAAAGTAATTTCTAGGAGGAGAATTATTTTGTCAAAAGTTAAAGTTGCTGTTCTTGGCTCAGGGAACATTGGTACAGATTTAATGATTAAACTTGGTCGCTCTGAATTACTAGAGTTAACTGCCGTAATTGGGATTGACCCGCATTCAGATGGTTTACGCCGTGCAAGAGAAATGGGTTATGCAGGGGTAGACACTGGAATTGATGGATTCCTTGCAGATCCAGAATTAGAAGCTGATATTGTTTTTGACGCAACTTCGGCAAAAGCTCATCTTTATAATGCAAAAGTGTTAAAAGAAGCAGGAATTAAAGTAATTGATATGACTCCGGCAGCTGTTGGTCCCTATGTTTGCGCGGCTGTTAACATTGACGAGCATTTAGAAAAAGAAAATATTAATTTAATTACATGCGGCGGACAGGCAACAATCCCAATGGTCCATGCCGTAAAACGCGTAAGCCCAGTAGAATATGCAGAAATCGTTGCAACGATTTCAAGTAAAAGTGCTGGCCCTGGAACTCGTGCTAATATCGATGAATTTACCGAAACAACTTCCCGTGCGATTGAAGTTGTCGGTGGAGCTAAAAAAGGGAAGGCAATTATGATATTAAACCCTGCTGAACCTCCAATCATGATGCGCGATACAGTGTATACGCTTGTAGAAGAAGGAACAATGGACGAAGAAGGTATCAGAAAATCCATTGCTGAAATGACAGAAGTCGTTCAATCTTATGTGCCAGGCTATCAGCTCCGTACAGAGCCTA
Organism: Neobacillus niacini; assembly: GCF_000759675.1. Taxonomy (GTDB): domain Bacteria; phylum Bacillota; class Bacilli; order Bacillales; family Cytobacillaceae; genus Neobacillus; species Neobacillus niacini_A. The sequence goes on along the minus strand of NZ_BAWM01000045.1, from coordinate 31,558 downwards.
TTTTCGAAGGTAATAAAGTTACCATCTTCATTCAAGTAGAAGGTGCCGGAGATTATCTGCCAAAATATTCAGGAAACCTTGATATTATGACAGCTGCAGGAGTAAAAATTGCCGAAGAGTTTGCTAAAAATCTTTTAAAGAAAGAAACAGTTTAAGCCGTAGAAAGGGGTAAATAAAATGACAAATGAAAGAGATATTCTGATTACAGAGGTTGCTTTACGAGACGGAAGTCATGCAGTCTCTCATCAATTTACAGTGGATCAAGTACTAAAAGTGGCTAAAGCATTAAATGACGCAAATGTCCCATATATCGAAGTATCTCACGGTGATGGTTTAGCTGGGTCATCATTACAATATGGTCTTTCTCGTACAAATGAACTGGAATTAATCGAAGCTGCAGTTTCTGTTGCAGATAAGTCAAAAATCGCAGTTCTGTTATTGCCTGGTATTGGTACTTTGCACGAATTGAAAGAAGCGGCAAATCTAGGAGCAAAGATGGCTCGTATCGCAACACATGTTACAGAAGCGGACGTGGCTCCACAGCATATTGCCTATGCAAAGGAACTAGGCATGGAGACGGTTGGATTCTTAATGATGAACCATATGGCTCCAGTTGACAAATTAGTGGAACAAGCTAAATTAATGGAAAGCTACGGAGCCGATTCAGTCTATGTAGTAGACTCAGCAGGTTACCTGCTGCCAGGTCAAGTTCGCGAACGAATTCGTGCACTTAAACAATCTGTAGGCATTAACATTGGTTTCCATGGTCATAACAATTTATCACTTGCGATGGCGAATACGCTTGTAGCAATTGAAGAAGGTGCTACACGTATTGATGGCAGTGTTCGCTGCTTAGGAGCAGGTGCCGGAAATACGCAAACAGAAGTACTGGTTGCCGTTTGTGAACGAATGGGAATAAAAACTGGGGTAGATTTATATAAAATGATGGATTTAGCTGAAGACATCATTTCACCACTTTTACCAGTACCACAAGAAATTACAAAAGATAGTTTAACGCTTGGTTATGCAGGTGTTTACTCAAGCTTTGCCTTACATTCAAAACGTGCTGCTGAGAAATTTGGCGTAGATTCGCGTGATATTTTAATTGAATTAGGCAAACGTAAAGTCGTGGGTGGTCAAGAGGATATGATCGTTGAAGTTGCTGCTGAAATTGCAAAAAGTAAGAATCGCTAAAAGAGACGAAATTCTGCCGGTATTGCGATCACTCTTGGGATGATGTCAGATAAATATATTGAACTAGCAAATCAGTTCGATAATCCGCTTGAAGTTATGTACCGTGTTATCTCCATGGCCTCCGGAGGTATGGATACACTGCTGCATAACGGCGCCGTTATTACCTTATTGGCGATTACCGGTTTAACACATAAACAGTCTTACCGTGATATTTTTGCTATCACTATTATTAAAACAATTGCTGCTTTCTTCATCATTGCAGTTTATCTCTTAACTGGAATCGTTTAAGTCACAAAATGGTATAACGATCGTAAGCAAGTAGACATAGTCTAAAATGGACAAGTCTACTTGCTTTTTTTATTCAATGACCCCTGATTCTGTAATCTTTACCTCTGATTTTATCTTGACTACAAGGTCTTTATACTGATTCTCTCTCCAATTCTTAAAATCAAAATTTCTCGTCTGTGTTTTTACAAAATGACCAATTCCTACTGGGTCTATTTGTTTATCTTTAAAATGCTGTATCAATTTAAGGCATTCCTTCTGAATGTCCTTTTCGAATTGTTTTTGTAATTCCTGTATCGTTTTAGGTGTGAGCTCTTGACCGGTAAACTCATCGATGTTTCCATTAACCTTTAAATGAATCGTAACTTCAGCAGGGTTTCTTTTTGTCAATTCGAAATTGTGGGATGAATGAATGCTTCGTACGGCCGCTTCCCCACTTTCTATTTTGACCCGGTGCATACCTTCACTGTATTTGTCTACAAGCAGCTTGAAAAAAAACATTTTGTCAGGTGCAATTTGATCAACCATTTTTCCATGTTTGAGTAAAGCTATCCCACTAATTTTCATTTTGTTTTTTCCAATTTGTTTCAGCTGCGGAATAAAGGGCGTTTTTCCTTCTTGATAAAAATCACCAAGAAACAGTTCCAGATTTGATTGTGGCAGATCTTCATTTTTGATATTATGTTCCATCAACTTTGAAATATAGGTGGCATTTCCTCTTATTCCATATTGTCCAGCAAGTAATTCCTTCGTTTCTCCGTCTACCACAGCTAAATAGAGATCAGACCCAATTGATGGGTCCCTTTGAAAGGCGTCAACCAATGGCAGAATTCCTAATTTTTCGGTTAAGGTCTTACTAAATAAGAGCACCTCAAGGCTTCCGGTTGCAATTGGATCAGCTGTTTGTCGTTGAATATCCTGCAGAATGGACTTACTAATCTCAGCTTTTGTCGAGAAGGTAGTTTTTTTAGGTGGTTGATCAGGCAGGTAAACGGGAATGACAGCTGTGCCAAGGATGTTTTTTTTGTCAATATAGTCGAAGCCTATTCCTTCAATTAAGCTAATATCATCTAATACCTCTTTCTTGACACAGCCAATTAGGTTAAGGGCTAGGAAAACAGAGGTAATCAATTTAAGTATGCTTCTCACGATTTCTCACCTTCTTCGCTATTAACGTACCTGCAAACAATAATGGAACGTATATGAAATTGAAGTAAAAACCAACCTTTCCAGTATAAGTTGTCAGTAAATCAATTTGTCCTCTTGTTGATATCAAACTGGTGGCTATTAAACAAAGAATGGCAATGGCTGTAACCGATGTTTTTTGGCGAATGGAAAATAGCTGTTTGGCTAATCGACTTGCACACCATAAACAAATACATATATTGGGTAATATCACTAAACCCCAGTTTGAAACTCCAATATATTCAAAGCGTTCAACGAAAGGTAATTTAATAATTTTCCACATTGCTAATGTAGGCCATGTGTTTTTTTGCAATTGTGCCTCCGGAAAAAAGCCAAAGGCTAGAATAGCCAAATAGATACAAAGCATTGTTGAAAATAATGCGCCAAAGTGAGCCCACTTTTTACTCCTCTCTGGGTTTTGAATAAACGGATAAAAAAATAATAAGGTTTCAAATCCTAATAGGGTAAACGACATATCACGACTAGCAAGCAGTAACTCCTTTACCGAATGATCGAAAATTGGAAGGAGATTGGTAAAGTCAGAATACGGAATGATCACAACAAACAATACATCAATGTAGAATGGTAAAATGATCGAAAAAAAGGCAATCCCTGCTACCGTCCTAAAACCCCCAAACACAATATAGATAGCTAAAATAAGCAAGGCAAGAGTAAACCAAAATGTTCTTAGTTCTGGAAACATCCATACTTGAACAACTTCTATGTAGCTGCGCAGGACGGTTATGGTAAATAAACAAAAGTAAAGGATAAAAAAGCTACTAAAGATTTTCCCGATTTTTTTTCCAAGTACAAAGGTATGAATCGAAGTGATGTCTCCATCTGCTATTTTTAGCATTTTAAACATCATCCACAAAAGTATATGGACAACCAAACCCGTTAGAATGATGGACATCCAAGCATCATATCCTGCGGTTTTAGCGATAATTCTTTGAAATCCCAGAATACCTACCCCTGACTGCATGGTATGAATGAGGAAAAATACGAGAAAAGGAGATATCTTTTTACTATTTGGAACGTTAGAATTCATAATGATCCCTCTATTCATCTTCTATATCTTTCTTGTCCTTTGCAGCCTTTTTATGAAAACGGTTAGGTTGATTTGTGTTCAGCAGGAATGGTCGTTTTCTTTGTTTATCAAAAGATAACCGTATAAAAGCATCTTTAAGGTCTTGCATCCTAGGAGGGTACAAAGGTTCTAAATAAGGCCTTCCTAGTGAAGTAAGTCGAATAAGGTGGGTCAATAAAAAACTAAAGCAGACCACTATTCCCAGGAGTCCCCATAACTCTGCAAAAAGTAAGAATGGAAAGCGCATTAATCGAATCGTGTTGCCTATTCTGTAGACTGGGGTTGTAAAGGAAGCGAGTGCTGCTAAGGCAATGAAAATTAATAGAATGTTACTCGTAAGACCAGCTTGGACACTAGCCGTTCCAATAACAATCCCGCCAACGATACCAATTGTCTGACCGACCTTTGTCGGCAATCTTGCTCCTGCTTCTCGTAAAAGCTCAATCGTTAATTCCAGAAATAATGCCTCCAAAATAGGGGGGAAGGGAATGGCTCTACGAGAGGCTACTAAGGTATTCATTAAGTCTTGCGGTATTAATTCATAATGATAACTAAGTGTTGCCACATATACGGGTGTAACCAAAATAGAAAACACAACGGCAAATAGTCGAATCAAGCGAAAAAAGGAAGATAGAATCCAGTTTAAATAATAATCCTCAAATGAGCTGAAAAACTCTACCAGTGTAGTGGGTCCAATTAATGCATGTGGTGACCCATCAACAAAAATGGCTACTTTGCCTTCTGCAAGTATGGCAGAAATTCGGTCTGGTCTTTCCGTGTCAAGAAGCTGTGGGAATGGTGAATTTTGATTATCTGAAATAATTTGAACAATATAGGAGCTATCTGTAATCTCATCAAATTCAATGTCTTCAATTCGCTGCCGGACTGTATCTACATTCTCGGGATTTGTAATCCCATCTATGTAAAGAATAGCTACTTTTGTCTTAGAAAGTGTTCCGACCGTTAATTTTTCCATGATTAATTCTTTAACTGGAATTCTTTTTCTTATTAGATTAAGATTCTGATCAAGTGATTCTACAAAGGACTCCTTTGGACCGATTACGCTGAATTCAACTTCTGGGAGGCTCACGTTTCGCCCGATTTCTTTCCGGGCTCCTAAAAAACAAAACTTGTTTTCTTTACCATTTACAGTTAATAGGACAGATCCGGTAAAGAGCTTATCTTCAATTTGTGAGATGTCCTCCGAAATTTGAATGTCAGCTAGTGGGATAATCTCTTTTGCGTCATCTATTTCCTTAAAATTCTCTTCCAATAAATAAGGGAGAATACTTTCTTGAACGGTTTTTTCGTCAATTAATGTAGTTAAAAACTTTAGAGTAAAAGAGACGTTTGTTTTTTGGTTAAAATAATCAATGCATTTATAATCATCGGATTTGGCTAAAATCTTGTCCAAACTTTCTTTCTCGGCATTTTTGTTTTTAAATAGATTAAACATACTTATTCTCCTTTTATAGAAGAGACTAGCTATATTGTTTCCATAATTGGTAAGTTTATGTTTCTAAATAGATAACAATTTCATAAAGGAAATAACTCATAGTAAATGATTTTGGAGAGTTATAGGTTTGATTTGGATAAGATGAGGCTTACTCAACGAGAAAGATATGAATTTCTTATAATAAGAAATAAAATAGCTGTCCAGTCTTGGACAGCCTTTTAAATAAAACTCAATTAGTTTTTCGTTCTCTCATTTTTTTCTGTAAAGTATTCAACTGCTGCATTAACTGCTCATATTCTTCGAGCTCTATTTGACAGGATTGGATTACTTCGGCGACCTTTTTGGTAATGGTTCGTTTTTCTTCTATAGCCTTCTCTTGTAAATAGATATAAACTTTTCTTTCGTCCTCTTTAGAACGTTCTTTTCTTACCCAGTCATTTGCTTCCATGCGTGAAATCATAGGAGTCAAAGTCCCAGTGCCTAAATTCAACTTTTCCCCTAATTCTTTATGTGTCACCCCATCGTCTTCCCATAAAGCCAATAAGACTAAATATTGAGGATAGGTTAAACCAAAGGACTGGAGCACACTGGAATATAATTTATTAAATTCACCAGCCGTTTCATATACGGCGAAGCAAAGTTGATTTTTTAATGTCATGAAGTCTTCCATGGTAATCACCTATTAAGATAATAATTTTTCTAAATCATCCTTCATTTTAACTGGTTCCGTTGTTGGTGCATAACGTTCAATAACCTGACCATTCTGGTCCACAAGGAATTTTGTGAAATTCCATTTAATGTTTTTAGAAAGTAATCCTTTCTTCTGTTCTTTTAGGTAAGTGAACAAAGGATCTGCTTTATCACCATTTACATCCACTTTTGCAAGGATTGGAAAGGTTACACCGTAGTTTAGCTGGCAAAACTGTGTAGTTTCTTCGATGTTGTCAAATTCTTGATTATTAAATTGATCACAAGGGAATCCTAAAATTTCTAACCCACTATCCTTGTAAGTTTCATATAATTCCTGAAGACCTTGGAATTGAGGGGTAAAACCACATTTGCTGGCAGTATTAACAATAATTAGGGGTTTACCTTCGTATTCTTTAAGAGATCTTTCTTCACCATTCGACATTTTTACAGTAAAATCATAGACTGTTTTCATTACTATTCCTCCTACATGGATAGGTATTTTAATTAAATCGTGTACAATTAAATCATACACAATTTAATTTTAAAGAACAAGTATAGAAATAAAAAAGCAGTATCCCATTTTTTTATGGGATACTGCTTTATTTAAAGTTTGGCTGTGTTAATGCTAAATGTTGATATTGGCACTCTGTTGATTTGCGCGGACCGCCCGCGGAAAGCGAAGTGCCTGGAGCGCAGATAAACAGACAAATTTAACACAGCCTAAAGTTTAAGTATTAGAATCGCTTAGCGAATACCTTTCATTAAGCCCTGAATTTTCGGAGACAATGCAAAAAGGATAATACTTAATACGATAGCTGCTCCACCGATAACGCCAAAGTACGCCATTTCGTTTTCTGGTGAATAAAACTTAACGACTTGCGCATTGAGTGCTTGCGCTGCTGCACTTGCTAGGAACCATAAACTCATCGTTTGTGCTGAGAAAGCAGCAGGAGCTAATTTTGTTGTTGCAGATAAACCTACAGGTGAAATACATAATTCACCAAATACAACAATTAAATAACTAAGGACAAGCCATATTGGGCTTACTAATGAATCTGTACCGCCAAGATAAGCTGGAACAAGGATTACTAGGAATGACAAACCAGCAAATAATAATGATAATGAGAACTTTTGTGGCACTGTTGGCTGACGCTTTCCTAATTTAAGCCAGAACCAAGCAAATATAGGTGCAAATACGATAATAAATAACGGGTTTAATGATTGGAACCATGCTGGAGAAATGTTAATTCCCATCCAATCTAATTGAGTACGCTTGTCTGCATAACTTGCAAGGATTGTTGAGCCTTGTTCTTGAATAGACCAGAACATAACAGCTGCGATGAAAAGTGGAATATAAGCAATAATACGTGAACGTTCCACAGCTGTAGTTTTAGGGCTTCGATACATAACAACAAAATAGATAGTTGGAATGATAATACCTAAGAATGTAACAATGTTGATAAAGCTAGCAAATGTAAGAACTCCCATTGGAATTAATACAGCACATAGGACAGCTATTATAACAATACCCAATCCAATAAATGTGAAAGTTTTCTTCTTTTCAGCTTTTGTTAACGGGTTTGGAACAGTGGTACCAGCTAAGCCAAGATTTTTCTTCTTAGTTAGAACAAACATGACAAGACCAAGGAACATACCAACAGCCGCAATACCAAAACCTATGTGGAAGCTATAATCCATCACACTTCCAACAATTAATGGTGATAAGAATGCCCCCGCGTTAATCCCCATATAGAAGATGGTGAAACCAGCATCACGACGTTCATCTGTTTCACTATACATTTCACCGACTACAGTAGAAACATTCGGCTTAAGCATACCTGTTCCAAGAACAATCAATACCATGGATACAAAGAACATTGCAACGCTTCCAGGTATTGCAAGAACAATATGACCGAACATTATCAAGATTCCACCGTAGAATACCGCTCTTGAGGTACCGAATATCCGGTCGGCTAACCAGCCTCCGATAATCCCTGACATGTAAACTAGTGATCCGTAAATGGACATAATGGAAAGTGCCAGATTTTCATCGAGCCCTAATCCGCCTTTAGAAACCTCATAGTACATATAGTAGACTAAGATTGCCCTCATTCCGTAGTAAGAGAAACGCTCCCAGAATTCTGTAAAGAAAAGAGTGAATAAACCTTTTGGGTGTCCAAAGAAACCTTTTTGAGGGACACTTTCCACAATTTTCTGCCTATTATAATTCGACATAATTCTACCTCCCTTTATTATATTATAATACTTTTGATTGTTTTCAATTGTCAAAAACTATTTTTGGTAAATAAGATTTATACAGTTATAAACATTGGTATAACGGGAAATTAGGTATTATTTAGATAAAAAGAAAGTTTTTTTAAAATAATAATTCTATTTTGAAAAAATGAACTATTATGAAAACGATAAGAAATAATTCGAAAGTTTGATTCAAAATGATATCGCTTACACTTGTTTTTTTTATTTATTAAATGGTATGATTGTATTAATAGTAATAATGATCACATGTTACTGATACGATCAGGCATGGTGGTAAAATAAAAAGGCTAATTCTGCCCTTTTATTGTGCCCCCATGCCTTTTTTATTTATTCTTTTAAGTAAAGGGGTACTTTAAATGGTATTTAGTTTTTTTAAAAAGGAAAAATTACAAATAGTTGCACCAGTCAATGGAGCCATTATTCCGCTAGAGGAGGTTCCGGATCCTGTATTTAGTCAAAAGATGATGGGGGAAGGGATAGCCGTGATACCTACGGCTGGAAATATTCATTCTCCTGTCAATGGAACGGTTATTCTCATCGCTGCTACGGAACATGCTATTGGTATTCGAGCGGATGATGGGACAGAAATCCTTATACATGTTGGGTTAGAAACAGTAGCTTTAAATGGAAATGGTTTTACAGTAGCAGTTCATGTAGACGATAAGATTTCAGTTGGTCAGTTGCTTATCGAGGTTGATTGGGAATACATCCAAACACATGCAAAAAGCACGATAACACCTATCGTGATTACAAATAGCCATGAGGAAAAAAGGCAATTTACTCTCACAGAGGAAGTGAGTGCAGTCCAAGGTGAAACTGTAATGATCTCAAGGTCCTAAAGGAAATCCTCATAGGAAAGGGGGTGGTAGGCTTCAAACAGTATAAATGATTATCGTGTAGAAATGTTGACCAGTCATGAGAAACTCAATTTGCAAAAATGGGATTGATAATGAGGATTCCAAGCTACCAAGCACTTATTATTATTTTTTGCAGCTGTTCTAAGCTTGAATGAATTAATTGATTCCTAGTAAAGGAGAATTGAGCAAAACCTGGCAGGAAAGCTTTGTTCAATGTTTTATTAAAAGAATAGGGGGAATAAAAAATGATGAAATATCTTCAAAGACTAGGCCGTTCCTTAATGCTGCCAGTGGCAGTTTTGCCTGCAGCAGCTATATTGATGGGTATCGGGTATTGGATTGACCCAGCAGGCTGGGGAGCTGGAAGTCCGGTAGCAGCTTTCTTAATTAAAGCAGGTGGATCCATTATTGATAACATGGCTATCCTTTTTGCTGTTGGGGTAGCGTTGGGCATGTCAAAAGACAAAGATGGTTCAGCGGCACTAAGTGGATTGGTTGCTTATCTGGTTATTACTACTGTGTTATCGACAAACTCAGTGGCTTTGCTTCAAGGTGTTGATCCAGAAGCTGTTAACGCAGCCTTTGGAAAAATTGGAACACAATTTACGGGGATTCTTTCCGGTATTATTGCTGCCATTATGTACAATCGTTTCAGTCATGTGAAGTTACCGGATGCGTTATCCTTCTTTAGTGGAAAACGACTTGTTCCCATTATGACATCCGTAGCGATGTTAGCTGTATCTTTAGTAATGTTCTTTGTTTGGCCATGGGTTTTCTCCGGACTAGTTTCTTTTGGTAAAGGTATTAGTGAATTAGGAGCAATCGGTGCAGGCATTTATGGTTTCTTCAACAGACTACTAATTCCTATCGGTTTACACCACGCCTTAAACTCTGTATTCTGGTTTGATGTAGCGGGAATTAACGATATAGGTAACTTCTGGAAAAGTGCAGGAGAAAAAGGTGTAACCGGAATGTATCAGGCTGGTTTCTTCCCAGTTATGATGTTTGGTTTACCTGCAGCTGCCTTAGCCATGTACCATACTGCTAAGACATCTAAGAAAAAACAAGTGGCTGCTTTAATGATGGCTGCAGGTGTAGCTTCATTCTTCACTGGGGTTACAGAACCGCTTGAGTTTGCGTTTATGTTTGTTGCTCCAGCACTTTATGTAACACATGCTTTATTAACAGGTCTTTCATTAGCGATTGCAGCTACGTTCCATTGGACAGCAGGATTTGGCTTTAGTGCAGGATTGGTTGACTTTGTGTTAAGCTTGAAAATTCCAATTGCAAACCAACCATATATGTTACTCGTTCAAGGTTTAGTGTTTGCGGTTATCTACTATTTCTTATTCCGTTTTATCATTACAAAATTCAACTTAATGACGCCTGGTCGTGAAGATGATATTGATGAAGAGACTGAGGAAGCCCAATCAGCAGGTAATAAATTTGCTGGGATGGCAGCTAAGATTTATGAAGGCTTAGGTGGAGATGCAAACGTTACATCTGTAGATAATTGTGTAACACGTTTACGCTTAGAAGTTAAGGATATGAGTGCAGTAGATCAGAAGAAGATTAAATCTACTGGTGTACCTGGAATTAATATTGTAGGTAAAAACAGTATTCAAGTTATTGTCGGTACAAATGTACAATTCGTAGCAGATGAAATTGCAAAAATCCGCAAGGAAAAATAATGAGTCAATGAAAAACCGCATGGACCATCTGGTCCATGCGGTTTTTTGTCTAGTTTCAGCTAGTTTTATTAGCGGTTTCTGATTCTTTCAATATGAATCGTAATGTAACCGAGTTCTTGTTCTGGAAGATGAATACCATGGTTTTTCGCAAGAAGCTTGGCAACTTTTTGTGCACTTTTGTAGGCAATAGGAAATTTGTTTTTTAGCATTGTCAGCATTTCGTCATCCATGATTGGTTGCTGATTATGACTTAGTCTTGATAGAGTGAACCTGAGATGGGTCATCAATCGTTGATATGAAAGGTGATCTTCTTCGATCTCTATATTTAAACATTCTTTAATGGTTTGAATCATTTCCCCAATGATGGCGGTCTGCCTTAATGTTTGTTTCATATCTCCGCTTAGCGGCTTGGAAGTATGAATATGGAGAGCAATATAGGCGGCTTCATCGATGGGCATTTTAACCTGTGTTTTATTTTCAATATGTCTAATTGCCCACATTCCAATATCAAATTCTTTTTTATAAAGGATTTTTATTTCTTGAAAAAGCTTATTTTTTAGATGAATTCCTTCCGTTGCTCTTTCAATGGCAAATGACAAGTGGTCTGTAAGGCCAATATGGATATGCTCATTTAATTTTTGCCCTAAACATTCTTCCGCATAAGAGATGATTTCCTCCGAGATGGAAAAGTGTTCTTCAGGTATTTGTTGAAGAAGCTGTTGGAATTTCTCATTTTCCTTCATAACAAATAGCTTTTCAATTTTACTTGGATTGATGATGTCATTTTTTCGTTTTTCAAAGGCAATTCCCGCACCAATTGCTATCTTTTCTTCATTGTTATCTGAAACTACAACGGCATTGTTATTGAGGATTTTTTTTATTTTCACGAAACGCCAGCTCCTTGTTACGCCCATTACTTCCATATTACAATTTAAAACAAAATGGGTCTACCATAAAAAAACAAAGCTATACAAAACAGCATAAAGAGGATAAAATTATAGCTATACAAACCAATTAATCCAATGAGGAAGGTGGGTTTTAATTGACTGATAAGGTACGTTCTTTACCAAGGCCGCTTGTGAGAACTAACCAGTGGGTGATTGTTATTAGTGCCGTATTAACGCTGGTTTTCGGTGAGGGATGGTTTTTAATAGTTCCATTACTTGCAGGAATCTCCGGAATTGTTTTTAAATATAATCCAGTCATGAATATTGCAAAGCTCTTTCTAAAGAAAAAACCAGAAGATTATATTCAGGAGGACTGGGAACAGCAGCAATTTAATCAAAAGTTATCAGTTTTTTGTTTGGGTGCTGGGTTCATAAGCTTCTTACTTGGTTGGAACACAGTGGGGTATGTGTTCACAATCATGGTTACAATAGCTGCCTTTGTAGCGATCCTCGGATTTTGCATTGGCTGTTTTATTCACTACCAGTGGAAGATGTATAAATATAAAAGTACAATTAAATCGTAAAAAAAAGACTGATGCGGGCTGCTGCATCAGTCTTTTCTTATACTATATAACTGCTTTTGCTTTAAGTGATCGTTTTTGCCATGTGAAGGTTATGAATAGGGTTATTACTAATAATACGAATCCTAAAACGAATGGATAGGTAATTTTAACATCATAAAGCAATCCTGCAAGTGTGGGTCCAATTACGTTTCCGATACTCATATAAGCATTATTCATTCCCATAGCAAAACCCTGTTCGTTACCCGCAAGCTTAGATATCAATGTATTTAACACAGGGCGAAGGATAGAGGTTGATAAGAAAATAAATAAAGAAATAACAAAGAAAAAGGCATAGTTGGAAGCGTAAAGTGATAATAAAAAGCCAACTGCGGCGACAGCAATAAAGACATTCAATACTGCTCTTTCTCCGTATCGATTAACAATCCTATCAACAACAAAGAGCTGAACAATGACACTAACAACTCCTGTTGCTGTAACCATAATCGCAATATCCTTCGCGGATGACTGAAACTGATTATCAAGGTATAGACCTATAACCGATTCGTAGGCAATTAAGCCAAAACTCATCACGAGTGTAATGATAAGTGGAATGAAATAAGGCATTTTCACTGATCGTGCTATTTTGCGTGCCATGGACTCATCTGGGTGCATTTCCGCTCCCTCTCCAAATTGAACAGTGCTGCTTTCCTTTAATAGGAGTACGGAAAACAATACAGAAACAAGAGAGACAAGTGCTGATATTAATATGGGAAACTTTAAACCGAACTCCGCTAAAAATCCACCGATTCCAGGACCCACGACAATCCCAAGGGACATCGCTGCTGATACTAGGCTGTTTCCTTTCGCCCTTTGCTCTATGGTTGTAATGTCTGCTATATAGGCAAAGATTGCTGGTACAAGCATAGCACAGCCGATTCCACCAACTGCACGAGACGCATATAGTACCCAAATTGAATTAGAAGCGTAAAAAATAAACATAGACAAGGTAAGACCTGCTAGTCCGTAGATAATCATCTTTCTACGTCCATATTGATCCGTCCATTTACCAGCAATAGGAGAAAAAACAAACTGGGCTCCGGCAAAGATGGCAATGAACAGTCCAGCCGCAGTTCCGCCTTGATTAATGGATTCCAAATAGGCTGGTAAAATGGGAATGATGATTCCAAAACTCCCGATTGCAATAAACATGTTGATCATCAACATGGTGATTTTCTTTCTTTGTTCTCCTGTCATCATTAAGCCACCTTTCTTATAAAGAATTACACCTATATTCATGGTGTGAACTTTTTCACTGCTTACTATCTTATATAGGCATATAGTCTTTTGTCAAAGAGAAAGTTTTTAGAAAAAAGAGTCATCCCCTCTACTCCATAAAGCATTTGCTCAATAAACCCAAGAAACATGTGTAGCGCATGGACTAGTCATTTTCCATGCGTTTTATTTTTTGATAATTCTGTACAAACTATAACTAGAATTTGGTATTATTTAACTTAAGGATAATGTACACAGCTTCTTGATAACAAAGGAGGGAGTCATATGACGGGAACAATCGCGGTTATTATGGTATTCTCGATTCCGATCATTGCTATTTTAACAAGCCATTTTCAGAAACAGTCTAAAATCAAATTCAAAATGATTCAAGGGGAACTAGAGCTAGAGAAACTTAAACATCAAAATTATATAATAGAAACGGAAAGAATGAGACTAGAACTGGAACGTATGAAACTAGACGAGCCACAAGACAAAATTAAATTAGTGTAAGCGATACATAACAAGCCCCAAGAGAAATAGGTTCTATCCAATTGATAGGACCTATTTTTAATTGGTTTTGTGAAGGGAGAAAGCTTATAATTATAACAAAATGAATTGACCGTGGGAGTTGGAATAAGTTGTCAAACAGTTCGCTGAGAGAAAAAAATATTGTATTTATCGGTTTTATGGGTGCAGGAAAAACGACGATTGGAAAGCTAGTAGCTAAAAAGCTGTACCGAGATTTTATTGATATCGATGAAGAAATTGAAAAAGAGTACAACATGCCGATTCCAAAAATATTTGCTGAAATTGGTGAAAAGGCCTTTAGAGAAAAGGAAAAAGAATTAATTCAGAATTTATGTGACTATAAACTAAAGATTATTTCTGTTGGTGGAGGAGCATTCCTTCAGGAAGAAATCAGAAGGGTATGCCTCTCTACTAGTATTGTATTTTATTTAGATATTACCTGGGATGCTTGGAAAAATCGATTAAGTTCGATTATTGACAGCCGTCCAGTCCTGCAAGGTAAGACAATGGATGAAATAGAAGAGTTATTTTACAAACGAAAAGAAATCTATAAAAATAACTATCACTCAACGATTGAAATAAGCAATCAAAATATGGATGAGTTAGCTGAAAGCATTGTAAAAACCCTGAAATTATCTTGGGAGTTGCACGAAACCAAGTAAAAGGGTCCAGTGGAGTGGAGGGAGAAGATGAAAAAAACGGTTAAGGTTAGAGGATTAACAATAGGAGAAGGCGCACCTAAAATATGTGTTCCAATGGTTGGGGAAACAATAACAGAATTAATAGAAGAAGCATCATTGCTTAAAACTGTCGACTTAGATGTTGTAGAGTGGCGGGTTGATTTTTTTGAGCATGTGGAGGATTTGGATAAAGTAATAGAAGCATTGAGTGCAATACGTTCCATCCTAGATAATACACCGCTGGTTTTTACATTCCGTAGTGCAAAAGAAGGCGGTGAAAAGGAAGTCAGCACGGCATACTACTTTGAATTAAATAAGGTGATAGCGGAGAGTGGCCAGATTGACATTGTTGATGTTGAACTATTTAATGATGATGAAGAGATAAGATCGCTCATTTCTGCGGCACATAGTCACAATGTGTATGTCATTATTTCGAATCATGATTTTGACAAAACACCGGAAAAGGAAGAGATTGTATCTCGTTTACGTAAGGCTCAAGAATTGGGTGGCGATCTGCCTAAAATTGCCGTCATGCCAAATAGCACGGCTGATGTTTTGACGTTATTAGATGCAACTAATACTATGAACGATCAATACGCTGATAGACCGATTATCACCATGTCAATGGCGGGTATGGGAGTGATTAGCCGTTTAGCAGGAGAGGTATTTGGATCTGCATTGACATTTGGTGCTGCCAAGAAAGCCTCTGCTCCTGGACAGGTACCTGTCACCGAGTTACGTAACATTTTATCAGTAATTAATAGGAACTTATAATCGCTTGCTTTTTTACAATTGAGAGATACCTTGTTCACTAAGGTATTTGCCCTTTATTTACAGACAGTCATGAGACATCCTCATTGCTGTCTATTTTTTTTGCATAAATTAATAAATTTCTAATACTTGGGTGTTAAAATGATACATTTCGCGTGAAGGAAATGGTAACTCAATGGGACTTTCAATGTAAAGGAGTAGTATCAGTGGAAAAGAAAGCAAAAAATAATCCAAGCTTGTTTGGCATATGAGAGTATGTAAAATTATAGATTTCCTTCAACACTAATATTAATTCTACATAAATGGACCTGCCCTTCTATTAGTTTAAAGAAAGATAGGTCCCATTTCAGTCAAAATTTCATCCATTTGCTTCCATGTATAAGGCTTGGATAAATTTTTTTATATTGATGCGGCTGTGATAATTCTCGTCGTGTTTTTTACCTTCTAATTCCAGCATTTTTATTCGGACTTGGCTGTAGTCGAAGAAACTGGATGAGTAATTTTCAAATTTGGGATTGGTATAGTCTGTTAATCCAAGTGAGGCGATGTGTTCTAATGCTTGATGGATTGCTCGACGGATACGCTGCTCACCTGCTTTTATTTCTTTTTTAACTATTTTTGGTGAAACAGATGACCCATGCCTTTTTTCAATCACTTTTTCATACAATTCCTTTAATGGCGGGGTTTCTCGGATTCCATCCTTCTCCAATTTTTCTAATATTGCTAAAATGTCTAGTAAGTCCTTATTTCCACTCTCGCCAATTATTCCAAGCTCTAAGAGGATATTCTTTCCTGAGTTGATAATCCGATTTTGATGAGTGCGGAAATCATTTTTAGGTTTATGTGTTTGTCCGTCACTTAAAAAGCTTAATGATTTTTGAATGTCACTAAGCGATCTTTCCATTCGTAGATGTTCGGATACTTTTTTTAGAATATTTACCACTTCGAGACGATTTATCGGCTTTGTTATATAGTGGTCAACCCCAAGTTCATAGGCTTCACCAATCATATCCTTTGTTTCCACCTGAGAAATCATAATAATTTTTCCCTGGAAGAAGGGAGAAATTTCCCTAACAGTTTCAATTCCATCGCGGTTTGGCATGAGTAGATCGATGAGTAGAATATCGACACCTTGATTGGATAGAATATCCGAGTAGACCTCTGAACCATCTTCCACTTCTCCAACGATTGTCCCTAGGCATTCTTCTTCAATAATGTTGGAAAGCATTACCCTAATTGTCGCGGAATCATCAACTATAAAGAATTTCAAAGCCTTCATCCTCTCTCTGTTAAGCTTGCTTCTGGAAGCTGAATTCCGAAAATGGTTTCCCCTGTTGTTTCTAGCAGTTCCATCTCACCGCCAATCGTTTCAATCACATTTTTTATATGTGATAAACCAATTCCATTGGAGGGGTTGCCTGTGTCATCAAATTTTGTGGTAAAACCTGGTTCGAAAATAAACGGTTTGTTCTTATTGGAGATTCCCGAACCGTTATCACTAACAATAATTTCGACCGTATCCCCAGCTTTTGAGACCGTAAGCTTGATCTGTCCTTGTTTAATAATAGCTTCAACTGAATTTGCTACAAGGTTATTGACTAGTGAAAAGAGTATAAATGTGTTGTAAAGTTGGTGATTACCCGAAATATGTACCTGATATTCAATTGATTTTTCCAACATTTCACCGTAGCTTTTATTGGCTGAAATAATAATGGTAATAATATCATTTATATTCATAAATTCATTTAAATTTTCCTTAACCATTAACTTTGATAAGCCGGCATAAATACGCTGATGATCCTTTTTAATTTCATGCATTTGCCCAGCAATCTTGAGGGCAGCTTTTGCTTCCTTATTATTTTGGGCAGCTTTTAAATCCCGGTATAGTACGTAACAAGTACTAGTCAATTCTTCTGCATTCTTCGCTGATTTCTTCAGCTGAATCATTTCTACATATAAATTAGAAATCAATAATAATATTTCTTCATTTCTTTGTCGCTGTTGCCCTTCAGCAAGTTTTGTTTCCCTTAAGATGAGAATATTGAAAAAGCCGAGGACGAAGAAACTACGGATGATAGCAATTCCACCAATCACTAAAAAGGTCGATAGAGCAATAGGTATATGAGAAGTAAAGGCGCGAATTGTAATTTCAACCATACTTGCAATTACTTCCGTCACTACACCCATCAAACCAATAAAGAAGGGCCTTTCATAAAATGTATAGATTTTAAAGATGTAGAATAGTGAAGCATATACAAAATAATAGAAAAAAACAGGGATATGGAGAAAAAATGCCTCTACTAGCTGTAGGGAATCAGTTTGAATACTGTACAGGAACATACGAAAAAGGACAACTGCTGACCCAGCAACAATTCCCGCTGGGATAGGATGAATTTTTCGTAACCATAATAAGATAAAGAAAAAAAGTGGCGTCCCTAAACTAACTCTAATATCACCATCAATTGGATAGAACTTTAATTCTCCAGCAATTGGAACAGCGATAATAATGAATAAAAAGGCTAATAGTTTCTCGTTCAAGTTATCACTTCCAAAAAGTCTACTCGGTCACATACATCTTAAACGTTTTTGCAGAGAAATTTCTTATAAAAAGTGTCAAATTTATTAAGTTTCTATCCGCTTTTGTAGTTTTTAGTAGTTTTTAGTAGGGCTATCGTTATGCTCAATATGAGCAGAGGGAGTAATGAAGATATTGCTATTCCTGCTCGCTAGGCAATTATATTCTATTTAAAACACGCAGATGAGGCGGATTTCAAAAAATGCGAAACAATTTGTGAATAACTTCACAATTTTTCCTTGAACGAAAGTTGGTGAGAGAATTTATAGGTTATTTTTTTAGGCTTTTTGAGAAAAATCATTTTACCGTATGGAGGTAATCGACATGTTTTGGATTCAATTTGCAATAATACTAGCATGTATTTTCATTGGAGCCCGGCTAGGTGGGGTTGGACTTGGGGTAATGGGTGGGGTGGGTTTAGCCATTCTCGTTTTCGTGTTTGGATTGCAGCCTACATCCGCTCCGATCGATGTTATGCTAATGATTTTAGCCGTTGTTACTGCAGCCGGTGCCCTGCAAGCGTCTGGTGGGATGGAATATCTTGTCCATATTGCTGAGAAGGCTTTAAGAAAAAATCCGAAGTGGATCACATTTATTGCTCCAATAGTTACGTACGTATTTACATTTTGTGCTGGTACGGGTCACGTTGCCTATTCCGTTTTACCGGTGATTGCAGAAGTATCACGTGAATCAGGGATTAGACCTGAAAGACCAATGTCGATTGCAGTAATTGCTTCGCAGCAGGCTATTACAGCTAGTCCCATTTCAGCAGCAACTGTTGCCCTTCTTGCCTTGTTGACGGATTTCAAGATTGATTTACTTGATATTTTAATGATCTGTATTCCGTCTACTTTTATTGCCTGTATGATTGCAGCATTCGTATCAAGCAAAATGGGGAAAGAGCTTAATGAGGACCCTGAATACTTGAAGCGTTTGGAAGCAGGATTAGCTCCGATTAGAAAAGATAAAAAGGAGTACAAAGCTAATAAAGGATCAAAGCTTTCAGTAGTGTTCTTCCTATTAGCAGCTGTCCTCGTTGTTTTGTTAGGATCCTTTGAGGAATTACGTCCTGCCTGGACGATCGATGGTGTGCTTACCCGGATGACCATGCCAGCTGCCATTGAAATTGTTATGCTCACCATTGCAGCATTGATTATCATTTTCTGTAAACCAAACGTTGAAGAAATTGTATCAGGAAGTGTATTTAAAGCAGGTGCTGCAGCGGTTGTTGCCATTTTTGGTATTGCTTGGATGGGAGATACGTTTTTCCAAGGTAATATGGCATTAATATCAGGATCAATATCTGATTTAGTAACGGCAGCTCCATGGTTGTTTGCTCTTGCCCTATTCGCACTTTCTATCTTGCTTTATAGTCAGGCCGCAACAGTTCGTACCTTAATGCCTCTTGGTATAACACTAGGTATTAACCCAGCATTACTGATCGCAATGTTTCCGGCAGTTAACGGATACTTCTTCATTCCGAACTATCCTACAGTTGTCGCTGCAATAAACTTTGACCGCACTGGTACAACTAAAATAGGTAAATATATTTTGAACCATAGCTTTATGGTACCAGGTTTAATTGCTACTGTTGGGGCCGTTACAATTGGTATCCTGCTAAGCACAATTATTTTGTAACTAGTTTTTAAAAACAAAATTGATTTGGAGATGACCAGAATGAGTTGTTCAGATAATTTCCGTATTGAAAAAGACTTCCTTGGTGAAAAAAAAGTTCCAATTAATGCGTATTATGGCGTCCAAACGATGCGAGCAGTCGAGAATTTCCCAATCACAGGATATCGAATTGATGAGGCGTTGGTCCGGGCTATGGCGATGGTGAAAAAAGCATCAGCATATGCGAATACAGAAACAGGGCAATTGGATATGAGTATAGCGAATGCAATTATGGCTGCAGCTAATGAAGTAATTGAAGGAAAGCTGCACGACCAGTTTATTGTTGACCCAATTCAAGGCGGGGCAGGTACTTCCATCAACATGAACACAAATGAAGTCCTAGCGAACCGTGCCCTCGAGATGATTGGGGAGATTAAAGGGAATTATAAAGTAATTAGCCCAAACACTCATGTCAATATGGCACAATCCACCAATGACGCTTTTCCAACTGCAATTCATCTTTCAACTCTAATGACATTGGAAAAACTAATAAGGGTCATGGAAGACCTTCATCTCGAATTTATGAAAAAAGCAAATGAATTTGATGGAATCATCAAAATGGGACGAACCCACCTGCAGGACGCCGTACCTATTCTATTGAGTCAAGAATTCGAAGCTTACGCAAGGGTATTAAGGAGAGATATCAAGCGAATTCGCGCCTCACGTGAAAATTTATACGAGATTAATATGGGGGCTACGGCTGTTGGAACAGGCTTGAATGCAGAACCGGAGTATATTGAAAAAACAGTTCAGTTCTTGGCGGAATTGACAGGTTATCCAATAAAGGGATCAGAAGACCTTGTGGACGGAACTCAGAATACAGACGCTTATATTGAAGTTTCAGCTGCACTTAAAATATGTATGTTAAACATGTCTAAGGTAGCGAACGACATACGGATGATGACCTCTGGACCACGCTGTGGATTAGGAGAAATAAATCTTCCTGCACGTCAACCAGGATCCTCTATTATGCCAGGGAAGGTAAACCCTGTAATGGCGGAAGTATTAAATCAAAGTGCCTTCCAAGTAGTTGGAAATGACTTGACAATTAGTATGGCTTCAGAAGCAGGTCAATTTGAATTAAATGTAATGGAACCGGTGATTGTTTATAACCTATTGCAATCGATTAAGATTATGACAAATGTATTTACAGTATTCCGTGAACATTGTATCAGCGGAATTACTGCTAATAAAGAAAGAATGGAAGATTACGTAAATAATAGTGTCGGAGTGATTACAGCAATCAACCCACACGTTGGCTATGAAACAGCAGCAAGTATTGCAAGAGAGGCAATTGAATCTAAGAGACCAGTCAGAGAAATTGTTCTAGAGAGAGGTGTCTTATCAGTAAGTGAACTAGATACGATATTACACCCATTTGAAATGACCAATCCAGGTATAGCTGGTAAAGAATTACTTAATAAAAAGCAGCAACAAGAAGCCAAGGAATTAGTTTTAGTGTAGTCATAATTTGCAGGGCGCCTAGCTTAGGTACTTGGCGCTCTGTTTAAAATCGCATCACAAGGAGGTTTTTCAACATATGGAGCGTGGAAATCATCAGCATTTTTACCGTAAGCTGCATTCGCTGTCAGGAATCATTCCAGTTGGGGTGTTTATGACGGTCCATTTATTTGTCAATTACACCGCTACATGGGGAATCGAGTCATATAACAAAGCAGCTGGATTTATGGTAAATCTGCCTTTTAAATATTTTCTAGAACTGTTTATCATCTTTATCCCTCTCTTGTTCCATGGGATTTATGGTATCTTTATTGCCCGTCAATCCAAAAACAACGTGAAAAGGTATGGTAATCTTCGAAATTGGAAATTTTTCTTACAAAGAATGACCGGTTTAATTGCTTTTGTTTTTATCATTTGGCATGTTTGGGAAACGAAAGTTCAGGTCGAGTTTAGCGGAGTAGAAGCAGATTATCATTTAATGGCCGGAATTGTCGATAATGTTATCTCGTTATCACTTTATATCATTGGAATTCTATCCTGTATTTATCACTTTGTAAATGGTATTTGGACTTTCCTGATTACATGGGGATTCACCGTATCACCGCAATCACAAAAAGTTACACAATACATTTCATTCGGATTATTTATCGCATTATCTTTTATCGGGATCCGTGCAATCCTGGCATTTGCTTAAGCATTAGATAGGGAGGACAGACAAATGAGCAAAGGTAATATTGTAATTGTAGGAGGCGGCTTGGCCGGGTTAATGGCTGCTATTAAAATAGCAGAAAAAGGAACAAAGGTAGATTTATTTTCGGTTGTGCCGGTTAAACGATCCCATTCAGTTTGTGCACAAGGTGGCATCAATGGAGCGGTAAATACAAAAGGAGAAAACGATTCTCCATGGGAGCACTTTGATGATTCGGTTTATGGCGGGGATTTTCTGGCCAACCAACCTCAAGTAAAAGCTATGTGTGAAGCAGCACCGAAAATTATCCATATGTTTGACCGTATGGGGGTTATGTTTAACCGAACTCCGGAAGGTTTATTAGATTTCCGCCGTTTTGGGGGAACACAGTACCATCGAACAGCATTTGCCGGGGCAACAACTGGACAGCAGCTCCTTTACGCACTTGATGAACAAGTCCGCAGCTTTGAAGTACAAGGGTTAGTGACAAAGTATGAAGGCTGGGAATTCGTTTCTTCAATCATAGATGATGAAGGTGTTTGCCGTGGGATAACTGCTCAAAATTTGCGGACGATGGAAATGAAGGCATTTTCAGCTGATGCTGTGATAATGGCAAGTGGCGGACTAGGAATCATCTTTGGAAAATCGACAAATTCGACAATAAATACTGGATATGCAGCAGCTAGACTCTATCAACAAGGTGCTTTATATGCAAACGGAGAATTCATTCAAATTCACCCTACTGCGATTCCCGGAGATGATAAGAACCGCCTCATGAGTGAGTCGGCTCGTGGTGAAGGAGGCAGGGTTTGGACATATAAGGACGGGAAGCCTTGGTATTTTTTAGAAGAAAAGTATCCCGCATATGGAAACCTCGTTCCGCGTGACATTGCAACCCGTGAGATATTCGATGTATGTGTGAATCAGAAGTTAGGTATCGACGGGGAAAACAAAGTATATCTTGATCTCTCTCATATTGACGCGAAACAATTAGATATAAAACTCGGTGGAATAATGGAAATCTATGAGAAATTCATGGGTGATGACCCACGGAAGGTTCCGATGAAAATTTTCCCTGGTGTACACTATTCGATGGGCGGTCTATGGGTGGATATTGACCAGAAAACGAATATTCCTGGACTATTTGCTGCCGGTGAATGTGATTACTCTCAGCATGGTGCAAACCGACTAGGGGCTAATTCATTATTATCTGCAGTATACGGCGGGATGGTAGCGGGTCCCAAAGCGCTAGAATATATAAACGGACTCCAAAAAACGACTGATCAAGTTTCTAGCTCTATCTTTGAAAAACAAGTTAGAGAAGACGTTGGAAAATACGAATCTATTTTATTGATGAACGGAACGGAAAACGCATATCTGCTCCATAAGGAGTTAGGTGAGTTAATGACAGCGAACGTTACCGTTGTGCGAGAAAATAAGAAATTAAAATATACCTATGAAAAACTTCAGGAATTTACTGAGCGTTATAAAAATATTAACATCGAAGACACTGCAAAATGGAGCAACTCAAGTACGTCATTTGTTCGCCAGTTAGAGGGAATGATTAATTTAGCACATGTCATCACAAAAGGAGCATATAACCGGAATGAAAGCCGTGGTGCTCACTACAAACCAGAATTTGCTGATCGTAATGATGAGGAATGGTTAAAAACAACAATGGCTAAATATAATCCGGTATCAAATTTGCCAGAGCTCTATTATGAGGAAGTAGACATTTCTTTAATCGAGCCGCGTAAGCGTGACTATACAAAAGCGAAGAAGGGAGCCAAATAAAGATGTCTGGAACAGAGAAGAAAATTCATTTTATTATTACTAGACAAAAAGATTCTCAGTCTGCCCCGTATACTGAAGAATTTATGGTTCCTTATCGCGCGAATATGAACATCATCTCAGCCTTAATGGAAATTCAGAAAAATCCAGTGAATGCCAAAGGAGAAAAAACCACTCCGATTATCTGGGAATCAGTGTGCTTAGAGGAAGTATGTGGTGCCTGTTCTATGGTTATTAATGGAAAACCACGTCAGGCTTGTTCATCCTTGATTGATCAGCTTGAACACCCAATTCGAATTTCACCGCTGGTGACGTTCCCGGTCATCCGTGATTTAACGGTTGACCGTTCGCGGATGTTCGATGCCTTAAAAAAAGTAAAAGCATGGGTCCCAATCGATGGCACGTATGATTTAGGACCAGGACCTCGAATGCCAGAAAAAACTCGACAATGGGCATATGAATTATCAAAATGTATGACTTGTGGATGTTGCCTTGAGGCATGTCCTAATGTAAATGAGAATTCTAGTTTCATTGGACCGGCACCATTGTCTCAGGTTCGGTTATTTAATGCACATCCTACCGGTGAAATGCATAAAGAAGATAGGCTTGCTGCGTTGATGGGAGACGGAGGAATCACCTCATGCGGTAACTCACAAAACTGTGTGCTGGTATGTCCAAAAGGAATTCCACTTACCACATCAATTGCCGCTTTAAATCGCCAGGTCACACTTCAATCATTTAAAAACTTCTTTGGATAAAAAGCAGTTCCTGTCACCATACGATTATATTTGAGATAAAATTACAAAATATAGGGCAGCCGGGGAAATTAATTCCAGCTGCCTATTTATTTTGATAAGATTAGGTAGAGGTGAATCTTATGAAGCCAACGGAAAGTAATAAACGCATTGATATTCTGGATTATTTAAGGGGCTTTGCGCTGCTGGGAATAATCCAAGTAAATATCCTGCCGCTATTGGCAGTTAAAGTGCCTGAACCTGGCACAGCGGATGCTTCCTACCAACGGTTCCTATTTTTATTTGTTGAGGGCAGGTTTTATACACTTTTCTCATTTTTGTTTGGGGTTGGTTTTTATCTATTTATCTCAAGAGCGAACGCAAAGGGGAAAAATGGCTACGTTTTATTTTTACGAAGAGTCGCTGCATTATTTATCTTAGGCTGGTTCCATGTTAAATACCACCCGGGTGAGGCATTAACGATCTATGCGGTTACCGGGCTCTTGTTACTCCCGTTTTACAAAGTGAAAAAAGAAATTAACCTAGCCACTGGGTTAATCCTCCTAATCGTCCTAAGTATACAGTCATTTAAACTGTTTATGGTTGTACCGTTAATGCTGTTGGGGATAACTGCTGGTCAATACCGCCTATTTGAAAGATTGGCGGAGAAAATAAAAAAGGTGTCAATCTTTACCGCTATTTTACTAATCGCTAGTACAGCGGGACTCATTTATCAATATCAACATGCTCCATCAAATCCATTTGGTTTTTATACAGGAGTAGATCAAGCTACTTATCAATTTTTAAGTATAGGAATTATGATTGGACCACTTGTTTCAGCTTTTTATGTTGGGATCCTAATTTTACTTTTGCAAATTCCTTTTGTGCAAAAGCTGTTATCCCCTTTGAAAAATTATGGCCGGATGGCTCTAACAAACTATATTTTTCAAACTGTCTTTATCTATTTAGCTGGTAATGTATTCAACTTGTTTGAAGCATTATCCTATCTCCAATCGCTTATCGTTTGTCTAACGATTTATATCATCCAGCTTACCTTTAGCACAATCTGGCTCCGTTTTTACCAATTTGGACCACTGGAGTGGATTTGGCGTGTGCTCACGTACTTAGAGATTCCACCAATGAGGAAACGAGTAAAAGAAGTACATTAAATAAGAAGGACCTGCATGAATAGCATGCAGGTCTTTTACTTATCTTCTGTTTGTTCTTTGCGGATATAATCCGAGTACTGCATGATGGATAAGGTGTTATCGATTCTTTCTTGAAGTCGGTTGGTATTCTTTGTTTTCTTCATGGTTTTTCGGTCATAGATTGAGGCAGGAAGCTTTGCGCTTGGTGCCGTGTAAAAGGTTTTATCACTGATAAACGATCCCCCTGGCAAGTAATACCGCATCCCAAGCAGGTTCTTTTTGTAGTGAAAAAGATTGTGCCCAATCATTTGCGTATCGTGCTCAATGCCAAGTAAGTTTAATAGAGTCGGCATCAGGTCGATTTGACCCCCGAGATGGGAATAGGTTTCACCATTAAATAGTCCAGGTGCTGTAAATAGCACTGGTACAACGAAGCGGTCCTGCATATTATATTCATGACCTAAAACTTCTTTTAAAAGGAGCTTGTCGTTATCGGTAACAGGTGCACCGTGAAGACCTGAATGGTCCCCATAAATCAAAATAACAGAATCATCATAGATACCTAGCTTCTTTAGCTGATTAATGAATAACCCAATTTGTTCATCCGTATAGCGAACAGATTGAAAATAATTTCCTACATACGTTTCCTTATAGTTTTCTGGTAAGTCTAGAAACTCATATTCTTCAGGCATTTCAAACGGTGTATGACTTGTGAGCGTAATAATATTAGAATACATTTTCTCGTGCGTTTTCAACTGCTTTGGAAGCTGTTCATCCACAAAGTTAAACAGCACTTCATCCGCCGGACCAAAACCAATCTCTTTTTCGTTTGGAATCTCGTTACTGGTATAGATATAATCAAATCCAAGTGCTGGGTATAATTTGTCACGATTCCAATACGTAATATCATCAGCATGATAGGTTGCAGTACCGTAGCCATTCTTTTTTAAAGTCCATACAAGTGAAGGAATCTCAGTACCCTCAATGGTATTAACCGTCGGATCCATGCCTTCTGGATATAAGGAGGTATGCATGAGCCATTCTGCGTCTGATGTATTGCCTGCTCCGATTTGCTGATAAACATTATCGAAATAGGCACTTTCTTTCAAGAGTGCATTTAAATTTGGTGTGATTTCCTGTCCATTAATCCTTTGGTTGATGGTGAATTCCTGCAATGACTCCCATTGAATAATAAAAACATGGCGGTTTTTTGCGATTCCAAAGGTGCTGTGTTCAGCAGCAGGAACATAAGTATTGCCTTTTAGCTTTTCAAGCTCTTTTTCAGACATGTGCTCCTGGCTGGCAAAGGCAGTCCCAAGGCTGTTTTCGTAGGCTTGAACGAATTGTGATTGGATATAGCCATGTTTTTTTGCAAAGTATGATACATCAATTAAAGGATAGTGAAAAGCGATAATCGTCATAATTAGTCCAATACAGCCAAAGCCAATAGCAAATCTTTTTGCTGAAACAAAGGATGCAGTGTTTTTCTTGAAAAACCAAATAAGTGGGAGGACTAACACAACATCTAAGAAAAATAAAAAGTCATAAGGACTTCCAAGCAAGGCAACGGTGCCTCCAACAGAGTTGGATTGATAGATTTGTTTTACATCGTAATAGGATGGTACGGTTGAAAAATACCGTGTATAATAAACAACGACAACGAACAGAGCCGACAAGAATAAGTTATAAAGCCAAATGGCCAACCAAGTCCGTTTTTTAAAAAATATCATGAAGGCTGATAAAACAAGAGCCCACATTGGAAACTCAACAAGTAAAACATGAAAGAACGATGTGTTTTCAAAAACTACAACCTGAAAGGCATAAATTTTTATAAACAGAACAACCAAAAGTAATACAATTGGATGAAGAAAACCAGCACTCGAAATCTTATTCATAAAAAACACCTCTAAAAAATACTCTTCTCACTTAAACTTATCAAAACATCTACAATTCTATCAACTAATAAAAGATGAAATAAATATTAATTTTTTCTGAAACCTTAATATTCCGGTGAAATAAATTTTCCAATATGATATGATTATGCAGAATTTTGGCAAAAATAACTCTATAAAGAACAAATGGGAGGCATACTATGCAGGTTAATAATGAGGGGACGCCATCGATTCCAACAGGGAGTATATTTTCAAATCGAATTGTATTAGCCATTATGAGTTCAAACTTTCTGCTTCAGTTAGGAATTTGGATAAGAAACTTTGCCATTTTACTATATGTTACGGATATTACCGATAATGATCCGGTATATGTTTCATTGATTTCAGTTGTTGAGTTTACTCCTATATTTATTTTTTCATTTATTGGCGGGACATTTGCAGACAGATGGAAGCCGAAGCTTACAATGGTTTGGTGCGATATGTTGTCTGCAGTTTCGATAGGATTGGTACTGTTAGCACTACTTTTTGGCTCATGGCAGGCAATATTCTTAGCAACGCTTGTTTCAGCTATTCTATCACAGTTTTCCATGCCTTCAGCAATGAAACTATTAAAGCAGCATGTACCTGGTGAGCAGCTGCAATCCGTCATGGCTATGTTCCAATCGTTAATGGCAATATTCATGGTCATTGGTCCTGTGATTGGAACACTAGTCTATCAAAAGTATGGAATTTACATTTCTATTGGTGTCATGGGTGCCATGTTCCTGCTTTCTGGACTTGTGTTAATGTTCCTGCCACCTGATTTGGAGAAGGAAAAGACAGAGGTTCAAAATAATTTTAAGAAAGAATTGGCAGATGGTTTCCGCTATGTAATGTCAAAAAAAGTGCTGAAATCAATGGGTGGTATTTTTGCCGTTTGTGGTTTAGCTGTGGGGTTAATTTCACCGTTAATGATTTTCATAACCATTGAAAAACTCGGAATGCCAAAGGAATCTCTGCAGTGGCTGTTAATGGCAAATGGTATTGGTATGCTAGTTGGCGGTGGGGTCGTCATGGCTTTCTCAAAGAAAATCTCACCTCAAAAGCTTCTTGCAATCGGGATTTTTGCAAGCATGGTGTTTACAGTTGGGGTTGGCTGGTCGACAAGCTTTGTGGTAACGCTCGTATTACAAGTATTGAACGGTATTTTCTTCCCATGTATTCATATTGGAATTAACACGATCATTCTAAAATATTCAGAAGAAGCATTTATTGGTCGTGTAAATGGAGTACTTAGTCCATTGTTTATGGGGATGATGGTGATAGGAATGTCGGTGGCAGGTATTCTGAAAATCCCTCTGACTTTATCCGGTGTTTATACTGTTTCCGGTATATTATTTCTGATTGGTTCCTTACTAGTTGTTCCGCTTTTCAAAGTAAAAGAGGAAAGACCGAATGTCTCAATTTCTGATAAGCAACCTCAGCATTAGAGTAAAAAAGGTGCATCAAGCTCAGCTTAATGCACCTTTTTTATTATTTCTTGATCTCCACTTGCTAATTGCTGCTCAGCAAATTCACGGTATAAATTATGTGATTGTGTTAACTCGTGATGGGTGCCGATTCCAGTGACTCGGCCTTTTTCAATGAAAATAATTTTATCCGCTTCGACGATGGTTGATAAGCGATGAGCAATTACAAAGGTAGTACGGCCTTCCATTAGTCGGGATAAAGCTTGCTGAACAATCCCTTCGGATTGGCTGTCCAAGCTTGCAGTCGCTTCGTCCATCATTAAAATTTTGGGATCGCGCAGAAAAGCACGCGCAATGGCAATACGCTGTCTCTGTCCGCCAGAAAGTTTTACTCCGCGCTCACCAACCTCTGTGTCTAATCCATCCGCAAAGGATTTAATAAATTCACTCGCATACGCCATATCTGCAACTTCCCAAAGACGTTCATCTGAGATTCCATCAGGTAAGCCGTAACATAAATTCTCGCGAACCGTACCGGCCATCATCGCACTTTCCTGTGAAACATAGCCTATTTGACTACGCCATGCTTCTACAGATAACTCGGTTATCGGGGTATCACCCACCAATATGCTGCCTGCAGTGGGTTCGTAAAACCGCTCAATCAATCCGAACATCGTGGTTTTCCCACCGCCGCTTGGACCAGCAAAAGCAATCATTTCCCCAGGCTGTGCCTCAAACGAAACATTCTCAATTACCGGTTCTTCTTCACTATAAGCAAAGGAAACGTTCTGTACATGAATGGGTTTATTGGTAATATCGATTTCAATACCATCCTGTCCTTCCTCTAATGGCAGTTCGAGAATATCAATAATCCTCTCTGTTGCACCTTTTGCTTTTTGTAATTGGGTAAAGAACATCGCGAAACTTGTAATCGGAAAAATAATTTGAAATAGGTAGAGTAAGAAGGCAACAAGGGAACCTGTCGACATGGATCCATTGGCAACTCGCATACCGCCGTACCCAATAATCATCACGATTACAATCATGACAACTAGGTACATAATCGGAGCAATTAAGGCAGTAATTCGTGCTTCTTTTAAACCAAATCCCAGCAAATTTCCGATTCCTGATAATCCTTTTGTTTCTTCATGCTGCTCTGCTGTTGACGATTTCATTAAGCGAATCTCACTAAGTGTCTGTTGGATATGTCCAGTAAAGGCAGCTGTTTCATCTTGTAAACCACGGGAGATTTTTGCCATTTTCCTTCCGAGTGGCATCATAAGAATTAATGTAAGAGGAACGGATATTAACATTAATAGTGTCATTTTCCAATCCATTATAAGTAGAATTACGATGGCTCCGATAATCGAAATAATCCCTGAAATAAATTGTGGGAAATGATTCGAAATTAAGTCGCGGACAACACTTGTATCGTTAACAATCCGACTGACTGTTTCACCACTCGATTGTTTATCGAAATAACTGACGGGTAAACGGATTAATTTTACCCACATACGTTCACGCAGCCGGGCGACAATTTTTTGCCCGACAAAACTTAACAGATAAATAGAAATGCCGCTGATGATGGCTTGAAAAAGAAAAGCAGCCCCGATCCCAATCATGAGCGGAACACTTAAGGAGGACACTGAGAAACCATCTACTAAGTTTTTCGTTAGGACTGGAACAAGAAGGCCCGCAAGAGTTGTAATAAGACTTGCGGTTAATCCTATAATTAACGCAAGCTTTGGGATTTTAGTAGATAAAATAAGGGAAACAAATGGCTTTAAGCCATCTTTGTTTTGGTTCATTAGGTATAACTCCAATCTTTAGAAAAGGATGTTTTCAATTAGAAATGATACTTTCATATTGAATGATATGCAAATGAAATTCTGATAAGATGGAGCAAGGAAAATAAAGAGAGGAATTAACAAAACGATGAATGAATCAAAAGCGATAACTGAATCGAAAGCGACGAATGAAACAAGAGCGTGGTTGTACGTTATTCTTGCTGGAATTCTTGAAGTAGTCTGGGCAAGTGGGTTTAAATATGAAGAAGTTCCGTCCCTTGTTGTTTTAATTGCAATCTTATTAAGTTTTGATTTAATTGTTAGAGCGGCAAAAGTTATACCTGTGGGCACCGTGTATGCTGTATTTGCAGGAATGGGTACGATTGGGACAGTCATTGTTGAAATGGTTTTTGAGAATGGTTCGGTCAGTCCATTAAGGATTGCTCTTATTTTACTATTGTTGGTGTGTATCATTGGCTTGAAATTAACAAGTAAGGAGAGTGAGAGTTAATGGATTGGCTATTACTCATTATAGGCGGATTATTTGAAGTGGTTGGAGTTATCGGTATAAAAAGGACAGCGGAAAAGAATAACTTGATAAATAATTTAATTTTAATAGCTGGCTTTGTAATGAGCTTTCAGCTGCTCGTTCGGGCTATGGAGACGATTCCATTATCAACCGCCTATGCGGTATGGACAGGTATCGGAACAGTAGGGGCAGCGGTAGTTGGGATGGTTTTCTTTAAAGAATCGAAGAGCTGGCTTCGCTTAGCGTGTATTCTAGGTATTATTTTTTCAGTAGTTGGTTTAAAGCTCGTTCATTAAAAAGAGGAAAAAACATCTCTCGAACAATGAGGGCACTGAAAAAGTCCGCTTTTAACAATCAGGGGGTAAATTGCTCGATATTAGTCGAGCGATTGACCCCCTTTTGCTTTAT